>NZ_JADMSO010000002.1 GCF_015560805.1 Mediterraneibacter glycyrrhizinilyticus | reverse complement strand
CCGGTAAAGTGCTTCGTTCGACTTGCATGTGTTAAGCACGCCGCCAGCGTTCATCCTGAGCCAGGATCAAACTCTCGCATAAAGAACTTGGATTTGGTCTTTTCAAATCCTACGTTCGTTTGCGCTCCGCATGTTCTTAGTGAGGTATTCCCGAACTTAGAACTGTCAGAGCTTCTTGTTTGTCTTGGTCAAGAATCGCTGCTAGCAATTCTTTTCCTTTTTTACTGTTTGGTTTGTTTCAAACCGTTCTTAAAAATCTTCTCTTAAGAAATTTTCAAGGATCTGTTGTCTATTGTTCAGTTATCAAGGTTCTTTGTTTTTGCTATCTGTTCAAGCAACAGCTTTAATAGACTATCACATCGTTTCCTGTTTGTCAACAACTTTTTTCAAGTTCTTTCATTCAGCCTCGATGTTTGCCGCCGGATGATCCAGGATCACATCTTCTGTACTCCTCTGTACTTACGGTTTCCAGAACGAAACATCCCCTTTGTATCCCAGCGGCAGCCAAGCCCCGGTCTGCAAATCTTTTTTGTTTTGTTCCTGTCCCCTCAGCGACGAAGACTATCTTACCATCGTCTCCATTAATTGTCAACGTTTTTCTTGTTTTTTATTTATTTCATGCAATTCAGACAATAATAGGATTTCCCGGTTTTAAACGGAATAATTGTCGCATTTTTCTTCTGTTGCCGAGTTTATTTGATTATTTCGGATAAAGAGACTCTCTTCATTCTATTTCTAACACAGTAAATACATTTTCATAAAAATCAAAAAAAGAGAACAGCATTCTTCTTTCTTGAAGTTACTGCTCTCTTTCTCTGATTTTTCTTTCTTTTTTACTCTACTCTTCACTCTGAGAGTTGCTCTGTTTCAGATTCTATTCCTCTGGATTTTCTGTATCCGAATCATTTTCACTCTGACTGTTTTCCCCTGTATCTGCTTCAGCAGCCTCTCCTTTGGAAGCACTTCTATTCGGACTGCTTCCATTCAAAGAAAGTACTGTATTCGCTTTTTCATCTTTCTTATATTCGACAGTCACTTCATCGCCGACATCATATTTGATAATATCGATGAAATCTACCACTGACACGTCAAAAATATCTTCCGATCCTTCCAGCATAATATAATAGTGAGAATTTCCCTCTATGACACCTTGAGCGATCTTGGAAATCTTTGCAGTCATCGTCTCAACTTCCCGGTTATCCGGCTCATCCACTTTAATTCCGTTTTGGTACATCAGTTCCGTATAAACTTCCTCACATTCACTGACCGTATCTCCAATCGCAACGATCTGATATTTCTGCACATTTACCATTGCATACTTTTTCACCAGCCCTGCATCATCTTTCAGTGCGATAAAATATGTCGGCTCTCCGGAAATATTTAACAGAAGCGGGAATGTAGCCACATATTTCAGATTCTGCACCTGACCTTCCGCTGAAGACATTGCGGACGCCTCGGTTGCACCTTCGATCGCATAGAATTTCGTTTCCATTGTACGCTGGTTCATCAATACAAATCCAACATTTGACTGGTCTCCGCTTACAGATGTTACGCCTGTATATACCCAAACATCATCGTCGATCGCAAGATAGTTATATCCATTTGTAGTGATCAGACAGTCTTTCTGCCCCAGAATACTATTGAAATATCCATGTTTTAATGTTCCGTAATAGTCATACAACTGTACCAGCAGATCAGCCGAATATGCATGGTCGATCCATTCCGGAACTTCATCGATCGCATAATCTTCTGTTTCTCCCGTAACAGCATTGCAAAGTACAACTCTGCCCACGGTCACACCGCCAAACAGACCGATATTATACTTCTTCACCGGACATACCCAGTACGGTACACCCTCTTCATCAATTTCAAAACTCAGATCATCAAAAATATAAGTCGGATATTTAAAACGAAGATGACGATAAATATTCCGGTTAAAATGATCGCTTGTCGTATATTTCATTCCCTCTTTAAGCTTCACCAACTCAGTATTCTGTGTCGCCATATCAATCTTTACATATGCCGGAATTCCATCTTTCTGGTTCGTAAACCATTTGATCAGATTCGCATAACGAAGCGGTGATACTCTCACCGGCTGATCCTGATAGTTGATCTGACTATATAATTCATCCACTTCAAACTGAGAAACCATATCTACCATGCTTCCCATTTTACGATTTCCAAGAAGTGTTGCAGAATCTTTATCCAGAAGAGGGATCTGATCAAACGATAGTTCTTCAATATCTTTTGTAAATTCTCCCTCTTCCACCTTTAAAAGCTGCTGGTATTTTTTTGCATTGATGATCGGTGAAGACAACAGACTTCCGATCAAATATGCTCCCACAACCAAAACACCGGCTGCCACGATCACTTTAAATCCTTTCAGCCTCTTTAATTCAAAACGTGTTGGTTTCTTCTTTCCGAGATACACTGCCGCCACGATCAGCACGACAATGATCATAAACATCCACAGATCCGAGGAATGGATATTCACTGCCGGAAGTGCCACATAGTAATACACTGCCGCAAATACCAGAGCCGCGATCACTGCGACCAGCTTCATTTTTCCTTTTTTCATACTTTGTCCCTTTCTTTTTACAAATCTGCTGTTTTCCCCCTCTTCTGTATCTGTGCCGTCCTTTTCCACCTCTTTCCATTTATGATAAACCACCCTAAAATCTGCGTCTCCAAAGTTCCGGTGACATCAAAAGCAGATATGGGAAGATTTCCAAACGTCCCAACAACATATCCATGCAAAATACAAGTTTTGACAACGGCGAGAACATATGGAAATTTTCCACCGGTCCCACCATGGAAATTCCCGGTCCGACATTATTTAGTGTTGTCAGTACCGAACTGAATGTTGTGGCAAAATCAAAATTATTGATCGAAACAAGCAGGATTGACACCATCATCACAAGAATGTAGCTGATAAAATAGATGTAAACGCTCCGTATCGTATCATTCCCCACACGTTTTCCATTGATCTTTACGATCGTTACTGCTTTCGGATGCAGCATTCTTCTTACTTCCTGCTTGATACTTTTCACAAGGATCAAAAAACGAGATACTTTGATTCCGCCTCCGGTAGATCCGGCACACGCTCCGATCACCATGATCCCTAATAATACAACCTTGGACAATTCGGGCCACAGGTTAAAATCCGCTGTACAAAATCCCGTTGTCGTGATCACAGACGCAACCTGAAACGACGCATACCGGAATGCATGCACGATATTTCCATAAATGCCGAGAATATTAACAGTTACGATCGCAACCGCTCCTGCAATGATCCCAAGATATGCATGAAGTTCTTCATTTTTCAATGCATCTTTCCAATTCTTCAGTCGGATCAGGAAATACAGATTAAAGTTTACTCCAAATAAAATCATAAATACCGTGATCACACCGTCGATATAGGCACTGTCATAATACGCCACACTGGCATTTCGATTAGAAAATCCTCCGGTTCCCGCCGTACTGAATGAATGAAGCAGCGCATCATAAAAACTCATTCCGCCGAACATCAAAAACACTACTTCCGCCGCTGTAAGCACAAAATACATCAAATAAAGGATCCTAGCCGTCGCTCTCGCTTTCGGCACCAGTTTATCCGCTTCCGGTCCCGGTACTTCCGCACGCATCAGGTGCATGGAATGCTCATCATCCAGAGAAGTGAGCATCATAACGAATACAAGCACACCCATTCCGCCGATCCAGTGAGTCAGACTCCTCCAAAAAGCCACACCTTTCGGAAGAGCTTCAATATCTGTGAGAATAGTAGATCCTGTTGTCGTGAATCCGGACACGGTTTCAAAAAATGCATCCACATAACTTGGAATGCTTCCGGTCAGCACAAATGGCAGTGCTCCAAATAAAGACCAGAGAATCCAGGCCAGCCCGACAATCACAAGTCCCTCTTTCGCGTAAATAACTTTGTTTTCCGGTCTTTTTCTTCCGAAAATGAAGAAAATAGCGCCAAGAACCGCACTGACGATCAAAAACTGAATAACGTCGCTTTCCCCATAGAGGAATGCAACGAATGCCGGAATCAAAAGGACCGCCCCCTCTACTCCGAGCATTTTTGCAATAATATATACAATCATCTTGTTATTCATGTCTGCACCTACAACAAAATCTCTTCAATATCCTGAATCTGCTTTTCCATAGTAACTACGATCACATTGTCTCCAACCCGGATACAATCATCCCCACTCGGATAGATGATCTTCCGATTTCTGACGATACAGGCAATCAGATTATTAGATTTCAGAGACAGTTCTTTCAGAGGTATATCTGTGTATCTTGTCTTCGCCTTGATCGCAAATTCCAGTGCTTCCACTTTTCCATCTACAAGCTGATACATCGTCTCCACATTAGCGCTTCCCTGAGAATTTCTTCTTGCACGGACATAGCTTAAGATTGCATCTGCAGTCGCAGTTTTAGCCGACACGACACTGTCCAGTCCGAAATCCTCTACCATCCGCGCCCGTCTTTCTTCATTGATCTTCACGATCACTTTCGGAACCTGCTGACTTTGCGCGAACAATGCCATAATGATATTTTCCTCATCCATTCCGGTCAACGCAATAAATGCATCTGTCTCTTCGATACCTTCTTCGATCAGCAGATCATGATCCGATGCATCACCGTTGATGATCGTTACTTTCGGAAGGATCTCGCAGAGATTTTCACATTTTTCCGAATCTTTTTCAATAATCTTCACCTGCATCCCCATGTTGCAGAGCCGTGTCGCCAGATAATAGCTGACCCGTCCGCCTCCGCAGATCAGAACCCGCCTGATCTTTGTCTGTGCTTTTTTATGCCCCAGCGTCTTAAAGAAATCATTGATCTCTGCATGGGATGCCGCCATATGCAGACGGTCGCCTGACTGCATCACATATTCCCCATCCGGGATAAACACATCGCTTTCTCTTTCCACTGCACACACAAGCACTTTAATCTGATACTTTGCATACATTTGCGCCAACGACATACCAACCAGGGAACTGTCTCTGATCACCGGAAATTCGATCAACTCCACTCTTCCTTTGACAAACGTCTCAACCTTGCTTGCCGATGGCACTAAAAGCAGCCGGGAAATCTCTCCGGCCACAGTCATTTCCGGATTCACTGCCATACTCAGATGAAGGTCTTCTTTCAGAATATCAATCTGCTTAAAATAAATCGGATTACGCACTCTGGCAATCGTATGTCTTGCCCCCAGTCTGCGCGCGATCAGACAACTCAGCATATTGCATTCATCTGTGGAAGTACATGCGATCACAAGGTCTGCCTCCGGAACTCCTGCGCTTTTCTGTACTTCAACACTTCCACCCTCTCCGGTTACACAGAATACATCCAGACGGTTCATCGCTTCACCGAGCTTTTTCTCATTACTGTCGATCAGAACAATATCATAATCTTCTTCCGACAGCTTTTTGGCAAGCATATAGCCTACCTTACCGTCCCCGATAATGACAATCTTCATTTTTCTTTTCCTCTTCTTTTTTACTCTGTAACTGTCCAATCGGGACAATCATTCCCCCAATTGGACAGTAGAAGAATTATAACACCTTTATATAGAAAGTACAATCCTTTTCCCTTTTAAAACAACGTCTGAAAATCCCCCGAAAAATAAAGCGAGAAATCCGATGCGGTATTCGCCCAATCACCGGAAGTGCCAAAAGGCACATTCCGGGATTGTAAGCAGTCGCCAAGGTCCCGGGCAAGCCCGGACTTTGGCTCGTCACCTATACCAAAAAAGCAGTGCCGTCAAGCATCTGGCACTGCTTTTTACTCTGCATAAAATTATACGTCCTCTTTTATTCCTACTCTTCTTCTGAACGTGCTGCGATCTCTTTTTCCTGTACATCTGACGGTGCCTGCTCATACCTTGCAAAACTGTACTCATAAGTGCCTCTTCCCCCCGTCATAGAACGGAGCACCGTACAATATCCAAACAATCCTGTCATTGGAATATCCGCTTCGATCACCTGCTTTCCGCCCATCAGCGGGTTCATACCGAGCACTCTTCCCCGTCTCTTATTCAGATCTCCCATCACATCACCTGTATAGCTGTCCGGAACGGTCACTTTTAATGAAGCGATCGGTTCTAACAGGACAGGATGTGCTTCCATAAATCCTTTCTTAAATGCCTGCACAGTTGCCGTCTTAAATGCCATTTCTGAAGAATCTACCGGATGATAAGATCCATCATAAAGTGTTGCTTTCACACCTACTACCGGATACCCTGCCAGAGGACCTTTTACAACAGAATCCTGAAGCCCCTTTTCCACTGCCGGGAAATAATTCTTCGGAACCGCTCCGCCTACGACCTCTTCTTCAAATACATACGGAGTTTCCAGATCTCCCGACGGCTCAAACCGCATCTTAACATGACCGTACTGTCCATGTCCTCCGGATTGTTTCTTATATTTCATATCCACATCGGAATTCTTCCGGATCGTCTCGCGGAATGCCACTTTCGGAGTTTCCAGTGTGATCTCGACTTTATATCTTGCCGCGATCTTACTTGCCGCGATCTCAAGATGCTGATCACCCATACCATACAGAAGCGACTGCCGGTTTTCACTGTCGTTGACCGCTTTTAACGTCACATCTTCTGCCATCATCTTCGCAAGCGCCTGAGATACTTTGTCTTCATCCCCCTTATTCTTCACAACGTATCTCATATATGTATACGGCGAGGAATAATCTGTCTTCTGATATAAAATCTGTGTATTCTTCGTGGAGAGCGTATCCCCGGTCTTTGTACTTGCCAATTTGGCGATAGCGCCAATGTCACCTGCAAACAATTCGGTTACTTCCGTCGGTTTATTGCCGCACATCGTATAAAGTTTGCCCGGCTTCTCCTCCGCATCTGCCCCCGCGTTATAAAGAACATCGTCTCCTTTAAGCACGCCGGAACACACTTTCACAAATGAGTACTTTCCGATAAACGGGTCTACCATCGTCTTGAACACATAAGCACTCTTTGCTTTTGCAAAATCATAATTTGCTTCAAACATATCATTGGTTGTCCGGTTCAATCCCACACATTTTCTCTTATCCGGACTCGGGAAGAAACGGACAATATCGGAAAGCAGATTTGCCACGCCCTGCGCCTGGATATTCGATCCCATCGCTACCGGAACGATGTCGCCGTCCATTACCTCTGTACGCATCGCTGCACGGATCTCTTCGATTGAAAACTCTTCGCCGTTAAAATAGCGCTCCATAAATTCTTCGCTCGTCTCTGCTACCGCTTCCATCAGGGAATCTCTCAAAATCTGTAAGTTCGGAAGACAATAATCCGGGATCTCACATTCTTCTCTCTGTCCGATATCAGTGTATCTGCGTCCCGCATTCTTGATCACGTTGATATAACCTACCAGTTTTTCATTCTCACGGATCGGCTGGAAATGCGGAGCGATCTTCTTTCCATAACGCGCTGTCAGATCTTCCACAATCTGACGGAAGCTTGCATCGTCCACATCCATCTCTGTCACATAGACCATACGAGGAAGATTGTACTTATCACAAAGTTCCCATGCCTTTTCCGTACCAACCTGAACACCGGCTTTTCCCGACACTACAATAACAGCGGCATCCGCTGCACTGACGGCTTCTTCTACTTCTCCTACAAAATCAAAATATCCGGGAGTATCCAAAATATTGATCTTAGCTTTTTCCCACTCGATCGGTACGACACTTGTACTGATTGAAAATCCACGCTTCTGCTCTTCTTTATCAAAGTCGCTGACTGTATTGGCTTCTGAAATCTTTCCCATACGATTGGCTGCTCCTGATACATAAAGCATCGCCTCTGTCAGACTTGTCTTACCGCTTCCGCCATGTCCTAACAAAACCACGTTTCTAATCTCATCTGTTCTGTAAACCTTCATGCTGCTGCCTCCTTGCGTGTCTTTTTCTGTGCGCCCTTAACGTTCTCACAGCGCAAACAAATTATGTATATATTGTACTAAATTTCTATTTACATTACAACTATTTTATGAATTTTTCACAATATATTATTTCGTTTTCTACTCGACTTTTTTCTTTACTATCACACTTTAAAGTGATAGAATATTTTTATATATGCCGTATCGGCAGAAAGACGAGGAACAGACTATGACTACAAAACGTATCGGCTTCATCGGACTCGGACTGATCGGAGGATCGATCGCCAAAGCGATCCGCCAATATTATCCGGATTACGAACTTCTTGCATTTGATAAAAATAAAGAAACTCTGGCGCTTGCAGTTCAGGAGGGAACGATCCACACCGCCTGCACTTCCATCGACGATCATTTTCAGAACTGCGCTTATATCTTTTTATGCGCACCGATCGCTTATAATACCGCTTATTTAAGCCAACTGAAACCATATATCACAGGTAACTGCATTTTAACAGATGTCGGAAGTGTCAAAACATCCATCCATGAAGAAGTCATCGCGCTTCAAATGGAAGAGCATTTCATCGGCGGACATCCGATGGCCGGTTCGGAAAAAAGTGGTTTTGTCAATGCAAAAGCACATCTGATTGAAAATGCCTACTATATTATCACGCCGTCCGCCAAAGTTTCCGGTGAAAAAGTCACAGAATATAAGACATTTATCGAATCACTTAAGGCGCTGCCGATCCTTTTGGATTATCAAAAACATGACGCCGTCACCGGGACGATCAGCCATCTTCCGCACATTCTGGCTTCTGGTCTCGTCAATTTTGTGCGCGAGACCGACACCGAAGATGAACTGATGAAGCAGCTTGCCGCCGGCGGATTTAAAGATATCACGCGGATCGCATCTTCCTCTCCGGTCATGTGGCAGCAGATCTGTCTGAAAAACCGGGAAAACATCTCCCGGATCCTCAGCGCATATATCGAAACATTAAATCAGGCGAAACTGGCGATCGACACCGGTGCGGAAAAAGCTCTTTATTCCTTTTTTGAAACATCCCGCGACTACCGGAACTCCATGCCGAACAGTTCCGCAGGACCGATCAAAAAGCAGTTTGCCATCTACTGTGACATCATTGACGAGACCGGAGGAATCGCCACGATCGCAACGATCCTTGCCAGCAATATGATCAGTATCAAAAATATCGGGATCGTCCACAACCGGGAATTTGAAGAGGGTGTGCTCCGGATCGAATTTTATGATGAAGATTCTTCAGCAAAAGCCGCCGCTCTTCTGCAGAAATACCGTTATATCGTCTATGAAATTTAAGAAAGAGAGAAGAAATATGATTGAATTAGCTGCCGTTACCGGCTTAAAAGGTAAAGTAACTGTTCCGGGAGACAAGTCCATATCCCATCGTTGTATTATGTTTGGTTCCATTGCCAAAGGCAAAACTGTCGTACGCAATTTTCTGCAAGGCGCAGACTGTCGTGCCACGATCCATTGTTTCCGTAATCTCGGGATCGAAATTGAGGATCGGAATGATTCGGTCATCGTGTATGGAAAGGGGCTTCACGGTCTGCAGGCGCCCACACGTCTTTTGGATGTGGGCAACAGCGGCACAACCACCCGCCTGATCGCAGGGATCCTTGCCGGGCAGCCATTTGATTCTAAGATTTCCGGCGATGATTCCTTAAATTCCCGTCCAATGAAGAGGATCATCGAACCTCTGACAGAAATGGGGGCAGATATCACAAGTATTCTGCACAACGGATGCGCGCCTCTGTATATCACACCGGCTGCGCTGCACGGAATCCATTATGATTCCCCGGTTGCCTCAGCACAGGTCAAATCCTGTATTCTGCTCGCCGGGCTTTATGCCGACGGAGAAACAACAGTGACAGAACCTGCACTTTCCAGAAATCATACAGAGTTGATGCTAAGAGAATTCGGAGCGGATATCCGTTTTACACATGCATTGGACAGTACAAAAGCCACCGCATCCATCCGCCCCTGCGAAGAGCTTTACGGACAAAATATCACTGTTCCGGGAGACATTTCCTCCGCTGCCTATTTTATCGCAGCCGGACTGCTTGTTCCGGATTCCGAAATTTTAGTGCAGAATGTCGGCATCAATCCCACTCGGGCCGGGCTTTTGAAAGTCTGCGAAGATATGGGCGGCGACATTACACTTTTGAATGAGCGGACGGAGGGCGGCGAGCCGATCGCCGACATTCTGGTTCGCACAAGCAGCCTGCACGGTACAACGATCCAGGGTGATCTGATCCCGACTCTGATCGATGAGATCCCGATGATTGCTGTCATGGCATCACAAGCCGAGGGCACCACGATCATCAAAGACGCAGCCGAACTGAAAGTGAAAGAAACCGATCGGATCGAAACGATCACAGATAACCTAAAGGCAATGGGATGTGATATTACCCCGACCGAAGACGGTATGATCATCCACGGCGGTTCCTTGCTGCACGGCGCTACAATCCATACACTTCTGGATCACCGCATCGCCATGGCATTCAGCATCGCCGCCCTGATCGCCGACGGTACGACGAAGATACTGGACAGCCAGTGTGTGGATGTGTCTTATCCGAACTTTTATGATACGTTTGAAAATCTGTTATAACTCTTCCGTAATACAGAAGACTGCATATAAAGAAGCCGGCTATTCTAAAACACCTTGAAATAGCCGGCTTCTGTACTTTCGTGTATCTCTCCTGTATAAAATTTTCCTGTCTTATACGATCACCATTCTGTTACGCATTACAGTCTTCCAACATTTCCCGCACCGTTTTTCCATATACGGGATGCCTCTTATAAGGCGCGATCTCGTGCAGCGGTTCCAGCACAAATTTCCGTTTGTGCATCTCTACATGTGGGATACATAATTCTTCTCTCTCCAAAACAAGATCGTCATAAAGCAGAATATCCAGATCCAGCGTCCGCGGTCCCCAATGGATCACACGCTCTCTTCCCGCATTTTTCTCAATCTCATGGATGGATTCCAACAGTTCTTCCGGACTTAAAAGCGTTTTAAGTTCCAGACATCCGTTCAAAAAATCATCCTGCTCCACCATACCGTATGGCGGCGTCACATAAAACTTGGAACAACGGACAACTTCCGAATCCCGACATTCATTCAACGCTCTCACCGCCTCTTTCAGGTATCGTTCTTTATCCCCGATATTGGATCCCAGCGCAATATACGCTGTATGCCATGCACGTTCGATTTCCACGGAAACCGTATCCATCGGAAGTCCCACCGGCGCCCATGGTTTTTTGATCTCCACCCACACTTTTTCCAGATGCGGTGTGCCAAGCAAAAGTTCTCTTGCCAGAGCTTCCGCCGCCCGCTCGATCAAAAGAAATGTATGTTCTTTCAAATAAGAATCAACAAACCGGCTCACCTCTCCGTAATGGATCGAAGCCGTCAGATCGTCTGTCATGCCCGCTTTTCTTGTATCCGTATACATCGTGATCGATACAAGAAATTTCTGTCCCAATCTTGTCTCTTCCGGAAATACACCGTGATTTGCAAATATTTCCAGATCTTTAATCTTAATTATATCGTATATTTTCATCCGATCATTGTCCTCCCGTCTGTCACTCCATGTTCACATTCTATCTGCCTTATCCTATCGGACAGCCAGATCATGTTCCCGGAAAATAGCTTCTGCCATCCGGATCGCACGGGCATTGGTCTCCACATCATGTACACGCACAAAAGAACAGCCTTGTTCCACGCCGAGAACGGTCGTCACCAATGTTCCCTCCTCCCGCTGATCTGCCGGCAGATCCAAAGTCAGTCCGATCACCGATTTTCGGGAAGTTCCCAGAAGTACCGGATAGCCCAGTTCTTTCAGACGTCCCACCACACGTATGATCTCCAGGTTCATCTCATATGTTTTTCCAAAGCCGACTCCGGGATCCAACATGATCCGGTCGTCCGGGATGCCTGCCGCTTTCGCGATCTGTACGCTTTCTCTCAGATCATCCAGAACATCCTCCACATAATCTGTGTAGTCGATCTGCTCCCGGTTCTGCATTAGGCAGCATGCCGCCTGATGGCGCGCGATCACTTCCGCCATGTTCTCATCATATTTCAGTCCCCATATATCATTGACCAGATCCGCACCGGATTGAAGCGCCGCCTCCGCAACTCTGCTTTTATATGTGTCGATAGAGACCGGAACGTCAAATCGTTTTTTCAACTGTTCGATCACCGGCGTCACACGGGCGATTTCTTCATCTTCGGTGATCTGTATATGCCCCGGTCTTGTCGATTCGCCACCCACGTCCAGAATGTCCGCGCCTTGATTTACCATTTCTTCCGCATGAAACAACGCCGCGTCCAGAGAATCAAATTTTCCGCCATCCGAAAAAGAATCCGGTGTTACATTCAGAATTCCCATAATATAGCAATGATTTTTTGTGTCAAAATTTTTCGTTCCGATCTTCATCTGTCGACCTCCATATTCTTTTTCGCCTGTTCCCAGTTACATTCCGCTTCCGCCGGACATATAAAACAAAGTCTTGATTTTTTATCGCTCTCATAAAGCAGACGTTCCAGATCTGTCTGTCCGTTCCGACTGCTGCGATGTCCGCGTATCGCCTGAAGAATCGCCGCTTTCTCTTCTTTAGAAAACTCGTCTCCCAGATCGTTCAGGATCGTCCCGGCAATCTCGGCGGATGCAATTTCATGCGGGATCCTTTCCTTATATTGAAGTGCTTTCCCTATATCGTGCAGCAAGGCAGCGGTATATAAAACTTCCCTGCGGATTCCAAGCCTCTCCTCTAGATTCTGGATATAAGCGATCCGTGCCACATCCAGAAAATGTTCCGCCGAATGACAACAAAACTTCCGCCCCTGTTCCGCTTCTTGAAGCTGACGGTAAGCTTCCGCATACAGCGGATGCTCCCAGATCTCCTGCAGCACATTCCGTCTCCGCTCTTTTCCCTGTAAATTCTCCTGTTCCATCTTCTGTTCCATCTTCTGTTCCATCATTCCTTTACGAAAGCATTCTGAAAAATGTATTCTGCAAAGCTTCCTCCTCTGCAAATACACCGCGTTTTGCCACCGTTACCGTCTTGCTTCCCGGCTTTTTGATCCCGCGCATCGTCATACACATATGTTCGGCTTCGATCATTACCATAACCCCTTTTGGCTCCAGATATTTCTCCAACGCATCTGCGATCTGCCCGGTAAGCTGCTCCTGGATCTGCGGTCTTCTCGCGTAAACTTCCACAGTCCGTGCCAGTTTGCTGAGACCGACAACCCGACCGTCCGGAATATAGGCGATATGAGCCTTTCCATAAAACGGGAGCAGGTGATGTTCACAGGTAGAATAAAAAGTAATATCTTTTTCTAAGACCATCTCGCTATGTTCCACTGTAAAGGTCTTCGCCAGATGCACACCCGCGTCTTCGGTAAGCCCGCCGTAAATCTCCTCATACATCCGGGCGATCCGCTCCGGCGTCTCGACCAGCCCCTCTCTGGACGGATCTTCCCCGATCCCCTCCAATAAGAGTCGGACTGCCTGCTTAATTTTCTCCTGATCGATCATTCTCACTTCCTCCCCTTTCTCCCAA
The DNA here is from genome assembly GCF_015560805.1 of Mediterraneibacter glycyrrhizinilyticus. Taxonomy (GTDB): domain Bacteria; phylum Bacillota; class Clostridia; order Lachnospirales; family Lachnospiraceae; genus Schaedlerella; species Schaedlerella glycyrrhizinilytica_A. Next base: position 360,495 of record NZ_JADMSO010000002.1, on the reverse strand, counting down.
AATATTCTCCGCACATCGGATCACTTCTCCCAAATAAGAAAGCGATCCGAATGCCAATATAATATCCTCTTTTCCCGCATCTGCTGCCGCCAGTTCCACCGCTGTTTCCACCGCTCCTGCTGCCTGCACCTGTACAAAGAGTCCCTCTTTCGCTTTGAGTTCATCCAATGTCTGTTTTAACCCCCCCGCCGGAAGCGTCCGCTCTGTATCCGGCAGGTTCACAGTATAAACCTGCTTTGCAAGCGGCAGCATGATCTTTGCGATCTCTTCATACTCCTTATCCCGGAACACTCCCATAATACAGATCAGGCGTTTTCCCGGGAAATATGTCTCCAACGATTCCCTCAGCCTTTTTGCCGCATCTGCATTGTGCGCGCCGTCCACCAAAAACAGCGGTTCTTCACAGATCGTCGTGAAGCGTCCGATCCACTCTGCCTTATAAAGTCCCTGCCGTATCACATCTTCCGGGATTCCAAAAGCACGCGCCGCCTCCCATGCTGTGATCGCATTGAGAAGCTGATGCCGTCCGGCAAGACGGATCGACAATGCTTCCGTTCCTTTGTATGAAAACGTCTGTCCACGATAAGTTTCTTTTTCAATCTGAATCTTTTCCGGCTCGGTAAAAATCAAAGAACAGCCCTTTTCCTCTGCACATTTTTTAATCACTTCATGTACTTCCGGCTCCTGTGCCGACGAAATCACCATGCAGTCCGGTTTGATGATCCCCGCTTTGTTCGCTGCAATTTCCTCTAATGTATTCCCAAGCACGCCCATATGATCCCGACTGATCGAAGTAAATACAGCCGCTTTTACATTGCTTACAATATTGGTCGCATCCAGCGCCCCGCCCAGACCGGTCTCCAGTACGACCAGATCGCAGTGCATTCTTTTAAAATACAAAAAAGCTATTGCGGTTTCGATCTCAAATACAGTCGGGCTTTGTTTTCCCTCTGCCTCCATACGCGCAACAGCTCTCTGAACTTCTTCCACTAATTCTGCAAATACATCTTCGGAAATCCATCTGCCGTCAATCTGGATCCGTTCCAGATACCCCATGACAGTCGGCGAAATATAATGCCCCGTCCGATATCCGGCAGCACTAAAAATTGAAGAGAGATACGCCAGTACCGATCCTTTCCCGTTCGTCCCTGCAATGTGGATAAACGAAAGAGTATCCTGCGGATCTTCCAGTTCATGCAGCAAATTCCGAATCGTATCCAAGCCAAGTACACTTCCGTATTTCGACACGTTGTCCAAATATACCCTTGCTTCTTTATATGTCACGATTTTCTTCCTTTCCATCTTTCATTCGCTGTCCATAATATCACTTCTTCTTTATTCTCACAAGTATTTTCCTTGACTTTCTGAAAAACTTATGCTACTTTGAGTGTACTATTACAGTTAATACACTTCTTCAAAAAACAGTAGAAGGGAGAATTGAAATGATTACCATCGATTATACGAGCCGGCTTCCACTCTATGAACAGATCGTAGAACGGTTTCAGATGCTGATCATCAAGGGGATCCTCCCCTCCGGGAGTCAGATGCCATCCGTGCGGGCGCTTGCCGTCGACCTTGCCCTTAATCCGAATACGATCCAGAAAGCCTATTCCATGTTGGAGCAGCAAGGCTATATCTTTTCCGTAAAAGGACGGGGGAACTTTGTAGCCGACGTCCACACACAGATCTGCGAAAAGCAGAACCGATGCAAGGCTGATCTGAAAGAACTTGTAAGCCATGCCCGGGAGCTCGACATTTCAGAAGAAGAGTGCCACAGACTCATAGAGGAAATTTACCACACGGAGGTGTCCCATGATTGAATTAACAAATGTAACCAAATCTTTTTCTAAACTTTGTGCCGTCGATCAGGTCAGCGCCACGATCCGTGAGGGTCTGATCTTTGGACTTGTAGGCAGCAACGGCGCCGGAAAAAGTACGCTTCTGCGCCTGATCTCCGGCATTTTGAAAGCGGATTCAGGAACGATCACACTGGATGACGAAGATATTTTTGAACATCCGTCCGTCAAACAAAAGATCTGCTTTCTGTCGGATTCCATTTTCTTTTTTCCAAATGCGACCGCCAATACAATGTGCCGCTATTACAGAATGGTTTACCCGGACTTTGACAGCGCCGCATTTTACAGTCTGATGGAGAAATTCGGGATTCCAAAAGATCAGAAACTTGCAACCTTTTCCAAAGGAAAGAAGAAACAGGTTTCTCTTTTGCTCGGGATCTGCACGAAAACACAGTATCTGCTCTGTGACGAGACATTTGACGGACTGGATCCGGTCATGCGTCAGGCAGTCAAAAGCCTCTTTGCTTCCGAACTGCTCAACCGGAACTTCACACCGATCATCGCCTCGCACAGTCTGCGCGAATTGGAAGACATCTGCGATCAGATTGGTTTGATCCACAACGGTCATCTTCTGTTCACACAGGATCTGGACACGTTAAAATGCAATCTCTGCAAAGTACAATGTGTCATCCCGGATCCGGCAAAAGAGGAACAGCTTCTGTCCCGGCTTCCAATCCTGCAGTACGAGAAAAGCGGTTCTCTCCTCACGATCACTGCCCGTGGTTTACGGGAGGATATTTTAAGACGTGTCAACGAGACAGAGCCGTTGTTTGCAGAAATCCTGCCCTTATCTTTGGAAGAAATCTTTATCAGTGAAATGGAGGTAGAAGGCTATGACGTCAAAGATCTCTTATTCTAAATTCATACGGGAAAACATCCGCAGGAGAGGCTGGCTTCTGGCAGTCTCCATGATCCTGATGTTTTCCATGCAGACGCTTTGGACCGCGATGCGGATCGAAACGCTTCTTTCCGGTTCCGCTCACTCTCCGAAAGCCGATGTAGCCTCTCTGGAAAATCTGCATTTTGCAGGATTTTTGAACGGGTTGGAAAATCCTCTGTTTGCAGTTCTTGTGGTCCTGCTCGCTTTATGCTGTGCAGTCAGTGGATTTTCTTATCTTCACAGATCAGAAGAGACTGATTTTTTCCATAGTCTTCCTCTGGCTCGCAGGCAGCTTTTCCTGATCTCATACACCGGCGGATTGATCTTGTTTCTTGTTCCATATCTGCTTGCCTGCATCGGTACGATCGCAACGGCTTATGCGATGGGAATCGGAAGCTGCATTTCCATCGCGGACTGCCTGTTGTCGATGCTTGGATGTATCCTTGGATTTTTGATCCTATACCAGGCCGCCATCGTTGCAATGATGCTGACAGGCAAACTGATCTCCGGCATACTTGCCGCAATCGTATTATACGTTTATACCGAAATGATCGCCTCGCTGTCCAATGCGCTCCCATCGCATTTTTTTGACACCTACCATGCGTCTGCCGCCGGAAGCGCCGACCTGATCAGGAATTTTTTATCTCCGATCGGATTGTATTCCCATCTGTATGCACAAACCGGATGGTTTGAGGGCACAGACCGGATTTCCCTGTTGCTCTCCGCTCTTTTTGCAGCGGCAGTCTGGATCGTCCTTACATGGGTTGCCGCATACTTCCTGTACCAAAAGCGTGGATCGGAAACTGCGGGAACTGCGCTTTCTTATCCGTTTTTCGCCGGATGGATCAAGTTTTTTGCCGCAGTGCCTGCCTCTTTGACCCTTGGACTTTTTGTCGCTTCCTTTTATGGAAACAATTCCGATACATGGGTAATTTTGATCAGCCTGCTATCGGTTGTCCTCCTGTGTGGGATCACGGAATTTATTTATCACACAGATTTAAAACAGGTCACACACGGAAAAGTATCTTCCTTTCTGTCGATCGTAACTGTTGCCGGAATCCTCGTCATCCTGCATTTTGACCTTTTCGGCTACAACACATGGCTTCCAAAAGAAAGCGAATTAAAAAGCATTGCCTTTACCGCAGACAGTTTTTCCAACTACTTTACCTATTATAATGATGGAAACGGAACGAAATCTTATGGGCTTCTGGATGAAAAAGAACTCCAAGTGACAGCCCCTGATCCGCTTCTTGCACTTGCCAAAGATGGGGTGCAGAATTATAAAAACGGGATCAAAACAGAAGACATTTACGAGGAATATGCAGACGACTATATGCAGATCAGCATCCGTTTTACGCCAAAATATGGAATGCCTGTTTACCGGGATTACGCGGTCTCCAAAAACGCCGTACTGGATTCCCTGGAGACACTCTGCAAAAATGAAACTTATCGAAAAAATTTGTTTCCTGTTTTCCAACTGGACACGGATAAAGTCTCCGAGGTCAAACTGACGGATATTTATCAGGTACCTCAGACACTTTCTCTTTCTTCCGAACAAAAAACGGAACTGTTTCACGCTTATGAACAGGATATCCTGAAAACCGACATCCGGATTTTGCAGACAGAATATCCGATCGCCGAGCTGACCGCTGGATTTCCCACAAACTACCATGCCGGCAATGATCTGATTTCAGAAGATTCCATAGAAAGCGTGACTTACCTTGCCCCGATGTCCCAAATGTATATTTACGAAAATTTCACGAACACTTTGGATCTTTTAAGCGAATACGGATATACGATCCGACGGGAAATTGCACTTTCCGATGTGCAGCATATGGATCTGGAATCCAATCTGGATGAATCAGAGCCTACAACACTGCAGGCAATCACAGACCCGGAAGAAATGCAGGATCTGCTGGATCAGCTGCATTATCCGTGTCCGGGGATCCTCGGCGGAAAAGATTTGCCCCGGCAATATATAGAGCTTTCCCATACGGCTTATCCTTATCCGATCTACTATCCATTGGTATGATAAATAAGAACTTCATCCGGCAGGATTCTCCGACCACGATGGAACCATAAAAGGCTCTAATGAGAGAACCACCCGCAGGATCCGGTATTTTCATCCGGTTCTCTGCGGGTGGTTCTCTCATTATAAAAATCTTCTCAGCGGAATCGTCACAACCCGGAGTACACCATAAAATACTTTTTTTCCGGTGCTGAGTTCTTTTGCTTCATAATTTTCTCCGTAAGAGTACGTTCCGTCTTCTTCTACTGTTTTACTGTATGTCTTATCCCGTTCGGCTTCTTCCCGAATCACGGCGTTGAGTTCTTTCGAATCCACCGCCAACATCAGTTCCGTATCCTGATAAGTGCTCCGCATATCCATATTGTAAGAGCCGACGATACTCATCCGGTCATCGATCAGAACCGCCTTTGTATGACAGGAATGCTTTCCCATAAACTCATACACTTTCACGCCTGTCGCATGGATCTTCTCTTTCTGGTTCAGATAATCCGTACATCCCCATGGGTTCGCGCCGCTTGCCACGTCATTTGTGATGATCTCCACCGAAACGTCCGAATCCCGGAGATTTTCCAGATCCTGATACATTTCTTTTCCGCAGATGATATACGGCGTGTAGACCGTCACCTGCTTTCCATCCTGCATCAACTGATTGAGCGAATACCACATCCACGGTTCCTTATTCGCCGCTTCCGCCGGATTATATAGCAAGGATACTTGATTTGTCTCCATCGTGTAAGCATTCCAGTCCCATTCCCGGTAAGCTTCTGGATAGAGTTCCATCAACTGTTCCCGGCGTTTTTTTAATTTTTCCGCACAGTCTTTTACTTCTTTCGTACGGTCTTTGCAAAGATATTCTTTACTTTCCGGGCGATTCCACACCGTATCAAAATAAGACAGCAGCTGATTCACGGAGGAATCCCCGTCCACATCCGGCTCATATATCAACAGTTCCCTGTCAATATTTTTGGATGAAGAATAATCTCCCAGGAACAGGTTCACCGTATTTCTTCCTCCGAGCAGATAAATCTTCCGGTCACAGATCACATATTTATCATGCATCCTTGCCTGCAATGTCCACGGCTTCAGCAGATTCACCAGATTGTAGATCCGCATCTCCACATTTTCATGGGCTGTCAACGCCTGAAACCATTCATTTCCGCGCATATCCAGAAAGCCGCTGCATCCGTCCACGATCACTTTCACGGAAACGCCGCGGTCGGCTGCGCAAAGAAGCGCCGACATCATATCTTTTCCGGCTTTATCCGCATTAAAGTCAAATGTGGACACAATAATTTCGTCCTCCGCTTCCTCGATCATACGCAGACGGCAAAGCAGTGCATCGGTATTATCATTGATATATGCCACCCGCTCCGTTCCTGTCTGCTCCTGATAAAACGTCCGTGTCTGAAAATGCTTTTGAAAGGTTTCCGATACTTTTTTATGCGGAATATACGGAACGACAAGCGCCGCGATATAAAGAAGCAGGATCACAAGCAGTATTCTTTTTACCGGCAGCTTCCGCACCGACGAGAGAATCGTTTTCCAGTTCATAATGTTTCCTCCCTGAATAATTGTTCTATTCTCCCCCTCACTCTGCGCGTCCTGCCCGGATCTGCGCCGCCGGAATTGATTCCGACCACAAGTTCTTCCTCCTGTACGACCGCCGGAAAATAAAAGTCACATGCATCTTTATCATCCGCTGTATTCACAAGGATGCGTCGCTGTTCTGCTTCTCCCCGTCTGGCACAGTCTTGTACGATCGTCTGATTGACTTCTTTTTTGTCCGTTGCAGCAAATACAAGATCCATCTGTTCCAGATCTTTCTCTTCATACATTTTTCGATGAAGAATCAGTTTGCCCGCATCTGCCAGCTTCTGCAGTTCTTCCGTCACCTCCGGCGCAATGACCGTCACGTCCGTCTGAAACTTCAATAACGTCTTCACCCGTCTCTCAGCGATCTTCCCGCCTCCTGCCACGAGGATTCTAAACCGGGATATATCCACAAACATCGGAAAATATGAATTTTTCATTTTCTCATGCCTCCAGCATATAGAGCAATGCGTTGCAGATACATGCCGCAATATTGCTTCCGCCTTTCCGTCCCCGCGCCACAATATACGGCGTCTCATCCAATGTTAAGATCAATTCTTTCGACGGCACTACATTGACAAATCCGACCGGAACTCCGATCACAAGCTCCGGACAAACCCGCCCCTGCCGGATCAGCTCGTAAAGACGGATCAGCGCTGTCGGCGCATTCCCGATCGCAAAGATCAGAGGTTCCTGAAGCGCCGCCGCTTTCTCCATGCTTGCCACCGCCCGTGTTGTCTGATGCTCCTTTGCCCAGACGGCAACGTCCTCATCCGACATAAAGCAGTGGACTTTTCCTCCGTACTGCGCCAGCTTCTTTTTGTTGATGCCGGATTTTCCCATCTGCGTGTCCGTCACGATCGACGCGCCGTTTCGAATCGCCGAGAGCGCTTTTTCCACTGCATGCTCCGAAAACACAAGATTTTTCGCATAATCAAAATCTGCGCTCGTATGGATACATCGCTTCACGATCGGCTCGGTACCCGGAATCAATTTTATTTCTCCCAACTCTTCCGTGATGATCTCGAAACTTCTTTTTTCAATCTCCGCCGGAAGCACCTGCTCGATCTCTGCCGGAATCTCTCCTGTCATCTCTTCCCTTGCTTCTGTTACTTCCAAGTTGATCTTTTCACGTTCTGCCATACTTTTCATCTACTTTCTTTTTTACAATTAACAATTGTCCTCATTATAGCACAATGCGGATTTCACCGTCCACACATTTTCCACGATCCATCTGATGACGAAGTTTCCGGTTCTCCACCGTATCAAATACAATAGAAAAATCATAGTCTTCCGGATAGAGCTGATCGGCTGCCACCTGCAGCTTCACCCGCTTCTGATTGATCCAAATCTTCTTTTGCGGCATCTGCACACGGAGCACTCCTTTTTCATTCGCCGTCTGGCAGACGATCCCGATTTTTTTATCCGGATAGATCATCACGCTGTCTCCGATCCGAAACGCATAGCTTTTGCTTTCCTGTGCTGTCTTTGTCTTTCGTTTCTGCACTTTCGCCACATGGGTCTTTTTCAACGTCTCTTCATTACAAAGCTGCTTTAACTCCTCCGGAAGCGTTCCGTTATACGCTGCTTTTGCAGCGGTTTCCAGCATCGTTTTCGGCATTCCCATCCGTCCTGCAATATAGAACGCACAGCTCTCCCCGGCTTCTCCGATCACCAGTTGATACAATGGTTTCAGGCTTTCTTTATCGAATGTCATCCGCGCATTGACGATCCCGTCGGTATGTTCCGCATATTGTTTTACTTCCGGGTAATGGGTCGTCACCAGAAACAGCGCGCCGCTCTTTTTCAACTCTTCCAGTATCGCGATCGCGATTCCCATTCCCTCCGTCGGATCTGTTCCCGATCCCAATTCATCCATGATCACAAGACTTTCTCCGTTGATCCTGCGCAGGATATCCAATACGTTTGCGATGTGTGCGGAAAATGTAGACAGATTCTCGGATAAGTTCTGTCCATCCCCAATATCACAAAGGAAACTGCTGTTCATACAGATCATGGCCCGACGGCACGTCACATGAAGTCCGCACTGCGCCATCATACAATTGAGCGCAACCGTTTTGATCGCCACGGTTTTCCCTCCGGTATTTGGACCGGTGATCACAACACCGCGAGTCCCCTCTCCCATCGAAAACTGAAGCGGCACACAGCTTTTTCGCTCCATCAGCGGATGTCTTCCGTCCTCCAATACGATTTTCCGCTCCGTATTGATCTTCGGCTCCGCCGCGTCCCATTCCAGACTCAGTTTCCCTTTTGAAAAAATAAAATCCAGTTTCTCGATCATCCGGATATTCTGTTCGATGACCTCTGCATTGTCATGGATATATGCCGTCAATTCATATAAGATCCGTCTCTCTTCATTTTCTTCCCGGATCTTAAGAAGCTGGATTTCCTCATAATGTCTGGAAACCGCCGCCGGTTCCATGAACACGGTATTTCCTGTCGAAGACTGGTCGATCACGATCCCTGCCACTTTATTCTTATATTCTTTTTTTACCGGAATACAGAGATGTCCGTTCCTGATCGTACTGAAGCTGTCTGCCATGTAGGACTTTCCCGCCCGCATCGCCCGGTCTGCCTTTTGCCGCATGGCATCCTCTTCCTTTTCAATCTGATTTCGGCACGTTTTTAGTAATTTGGACGCCTGATCATCCACTCTTCCACTGCGGATCTGCATCCGGATCCTGTCCCGGATTTCTGTCAGCGGATCCAGATTTTCCTCATAATATGCCAGGGAAATCTCATAAGTTTTTCCCTGTTCCAGATATTTTTTTAATCTTGACACCGCAGTCAGCGCCATCTCCACACCCTCCAGCTGCTCTGCACTCAGACAGCCTCCTTTTTCGGCGATCATCACCCATTCTTTTAACCCTTGAAGCGAATCCAAAGGCGGAAATCCATTCTTTTCCATCAAAATTTTTGACTCCGACGTTTCACGTATTGCCGCTGATAATTCATTCTCCGAGAGGATCGGTCTCATTTCCGCTATTTTATTCTTTGCATATTCCGTAAGGGCCAGTTCTTTCCAAACTGCTTTTACTTTGTCAAATTCTAACTGTTTTTCTGTATTGTTCATTTCGAAACTCCTTGTCTGCTTTTTGTTTTTCTTTTTTATTTCACTTTTTACTGTTTCTGTCCGCTTTTTCATCTGCTTCAAAAAAGGAATCTCCCTGCAGAACAATACCGTTCTTGCACACAAATCGCCGAAAGTGCCAAAAGGCACATTCCGGGATTGTAAGCAGTCGCCAAGGTCTCGGGCAAGCCCGGACTTTGGCTCTTCACCTATACAAAAAGAGAGTACATCCCTATGACATACTCTCCTTATCTCACACGCATAAAAGGCGGACGCATTCTTTTCACGAACACATCTGATGAGAACCGTGTATGTCACCAGCCTGACAGAAACAACGAATGGGATCGTGATAGAAAAAGGTATCACGAACAAAGCACCTTTTATGTGCCTTTCCCCTTACTTTTCTTTGTTGTTATCTACCTGCCACGCTGGACATCCACACACCTGCCTTTTATATTCTCTGATTCTTACTTACCGTCTTTTCGACCTCGCCCATTATAACCTGAAATTTTCCGAAAAGTCAAGCTTAAAATATGAAGCAACTCCCGAAAGCAGCTCCCGAATGAAAGATTCAGCCGCTAAATATTCAACAGATCGCTGAATGCTTTCAGTGCACCGTCTGTCTCATGTGCCAGCACACGTTTTGCCAGTACTTTTCCGAGCTGTACGCCCTCCTGATCGAAGCTGTTGACATTCCATACAAATCCCTGGAACATGATCTTATTTTCAAAATGAGCCAGAAGCGCGCCCAATGCTTTCGGATCCAGCTGTTCTCCGATGATCATGCTGGACGGGCGTCCTCCCTCAAAGTTCTTGTTCTTATCCTCATCTGCTTTTCCACATGCAAACGCAACAATCTGTGCGGCAACATTTGCACAAAGCTTCTGCTGGCTTGTACTGTCTTCGATCACAACATCCGTGCCGATCTGGCTGTTCTTAAATCCGACAAACTGAAGCGGCACGATATCGGTTCCCTGATGAAGAAGCTGATAAAACGAATGCTGTCCGTTCGTTCCCGGTTCACCGAAGATCACCGGACCGGTCGGATACGATACCGGTTCCCCGAAACGGTTTACGGATTTTCCGTTGGATTCCATATCCAGCTGCTGCAAATGTGCCGGGAAACGGCTCAATGCCTGGGAATACGGAAGAACGGCCGTCGCCGGATAACCCAAAACATTCCGCTCGTAGACGCCGATCAGCGCGTCCAGCATCGCCGGATTTTCCAGCAGATCTTCTTTCATGGACAGACGGTCTTCTTCTGCGGCGCCCTCCAAAAACTGTGCGAACACATCCGGTCCGAACGCCAGGGAAAGTACGGCTCCGCCCACTGCGGATGTGGAAGAAAAGCGTCCGCCGATATAATCATCCATAAAGAATGCCGCCAGATAATCCTCGCTCTTTGCCAGCGGAGAGGTCTCGCTTGTCACGGCGATCATATGTCTGGATGCGTCCAGTCCTGCTTTCTTCAATGCGTCTTTTACGAAAGATTCATTGGTCAGTGTCTCCAGCGTCGTTCCCGACTTGGAAACAAGCACGAAGATCGAATGTGCCACGTCGATCGAATTCAGGACTGCTGCCGCATCATCCGGGTCTACATTGCTGATGAATTTTGCTTCCATCTTAAATGTATCGTGCTTCTTTGCCCAGTTCTCCAATGCCAGATACATCGCTCTCGGTCCCAGATCGCTTCCGCCGATTCCGATCTGTACGACAGTCGTAAATTTTTCACCCGCCGCATTGGCGATCTCTCCGGTGTGTACTTTCTTTGCAAATTCCGCGATCTTTTCCTGCTGTTCTACATAGAACGCCCGTTTGTCCACACCATCGGCAACAACCGTATCTCCGAGCTGTCCCCGTGTCAACTGATGAAGTACCAGACGTTTCTCTCCTGTATTGATCACCTCTCCGTTATACAACGCTTTATATTTTTCTGTCAGCTGCGCCTCATCCGCAAGTTTGGAAAGTACGGAAAGTACGTTCTCATCCACCTGCTTTGCCGCGTAATTATATGTAAGCCCTGCCGCCATCAAAACACTGTAAGCCTGAACACGCTTTGCGCCGTTCTCACCGCTCATCACCTCTGCAAGGTTTACACGTTCTGCATGTTTCATCTCTTCATAGGAAGCCAGAGTATCTAAATTCTTCCAATTTGTCATACTTGTCTCTCTCCTTTGGTCGTAAATTTCGTCACAACAATGATTATACTCTGAAAGCCCTCAAAATTCAATGCCGGCACACAGAATTCCGTACAGAATATTCGCCATCTGTTTTCCGTTTCCATCCAAAAACTCTCGGGATATTCCTCAAAATTTTTCTATTACTTTTTTCCCGCTTTCTTTATAATAATGAAAATGCACATATATTTTCTTCCATGCCGGTCGGCAGGAATTTTATCGTTCCTCCTGCCGGCATTGTAAAAAATAAAACTCATAATGAGGGGTATGACATATCATGAAGAAGAACAAACGTACAATGGATCTGACCACCGGTAATCCGTTGGTTCAGATTTTTCTTTTCTCGCTGCCGCTCGTATTCGGCACATTATTTCAGCAACTGTACAGCTTTGCGGATACAGTGATCGTAGGACGGTTCCTCGGTGTTTCCGCATTGGGTGCGGTCGGTTCCACCTATTCCCTACATTTTCTGACATTGGGATTCGTACAGGGTGCCTGTATCGGCTTCGGTATTCCGATCGCCCAGAGCTTCGGCGCGAAAAACCGCGATGATATCCACCGGTATCTCTGGAATGGCATGTGGCTCTGTCTTATGATGGCTCTGCTTTTGACGGTCGTCATGTTTTTTGCTGCCGCTCCGCTTTTACAGCTCGTACATACGCCGGACGATCTTTTCCCAATGGCGCTCACCTATATCCGCATCATTTTTCTTGGAATACCGGCAAGTATTTTGTACAACTATTCGGCAAGCGCGCTGCGTGCCTTTGGAGATTCCAGACACCCGTTTTATTTTCTGCTGATCTCCAGCCTGCTGAACATCCTGCTCGATTATCTGCTGATCGTCCATTACCATATGGGCGTAGACGGTGCCGCATGGGCGACCGTTTTCAGCCAGCTGATCAGCGGACTGTTAAATACATGGTGGCTTTTAAACAAAATCGAACTGATTGAAATCCGAAGAAAGGATTTTGCGCTTTCCGGATTCCATATCAAGCAACTCTGTGTGATCGGACTTCCGATGGGATTTGAATATTCCGTTTCCGCCATTGGAGCCGTGATCATGCAGAATGCGATCAATCTGCTGGGAAGTGTTGCCGTTGCCGCACAGACTGCCGGAGAGAAGATCCGTCAGATGTTCACACTCCCGATGGAAAGCATCGGTATGGCGATGGCAACTTACACCGGTCAGAACTACGGCGCCGGACGGATCGACCGGATCAAAAGCGGAATTAAGAATGGTCTTCTGATCCAGGGAATTTATTGTATTTTCGCATGGATCCTGATTTTCTTCTGCAAAGGATGGTTTGTAGAACTTGTTCTCGGCAGCAAAAGCGTGGAAGTATCTGCGCTCGCGATCCAATACCTTGCGATCATCAGCATGCTTTTTATATTCCATGGATCTCTGATGATCTTCCGGAACGTGCTTCAGGGACTCGGATACAGCATACAGGCGATCCTCTCCGGAATTGGAGAATTGATCGGGCGCGGCATCGGCGGATGGTTCGCGGTTTCTTTCTTCGGATACACCGCGATCTGCTATTCCAATCCGCTTGCATGGGCGCTGGCTCTTTTCTACTGTGTATGGATGGTAACACGGATTTTAAAAAAGATTCAGACAAAGCAATAAAAAATCCCTTTCCGCTTCTCCTTTTCAGAAGTCGGAAAGGGGTTTTTATTCTTCTCATCGTTTTGGGCGATACCTCATCTCAGACACCGTATAAACCGTAATAAATGCTTCCGGATCTTCCCGGTTGATATAATCCATCAATTTCTGGTATTCCCCTTTATCTACGATCGTAATGATCTCATTTCGTTTCTGCATATTGTAAGCTCCGATCGCTTCATAGACCGTGGCGCCGCTGTGCAGTTCATGAAGAATAAACTGACGCAGTTCATTCTCTTTCTTTGTGATGATGCAGACTCTCCGTTTCAGGTTTTGTCCGAAAATAAAATGATCCAGCACGATCCCGTTGAAGTACGTTCCGAGAATACTCAGTACAACCGCCTTTTTGTCATAGACAAGCGCAGAAGAAAGCGCCACGCACATTCCGGATAAAGACATTGCCTTTCCAAGTTCCATGTGCAGATATTTATTCATGATCTTCGCCACAATATCCAGACCGCCGGACGACGCATTCCGGTTAAATAAAATGCTCAATCCCACACTTACCACTAAAATATAACAGATCACATCCAGTTCCGGACTTGCCGTCATCGATTCAAAATCCGGGAATATCTTTTCATATAACGCCAGAAATAACGGCAGTACGATACTCGTATAAACCGTTTTCACACCGAATTCTTTTCCGCACGTCAGAAATCCGATGATCAAAAGCACCACATTTAAAACCATCGTGATCGCCGACAACGGCAGCGGGATAAAATTGGAAAGCACGATCCCCAATCCCGAAATACTGCTCACCGACGTCTGGCTCGGCACAAGAAAAAAATAAACTGCGGCAGAGATCACTGCCACCGCCGCGGTCAAAATCACCGTCTCTTTTATCAGATCTCCATAATTGATCTTTTTTGTTTTTATCTGTGTCTCCATTTTCTTTTCCCTCACATCTCTTTTATCCTTGTATCGATCCCGCATACGATCCGATCCACCGCTGCCGCTTTCCCGGCAAGTCCGGTACAGATTCTTCCGACCGTCTCACGGTATGCCCGGTCAAATGCATCGACCGGAACCAGACCGTATCCGATTTCCGTGCACACGATCACCCGGTCCGGATTCGTCTCGATCAGCCGTCTGACCAGCCGCCCGACTTCCTCTTCCGCCTGACAGCTTATCTTTTCTTTCTGCTGACGCGCTTTGTTTTCTTCTCCCCGCATCCAGCGGGAAATCCATGCTTCCAGATGCAGGATGCCCTCCGCCTCCCATATATCATCCATCTTGCAGACTGAGCCGTCGCACCACCGAAGATCCGGATACGCGCTTTTGACATACGCTGTTTTCCCCTGAAATGCTCCGCCGACGATCAGGTGAACTCCCTTTCTTTTTTCTTGTTTTACCATTTCTTCTTTCATCCAAACGTCACTCTCCGGACTTCGTTCCCTACTCCCCAAAAAGACTTCTTTTTCTTTGACAGACAACGGGATTCCATAGACTACTTCCGTCACTTGAACAGCCCGTTTGGCCATCCAGCAGTTGATCTTTCCCAGCAGTTCTTTGTACCGGTACATCTCCGGGCTGTCCTGTGCGGTCTCCGAGCAGACTTCATTTGTCACAACGACAACCTGTCCGCAGAAATCGCACAATGCCTCGATACCCTCTTTGACAGCCTCAAATGCGCCGCTTCCTGCACCCGTTTCCTCAAACATTTCATTGGCAGTCAGATTTGACATACATTCCAACAAGACGACGGATGGTCTGTTTCCTTTTATTTCTTCCTCACGCACAAATCCTTTCAGATCCAGATAACATTCTTTTGTCAAAAAACCTTTGTCTTTCCGCATCTTCCTGTGACGGGCGATCTTTTTTTCCGTCTCCGCGCCGTAAGGGATCATTGTGGCGAGATACCAGACTCCGTCGTCAGATCCTTGTTTTTCCTCGTCTGAGGCTTCCTGACCGGATTTTCCGCGTAATTTTTGCACCAATGCTTCCGCATATTCCGATTTCCCGCTTCCGCTTCCTCCTGTCACCAAATATAACATTCTGCTCCTCTTTCTTTGCTTCCGTTTAATCTGCCCACTTTGCATAGCGGTATTCCAACGCTCCGGTTGCCGCGATCTGTGTGATCCCCTCCAATTTTGGCCGGATCAGATTACAGCTCTTCATCGAATAAAGCGGGATCACATAAAACTGTTCTCCTACGGCAAGGCGCTCCGCCTGATGCATCAGCTCCGCCCGTTTTGCCGGATCTGTTTCCGTATCGGACGCCGCCACCAAAGCGTCATACTGTGCATCCTGAATTCCGCTGCAGTTATAGGTGCTGTTGGACAACAGCATCGACAGATACGTATAAGGATCCGCAAAATCTGCGGTCCAGTTCATCCGACACAGATCGAAATTCCCTGCCCGGCGCTCGGAATAGTTCACCTGTAATTCCTGTGCATTGAGCTTGATCTCAATATTCAGATTTTTTTTCAGCTGTTCCTGAAGCACCTGCGCCGTGTCCGAATCCATCTCCAACGTCGGATAGTTATACGTCAGCACCGGAAATCCCTCCCCGTTTGGGTATCCCGCTTCTGCAAGAAGTTTCTGTGCTTCTTTCACATTTTCCTGAAACGGTGGTTCCGCTTCCTGGATAAAATAATTTCCGGTCGTCTTATCTTTCATATACGCCGCGATAAAATTGACCGTCGGCTCCGTATCGCCGCCCACAGCCTGACAAAGATTCTCCCGGTTCAGCGCCAGACTGATCGCCTTTCTGACCCGGACGTCCTGCAACGGCTCTACATTCAGATTGGGGTAAATATACCGGGTCGCGATCGTCTCCGTGATCTCCAGATCTTCTTTTCCCTCATACAGGCTCATCACCGTGGACGGCAGTCCGGTCGCCGCATCTGCTTCTCCGCTTTCGTAAGCATACAGCATCGCTTCCTGACTGTCAAAAAAACGATAGGTGATCTCATCCAATGAAACGGCATCCGCATTCCAGTACGATTCATTTTTTTTAAGCGTCATATACTGTTCCGGTACATATTCCGCAAGATAAAACGGACCGTTCGATACACTTGTCTTTGGATCGGTATCCCAGCCGCTTCCGGTTTCTTTTGCATAGGTACTGCAGGACGGTGTATAGACCGGAAGCCGCAGCAGATCCAGAAAATAGACGCACGGTTTTTCCAGATAAAAGATCAGCGTATAGTCGTCCGGCGTCTCCACTCCGAGTTCTCCGCTCTCCATCTCTCCGTTGTAGATCGCCTCGGCATTCCGGATCGGAAACAGATAATTTGCATAGCCGCTCCCGCTTTTCGGATCCAGCGCCCGCGTCATCGTATTCAGAAAATCCGCCGAAGTCACCGGCGTCCCGTCCGACCACGCCGCTTCTTCCCGCAGATGGAACGTCCAGACCGTCGAATCTTCATTGACTTCGTAGGACTCTGCCGCCCGGTAGTCGATCTCTCCGTCCGCATCAAATGTCAATAATTCGTCCAGCGCCGATACCGAATACGTCAGATAGGTAAGGGCAATACTGCCTGCCGGATCCATCGAACCGGTATCGCTGCTCGCAGCGACGGTGATACTGTTTCTCTCTTTTCGTTCTTCTGCTCCGGCTTTGTCCGTTTTGCCGCACCCTGCTGCCGCTGCCACAGTCACGAACGCCGCCATCACTGCCGCTATCCATTTCTTCCCCGCGTTTTTCCCGATCTTGTACATTCTTTGTTCCTTTCTTCTCATTCAAATCTGGGAAGCCATCCGGTACTCTTTGCTTCGTTTTCCGCTGTGCTGTTCCGAATACAAGAAACATGCCACTTCCCGATCTTCAAACCGGTAAAGTTCCGGTCGTTCTTTCTTACAACACTCCATCACATATCCACACCTGTTGGCATAAGGACAGCCGTTTTCCTCCCCACTGCCTGTACCGCCTCCTGACGTCAGCCCGGGAACATTTCGCCGTCTTCTCATTTTCTTCGGATCGGCAGTCAACGTCGAAAGCATCAATTCTTTTGTGTACGGATGCCATGGTTCCCTGTAAAGTTGTTCTGCATCTCCGCTTTCCACAAGCCTCCCATTGTAAAGAACGCCGATCCGGTCACAAATCCGCCTCACGACATTCAGATCATGGGAAATAAAAAAATAAGTCAGCTCCTGTTCTCTTTGCAGACGTTCCAATAATTGCAAGATCTGTTCCTGTACCGTCACATCCAGCGCGGATACCGGTTCATCCAATACGAGAAGTTCCGGCTTCAGCATCAATGCTCTCGCGATCCCGATCCTTTGCCGCTGTCCGCCGGAGAGCTCCCCCGGGTATTTCTCAAGGATCTCCGGTTCCAATCCTACTTTGAAAAGCATTTCCGCTGCTTCTGTCTTCCACACATCCTGCATGCCACCGCCCCAGATCTCAAGCGGTTCCGATAAGGCTTCTCCGATCGTTCTTTTCGGATCCAATGCTTGCGCACAATTCTGAAAAACCATCTGGATTTTTTGACACTGCGCTTTGCTCCTGCCTTTTTGTAAAGATTTCCATCGCTCTTTCAGATACAAAATCTGTCCCGCCGACGGTTCTATAATTCCGGTCATCATTCTTGCAAGCGTTGTTTTTCCGCTCCCGCTCTCCCCGACCAGCCCATAGGATTCCCCTTTTCGCAAAAAAAACGAAACATCCTGCACTGCTTCCGTCGATTTTTTTTTCAAAAAATGAAATTTTGTA
Organism: Mediterraneibacter glycyrrhizinilyticus; assembly: GCF_015560805.1. Lineage (GTDB taxonomy): Bacteria > Bacillota > Clostridia > Lachnospirales > Lachnospiraceae > Schaedlerella > Schaedlerella glycyrrhizinilytica_A. The sequence continues at coordinate 342,552 of NZ_JADMSO010000002.1, read as the reverse complement.
TATTGAAAGGAGAGATGTTCCGCCTGAAACAGGATCGTTTCTGAAATCCTGTGCTTATCCTGCGACCGGCTGCCATGTTTCCTTGCCGCTTCCACCAGTTCTCTCGTATATTGTTCTTTTGCTTCATGAAAAATTTCTTCTGCCGTTCCCGTTTCAATGATCTCTCCGTCTTTCATCACAAGGATTCTCTTCGCCAGTGCCGCAACGACTCCAAGATCATGGCTGACCAGTAAAACCGATGTGTGCGTCTCTTCCGCGATCCGCTTCAGGCGGTCTAAAATCTGCCGCTGTACCGTGACGTCAAGAGCGGTTGTCGGCTCATCCGCGATCAACAGCGACGGGCGGCATGCCAATGCGATCGCAAGCACAATCCGCTGCTGCTGCCCGCCGGAAAGTTCAAACGGATACCGTTTCATTATTTCTTCCGGATTCCGGATCCCGGTCATCTCCAACAGTTTTTCCGCATGCTCCCACGCACGTTTCCGACTGTTTTTTTTCTGCTGCTGTGTTGCTTTTTCCGTCACAGGTTCCGGATGCAGAAGAATTGTTTCGATCAACTGTCTGCCTACTTTGATCGTCGGATTCAGATAGGCAGACGGATCCTGAAACACCATCGCAGCCGAGGATTTTCCTCCCCGGATCCAAAGCTGTTCATAAGATACGTCGGCATCCTGCGGAAGAACGTCGAGAACTGCGCGCATCACGGTACTTTTCCCGGACCCGGATTCTCCGACCACTCCGACGATCTCGCCGCATCCCACGTCAAAGCTGACGTCGCGCACCGCTTCTTCTTTTTGACCGCCATGTTGAAATTCCACATGCAGATGCCTGACGAAAAGCAGTTCTTCTTTCATCTTCTGTTCCATCCTCCCTTTTGTTCCAGACCGACTCCGATCAAGTGCAGCGAGATCAACAAAAGACTCAGAACAAGGATCGGATATAACATTTGTGAGGGGTAAAGACGCATCTGACTTCTTGCCGCCTGGATCAGACTGCCGAGACTCGCCTGTGGCGCCTCGATCCCCACACCTACAAAACTCAAAAATGCTTCGGTAAATATCGCTTTCGGTATAAAGAACGTCAGGGAAACGATCACCGGTCCCCACGCATTCGGAAGCACATGTGTTCGCAGGATCCGGATCGGTCCCGCTCCCAGGATCCGGGCAGCCTCACAAAAATTCAGTGTCTTCACACGCTGTACTTCGGCGCGGACGATCCGCGCCGATTCCACCCAGCCCGAAATACAGATCCCCAAAAGGATACTTCCCGCATTGGCGCCGAATGTCAATGTGATCAATATCACATAAAGAAGAGACGGAACCGCATCGACCAGATCTCCGAGACGCATCAGCAGAAGATCGATGATCCCTCCCGCATATCCCGCAGCCGCTCCGATCACGATCCCCACTGCCCCGCAGATCGCCATACTGCCGATCCCGACAAACAGACTGATCCGTGTTCCATACCAGACACGCACGAATAAGTCCCGTCCAAATTTGTCCGTCCCGAAAAGATGTGCCGCGGAACTTCCGAGATTCTGCAGATCCGGATTCTGTTCCGCATAGGACTGTCCGGAGAAAATCGGAACCAGTACTGCCAGAAGTGTGAGCATTGCCAAAAGGATCACTCCTGTTTTCAATATGAAATTACTTTCTGCTTTCTGCCGATCTTTTCGTTTCATCCTGTTTTGCGTTCCTCTTTCTATACATCTTTTAAATAACTTTTCCGGATCCGCGGATCCATCCAGGCACAGAGCAGATCCACTGCCAGGTTCACACCGATCACCACAACTCCCATAAAAATCGTCAGCCCCATGATCAGCGTATAATCCCGGTTTGCAATCGAATTGACAAATTCTCTTCCCAGCCCCGGGATCGTAAAAATACTTTCCACAACAAAACTTCCGGTCAAAAGAAATGCCGCTGCCGGTCCCGCATAATTCAGTACCGGGATCCAGGCATTTTTCCAGACATGCGTCCAGGCGATGCGGCGCATGGGAAGCCCTTTCACTTTTGCAAGTACAACGTATTCTTTTTGCAGTTCCTGTCTGCATGTATGACACATCAGCCTTGTCACAACCGCCGTCGGATAAGCTGCAAGTGATAAGACCGGAAGCAGATAACTTGTCCACGAATCCAGTCCTACAACCGGAAGCAGTTTCCACTGTACCCCAAAAACCAACGCAAGAAGCAGGGCGATCACAAAATTCGGGATTCCGGCGCCGAAGATCGTACCGAATAGAATCGTTGTGCGAACCCACCTTTTTTGCGAAAATGCCTGAAGCATCCCCAAAAGCGTACCTGCCACAAGCGATACGATCACTGCCAGTATGCCAAGGGAAAGCGTCGCCGGCAATGCCCTCGCGATCACTTCCGTAACGCTTTCTCCCGGGTTCATATAGGAAATCCCCAGATCTCCGTGCAGCAGATTTCTCATATAAGTAACATACTGTGCAGACACCGGTTGGTCAAGCCCGTATTCCTGTTCCATCTGTTCCAGCACCTCTCCGGATACATTGCCGGTCTGAAACGGACTTCCGGGCATCTGTCTTGTCAAAAAGAAAGCGACGGTTATCAGCATCCATACCGACAGCAGACTGATCAGAAACCGCTTTCCTGTATAGCGGATCATGCCCGTTCTTCCTTTCCGTACAATAAAAGAAGCTTCTCTACCAGACTGTCTATTGTCGCCTGATCGGATATCTGTACCTGCATCCCGTAACGTTCTGCCTCCTTTGCAGTCTGCTCTCCGATGCAGACTGCCCGGATATTCGTGTAATCGGTCAGTTTCATACTCTGTACAAATCCATGTACCGTGGAAGCGCTTGTGAACGTCACCGCGTCCACCTCCCCGGAGCACACCGCATTTACGATCTCATCATGCAATGCTTCATGAAGTTCGCAGACCGTCTCATACAGCGCCACATCCTGTACCGAAAGCCCTGCGTCCTCCAAAGGGGGCAGCAGCGCTTCGGATCCGTCTTTTGCACGGACGATCAACACTTCACTTCCCGGCTTTGCATTCTGTGCAATGGATCTGCCCAAATGTTCCGCGTCATATACGTCCGGCACCAGATCCGGGATCAATCCAAACGAACGCAGTGCCTGTCCGGTCGCGCTTCCGATCGCCGCGATCCGAAGCTCCGTCTGTTTCCGAAATAATTTTCGGATATCCCACGCCTGTTTTTCCAACTGTTCAAAAAATGTCGCTACTCCGATCGGACTAGTGAACACAAGCCAGCTTTCAGCACTTGTGCCAAACTGTTCCAATGCCGCGGTCAGCTCCGGATTCGGCTCCACCGGTTTGGTGCGGATCGCCGGAAGTTCCAGCACCTGTGCTCCCAGATCCCGAAGCTTTCGCGCAAGAGACGAACTGTGCTGTCTCGGACGGGTGATCAAAAACTGTCTGCCGCCAAGCACACGTTTTTCTGCCCAGTGAAATTGTTCTCCCAACCGGCAGACTTTCCCGACCACAATGATCGCCGGCATTCCGATCCCCGCTTTTTTTGCCTCTTTCGGGAGATGTTTCACATCCGACACGACGCTTAGCTGCGCCGCCGTCGTTCCCCGCTCCAAAACTGCCGCCGGCATATCCGGCTCCATTCCCGCTTCCAGAAGTCCGCTGCAGATCGATTCCATCGCCGTGATCCCCATCAGGAAAATAAGCGTTCCGTTCAAGCGGACGAGCGCATCAAAATCGATCTGCAGTTTTCCGCCTTTTCTCGGATGCCCGGTGATCACATGAAACGAAGAAGTATAATCCCGGTGCGTCACCGGAATTCCTGCATATGCCGGAACCGCAGATGCAGAAGTCACTCCCGGAACGACCTCATAAGGGATCTGATGCGCTGCGAGAAGTTCCAGTTCTTCCCCTCCACGGCCAAAGACAAACGGATCTCCGCCTTTTAAACGCAGCACACGTTTTCCTTTCTGCGCTTCCTGAAGCAAGATCGCATTGATCTCCTCCTGGGGAACCGGATGGTGTCCCGAGCGTTTTCCCACATAGATCCGCTCCACATGATCCGGGATCTGGCAGAGGATTTCCGCGCTGACCAGCGCGTCATATACGATCACGTCCGCTTCGCAGAGCAGCTGTCTTGTTTTCACCGTCAGAAGTCCGGCGTCTCCCGGACCTGCTCCGGCAAGCCATACTTTTCCTTTCTCTGTCATCCTGCATTCCTCCCATATTTTTTCATACGAACAGCAAGCTCTTCACCCAGTTTTTTTGCCGTTTCCACGGCTCCGGTGATCGTATCTGTCCGAAACGTCTCCATCCCCTCTTCAAAATACAACCCGGTCAGTTTTAATTCTTTCCCTGAAATCTGCGCATGTGCAGCAACCGGCGATGTGCATCCGCCGTCCAGCGTCCGTACAAACTGCCGCTCGGCAAGCGCTGCCCACTCGCTTTCCCTATTGTGAGCGCAAAGAAGTTTGCCGCATTCCAGCATCCCGGACATGTACTGTAATTTTCCGTCTTTTCGGATCTGTACGGCAAGAATCCCCTGTCCCGCCGCTGGGATCATCTCTTCAACCGAAAAATACCGTCCCGGCAGTGAAATCCCAAGTCTTTTCAGACCGGCTGCCGCAAGGATCGTTCCGTCCATGCCCTCTTCCTCCAGTTTCCGGAGACGGGTCTGTACATTTCCACGGATTCCCCGCAGGCTGCAGTCCGGATACATCTGTTTCATCTGGATCGCCCGTCTGCGGCTGGATGTGCCGAGAATCCCGTTCTGTGGAAATGCTCCCATTCCGGTGCGAAAGATCAGTACATCCCGCGGATCTTCCCGCACACTGTATGCCGCGATCGGAAGTTCTTCGTTCTCTTCCATCGGCAAGTCTTTCAGACTGTGTACCGCAAGATCGATCGTTCCGTCCAAAAGTGCCTGATCCAGTTCCCGCACAAACAGTCCTTTTCCCCCGATCGTCTCCAGACTTTTATCCAGGATCTTGTCCCCGGTCGTTTTCATCGTCACAAGTTCCGTTCGGATCTCAGGATATGCACACTCGATCTGCGCCCGGATCAGTTCCGCCTGCATCACCGCCAGCCGGCTCTTCCTGCTTCCGATCCGTATTACTTCTCCTGCGGATAATTCCATCTGTCTGCCGCCCCTTTCTCCAAAATTTTGTAAATCCGTTCCATATCCAGATTTTCCCGGATGATCTCTGCCAGTTTGTCATACTGCTCTTCTTTATGCTGCGCCATATCTTTTGTCCGGATTGCTTCCGGATCCATCCCTTTCTGATACATCAATATCGACAAAAATGCCTGCGTCATTTCCGCCCGGTCAAAAATCCCATGGATATAACATCCACATACGCTGCCGCACGCTGCGCCGTCCTCCTCTTCCGTCGTCAGATTCAGGATCGGAGACGCTCCATGCAGACGGATCGTCTTCCCCATATGGATTTCATATCCCTCGATCTCCACACCGTTCAAAGGCGAAAACATTCCGTTCAGATTAGAAAAAGTCCCCCCGATACGCGTTCTTCTCTTCTCCGGCTGAAATATCGTAGAAGTCGGAAGCAGCCCCATTCCGCGGATCGTTCCTCCGTGTTCCGTCTGCTCCGGATCCGAAATCTGTTCGCCGAGCATCTGGTATCCGCCGCAGATTCCAAACACGATCCGGTCTGCCGAAGCATGTTTCAAAACTTTTGCTTCCAACCCGTTCTGCCGCATCCAAAGCAGATCATCCATCGTGTTTTTACTTCCGGGAAGAATCACCGCATCAGGATTTCCAAATGAAGACGCATCCGTGACATAACGGACGGAAACGCCCTCAAGACATTCCAGCGGCATAAGATCCGTAAAATTGGAAATCCGCGGAAACCGGATCACTGCAATATCGATCAAGGCGTCTTTTTGTTTCCGGTCAAATCGTTCCGTCAGGCTGTCCTCCTCGTCCAGATCCAGATGAAAATACGGGATCACGCCAAGCACCGGTCTGTGGATCTTTTCTTCCAGCATCCGAAGCCCCGGCTCTAAGATCGAGACGTCGCCGCGGAACTTGTTGATCACCGTTCCGACGATCCGCTCTTTCTCATCCGCCTCCAAAAGTTCCATCGTCCCGACTAACTGCGCAAATACGCCGCCCCGGTCAATATCGCCCACAAGAAGTACCGGTGCATCCAGCATCTCAGCCAGACCCATATTTACAATATCGTTTTCTTTTAAATTGATCTCTGCCGGGCTTCCCGCCCCCTCGACCACAATCATATCATATTCTTTTTCCAATGTGTGAAAGGCATCCAAAATGACCGGAATATATTCCTGTTTTCTGCGAAAATATTCTGCCGCCGACATCACGCCCGCCACTTCTCCGTTTAAGATCACCTGGGAACCGGTATCGTTCGTCGGCTTTAACAGGATCGGATTCATCGCCGCAGCAGGCTTCACTCCTGCCGCTTCCGCCTGCATGACCTGCGCCCGTCCCATTTCCAGCCCCTCTTCCGTGATAAAAGAGTTCAGTGCCATATTCTGTGATTTGAACGGAGCCACTTTATAACCATCCTGCTTAAAAACTCTGCAAAGTCCCGCCGCAAGCACGCTTTTTCCGGCATTGGACATCGTCCCCTGTACCATGATCACTTTTGCCATTTAAAACACCTCCATAAACGCCTGAAACAGCCGCATATTCTCTTCTCGTGTTTTGACTGCCACGCGGTAATCACCTTTGGAAAGACCGCCATAATTGCTGCAGTCTCGGATCAAAATTTCCTTTTCCAGCATCCGCTCCCACAGATCTTCACTCCCGCGAAACATCATAAAATTCACTTCCGACGGAATATAGGAGATCCCAAGCCGCTCCATCTGCCGCTCCATCCATCTGCGCTCGCCTGCCACATATCTCCGGGTTTTCTCCACCCGGTCTGTCTCTTTCAGCGCCGCCGCTCCCGCTTCCTGCGCAGCAGTCGATACACTCCACGGCTGCCGCATCTGCTCCATCTTATCAAGCAGTTTCTTATCAGAGCAAAATCCATAGCCGAGACGAAGCCCCGGCATCGCATGTATTTTTGTAAAAGCGCGGAGTAAAAACAAATTCGGAAATTTCTTCATTCGATCGATGTTTGCCCGCGCTGTCTCCGGATTTTCCAGAAATTCACAGAAACACTCGTCCAGCACGACAAAAATCCCCAGTTTTTCACATCTCTTGAAAATCTGTTCCAGCAATTCCGCAGAGATCGTGCGTCCGGTCGGATTCATCGGAGAACTGAGAAACAGCATGTCGATCTTTTCCGTGAGAGATTCCAGTACGTCCTCTCCGGGATCGAACTGCCGTTCTCGCTTCAGTGGGATCTTTTCCACAATACAGCCAGCTGCCAAAAGCGCCCTCTCATATTCGGAAAAAGCCGGAGCCGTCACAAGCGCTCTCCCCGGTCTTTTGGCAAATGCGAGCAGAAAGAGCAATTCTGCCGCTCCATTTCCGAACACGATGTTCTCTTCGCCGACCCCATACGCCTTTGCCGTCGCCGCCCGCAATTTCCGACAGCGGCTGTCCGGATAATGTGTCATCTGTAAAACGCCCTGCCCTGCCGCCTTAAGTACCGCTTCGCTTGGTCCCAATGGATTGATATTCACCGAGAAATCCAACAGCGTTTTTTCCTGTCCGTATGTATAAATATCACCGCCGTGTTCATAGCGCATCCCGTTTCTTCTCCTTTTTCTTACTTCTTCTTTTCCGGATGTTTCGGACAAACGAAGTCCGACTCCGAAAAATACATCCCCGTTTTCCCGGTCTCTTTAAATCAGACAGAGCAGGAAGCGAAGACTGCCGAACAAAAACAGCGTCAAAATCTCTGTCGCATACATCAGCAAGGCTGCCCGCTTAATGTCTTCCGCTTCCACACTCCGAAGCGGATCTCCGATCGTCTCTTTTTTATATCGTTTGCCGAAATAACAGGCGTCTCCGGCAAGCTGTATTCCAAGCGCCCCTGCGCACACCGATTCTGTCTGCGCCGAGTTCGGGCTCGCATGTTTCCTCCGGTCCCGCAAAAAAATCTTCCATGCCTGTTTCCCGTCCATCCCGCACAAGAAAGCTCCGGCGATCATCAACAGAGCGGAAATCCGAGCCGGGATGTAATTGACCACATCGTCCGCTTTCGCCGCGGTTCTTCCGATATAAAGATAAGTTTCCTCTTTATATCCAAGCATCGAGTCCATCGTGTTGACCGCCTTGTAGGCAAATCCAAGGGGCGCGCCGCCGATCAGCAAAAACAGAAGCGGCGCGATCACGCCGTCGGACGTATTCTCCGCGACGGTCTCCACCGCCGCCTTTGTCACTCCCTCTGCATCCAGACTGTCCGTGTCCCGTCCCACGATCATGGAAACCGCCTTTCGCGCCGCCGGAAGATCCTGTTTTTTCAATTCCCGATAGACTTTCATACTCTCTGTCTGAAGCGATCTCGCCGCCAGGATCTGATAGCACCAGAAGCTTTCCAGACCAAACGAAAGAAGCGGATGGATCTTCTCTGCCAAATATAACACCCCTGCCGGAACTGCCGTGGAAACAAGCAGGACAACCACAAAAATCACACCGCCTCCGATCAATAGACGCCGTTTGGATCCGTTTGCGATCCGCCGACAGATCTGTTCACATTTTGCGATCAAAGCACCGATCAGACGGACCGGATGATACAGCCAGTACGGATCCCCCAATACAAAGTCCAAGATACAGCCTGTCAGACAGACAGCCAAAATCCTCATAATTTCCTGATCTCCTTACATGTTCCTCTCAAAATTTCACGTTCTGTTCTCACATAAAAGGCGGCTCCGTTCTCCGCCTGCCAATGATAAAACGGACGTTGTTTATGATCCAGCCATTCCAGGATCGCCATGATCGTTCCGCCATGGACAACAAATGCCGCCCGTTCGATCTTTCGCTCCTGAAGTTCCGTTACTTTCTGTACAAATCCCTCTACACAGCGTCCGGCAAATCTTTCTCTGGACTCGCCGCCCGGAAATGCTTCCATACCGCCGCTGTCGATCCATCGCTGATATTCCGGTCTGTTTTTCAGTTCCTCATAATTCCTATTTTCAAACTGCCCGAAATCACATTCCCGAAATGCATCGCATACTTCCTGTTTTTTCCCCGGAAAAAGCAGTTCTGCACTTTCCCTGCATCGTTTCATAGGACTGACTGCAACACAGCGTACATCCGGCAGGATCCGATGTAGCCTTTTTTCCCATAAATCCCGTTCGCTTCCGGAAAGGATCGACTCATCCGTCGTCCCGATATAACGTTTTTCCAGATTTCCTTTCGTCTTCCAGTGACGGATCAAATACAGTTCCAACCTGAAATACCTGCCTTTCATCCTTTTTTATTTTTTCCGGCTCTATCCGACCAGAACAACTCCGCTCAAGATCGCCAGTTCGCAGATCTGCAGAAAATATCCTGCCAGATCCCCGGTCATTCCGCCAAACTGTTTTCTGCTCATCCATGCATAATAACCGAATGTCCCGGCTGCACAGAGAAGCGCTGCCACCCCCGACACCGGGCACTGTATCACCATCCAGACGGCAGCCGCTGCCGCATAGATACACATCGCAATCCGCGTTTTTCTCTTTTGGGATCCATCCTGAAATGTCTTCCCCAGTCCGTCCTCCCGCGCCGCCGGAAATGTCACCACCGAAAATCCGCTGAGCGCCCGGGAGAGGACTGCACCGGCTGCCAGCACCGGAAGCATTTCCGGACGGACTTCACTCCACATTGCAAGGCTCCAGATCAGATAGATACCAAGTCCCAAAACCGCAAATGCCCCGGTGTGGGAATCTTTTAAGATCGCCAGCTTTTTTTCCCGATCCCCGTAAGACGCCAGTGCGTCCGATGTGTCCATAAATCCATCCAGATGGATGCCTCCGGTCAGCAGGATCGGAAGCAGAGTCATACATGCCGAAAAGAACAAAACACCATAGTCCCGCCCTAAGATCCAGCTTCCCAGAGCATACTCGCAAATTCCGATCACAATACCCACCATCGGGAAAAAACACATTGCATACTTCATATTTTTCTCCTGCCATGCAATATGCGGCATCGGAAGTTTGGAATACATCGAAAACGCAATGATCATTGACTGCAGTACGTTCATCTCTCCGTCTCTCCTTTCCTCTTCCTGCTTTTCTCTACTTCAAGATCTGATACTGTTCTACCTGAATATCCGAAAAAGATCCCATCTTTCGATACACCTGCAGTCCCATCTCCAGAAGCGGCATCACGGCAACGGCGCCGCTGCCCTCTCCGAGACACATATCACAGGTCAGAAAAGGGGTCAGGTGCAGCGCTTCTAAGATCATCGCCCCGGCCGGTTCTGCCGAAACATGGGAGGGCAGCACATATCCTGCCGCATCCGGAACCATCCGCACCGCACACAGTGCGGCCACAGCAGAAATAAATCCGTCGATCACAACCGGCACATGGTATAATGCGCCGCCTAAAAAGAGTCCGGTCATCCCCGCAATATCCAGTCCGCCTACTTTGGACAGAACATCCGGTACGTCCTGTGCATATGGAGCGTGCGTCCGGATCGCCTCACGGATCACCCGGATTTTCCGCTTAAGTCCCTCGCTCGTCAGCCCTGCGCCTTTCCCGGTCACTTCCTCCGGATCTTTTCCAAGCAGAACAGACGCCACGGCGCTGCTTGTCGTCGTATTCCCGATTCCCATCTCTCCGGTTGCGATCACTCCATAGCCTTTCTCCCGTAACTCTCTGACGATTCCAATACCGACTTCAATCGCTTTCCACACTTCCTGCCTGCTCATCGCCGGCTCTTTCGCGAAATTTTTTGTACCTCCGGCAACTTTTTTCTCTCCCACAGTCAGCCCCGGTACATCTGTCGCCATTCCGATATCAACGGGAAAAATATCCACGCCTGCCACTTCCGCCATCATATTGGTGCTGGCAGCTCCTTTTGTAAAATTCTTTGCCACGATCGCAGTGACTTCCTGTCCGGTCTGTGTAACCCCCTCCGCCACGATCCCATTGTCTGCGCACAGGATCACCAACGCTTTTTTCTCCAGCGTATAATCTGCAGTCCGCTTGATCCCTGCCATCTGTATCACAGCGTCTTCCAACTTTCCGAGACTGAACAATGGCTTTCCGACCGTCATCCAGTGCGCACGCGCCTGTTCCATACTTCTCTCATCCACCGGAAGAATGTGCCTGCGCAGCTTCTCCACTTTGTCATCTGCACCCTCTGTTTCTTTTTGTTCCTGCATTGTCATCACCTGGGTCACTCCTTTCCTCCGGCTTTCGCACCATTCTTTTCTCTGTCGTTCACATCATGTTTTCTCTGCCTGCATAATTCCACAAACCGCTTTGCCACCTCCGGATTGGAATAAAAATGAAGATGCGGAAAACCTGCCAGCAGATTTCCTTTCATATGCACACATTCCCAGCTTCTCTTTCCGTCCGGCTTCACGGCAAGACAGTCGCTCCCATTGTTCGTACTGTCCCAATAATGAAATTCATGCCCCCGCAGTTCTTCTCCCTGTTTCAGAAAAACAGAGTCTCTCTGCGCTTTCAGACGGATATAACCAAATCGCTTCAGCCGCCCGGCTGCAAAACCATTTCCCTGGATCACGCCCGCCATCTCATACTGCTTTTGGTCTTTCCCCTCCAGACTGTCATGCAGATACAAAAATCCACCGCATTCCGCAATACAGGGAAGTCCATTTTGGATGGCTTCCCGCACAAAGCGGCGCATCCTCTCATTTTCGGAAAGTGTCTCTGCATACAATTCCGGATATCCGCCTCCTAATAAAAGACCGTCGATCTGTTCCGGAAGTTTGGTATCTGCAAGCGGAGAAAACGGGATCAATTCACATCCGAGTTCCCGCAAAAACCGGAAGTTATCCTCATAATAAAAACAGAATGCCCGGTCTCTTGCCACTGCGATCTGCACCGGGATCGGCTCTTCCCGTCCCCAGTCCGGCACATGTTCTCTCCTTTGTTCCCATTCAGAAACCGCCCCGCTCTCTGCGATCGAACGGATCTGTTCCAGATCGACGGTTGTTTTCAAAAGCGCTCCCGCGTCGAAAAGCTGTTGCCGGATCGCTGCGATCTCCTCCGGAAGCACCAGCCCCAAATGCCGGCTCTCCAAATGAAACAACGGATCTTCCGGAATATATCCGACAACCGGGATCGCATACCCGTGTTTGAAAAGTTCCCTCTCGATCATCTCTTTCAGCCGCGGATACAGCATCCCGGAACAACGGTTCAGTAAAATTCCTTTGATATGGCTGTTCTTCCGAAATGCCAGCATACCAAGTAAAAGCGGCACGATCGAAAGCGCCGTCCCTCTGCACGGCACAAGAAACAAGACCGGCATATGAAGCGCATCCGCCACCGCATAGGAACTGGCTGCGTCCGAATCCAACGAAAGACCGTCGTAATACCCCATCACGCCCTCTGTTATGATCAGATCCGCATTTGCACTGTGGCGGACAAATAATTCCCGCATCACTGCTTTCTCACAAAAAAACAGATCCAGATTTTCGGACGGGATCCCCAACACTTCCCGATGGAACATCGGATCGATATAATCCGGTCCGCATTTGCAGGCTGCCACCTGCAGTCCCTCCCGAAGAAATGCCGCCATCAAGGCACAGGTCACCGCCGTCTTTCCGCTTCCGCTCCCCGGCGCCGCGATCAGGATCCGCGGGATTTTACTGCTGTGCGCTTTCACATCCTGCACATCTCTTTTTTTCTGCTTCATAACACCTTTCCTCATTGATCTTCGGATGGTTCCGGACGTCCCTCCGAAATAATGTAAACCGGATTCAATCCGGTCATCATATGATACGCGCCCAATGTCCGCGCTCTCGATACGCTGACCTGTACGATCTCCGGGTTTCGCAAAAGTCCGCATTCCTGCGCTTCCAGCACCTCCCTCAGCGTCTCCAGAGAGATCGCGTTCAGCACGATCCGGACATCCGGATTCTTTTGCTTCACACACGCAAGGATTTCTTTTAAATTTCCGGAGCTTCCTCCGATAAACACATGAGTCGGAGGTTCCAGTTGTTCCAATGCTTCCGGCGCTTTTCCGAAAACCGGAGTCACCCAGTCTGCCCGGAACTTTCTTTTGTTTTCCTCGATCAGGCGGATTCCCTCCTCTTTTTGTTCCACCGCATAGACACGGATCGTGTCGGATCTTCCCGCCGCTTCCACCGCGACCGATCCGGTTCCGGCTCCCACATCATAAAGCACCGCATGTTCACACAATTCCAGCTTCGCAAGACTGATCGTGCGGATCTCCTCTTTTGTCATCGGAACTTTTCCGCGGATCCATTCCTCATCCGGAATGCTTCTTCCGATCCGAAGATCCGGCTGCTCATTTTGTACCAGTACCGTACACAGCCCATCCAGATCTTGCGGACAAAGTTCTTCGCCCCGTCTGCAAAAAATCTCTTCCTCCGGATAAGACAGATTTCTTCCGATCCAAAATGTGAGCCGGTTCAAATCGTACTCCCGGATTTTTCCGCAGACTTCCGCTCCGTTTTCCTTTCCGCCAAGGAGCAGAAACGTCTTCGCATTCCGCGCGATCATCTGCACATAATTCTGACTTCTTCCGTGAATACTCGCAAGCTTCGCATCCTCCCAGGATACGCCCAGTTTTCCTGCCAGATAGACGACCGAGGAAATGCCGGGAACCACGATGACTTCATATTCTGCGAGCGCCTCTTTTAATTTCCGCGCACCGCTGTAAAATCCGGGATCTCCGGAAAGAAGTACCGCTGCCGTCCGGATGTGATCTTGCTCTTTAAGCCACGCACCGATCACTTCCGGCTGGTAACTCTCCAACACTTCTCCTGATGCATGACCGCTTTCTTTTAACAAAACGGCAGCTTGCCGCACCATCCGTTTCGCCCCGATCACGGCATCACATCGCCGCAGGATCTCCTGTGCTTCCATCGTCATCTGGTTTTCGTTTCCCGGACCGATCCCGACAAGATACACCCGCTTACACATCCCGATACCCCCTCGGCGTCACCATATAACCGTCCAGATTTTTTGTCTGTTCATTTCCGACATAGACCGTGGTAAACATATCCGCCTCGGTCTGTTCCAGTTCTTCCAATGTGAGGATTTTCTTTTCTTCCCCGTCGCGTCCGATATTTTTGACGATGCCGCAGACCGTATCGGCACGTTTATATTCCCGCAGGATCCGGCATGCCCGTGCCAGATGATCTTTCCGCTTTCTGCTGGACGGATTGTAAATACAGATCACAAAATCCGCCGCTGCCGCCGCCCGGAGACGCGCCTCGATCTTCTCCCACGGCGTCAGAAGATCGCTCAGACTGATCACCGCAAAATCATGCATCAGCGGAGCGCCCAACACTGCCGCTCCTCCGGTCGCCGCGGTAATCCCCGGGACGATCTTTAATTCCACCCCCGGGTAATCCGCTTTCAATTCGTACATCAATCCTGCCATTCCGTAGACTCCGGCGTCTCCGCTGCACACCATCGCCACATCCTGTCCCTGCTGCGCCTGTTCCAGCGCCATCTTACAGCGTTCCGCCTCTTTTCGCATCGGAGTCATCAAGAATTGCTTTTCCGGAAATTCTCCCCGGATCAGATCGATATAGACCGTGTACCCTGCGATCACCGGACACTGTTCCAGCGCCTGCCGTGCCTGTGCCGTCATCTGCTCGCCTGCGCCCGGTCCAAGTCCTACCACATAGACGATGCTCATACCGTATCCTCCTCTCTGAAATGCGTGCCGTTTGTGTGATCTGCCGCGCCTATATACATAACGTTTCCACGATCTGATGTCCCCGGATTTCCACTGCTCCTGTCATCCGGCGGCAGGCTGGCTTTCCGGAATTCCGTGGTAAATGCCGGATTATAAAGTTCGGATCGGTCGTACTGATCTCCAAGCACATTTCCGACGACGATCAGCGCCGTCTTTGTGATCCGATTCTCTTTCGCCGTCTGCTCCAAGGTAGATACGGTACAGCGGCAGACTTTCTCATCCGGCCAGGTCGCCTTATATACGATCGCGGCCGGCGTCTCCGGCGCATATCCTCCCGCCTTTAATTCTTCCTGAAGTTTTCCGAGCAGCCCGGTACTCAAAAATAAAACCATCGTCGCCTGATGCGCCGCAAAACTCCGGATGCTTTCTTTCTCCGGTACCGGCGTTCTTCCAGCCATTCGTGTGATCACGACCGACTGGGATACGCCGGGCAGCGTATACTCCGCTTCCAGCGCCGCCGCCGCTCCGCAAAAGGAACTGACCCCCGGACAGATTTCATAGGAAATATGCTCCTTTTTCAATGCGTCCATCTGTTCCCGGATCGCACCGTAAAGGCAGGGATCTCCAGTATGCAGACGGACAACGTTCTTTCCGGCGCGCTCTGAGCGGATCAGAACATCCAGCACTTCTTCCAGCGTCATCCGCGCGCTGTTATAAACTTCACATTCCGGTTTCTTCTGATCCAGAAGCGCCGGATTGACAAGCGAACCTGCATAGACGATCACATCCGCTTCCTGAAGCAGACGCGCCCCGCGCACCGTGATCAAATCTTCCGCGCCGGATCCGGCGCCCACAAATGTAATCATGCCTGTTCCTCCTTCATGATCAAAAGTGAATAATATCCCGCATCATCCGGGATTTCTTCCACATTTTGATAAATCTTCTCCGTTTCCATTCCACAGTTTTCAACCATCCGGATCTTTTGTCCCATCTCTCCGGCTTTTTGCTTCACATAAGGCATTTTCCGTCCGGCTTTCATCAACACCTTTGTTCCCGGAAATCCAAGCGATTCCTCAATCTCGTAAGACGCCGGGATCACATGCAGTTCTTCCTTATTCTCCACAAGCCCGATCCCAAGCCGCGCTGCCGCCGCACAAAAAGACGGGATCCCCGGGATCAGTTCCGTCGTATATCCTGCACGTTTCAGCCGTTTCTGCACATACAGACAAGTAGAATACACGGTCGGATCGCCAAGCGTAATACAGGCGATCTTCTTTCCCTGATCCAGCAGTTCTCCGGTCAGGGCCGCGCAGGCGTCGTGGATTTCGATCAACTTTTTTTTCTCCTTGATCATCGGCATTGGAAGATATAACTTCGCTTTCTCCTCCATCTCGGGCACCATCGGCAATGCGATCTGATATGCTACGCACCGCTTCAAATATTCCGGATAACGTGCCGCTTCTCCGGCGGCTTCCACTTCCGGCGCTTTTAAGGACGCGTCCGATACGACCACTGCCACAATGTCACATTCCCGGATCGTGCTGATCGCTTTTACCGTCATCAGTTCCGGATCTCCCGGTCCCACTCCGATCCCGTAAAAAATTCCCTGCATCTTCTTATGCCTCCTGTCATTCTGCTCCTGCTCTTATCTCTTTTAAAAGAGCTTCCGCTCTTTTCGTTTTCCCGAGTATCCCGTCTTCGGTAGAAAATACGATCGCTTCCACTTGAAGCGATCCTCCCGCACGATGGCGCAGATGAAATTCAATCCGCTCCATCACCCGCTCCATCACTCCGGACAGGATTCCTTTTTCTTTCAAAAGTTCCAGCGCTTCCGTTGTCGTAATACAGCTCAGGATCGCCTGTACACACTCCGCCGAAGCTCCCTCTGCCGCCGCATGGGCTGCCAGCACTTCCATCCGGCAGTCCGCCTGTCTCGAATGAGTATTCATCACACCGGCCGCCACTTTGATCAACTTGCCGATATGTCCGATCAAAAGCAGCGACCGCATTTCCAGATTCACCGCGGCGTCGATCGTCTCCCCGATATAATTGCTGCATTTGACTGCCTGATCCGTATCGACGCCCAGCTGCTCTGCCAGAAAGTCCCGCCCGTAATTGCCGGGAACGACACAGCAGCGGTCGATCCCATTTTCTTTTAACATCTTCATTTCCAGAAAGATCGTATCCGTCAGCGCTTTCTCACTCATCGGCTCAACGATCCCGCTCGTTCCGAGTATAGAAATCCCGTTTTCGATCCCCAGTCGTGGATTGAATGTTTTGGCAGCAAGTTTTTTCCCCTCCGGAGCGGAAATGATCACAGAGAAACCGCCCTGATACCCATACCGGATGCTCTGTTCTTTTACCGCCTCCAAAATCATCTGCCGCGGCACCCGATTGATCGCAGCGGCACCGACCGGCTGCTCCAGCCCCTTTTTTGTGATCCGTCCGATCCCCTCTCCGCCGTCTAAATAAATCCCCGGCTCCGGTTCTTTTCTTACTTCGGCATAGACATAAATCCCGTTCGTCACATCGGGATCATCCCCGCTGTCTTTGCGGACCGCACACCGCACACCATGTTGTCTACGCTCGATCTGTTCCACTTCCAGATCCAGCTCGACCCCTTTGGGCGTCATCAGACGTACCTGTTGTATCACTTCTCCGGACAGGAGCATACAGACTGCAGCTTTCGCAGCGGCGGCCGCACAGCTCCCGGTCGTATAACCCGTCCGCATTTTTTTCTGTTCTACCCAAACTTCGCTGTTATTTTTCACCGCACCCCTCTCCTCCCGTCATTTGTATTCTTTAGATCACAGCCGTGATATGCTCCGCGAACATTTTTCGGATTCCCCGGAATTCTCCGAGCCCGCGCAGGATCACCCGGACTTCATATCCGTTCTCTTCCAATTCGGATTTCCAGGAATCCTCTTCTCCTGCCATATCATTTTTCGCATGATCGCCCGCTACCAGCATGAACGGCATCAAAACGACTTTTTTACATCCCGTGATCTCCAGCTTCGTCTGCACATTCTGCAAATTCGGAAATCCCTCCACAGTTCCCACAAGTACCTGACGGTAGCCGAGCAGATGAAACGTATATTCCAGTGTCGGGTATGCCGAATTGGCATGATGATCCGTTCCGTGTCCCATCAGGATCAACGTCTCGTCTTCCGCCGGATCGACCTCCGCCATCACAGCGTGCACTGCTTTCTTATAGTCTTCTGCCGTACTAAGAAGCGGCGCTCCGATCTGCATCGTTTCAAAACGATCCCGGTACGCTTCCGCCGCTTCCAGCATCCGGTCGTTCTCGATCCCGTTGATCACATGGGTCGGCTGGATGACCGCCGTTTCGATCCCGTCTGCCGCCATCCGCTCCAGCGCTTCCTCCACATTATCAAATATCAGATTTTCCTTTCGCTTTAATTTCCGCAGGATCATGCCGCTTGTAAATGCGCGATAAACGCGGTATTCCGGAAACTGCGCGGCAATATACTGCTCGACTGCCGTGATCGTCCGTTCCAGTGTATCGAGATGGCTTGTTCCAAAACTGACAACAAGGATTCCTTTCTTCTGCTCCATCTTTGTCCCTCCTTTTGCTTTTCTGCAAATAACCTGCCGCCGGCTCGTCAAAGTAACCGTTCCAATTCCGCGATACTAAGCGGCGGATGTTTTTCTTCTTTTAATATTCCACGCGCGCACAACCTCCGATAAAGCCGCAGCGCGCCGGGTTCCTCCAGATTTGTCCGGTGCAGGGCATCCGTATCGGCGCAGATTTCTTCGGGTGTTCCCATCCGCAGGATCGTTCCGTCTTTCATCAGAACGATCTCATCCGCCCAGGCGCAAGCGTACTCGATATCATGCGTCGCGATCAATACCGTGATCCCCTCTTCTGCAAGCTGATCCACATAATCATTGACGATCTTCGTATGCTTCGGATCCAGAGCAGCCGCAGGCTCATCTAAGATCACGACTTCCGGATGCATCACGAGAATATCCGCGATCGACACCTGTTTCTTTTGTCCGCCGCTCAACGCGTGGGTCGGACGATCCTGAAACGGTGTGATCCCAAGCCGTTCGATCACCTTGCGCACTTCCTCTCTTGCCTCTGCTTCCTCCACGCCCAGATTCAAAATGCCAAATGAAATCTCCTGTATCACATTTGCCGAAAAAAGCTGGCTGTCCGGATCCTGAAATACGATCCCGACTTTGCTTCGCAGTTCCAGAAGTCCTTTTTTTGTATATTCCACCGGTTTTCCATGGAATAAAATTTCCCCATGATCCGGACGGTGTATCCCGTTCATACAGAGAAACAATGTAGATTTCCCGGAACCGTTGGCTCCCATCAATGCAACTTTTTTTCCTCTTCGAATCTTCAGATTTACCTTTTGAAGTGCCGGCAGTTCCTCCGGATCATAAGAAAAAGAGACATTCTGCAATTCCAATATCACCGGGGTCTCCCTATCATTTTTTTTCAACGTATCCATAGTGCCACTCCTGTCAAAATGAGTTCAAATACGATCACCGCCGCCAATTCCTTTCGTTTCACCGGACGTTTCTCATGCAGGATGCGGATCTTTCCGTCATATCCGCGCGCCTCCATCGCAGTATACAGGTCATTGGAGCGCTTCAGTGCGCGGACAAAAAGCACCGCGCAAAGTTCCCCGAACGAGCGCAGCGACGTCCGATAATCCTGATATCCCAATCTGCAGTTCTGCGAAGTGCGGATCGCAGATGCCGTATCCGCCAAAATAAAAATATAGCGGTAGATCAACAGCATCAATTCCGTCAACAGTTCCGGGCAGTGCAGCTTCTCCAGCACCAAAAGGATTTCCGGCATCGGTGTGTTCAGCGACAGCACATACAGGCAGGAAACCGACGCAAGCGAACTTCCGATCAGCCGTACCGCCTGCCGGATTCCGTTCCGGCTTCCGGTCAGATACCAGCTTCCGATTGAAACAGCATAAGAGTCCAGCGGCGTCTTTGACAGATTGAGGATCATTGCCGCCGTCCCCAGTATCAAAAAAGCCAGCGGAACAAGCATCAACTTCCGGTAAAAAGGAAACGGGATCCTACCTTTTTTCACAGTCAGAATCCCATTCGCCAATAATACCAGCGCCGCTGCCGCAAGCGACCTGCTGATCAAGCAAATCAGCATTGTCGCCGCCGCATAGGCAAATTTTAAGCCGGCATTTACACCTCTCAATCCGGAATGGTAACAATAATGATCAATTGTATGCATACCGGTTACTCTTCATCTTTCATCCATTTTTTCCGTTCCACGAACCGTCCCATTACAAAAGCGATGATTCCAACGCCGATCCCGGTCTGTACGCAGAACAACATACTTTCCACTTCCCCCGGAAGTTCTCCGTCCAACGCTGTTTCCAGCACCGGAGTAAACCAAGGTTCATATTCTCCGTGGATTTCTTCCACCATCACGCTTCCCGCGTCGTCTGAACCGCCGAATTCCGCGTCTTTCAATGCAAACAACGGAATAAAAGCGATCAAAACAGCCACGATCAAAAGTCCTAAAATCAATTTCTTATTCTTCTTCGCCATTTTGATCAGACCTCCTTTAAAAATCCGACTGCTTTCAGCTCCGGACGCGCGTAGGATTCCAACGCGATCACGATCACAACGGTCAGGATCCCCTCGATCACTGCAAGCGGAAGCTGTGTCGGTGCAAATACTCCGAGGAATTTCACTGCGGATGCCGCGATTCCGCCGGATTCGGACGGATAAGCAAGCGCGAGCTGGATGCTCGTCACACAGTATGTGAAAAGATCACCTAAAAATGCCGCGAGAAATACCGATACTTTCCGATTCAATTTACATTTTTCACAGAGCTTATAAAGTCCAAACGACACAAGCGGTCCGGCGATCGCCATGGAAAATGTATTCGCTCCCAATGTTGTCAGTCCGCCATGCGCCAATAAAATCGCCTGGAACAACAATACGATGATCCCCAGCACACTGACTGCTGCCGGTCCCAACAGGATCGCGCCGAGTCCGGTTCCGGTCATATGGGAACAGCTTCCTGTGACCGACGGGATCTTTAAAGACGAGATCACGAAAATAAACGCGCCGGACATGGCGATCAGCGTGATCGTCTTTCGATTTTCTTTTACTCTTTTTTTCAGGGAAATCAATCCTGCCGCAAGAAACGGCAGACAAATAATGCCCCATGTCACACAGAATGCCACCGGAAGATACCCCTCCATAATGTGCATTGCATTCGCAACCGGAGCAGTGGCAAACAGGATCGTAAATGCGACCGTTGCCCTGAGAAATGCTTTTTCTTTTTTTGTCATACTCTCTTCTCTCCTTTTGTAAGTTTCCGTTTTGAAATATGCCAGGTAAACCACAAAACAAGAGACTTTGTGCAGCGTCCACCCGGTTATATTCCCGTAACCCTCTCAGATTCCTTTAAAAGCGGGTATTCTGACTTAGGCATCAAACACACTGTTCCGCCTTCTCATAGACCATTTGTCTACAATGACATCATGGAACAGCACTACTCCCATACAGCAACGGGCATTGTGCAGGACTCTCACCTGACTTCCCCGACGCACTGCTTTTCAAAAGACAGCGCTCCCTTTTAAAGTGCTTGCCGAATCTGAAACCTGAACCGCAGAACCTGCGGATCTGATATAGTATACCATAGTTGCTATATGATTTCAATCCTGCGTGCTGACCGATTCGGTGATTCTGATTCGGTGATCCCGGATCCGGTTATGACCGCTCTTATAAATGCTTCCGAAACCACGCGATGATCTCTTCTGCTTTTTTCCCGTCTTCCTCCGGTCTTCTGATCACAACCAGACAGGCTCCGTTCTCTTTTGCCGCCTCCAGCTTTTCCGGAAATCCGCCGGCTTTTCCGGTTTCTTTCGTCACAACGTATTTTGCATCCACATGAGCGATCATCGCTTTGTTCATTTCCTTTGAAAACGGTCCCTGCATCGCCAGCAGATGTTTCCCCTCTAAACCAAGCCCGATGCTTTTTTCCACCGCCTCTTTTGTAGAAAGAACTCTCG
The DNA here is from genome assembly GCF_015560805.1 of Mediterraneibacter glycyrrhizinilyticus. Classification (GTDB taxonomy): domain Bacteria; phylum Bacillota; class Clostridia; order Lachnospirales; family Lachnospiraceae; genus Schaedlerella; species Schaedlerella glycyrrhizinilytica_A. Next base: position 320,837 of record NZ_JADMSO010000002.1, on the reverse strand, counting down.
CATAGCATCGGCTGCGGAACTCTTTTAATCTTGTGTATTTCTGTAATTCCTTGCTTCCCGTTGTGAGCAGGATATTGCCTGTTGTCTCCTCCAAATATGTCACCGCTTCCGCAATACTCTCTACAAATACACACCCCTCCGCCGGTTCCCGGCTCTCCCGCAGACATCGGATATATGCGACTGCTTCCGCCCTGCATGCCTCCCGGATGTTTTCCGTGACGATGCGGGCAAACGGATGGGTCGCATCGATGACCAGCGTGATCTGTTTCTCCCGAAGAAAGCTCTGCATCTGTTCCTGATCCATCCGTCCTCTGACCACTTCCGTATTCTCACAGACTGCTGCCGAAGCCTCTCCGTATTCTGTCGCAACACTCACATAGACATGCACCGGATATGCACGGAGCGCCCTCACAAGCGCATTTCCCTCCGTCGTCCCGGAAAACACAAGTATCTGTTCCATATTCTCTCCTATCTGAATCTCAACACTTTTTCTCTTTCCACCGCCGCCGCCGTCATGCCTTTCCGGCGATTCTTTCCAAACACCGGCTTTCCATCCGGCGCGCAGGCTCTCGCCGCCCGCTCGCAGACGTTGTCCACCCCGGTCACCGACCGTACAAATTCCGAGGATTCTTCCACCTCCCCGGTCTTCATCAGTTCCTCCGCAGAATAACAGCGAAACGGGACATGCAGCTTTTCCGCCAGCCCGATCAGTCCCGGCTCGTCCTGCTTTAAATGGATACTGGCGATCGCAGTGATCTGTTCCATCCGGCATCCATGCTCCTCCAGGATCTCCCGCAGTCCGCTTTCGATCGCCGCTTCCTCCGTTCCCCGTCTGCATCCGATCCCCACCGCAAGATTCTGCGGGATCAACTGCAAGATCCCGGCAGGGCAGGCTTCTTTTTTCCCGCTGACCCAGATTCCAAAACCTTGCCGCTTTGCAAATGCTTCTAATTCTGATTTGCTCCCGCAAAGCCTGAGACGATCCGGGAATGTGCCCTGCCACGGATATTCCGCATAAAACCCGACACATTTCCCGTCCAAAAGCGCCGCCGAAATCTGTTTTGCCGTAGTTCGATTCCCGATGCGAAGCCGGTTATCCGCAGCAAAAACATCCACCGCAAAAACCTGTTCCACATCCGTAGCCGTTGTGATCACCGGTTTTGCTCCCACAGATCCGGCGATCTCCCGGGCGATCTCCACGGCTCCGCCCACATGCCCCGACAACAGCGGGATCACATATTCCGCCCGTTCATCCATCACAAGTACCGGAGAGTCCGTAAACTTATCTTTCACCCAAGGGGCGATCAGCCGGACGGCGATCCCCGACGCGCCGATGAACAAAAAAGCTTCTTTGCCCCAGTACTGTCCAATCCATGCACTCCGTTTTTCTTTCTCCGGAAGCGGTGCAAGACAGAGTTCTCTCTCGTTCTTATCTGCAAAGCGTTCCACCGTATAGCAGGAACAGCGATATCCGATCTCTGTTAATTTTTTCCCTATCTCCCGGTTCAGCCTGCTCCCCTGCTTTGTAAAGCTGATCACCCGGATCTTTTTCTCTTCGTTCATTCCTTTTTCCCTGTTTCTTGATTTTTCTGCGTTTCAGCTTTCCTGCTTTTTAATATGATTTCGTTGTAAAAACGGCTACGGAACGCGGCTTCATCACGAATTCCGATTCAATCCGCACTTCTTCTCCCTCCGGATAAACATATCTCCCCGCACCGTCTCCATATGTGTTCACGCAAAGATACCATGTTTCTCTCCCCTGCAGATCCGGCAGAAAGATCCTTGTATCCTCCCAATATGGGTTCACTGCCACATAGACAATATCGTCTTTTCCTTTTTCCGAATCATATCCGGCAAAAGAGACCGCCAGCATCCGTGCTTCTTTCTCGATATTCAGCTCCCCGTATTCGTTCCTTGTGTTCAGAGAACCTAATCCGCAAACTGCATCCGGCAGCTTTTTCCGGATCACCGTATGTTTTTTCCGAAAATGGATCATAAATTTGAAAAACTCGAACAATTCACGGTTTTTCTCCAAAAGACTCCAGTCCAGCCAGGACACCTCATTGTCCTGACAGTAGGAATTGTTGTTGCCGAACTGTGTGTTTCCGAATTCATCGCCTGCCAGAAACATCGGCGTTCCCCTGCTGCACATCAGTACCGCGCAGGCATTGCGGATCATCCGAAAACGAAGCATCTTTACTTCCGGATCGTCGGTCTCCCCCTCCGCTCCACAGTTCCAGCTCCGGTTGTCGCTCGCGCCGTCGGTATTGTCCCATCCGTTGGCTTCATTGTGTTTCGTATTGTAAGAATACAGATCGTACAGCGTGAACCCATCGTGACAAGTCAGAAAATTCACACAGGAATTGTAGCCCGCATACCGTTCGTTGCCGTCCTGCGTGTATCCGCCGTACAGATCTCCCGATCCGGATATACACCACGCCGCAGTCCACGCCTCCCAGAGATCGCCTTTCAGGTAACTGCGCAGACAATCCCGGTATCTTCCGTTCCACTCTGCCCAGCGCCGGTTTGCCGGAAACTTTCCGACCTGATACATGCCGCCGGCATCCCATGCTTCCGCGATCAGCTTTACATTACTCAAAACCGGATTGAACGCCAGACTTTCCAAAAGCGGCGGATTGTTCATCGGAGAACCGTCCGCATTTCTCCCGAGGATGCTTGCCAGATCAAACCGGAATCCGTCGATCCGATAGTTGATCGTCCAATACTGCAGACATTCCAGGATCATCTGCCGCACCATCGGATGGTTGCAGTTCAAAGTATTGCCGCAGCCGCTGAAATTGTAATAGTTCCCATCCGGCGTCAGCATATAATAAATCTTATTGTCAAATCCTTTGAAACAAAATGTGGGACCTTTTTCATTTCCCTCCGCGGTGTGATTGAACACAACGTCCAGGATCACTTCGATCCCATTCTCATGCAGCTCCCGGATCAGCGTTTTTAACTCCGTCCCCTCCCGGTTGTATTCCTCGGCAGCCGTATAGCTCGTGTTCGGCGCAAAAAAGCTGACGCTGTTGTATCCCCAGTATTCGAGCAGCTTTTTCCCATCCACCTCCCGGCAGTTCACAGTCTCATCGAACTCAAAGATCGGCATCAGTTCCACCGCGTTGACGCCCAGTTCTTTCAGATAAGGGATCTTCTCCCGCAATCCCTCAAATGTACCTTTCTGTTCCACACCGGAAGACGGGTGTTTCGTAAAGCCGCGGACATGCATCTCATAGATGATCAGATCGCTCATTTCCCGTTTTGACTGCGGCATATCGCCCCAGTCAAACACATCTTTCACTACCCTTGCATGATAAGCGCCCTCTTTTTTCTCGCCCCAGATCCGCTGTCCCGCCACTGCTCTCGCATATGGATCCAGCAGTACGTTTTCTTTCCTGAACCGCAGTCCTTTTTTCGGATCCCACGGTCCATCCACACGATAGGCATATTCCAGATCTTCAATATCCAGCCCAAAAACGATCATGGAATATACATCCCCGATCCGGTATTCATCCGGAAACGGCAGCACCGCGTACGGCTCTTCCTCGCCTCTGTGAAATAACAAAAGTTCACAGGACGTTCCTCCGGAAGTATGTACCGTAAAATTCACCCCCACCGGAAGCGGCGTCGCTCCGTTCGTCTCAAACATCCCCGGTCTTACAAGATAACCGGAGATCTCGCCCACCGCATTAAACGAAGTGTGGGATTCTACTGTATAACTTTTCATATCATGTTTCATCATCGTTCTCCTTTATCGGGAAATGCATTTCCACCGCAAAACCGCCTTTTTCCTCCTGTCTTCCATGATCCAGAAGCACGGTTCCTCCGTGTGCTGCCACGATCTGGCGCACGATCAGAAGCCCCAGTCCATGACGAGGTTCTTCCACGCCTCCGTCGCTCATCATATAATGCGGAGTGCTCTGTAATTTCTGAAGTTCTTCCTCGCCAATACCGATCCCGTCGTCTTCCAGCCGGATCACAAACGCTCCGTCCCCTGCATCCGTTTCTACCATAATACCACATCCATCCGGATTGTGTACCTGTGAATTTGTCAGGATGTTCCCGATTGCCCTGCAAAGCAGATCTTTATCTCCGCGGATCATCCCGCGGCCGCTTCCCTCTTTTGCTTCAAAACAGATCGGATATTTCTCCTCAAAATCCAGATTGGCGAATTCCGCGACCGTCTGTCTGACCACCGCCGCCAGACTGATCCGTTCCATATGAAGCGGCTGCATTTGATACTCCAGCTTGGAAGCGAGGTTCAGATCATTTACGAGATTTTTCATCTTCACACTCTGCAGACGGATCATCTGCGCCCGTTTTCGCGCCTCGTCCGGAAGTTCTGCGTCATCCTCCATCTGCGCGGCATATCCCATGACCATGGAAAGCGGCGTTCGGATATCATGCGACACGCCGGAGATCCAGTTCGCACGGGCACGCTCTTTCTTCTTAAGTTCCTGTTCCTGTATTTTCAGTTTTTCGGACGCTTCATTGACCGAATGCGCCAGATCCGTAAACAGTCCTTTCTCCCGGACATAGACCCGTTCCTCGGGAAGCGCTTCGATCCCGCGGATCAACGGGCGGATATATCTGACGATCCCCGAAGTGGAAAATGCGTAGATCAGAAACACTACCAGCAGATTCACAAGAAAGATCATCACTGCATTTCGCGGCAGATTTTTGATCAGAGACAGATCATACGTATTCCACATCGATTTCCAATACGTCTCTTTCGGATGTCCCATGATCAGCAGATCATTTTCTCTCGCCGCGGTTGTCGTCGGATAATCCTCGATATACCCCAACGTATCCGCGGAAATCTGCGCAGCCGTATAATGAAGCGGGATCTCCGCCGGCAGGTTCTCACTGTACCATACAACATCGCCGGTCCCGTCTTGAACAAGAACCGCCCACGCATCCCGCTCTGCTAAAATCTGTTTTCCGCGTTCCGAAACAAAATAAGTTCCGTCCCCGTTTTCCTGTAATTCCGCCGTCAGTTCTTCCGTCACCTGCCATCCGCCCCCGCTTGCCACTCCCTGAAACGAGACACCGATAAACAGGCAGATGTTCAGTACAAACAAGACCAAAAGGGAACATACAATGATCATGACAAACCGGCTGACCAGTTTCAGTATACTCTTATTTCTCATCTTCTACTCCTTTTGCGTTCATTTACAAAGGCGACTTACTCCTTGTCTGCCAGCGTCAGTTTATATCCCAATCCGCGCACCGTCAGCAGTGATACGGGGCTCGACGGATATTCCTCGATCTTCTCCCGGATCCGGCGGATGTGCGCCATCAGAGAATTTTCATATCCGAACGGATTATCCCCCCATGCCGCTTCACAGAGCTGATCGATCGTCACGATCCGCCCCGCGTTCCGGTACAATGCCTGTAAAATCTCAAATTCTTTTGCTGTCAGCGGAATCCGCTCTCCGCCGCGGATCACTTCTGCTCTGGAAAAATCAATCTGACTTCCTTTCAATGTCACGACCGGTTTTTCATCTTTATAGAAACGGCGAAGTATGATCCCGATCCGAAGAAGCAGTTCTTTCGGCAGAAAAGGTTTCACAAGATAATCATCCGCGCCAAGCCCGAGTCCGTGTAGCCGGTCTGAGTCCTCCCCTCGCGCCGTCAAAAATAAAATCGGGATATCCAGAAAACTTTTGATCTGTTCAAACAGGAAAAAGCCGTCTCCGTCCGGCAGCATCACATCCAGGATTGCCAGTTCTGGCATCCATTCCTGACAAACGCCAAGCGCTTCCCGCATGGTTCCCGCGGTTTTGATCTGCGTATACCCGTCCTGATTTAAAATCGATACGACCATCTGTAAAAGCCCCGGTTCATCATCTACAACTAAAATCCGTTTCTGTTTCCATCTGTCAAAATCCATAACAATTCCTCCTACTTTCTCCTGTCAAAAATTATACCACCACTTTCCGGACACTCCTATCCCCCGGTTTCATTTGTAAGGTAATCGTAAGGTATTCACAATCCGAACGCAAGATTCGTTTTTTATACTCATTACAGCGGAACGAACAAACGTATTTTCAAAGAACGTTTCCCTCCAAAGTTCCCGCAAAAAAACGCCGCATTTCCGCGGCAGAATGAGGTGTCATACGATGAATATCATTGAAACAAAAAATTTAACCAAATCATACGGCAGTTTTACCGCTGTCTCCAATGTAAACCTGCATATCCGGAAAGGAACTGTCTATGGCTTCTTAGGTCCCAACGGAGCAGGAAAGTCAACGACGATGAAAATGTTTCTGGGGCTCACAAGACCGACGCTCGGAAGTTTTCAGATTGACGGAAAGACATTTCCGAATGACCGTGTCGCGATCTTGAAAGAGATCGGATCGTTCATCGAATCTCCGGCATTTTACGGCAATCTGACCGGAGAAGAAAATCTGGACATCATCCGACGTATCTTAAAGCTTCCGAAACACAGTGTAAAGGATGCTCTGGAACTGGTCGGTCTGACGGAATTTAAAGACCGTCCGGCAAAAAAGTATTCGCTCGGGATGAAACAGCGTCTCGGACTCGCCGGCGCTCTGATCGGTCATCCACCGATTTTGATCCTGGATGAACCGACCAACGGACTGGATCCGGTCGGCATCCACGAGATCCGCACGCTGATCCGTTCTTTGCCGGAACAATACGACTGCACCGTACTTGTCTCCTCCCATCTGCTTCCTGAGATCGAACTGATGGCGGATGACATCGGAATCCTGAACCACGGACATCTTCTGTTTGAGGGATCTATGGAGCAGTTGAAAGCATATGCCCATGAGAACGGATATCCCACAGATAATCTGGAGCAGACTTTTCTGGCGCTTGTAGACGAAGACAACCAACAACTACTCCGCAAAAAAATAGAGAAAAGAGGGAAAAGATCATGACGCAAACACCGACCATCGGATTTTTCCAGATGCTTCCGCTGGAATGTAAAAAATTGAAACGGACCGGATGCCTGCCCGCAGTCGTGCTGTGCGGACTATTTGCGGCTGCATTTCCTCTGGCAAATATGCTGGTGCGCCCGGAAGCATTTACAACACTTCCGGGAGATCCGCTTTCCATCCTTGCCGACGCCAACTGGCAGATGATCGCGATGCTCAACATTTTGCTCTCGATCTGCCTCTGCTGCATCATGTATCACACCGAATTTGCCGACCGTGGGATCCAGAAGTCCGAAACGCTCCCGGTCAAAGCGCACCTGCTGTTTCTCGGAAAAGGAACCATTCTCGCTGTTTCCGGCATCGTTGTGATCCTGACGGAATGCGCGGCGCTCGGCTTCTGTGCGCTCCACTGGTTTCCGGCTTATACATTCGACAGCTCCGCTGCCTTTGCTCTTTTGAAATTCGCCGGCTTTCAGTGGCTCATGCTGCTCCCCACAATGCTGCTGATGCTTTGCATCGCATCCATCTGCTCAAATATGTGGACGTCGCTTGGAATCGGCATCATCCTGACTTTTACCATATATGTGTTTCCACAGAAGAATCTGCTGCTTGGTCTGCTTCCGTTCTCCACGCCTTATCATCTGCTGTCAGAATCTGTCTCGGCAGATCAGACGCTGCTTTATCCGGCAGCCTGCGCCGCGGAAACGATTCTGTTCGCCTTGTGCGGCGCCATTTATCCATCGATCAGGAGGTATCATTCATGAACTTTTTTTCTTTGATCCAAATAGAACTTCAAAAAATCAAACGCTCCAAGATCCTGCTGCTTCTGGTCATTCCGGTCTTTATGATGTGGATCCCGAGTATCCTCAATGCCGATGGGATCTTCGACACACAGGGAATCCCGATCACACCGGAATCTAATTTTTTCGTTCAGGGCTTTATGGGCATGGTCTGGTTTATGATCCCTGCCACGCTCATCCTCTGTACCGTACTGCTCCGGCAGAACGAACATACCAATCATGGGATCTTAAAAATGCTGGCGCTTCCCATAAGCGGTCCCGCCCTTTGTCTTGCAAAATTTACCGTGCTGATCCTGCTTACTTTTGTACAAATGCTCCTGCTGATCCTTGCATACTACTTAAGCGCAGCGGCGGCATCCGCAATGGTTGACTACACACTGCTTCTGCCGCCGCTTTTTGTTTTTCGTACTGTATTTGGATTTTATCTTGCTACCGTCCCGATGGCTGCCGTCTTCTGGATGATCGCGGTACTGATCGCCTCTCCGATCTTCCAGATCGGGATCGGACTTGCTTCCATCGTGCCCTCCGTCCTGCTGATCAACACAAAGGTCTGGTTCGCCTACCCGATGTGTTATCCGTTTTATCTGCTGATGATCGCATACGGACGGGCTGCCGCCGGGGTCTATGAGACAACCATCGACTGGATCCCATGGATCCCGATTGCCGCCTTGCTCACGCTCGCCGCACTTTTCATCGCCTGCCTCCGTTTTGGTCACGCAGAGCGAAAATAAAGAACACTTCCAAATCTATCCTGAAAGGAGATCACTTATGAAAACTAAAATTTATACTACTGTTTCCACGATCATGTTGTTCATCCCATGGGGGCTGCTTTTCCTCCGGCGCTATGACTGGGCGCTCCAGATGCCGATGGCAAAAATCCTGATTTCCGGCTGCGCCGCTTTGATGATCGCCGGTGGCGTCTTCTCCGTGATCGTCTATGCCAAAGGCAACGTCCGCCACCTCTGGATGCAGATCTGCATGATCATCCATATGCTCTATGCTGCCGTCGGGATCGCGGCGTTCTGCATGATGGCAATTTCAGATTAAAACATTCGATCACTCCGGGATCTACTGCGCTTGCGGCGGCTGCCGACATCATAGATACATCCGCCGCAGTCAGCGCAGCCATCATTCGATAAACATCGCATCTCCAAACGAGAAAAAGCGATATTTCTCCCGAACCGCTTCCTCGTAAGCCGCCAGCACATGATCTCTTCCGGCAAGAGCGGACACAAGCATGATCAGCGTGGATTCCGGCAAGTGGAAGTTTGTGATCAGACAATCTAATATTTTAAACTGATAGCCCGGATAAATGAAGATTTCCGTCCATCCGCTGCACGCTTTCAAACGCCCGTTTTCATCCGCCGCAGACTCGATCGTCCGGCAGCTTGTCGTTCCCACACAGATCACTCTTCCTCCGTTTTCTTTCGCGTGATTGATCTTCTTGGCTGCTTCCTCATCAATCTGGTAAAACTCAGAATGCATATGGTGTTCCGTCACTTCCTCTACTTTTACCGGACGGAATGTTCCCAGACCGACATGCAAAGTCACGCGGGCGATCTCAATCCCCTTATTCTGGATTTCCTCCAAAAGCTGCGGCGTAAAATGCAGTCCTGCCGTCGGCGCTGCCGCCGAACCCTCGTGGGTCGCATACACGGTGTTATACCGGTTCCGCTCTTTCAACTGGTGGGTGATATACGGCGGTAGCGGCATCTGTCCGAGCTGATCTAAGATTTCTTCAAAAATCCCCTCGTAATGAAACCGGATCAGACGGTTTCCCTCTTCCACAACATCCACGACTTCCCCGATCAGCAGCCCGTCCCCGAAACTGACTTTGGATCCGACTTTCATCTTCCGCCCCGGTTTCACGAGCGTCTCCCAAGTATCATTTTCCCTGCGCTTCAAAAGCAGCACTTCGATCTTCGCTCCGGTTCCCACGCGCTCTCCGATCAGACGCGCCGGAATCACCTTTGTATCATTGATCACAAGGCAGTCTCCCGGATTCAAATAGTTGATAATGTCTTTAAATACATGATGCTCCGTCTCCCCGGTTTTCTTATTTAACACAAGAAGCCGGGAAGAGGAACGATCCTCCAAAGGATCCTGTGCGATCAGTTCCTCCGGAAGATCATAATAAAAGTCACTCGTCTTCACTGTTTTGTTCCTCTCTAAATTTCACCTGCGCTCCGTGCGCGGATGCCGTTTCTATTTTCTCAGTTCGATCTCCATCTCTTCCAGAGCTTTCAGGATCTTCTCCATAGCCGCAGATACGTCCGCCTCTTCCAATGTCCGGTCTTTCGCGCGGAATACGATCGTATACGCAACGGATTTGTATCCGTCTTTGATCTGCGCGCCCTCATACAGATCGAACAGCGCAAAGCTCTCCAGATATTTTCCGCCTTTTGCTGCGATCACATCTTCGATCTGTCCCACAAGGATTTCTTTCGGCACGACCATACTGATGTCACGGCTGACTGCCGGATATTTTGCGATTCCCTCATACTTTCTGTCGAATGTCGCATACTCCAGGATTTCCGGCATGTCGATCACTGCCACATAAGCGCGCTCGCCGATTCCGTAAGTATCCGCCACTTCCGGATGTACTTCTCCGAGATAACCGACTACTTTTCCGTCGTAAATGATGTTCGCCTGTCTTCCCGGATGCAGATACGGTTTTCCTGCGTTCGGATCATACGTTTCACGCTGCTTCATACCGATCTTTTCGAAAAATTCTTCCACAACGCCTTTCATTGTGAAGAAATCTCCGTCTCCGTACATTCCCAATGTAAACTGCATCCGCTCCTCCGGAAGTTCCGTCAAAGGAAGCTGTTTCGGCAGATAAATATTTCCCAGTTCGTACAGTCTGACATTTTTATTTCTCCGATTGTAGTTCGTCGCAAGAGAAGTCAGCATTCCGTTCAGGGAAACGGTTCTCATCACGCTGTAATCTTCTCCCAGCGGATTCATGATATCCACGGTACGGCGAAGTTCGGAATCTGCCGGGATCAAAAGCTTATCAAATACTTTCGGGCTTTCAAAGGAATAGGACATTCCCTCGCTGAATCCGCAGAATTCCGCAATATCCCGTGCGATCTGTTCAATACGCAGTTTGAAAGAAAGCTTTCCGGCTGTCGCTTCTCCGGACGGAAGTGTCGTCGGAATGTTGTCATATCCGTAGAATCTTGCAACTTCCTCCGCAAGATCTGCGATACGGAACAGATCATGACGGAATGTCGGAGCGATCACTTCTTTTGTCTCCGGATCGTATCCGAGATCGATCTTTTCAAAATAAGCAAGCATCTGTTCTTCAGAAAGATCTGTTCCGAGCATTGCGTTGATCTTGTCCGCATCAAACGGTACGCGGACCGGTTCTTTCACTTTGCTGTACACATCCACGGTCCCGCCGACTACTTCTCCGGCTCCCATTTCTTCGATCAGCTGGCAGGCACGGTCGATCGCCGCTTTCGCATTGTTCGGATCCAGTCCTTTTTCAAATTTACCGGAAGCGTCGGTACGAAGTCCGACTCTCTTACTGGATTTGCGGATATTGACGCCGTCAAAGCAGGCAGCCTCGAACAGCATCGTCTTGACATCGTCGGTGATCATGGAATTTTCCCCGCCCATGATCCCGGCAATACCGATCGCTTTCTCGCCGTCGCAGATCATAAGAACGTCTTTGTCCATCTCCCGTTCCTGTCCGTCCAACGTTATGAACTTCTCTCCATCCTGTGCATTTTTTACAACGATGTGACGATCTACGATCGTGTCCAGATCATAAGCGTGCATCGGCTGTCCGTATTCTTCCATCACATAATTTGTGATATCCACCAGATTATTGATCGGGCGGATTCCGACCGACGCCAGTCTTCTCTGCATCCATTCCGGAGACGGTCCGATCTTGATATTCTTCACGACACGGGCACAGTAACGCGGACACAGCTCGGTATTTTCCACCGTTACTTTTACATAATCATTGACGTCCTCGCCATTTCCTGTCTCTGTCACGACCGGCGGACAGAATTTTTTGCCGAACGTAGCTGCCGCTTCCCTTGCGATACCGACAACACTGTAACAGTCCACACGGTTGGACGTGATCTCATACTCAAATACGACGTCGTCTCTTCCGAGCGCTTTGATCGCGTCTGCGCCGACTTCTGCATCTTCCGGGAAAATATAAATGCCGTTCTCCGGCGCTTCCGGATACATATTGGTATCCGATCCCAGTTCCTCGATGGAGCACATCATTCCGTAACTTTCCACGCCGCGCAGTTTCCCTTTTTTGATCTTGATCCCGCCTGCAACGCGCTGTCCCGGCTCATGTCCGCCAGCGACACGTCCGCCGTCCAGTACGACCGGGACCTTTGCTCCCTCAAATACATTCTTCGCGCCGGTCACGATCTGTACCGTCTCGCTGCCGACATTCACCTGGCAGACAACCAGCTTATCCGCATCCGGATGTTTTTCGATCTTGTCGATCTGTCCGATCACGATTTTTTCCAGATCTGCATCCAGTTCTTCAAATCCCTCTACTTTTGTTCCTGACAATGTCATCGCATCAGTATATTCCTGCGCAGTCACGTCCAGATCCGGGACATACGCTTTGATCCATGATAATGAAGTATTCATGTTTGTTCCTCTCTTTCTGTTCAATACTCGCCTTGCTTTTGCTCGTCTCTTATCTTACCGCCTGAAAACTAGAACTGTTTTAAGAACCGGATATCATTTTCATAGAGCAGGCGCATATCGTCGATTTCATATTTCAAAAGTGCGATACGTTCCAGACCGACGCCAAACGCAAATCCGGTGTATTCTTCCGGATCGATCCCGCACATTTCCAATACGTGCGGATGAACCATTCCGCAGCCGAGGATCTCGATCCAGCCGGAACCTTTGCAGAAACGGCATCCTTTTCCGCCGCATTTGAAACAGCTCACATCCACTTCCGCGCTTGGCTCTGTAAACGGGAAATGATGCGGACGGAATTTTGTCTTTGTCTCAGGTCCGAACAATTCTTTTGCAAATTCCTCCAATGTTCCTTTCAGATCCGAAAACGATACATTTTTGTCGATCACAAGTCCCTCGATCTGATGGAATGACGGAGAGTGGGTCGCATCTACTTCGTCTGAACGGAACACTCTTCCCGGCGCGATCATACGGATCGGAAGTTTTCCCTGCTCCATCACACGCGCCTGTACCGGTGACGTCTGTGTACGCAGCACAATGTCTTTATTGATGTAAAAAGTATCCTGCTCGTCTTTTGCCGGATGGTCTGCCGGAATATTCAATTTTTCAAAATTGTAAAGATCGTACTCTACTTCCGGACCCTCTACTACTTCATATCCCATTCCTACGAAGATCCGCTCTACTTCTTCCAATGCGATATTGTTCGGATGCCGATGTCCCACACTGCTTTTCTTTGACGGCAGCGTCACATCGATGACTTCCTGTTTCAGCTTTTCCTCTCGGATCGCTTTCTCCATCTTCGTTTTTGTCGCTTCCAGCATCTCTTCGATGACCGCTCTCGTCTCATTGACCATCTGTCCGACTTTCGGACGGTCTTCCGGGGCTACGTCTTTCATGCTTTTTAAGACTGCTGTCAATTCCCCTTTCTTACCGAGATATTTCACTTTTACATCATTGAGTTTTTCCAGTGCATCTGCCGCTTCGATCTGCGCCAGCGCATCTTTTTTGATCTGATCCAATCTGTCTTTCATCTGGTATCTCCTTTCCTGAATCCTTTCGATTTTCTTATGAATGCAATAAAAAAACTCCATCCCACATAGGGACGAAGTCATTCGCGGTACCACCCTGTTTCCCCGGCAATCCATTCCGCCCGGAGCACTCAAGTTATGCGTAACGTGCAGTCTACGGCGCTTCCTACCCGTCTTCTTGCAGAACTTCTGTCAAACCATCTGCCTCTGCTGATAAAAAGACTCTTCAAAAACGCAGCTTGCGTGGGAAATTCGGTCGCCATCTGAACTAAAGAGAACTCGCAGCCGGTGATTCTCTCTCTCTGATAGAAATATGGTTTCCTACTTTACACGGTCATTGCTTTTTTCCTATAAATCCGGCTCACCAAGCCGAACGTATTTCTAATTGTAAACATCTGTTTTCCAAATGTCAAGATAATTTTCCAAAATAGTACCGTTCCAACAGTGCGTTTACCTCACCGCCAAGCAGGATCACATACATACACATATACAGCCACAACATGATCAGGATCAATGTCGTCATACTTCCGTACATACTCGAAAATCCGGTAAAAATATCCAGATACACGGAAAACAAAAACGAGATCAGAAGCCATCCGCAGGCAGTAAATACCGCTCCCGGAAGCTGCCGCTTCAGAGTTGTCTTCCGGCGGTTTTTCCGGTTGGGGAGGAAACGGTATACAATATCCCAAAAGCAGGTCAGCACAGCCAGCGTCACGACCGTACGGATCCGGATGATAAAATCCGTTATATGACGGAAAAACGGCGCGTGTTCATTGACGATCGCGCTGATGCTGTTGCCGAAAACAGATAGCAGCAGAGACAATACGATCGCAAGGATAAACAGTACTGTATAAAAAGACGCCCGGATCCGCAGGTAGATATAATTACGCGTCTCAATATTTTCATAGACACAATTGAGTCCCGAAGTCACCGAAAGCACCCCTTTTCCGGCAGACCAGAGCGCCACTAAGATCGTAACGGAGATCACCGAGCCGGACTGCGCATACGCCTGTGTCACGATGGATCGGATCATCCCCTCCACCGAAGACGGAAATACCTGAGACAAGGCGTCCATCACCGCCGTCATCGTGATCGGCGTGTACTGTACCAATGTCATCAAAAGCAGGATGATCGGGATCAATGACAGCACAAAAAAGTATGCCGCCTGTGCAGCATACGCTCCTGTATGATGAGAATTGATAATGGCGATCACTTTGAAAACTTTTTCTTTCAAACGTCTGTTTTGCTTCATAATCTCTTCACTTTGCTTTTACAGCTTCCCCCTGATTTTATATTTCATGATCATAGCGTCAGTGTGCAAAGGAGTATACGGTCGAAGAAGAGCAAATCTAAGCCTCTTTGTTGTTGCTTTCGCTCCGCGTACGTCTCTGTACGCGTCGTTCAAATGCCTAAAAGAGACTTAGATTTGTCTCTTCTCGACTCACAGACCTCAACTGACGCTGTCGTCTCCGGATAAAGAAAGCACTTTCCGTATGGAAAGTGCTTTCCTGATTCTTTTGAGTCCCCAAAATGCCGTTCCCTGTATTTTGACTCCTAGCTGACGCTAGGTGGGCGACCGCATCTGCTTTTTTGTCTTCCGCTGCATAAACGGCGGCTTGACATATTACAGAGATGTAGGAATCCCGTTTAAAGTAATGTAGGTTCAAAATGACAGGGGTATCGAACACCCCAGGTTATTTCTGAGAGTATTATAACGCATTTACTTTGATTTTACAAGAGGTGTTTGTGCAAAGTAAATCCACGCCCTTTCACTTCACTCACCTGACTGATCACCATAAATGCTTTGTCATCGATCTCCATGATAAGCTGGTTTAATTTCGGCAGCTCCCGGTTGGAAACAACAGTCATGACCAGAAAGCCTTTATTATGAAGATAACCGGATTCCGTCCGGTACAATGTGGTTCCCCGATCCAATTTCTGATGGATCATCTCATTGATCTCCTCATAACGCTCGCTCATGATCTTCACCTGCATCTGATTTTTTCCCATCAAAAGAACCTTATCCACAAGCACTGTATAGATCATAACGAGCAGGATCCCATACAGACTCTTTTCGGTATCCCGGAAGAACATCTGACCGATCAGGATCAGAAAATCGAATGTATACAATCCGACCGATACCGGAACGCCCATTTTTTTATTCAGGATCAACGGCGGAATATCCATACCTCCCGTCGATGCTCCCGCTTTAATGACCATACCGATCCCTACGCCGATCGACACTGCCGCAAAAACCGTACAGAGCATCGGATCGTCTGTCAGATCCTGCAGCCATTCGATTTTTTGAAACACCCCGAGTATGACCGGAAAATAAAACGTACTGATCAACGAAGTCAGAGCAAATGCTTTTCCGAGCAATACGACCGCCAACAGAAACATGACCGTATTAAATATGGCCGCAAACAATTCGATCGGCACACCGAAATAATGATTGACGATCAGTCCCAGACCGGTCGTTCCGCCTGTCACCAGTCCGGTCGGAAGAACAAACGCCACGATTCCGGCACAATAAATAGTATTCCCGAGAAGTACAAAAAATATCTTCTTCAGATTAAAAATACTTCGCAGTTCCTTTTTTGATTCCACAGTCATAATTTCCCGTTTTCCTCTCTTTTATTTCTTAGTCTGCCTTGGATTTTATCGCATTAAATCAATAAATTTGCCGTAAAACGCAAGAAAAACAGGTTGCGAAACCTGCTTTTCTCTCACGTTGAACAGTATATCATTTTTTCAAAAAAGTGCAAGCATTTATCGCGTGCATTTTATGTATAAATATGATATAGTTACAGTTATACTTATTTTTGGATAAAAGGAGTTTTGCTTTATGAAAATGAACGAACTGGGACTTGTCTACTTCAGTCCTACCGGAACCACACGAAAGGTCATCATGGAGGCAGCAAGGAACATCGACTTGAAGTCTGTTTCTTACGATCTTTCCATCCACAAAGAAAAGAAGCCTGCAATGCAGTTTAAAAAAAATGATCTTGTGCTGTTTGGGATTCCGGTCTATGCCGGACGCGTTCCAAAGACATTTCTGGAATATTTTGAAAACTTACAAGGTGACAACACACCGGCGGCGCTCATTGCCACTTACGGATGCCGCGAATACGAAGACGCACTTCTGGAATTAAAGAATGAAGTGGAAAAACGCGGATTTAAAGTGATCGGAGCCGCTGCATTTCCTACAGAACATTCGATCGCGCGCAAGATCGGAATGAGCCGCCCGAACAAAGAAGATTTAAAAGTGATCGCAGATTT
The DNA here is from genome assembly GCF_015560805.1 of Mediterraneibacter glycyrrhizinilyticus. Lineage (GTDB taxonomy): Bacteria > Bacillota > Clostridia > Lachnospirales > Lachnospiraceae > Schaedlerella > Schaedlerella glycyrrhizinilytica_A. The sequence goes on along the minus strand of NZ_JADMSO010000002.1, from coordinate 304,142 downwards.
CGGCGTACAGTTAAACCGCAGAGTCAAAAAATCCGAAAATTTTGATAACATTTCCATCGAAGTTCCGGGCAACGACCCTTACAAAAAATACAGCACGACATCCCTTACACCGAAAGTAGACACCACACTGTGTACCGAATGCAAGGCATGTGCCAAAGCCTGTCCTGCCGGAGCGATCTCAATGACCGATCCAAAAAAGACCGACAAAAAGCTCTGTATCTCCTGTATGCGCTGTGTCCGCTCCTGTAAACAGAGAGCCCGTTATGTCAGCACATTTAAGATGAATCAGTTGGAAAAGAAACTTACAAAAATCTGTAAGACCGATAAAGCCGCCGATATTTTTATGTAACTATTTTTATTGCAAACAAAAGACTGCCGCCTTGGACATGAGGACGATCTCACAATGATCTCCCCTGTTTCCAAGACAGCAGCCTTTTTATGATTCTTTTAGCATCTTTCTTAGCGTGTTTCCCCTTGGACATCGACGCTACTTTTTCGCGATATATCCTTTTGCGGTCAGCGCTTCTGCACAAAGTACAGCTCCGCCTGCGGCTCCGCGGATCGTGTTATGAGACAGTCCGACAAACTTGAAATCAAACATGCTGTCTTCTCTCAAGCGACCGATCGACACGCCCATTCCGTTTTCATAATCCACATCCAACTGTACCTGCGGACGATTCTCCTCTTCCATATAACGGATGAAATGTTTTGGAGCGCTCGGCAGTCCTGCCTCCTGCGGAAATCCTTTGAAGTTCACCAGTTTTTCAATCAGCTGCTCTTTCGTCGGTTTCTTTTCAAAATTCACAAATACAGCGGCTGTATGTCCGTTTAATACCGGAACACGGATACACTGACATGTGATCTTCGGGAGTTCTGCTTTCACGATCTCACCGTTTTCCACTTTGCCGAGAACACGAAGCGGCTCCTGCTCGCTCTTCTCTTCCTCACCGCCGATGAAAGGAATGATATTCTCCACCATCTCCGGCCAGTCTTTGAACGTCTTTCCTGCTCCGGAGATTGCCTGATATGTTGTAGCCACAACTTCTTTCGGTCCGAACTCTTTCCATGCCGCCAGACACGGTGCGTAACTCTGGATCGAACAGTTCGGTTTTACCGCGATAAATCCGCGTGTTGTACCGAGACGTTTCTTCTGGTCTTTGATCACTTCAAAATGATCGGCGTTGATCTCCGGTACGACCATCGGCACATCCGGCGTCCAGCGATGCGCGCTGTTATTGGACACAACCGGTGTCTCCGTCTTTGCATATGCTTCCTCGATCGCTTTGATCTCCTCTTTTGTCATGTCCACTGCGCTGAACATAAAATCAACTGTAGCAGCAACCTTTTCAACTTCGTTGACATTTAACACAACGAGATTCTTAACTGCTTCCGGCATCGGCGTCGTCATTTTCCATCTGTCTCCGACTGCCTCCTCATAAGTCTTTCCTGCGGAACGCGGGCTGGCAGCCACAGTTACCACTTCAAACCATGGGTGATCCTCCAAAAGAGAGATAAATCTCTGTCCGACCATTCCTGTTGCTCCAAGTATTCCTACTTTTAATTTCTGATCCATTTTATTTTCCTCCTGTCTTTCCTTTTGATTTCCCATATAAACGGAACATGAACCTCTATTCTGTAAGCAAATATGCTTCTTCCATCTCGATCACTTTCTGCATCGCCTTTTGTCCCGGCGCTCCGATCGTGTTGCGCATCTCCACACAAGTCTTCATACTGATGGCGTCATATATATCTTCCTCAAACACCGGAGAGATCGCCCGGAATTCTTCCAGACTCATATCATCCAGCGCTATATTTTTCTCAATGCAGTAAAGGACGAGTCTTCCGACGATCCCATGCGCATCCCGGAACGGTACTCCATGATTTACAAGATAATCTGCCGCGTCGGTGGCATTGGTAAATCCATGCTTTGCACTGTCCTCCATCCGTTTCGGACGGAAACGCAGTGTGTCCAGCATTCCGGTGAACAGCGCCAGACAGCCTTTCGTCGTGTCGATCGCGTCAAATACCAGTTCTTTATCTTCCTGCATGTCTTTATTATAGGCCAGCGGGATCCCTTTCATCGTCGTGAGCATAGACATCAGCGCGCCGTACACACGTCCCGTCTTTCCACGCACAAGTTCCGCGATATCCGGATTTTTCTTCTGCGGCATAATGCTGCTTCCGGTACTGTACGCGTCGTCGATCTCCACAAACTGATACTCGTTGGAATTCCAGATGATGACTTCCTCCGAAAAACGGCTCAGATGCATCATCACCGTAGACATCGCCGATAACAACTCGATCAGATAATCCCGATCCGCCACGGAGTCCATACTGTTTAAAGTCGGTCCGTCAAAATCCAGAAGCTTGGCCGTATATTCCCTGTCCAGCGGATAAGTCGTACCTGCCAGCGCCCCGGATCCGAGCGGACAATAATTCATCCTTTTATAAATATCTTTCATCCGGGAACGATCCCGCTTAAACATCTCAAAATATGCTCCCAGATGATGTGCCAGCGTGATCGGCTGTGCTTTCTGCAAATGTGTAAATCCCGGCATAAACGTCTCGGTATGCTCTTTCATCAATTTCAGAAGACTCTGGAGGATCCCCTTTAAAAGCGCATCCAGTTCCAAGATCTCATCCCGCGTGTAAAGCTTCATATCCAGAGCAACCTGATCATTTCTGCTTCGTCCGGTATGTAATTTCTTTCCGGCATCGCCGATCCGGTCGATCAGATTCGCTTCCACAAAACTGTGGATGTCTTCATATTCTTCCGTGATCGGAAGCGTTCCGTTCTCCACATCTCGCCTGATCCCCTGTAGTCCCTCGATGATCTGCTCTTTTTCTTCGTCCGTTAAAATTCCCTGTTTGGCGAGCATTGTCACATGCGCGATACTTCCTCTGATGTCCTGCTCCCAAAAACGCCGGTCAAATGAAATGGATGCGTTAAACTGATATACTAACCGGTCTGTTTCTTTTGTGAAACGACCACCCCATAATTGTGCCATTCCCGAATTCCCCTTTTCCTAATCAAATGCTGTTCAAAATAGCAGGCTTTTCTTTGCCCGATATCTTCTCCATAGTTTAGCACAGTAACGTGTGAATGTCCACTATAAAAATGATTCTTTTTTATGATTCTTTTTGTGATCTTTTTCACTGGTTCCCTTTCGCTCTGCTCTCTTTCGTTCCTCCAGCGAGAACACACAGCCGCAGTAATCCTGCCGGTACATCCCGTATTCTTCCGACAATTCCACTGACCGCTTATATCCGTTTTTCTTTTTAAAATCCGAAAACAAATACTTCACACCGTATTGTTCTGCCAGTCTGCCTCCGATCTCATTTAACTTCTGTGCATTTTTCATCGGGCTGATACTGAGCGTCGTCGTAAAATAATCATACTTTTCTTCTGCTGCGAGCCGGGCGCATTCTTCCAACCGCATCTCATAGCAGGAAAAACACCGTTCTCCGCCCTCGGGAATCTGCTCCATTCCGCGCGCCATATCATAAAACCGCTTTGTGTCATATTCTCCCTCGATAAACGAAATAGGATGCCCCCACTCCCGCTTCCGGATCAATTCCTGCTGTTCACACACCCGCATCGAATATTCCTGCTCCGGATAAATATTCGGATTATAATAAAATACCGTGATCTCCATGTATTCGGAGAGATATTCCAGCACATAACTGCTGCAGGGCGCACAGCAGCTATGAAGCAAAAGTCTCGGAACTGCCTTTTGTCCGGAAATTTCCTCCAGCTCCCGTTCCAATACTCTCTGATAATTTATTTTCTGATTTTGTTTCATGAACGATTCTCCCTCATGTCATTTTTAAAATCTCGACCCAGAACCTGAGTATATCACACAGCGCTCTTTTTCACAAATCTCTTCTTCTTTCATAAATTAAAATATCAGAAGCCCCCGCCGTCACAAGGCAGTCATACAAATAACTTAGGATTGGAGTGTTTCAATGGAACCTGTACTGGAATTATCAAATGTCAATTATGCATACCACACAATGGATGGGGAGACCAAGGCGCTGAACGATATTTCATTTTCTGTCGCTCCCGGAGAATTCGTTGCTTTCGTAGGTCCCTCCGGATGCGGAAAATCCACGCTTCTCTCCATTCTCTCCGGTCTTTTGAAAACAGAAACCGGACAGATCCGTGTCAACGGAAAGGATTTGAAAGACAGCACGACAAACATCGGATATATGCTGCAGCACGATCATCTCTTTGAATGGAGAACCATTTACCACAATGTACTGCTCGGACTTGAGATCCAGCATATGCTGACGGCACGCACACGCGCCAAAGCGGAAGAACTTCTGGAACTCTACGGTCTGAAACCTTTTGCCGACTCCAGACCGTCCGAACTTTCCGGCGGAATGCGCCAGAGAGCCGCGCTGATCCGGACTCTGGTACTTGAGCCGGATATCCTCCTTTTGGATGAACCTTTTTCCGCACTGGATTATCAGACCCGGCTTTCTGTCGGAGATGACATCGGACAGATCATCCGAAATGCACACAAGACGGCGCTTCTCGTCACCCACGACCTTTCCGAAGCGGTAAGTCTGGCTGACCGGGTGATCATTCTTACCAAACGCCCCGCGTCGGTCGCGCGCATCGTGCCGATCACATTTTCTTTGGAAGATGATACGCCGATGCATCGTCGTGATGCACCCGAATTTAAAACTTATTTCAATCTCATCTGGAAGGAGCTGAACAAAAATGACTGACATTTCCCCGGAACAGATCCGGTATCTCAATCAAATAAAACGACATGTCTACATCGTCCGTACTGCGAGGATCTTCATCCTTTTCGGCTTTCTTATCCTCTGGGAATTGGCAGCCGATACCGGGATCATCGATTCTTTTATTTTCAGCAGCCCCTCCAAGATCGTCCGGTGCTTCCGGGAAATGGTCTCGGATCACACGATCTTTTTCCATATCTGGACAACGCTGTATGAAACGATCATCAGCTTTCTCCTCGTCACAGCTTTCAGCATCCTCGCGGCAGTTCTTTTATGGAGCAGTGTCAAGCTTTCCGAGATCCTCGATCCTTATCTTGTCGTCTTAAACAGTCTCCCGAAATCTGCACTCGCCCCGCTTCTGATCGTCTGGCTCGGAGCCAACTCCAAAACGATCATCGTTGCCGGAATGTCCGTTGCGATTTTCGGAAGCATATTGAACCTGTATACGGAATTCAAGACTGTCGACCCGGAAAAGATCAAATTGATCTACACGCTCCACGGCACCAAACGCCATGCGCTGACAAAAGTCATACTGCCGGGTTCCGTTCCGGCGATCATCAGCAACATGAAAGTCAACATCGGTCTGTGTCTGGTCGGTGTCATCATCGGAGAATTTCTCGCCGCCAGAAACGGACTCGGCTACCTGATCATCTACTCCAGTCAGGTCTTCAAAATGGATTGGCTGCTGATGTCGATCCTTCTACTCTGTATCATGGCGATGGGACTCTATGCGCTGATCAGTCTGGCTGAAAAATGGTATCTGAAACGAAACAACAGTGGGATCAGATAACGCAGCGACGCGGTCTTCGCGGAACGATTTATGCGAGACGATGCAATTTCCTGTCAAAGAAAAATCCAGATGGAATCCCTTTGTTTCGGACTCCGTCTGGATTTTGTATACCTATTGAAAATAGCGTCAGTGTACAAAGAGAAATACACCTTGTACACTGACGCTGCCTTTTGTTTCTCACTGCATCATTTCATATACAACACCGGAAGTTCTCGCTATGAACTGACGTGCCTGATAAGGATCTATAAGATTTTCAGACATCACACACAGCACATAGGTACCGCTGTTCCCATATACGATGGCTGCATCATTTTCCACATCGGAAAGTTCTCCTGTCTTATTTCCGACGATCACCCCGCCCGGAATACCGGATGGGATCTTACTTCTGCGCTCCTGCTGTTTCATATATTCCAAAATACTTGCGCTTCCTTCCAGCTGTCCGGCATTTGCCATCTTGAGAAAATTACAGCAGTCACGGACAGATGTGTAATTATCGTCGACATCATTTGGCTGCAGCATCAGTCTTCCCATATGAGTGTCCGAAAATCCATGATTGGCAGCGTACTGATTCACCAGCGCCATTCCGTTTTCCGCACTTCCGCCTCCAAGCCTTGTCACAAGCTGATTACAGGAATCGTTGTCACTTACCCGGATCATACTCCCGATCAAAGCCTCTGTCTCCCCGGCATAAGACTCATACACGCTGACGTTCCCGTAATTCTCATATACACAGCCTGCCACATACAGTTTGATCAAACTCGCCGCCTGCATCGGTCCGCCTCCGACAAGAGCAAGGTCATTCGCATCGACTGAACCTGCACAGATTGCCACCGTTCCTCCTGCCCCGTATTCCGTATTGACCAGATTTTCCAACTGTGTCTGCATCTCTGCAGGATCGGCACTTCCCGCATTGGACGGAGCTGTATTTTCCGCGGTTTCATTCACCGCTCCGTCTGTCTGCTCATTTGCTGTCTGCGCTTCCAATGCCTTTTTCTCCTGTTCTTCCTTTTCTCTCATCGCTTTTTCTTCTGCTGCTTTTTGCTTTTCTTCTGTCTCTGCAACGACTTCTCCTTTGATCACAGATTCCTCTTTTTTCGCCGCCTGCTTCTCGGCGTGAGACTCTGTCAGAACTTTCCCGATCAGGATCAGCAGAAAGATCAGCAGAATCGTTTCCAAGATCACCAGAACCCGGAGCAATCCTTTGACTTTGCTTCTTTTCTTCATATGCTATTTCCTCAGATATTCACTGTTCACATAGCCATATGCATCCAGATCCGGTACATATACATACCAGTATGTTCCGGTTGAGAAATCGATCACATCCACTTCCTGACCGTTTGCGATCTTGCCGATTTCATTTGCAGAGTCAAATGCTTTTGCATTACGCAGTGCCAGATATCCTGTCGATACATTTGCATAATACACGTTGTCATTATAAATATTTACACTTGCATAAGATGAGACAAGATAATCACTGTTTGTATATCCGTAGCTGCCCAGACTCGGTGAATATACATACCAATACTGTTCATTTGTCCGGAGCGCATATACATAATCTCCGTTGTACATTTTCCCGATCTCGTTTGATGCGTCAAAAGCTTTTGCATTGCGCAGTGCCAGATATCCCTTGGATACATTGATATAATATACCCCCTGATAATTTGCCGGCGGATTGCCCGGTCCTAACAGATCTCCGGTTTTCTGAGGCGCCTGCTGTGTATTTGCAGTTGCAGCCGCATCCTCTTCTTTTATCTCCGTTTTCTCGTCTGAGAGTTTACTGCTTTCCACATATCCAAATGCACTTTTTCCCGGAGCGTATATATAAGAATACTGATCCCCCGACATCGCCAGTACCGTCACTTCTTCGCCGCTTTCCGCCACTCCTAACGACACTGCCTCTGTGTCCGGTGTACTTAATATCGTCAAAGTTTCATCTTTCCCTACGTTCACATATTTCGTTGCCGGCTCCATCACTGCGTCACTTTTGTTCGTCAGGTAATGATAGTCGATATATCCTGTCACATCCTCCGCTTCCACATATACTTTCCAATAGCGGTCATCTCCTTTTTCCACCAGAGAAACCTTTTCTCCATTGTCCAGTTTTGCTACAACTTTGCCGTCTTTTTCTTCTGTTTCACGGACTTTCATCACATCTTTGCAGCCTGTCACATAATAATCCCCTGTGGTCTCGACTTTTTCTTTCCCTTTCCATAAAAATACGCCGATCCCCCCAACTGCTGCCAAGATCACCACTACGACTGCGATCACGATTCCCCAACGTTTCTTCTTCGCGGGAGCCTGTCGCTGTATGTCCGTCTGTGTACCATATGGCGGCTGCTGATATGACTGCTGTGTGTAGGGCTGCTGTCCATAAGACTGCTGGTTATATGATTGCTGTGCATACGGCTGCTGATTATACGGTTGCTGCATATTCGGCTGCTGATTATACGGTTGCTGCCCATAAGACTGCTGCTGTGTATATGCCGCCTGTCCACCGTACATTGTATGATCTGCAAACTCTGTCACAGAATCACCGGCAGAATCCATCTCGCAGCCCCGGATCATCCCCAACAGTTCCTCCATAGTCTGGCAGCGGCTTTGGGCATTCACTGCGAGACCATACAGTAATATATTCTCCTGCCGTTTTGAAATTCTGGCTCCCGTTTCGGACGGACGCTTCAGCAGATCCTGTCCTCTCCGTTCCGGTGCCTCGACCGGAGTGATCCCTGTGATACATTTATACATGGTTGCGCATAATCCGTACACGTCTGTCCATGGACCCTGCATTTCATTCCCCATATACTGCTCTTCCGGCGCATATCCTTTTTTGATCGTCCCGGTCTGTTCCTGACCTTGTTCCATGTAATACTGTGCCGATCCGAAATCCATCAGCTTCAGACAGCCTTTGTTCAGATACATGATATTGTCCGGACTGATATCCCGATGGATCACACCTAATTTGTGCATTTTTCCAAGAACAGTGACGATCGGATCGATCAAACGGAACACCTTTCCCGCATCCATCGGTCCATTTTCACGGATATAATCTGCCAATGTTCTCCCATCCAGATATTCCATGACCATATAGGCAGTCGCATTCGCTTCAAAAAAGTCCCGCACGTTTACAATTCCTGATTCTTCCGAAAACTGTGCTGCCTTTCTCGCTTCATCCAGAAAACGTTCCACGCCCGCTTTCACAAATTCACGCTGTTGATCTGTTGAGATCGTCAGCTCGTCTGTAACGGCATGATTACGATTAACATGCCCCGCCGGATAAAATTCCTTGACTGCAACTTTTGTATCCAGCACAAGATCACGACCTATATAAGTGATCCCGAAACCGCCCTCTCCGATCACATTTCCGATCAGATATCTTTCCCGAAGCACGGTTCCCGGCTTCAAATGGTGCGGCGCAATATCGGCAATCTGTAAATTTACACAGTCAGCACAAAGCGTTCCGGTTGTAACTTCTCTCATACAATTCATACAATACTTTTTCATATGTACGCTCCTTTATCTCCCTATGTTATTTTTTCATTCTTCCCTCAACTCTCTCTTTCCTCCATATTATAAGTTCATTCACACGCAATAGCAATAAAAATTCCAAATCTTTCCGGCACATCTCACCGTTTCTTTATTTTTCTATGCTTTCTTTGATCTGAATTGAAAAAATATGTCTTTTTCTTAACAATGCTTGCACTTTTTTGTGCATATGGTACAATTTTTGCATAGGTGCGCTTCCTTTTTCGGGTTATTTTCAGCGTATTCCTCAAAATTCAAAGGAGAGGTGAACAAATATGAGCAGACTAGAACTATCCACCCCAACTCAGGCTCAGCTCGTTGTGGAAGGTTTGTACAAAGATCTGGAACGCAGGATCGAATCCAGTCCTCCGGGACTTTGTCCGGTTGACTTATCCAGAGCTTTCCTCGACATGTGCCATGCCCAGACATGCGGCAAATGTGCTCCATGCCGGATCGGACTCGGACAATTGAGCCATTTTATTACCGACGTGTTGGACGGAAAAGCCACACTGGAGACACTGGATGTGATGGAAGAACTTGCACTTTCCATCATGGATTCCGCCGATTGCGCGATCGGATACGAAGCCGCGCACATGGTATACAAAGGACTGATCGGCTATCGTGAAGACTATGAAGAGCATATCCGGCAGGGACGCTGTACATGTACATATCATCAGCCGGTTCCCTGTGTATCTCTTTGTCCTGCGGAAGTTGATATTCCGGGTTATATCGCTTTGGTCGGAGAAGGCCGCTATGCCGACGCCGTCCGCCTGATCCGAAAAGACAATCCGTTTCCGACTACCTGCGGTTTTATCTGCGAACATCCATGTGAGGCCCGCTGCCGACGCAATATGGTAGACGACAAGATCAATATCCGCGGGCTCAAACGTGTTGCCGCCGACTTTGCCGGAAAAGTTCCTCCTCCGGCTTGTGCCGCTCCGACCGGAAAACACATTGCCATCGTAGGCGGCGGTCCCTGCGGTTTGAGCAGCGCTTACTATCTGCAGCTGATGGGACACCAGACGACCGTATACGAGATGCTTCCGGAGCTCGGCGGTATGCTTCGTTACGGAATCCCGAATTACCGGCTTCCGAAAGAACGTCTGGACGAAGACATTCAGGCGATCCTGGATACCGGTGTCGAAGTACAGTACGGAAAACGGATCGGAGACGATCTCACGATCCAGCAGCTCCGCGAGCAATATGATGCCGTCCTGATCTCCATCGGCGCAAGCACGGATAAAAAGCTCGGAATTGAGGGTGAAACTGCAGAGGGTGTGATCTCCGCCGTTCACTTCCTGCGCGACGTCGGTCTCGGAAAGAAACCGGATCTAAGCGGTCAGGAAGTTGCCATCATCGGCGGCGGAAATGTCTCCATGGATGCAGTCCGCACTGCGATCCGCCTCGGTGCGAAAAAAGTCAGTATTGTCTACCGCCGCCGGATCGCCGATATGACCGCACTTCCGGACGAGATCGAGGGAGCGATCGCCGAGGGCGTCGAAGTCCAGGTATTAAAAGCTCCGTCCCGGATCGATCTGGACGAGAGCGGACATATCAGAGGATTGTTTGTCACTCCGCAGATGGTCAGCAAGATCAAAGACGGACGTGCCAGCATCCGGCCAACCGGCGAGGAAGATCTGTTCATCCCTTGTACGACTTTGATCGTCGCGATCGGACAGGATATCGAATCCGGTCACTTTGAACAGGCGGATTTCCCGGTCATGCGCGGGCGACTGATGTCAGCAAAAAATGCCGGCTTCGAGAATATTCCGGGCGTCTTCACCGGCGGGGACTGTGCAACCGGTCCATCTTCCGTGATCAAAGCGATCGCCGCTGCAAAAGTGATCGCGGCCAATATTGACGAATATCTCGGATACCATCATATTATCACCGCAGATGTTGAGATTCCGAAACCGCGTCTTGACGACCGTACTCCGTGCGGAAGAGTGAACATGACCGAGCGCGAAGTCTGTGAACGCGTCTGTGATTTTGAGGGAGTCGAAAACTGCATGACGGAACAGGAAGCGAAGCAGGAAGCAAACCGCTGCCTGCGCTGTGACCACTTTGGTCTCGGAGTCTTTAAAGGAGGGCGGAAAACAGTATGGTAAATCTTACAATTGACAATAAAGCGATCTCCGTTCCCGCCGGAACCACCATTATGGAAGCGGCAGAGGCAAACGGAATCCGGATCCCAAGATTATGTTATCTGAAAGAGATCAACGAGATTGGCGCCTGCCGTGTCTGCGTTGTAGAAATGGAGGGAAAAGAGAAACTGATCACATCCTGTAATAATATCGTGGAAGACGGGATGGTTCTCTACACAAACAGTCCGAAAGTGCGGATGAACCGGAAAAATACGGTCAAACTGCTCCTTTCCCAGCACGACTGTCAGTGTGCGGTCTGTGTCCGCAGCGGTAATTGTTCCCTGCAGCAGCTTGCAAATGACTTGAACATCATCGATCCTCCGTTCCATCAGGAACTGGACCGTATTCCTTGGAATATGAACTTCCCGCTGATCCGGGATTCCGCAAAATGTATCAAGTGTATGCGCTGTATTCAGATCTGTGATAAAGTACAAAGTCTGAATATATGGGATCTGGAAAGCACCGGTTCCCGTACAACGGTTCATGTATCGAAAAACCGGAAGATCGAGGAAGCCGACTGTTCCCTCTGCGGTCAGTGCATCACCCACTGTCCGACCGGAGCGCTGCGGGCGCGTGACGACACCGCAAAAGTATGGAAAGCAATCGACGATCCGAACAAGATCACCGTCGTTCAGGTCGCTCCTGCCGTGCGTACCGCATGGGGCGAAGCGCTCGGGCTTTCCCGTGAGGAAGCGACAATGGGCAAGATCACGGATTCCCTGAGACGTCTCGGTTTCGACTATGTATTTGATACGACATTTTCCGCGGATCTTACGATCATGGAGGAGGGCAGTGAATTTGTAAAGCGCCTTACATCCGGTGAATTAAAAGACCGTCCGATGTTCACCTCCTGCTGTCCGGGCTGGGTCCGTTTCATCAAATCCCAGTATCCGCATCTGGTCAAACAGCTTTCCACTGCCAAATCGCCGCAGCAGATGTTCGGAGCAGCGATGAAAACCTATTTTGCCAAATCGATCGGTGTCGATCCGGAAAATATCTGTACCGTTTCCGTTATGCCTTGTACCGCAAAAAAAGGCGAGTGCAATATGGAACTCTTCTATGAAGAATATGCCGGTCATGATGTGGATCTTGTGCTGACTACCCGGGAACTGACCCGCATGATCCGTTCCGCCCACATCGCCCCATCTACACTGAAAGATGAGGTATGTGACGAGCTGATGCAGGATGGTTCCGGTGCCGGTGTGATCTTCGGCGCGACCGGAGGCGTTATGGAAGCGGCTCTTCGTTCCGCTTATTTCCTTGTAACCGGAAAAAATCCGGATGCAGACGCATTCAAAAACGTCCGCCGCACACGGGAAGACGAATTCACGATGACTGCTGAAATCCCGATCGGCGATATTACGGTACGAACCGCGGTCGTCAGCGGTCTTGCCAATACCCGACGTCTGATCGAGCGGATCGAACGCGAAGAAGTTCATTTCGACTTTGTCGAAGTAATGGCCTGTCCGGGCGGCTGTGTCGGCGGAGGCGGACAGCCGATCCATGACAGCGAAGAACTGGCGCTTACACGAAGTAAAAACCTTTACTTTCTGGATGCGTCCAATGAACTGCGGTTCTCACATGAAAATCCGGATATACAAAAACTATATGACGACTTTATGGAGGCTCCGCTTTCTCATAAAGCACATATGCTTCTCCATACCGACCATAACGCGTGGGAGATGCCGAAGCGGAAATAGTCAATTCCGGTAAATACCGATTTTTAACCTCTAAATAAAAAACGAATCTCCCATAGGAATCAAGGTTTTCATACCTTACATCCTGTGGGAGATTCGTTTTTCTTCATAGAAATCTTATTTTATGTACCGGCACTGCCGCTATATTATAACATCGCTCCGAAATCAGATACAAGAACCTGTCCGGTGATTGCACGAGACTCGTCACTCGCAAGGAAAAGCAGGATATTTGCCACATCCTCCGCTGTACAAGACTGTGTTCTCAGATTGCTATGTGTTGCCATTGCGCCGATCATATCCTGATCTAATTCTGCTGTCGCCGCAGAACCTGTTGTCATCGGTGTCAGGATATTTCCCGGACATACTGCGTTGCAGCGGATATTGTCATTCTGGAAACGAAGCGCGGTATGTTTGGTCACACCGATCACTGCCGCTTTGGAAGATACATATACAGCGCCGCCGCATCCTTTCTCTCCTGCCACGGATGCAACGTTCACGATAGAAGCGCCACTCTGCATTCTCTTCGCTGCCGCACGGATACAGCGCATCGTACCTTTCTGGTTCGTGTCGATGATCCGATCCAGATCTTCATCGGTGAAACGATCGATCGGCTTTAATCCTGCTTCCAGGATTCCGGCATTGTTAACCAGAATATCGATCTTGCCATACTTCTCCATCGCTGCTTCCATCAATCTCTCCGGATCTTCCGGTTTGGAAATATCCGTTGATAATGCGAGCACTTCTCCTCCTGCCTGTCTGATCTCATCGGCAATCTCTTCTAATGCTGCCGCTCTTCTTGCAGTGATCACTACAGATGCTCCCTCCGCTGCAAATAATTTCGCAGTTGCGGCTCCTACTCCGGAGTTACCTCCTGTGATGACTGCGACTTTTCCTGTTAAACGTCCCATTTTTTGTTCCTCCTTTATTTTTGAAAGAAATTTTTCTATTGAGAACTATACCACGCAAACAAGATTCCTGCAATGATATTTCAGAGATATCGCCGGAATTTTTACTGAATTTTCACAAAATTTCCCATAATTGAGGCACTAAAAGTTTGATGAAATTTTTGCGGATTTTTTTCAAAAAAACTGTTGAAATATATTTCATAATGCGCTATACTATTAAAGGTTCGTTTTATAGCCGTGCCGAAATAGCTCAGTTGGTAGAGCACTTCACTCGTAATGAAGGGGTCGTCGGTTCGAGTCCGATTTTCGGCTGACGAAAAACCGCAGATCCTATATGGATCTGCGGTTTTTTCTATATTACGAACAGCGTCCGTGTACAAAGGGAAATACACCGTCGAGGTCTGCGAGTCGAGACGAGGCTTATATTTGCTCTTCATCGACCGTTTTTCCTCTTATACATCGACGCTAAGAATGTTTATGAGAGAGAGGGAAAGAAAAATGAAACGAGAAAAGTTTGGTTCCCGTCTTGGGTTCATCCTCATTTCAGCAGGATGCGCGATCGGATTGGGAAATGTGTGGAGATTCCCGTACATTACAGGAGAATACGGCGGAGCCGCATTTGTCCTGATCTACTTATTCTTCCTGCTTGTGCTGGGACTTCCGATCATGGTAATGGAATTTTCCGTAGGACGTGCAAGTCAGAAAAGCGCGGCGCTGTCGTTTGATGTATTGGAACCGAAAGGCACAAAATGGCATTGGTATAAGTACGGTGCGATGGCCGGTAACTATCTGCTGATGATGTTCTATACAACAATCGGCGGTTGGATGCTTCTTTATTTCTTTAAGATGATCGGAGGACAATTCGAGGGGCTGGATGCCGAGGGCGTTTCCAACGCATTCGGAGAGCTGATGGGGCAGCCGGGGCTCATGGCAGTCTGCATGATCGTCGTTGTCGCGGCATGCTTTGCGATCTGTAACCTCGGACTGCAAAAAGGAGTCGAGAAAATCACAAAAGTAATGATGGGACTATTATTTGTACTGATGATCGTTCTTGCGGTCCGTTCCATTACGCTTCCCGGAGCCGGTGAGGGTCTGAAGTTTTATCTGCTTCCTGATTTTGGAAAGATCAAAGACGCCGGGCTGACGGAAGTTGTATTTGCGGCAATGGGACAGTCCTTTTTCACATTGAGTCTTGGAATCGGTGCGATCGCCATTTTCGGAAGTTACATCGACAGATCCAGAAGTCTGACCGGTGAGGCAGTCTGCGTTACGATCCTGGATACCTGCGTCGCATTGATCTCCGGTCTGATCATCTTTCCGGCATGCTTCGCATTCGGCGTCAACCCGGACAGCGGTCCGAACCTGATCTTCATCACACTGCCGAATATTTTTAACTCCATGAGCGGCGGACGGATCTGGGGCGCTTTGTTCTTCCTCTGCATGTTATTTGCAGCGGCATCTACGATCATTGCGGTCTTTGAAAATATCATATCGTTTGCAATGGATCTGACCGGATGCAGCCGTACAAAGGCAGTGATCTGCAATTTGATCGCGATCATCGTTCTTTCGCTTCCATGTCTTCTTGGATTCAACGTATTGAGCGGTGTACAGCTTCTCGGAGAGGGATCCACGATCCTGGATTTTGAAGATTTCCTTGTAAGCAACAATCTGCTTCCGCTGGGAAGTTTGATCTACCTTTTATTCTGCACAAGCCGTTATGGCTGGGGATGGAAAAATTTTGTATCGGAAGCAAACAGCGGAACCGGAATCAAATTTCCGAAATGGGCAAGAATTTATGTTTCTTACATTCTTCCGCTGATCGTACTGTTTATTTTCGTACAGGGATATTGGTCTATCTTCCATTAAAAACAATTTTTGCAAAAAGAAGCTCCGGTCGGCATTTTGAATGCCGCCGGAGTTTCTTTTTTGAAACAAATACTTTCGCGCCTTTTCTTTCTTCTTATCTTTTACTCTTGTCCGTTTTTCACATGCACGGTCATCTGATTGTACGGGATCTCGATTCCCTCTTTATCAAATGTCAGCTTG
This sequence comes from Mediterraneibacter glycyrrhizinilyticus, assembly GCF_015560805.1. Taxonomy (GTDB): domain Bacteria; phylum Bacillota; class Clostridia; order Lachnospirales; family Lachnospiraceae; genus Schaedlerella; species Schaedlerella glycyrrhizinilytica_A. Next base: position 288,289 of record NZ_JADMSO010000002.1, on the reverse strand, counting down.
ATCTCCTCCAGCAGATCCCATCTTGTCTGCCAGTATTCTTCTGTTTTCACCCATGCACGGATCCCAAGGATCACCGCACTGTCGCCCAGCGAATCCACAAAAACTTTCCAGTCTTCCTCTTTGAGGATGTGTTCATTTTGAAGAAGCATTTCTTCCAAAAGCTTCTTTGCTTTCTTCAGATCCGACTCATAGGATATACCAAGCTTCAAATCCAACTGACGTTCCGCTTTTGCCGTCACATTCGTCAAACTATTGTTTGTCAGTGTTCCGTTCGGTATCACGATCGTTTTATTCTCCACCGTCGTCAGCTTTGTGTAAAACACTTGTATTTCTTTTACCGTACCCTCATTTTTATTCGTGTCTTCGATAATATAATCACCTACCACGAACGGCTTTAACAAAAGGATCTGGACGCCGCCTGCCAGATTGGACAAAGTCCCCTGCAATGCCAATGAAATCCCCACGCCGGCGGATGCAAACAGCATCGTGATCGACGAAAGCTCTATCCCTAGATTCGCGGCGATGATGATCATAAGAATCGTATAAAGAAGAAACTTTAAAAACGAATCGGTAAATTGTCTGACTCCCTGATCCGCATCTCTTCGTATAAAAGAATTACTCACGCTTTTGCGGATCCACCGGATCAGAAAACGTCCGATCAGAAAGATCAAAAGCGCGATCAGAAGCCGGATCCCAAATGAGACCATATCCGGAATATGATCTTGTAAATACTGTACCAGTCCGCTTACATTTGCCTCTACTTCATTCATCGATGCTTCCGCTGATTCCTGTATGATCTCCGTTGTCGACTCCATCTTTTGTCTCCTTTCTTTCTCACGTTTCTTCATTCAGCGCCAGAAATGCCGCCAGATTGCCTCTTTGATCACCCATTGCCCGGTGAGAATACAGCACTTCACTGTTACAATGTGTACAAATATTCGTCACCGCAATATGTTCTGTTTTGATTCCGGATTCCAGAAAGATCATTTCATTTGCCCGCCAAAGATCCATCTGGTATTTTCCGTTTTCTTTCTTATAAAACAAGGATGCCCAGTCTTTCTCCGAAAAATGCTCTTGAAACTGCCGGATCACTTCCTCGCTCACTTCGTAGCAATCCTGACAGATCGATGGTCCTACGGCTGCCAGAATATCTCCCGGGTCGCATCCGTAAACTTCCCGCATCTTCCTGACCGTCTCTTTCCCGATCTTCGCAACCGTTCCCCTCCATCCGGAATGACTCAGCCCGATCACCTTTTTCACCGGATCCACGAAAAAAAGCGGCACACAGTCTGCATAAAATGTCACAAGACAGATCCCCGGAACATCCGTCACGAGACCGTCCACATCCTGCCACGCAAGCGGTCGTGTGATCCCCATTCCCCGATCTGCTTCTGTCACAACGCGCACATTTGACGTGTGGGTCTGCTGCGAAAATACCATATCCTCACAGCGGACGCCGATCGCATCGGCGATACGGCAAAAATTCTCCCGGACATCTTCTTCCCTGTCTCCACGGGTAAAACTTAAATTCATCGACGCATAGCATCCCTCGCTTACGCCTCCGAGCCGGGTGGAAAATCCGTGCTTCACAATCCCGGTATCCGAAAGCAGCGGATACCGCAGATAAGGAACTTCCCCGTCTTCCACTTCCAAAATCCGCTCTGCATTTTTATAGCTCAATTTCAAATCCATGATATCTCTCCCTCAAACGCATTCTTGATCACAGAGATTTTCCCATCCTCAATACCGATCACATCAAACCGACACGGCACATCCCCGATCCCATGCACGGTAAGATAATAAAGCGCAGACCTCCAGATCCGCCTCTGTTTTCTCGGATCCACAGCCTCCGCCGCGCTTCCGCAATGTAGATCTTTCCGGTATTTCACCTCGCAAAAGACGAGAACTCCGCCCTCTTTTGCGATCAGATCGATCTCTCCCATCGGACATCGATAATTAAACGCTACGATTTCATATCCATACTGTTCCAGATAAAATCCCACAGTCTGCTCATAAACACTCCCGAGCCTGCGATGATTCCTTTTCTTTTTTTCCGCCATAACTTTTCCTGCGACTGCTGATGACGATCCCCTTGATTCAAATGTATGTATCTACACAAAATTTTTGATGAAGCTCTGCCGATGGATCGGGGTTGCCCCCATCTGTTTCAATGCCGCGATATGATCTGCGGATCCATATCCTTTGTTCTTCGCAAATCCATATCCCGGAAGCACTTCTTCATACTGTATCATCAGACGATCCCTTGTAACTTTCGCCAAAATGCTTGCCGCCGCGATCGAGACACTTTTTGCATCCCCTTTCACGATCGGTACCTGCGGCACATCAAGCCCCGGGATCCGCACTGCGTCATTGAGCAGCACGTCCGGTACGACGCCGAGCGCACGGACAGCTTCCCGCATTGCCTCATAGGTTGCCTGAAGAATATTGATCTCATCAATCCTGGCAGGGGACGCCATCCCGATCCCTGTCGCCACCGCTTTTTCCATGATCTCGTCATACAGCGCCTCCCGACACTTTGCGGAAAGCTGCTTGGAATCATTCAGATAAAGGATCTCGCAGTCCTTAGGAAGAATCACAGCGCCTGCCACGACCGGTCCCGCAAGCGGTCCCCGTCCTGCTTCGTCAATTCCGCAAATATAAGTACAATCCGCGTACTGCCGTTCAAACTGCCGCATCACATCCAGACGCTCCCGCTCTTTTTGGAGTTTCTCTTTCTGTTTGTGGCACCGCTCGATCAGGACTTGAACCCCTTTTCGTCCATCCTGTGCATATTTCAGGCACAACACATCCAACGCTTTCTGCTGTTTCTCAGTCTGCGCTTCTTTCTGTACATTTTCAAATTCTTTCCGGATCTCTCCGATACTCTTCTTCTCGCTGCTCATGCCGCTTTCCTCACTTCTGATATACTCTGCTCTCCTCCGCTATTCGTGACGGATCACTCCGAATTCATCCAACGGCCAGATCCGGATCCATGCACGTCCCAGAAGATCTTCTCTCTTTAAGACGCCGACGGTTGCATCCCGGCTGTCGGAACTGTGATTCCTGTTATCTCCCAGCACAAAATATTCGTCGCTTCCCAATGTGATCGGCTCGCCGGCAATTCCGGCATTTTCCATCGGTTCATTTCCATAATTCTCATCCAGCGGCTCCCCGTTGATATAGACGATTCCGTCCGCCACCTGAACAGTCTCTCCCGGAAGTCCGATGATCCGCTTGATATAGTATGTATTTTCTTCATACTGATATGGGAATACAACGATCTCAAATCGTTCCGGCTCGCGGAAACGGTACGAAATCTTGTCTACGATCAGATTATCCCCATCGGAAAGTGTCGTCTCCATAGAGTGCCCGCTTACCCTCGTCCTCTGTCCTACGAATGTGATGATCAGATACGTCAGTCCGATGATGACCAATATATAGATCAGCCAGCCCCCCAGTTCCTTTAATATACTTTTTTCTTCTTCCATACTTTCCAAGTCCCTCTCCGTCAGTTATTTTCCGGTGTCTCCAATGTAATACGTCCCAGACGTCCGTTTCGAAAATCATCCAGAAGAAGTTTCGCCGCCTTTTCTGTATCCAGTTCGTTTCCTTTCACAAGACAATGTCTGCTCTCTGCGATCCCTCTCAGATTTTCAAATCCATCCGCAGATTCTTCGATCTCATATTTCTCTTTCAATACGTCCGGGTAAGAGTTCACGAGAAAACCGGTCAATTCCGCTGCCAGTTCTTCCGTGTTGAGGATTTCATCCTTGATCGATCCGATCCACGCCAGCCGCAGACCGACCGTCTGATCCTCAAATTTCGGCCAGAGGATTCCCGGCGTATCCAGAAGTTCTACGTTTTTATTCAGCCGGATCCACTGCTTTCCTTTTGTCACTCCCGGTTTGTTCCCGGTCTTTGCACAGGCTTTCCCCGCCAACGCATTGATAAACGTGGATTTCCCCACATTCGGGATTCCGACGACCATTGCACGGACCGGACGGTTTAAAATACCACGTTTCCGGTCGCGTTCGATCTTTTCTTTGCACGCTTCCTGGATCACACCCTGGATCGACTTGATCCCGCCGCCTTTCTTCGCATTTAACTTTACGACGGAATATCCTTTCTCTTTAAAATATGCTGCCCACACATCATTCATCCGCTCTTCCGCAAGATCGGACTTGTTCAGCAGGATCAGCCTCGCTTTATTCTTTCCGAGTTCATCCAGATCCGGATTTCTGCTGCTGACCGGAACCCGGGCGTCCACCAGTTCAATTACAAGGTCGATCAGCTTCATATTCTCCTGCATTATCCGTTTCGCTTTCGTCATATGTCCCGGATACCACTGAAAATGCATACTACGTTCCTCCCTCTTAATCTTTGATCCATCCAAAATTCTTTCCAAAACTTGCCACAAACCATACTTTTCCGTAAATATCTTCACGCTTTACATTTCCCACATCCGCCATCCGGCTGTCATCGCTGCTTGTATGATTGTCGCCCATCACAAAATATTCACCCTCGCCAAGCTTGACGGCGTCTTCCGCGATCCCCGGCGTTTCGATCTCAAATGTGTAAATGTCCTCCACATGTTCTTTGCCGTCGATATAGATCGCACCGTCTTTGATCTGCACCGTTTCTCCCGGCAGTCCCACAACTCTTTTGATCGAATAATGTGCATTCTCATTCCCGTTCGGCTTGAACGCGATCACATCTCCCCGCTTTGGTTTGCTCGCATTATATACCAGACGGTTCACCAAAACAATGTCACCGTTATGCAGCGCCGGACGCATCGAATCTCCTGCATTGCTGACACGCTGTCCGAAAAAGAACACCAACATAAATGCCAGAAGACAAACACAGACGATCTGGATGCCCCATACGGAAATCTTTCGCAGATCCCACTTCCGAAACGACACATGTTCCGCCGGAAAATGTAGTTTGGTCTGTTTCATCTTCTTAAGACTCGATGTCTGACGGCGTTTTTTATATTTTTTCTTCTTCGCTTTTTTCTTTCCCTCGCCGGAAATCATTTTTTTCATAATCTTTCCCCAACTTGTACACTGACATGATCATAAAAACGAAAAGGGACAAATACATGTCTGTAATTGTCCCTCTCATCGTCACTGCTTATTTTACTAACTCTTTTACTTTTGCTCTCTTACCTACACGGCTTCTCAAGTAGTTCAGTTTTGCTCTTCTTACTTTACCAAGACGAACAATCTCTACTTTTTCAACGTGCGGAGAGTGAACCGGCCATGTTTTCTCAACACCAACACCGTTGGATGTCTTTCTTACTGTGAAAGTCTCTCTTACTCCGCCTCCCTGTCTTTTCAGTACAGTTCCTTCGAATACCTGGATTCTTTCACGGTTTCCCTCTTTGATCTTAGCGTATACTTTTACAGTATCACCAACATGGAATTCCGGAGCGTTCTCTTTTAACTGCTCAGCTTCAAGATTTTTAATAATATCGTTCATTGTGTGACCTCCTTATTCTTTGACGTTCTTAACACTCGCCTGTTCGGTGCCAGAGGACCATCGCTCTTCTTTACACAAACAACTGTTGTAGTTTACCACATTTTTCTTCACATTTCAAGTGCTTATGCACATTTTTGTTTGCCTTGTCGTACATTTTTATTCGCCTTGTTCCGTATCCCGTTCTGCAAGCCAGCGCTTTTCTTTCTCCGTCAGCTCACATTTTTCAAACAGATCTGGACGGCGCTCCCTCGTTCTTAAGATCGACTGCTGCCGTCTCCATTTCTCAATATTCGCATGATGACCCGAGAGCAATACTTCCGGCACTTTTTTCCCATGCCATTCCTCTGGTCTGGAATACTGCGGATATTCCAGCAGATGATCCTGAAACGATTCAAATTCTGCCGACACATCGTTGTGAAGCACGCCCGGAACCAGTCTGGAGATCGTATCTACCATGACCATTGCCGGAAGTTCCCCGCCAGTCAGCACATAGTCTCCGATCGACACATAATCTGTCACGATCTCTTCCAGTACACGCTCGTCGATTCCCTCGTAATGTCCGCAAAGCAGGATCAGATCCTCTTCCTTTGCCAGTTCTTCCGCCATTTCCTGACTAAACGTATCCCCCTGCGGCGAAAGATATACGACACGCAGCTTCTTTTTTTCTGTTGCTTCTTCTATATTTTCCGCCTGTACTGCACTTACGGTCTGTTCCGCACTTTCCGCCTGCTCTAAGCCTTTCAGTTCCCCTGTGCACTCCGCCTGTGCTGCCCGCGCCAGTATCTGATCCTCCACTGCTTTATACGCCAGATAAACCGGCTCCGCCTGCATCAGCATACCTGCGCCGCCGCCGTAAGGATAATCGTCTACGCTCTGGTGCTTGTTAAACGCATAGTCTCTGATGTTGACCGCCTCAATGGACAGCAGTCCTCTTGCGGCTGCCCGTCCGATGATACTCGTATTAAGTCCGCTCATCACCATTTCCGGAAATAAAGTTAATATGTGGAAATTCATCATACGAGCCCCTCCAGTAAATGTACTTCCATCTGCATATTTTCAACATCCACATCCAAAATGCACTCGTGGATCGCCGGAATCAGCACCTCTCCGTATTTTTCAAACTCGACGACATATACTTCATTCGCTCCGGTTTCGATCACATCTTTCAACGTACCGTTTTCTCCGTCATCTGTCTTCACTTTCATTCCGATCAGATCTGCAATGTAGTATTCATCCTCATGAAGTTCCACAGCGTCTTCCCGGCTCACAAGAAGAGGTCTGCCTTTGTATCTTTCGATATCGTTGATGTTGTCAATCCCTTTAAATTTCAGGATCACAAACTGTTTGAAAAATTTGACATTCTGAACTTCCAGCGGAATCTGCTCTTTTCCCGCATCCAGAATCACATGCCTGAGCTCTTTAAAACGTCCCGCATCATCCGTTGTCGGAAATACTTTCACTTCTCCGCGAATCCCATGTGTAGAAGAAATCACTCCTACCTGAAAAAACTGCTCCATCTTTATCTCCTGTCTTCTCTGAAAAAGAAAAGGACAGTTACTCCGCACCGGGATAGCTGCCCTTTTTCTATTCTGTTATTACTGCATAATGTCAACAACGACTCTTTTATCTTCTTTTGCCGCAGCAGCTTTGACAACGGAACGGATCGCTTTTGCAATTCGTCCCTGCTTGCCGATCACTTTTCCCATGTCTCCGTCCGCAACGCGTACTTCGATCACAGTCGTTCTGCCGTCCTGGCGTTCCGTCACTGCAACACCGTCCGGATCGTCAACCAATGCTTTTGTAATTACTTCTACCAATTCTTTCATTTACGCGCACCTCCGCGAAACGATTATTTTTCGATTCCTGCTGCCTTGAAGATCTTTCCTACAACCTCTGTCGGCTGTGCTCCATTGTTGAGCCATTTCTTTGCTGCTTCTTCGTCTACTTTGAATACGCTCGGATCCTGGTTCGGATCATATGTTCCGATCTCTTCGATGAACTTTCCGTCTCTTGGGGATCTGGAATCTGCTACAACGATTCTATAAAAAGGAGCTTTCTTCTGTCCCATTCTTTTTAATCTGATTTTTACTGCCATGTTCTTTACCTCTTCTTTCTTAAAAATATTGTATTCTTTGTTATCTATGTGTTAAAAAGGAAGTTTAAATCTGCCTTTTTTACCACCTTTTCCGCCCATGAGTCCCGGAAGCTTCTTCATCATCTTCCGCATCTCATTGAACTGTTTCACCATCCGGTTGACTTCTGCAATGTCAACGCCCGCGCCTTTTGCGATCCGGTGTTTTCTTGAGGGATTCAAAAGATCCGGATTGCGCCGCTCCTCCGGAGTCATAGAGTAGATCATCGCCTCCATCTGCGCCATCTTCTTTTCATTTTCTTCCGAATCCAGATCCGGCATCTTTTTGCCGCCGATCCCCGGCATCATTCCCATAATACTGGAAAGTCCGCCCATCTTTTTCATCTGGCTCATACTCTCCAGATAATCTTCAAAGTCAAACTGTGCTTTTTTCAGCTTCTGCGTCATCTGTCTGGCTTTTTCTTCATCCAGTTCCGCTCCGGCTTTCTCGATCAACGTCAGCACGTCTCCCATTCCCAATATACGAGACGCCATTCGGTCCGGATAAAACTGCTCCAAATCCGAAAGTTTCTCTCCCATGCCGACATAAAGTATCGGACATCCGGTCACCGCCTTGATCGAAAGCGCCGCACCGCCTCGCGTATCACCGTCTAACTTGGTCACGATCACGCCGTCAATGCCGATTTTTTCATTGAAGCTGGAAGCTACATTCACGGCATCCTGACCGGTCATCGCATCCACAACGAGGATCGTCTGATGGACATTTACCGCTTCTTTGATCTCCTGAAGCTCCGCCATCATATCTTCATCGATATGCAGACGCCCGGCTGTATCGAGAATCACGAGATTATTGTGATTCTTCGCCGCATGTTCCATCGCTGCTTTCGCAATATCCGCCGGCTTTGCCTTATCTCCCATGGAGAAAACTTCCACTCCCTGTTTTTCACCGTTGATCTGCAGCTGTTTGATCGCTGCCGGACGATATACGTCGCAGGCAACGAGAAGCGGTTTCTTGCCTTTCAGCTTGAACTTTCCTGCCAGCTTCGCTGTTGTGGTCGTCTTACCGGCTCCCTGCAGACCTGCCATCATGATCACCGTCGTCGCGCTTCCCGGCTGGAGTGTAATCTCTGTCGTCTCAGATCCCATCAGAGCTACCAGTTCTTCATTTACGATCTTGATCACCATCTGTCCCGGATTCAGACCGTTCATCACATCTTGTCCGACTGCCCGTTCCTGAACATTTTTAATAAAGTTCTTTACAACCTTGAAATTGACATCCGCTTCCAAAAGCGCCATCTTAACTTCTTTCAGTGCTGTCTTTACATCTTCTTCTGTGAGCCGTCCTTTACTGCGAAGATTTTTAAATACATTCTGCAGTTTTTCTGTTAAGCTGTCAAATGCCATTCTATAACTCCTCTATTATCAGACCGGAGATTTTCCTGATCTGCGCTATCATCTCTTCGGTATTCTGCTTTGTCTTTTCATACTGATCCAGTAGCGCTTCGATCTCATGGACATTTTCTTTGATCGAAAGAAAACGTCTTACAAGATGGAGCTTTTCTTCATACCCTTCCAGTATCTTCTGGCATCGCTTCACCAGATCATGAACGCCCTGTCTGCTGATCCCTGCATCCTGCGCGATCTCGCTTAGGGACAGATCTTCCAACACAAACTGCTCATAAATCTCTTTCTGGTGGCTGGTCAGCAGCTCGCCGTAGAAATCATACAGCAGTGCCTGTTCTAAAATCTCATTCACTTTCATCACCTCTGTTATATTACTAGAACAGCCGAGAGTTGTCAAGTGTTTTTTCTTGACACTTTGCAGTGTAAAGGGGAAGCTGTCGCTTTGACGAAGTACATAACTGCTATATAGAACCTGATTATTTTTCAAGAATCTGCGGATCAAGAAGAAAATCATAAATATTCACAGTCAAGATACCATAATCGTCATAATAGGGCTGTACAATATCTTTCGTAATAACAATCTTTTTAAAAGAATCATCAATCTTTCTGAACGGTCTAATCTCCTGAGTACGTTTTGCTTCATCCGGCAATGAATATGCTGACTGGATGTAATATCTGGAAGAGCCAAGATTACATACAAAATCAACTTCCAGTTGTTTTCGTTTTACCTTACCATCCGCATCTTTCCCTGCAATCGTAACAACACCAACATCCACACTATAACCACGCATACGCAATTCATTGTAAATTACATTCTCCATAGAATGAGTCTGTTCAAACTGACGAAAATTGATTCTGGCATTGCGGAGCCCGAGATCAGAAAAATAATATTTCTTTGGGGTTTCAATATATGCCTTTCCTTTGATGTCATATCTCTGTGCCGATTCGATCAAGAAAGAATCCTCAAAACAATCCAGATATTTTTTTATAGTCTTAGCAGTTATTTTAGACTTCTTTACAGTCTTAAACGTGTTCTTTAACTTTTCAGGATTGGTAAGAGAACCAATGGCAGAAGAAAGGATATTCAGCAAATCTTCCAGTTCTCCAATATTCTTGATACGGTTACGTTTAAAAATATCTCGAATATATATTTCGCTGAACAAATTCTGCAATGTCGCCGCCTTGTCTCCGGCATCTTCTCGAAGTACAACAAGCGGAATACCACCATAAAGCATATATTCTGACAACCCCATATACTTATCACCTTTGTATACAGACATAAATTCTGCAAAACTCAATGGATACATATGAATTTCGTCTCCACGTCCGGCAAACTCTGTCACAATATCTTTGGACAAAAATTTTGCATTGCTCCCTGTCACAAAAACATCCATATTATCATTACGGAGGTAACCGTTCAATACAGCTTCAAAGCAATCCATCAATTGTACTTCATCTAAAAGTAAATAGTACATACCATCAGCAGTAACCTTAGAATGAATATATGCCATGAATTTTTCCGGATCAACTCCACGTTTTTCCTTTTCAATCTGAATAAGACTTTCGCCAATCAAATATAGGTCATCTGCTGAGTCAAAAGCAAAACGAATAATATGGTCATCAGTAATACCGGATTCCAGCAAATGGTTATAGAAAATGTTATTCAACAAATAAGACTTTCCACACCTACGAATTCCGGTGATCACCTTGATCAGCCCATTGTTTTTTCTTTTAATCAATTTATCCAAATAAAAATCTCTACAAATTTCCATATAGCAGCCTCCTCAGGAAAGATTTTTGCAATTTTATATACTTTTCAGTTCCATACTACCGTATCTCTCCCTACAATTCAATATGGGGACGTAATTTTAGGGAAGATTTTTGCAACTATTTATATTTTTCCGTTCCAAAATATGTTATATACTTCATTAGTAAGTATTAGCGTCGGTGTAAAGGGGAAGTCATCGCTTCCCCTCCATGAACCATTTCATATTCAGTATTCCCCATCCGCCAACACTGCTGTTATATGGTACGCAGCTTTCCCGCAGACGAAGTTTCACCTCTACATTTGACATATCAGGATATTTGGAAAGCACGCAGGCTACCGCTCCGGATACAATCGGTGTTGCCATAGATGTGCCGCTCTTCTCTGTATACGGCTGTTTCCATTTATTTATATATGCTCCGTTACAGCTCGTAATGTATGTTCCCGGTGCAACTAAATCCGGCTTAACCACGCAATTTTCCGTCGGACCTCTCCCGGAATAATCCCATCGCCTTTTTCCCACACCATTTCGCTCCGGCAGATTCACAGCCCCTACAGTGATCACTTTCCGGCTGCTTCCCGGCGCAGCCACCGTTCTTTCTTTTGGTCCGTAATTACCTGATGAAACTACAACTGTCACTCCCGCATCCCAAAGCTTTTCAACACTCTGTATCAGCCTTTCTTCCTCTTTTCTCTCCAATCCGGGATGTGTACCAACCGAAATATTTACAATATGGATATCCTGTGTTTGGATCAATTTCAAAATCCAGTCGATCCCATTTACGACTGCATCTACATTTCCATTTCCGTCTTTATCTAATACCTTTGCGATCACCAGTTTCACATTTGGCGCCATTCCTGCATACCTGCCATCTGACATTTTCCCACTGCCGCCCAAGATCCCTGCCACATGAGTCCCATGTCCGCTGTCATCATACACTTCCTCTCTGTGATCCACAAAATCTCTGAACGCCACTATCCTGCTGTCAAAATCCGGATGGAGGGAAATTCCTGTATCCAGAACAGCAGCCGTGATCCCCTGTCCCAGATATCCGTCTTTGATAATATCATCACAATAGTAGTTGATCGTCTCTTTCGCCGCGTTCATAATGAACTCCTTTTTAATTAGAATATGCATGAACAAGGCTTTGGAGAATATTTACAAACTTCAAAAAATCCTGCACACATCTGCATTCGGCACATATTATGAAGTGTAAACAATTTATTTGTCGGAGGATTTATTAATGAGTGAATTAAGTGCAACGAACTGTGGATGCGGATGCGAAAACGGCGGAATCTCCAACGGAAACAACTCTTGTCTGTGGATCATCCTGCTCCTTTGCTGCTGCGGTGGTTTTGGCGGCGGATGTAACGGCGGCGGATGCGGATGCGGCGACAATTTCGGCGGAAACAACTCCTGTCTGTGGATCATCCTGCTCCTTTGCTGCTGCGGTGGATGCGGATTCTGACTCTCCTCTCTCTAAAAACTCCCCGGTGCATATCCTGCATCGGGGAGTTTTTTGTATAGGTTTCCATATTTGCGGCAGATCCGTTTACTTTTCATCTTTCAAAGGACTTTTCTGTCCCTCCTCACATTGCCTGCTTCGTTCTTCCTGTACTTCCTCTTCCGTAATCTTACGTTTCAGCATACAATCTTCATCAATCTCATACACTGCATTTCCGTCGATGATCAATTTTCGCTTCATGCCCCGTACACTCCTGTTATTCTTTTCTCTACTATAATATGTAGAGACTCTGTCCTTAGTCTTTCCTCATATTTCATTTCTACTCCACATATATATCGAATGTGGGATATGATTGCCAAGATCGGGAGTGTATTCATGGAAAAGAAACCAACAAAACCAATGACGCCATTTGACGAAGTGACGATACCATTTGAACTGACGCTTTTGAAACTTATTTTGCCCTATACTTCTGCCGCCAAAGAACAAACTGTGTGGATCCTCATAAAACTGATGGAATTAAAAAATACGATCCGCTTTTTTAAACATCCCGAACACCTCCAAACGACCTTAGGTCTCACCGCCCAATCTGTCCCGCATTCTCCCACGGAAATACTGGATATTCTGACTCCCTATCTTTCACCGGAACAGACACAGACCATAGAACAATTTCAAAATGTAATGAACATGATGGAAATTGTACAAATGTTCCAAGCAGAAACCGCTTCCGATACCACCGGCTCAGCGTCGCCGGATCCGGAGAATCCCGGTTCAAATCCTTTCGGAACTTTCAATCCTGCCGATCTTATGATGAATATGCTCTCCGATGAACAAAAAGAAATGTTCCAAATGTATCAGGATCTGTTTTCCGACGCTTCCGATTCTTCGAAGCAACCATCGGAAAACTCCGCAACCTGATCCTACACTATTCTCCATATATTTTCTAAATCATTATAAAATTATAAAGAAAGGAATGAATATAAATATGAACGATTGGATTAACAGTCCACTTTTAAAAGATATTGATCCTGTCAAATTAGAGCTGATCAAAATGGCTGCTTCACAGACTTCCGGGAAATCCGGAAAAGATCTTGCCCCAGTCATGCTTGCCCTGATCACCAGCGCAAATAAAAAAGGGATCCGCTTTACAGCCGAAGAAATCCAACTGATCCTGGAAATTCTAAAAGACGGAAAATCTGCGGAAGAACAGGCGCAGATCGAACGCACAATGAACATGGTAAAAAGCCTGCTCCTCAAAAAAGGCTAGCGTCGATGTATAAGGGAAAAACGCCTCAAGCCGCGTAATTCCGGTGATTTTCAGCGTTATCCTCAATCAGCGGATGTCCTCAGTACGCTTCCATCGTCTGCCTTGAAAATCACCGAATCATCTGCGGTTGAGGTCGGTGAGCACGGGAGCTTACGCTCCCTTGTCCGCTGAAAGCAGCCTGAATTCATTTTCAGAATCCCTCTTCTTTTCGCTTTTTACGCATATCTCTCCGTTTCTTTGCTGCTTCCCATTCTGCTTTTTCTTCCTCGCTTTCCAAAAGCAGCTTCGGGACCGGACACGGTTTATCATTTTCATCCAACGCAACCATCGTAAAATATGCCCGGTTGATCGGTCTCCTCATTCCCTCCGTGTCTTCTATATAAGTATCTACGCGTACTTCCATGGATGTGGTTCCCACATAAGTTACTTTTCCGATGATCACGAGAAGATCCTGTTGATATGCCCCTCTGATAAAACGCAGGTTGTCCACCGAAGCCGTCGTACAATTACATCGGGTATGCCGCATTGCAACGATTCCCGCCACCTCATCGATCCACTGCATCAAAATACCGCCAAACAAACGCCCTGCCGCATTCAAATGATTCGGTCTTACAATATGCACCGTTTCTACTCTCGATTCCCCGACTGTTCTCTCTTCTGTCATAATATCCTCCTCGTCTGTATTCTTCATTAAATTATAGACTTTTTTCCCTGCTTTCGCAACTTTCATATCGTACAAGTTTATCCGTTTTCTCCAGCCTGCTTGCAAAGTCATTTCACATCGAGTAAAATAGCGTTATGCCAGAATGAACATGATAAACTATGAAAGAGGATTGCCTTATGCGAAATATAAAATTAACGCTTGAATACGATGGTTTCCGTTACAACGGTTTTATACAGCCTCCGAAAAAAGGAAATAAAACAACCGTCTCCGGCAAGATCACCGATGTCTTGTCACGGATGGAGTCTGCGGATACTGTTGCAAATACTGCCACAAATACTACTGCGGATACTGCCACAGATCTTCCCATAGATTTTCCCACAGATCTTTCCACCGGTTTTTCGGCTCTGTTTTGCGGAGAACGGACTGCCCCGGGCGTTCATGCACTGCAACAGACCGTAAATTTCAAAACGGATTCCGCATTATCCGTCGGAGAGATCCGGACTTACCTGAACCATTATCTCCCGCAGGATATTGTCGTATCTGAAGCAGTTGAGACTGCGGATCGTTTTCATGCAGAATTGAATGCCCGCTCTCGTACTTATGAATACCGCATCATCTGCTCGGCATTTCCGGACGTTTTTTTCCGAAAATATGCACATTTTCTATCGCAGCCTTTGGACATAGCCGCTATGGATCACGCTGCCGGACTGCTGACCGGGAAACACGATTTTGCAGCATTTTCTTCCGGAAAAACAAAAAAATCTACCGTACGTGAACTTTATTCCATTGATTTTGAGACCACAGACATTTCTACCGATAACGAACCTGACCGGGAAGAAATCCGGATTTACCTGAAAGCCAATGGATTTCTCCAGAAAATGCCGCTCTCACTGATCGGCACACTTTTGGATATCGGGCTTGGCAAGCGTACCCCGGACTGTATCGAACAGATTTTTTCCGGACAAGAAGATCCGTCACATTCCGCAGTGGCTCACGCATTGTTTCTGAAAGAAATCGAATATAACAATTAAACTTCAATCCTGTATTGGGAGGTACATTATGGATATTTCTATGAAAATTTATTTCCTTGCTCTATACTTTTTTGTATATGGCTTTCTCGGCTGGTGTACGGAAGTTGCATTTGCCGGTTTCAAAGAACGTCACTTTGTAAACCGTGGCTTTTTAAATGGTCCGATCTGCCCGATCTACGGCGCCGGAGTGTCTCTTGTGATCCTGTTCCTTACCCCATTACAGGATCATTTACTTCTCCTTTACATAGCTTCTGTTCTTCTCGTTACTTTATTGGAGGGACTGACCGGATGGGCAATGGATAAGATCTTCCACAATAAATGGTGGGATTATTCCAATATGCCGTTTAACATCGGCGGATATGTCTGCCTCTTATTTTCTCTGATCTGGGGCGTTGCATGCGTTGCGATCATGGAATTTATCCATCCGCTGATCCATAAACTTCTGACATTTCTGCCACGCCCGCTCGGCATTGGATTGATCGTAATCTTTACCATCATTCTGTTTGCCGATCTTTATGTGACAGCTTCGGAAATTTTCAAATTTAACCGAAAACTGGAAGCTATGGAAAAGATCGCACAGGAACTGCACGAAATTTCCGATCAGATCGGTTCTGATATTTATGAAAAAACTGTTCTCGCCATGGAAACGGCTTCCGACATTAAGGAAAAACATCGCGAAACATTGGAGGAACTTAAAGAAAGACAACAACAGGCATTGGATGAACTCAAAGAGAAGCAGCTGCAAGCACTGGATGAACTTAAGGAGAAAAATGAACTGCTTCAGGAACATCGCGATGCTTTCAAAGAACATCTGGAAGATCTCCGGGAAACCGCCGGCGACTTTGCTGACAGGATCGACTTCCGTGAATTCACCGAAGATCTGCGCGACCGCTCAATGGAGCTCTCGGAAGATATGAAAACCCGTATTTCCGCACTTCGCCTGCGTTATCAGGAATTGGAGCAGAAACCGGACAGAGTTGCCCGTCGTCTGCTGCGGGCATTCCCACGGCTGGAATCCCGGAATCATAAAGAACGGGTGGAGAAATTGAAAGAGAAGATTGGGAAGAGATAATTAAAATAGGGGGGATTAAAATCCCCCTCTCCGTGAAAGCTTCATTTTTCCTCATGCAAACTCATTTTCTAACCTTTGCAATCTACAAATCGCCTGTTCCAATGTCTTCATGTCACATGCAAAAGAAAATCTTATATAATTTTTTTCTCTTATTCCATATGCACTTCCTGGAACGCCTAAAACACCTATTCTCTCTAGCAGTTCCAGTTCTACACTCTTTGTTATATTTGGTAATTGTATTTTTACCCAAGCATAAAATGCACCTTCCGGAACCAAACATGAAAGAAATTTTATTTTATTTAATTCTCGAATAAAATAATCTCTTCTCCTCTCATATTCTTTTCTCATCTTTTTAATTTCAAGATCGCATTCAAATACCTTTAGTGCAGCTCGCTGAACAAAAGGGCTCAAGCCTGTGATCGTATGGGCATATAATTTAAACATTACGTCTACAATCTTTTTTTCTGCAATCACGTAGCCTATCCGCCATCCTGTCATTGCCGCACTTTTGGAAAACCCATTCACCGTAATTACTCTATTAAATATTTCTTTATAAGATGCCATACTTATACTCTTTTTGCTATCAAATGTAATTCTGTTATAGATTTCATCCGATATTAAATAAATTTGATGTTGTTTAACAATATCGAAAAGAATCCCACTTTCTTTCTCACTTAATATCTTTCCTGTTGGATTATTGGGATAATTGATAATGATCATTTTTGTTTTCTCAGAAATACATTCTTCTAACTTCTCTTTTTTTATCTCGTATTTATCATCAAAATCCAATTCGCAAATAATCGGAACTCCACCACAAGCTTTTACGATCGGGGCATACGATACCCACATAGGAGCTAATAAAATCACTTCATCCCCTGCATTGATCAAAGAAACGACCGACATAAATATTCCAAATTTCCCTCCAGGTGTCATTATGATATTTTCGGCTTTACATGAAATCCCATTTTCTTTTTCTTCATACTCTGCTATTTTTTCTCTTAACTCTAATAATCCCTGTCCAACTAAATAATGTGTATCGCCCTCTCTTAAGAGTCGAACTGCTTCATCTACTATAATAGCCGGTGTATCAAAATCTGGTTCTCCACCTGTAAGATTTACAACATTTTTTCCCTCTTTCTGTAATTGAGTTGCTTTTTGCATTAATGTAAGAGATTTCGAATCTTCTATTTTTTCTATATATTGATTAAACACATTGTCCATGCATTTGCTCGATATTTAAAAATAAATATCTTACTCCTTTCTACTGCTTTTATTCACATTCTGATCACATAGATTTCTGAATCTTACTACATTATTTTTTATACAATGTAACAAGCAGGAGTTCGGGAAAATTTCCTATCCGAACTGGAAACAAACTATCTCCAAGACCTCTGCTTACTATCATTGAAGTATCTTCTTTACAAATGATACCTTCCGCATATTTAGGGAAAAATCCTTGATGCGGTGCCAAAACACTTCCCAAAATCGGCAATCTAAACTGTCCTCCATGAGCATGTCCCGAAAAAACCAGATTTATTTTCACTTTAGAATAATAGTTAATAAATTCTGGTCGATGCGATAATAATATTGTATACATCCCCTTTTTTCGTTGATTCAATATAGAAAGCCTTTTAAGAAAATATTTTGCAAATAAAGAATCATCTATCTTCCCCAATTTTCGTAGTGCTGCATATGGATCGTCTATCCCGATCAGTTGAATACTGCTTTCTTCCTTTTTCAATTCTATAATTTCATCATGTAAAATCACTACTCCGCTTCGTCTCAAAAAAGAAAAAAAAGCACGCCTTACTTCCTCTTGAATTTCCCATTCATGATTCCCAGTCACATAAAATACCGGTGCAATCTTTATAAGTCCTCTTATATATAGGCACGCTTGCTTCATACCAGCATGATATTGGTCAATCATATCACCTGTCATAAAAATATAGTCTGGTTTTTGCTGCCTGCTTAATTGAATTAACTTTTCTTGCCTGTCCCCAAAATCACAATTATGTAAATCAGAAACGTGAAGAATCCGACACCCATTAAATGATTCTGGCAAGTAATTATCTTCGATATTTAATTTTGTAAGATCTATTTTTTTGTACATAAACAGCCCACTCCATTGTATCTTTTGCTCGAAATACTATATTATCAAAGGGCAATGCCTAAATCAGCTTTGCCCTTTGATAACTTAATTAAAAATAGATTTCTATCAGCTTTATAAATTTTCAGGAATATTTTATACTGAATAAACATAAACAGTATATGGTGAGTATTCATCCGTATGCACTGTATTTATCAATGATATTCCCAATTCAGCACTATTTGTAATCTGTACTCTCGAAAAAATATATTTTCCATTCATTTCTTTAAACACATCCATGTCCATATATAACTCTGTTTGTGTTAATTCAAATTCTTTTGGAGAAAGAAATTCCCATTCCGAAGACCAGATATATGCTCTCATTCCCGAAGAACGCTCCCAATAAGACTTATGTCCCTCATCTCGTTCCAGTTCCGGGTATATGAGCTTTTCAAATTTATCATGATAATCCAATGGATAATTTGAATAATATCCGTCTAAAGTCTTAATGCCATTATATTGAAGTACTGATGGTTCAATGCCATAAGCTACAGCCCATTCCCCATCATATCCAATTTCATTCTTAACTGTATCAAACAAATCCTCCGAATAATATTCTCTCCAAGTCCACTCATGATTCCCATCTTTAAAGCTATTATTTCCCAATAATGCAGCAATATTACAATATAATTCATTATACATAGAGTTAGATTGTGTATACATAGGGTCAAACGCAGTTGAACAAAAAGCAAGTATAAGAAAGCATATAGCAATAACTTTTTTATTTATATAATCGCATACCAAAGCGAATAATACCAGCCACATAAAAGGACTCAACCATGCAAATCTAGAAAATCCAAATCCCGAAGCAAACGGTATCAAACGTCTAAACAACGCATTATTATCAAAACAGCATGCTAACGTATTAAATATAATGCACCCATAAATTGTAATATATAATATGAGTACTTTCTTGTTTCTTATTTTCTTTCTAATTGCTGAAATGATTAAAAAAATCAAAAATATAGTACATACAGGTATGACCACATATCTTAAGGTAGCTCCCCCTGTATGATAATATCCATTTTTAAACAAAAAAGCATCTTTAAATTTTCCAAGTGACTGAAATACAGTTTCCGAATAACTCGATGACTTCAATGATTTTATAGTTTCCCGACTTCCGTGTAATCCTTGCAGTACATGATGAGAATTTGTCACAGTATATGCCGCTATCAACATTACCAATCCACTCAGAAGTTTAAAGTTAATTTTTCTTTCTTTTACAGAAACAACAATCAAAAAAATGGCTGTATAGAAGAGTGCAAATAATGCCAACATTGTAAATGATGTTGTAAATACAAATATTAACAATATTGGTATGTAACGTTTTTTCCCAGTTTTATAAATCATGTAAACACACAGACACCACCATGGTAAAGAAGCAAAACCTAAAGCTGCATGCGGCCATGTCCCAAGTATTCCATAAACTAATCCGCAAAGACACCAAAGATTAGGATTTGTATTGATCTTATCATATTCTTTTATTTTTATAGATAAAAAGTAAAATCCTAAGGAGGCTCCCAGCACTTTTAAAATATAAACAGCATAATATGCAACTAAAGTGGGAAAAAGTGCATAAATCCATGACTGAACACTCAACTCAACCCGGTATTCCGCCCGTAACACTTCCCCGCCTAAAAAAGGAATGGATTCATTAAATTTCCAAAAAAGATCAGTATCTCGTATCATTTTGTAAATAGGAACATTAGAATCCATATTATCATTAAGTGTTACATATATATTATCCCGCATAACAATTGCAAAAATGATCAGTATAAGAATATATATCCCCAATGTAATTATGCCATAATTTTGTTTTATTATATTTATTAGTTTATTATTATGCTCTTTACTTTTAGTACTCATCTTTACTTCTATCAATATCTCCCATGTTTATTTTTTGTGAGTAGCTCCAGTGTACAAGAGGCAATACGTCCTTGGTACACTGACGCTGTCTTTCTTTCAAATACCAATCCCATAGACTTCTGAAACAGCTCGATCCCATTCGCCATACTCACGCAATAAATACTCGATGATATCGCGAACTGCCCCATATCCTCCTTTTACATTGCTCACATAATCTGCAATTTCCCTTACTTCTATACAACTATCCGACGGACAACCTACAAAACCTGAAATTTTCATCGGTGGAATATCATTTAAGTCATCCCCGATATATCCAACTTCTTCTTTTAAAATTTCATTTTCTTGCATAAACTTTTTTAAAAATGACAATTTATCTTTAACATTTTGAAAAAGATAATCTACTTTTAATTCTGTCATCCTTCTCGTTGTTGCTGCACACTCTCGCCCTGTCAGAACCATTATTTTAATACCTGATTTATGTGCGGCAAAAAAACCTGCCGCATCTTTCGTACAAAATTTTTTTAATTCATTCCCATGTTCATCATAATAAATGCCTGCATCTGTCATTGTTCCATCAACATCTACTACTAACAACTTCACTTTTTTTTTCATCAAGCTTCTCCTTCTATTTATAAGCAGATTCTGTGATATAGATTACATCAACCCCGATTTTTTTAATTGCACTATTCACAGACAAATTATAATTTTTGTCACAGCCCCGAGAACTTTTTAATGATGATTTATAATAATTCTTCTTCCCATCAGTATAACCGTCTGCTCCTGCTACATATACAGACTCAATTCCCAATCGCCTTAACAATTTCAATGCCATTATATAACTATTATATCCCTGATCAAATGCACTTGCCAGTGAATTATAATTTAATCGTATCGTATTCTTATCTGTATTTATATTTGACGTTGTAATAATCTGACAGTATGTATCTGCTGACTGTACAAATCGTTTTGCATTGCTAAAAAACGCAAAATCTACATGATAGTCTTCCGGAACAAAATTGATTGAAATAATTACCGGATCGTTTATCTCGATAAATGTTAAAATATCTGTTTTATTTTCTTTGATGGATACCCCCGGAGCCATTAATAATATTTTTTTATTTTTCAAACTTTCTTTAAGCCTGGTCACAGTTTCGTTATCATCAATTATATTATTCTTGTATGCCTGATATTTATTCTCAGCATATTCGCGGTCAAATGTCGAAGCTTTTTCTCTATCAAAAGCCGCTAAAATATGATTAATATCTCGATTTGACAAATCCCCCTTTTCAAGATAATATTCCGCATAGTTTCTGTGCAAATTAAAACGGGCCGACAAAAAATATGCCGGGGTATAACCCCATTCAGATTTTCCTTTAATCGGTTCTATATATTCTTGAATGGCGTCCATCAAATAATCAATATCATATGTAGAATCTGTATAATCATTTAAATAATCCGCAATTAACTCAATTGGTAAATTTCCCGGTATCCTGCCCATTCCAAGTAAGCTGCCATCAATTGCAATTGGTCTGTTCAAATGCTTATCAACAAATTGTTGAGCAAGGCAACAACTCAACGACATGTTTTCATGCAAATGTAGCGCAACTCTGATATTCTTGTCTAAATTATTATCCACCAAACTTACAATCCGATCCAAATCCCTGCGTTTCATACTCCCGAATGTATCGACAATAGAAAACTGATAAGGTTGAATTTCATTTACTTGTTCAATGATCCACAAAATTCTCTCATCCGAATATCCCATAATATTGATCGGATTAATACTCAATTTGTAACCTTTTCTTTTAACTTCTCTCGCAAAGTCCATTCCCTCTTCTATATCATAATCATGCGCGGTGATCCGGATCATTTCGATTCCTTTTCCAGAGTAAGGAGTTAATTTATTAATATCATAATTACTCCTCATTGCCATTGCCGAATATCTTGTTTTTCCTTTTTTTTCTGGCAATAATCTATTTAATTCTTCAATTGTATTACATACTGTAATATCTTCATTATACACATCTACATTTCTTAAAAAACCAACTTCAACAAAATCTACCTCTGCTTTTGTTAAAAAACGTATAATCGCACGGGCATTATGATACCCCCACTTCCATTCATTAACATAGCCACCATCTCTAAGTGTACAGTCTAATAGTTTTAAATCATTTTTTTTCATAAGCACTTCTCTCTTTAATTATTTTTCTCACAAGTTCAAGATCTTTCTTCGTATCCACAGATATTGTCTTATACTCTGATTTAATTGCTTTCACTTTTATATCATTTTCTACAAATCTCATCAGATCATTTTCTTCCGCTATTTCTAGCAATGATTTTTCTGTACTATTATAAAATGCTAAAGCTGCTTTTGAAAAAATCTGTATCCCTGTTACTTTTTCATACTCAAATTCTAATGTCCCCTTTGGATACGGAATCGGGCTTCTCGAAATTAATAATACTTCTCTTTTTGCGTTAGTCACACATTTCTGATTACTAAAATCAATTACTTCCGATGGTTTTTCTATCACATTTGTTAATACAGAAACATAGCAATTACCTAATCCATTCATATCTTCAGGTATGATTAACGAAAAACTGTTATTATCAATCAATGGTTCATCCCCCATTAACATCAAATACAAATCTGCATCTGCTTTCATGGATACTTCATGTAGTCTGGAGGTTGGAGTATCGTGATTCTTGCTCGTCATTAATACATTCATTGAATATTCTCTACAAACGTTATATATTCTCTCATCGTCTGTCGCAACTACTACTCCACTTAACAATTTACATTTTATAGCTTCTTGATATACCCACCAAATCATAGGTTTTCCACATATATCTGCAATTGGCTTTCCCGGAAGCCTACCTGATCCAAACCGTGCTGGAATAACACCAAGTACTTTCATTTCATCACACTCCTCAACTTTTTATAATTGAATGTTATATCTGTACTTTCCATTTTATATTGTAGTGATCATATAATGTCCCTCTGCAAAATTCTCGCAATATTCAATCACCTCTTCATCACAAAGTAAGCGATATTTTGTCCCACTCTTCATATTTTCTTCGTACATTCCATCCAACAATATCAGATTGCATGTTAACTGATATGCTTTCATATACAACATAATAGCGCTTGTAGTAATCAGTATAATATCTTTTCCTTTTAAATACGGCAGTAGAACTTCGGCTGGTACTGAATTATCAACTTCCAAACATTTTATACCATTTTCAAATTGATAAACACTTTGCTCTCTGGGATGTTTTTTTAATAAAATATTTTTATAAGACCTTTGTATATAATTTTCTATACGCTCTATATATTTTTTATCATCCACTACAAAATCATCTAACGATCTGGTGAATAAAACCGCCTCTGTCTTTTCAAAATCAATTTTTTGAATTGCCGGATAAATCTTCTTAACTATATGATCAAACAATTTTTCATCCGTACCTTCCTGTGTATATAATTGTCTGATCTCTTTATAATTCCTATACTTCATTTTTTCTGGCTGGCTCGAATACTTTATACAGTATCGGTCTGGCTCAAACCAAAACCACCCAGGACTACAGTAACCCATTTTCGCCAAAAAAAATCCTTGCCAATTATATACCGATTTCATTTTTTCTTTGGATATCCATCGTGGTCTATTACTATAATCATTGATACCATCCTCAAGAATAACTATTTCTTTTTCTTCTCCCAATGCAACACAGGCCCCTGAAACTACTCCAACATCTGCAATCACTACTATTTCATCATAATCATTTAGCACTACATAAGAGTTCATAAGTTTTTTACAAAATTCCTTATGTTTTCCAATAATAAAGTGTCCAAACATAGATAAAATAACTTTTATTTTTTTCATACCTGACATATTGGAAAAATCAGTATCATATTTATATATTTTAGAAAAAACTCCCGATTCCTCACAAAAAGTATGCATGTATTCTCCTTTATATCCATTGGGCAAACACAATGCGTCCCATTCCTTTATTTTTCCTTTATTACAGTAATACCAAAGAAATTGATAAAGATTATGAGGATCATATATAATAGCAAGCCCTTTCATTTTTTCCATATCCCACCTTTCCATTCACTTCTTTTTACATATGTATAAATCAAGATGATCATTAATAGACTTCCGTATACAATATATCTAATCCACATAGTCTCATAAACTGTATATGACAAAACTGAAACTCCACTTATCCATAAAATAAAACATAAAAAAACTTTTTTTGAATAAATATGCTTCATACATTTTCCTGAAACGATTCCTGTTAAAATGAATAATAAGAAATAAGAAACAACTGTTGTGTAACATGCTGCCACGGCACCTGCTCTTGGAATCAACACCGCATTTAAAATGATATTAATAATCGCACACACACAAACACACATGGATAGAATCATATTTTTTTTATAAAACAAAGTAATTTCTGTATAAAATCTGTAAAGCATCATCATGCAGGCACTTACAACAAATGGGACAATATATTCAAATTGCCAGTAACTAGATGGAGCAATAATTTTTACTACTTCAGGACCTGCCATAATCAATCCAGTAGTTAAGATAGCAATCACTACCAAATACCACTTTTGGATATTTCCAGCCTCATGTACATCCTGTTCATCCAATTTCTGATAAATCCAAGCCTGTCGAACCGGCGCGACAGCTTGATCCACAGCTATGATCGCATAACCTAAATAATAAATCACAGAATATACTGCCGTATCACTACTTCCACATATATTCGTAATCATGACCTTATCGCATTGTTGCATCAGCATATATGAAATAGACATCACAACTGATGGTAACGCTATGGAAAGTGCATATTTCCAATCATTGATATCAATTAATTTCCCTTTATATCTCATCATTTCTATAAAGAGAAGAACTGCAATCCCACATACTCCTACGGTACTTCCAATAACTCGGATCTCAAAAGAAGTCTGACTAAGAAATAGCATAAAAAGTATCGGAATTATAAGTTGAAATGCATACGGTAATATTAAAAGCCATTGTTTTCGCTTATAGTCATTCTCCATATTTGCCGAATACATTCTATAATTAATTACAAAAAAACCATAGGAATGAAGCAGCAACATCACTATAATAAAAACAGAAAATTCATTTAACAGTATTTTTCCTGCCAACAATACTACCACGGAACTCAATATCATAATCACAAATGAAAGACACAGTACAGATTTACGAAATTCCTTTATTCTATTTTTTTTATCAATGTAGGCATTATTTAAAGCATAATGAAGATTTGCTCCTATCAACACGGTCACAACTGAAACATACGCATAATATGTACTATATAAACCATAGTCATTTTGATCCATTAAACGTGTAAAAACGATAATTCCTAAAAAAGTCATCCCCTGCCCAATAATGGTTGCAACTATATAGATAATCGAAGACTTTAAAAGCGGATTTATTTTCTTATTACTAATCATTGTATATCTCCGAAAAATATTCTGCGAAACTATACGGATTGTCCTCCAAATCCCTCGGTAATGAATCTGCTATTTCACATAATCTTTCATAGTTCATCGTTAATTTATTTTCCTTACTATATGCTACGATAAGACGTAAAGGATCTACCTCTTTCTGACTACTACATTTGTATATATCTTTTAGAAAACTAGAATGAAATTCTGCATATCCGCATATATAATCTAACGGATTTACAAGACTCTGTCTTACTATATTCCGTAATCCTGCATATCCATATTCTAAAACCCTAGGTATATCAAATCCTGTATTATACCCTCTCCGCTCTAACGACATGATAACCTGTTCTAATGAAGCGTTTCCTAAACTTCTTCCCAATCCTTGGAACGAACAATCTACATAGTCCATGCCTTTTGAAACACAATAAATTGTATTTTCTACTGCAAGTCCCAGATTATTATGTCCGTGAAATCCTAGTTCTACATTGGACATTCTTCTTGTACTTTCGATATATCTTCCAATCTCATCAGAACTCATACTGCCTGCTGAATCTACGATATATACACAACGCGCTCCCACATTGTGTACTTCTGCTGCTGCTTTTGCAAACTCTTCCGGTTCTGAAGCATATGTTTTCATAAAATTCACAAACACTTCCAGTCCTTCATAACACCCTTTTTTTACATACGGTATCGCTTTTTTATAATCAGAACATGCTACGCCGATCCGTATAAAATCCATTCCGTTTTTCTTTGCCAGCTCAAGATCTTCCATTCGTGCAATACCAGGAATACAAAAAAAACCTAATTTTGCCTTACCTGCAACTTTTCTTGCAGCTTTCATATACTCCTCATCCGATTGCAATGCAATACCATGCTCAGGACTACTCGCATTTAAACCTTGTCCATGACCAATTTCAATATACTCTATTCCAATTTTTTCAGCTTTTTCCACCAGGTTTTGGACATCTTTACAACTAAATTTAAAATCAATTGCATAACTTCCATCTCGAATTGTTGTATCTAATATTTTCACTATATACTCTCATTCCTTTCTCGTTCGATCGTTTTTTTTCTTTTTAACCAACTATTAAAGGGCTTTTCAATCAACAGATAAGACAAAATTGCCATTGCCCAACTTAAAACAACAAACCACACCACCGTACTTATCTTGCATAAATCAATGTCAAACAATGCCGCCACAATATTTCTTACACAGCTCATCGGCTCATTCCATATATATACTCCAAAAGATACTTTCCCCAAAAAAGAAAGTGTTCTACATTCTCTTTTTGGATTTGGTATCCATCTCATTACTAAGATCAAGACAGGAATCCACAACATAAGGGTATAAAAATAAAAATCTCCTGTTTCCAGAAAATGCGGCTTTGTTTTTAATAATCCTAAAAAGATAACCGGTAGCATCAAGCTTGCTAGTTCGCAACGATTTTTCCTTACTCTTTCAAAATAATCCGCGAGAAGAACACCGGCAAAAAATGAAAAGTATCCTCTGCTGACATAGCGATTTAAAAACAAGGTATTCCACATATACGTATTAGTCACAATACCTATCCCCATCATGAACAGATACATGTAACACTTATCAATTTTTAAACGCTCAGAGACTTTCGTACAAACAAATAGCCAGACATAACAAAGTAGTAAAACCGATAAATACCATGTCGGCTGATTTATACTTTCCGTTTGGATCAGTCCAATTGACTGGAGTCCTAATGCATTTATCACAATATCCAACAAATCACGGGAAAAACCAACATTGTTAATAATGGAATCATTTATATAACGCAATATCGTTTCTACAAAAACACTAATTGCAAGTAATGGAATAATACGATTTGTTCTCCGAGACATAAACTCTTTAAAGGTTATATGATCATCTAAAACAGACTTGTACACCATTACACCTGAAATCAAAAAGAATAGTTCAACAAGATAAGCAAAATTAAATGTTCCTCCATAAAACTTTATATGCTCAAAAGTAATATCTACTCCCTGTTGGTAATGATGTAAAACAATCAATGTCGCTGCTATAACTCGTAAAAGATCAATTGCTACATTCCGCTTTTTATCCATAGGCTATATTTTTCCTCATCTCCAATACTGTATTAGCAAGAAATCTCATGTCTTCCTCATCATATCTTTGGTCTATCGGCAAAAATACAGCGTTATCAGACATGTTGATTTCAAACTCATTTCCCTTTTTCAGTAATTCCTTTCCTTTCCACAATGTCGAAACAAATATCTTTTTTTTCACCAACTCTGATTTTATTTTTTCTCCATGATCACTTATCAATAACGGATATTGATATGCCGGACATTCTTGCGGAATCAATAACTCATTTATATTTCCCAACTCTTGATGTAAAACTCTATAATTTTTTATTCTTCTATTCTTTACATTTTCATAATCCACATTTTTTAGTAAACCAACTGTTAGTTTGGACATGCCTGTATATTGTTCTGCAATAATTTGATCTGCTGCTTTTTTTTCATGGTACGCTGCATTTACTCCACATTCATATGCTTTCAATAAATATCCGGCATACGCACAAGAATTTGCTAATTCTGGTGTCGATATTGAAATACCCTCAGCTACTACATAAGATCCATCCGGTACTCCAAAAAATTTTCTCGCGGAATATACATTATATATATTCTTTTGAAATATTGGCTCAGCAAAAAAG
Source organism: Mediterraneibacter glycyrrhizinilyticus (assembly GCF_015560805.1). Taxonomy (GTDB): domain Bacteria; phylum Bacillota; class Clostridia; order Lachnospirales; family Lachnospiraceae; genus Schaedlerella; species Schaedlerella glycyrrhizinilytica_A. The sequence goes on along the minus strand of NZ_JADMSO010000002.1, from coordinate 259,857 downwards.
GAATGTGCATAATCAATAATCACCGCTGCTTTTTCATATTGTTTTGCAATTCTGGAAATGTCCTCTGTCTTTACCCCGAAATAATCTACCAGCAATATTAAATTTTCTTTCTCATCAGGAATTTTTTCCGGACATAAATCACTGGATATATGATAAAATGAAATATCCACTCCACTCTGCTTTAAAGCCTCTGTCGTCGACGGACAGTAATAATATGGGATCATTATTTTTAACGGTTTTTCTTGTTCGATAATATATTGAAAAGATGCCTTGACCGAATTAAATCTTTTTAAATACTTACTATACCTTTCGAACATTTCAGTTCCAGAATTTAACTCAAGCGGTAAATATCCTCCATACTCGCTCTTCCGTTCGTATCTCATACAATACCACCTACATTTCATCTGATTCTTGATAGTCTTTTATTACAAATTGCGGTGCATTATTTAAGGATATATATATTCGCCCTACATATTCACCAATCAATCCCATAAAGCACAAAAGAACTCCAAACATGAACAAATTCACCGCCATTATGGAACTATATCCTGCATTTACTGCTGCTCCTGCAAGCTTCATAATTATAATCGCCAATCCATAAAGAAATCCGCCGGCAGCGATAATAATTCCAACCCATGTGGCTATACGTAGAGGTTTTATGGAAAAAGAGGTAAAACCATTTAACCATAGTTCAATCATTTTCTTTAAACTATATCCCGATTTTCCTGATAGCCGCTCTCTATGTGTTACATTCACATTACAAGCATTTTGTGTGGCTCTCAACATCAATCCTCCTAAATAGGGAAATGAGTTAGGATAGCTGATCATTTGATCTACAACAAAACGTCTTGTGACCCAATATGTTGTCAATTCGAGTCCATGTGGCTTCGCAATAAGCCATGTGGCCATACTTTCATTTAAAACAGTACCTAGCTTTCTAAATAGTGAACGCTTTTCTCTCACTGCATATTTTGCTTCAACCAGATCGTAACCCTCTTCAATCTTTTGAAACAATTTATCAAGTTCATTAAACGGTGTCTGTCCATCATCATCTCCGCAAACCACATAGTCACCTGTTGCTTGATTCAAAGCTGCCATAACTGCAGAGGGCTGTCCGAAATTTCTTGCCAGATTAACTCCTTTGATATATTTTTCCGTCTTTACAAGTTCAAGGATTGCATCATATGTAGTTCCATCCGGAGATCCGTCATTCACTAATATAATCTCATAGTCATATTTATTCATTGAGTTATTCATGACTTCTTTTATTTCCTGAACGACTCTTCCTATTGTATTTGTTGAATTGTAACAAGGAATTACAAAACTTATTTTTTCTCTTTGTGCCTCACTGCTTATCACTTGAATACCACCTTTATTTTCTGCAATATTTTTTCCATCTCTTCAATAACTTTTTCCTTGTCATCTCCACCAATAATAAAATGTCCAGGACGAAGTCTCCCATATGCTGGTTCCTTTAATTCGTCACCAGCCTTGATCTCTAATTGATAGTCGATAAGCATTGGATGATTTTTTAGAAACTCGATTCCCTCTATATGTTCTACCGTTCCCTCTCCAAAATCAAAAAACCTCATGATTACATATCGTTTTTTAGAAAACTCTTTATTTTTTACAAACTCTTCATCTACAGGTTCGCCTAATGCCTCTTTTATCAAATATTCGTAATTATCTATTCCCGACATAAATGGAACTATTTTTCCTGACAAATTACTTCCACCACCGCGCGCTCCTGCCTCAATCAAATAAAACTTTCCTTTATAAAACTTATATTCACAGTGTGTAAGTCCCATAGGCAATCCCATTGCCTCTATCAATTCTCTATTTGCTTTTCGCAACAAATCATAATCATACTTATCTGATGTATAGGAATAGGATTGCATCATAGAAATATTAGGATTTTCCGGATACATCTCTTTTACCGAAATACATAACGGATAATGATGACTGTTTATAACCAATCCATCAATTGTAAATTCTGCTCCATCAACATATTCTTCTGCAAGAAATACTTTCCTACGATTAGACCATCCTATCGTATCTTTATATTTTTCTTCTAATTGTTTTCTCGAGGTAATGGTATATACCCCTCTACTCGATTGACTGTCGATTGGTTTTATAATGATTTTTTTGTATTTTTCAAGCATAACAACAGCATCATCTATGCTTTCACATAGCTTAAAATCCGGAACACAAATATCATTTTCTTTACAAAACTTTCTTTGAAGCGATTTATCCGTAAATAAATCTGCTTTCTTCGTTCCAATTCCTCTTAAATTCAACTGTTCATTTAAAAATGCTACCGTTGGTACTGCAATATCACTTTGATCTGAAATCACTGCATCGGGAGAATGTTTTTTCGCAATCTCAAGATTTTTCTGTTTGTCTAAAACATCCGCTACTTCCCCTAGATCAGCATACTTAAACCCTTTAGAATCTTTATAAAGATTAGAACAGATAACATAGTGCCCCATACTTTTTGCTTTTTTTATTAATTCAATCTGCCAATCTCCGCCTGCAATCACCATAATTGTCGACACGTTTATCTACTCCTTCCATCTCTTTATCGTGATTTATCATTCCTATTTTTTACAATCCCTTATAAAAATTTTTAATACTTTCTGTCACACATTCTATATTTTCTTTCCCTAATCCATAGTACATCGGAAGTCTCAGCAATCTCTCGCTTTCCCGCGTTGTATATTTATCTTCTCCATGAAATACCCCAAGTCTTTTTCCAGCCGGAGAACTGTGCAGCGGAATATAATGAAATACACTATTGATCTGTTTTCCTTTTAAATAGAAGATCAGATCTGTTCTTTCTTTCAAATCTCTTGTCTTAATATAGAACATATGAGCATTATGTACGCATCCCTCCGGAATAACAGGAAGCTCAATCCGCCCCTCATCTGCCAAAGGTTTTAATTGTTCATAATACAAGTTCCAACTCCGCATACGATCATCGTATATTTTTTGTGCATCTTCTAACTGTGCCCACAAATAAGCCGCATTCAATTCACTTGGAAGATAAGAAGATCCGGCATCCATCCATGTGTACTTATCAATCTCACCACGGAAAAACTGACTTCTGTTCGTTCCTTTTTCACGAACAATTTCTGCCCGAAGAATATTTGCTTTGTCTTTGATCAGTAAGGCGCCGCCCTCTCCCATGCTGAGATTTTTCGTCTCATGAAAACTATAGCATCCATAATCGCCGATCGTGCCAAGCGGACGACTTTTATAGGTCGCCATCACGCCCTGAGCAGCATCTTCGATCACATACAGATTATGCCGCTTTGCAATATCACAGATCGTATCCATCTCACAGGAAACACCTGCATAATGTACCGGAACGATTGCTCTGGTTTTCTCTGTGATCGCATCTTCAATCAGGGTTTCATCTATATTCATCGTATCCGGACGGATGTCAACAAAAACCGCCTTTGCCCCGCGAAGCACAAATGCGTCGGCTGTGGATACAAATGTATATGACGGCATGATCACTTCATCTCCCGGTTTTATATATGTCAGAATTGCTGCTAACTCTGTCGCATGAGTACATGATGTCGTCAAAAGAACTCTCTCACTTCCCGTCTGTTCTTCCAACCATCTGGAACACCGTTTCGTAAATGCCCCATCTCCGCATATTTTTTTAGAACGGATCGCCTCTTCCAGATAAATCAACTCTTTTCCTGCTACCGGAGGCACATTAAAACTAATCATTTCGTTTTCTCCCTTTCCTCATCTGCATTTTTTCTAACTATTTTTCATAAAATTTCCAAATAGTATATCCATCCACTTCTTTGTACACTTCGGCGCGAGCTTCCGGGTAATAATGTTCTCTTAGATAATTCAATTTCACCTCAGGCGCATAATTATCAACAAGATATATATTTTCCTTCACAAGTGACTGAAGCGGATTTTCTATATTTTTTTCTTTCAAACTTTGGACAATATCCGGAAAGTTCGTCGTAACCCCTCCCATATATCCAAAATTATCATGATATCCCACCGGAAGCGCTTTCCACGGGGACCACTCAAAATAAAGTGTCTGTATCGTTGTTGCAAAATCCAAAAAATAATAATTTTCCTGATGATTCTCTATTTCACCCAAAAGTCCGTTTTGGGGTCGTCCTTTATTTACTACTTTCCGATATTTTGCTGCATCATAATTCCCGGAATCATAAAATGTATCATCTATATATGCGATCCGCTCCTCAGATGTCACTTCCCGATAGCTTTGATCCGGAATATAAAGGACAATATGAGCAGCTATGCAAAGCCCGGACAAGATCATACATAACCGCATACCGGTTCGTTCTTCTGCAAAAAGAGGTTTTGTTTTCTCTCCTGAATCCCAAAAATAAAGTCCACACAAAAATATTCCTAAAAATATGGAATACTCCACCCGGTATACATGCCGTTCCGCAAAGCAAAAATACACAAACAATCCAATACCTATGACAATACTTCCCAGAGTCATCCACCATTTTCTGTTGTTGAAAAAAATCCCAAGTATCAGAAATAATGCACATGCAAAAAATACGGGCATTCCCGAATAATTCCGTTCCCGCAGCCGTCCCATGATCACATCAAATGTCATATCTTGTTGTTCTTGATAAGTAGAAATCGCATCTGCTGTCTGTTGTAATTTCTCAATGGTAAAGAAGTCATTGTCTGCAAGCGTCCAATTGCGCATCATGTAATAGTCATTCTCGGATATTCCTACGCTCTTCAAATCCTCCGCATATGCTTCATATCCATAATTACTCGCATCCACAACATCTGCGCGAGCACTGTTATATGCGGTAAAAAATCCATATGCCTCATCATTGTTATAGGTATACCAATCGATCCATTTACATCCATATGCTGCTCCGATCACCAAACAACCGGACAATACGATCGTAAGGAGTGGATATTTCCATCCTTTTGCCAAACTATCTTTTCTGACATACAACTTCCAAAATTCATATCCTAAGATAAAGAGAATAAATCCCCCTGCAAGATAGATCGTCGAAAATCGAACCATCGTTCCTATGAGACAAAGAAGTCCTCCAAATATCATTTTCCAGATACTCTTTTTTTCAAACAATGCCCATAAAAACAGCATTGCCCCAGCCATAACTGCAAACATGGCAGTCTTTGTAAACTGCACAAGAATATATGCATCATTTGAAAAAAACAAAATCAGTAAAACAGAAAGCATAAACGCCTTTTCTTTTTCCAGTTTTTCAAACAATACATATGTCACTGTTGTCGATGATACAAAAATCAGAAAAACCTCTGCCACGAAATACCAACTGATTTGAGGAAAAAGATAATATAAAGGAAGCAACAAATATCCAATGATCACATTTACAAAAATCATTTGAGGGTTCGGTGCATCACCGTATGCTCCGGACATAATCGAAGCCATAATAAAATCATCCGATACCTCATACTTCATATCACAGAAAAAAACAATCAACAGGAAGAAGATAAGATTTATCCCAACAGCTAAAAACATAGGGGAAGATAAAATCTTTTTTACCTTATTCTCTTTTTGTGAAGTTGATAAACTCTCCTCTTTCAATATGCATATTCCCTTTCCGTTTATATAAATTCAAGCATGTGTTTTTATTCCTCAAGTTGGAAACTTAAGGATTTTTGTATTATGTTATTCCTCATCTGTGCTTAAATCTTACATATTATAACATGTTTCTACATTTTTTTCTACTAAAGATTCAATTTTCCAGACTTTTCGTTTTTTGTTATGTCCTTGAAATGCGAAACTCATTAAATTCTGTCACTTTGCAATATATTTAAAGAAAAATGAATGATCTGTCGGTCCTGAAAAATTTCTGCCATTAAATATATCTTTCAGATCTGACGAGGGCTCATATACCGGTTCTTCCGTATACAAACGCTCAATCGTCTCCCGAAATGTTCTTCCAATTTCATGGATTGGTGTCATACTCCCTATCAAAAGTGTAAGAACAAGCATCCCCACGATCATCCGATCTTTCTTTTTATTTGCTTCGATCAACGTATCCATCACGAATACCATCAGAATCAACAAAGCCGGGATCGATGCCCGCATACAAAAGTCGCTTGCCGCTCCAATCTTAATAAATGGAATCAATAATAAATTAATTAAAATGTAGTAATATAATGCATTCTTTTTTTGATAATTATAAAGTATCAGGAAATATACGCCTACTTCCAACAAAATAAACATAAAATATTTTAACGGATGATCGGTATAGGCAGCTCCAAGAGATTGTTTTTCCATCACTGTATTTCCGGATAAGTTAATGGACAAATATAAAAATGAGAAAATCCCGATCACACCGCCTCCCAATATATTCTGTACGGTAAATGTATCTTTGATCCAGCTTTTTGTATAAGAAACGAATCGTTCTTTTTTTGTTTTTCCCTGAACATTTTCATATCTTCTTGTAAACATCCAAAAACATACAAGAAAGAGAAGTCCTACAAATCCAAATGTACTCGGCAGCATACAACATGCCAGTATCACTACGATCGATCGGTTATTTTTCTGCTTCCATGCCAACATTGTGCAGAGCCATGCCGGAATCGCCTGATTGAACACCCAGAAAAGCTGTGTTGTCATACTGGAATATTGATAAGGTTGTCCAACCCACCACTCAAGATGCGCATCCCCAACCCACGCCTGTAATGTCCCGGTGCTCAGACAATATCCGATCACGTCCAGTCCGCTGAAAAATATAAGTATCAGCAAAGACCACATCAACAGTTTTTTATATCGTTCACACAGCAGATAATACACAAGTGTGATTCCTAAGATTGCCCAAAAAATCTGAAAACCATATCCCGCTTCCAGACCGAAGATTTTTCCGACTACCGCTGCCGGAAGCCAAAAACCAATATAGTATACAAGACTTGTCGCTGTCGTTCCTTTTGGCATGATGTCCAGATTGACATCATAATTGATCACAGGCCAATCATACTGAACTAAAATATCAAAAATGGCGTTTCTTGCACTATGGTCTGTATTTTGAAATACAAGCCGTCCGATCCCTGAATAATAGACCCAGACTCCGATGACCGTGATGATAAAGACAATCTTTAACAGATTTTCTTTGTGCAACTCGGGAATCCAGCTTTTCTCCATTTCTTTACATATTTTATAAAAGCTAAAAATAAGTACGAACAAAATCGGTATCCAGAACCGTTTTCCCATCCAGCCGACTGCAAATATCAGAAAAGGAAGCATAATATACAGATATGCGATCACTTCCACCATTTTAGATTCTTTCAAATGATATTTCATCCGCTTCACCTCTATCCCGGAAAATATTCTTTCACGATCCCCAGTTTTCCCTGTTTCGCGTCTTTCCGGCAGCGATTCAGCATTTCCAGATTGTACACATAATCTTTTCTGCTGATGATATGCTGCATTCTCCAGTAGATCAGCCGCAGTCTTGGGATCGCATAGCTCATGATACAGTCCGTTTTATTTCCATACTTCCTGCATGTGTAAAAATAATTCCGGAATCCATAATAATCTTTCCAGAGATACCGTTTACTGCTTCTCTGGCTGTACAAATTTGTCTTATGATTCAGCCGGGCACGGTTGATATTTCGGATTTCTGTGTGCATCCGGATACGAAGCGAATATTCCAGATCGTCATTCCAGATAAAAAACTCTTTCTCCGGAAGACCGATCTTCTCCACGATCTTTCTTCCAACAACCAATCCGCAGAACGACGCGGCGTCCAGTTCAAATTCCTCTCCTTTGTACACTTCTTCCGGAATATTTACCATCTGTACGCTTCCCGCTTTTTTTCTTCTCCGGCGATGAAGTGTGTCGATCTGTCCCTCTGTCTCCACCACTCCGGTAAACGCACCGCATTCCGGATGACTTTTGACCGCCTCTGCGATACTGCTTAGGAAATCCGGCGCGATCATCGCATCGTCGTCGATCAACAAAAACCAGTCTCCTTTTTCCGCAAGCGCTGTTTCGACGCCGCGGGAGAAACCGCCTGCCCCGCCGAGGTTTTCGGATTCATTTACGATATGATACAATGGGCTTTGAAACTGCTCTTCCTGCAGATATTCAAGTGTGCCGTCCGTACTTGCATTGTTGATGATGATGATTTTTTCCGGCATTTTCTCCTGATTCGATGCATGCGCAACACACTCTTTCAACAACGCAAGTCGGTTGCACGTCACAATGATCACGCTGAAGCGTGGCTCTTCCTGTCTGTTTTCCATTCGTTTTCCCTCTCTGTCTTAACGTTTCATTTCCTTTTTGAATAATACAATGATCCAATCGGAAATCCATGTCTTCGGTGCATAATAACAATCTAAATATCGTATCAGCCGGATACCGCATAACAGACTATGATCTTTCAAAAAACGAAGTCTGTATCTGCTGTATCGGATCACTTTCCCGATGATCCTTTTTTGCCGATCCGAAAGAATGATATTCTGCTCTTTTATAAACTGCTCCAGTTTTTTCAGCACTTCCACATAATAAACAGCATCCGCCGTCTTCTTTGCAAGCCCGGTCGTTGCCACGGATGAGGCATTGTTGGCATGCCGCCGGAACCGGATCAACGGTTCATGATACAAATAGAGTCCGCCGGTCAGATTGGCATACCGCCAGAACAATGCATCATGCGGGTATTTTTCAAACCAATACAATTTGATCTTTTCCGCAAATGATCTCCTGGTACAATATACGCACCCCGGTCTGTGTACATATAAAAAACCGGTATCAAACGGATATTGTTCCAGCGTACCGTCGCTTTGCATTTTTTCCTCATTTCTTACCTTGTCCACCGCAGCGTCCATATAAAACGGCGTATAGTCCGAAGCCAGAACCGAGATCTCCGGGTGCTGTTCCATGACTGCACACATTTTTTCTAATTTTTCCGCTTCCCAAATATCATCCTGATCCGCAAAAAAGAGAAGGTCTCCCCTTGTCTTTTCGATCCCCTGCATGAAATTTTTTTCCCATCCGCAGTTTGTCTCATTGCGGCATATGCTCCAGTTTTTCAGATCATATTTCTGAATATACGCTTTGACTGCCTCAACCGTCTGATCTTTGGAACAATCATCGCTGATCACAACCTCATCCGCCGGACGGGTCTGCAACCGGATCGAATCCAGTTGTTCTTCCAGATAGGTTGTTCCATTGTAGGTTGACATAATGATCGATACCATGATTTTTTATTATTTCCTTCCATTACAATTCTACAATTCGATTTTCCACGGCTCATGCGTCACACGGTCTTCTTCCGGCGGAAGTTCCATATAAGTATTGCCGTAAAGCTGCTCCAAATACCAGCGGTAATCATGGAACACCGGAAAATCGTGGTCTTCAAACTTCAATGTTTCCGCCGGATAGACCTTTTCAAACGGCCATACCCTGTTCATTTCTTTGTCTCCCCGTGTGATCGGCGCGCGGTAATAAGCGTCTGCCGCCTGTTTCGGTTTGGATTTCAAAAAACGGGTCCCGAAATGCTGAAGCGCAGTGTTCGAAAATGGCGCCAGCAGTCCTTTCAGCATTTTCAATACGATCTCTTTTTTCCCGCTTCCACCCTGCACGGTCATATGGACCCGGCGAAGCAAAACCGACCGCAGCAATGGCTGCCAGAAGTCGCATTTCCTGATCCCCTCTGCGTGTTCCCGTTCAATCCCCTCCATCGGGAAAATATCAATAAAAACGCCCTGATGACTCTTCACATACCTTTCTTCCTTTGTGATAAATGTCGTTCCGTTTTTCCGAAGTTTCGCAAAGAAGTTCCAATATCCGGGATCGGTCTCGATACACTGCAGATGATACCCTTTTAATTTTCCCTCGCGGAATACGTCGATCAATCGATTATAATCTTCTCTTGGCATCAGCACGTCGATATCGTCATCCCACGGAATAAAACCACCGTGCCGAAGCGCGCCGAGCAGCGTTCCCCCCTCCAGAAAATAAGTCAGATTTTCTTCTTTGCACACACGATCCAACTCTATTAAGATCTCCAGCTCTCTCAATTGAAGCTGTCTTGTCAGTTCATTTGCCATCCTTTGTATCCTCTCCCATTTTTTCACATCCAGCATACACGTTGTGTTTTCTGTTTTTTAAGACCGGATCAGGTCTTGATACATTTCTTTTAAATGCGCCGCATTTTCCTCCAGATCATATCCTGCTGCTTTTAATGCCGTCTGTCCCATCCTGCAAGCTTTTTCCCGATCCGGGATCGGCATATCTGCAATCGCTTTGGTCCATTCTTCTGCTCCTGCCTCCAACGGCAGATACTGTACCAGGTCGCACAGTTTACACTCTCTCGTGATCACATCAGACAGCACACTCGGCAGTCCGGCTGCCTGCCATTCCATCACAACAAGCGGAAGTCCCTCATGTCTGCTTGGAAGCAGCATCAGATCCATTGCATTTAAAAGTTCCGCCACATTCGGTACATTTCCGAGAAACAATACCCGATCGGCAATGTGAAGTTCCTGACACTGTGCTTTTACAGCGTCCATCCGCTCTCCGTCTCCCATCAGCACAAGGCGTGCTTTCGGATTTTTTTCGGAAAATTTTTGAAATACTTCCACAACAAATTCCTGATTTTTCACTTCATTAAAGCTGCCCACATGACCGATCACAAAAGCGTCTTCCATCTTCCACTGTCTGCGGAACCGCTCCCGGATCTCCGGTAAATATGTCAGCCGTTTTAAATCCCGCCCATTCGGGATCACCGAAAACGGGCGCTCTTTGTAAAGCCACTCGCCAGCCGCTTTTCCACAGGCATAACGTTCCGTCACAAGATGATAAAACAGAGGGCGCAGTATCTTGTCCTCTGTCACATGGGTGCAGCTTGTATTGTGGCTGTGCGCGATCCGCACGTTACATCCCCCTAGTTTCGCACCGAGAAGGTCAAACGTCATTGTCGCACTGTTGCCGTGAACATGCACGAGATCATACTGCTGCTTCCGTATCAGTTTTGCAAGCCGGATCGTATAAAGCGGCGGATTGGAATTCCGGCAGTCCAAATGAAATACCCGGCATCCAAGATCGAGAAAACGCTTTTCATATTCCGGATTGGATGGTTTTACCGCAAGAATATCAATCTCCATCCCACTTTTATCCATCGCCTGCAAATATTGATACATACAGTCTGAAATTCCATTGTAATTGATCTCAACCGTTGTGATCCATAATAGTTTCATTTCACTACTTCCTCTACAATCTTTTCAAATGCTTCATTGAATTTTGCATTATTACTGGTCACTTTCGATGACATTTTCGATACGATCTGATCATAATCGGAAACGATCGTTTCTAACTCCGCAATGTCCATGACCGGGATGATATTTCCGTACCGTTTCGCCACTGCCGCCGCAAACTCCGCCTGATGATCATTGACATGCTCGTCAAATTCTGCGCGGCGCGGAACAACGATCGGAATCTTTTCTTCCTGAAGCGCCATCATAAAGCTTGCCGGTCCGCCATGCGTGATCACGATCCGCGCTTCCTTGACATTTTTTATCATCTCCGCATAAGGGATCAGTTTTTTCCATTCACAATACTTTGGCTCATATGTAGAAAAGCCGGATTGTATCATGACCGGTTCCTGAATGGTCCCGTTTTCTTTTAATCGGTCGATTTCCGTAAGCAGCCGGTCAAACGGCTGTTCATGTGTTCCTACTGTCACAAATATCATATCAGTCTCCCCTTAGAAAATACTTCCCAAATTGATCGCTTTTTTGTACACCTGTTTCATCTCTTCCCACTGCACGATGAAACGGTCGGTCACCGGATATACCATTTTGCCTGTCATGGTCGGTTTATCGATCCGGTCAAACACTTCGATATAGATTGTCTTCATCCCAAACAATTTTCCGAGATAAAAAAACGGAACTGCGACCGCCGCCCCGGAGGAGACAATTACGTCCGGGCGTTCTTTTCTCAATACTTTCCAGGCAAGTCTTGTATTGATCAACAATGCTTTCAGGCTCCGGTTCGTCGGGTAATAGCAATGATAAACCTGCTCTCCCTCCAGAATGCTGTTCGCATCCTCCTTATTAAACGTCACCCAGAACCGTTCCTTATCCTGCCAGAACGGCTTCAGCATATACAAATGGGTCAGATGTCCGCCCGATGAACCAACCAAACATACTTTCATAATTATTTTTCAATCTCCCTTTTTTCCAGTTCTTTCAGCTTTTCTTCCGATACCAGTCGTATTTCCCCTGGCTCTGTTCCCAGATCTTCCGATGACAGTGACCGGATATACCATCCTCCGCCGCCCTCTTCCAGAGTCATGCCGACCACATACGTTTCTCCCGCATACCAGAACAATACCGCATACTGCTGCTCTTTTCCATCATCCTGGAGCAGCACAGATTCCGTCAGATCAAAATACATAAAATACTTCGGATCTAATTCCTGCACGATCTTCCTGCCGGATTTTCCAATGATCTGCAAAGAAGCTTCCTCCTCATTGTAATCATCTCCTAAAAAGCCGTAACAAAATCGCTTTACCATCTCCGCGATTTCTTCCTGTTTCTGAAGAACTTCTACATTCGTATGTTCTAATTCTTCCGGGCTTTCATCCATGCAATACGCAAGCGCACGTCCCATATCTACTTTCTGAATACTCCTCACAAATGCTTCAATCGTTGATTCTGCTGTATCTTCTCTCAATGGATTCAAGACAAAATAGTTTGCCGGAAGACGCATTTCCTCGATGTCCTCATCCGTCAGTCCTGTATCCTCAAATAATGTGCTGTCCAGATTTTTCTTCTGCAACTGTTTTTTATAATCTTTTTCTTTCATCGTACCTTTCAGCGCCGCGAATTCTTCCTCTGTCGTTTTCCGCATCGGAGCTTCTGCCGTCGTGTCCGTCAATGCAGATCCAAGTGTCAGGACTTTCCATGAATCTCCATAATGCGCCATCGTAAGTCCGAGCAGATAGTCCTCTTCCTCACAGGAAATCCATACCATCAACTCTGTTAGGCAGTCGCCGCCCCAATTTTCCAGTATCTTACTATTGCCGCTTAATTTCTCCGGTTCCAGTTGTTGTTTCGGATCGACATAACAGATTTCTTCCACCTGAAATTCTCCCGCTTCTTTCAACTGCGCCGTCAGATTTTCCAGATTCGCCGTATACTCCCCAGCAAGCTCTGCCGCTGCCAGTTCATTATAATTACTGTAACTTCCGGACGGAGCGATTTCCATTTCCGTATAGAATTCTCCTGCCTCATTGATCAAATTCGCAAGAGATATATTCAAAATACTCTCATCAATCGCCATTCCCCGCAATGCCTTATCCAGATCCTGCTCTTTCACAGCTTCCACAAGATAACCCGCCACAACTTTCGGATCATTTATCACAGCCTGTGTCTCAGCCTGTGCAAGTTCCTGCGTGATATATTTCGGATCCACGGTCGTATGCGATTCCACGAACTGATATGCCGCCATGATCCCAACAACAAGAAAAGATCCTGCCACACCGCATACGACCGGATTTTCTTTCAAGAATTTTCCGATTTTTTTCATACTGTCTGTTTCCTTTTCTTTTTCCAATCCAATCTTTTTCCTGCTTTCACCGTCATATCTGCAAAGACCGCCCACAAAAACGGATTATAAGAAATATCCATCATATGATGCTCGATCATACACTGCACCGCCACAACCGCAAGGATCCAGAGCAGTACCCAGTTTTTCTTTTGGATCGCGGAAAAACCGATCACACTGCAGATGATCAAAATAATGCCAAGCAGGACAATTCCAAACTGCAGCGCCAGATTCATATAAGAACAATCCAGAAAGAAATACATTTCCGATTCTTTTACGGATCCCCCGTTTCCGATCATCGGGATATACTGACCCAACAATGAAAATCCAAACAGATCCACACCCTTTTTTCCGTAAGAAAGCCGGAAATTGATCAAACGGTTCAGAAATGCCGTCAACGGATTTTCGGAAGAATAGAAAACCGTCATCAACGTCATAAACAACGCGCAGATCACCGTGGACATCGCCAGAAGCCACGACCAGATCCGGTTCATCACATATATCTTTCCCTGCTTTTCGGCTCTTTTGTGCCGGATCTTATTGTACAGAAACGCCCCTGTCGCAACGAGGATGCAGACTGTGTTCACCCGGGCATCACAGAACACATAGACAAATACGCCTGCGCCTGCCATCAGCGCAAGCTCCACATAGTGAATACGCTCTCTGCGCAGATACCCATAGGCAAGCAGACTATAAAGCACATGGGCGGAAAAATCCGTCGGATAACAGATTCCGAACGCAATACGCGGACTTCTTCCCTCCTGGATATACACCAGATTTTCTGTGAATCCCAAAAGCGCCGCTGCCATCGTGATCGCCAAAAGTCCGGCTGTCACTGCCACATAGACTTTCAATATCTTCTCAAACGAAGTTCCTTTGCTCCCGAGGATCAGCAATAACGTATTTAATACAAGGGGATCCGACGTACGGATCCAGACTGCCAGAAAACACAGACTGATAAGCGCCGCAAACAAAACTTCTTTCAGATCATAGATTTCCACATAAGTCAGCTTGATCAGGATCACTACGATCAAAAGCACACGCAGATATGCCGGAAAGTTCTCTCTCCATTCGATCGGAAACGTTGTCGTCACCAGAAAATAATAGCCAAGAAGAAGTGCGAATACCGTCAGATAAAGAAAATCTGCAATGCTTTTGATCTTTTCTTTTGATATCCGGTATCCAAAGATCTCCGTCGTTCCTCCCATAGATTATACCGATCCTTTCCCTGTGATTACGATTTTAACCGTCTGGAACAAGATCTTGAAATCCAATCCGATGTTCCATCCCGTAATATATTTTTTATCCAGCTCCACAACTTCTTCAAAATCCACGATGTCGCTGCGTCCGCTCACCTGCCACATACCGGTCAGTCCCGGTTTGGCGGCAAGACGCGCTTTGTGGTGCTGTTCATACTGTTCATATTCATCGACTGTCGGCGGTCTCGTCCCTACCAGACTCATGTCCCCTTTCAGCACATTGAAGAACTGCGGAAATTCATCGAGAGAAGTTTTCCGCATAAAATGCCCGATTGGAATGATCCGGGGGTCGTTGTCCATCTTGAACATCAGCCCCTGCATCTTATTCTGCGCCATCAGTTCTTTTTTCCGTTCCTCCGCATCCGGATACATGGAACGGAACTTATAAATCTTAAATTTTCGTCCGTTTCTTCCTACCCGTTCCTGAGAAAAGAAGATCGGTCCCGGACTCTGGATATAAATGATCGGCGCAAAGATCACCGTGATCAGCGCTGTCAGGATGATCCCGACGATACCGCCTAAAATATCCATTCCTCGTTTGAGCATCAGTTGTCTCGGATCCGCGAAACTGATACTGGATGTGATCACCATATAATCGCCGACATTCTCAATGATCGCGCGGTGGGAACTCTTTTTCCGCTCCCCGATCCGCAGATGGCAGGTGATTCCCATCTCATTGCATGCTTCCACGATCTGCTCGCGCATGGCAGATGCATCCGGAAAGTATAAAAATACCTCGTCCACAACGTTCTCCCTCAGATAGTCGAACATCGACTCCCGATCGGCTACGACAGGAATATCGCAGATCGTCTTTTCTTTGCTCTCCTGATCCGGCAGGATGATCCCTTTCACATAATATCCGGAATATCTTTCTGCCGTCAGACCGGAGATCATCTCCTGTGCATACTTCTCCGGAGTGATCAGTATCATCGACTGCAGATAGCGATGGTCTTCCATTTTTCTGTGGATCGTACGTTTTCTCATAAGCCGCGCAAAGTAGATCACTACGATCCCGAGCACCCAGAACTGTAATAAAACGGCTCTTGAAAAAATGCGGGAAGTCTGGGTCACAAACAGATAGCAAAAAACTGCCAGCACTTCCGATGTCACAAAAACTGCCGTCATTTTCATTTCTTCAAACGGGCTTCTGCGCAAAATGTCTTTATAATTCTCCAGAAAGAATGTCAGACAGATCTGCACAAGCATGATGATGATCCCGAGATTTCTATAATTTTTATCCGTATATGGAATATACATTCCATACCGGATGATATAAGACATGACATAAGCAAGCTGTAAACAGACTACATCCAACAGCATAAAATCCAAGTGTTTCAGCCAAGGATTTTTCTCTTTTTGGTACATGATTTACCCTCTCTTCTTCACGAGCCTCAGACACGACTCCAATGTACTTGTTACGAATGTTTCCCGCAACATCAGTAAAATTATACCATATGTGCCGAAAAAGAAAAGGGCCGACACACATAATGTAAAGAAAATGCCAAGATTGGTAAGCGCTCCGGCAAAATATCCTGCTGCCGTCGCCCCGGCAAGTCCAAGGATGATCTTCCATACCTGGATCTCTTTTACGATCCCTTTCAGTTCTTTGTGCAGACCAAATCCCTGGATCGCCAGCACAAGCACCTCTGCCATCAAGGTGGAAAATGCCGCGCCGTCCGCACCGAATTTCGGGATCAGGATCAGATTGAACACAAAGTCCAGTACTGCTCCCGCCGTCACCGAATACACAACTTTGATCTCCTCTCCCCGCGGCGTCAGGATCTGGATGCCGGTAATATTTGACAATCCGATCAAAAGTACCGTCGGCATCAGGATCACCATCGGTCCGACAGCCGGCAGGAAGTCTTTTCCCGCCAGAAGCAGGATGGATTCTTTTGCATACAGTGTAAAATAAATAGAAACCGCCGTCGCCACGATCAGCACAAAGCTTAATGCCTTTGCCACCAGTTTCCGGAATGCCTCTTCCGCTTCCTGCTGTACATAGTAGGACAAACGCGGGAGCATGACGGTTCCGAGAGATGTGACGCAGGTCACCAGTACGGTCTTCACCTTGATCCCCGCATTGTAATATCCGACCTCGATGTCGCCTTTCATAAACTGCAGCATCACAACATCAAGATTCAGATAGACACTGGTCGCTGCCGACAAAAGGAAAAACCGAAGTGTCGGCTTGATATGCTGCCGTAAATTATAACTTCCTGTTTTCTTAAATGAAACAAATTTGCGCAGACGCAGGAAGTTCATCACATAAGAGCCGAAACTTCCGACCACATAGACAAATCCATACAACACATAATCTTCCGGCTTGCGGATCAGAACGAACATCAACGCCATTCCGATCACTTTAAACACAAGTGCACACGTTGTGATGTAAGAATACTGTTCCAGTGCATTATAAAGCCATTGTACACCGATGGAAGTCAGACCAATGCTGAGCGCCGTTACCATCAGCAGTTTTCTCTCTGCCGCAAACTCCGGTATCACAAATAAACTCACAAAAAACACAATGTACGTGATCGCGGTAGTGATCCCGCTGATGATCAAGAGCTCCTGTACAGTCTGGGACAATTTTTCCTTGTCATCCCGCACTTTTGCACAGGCGCGCACGCCGTAGGTCGGCAGTCCAAGCGATGCAAACATCGTAAAATAGGAAACGACCGACGTCGCAAAGGCCACCTTTCCATTGCCCGCCACGAGAAGCACACGGGAGATATAAGGAAATGTGATCAGCGGAAACAATACCGACGATACCGTCAGGATCGCATTCATAATAAAGTTAAATTTTACGGAATGTGTCTTCATACTTTTCTCACCTTTGCTCTTACCCGGCTTACCCATGTCCAAAAACGGTATCCTTTAAAATTCCGTTTCCGAAGCGCCGCCAGCATATGGCTTTTTTCTCCGGAAAGCCTGTATATTTCTTCACTTGTTTTCTTTACTTCTGCATCAAATGCGAGGAACTGGCGGCGAATTTCTTCATTGCCCCCCGGAAAACTTGCAAAAATCCCCGCCTGATCTCCGACCATCACAGCCGCCCGATTGTTGAGATATTCCGCCTTTTTTTTCTGTGCCGGAGAAGTCTCCTTGTTTTCCTCTGACATTTCACTGTACTTCGCCGCGAACTGTACAAGCCGCATCGTCACTTTTACATGATCCGGGAGATGTTTCTGGAATCCCTGCATGCTGACGCTCTGTGTCGCCTGGGCAAGGCGGTACATATACACCGGAATCTCATAATATTCCACCGTCTCCACAAATGGTACCGGAAATGTGATGTATTCATTGTCCACATAAAAGCAGTGCTCATCCAGCCTGATCCCGTTCTCTTTCAGGATCGCCGTCCGGATCACCAGCGCGTGCATCAAAATATCGGTGTTCCCGACAACCACCTCAAATCTGCACTTCGGATGCGCTTTCAGATACGGAAATGTTTCCAGTTTCTTCTCTTTTGTTCCATCATTGACTTTATAATAATCAGTCACAACGTAGTCGGCGCCGCTTGTTTTCAGGCGATGGAGCAATTCCGTGAATCCTCCGCGGTCCACCCAGTCATCTCCGTCCACTACTTTAAAGTACGTCCCTTTCGCTTCCTCGATCCCCCGGTTGATCGTCGAACCATGTCCGCCGTTTTCTTTCGAGATCAGACGGAATGTCTGCGGATAACGCTTCTCATACGCAGCCCCGATCTCCGGTGTGCGGTCTTTTGACCCGTCATTGACGATCAGCACTTCCAGATCATCCATGATCTCCGGGATCACAAACGACTCCAACGTTTCTTCCAGATATTTTTCCACATTATAAGACGGCACGACAACCGTCAGTAGTTTTTCCATGAGAACCTCCATTTTCAGAAATTATTTTCAGAAATCCTTTTCAATCATCTCATTTTACCAAATCTGTCAGCATCTGTTTCTGCGCTTCCAGCGTATAGTTTTTTGCTTCTTTTAAAAATACGGCGCTACTTCTCTCTTTTCCTGTCATCTGCAAAATCGCGTCTGCCCACTCCGACGGTGCCTCCTTTGCCGGGAGAAACATACAATTTTCCGTGATTTTCGTTTCCGCTGTGATCGTATCACTCAATACGCAGGGAAGTCCGGTACACTGCGCTTCCACCCCCACAGTCGGAAGTCCCTCGAAATGAGAGGGAAGCACAAATACGTCCATCGCCTGAAAGATCCGCTCCACATCCGGTCTCCACCCAAGAAAATGAACTGCCTTTTCCAGTCCGGCTTCTTTTATCTGCCGCCGGATCTGTTCCATGCGGATTCCCCGACCGACCAAAAGGAGCACTGCTTTTTGATTTTTCCTGTAAATCTCTTCAAAAACCCGGATCAAAAACTCATGATTTTTTTGATAGCAGAAATTCCCTGCATGTCCGATCACAAAAGCATCTTCGATCCCCAATTCTTTTCGGATCTCTTCCCGGATTTCCGGATGATATGAAAATCGTCTCTGATCAACTGCATTGCAGATCACATGAAATTTACCGGATTCCACCACTTTTTTCGGATACATCCAATATCCCGCTTTCTTAGAGCAGGCATAAAATTCTGTTCCGGCGCGGTACAGGAACGTCCGGCAGATCTTTTGTAACGTGTCAAACACGGCTCGTTTCGCGGCGCTCTCGCAGTCGTTACCGCCGGAATGGCTGTGCAGCATTCTTCGCGGAACATGCATCGACCAGGCTGCCAGAGCCGCAATGCAGTCCATAGAAGTGGAGATGTTCAGATAGACCATCCCGTACTGTTCTCGTCGGATCAATTCCCGCACCTGCTGGAATTGTCTGACCGGATGATGCAGATTTGCAATTTCATATAAATGAGAACCATATTCTCTCAACAGACGTTCTTTCAACTCCGGATCTGCTTCATTGGTCAAAAGGTCGATCTGCAGTCCCTCTTCTTTTACCGCATCGAGAAAATGCAGAATGTAATTGTCCACACCGCCGGACGTTCCGTCCATAATAAATCCAAGTAGCATTTTCTTTTTCTGTATCTCCGTCATCCGCCTCTTCTCCTCCTACAAAACATCGGACTTTTCACACGACTCATCCTTATACGGCACGAGCAGCGTCATCATATATCCAAAACACAGCCAGAAAATATATGTCTGAGGTCCGTTCAGATAAAACACCATGGAAATAAACAGACTCCCGCCTCCCATCGCCGCGATCACCGCAAAACATCCGGATAGAAACGTCCAATCCTCTGCTTTTACATCCCGGATCCGTTTTGCCAAAATCCAAAGTGTATTCCCTGCCAGGATCAGAAAAATAACGATCCCAACGATTCCCTGACTGACAAGGATATCCAACACCGAATTGTGCATCGAGTCATATTTTGCATGGATCGCATTATCAACCAGATATGTCTCCGGAAGAATTTCTTCTGCGTACGCCGTCATATTACGGAAGCTGACGCCGAAAACAGGGGAAGTCTTTGTGATCTCCAGACCGCTCTTCCAAATGTCCAGCCGTCCGTTGCTCGCGTCATTCTCCAGTTCCGTCTTGCGCGTATCTTTTTCGTACTCCGGTGTGACCGCTTTTTTCGGCAGGACCGCCACAAGCCGGGCGTCCATTTTTTCAAAGACAACTCCGCCTGCTTCTGCCGCGCCCAATGCCAGAACCGCCGTCAAAATCGCAATGAGCAATGGAAATCCGATTTTTCGGATCCGAAATACCCGGTCTTTCTCTCGTTGTTTCTGAAACTGACGGAAAAGCCCCCAGAAAAAGATACCTGCCGTCAGCGATACGATCCCGGTCCGGGAATCCGACAATACAAGATAGACAAACTGGATCACGATCGTAAGCAGACAGATCCCTTTCTGCCATCTTTTTTTTGCAGTCACGATCAGGTAAATTGTTAGCAGAATCGCAGCGACCGCGATCGTGCCGCCGTGATTCGGATCGTCGTAGATCCCCCAGAGTCTTCCCCATTTCAAACCGACCACTTTTGCTGTCGCTCCGGATCCGATCTTATACCCTCTTCCCCATACGACCATGGACAGGCTGACCAGATTTGCGATCGTACAATATGCCACCCACACCCACGCCAATATGCGAAATTCCTGTTTCATCTCGTCCGGTTCATACATGTAGGAGGAGCCATAGATCACGATCATTGAAATGCCAAGCCAGAGCATTTCTTTCAGATTGTCTGTCACGCCATACTGCCGGGTCAGTCCCGAGCTGATCAGGTAACTGACCAGAAAAGCCGCGATGATCCAGATATTCGGCATTTTCCGATATACATGAAACTGTGCCGCCATGCAGACAGCCGTCACAGCCCCGAACAGGACCAGGATCAACGTGGCGATTTCCATCACCGCCGATCCATTGACAAACGCATTGAATGCAAGCAGCACATAAAGCAGGTCATATAGTTTAAAGTAAAAAATCAGTTTCTTCATTTTTGGTTCTGTCATAACTCTTATCCTTTTCTTTGATCTCCCCCTGATCATCTGCCGGATTTCACCTTGGAATATAAAATCGGAAATCCGTGCCGGACAATATAAATCCCCCGTCCCATCAAGAGACAGAGCATCGTCCGTTTCCACTTTAACAGACGAAGCGCGATCTTAAGCGTCCTGCTCTCATCAGCCTTGGCCACCGGGATCAGATCTTCAAACAATCCCTGACAGAACAATGCGCGGCAGAACATATATCGCTGCTGATGATCCATCCCCGACCTTTTGTCGCAGTTTCTCTCCAGTGCGGACAAGATATACCGTCCATACAGACCGCCCAGCACCTGTTTGACTTCTTTTGTACAAAGATTCCAGTACACATGCTGATCGTAGATCATTTCGATCCGACGTTTGTGCAACGCAAAATAATCCGGCACGAATTTATTCGTCAGATTTTCCTCCAACCGTTTGGCATAATGGTACGGAGCGATCCCGAGAATATTCAGCCGCTCAATATCCATGAAATATTGAACGTTAAACACAATATCTTCGATCAATGTGACCGTCTCAAACTTTAAATTTAATTTCCGCATATAATCCAGACTGTAAATCTTATTCCATGTATATCCGTACAACGTCTGCTGTTCTAATGAAAGTACTTCTTTTCTCAGCTCTTCTTTGCCTGTGCAGAATTTCTCTTCCGGGCAGATCTCATGGGTATAAGAAAGTGCGCCTTTTCCGTTGTAATACTCTTCTACCAGTCCAAACATCACGACTTCGGCCGGATTTTTTTCCAGAGACCTCCTCACCTGTTCCAGAACATCCTTATCCACGGTGTCATCCGGATCCATAAACCAGATGTAAGATCCGCAGGCTTCTTTCATTCCCGCATTGCGTGCCTTACTCAGCCCTACATTTTCTTCCAGATGGAGCACCCGGATCCGCTCGTCTTTTTGGGCTTCCCGGTCTGCGATCTCACCGCTTCGGTCTTTCGCACAGTCGTCCACAACAATGATCTCCCAGTCACTTTCCGTCTGCGCCTGAATGCTGCGGATCGCCTGTTCGATATAGGCTTCCACGCCGTAAGCGGGCATCACGATGCTAAAATAAGGTTTTCTGGTCATATTGCTGATTTCTCCTTTTATTTCTCCAAGAGTCCGGCGATCATCCGCTCGATCTTCCGGTAAGATTTCTTCCGGTCAAACTCATTCTCCGCGATCTGACGGGCTTTTACTCCCATCTCAAGCCGTTTCTCTTTATTCTCATACATATCTTCGATCATATCCGCAAGCACGATCACGTCTTCCGGGATGATATTGACGCCAAATCCGTCTTTCTCCACTTTTCCGCGGAATTCCGGACTCATGCAAGTATTGATCATCGCTTTTCCGGCAGCCAGATAATCGCCGATCTTCGTCACGATACTCTGCGGCGCTTTTTTCACAAATGAATTGACAAGGATGTCTGACTTTTTCAGATAAGCCGCCATCTTTCCATACGGCGCATAACCGACAAACTCCACGGAATAGATCTGTTTCATATTTGCCAGCTCTTCCAGTTCTGCTTTCAGAGGTCCTCCGCCAAGGATCTTGAAACGGATATCGGATCTTCCGCGTTTTTCCAATTCTCCCGCAGCAAGCACCATCGTACGGATGTCGTAGCTTGTCCCGATCGTCCCGGCATAGGTCACCCAGAACTCGTCTTCCGCTTTGTTGACCTGCGCCATATATTCTTCCGCACCGTTATCAAAATCTGCAAGATCATTGCCCACATAGACGGTCTCCCTCGGAATCTCCCGTTTCTGATGCAAGAATGGGCGATCGCGGTATTCATCCGACGTTCCGATCACACCGGATGTCAGACCATACACTTTCTCCGCGTCCCGCTGAAGCGGATAGAACAGCACGGAACTGACGACCGGGATATCCAGCACCATCCGCATGGCCTCCGGCCAGAGGTCGTTCACATCCACGACAAACGGAATCCCTTTCTTTTCCGCATAGCGTGCGGCGGCAAGCGCCACATCATTCGGAGGGATCTCCGCATAAAGCAGATCATAGTCTCCCTCTTTTTCCAGAAGCGCCGTCAGGTTTTTCGCTGCGATCCGATGACTGCGTATTCTTTGCAGGTCAATATTCTTCTTATAACCCGGCTCATAAATAAATTTCAAACCAAATTTATAGTCATCCGCTTTGATCTTTTCCAGATCTCTCTGTTCTTTCTCCCAATGCTGGAATGTCGTCGTGATCAGATCGACTTCATACCCTGCGTCTGCAAGAAATTCACAAATATAGCGGAATCTTGTGTATCCTTTTTCCTGGTTCAGACGAACTCCCATTGTGATTACTGCGATTTTCTTCATCTTTTTTCTCCCAACATCATTTTAATACGGCAAGCACGGTATCGATCATGAGCTTAAAATCTCCGAACACACTGAATTCTTTCAGATAACACAGATTCCAGCGCATCTTTTCCGGCAGGACATATTCGACATAAACTTCGTCCACACTTTTTCCGGTCTTCGTAAGATAAGATTCCATGACTTCATCTTCATCTTTGTACGCAATACTCGTCCTCGAAGTAATTCCTGCCGGGAGAAGAAGCGTCGCATACATTTCTTCCGTATATTCATCTACATATTTTTTCACTTCCGGTCTTGTCCCGACAAAACTCATGTCTCCGGCGATCACATTAAAAAGCTGCGGCAATTCGTCCAGTCTGCATTTTCTGAGAAGCCGTCCCATCCGTGTGATCCGCGCATCTCCGGATTTCGTGATCGCCGGTCCTTTTTTGTCCGCATCGTTCACCATCGTCCGAAATTTGAAAATGCGATATAGTTTCCCATATCGCGTAACCCGTTCCTGCCGAAAGAAAACGGGACCTCT
Source organism: Mediterraneibacter glycyrrhizinilyticus (assembly GCF_015560805.1). Taxonomy (GTDB): domain Bacteria; phylum Bacillota; class Clostridia; order Lachnospirales; family Lachnospiraceae; genus Schaedlerella; species Schaedlerella glycyrrhizinilytica_A. Next base: position 235,726 of record NZ_JADMSO010000002.1, on the reverse strand, counting down.
GCTGTCTAATTTGATACAAAGTGCGAGAATCAGCATCACCGGAGAAAGTACCAGACTTAACCCCAGCGCAAGGATCAGATCGATCCACCGTTTGACTATGATCCCGGCTTTTCGTTTTTCCAATGCCTCGTAATACGGTCTCACCGCATCACGCCGCATCGTTTCGGGAAGCTCATTCCATTTCTTAAAATACATTCCGAAATGCCTCCGTTACATATACAATTTCTTCATCCGTCAGTTTTGTGTGAAGCGGAAGTGTGATCTCATTCTCAAACTGACGATAGGCGTTCGGGTAGTCTTCGATCCGAAACCCGAGATTTTTATACGCTGTCAGCATCGGAAGCGGTTTATAATGCACATTCGAGGCGATTCCTTTTGCAGCCAGTTTTTCAATGACCTCATTACATTCTTCCCGGCTTTTTCCGTTCAGGCGCACGAGATATAAATGTCCGCTGGATGTGCTGTGCTCGGTATAATGATCTAAGAGCATCACCGGTAAATCTTGAAATGCCCGGTCGTACGCTTCAATGATCTCACGTCTGCGTTTTAAAAGTTCCGGATAACGCTTCAACTGCACAAGTCCGATCGCCGCCATAATGTCTGTCATATTACATTTATAAAGCGGCGCTGCAATATCATATTCCCATGCTCCGGCTTTTGTCTTTGCCAGTGCGTCTTTGGATTGTCCATGCAGGGAAAGCAGCATATATTCACGGTACAGTTCTTCCCCGTCGATCCCCGACTTTTCCACCCGGTCTGCCCAGGTAACGGCTCCGCCCTCCGCAGTCGTCAGATTCTTCACCGCATGGAACGAAAAACAGGTGAAATCCGCAATCTGTCCGCACATCATTCCATTTGCAGATGCGCCGAACGCATGCGCCGCGTCTGCCATTACAACCACTCTGCCAAGCGCCCGCTGCCGTTCATTGGCAGGACGAAACAACGCTTTCTTTTCTTCCGTGATCTGAAAGATCCGGTCATAAAAGCTGTACGGGAGCCCCGCAAGATCCACGCAGATGATCGCTTTTGTCCGTTCCGTCACTGCCGCCGCCGCCTGTTCCGGATCCATCTCGAACGATCCCGGAAGCGTATCGACAAGTACCGGCGTTGCGCCGGTATGACAGATACAGCTGCATGTAGCCGTATAAGTGTATGCGGTCGTGATCACCTCGTCTCCCTCTCCGATCCCCATCACACGGAGCGTCATCTCCAGACAGGCGGTCGCCGAATTCAAACAGACTGCCTTACTAGTTCTGCAATACTCTGCGATCCGCCGTTCAAATTCCTTTGTTTTCGGACCGGTCGTGATCCATCCGCTACGTAACACTTCCGCGACACTTTGTATCTCCTCTTCCGTAATATCCGGCGGTGAAAACTGCACGTTCATTGATCAATTCTCCTCTTTTCCCATCTGTTCTTCGTAATGAGCCACATCCATATCTGCAACTCCTCTGTTCAAAAAAGCGGTCGGAAGATTCGTCCTTGTATCCTGAAAATCTTTTTTCCATCCGGACTGGATCTTCTGATCCCGGATGATATCTGCCTCGCGCAGATGATAAGTCGGCACGATCTTCTTGACGATCCGTTTCATCTGATCGGTCTCGGCATACGCCTCCTGATACAGTTCTTCCAGATCCTTTAAAAATTCTTCTTCTTGAAATTCCAATGGACGTCCGATATGGATCAGCTCGTTCTCTGTTCCTTTCAGTCCCTCTTCTTCCATCAGAAGTTCCTCATAAAGCTTCTCTCCCGGTCGCAGTCCGGTATATTTGATCTCGATGTCCACGCCCTCTTTCAGCCCCGACAATCGGATCATATTGCGCGCAAGGTCGGCGATCTTGACCGGTTTTCCCATATCCAGCACGAAGATCTCTCCGCCCTTTGCGCTTGCTCCCGCCTGTAAAACAAGGGAAACCGCTTCCGGTATCGTCATAAAATACCGGATAATATCCGGATGGGTGACAGTGACCGGACCGCCCTCCTCGATCTGTTTGCGGAACAACGGGATCACGCTTCCGTTACTTCCCAGTACGTTTCCAAAACGTACCGCCACATATTCGGTTTTGGAGCGGTTGTTAAATACCTGGATGATCATCTCGCACATCCGCTTGGACGCCCCCATGATATTCGTCGGATTGACCGCTTTGTCAGTAGAGATCAACACGAATTTGCTCGTCTTATAACGATCTGCTGCCAAAGCAACTTTATAAGTCCCGAACACATTATTTTTGATCGCCTCATTCGGACTGTCTTCCATCAGCGGAACGTGCTTATGCGCCGCCGCATGGTACACGATGTCCGGACGATATTTCTCAAACACACTGTTGACTTTCCGCCCGTTGCGCACCGAACCGATCAGAACGACCAGATCCAGATTCGGATATGTCCGTTTCAGTTCCTGCTGGATATCATAAGCATTATTCTCATAAATATCGAAAATGATCAGCTGGCGCACGCCGTTTGCAGCGATCTGACGGCAAAGCTCGCTTCCGATACTTCCGCCGCCTCCGGTCACAAGCACCACTTTATCCGATACATAACGCCCGATCTTTTCCGTCGTGATCTGGATCGGATCTCTTCCGAGCAGATCTTCGATCTCCACATTCCGAAGCTTGGAGACACTGACCTCGCCGTTGACCAACTGATACACACCCGGGAGGATCTTCAGTTCACAGCCCTGCACCTGCTGGCAGATCGCAAGGATCTTTCTCTGCTCCACCTTGCTGGCGCTCGGAATCGCCACGATGATCTCGTTGATCGCATACCGTTCTGCATATTCCAGAATCTTGTCTCTTCCGCCTACGACTTTCACACCGTGGATATAAGTTCCCTGCTTTTTCACATCATCGTCGATGACACAGCAGATCCTCGCATCCAGTTCCGTGCTCAGTTCCAGTTCTTTCATGACCACATTACAGGCCTCTCCTGCACCGATGATCATCGTATTCCGGACATGTCGCCCATGAATATTGCTTCGGTATAAAAGCCGTACAAGCCGATATGAAAACCGGCTCACACAGGTTAGAAGAAACAGCGATGCTCCGTAAAGCAAAAAGTAACTTCTGAAAATCGGCTTATAAGTAAAAAAGTAGAAAAAGATATTCAAAAGGATCGATGCGATACATCCCTCGATCACATATACCAGTTCTTTGATACTGGCAAACCGCCAGAGACTGGAATACAATTTCAGGACTGCAAAGATCAGGACAGTTCCGACGGTGTTGACAAGCGCCGCCGAAACAATAGAATCTACATACCACAATTCAATATCGCTGATCTTCATATTAAAGCGAAGCCACAGTGCCAAAAAAGAACTTAGATTGATAAAAATGATATCCAATACGATCAATAAGACCTTATGCTGCGGAAATGACTCAACCCTTTCTTTTAAACTCTGCTTTCCCTGCTTTCTTTGCTTTTTTTCTTCTTTTTCTGCTGTTTTCTTTTCCATTTGTTTCTCCATGTATCATTACTGTACAACTTCCGAATCCGTAAATACTTCTCCGTTCTCTACGGAATCGATCATTGCCTTAATGGATGCAACCGAATTCGGATCCGGCTGCGTTACATACAGAAGTGATCCCGGTGAAGAGAAGCAATACTGCTGGTCTCCGGTTCCCTCTGCCGCAACGGATTTGATATTCCATGCGCCTCCGTCGCTCAACTGTGTCTTGATCAATGTCTGGATCTGATCCTGAGACATGTTTGTGTCCACATTGCCGCTCACACTGTTCAGAATACCGTTTGCTCCCACAAGGATCGCAGGGGAAACTGCCTTTTTGATCATCGCAGTGATCACTGCCTGCTGGTTCTTTCCTCTCTGGAAGTCACCGCCGTCCACATTCATACGTTCTCTTGAGAACGCAAGTGCCTGCTGCCCGTTGAAATGGTTCTCTCCCTGCACGACGTTCATGACCAGTCCGGTATCTTCACTCGTTGTGAACGCCTGCTCGGAATACACATCCACACCGCCCAGCGCATCCACCATCTCCACAAGGGATGTGAAGTTTACACGGGCATAAAAATCGATCGTCGTATCATAAAGCTGTCCCAATGTCGCCATCGATGCATCTACGCCATAGATGCCCGCATGAGTCAGCTTGTCCAGTTCTCCTCCGGAGATTCCCGGAATCTCCACATAGTAGTCGCGCGGCGTCGTGACGAGCAATATCTGATGGGACGTCGGATTGACGACTGCCATAATATTTACATCACTCCGGCTGTTTGTCTCGATCGCGCCGTATACGTCGATACCGCTGATATATACGGTAAACGTATCGTCTTTTACTTCTACCTGCTCGGCAGCATTATTCTCCACTTTTGTCTCAATGGAATGAGAATAGATCACTTTGATGCTGTTGCCGAAATCACCGAACTCTTCACTTAAGATCCCGTTATAAGCTTCATTGTAAATGATCGCCTGCACGTCTCCGTTGTGCAGCGCGGTTGCCTGTTCCTGCACACTGCGGTACTCCGTCTCCGCGATCGCACTTCCCAGTTCCTCATTGATCGCGCCGACCGTCTCCTGAATCTCCTCACCTTTCAGCGCATACTGCACGCCAAAGCTGTAATCTTTTGCGTCCTGGATCGACTCTGCCGGATCGTCTGCCAATACGGCTACCACAACCTTATCCACTTTCGTACCGCTTCCGGAAATCTCGCTGACCGTTCCGTTTGCCTTGAAAATATAGAAAGATCCAACTGCCAGGATCACCGACATCAGTACACTGAAAATCTTTCCGGCAATCCCTTTCTTTTTGGACAAAAGCTGACTCGTAAATACGATCAGCAATGCGATCAGCAAAAGTCCCGCTATGATCGCCAGATATTTGACCGGCAGCATATCCAGCACAAACAACGCGATCATAAACACAACCGATGCCACTGCCTGGATCACGCCGAGCACAACGCCGATCATCCAGCTGATCTGATTATCCCGCTTTCCATGTCCCTTTTTATTCCCGGGATAGCCGTTCTTTTTTCCGCTTCCGATCACAGATTTTGCCGGATTCTCATATGCCACCCGCTGTCTCTGCTCTTCCATTCTCCGCTTCCGCTGTGCCTGCGCCCTTTTATCCTGCGCGCTTCTTGTCGGCTGCTTCGTACTTCCGGCGCTCTTTGCTCCGCCTTGTCTTGCGCCGCTCTGCTTTGCACTGCTCCTGCTCTTCGGACTTCCGCCATTCCCCGTCTTTCTCGTACGTTCCCCGCTTCCTGCCGGTCTTGTATTTCGTACATTCTTTCGTTTTTCTGCCATTGTTTCTTCCTTCCAAACTTTTCCTGTCTGTTCTCAGAACCAGTTACTCACATTCGGTTATCATATCATTTTTCGTGTTTTTTCGCAACAATTCCGAAACATTTCCGTCACAATATCCCGTCTGTCCCAATTTCGAAACACTTGCCCACCGCTTTCACACGCCCATCTCTTCGAGTTTCAGAAGCGCTGCCTCAACCACCTTATCCATATCATAATACTGATAATTTCCGAGACGACCGCCGAAGATCACATGTTCCTCTTTCTCCGCAAGTTCTTTATAGGCGGCAAACAATTTACCGTTCTTTTCATCATTGACCGGATAATACGGTTCCATTCCCACTTTCCACTCGGAAGAATACTCTCTCGATATCACGGTCTTCTCCTGTGTGCCGAATTCAAAATGCTTATGTTCGATGATCCGGGTATACGGCACTTCTCTCTCCGTGTAATTTACGACCGCATTGCCCTGATAGTTGTCAGTATCCAGCACTTCTGTTTCAAACCGAACGGAACGATATTCCAGAGCCCCCAGCTGATAATCAAAATATTCATCGATCATACCGGTAAAGATCGTCGTATCCGCAATATCCGGATTTGATTTTCGGAATTCAAAATAATCCGCATCCGTCTGTACGTCCGCTCCCTCTAGCATTTTTTCCACGATCTTTGTATAACCGCCGATCGGGATTCCCTGATAACGGTCATTGAAATAATTATTGTCGTAGGTAAAACGCACCGGAAGACGGCGGATGATAAATGCCGGCAGTTCGCTGCAGGATCTTCCCCACTGTTTTTCAGTATATCCTTTTACCAGTTTTTCAAACACATCTTTTCCCACAAGAGAAAGCCCCTGTTCTTCTAAGTTCTTCGGTTCTATGATGCCGGTCTCTTTCACCTGTTTTTCGATCATCGCTTTCGCCTCCGCAGGTGTTTTGATTCCCCACATCTTACTGAATGTATTCATATTAAACGGGAGATTGTACAGCTCGTCTTTATAAACCGCGACCGGAGAGTTGATATAATTGTTAAACTCCGCGAACTGGTTCATGTACTCCCATATTTTTTTATTGGATGTATGGAAAATATGTGCGCCGTATTTGTGCACATGGATCCCCTCTATATCTTCACAGTAGATATTTCCGGCAATATGGCTGCGTTTGTCGATCACAAGACAACGTTTCCCTTTCTTCGTCAGTTCGTGTGCCATCACCGCGCCATATAAACCTGCTCCTACGATCAGATAATCATATTTCATGTTAAAACCCTCCTATGTATTTAATCGGAATCAGTATAGCACAATTCCGGAAATATGTATAGTTCGGTTTTTTTATGAAAAATGTGCATGAAAAACGGGAAAGAAACCTCTGACGGATCTCTTTCCCATTTTCACACGTTCTGATTTATATTTATTTTGCTGCTTTTCCAAGCGTCACATCCACGGTCTTCTCGCTGTATTCCCCGTTATTCTCCGGGATGCTGACCGTCACGGAAACGGTCTCGCCTGCCGCATAATATTCCAGTTCACTCTTTAAAGCATCCATAGACTCTACTCTTGTGCCGTTGATGGCAGTGATCACATTTCCCTTAGTCAATCCCGCGTCATCTGCCCCGCCGCCTCTTGTCACTTCATCGATATAGACGCCGGTCGGCATGCCGAACTGCTCTGCATTCTGAGCAGTCACGTCAAATCCGGTGATCCCAAGGTATCCTTTTTTCTCTTCCGGCACTTTCGCTTTCGTCTTCTGACTCATCAGATTATCCAGAATATCCATCACATCACTGATTGGGATCGCATAACCCATTCCTTCCACCGTCGTGCCTGCGATCTTGGAGGAATTGATGCCGACAACTTCTCCGTTTGCATTGACCAGCGCGCCGCCGCTGTTGCCCGGGTTGATCGCCGCATCTGTCTGGATCAGCTTGATATCGCTTGTCACTTCTTCTCCGGTCTGTGCATCTGTCCCGCTGTTCTGTCGATTTAGGGCGCTGATCACACCGGTTGTGACGGACTGACCGTATCCGAGTGCATTTCCGATCACGATTGCCGGTTCCCCAATCTGTAATTTTGTAGAATCTCCCAATGTCGCCACTGCGATCGCTTCCATCGTATCCGAAGAGATCGTATCAAGCGGTACTGCGATCACCGCGAGATCATGCTCGGAATCGGTTCCCTTGATGTTGGCTTCCAGACTCGTCTCATCATCGAATGTCACAGTCAGTGTCTCGCTTCCCGCGATCACATGATAGTTTGTCACGATCAGAAGTTCCTCATCTGTCTGGGAAATGATGATTCCGGATCCCGCGCTCTCACTCTCCTGCTGGGAAACGCCGCCGAAGAAATTCTGCACTTCCTGTACGCTCAGATTGGTAATGGATACAACCGACGGCATCACATTTTCCACAACACCGGAAACGTCGGATGTCACAACGCTGGACGACTTTGTCAATGTCGTTCCGCTGACTTTCGATGCCGTTTCCTTACTCTCTGTATTTTTTTCAAGCCCCAGCACTTTGCTTCCGACCAGATTCGACGTCAGAAATACGGCACTCGATACGACTCCGAACAGCAATGCCAATCCTACAACCGCTACCGCTCTTGGCATTTTCTTTTTTTCTTTTGGCTCCCGCGGCTCATGACCGTGAGACCATCCCTGATTACCGCCTTGATTCTGATATTCATTCTGACCATTCTGCTGATGATCGTCCGGGTTATAATAACTGTATTGATTTTCCATAAGGCATCCCTCTTTCTCTTGTGCTTCATTTTATGATGTTATCATAACCTGTCTTTGTGATAAAATTGTGTTCAATGTTTTAACAGATTTTGTTCTGCATGAATCACCGGCAAAAGCAGTTCTTCTTGCCGTTCGTCTTATTCCACTGTCACTGATTTCGCGAGATTCCGCGGTTTGTCCACATCGCATCCACGTCCCACAGAAATATAATATCCGAACAGCTGCAGCGGAATGATCGCAAGAGAGTTTGTAAAATAGCGGTTTGTCTGCGGTATATAGATCACATAATCCGCCGCCCGTTCCACCTCGCGGTTTCCCTCATTCGTCACTGCCAGCACAAATGCCCCGCGGGTACGCACCTCCACCATATTGCTGATCATTTTCTTGTACAGGTCTTCCTGTGTCAGCACTGCCGCCACAAGCGTCCCCTCCTCGATCAGGGAGATCGTTCCATGTTTCAGTTCTCCGGCCGCATAGGCTTCCGAATGGATATAAGAAATTTCTTTCAGTTTCAATGAACCCTCCAGAGAGATCGCATAATCGATCCCTCTGCCGATAAAAAACACGTCTTTCGCCGCAAGATAACGGTTCGCAAATTTCTGAATCCGGTTTTTATTATTCAAAAGCATCTCTACCTGATCCGGCAGTTTCTTCAGATCTTCGATATAACCATGCAGTTCTTCCTTTCCGATCACACTGCGCACCTCCGCAAATTTCATCGCAAGAAGATACAATGCGATCAGCTGGCTGGAATATGCTTTTGTCGTTGCGACGGCGATCTCCGGTCCTGCCCATGTATACATCACGGTATCTGCCTCCCGGGCGATCGAACTTCCGACCACATTCACGATACCAAGCACTTTTGAACCTTTTTCTTTTGCCTCCCGAAGCGCTGCAAGCGTATCTGCAGTCTCCCCGGACTGACTGATCACGATCAAAAGCGTGTCCCGGTCGATCAGTGGATCCCGGTAACGGAATTCCGACGCAAGATCCACCTCTACCGGGATCCTTGCCATTCCCTCGATCACATATTTCGCAGTAACTCCCGCGTGATAAGCGGAGCCGCAGGCAACGATCATGATTTTCTTCACCGCCCGGATTTCCTCCTCCGACATATCTAATTCCTCGATCACGATCTCCTGACCACGGATCCTCGGTGAAAATGTATCCGCGATCGCTTTCGGCTGCTCATACATTTCTTTCAGCATGAAATGTTCATACCCGCCCTTTTCCGCCGCATCTACATCCCAGTCAATATGGGTCGGGTTTTTCTCGATCGGCTCCTCATCCACATTATAAAATTCCATGGTATCTGCTGTCATGCAGACGATCTCTTCATTTTCAATGAAATAAACATCTCTTGTGTATTTCAGGACTGCCGGTACATCGGATGCGATAATACATCCCCCCTCTGTATGACCGATGATCAGGGGACTGTCCTTTCGCACGGCATAAAGCTGATCCGGATGATCCTGAAACAGAATACCAAGGGCATAGGATCCCTCCATCCGGTGCATGATCTTTGTGATCGCCTGAAGCGGATTTCCTTTATAATAGTAATCCAGCAAATGGGCGATCACTTCGGTATCTGTATCGGATACAAATTCATACCCCTTTGCCTGCAGCTTCTTTTTCAGTTTCAAATAATTCTCAATGATCCCGTTATGTACCACAACGATACTCTGCTCTTTATTAAAATGCGGATGCGCGTTCACATCGGACGGTTCTCCGTGTGTTGCCCAGCGTGTATGCCCGATCCCGATCGTTCCCGGAAGCGTTTCTCCCCCATGCGTCAACTCACTCAACACTTTCAGTCTGCCCTTTGCTTTTTTCATACCGATCTGTTCCCCGTCATATACTGCGATCCCTGCCGAATCATATCCCCGGTATTCCAGTTTTTCCAGACCATCCAGCAAGATTGGCGCTGCCTGCTGCTTTCCGATATAACCTACAATTCCACACATAATCTGTTCCTCCCTTTTCTTTCTGTCATGTAAAACAGTTCCGTATGCGATGCACCGCTCTGTTTCATGCCTCCATAAATTCGAAAAGGGCAGCACCGCCTCCGCAGTGCTGCCCTCCTCACAGCTTCTGTCAGATGTCTATGAAATCAATTCCGTAATCCTTGTTCTTTTTTGAATTTCCACGGTCTTCTTCTACGTCGTAATCATCGTAATCGTCGTAGTCATCATAGTCATCGTCTTCATACTCTTCGTCGTAACCATCGTCATCATAATCATCATCTTCGTAGTCGTCATAGTCATCGTCCGTAAAGTCGTCGTCATCATACAGTTCATCATCTTCATCATACGTTTCATCGTCATATGCATCGTCATCATCATACGCATCGTCATCGTAATCATCATCTTCAAAATCATCTTCCAGATAATCGTCATCCTCGTCATCGTCTTGTCTGACAAACTGTTTTCTGGAATTTTTCTTTACTTTCGGCAGATCATCTTCCTCATCAAAATCATCATACATTGCATCCAGTTCCGCATTGCTGTGTCCCAGCTTCACAGAAAGTATGATGATAACGATCAGAAGAAGCAGGATCACGGCCGCTGTCGCGGCTGCCACGATCATAAAATACTTTTCCACAAAATCCTGGGCTTTAGCGATCAGCCCACTTCCCGCTTTCTTTTCCTCTGTTTTTTTCTCGGAAACAACATAGCGTTGGTAAGTCCCCTCCATGGAATCATATTCATAGAAGCCCTCGTTGCCGTTGCTGCTCAGTGCATTCACGAGGTAATAATCCGTTGCTTCCATATTCTGCCATGCCGGGAAGATCGTTCCGTTTAATTCCAGAGTCGTCTCCGCAAACTGTTCCGGGAGAGAACTTCCGTCTCCCTCTCCGAGGATCAGCAGATAAAACTCATCTCCCATGATCACCTGCTCCGCTGCAACAAACTTACTGTTCTTCTCATCATACAATGCCATGATCGGATCGTTTTCCCCTGTCACAAGGAAAACAAAGGATTTTCCGGAATTGTCCTGTACAACAGCGCTGTGTTCCTCTCCATTATAAGTAATCGTCGATCGGGTAAATCCATCCGGGATCAGCGCATCTGTAAAATTCTCATAAACCGCATACATCGTACCGGCAACTTCGATATTTGCCTCTCCCAGTTCCTTGTCTGTCTCCCCACTGCTTTCCGTTCCGGAGGCTGCTGTTCCATCGCCCGGTTCGATCGTAACGGTCGAGCTTCCAAGCTGCAGGTTCAATGTACTGTTGTCAAACATATATGCAGTCGCCGCCGATACGTCGAGTGTTGTACTTCCCTCCGCAAGCGCTTTGAATACCATTTCATATTGAAGTTCCGTCTCTGTTCCGGTTCCCGCCGCAAAAAGAGTGACCGTTCCGTCTCCGCCCTCTGCATTCGTCCCGCTGACAAACTCCAATTTTGCAGGATCGTAAGTGACCGTCGCCTGACCATCCCCGATCGGGCTGCCATTCGCCTCGATCTTTCCGGTTACCGTAATATTCTCTCCTACTTTTCCTGTCGGATCCGAAAAGTGCAGGATACCGTCTGCCGCATGACTCACGATCATCGGTGAGATCATTGCAAAACATGTGACCGCCGCTGCCATGATCCATTTTCTTAATTTCTTGTTCATTTGCACAACCTCTTCTCTTTTTGTTTCAGCCGCCTAGTAATATACCCCGGTTCCATCGCCGGTTCCGGAGGTATCTCCCGTCCATGTTCCGTCTCCCGAAGTGTCCCCGCTCCATGTATCGGTTCCGCCTCCCGAAGTGCTTCCATCCCAGGTTCCCGTTCCCGAAGTGTCTCCGCTCCATGTATCGGTTCCGCCTCCCGAAGTGCTTCCATCCCAGGTTCCCGTTCCCGAAGCGTCTCCGCTCCATGTATCGGTGCCGCCTCCCGAGTAGTCGCTGTATCCCGAGCTGTCGGTATTTCCGGAATAATCGTTATATCCGGATCCATCATCCCCCGAGAGATAACTGTATCCGCTCAAATAAGCGATCTCATCGCTGATTTCTTTCACCTTGGATGACGGAACATACTCTTCTTCGTCGCCAAACAGATATTCATGTAACGCGGTCGCATTGCTCAAAAGCGTGACCGGAACTACGACATTCCCCGCATCCCCGTAATCCATCGTATCTCTTCCGTCTTCCGTCGGGAATCCGGTGGATTCTGCCAGTTTGTATTTCTTTACATCCTTTGCATACGCGAGGATCTCTGTCAGTTTAAAATTCGTCTTGACTTTCGGGAATACCCGGTCAATGATCTTATTCAACGTAGAAAGACTTGCCTGCTGTGCTTTCACTGCGATCTGTGTCAGCACTTCGCGCTGTCTTGCCGCACGCTGATAGTCGTCTCCGATCGCACGGATCCGGGCATATGCCGTCGCCTGTACGCCTGTCAGATTCTGGAGTCCCGGTTCCGTCACCGCCCAGGTATCCACGCCTGTATTCTCAATGATCTCACACGCATATCCGTTGATATACGGGATCTCCTCTTCCTTGACATCGATCGGTATTCCTCCCAATGCATCGATCACGTCGACCAATGCGGAAAAGTCTACCGTCACATAATGCTGGATGTTCAAGTCAAAATTACGGTTCAACATCGCGACCGCTTCCTCTTCTTCTCCAAAAGAATAGGCTACATTCGCTTTATTATAAGTACCGTCATCCTGCTGAAGCAATGTATCTCTGTAAATCGAAGCCATCCGGATCTCTTTTGTCTCCCGGTTCAGGCTTGCGATCATGATCGTATCGCTCCGCGTTCCCATCTCCTCGTCTTTTTCACGGGTATCCAGACCAAACAATGCAACGTTCAGATAACCGGTCTCATCATAAGTCAGTTCATCGGAAATACTCAGTTTATCCGGATTCAATTCTTCCGTCTTCAATTTGCTCATCTTGCTGGCAAGTACGCCGATCGCCGCCAGCACAAGGAGAAGCAGCACGATCAATACACCGAGCAATATCTTCTTTCCGATCGAATTCTTTCGTTTTCGCTTCCGCCGCTTCTTGCTCCCGCCGCGGACAGCTTCCCCGCCTTTCCCTTTCCGGTTCTGTGCTCTCATTCTCTCCAGCCGGGCTTCCTCCTCCATCCGCGCGCGGTTCTGCGCTCGTTTTGACGATTGGTCTTCCCTGACTCTTCTTTTTCCGTCCTCCTGACGCCGTCCGGCATCCTGCTGACTTTTTTTCCGTCTTTTTGCATGCTCCGGCGCTCTTCTATTCTCTGGACTTGCTGGTTCTCTCTTCGCCATGACTTATCCTTTCTTTCGTCCGTAAAAACTTTTACACTTCATCATACATGATTTTTCCGAAAACATCAACTGTTATTCTCCCAATAACGGCGGTTCATCGTACATCTCCGTATGACCTGGCCAGGCAGTTTCTTATACTGTTTTCCCAGCCGGTATCCAAGAAATTTGAACCCGCTCTTTGTGACAAGTGAAAAGATCAGCCACGGTTTTTTGATCCGGATCAGATATCTTGCCGTTTCTTTTACGAGACGGATCCCCTCATTTTCCGACTTTACTTCTTCAAAGATCTGCGGAAAATCCGTCTGGGAAACCGCCAGATCAAAATTTCTCTTAAATTGCTGCATACAGCTGTAATTGTGCGAGTGTATCACCTTTGCCTCTGCGGCATATGCGACTTTATAACCGCTTTGTATGATCTTCGCCGCCATCACCATATCTTCATTGAAGATCATTTTCTCCTCAAATCCGCCGAGAGACTCGTAAATCGGACGCCGGTACATCGCACATACATCGGAACAAAAATACGTCTTGATCCCCATTTTGGGCAGATCTTCCGCCGATTTCACACAGCTTTCAGGCGGATAGTTAAACGACCTCGTATATCGTTCGATCAAATGGCAGTCCGGCGCCGGCAGCTGCCGAGCATATGCCGCGCCTACTTTTTCATCCTCGAAGCAGCGGTATAACGTCTCGATCAGATCTTCCCCCACCGGAACCGCGTCCTGTGTCATATATAATAGGAACTCTGCCTTTGAGCGCATTGCCGCTTCGTGCCGTGTCCCGCCGTGGTCAAACTGTTCCGGACGGATGTGGGTCACGATCACCTCATCCGTAAATTCCGTCAATTCTTTCGGAAAACTTTCGCTGACTGTATTGACCAGATAAATATGATCCGGTCTGCGGCTTTGTTTCAGCAGTCTTCGCACGAGCAGTACAACCCGCTCATCCGGACGGTATGTCGGGATAATAACATCAATCTGATTCTTTCTCATTACTACTTCCTCGCCTTATTCTTTTCAACTTTTTTCCATCTGTCTTTTTGCGCCATGAAATCCCCGCATACATCATCATCGTGAGCGCCAGCCAGAACCATGTTGTCGGATTGCTGAACCATGTTGTAAAAAAGGAAAGCCCCAGATAGATCGCAATCTGTCCATAGAATAAATATACGAGTGGGTTTTCACTTTTTTTCGTCCAGCGCGTCAAGAGAAATGCACCGCCGCCAAGTACCAGCGCAAAGAGCACGACTCCTGCCGTCCCGAAATCATAATACGCATCGTAAAAGATCGTCAGTGTCGTCAACTCCGGTTTTGTCGTATAAAGCGGAAATGCAACTAACTGCGGAAAAACAAATTTTAATCCGGTCAGTGCAAACACCGGGAACAGCATTTTCAAACCATGTGTAAATTCCGGAAGCTGCGCGACCATGCAGTTAAAATTTTCATAATTGTTGACCACATACATATACGGCTGCGTCACAAAAATCGGCATTTCACTGTACTTCATCTCAAAAATACTGTTTAGATAAGTTACGTCATGTCTTCTCGCCACCGTCAGAAGTACATAGACCGGAATCAGGATCACGATCCCCGTCACGATCATCTTCCATGTAACATGGCGGTAGACCATCAGATAAACGACTGCAGCAAATCCAACCGCAAACAAAAGCTGAAATCTGGACACACACAGGATCGGAATTCCGACCGCCGTCACATTTCCGCAAATAAGAAGTATAAGTCCCGCCGGATTCCATTTTTCCACCAATCGAAAATACAGTACGGAGAGCGCAGGGATCAAAATACAGCTGATCGTAAAATAGTGAACCCCCGATACATGAAAATAAGAGTACGCATGCGGTTCCGGAGAAAACAGCGGGATGAAACCGACTACTGCCGCTTCCAGAAGAAAACAGGCAATAGATCCGAACATCAACGCTCCGATGCAGATCAAAATGCGCCGGCTTTTTCCCTGATCCCGCTTCCAGTCCGTTTTTTCTGCATGCGGCAGTTGTTGTTGCTTTCCCTTTCCATTTGCACCATTTCCGTCTGCAAATCTTTGCTCCAACAGATCATATCCTGCCATAAAGAAAAGATATCCAAAAAAGAAGCAAAGCCATGTTGTATTTTCCCAGTCCTGCTGCAGTCTGCTCAACTGTAGACAGGCAAGCCCCTCGCCCCCGATCCAGGACGCCGAAAACAGTCCCCGCAGATCCGTAAGGACACCGCTTCGCTTCACACTGAGCACATACAAAAACAAAGCTTCCCCCATCAAAACAACTCCAGCCGGATACGAATATCCGGCTTTTGACAAGACCACACAAAGTGCATAGCATATAATATATGAAAGATAATCTACTTTTTTTGTCTTCATCATTGATCCTTTAGTATGCATTCTTATTGATAAATCCTTTAAAAAATGTCAGAAGAATGATCTTAAAATCGAATCCGATCGTCCAGTTCTCAATGTAATAAAGATCGTACTCGATCCGCTTCCGAATGGAAGTATCTCCGCGGTATCCGTTGACCTGCGCCCATCCGGTGAGTCCCGGGCGCACCTGATGTTTGATCATATAACGCGGGATCTCTTCTTTGAATTTGTCTACGAACTGCGGACGCTCCGGTCTTGGACCGACCAGGCTCATAGTTCCCATCAAAACATTGAACAACTGCGGCAGTTCATCGATACTTGTCCGACGGATAAATCTGCCTACCGGCGTAACCCGAGGATCGTTCTTCGTTGTCCACTCTTTTTTCTCATCCGTATCTTCCTGTACAACCATGGATCGGAACTTGTACATATAGAATGGCTTGTTCTTCAATCCGATCCGTTCCTGTTTAAAGATCAGCGGCCCCGGAGACGTCACCTTGATCACGATCGCCGTGATCAGCATGACCGGTGAAAACAAAATCAGCGCCACAACTGCGCCGAACAAATCCACACTGCGTTTCACAAACCGGTTCAACAGATTGTTCAGCGGAACTCTGCGGATATTGATGACCGGAAGCCCCTGAATGTCTTCCGTATATGGTTTTGTCGGAATGATGTTGTTGTAATCCGGGATAAACTTCGTATGCACGCCGGATTTTTCACACATTGCAACGATGTGCTCCAGCTTCGCGTATTCTCCCAATCCCAATGTCACCGCGATCTCATCCAGTTTATTTGCAGGCAGGATCTGATTGAGATCTTCGATCACCCCGATCACTTTCACGCCCTTATATTCCGTACCGATCGGCTTGTTGTCATCTAAGATCCCACGCACCGAATATCCCCAGCCGGGATTCGCTTTGATCCGGTCAATATACTGTTCTGCCGCCCTGCTGTATCCGACAAGGATCATATGTTTCTGATTATATCCCTGTCTCCGGATCCTGCGCAGGATCAACCGGATCACATTTCGCTCAACAACTTCAAAAAATACATTGCTGCATCCGAACACAAACAACATCGTACGGGAAATATCGCCCATTCTGAGCACATATAAGATCAGGATCAATCCCATCAATCCGATCACATTCGCCTGCAGCACGCGCCATGCCTCCAGACGCCGTCCCATGATCCGCTTCGGAACATACAGACGGAATGCATAATATAAGATCAGAAAAACCGGAACGATCACATACAGCAGTTTCATATAGGACTGCCGGCTGAGATACCACTCGTCCAACGCAAACAACCCGCTTCGGAAACGGATATACCACGCAAATATATAAGAAACAACAATCACTGCCGCATCCAGCAATACCTGCATCCAATTCAGCAGTTTTTGATTTTCTTTTATCATAAATATCAAGCTTCCTTTTCTATCCATTCATCGGCGCTATGAGATCCGGCGCCGCCGGCAACATCAGCATACAACGCTTAGTACGCTGACGTTATCTGTAATATAATACTATATTTTACAGGAAAGGACAAGGAAAATCACTAATTTTACACATTCTGTTTTCCATTTTGTAACACTTTTGTAAAATATTTTCTGTTTTCTTTCTGGCAACCTGACAGGAAATTTGCTATAATACAACAGAAATCATTAAAATAAACGAGGTATCAGAATGAAAGTAACGGTTATCATTCCGAATTATAACGGAAAACATTTCCTGAAACCCTGCCTGGATTCTCTTAAAAAGCAGACAATGCAGGATTTTCATACATTAGTTGTAGACAATGCTTCTTCCGATGGAAGTCTGGATTTCATGAAAGAGCATTTTCCGGAGATCGAGGTTCTGCATTTGGATCAGAATTATGGCTTCAGCGCCGCAGTCAACGCCGGCATACGGCACGCGCAGACTCCATATGTCATCCTTTTAAATAATGATACGACTGTGGATCCACATTTTACAGAGGCGCTTCTCCATGCCATTGAACGATCACCGGATATTTTTTCGGTCAGCAGTAAGATGATCCAGATGTATCACCCGGATCTCATCGACAGCGCCGGGGATCTTTATACGCTGGTCGGCTGGGGCATCTGCCGCGGAACCGGGCGGCCAATTTCCAATTATACGGAAGCCGACGAGATCTTTACCGCCTGTGCCGGAGCCGCAATCTATCGAAAAAGCGCATTCCGCCGTATCGGATATTTTGACGAATCCCATTTCGCCTATCTGGAAGACATCGATATCGGCTATCGCGCACGGATCTACGGTTTCAAAAATATGTACTGTCCGGACGCTCTCGTCTATCATGTCGGAAGCGGGACAAGCGGTTCCAAGTATAACAGCTTTAAAGTAAAATTATCCGCCAGAAACAGCATATGGCTGAATTATAAAAATATGCCGTTCATTCAGCTGGTCGTTAATTTTCTTCCGCTTTTTGCCGGGTATGCGGTTAAATACCTGTTTTTCTGCAAAAAAGGATTCGGAAAAGACTACGCCGACGGGATCCGGGAGGGACTCTCAACGATCCGTTCCTGCAAAAAAGTACCGTTTCAAATGCGGCACCTTTCTTCTTATATAAAAATAGAAGCAGATCTTTTTTGCCACACTTTCCGCTATGCGGGAGATTGGTTTCAAAGAAAACTGTTCCATAAATAAGCGACTGGAGACACAACTATGAACTTATCTGTAACAAAATCCAAAAATCCAAAAAAATCAGCCGGACAGACCGACCACATGCACGGCGACCGGAAGCGTTCACTGCTGCGCATCATATTGATCGTAATCCCGGTTTTGTTCCTTGCATTTTTAAGTGAACTTGCATTTCAGATTCCCGCGCTCAGAGATTCCTACAACACGCCGCTTCCTGTCACCTCCGCTTCACACAAAGGATGTGAACCGGATGGGGACAGCATTGTCTGCGGCGCAGAGAAAAGCAGCGTCACATTCTGTTTCGATAAACAGTATGTCGGAAAATTTTATTTTTCGTTTGAACGCGAAGCGGCGGATAAACTGGCGGATTTTCAAATCTCCGTACATAGCTATAATGTATTCGGCACAGAAGAAATCGTGGAATATACCGACCAGAATCCAAATCTGATCCATACCTCCACCATCAACCTGCATAAAGAAGCCGACGAGATCACGATTCGCGTACCGGAGGGATTGGACGGACTCAAAATTACCAATGCCGGAATTAAAAATGAGTTCCAATTTTCCAAAGAACGATTCTTCTTTTTCCTGGCGTTGTATGCTTTGATCGCGTTTTTATTTTTTTCGCGATCTGCCTGGGCAAAAAAAGTCGAAAGCCGCTTTCTCGTCTTTACACTTGTGATCGGTACCGTTTTTGTTTCCGTACTTCCGATCAGCAAAGTCGGCTGGGATGAAGAAATCCATTTTAACCGTGCATACACACTGCCGATCACCCGTACCGCAAAATTAACACCGACATTGCATGAATATACCGCCGTCAGTCTCACGAACTGGCCTTATAATCTGCCTCAGTCGAAAGAAGAAAAAGTCGAATTGTTTGGTTCTCTCGATACACTTGCAGATTATCGCAGCCCGGAAGCGATCGAAATATCCAATAAACCAAACCTTACCAATTTCTACAATCTGCATTATATTCCTCAGGCATTGGGGATCAAAGCCGGTCAACTGCTTCATTTAAACTTTGGCTATGTCTATATGCTGGGGCGGTGGTGCAATTTGCTGGCTTATGCGGTGATCATGTACTTTGCTATCAAAAAACTGCCGATCGGGAAACGACTGATGGCAGCGATCGGTTTAATGCCTACGCCGATCTTTCTTGCAAGCACCTATTCTTACGATGCCATGATCATCGCAGGAATCACGTTTGGTTTTGCATACCTGCTCGCCGAATTGCTGGATCGGAAGAAACCGCTCGAGACAAAGAATTTCGTCTTCTTTGTTGTGTCGATCGCAGTGGCATCTCTTGCCAAAGCGATCTACATTCCGCTTGTACTGATGGGACTTTTGATTCCCAAAGATAAATATAAAAATAAAAAACAGCGGACGCTCTGCCGTCTTGCAGTGATCGGTTCCGTCCTGCTTTTGATCGGAACTTTTATCCTGCCAAGCTTTATTGCACCGCCTGCAACCGGCGATGTACGCGGCGGTGATACAAACCGGGCTGCACAGCTTGCACTCGTCCTGTCTCAGCCGATTTCTTACCTTGGAGTATGGTTTGAAAACTTCTCTTCTACAATTGTATGTTTTACACTCGGACCGGACAGCCTTGCTTTTTTAGGTCATCTGGCAACTTCGCCCTGCGTGCACCTGATCATGATCCTGATGATCGTTTTGATCCTGACCGATACTGCCGGACTTTCGAATCGCCATATGAACATAAAGGAAAAAGGCGTACTGACGTTCCTGCTTCTCGCGATCGCCGGAATGATCTGGTCCGCTCTGTATCTGGATTTTACGGAAGTCGGAAGAACCACGATCGCCGGAGTGCAGGGACGATATTATCTGCCGCTGCTCTTCCCATTGTTCAGTATGTTTCTTCCAGTGAAGCTTCGTACATTGTGGAACGAACGAAAATACGACCTTGCCGTCTTCGCAGTGATCGCATGCATTGAATTTAAAACGATCTATGACTGCGTATTGGTACCATTTAATATCTAATCTCATTAAAAACGTCCTGCCAGAAGTCTGGTAATATTACCGGTAATCAAACTTTGATTCTCCGGTATCATAACCTTTCTTTCCAACAGGACGTTTTTTATTCTCTTTTATTAATAAAATCTATCACATAATCCTACAAACCAAATTCTTCAAACTTATCTTTCATCAACTCCATCAATGCTTCACACATATCCTCTGCCTCCTCTCGAAATGGTTCTGGATTTGCACGAACGATCACATCCATCACCGATTGATTCCTTTTTCTGTTGTATCAGGAGATCCCCATTTTTTCGGAAACTCCTGCCTGATAAATGATGAAAAGCATGAATTTTCCGAAAAACCAGAATTGGATTTAGATCTACAATCTTCCAGAATTGAGATTGCATATAGAAACAATGACTTGAAATATACCGTCATGTATTCAAGAAAATAATGCTTTAAAAATAGTATAGCATATCTTTATCAAAATAAAAGGAGCAAAATAAAATAGTTCCGAAGTCCTCTCTCAATGTTGTACACATCATAAAAATAGCAGTCCGGTCACACAATTCAAACGACCAGACTGCTATCTTTTTGTATAGGCAACGAGCCAAAGTCCGGGCTTGCCCGAGATCTTGGCGACTGCTTACAATCCCGGAATGTGCCTTTTGGCACTTCCGGTGATTTACAATATAATCTCCAAATACCGTTTCAGCGCATCCTGCCATGCCGGAAGCGGTGTAAATCCATTCTCCGTCAGCTTGCTTTTATCCATCCGGCTGTTATGCGGACGTTTTGCTTTTGTCGGGAATTCGTCGCTGCTCACCGGATTCACTTTCACATCCCGTCCTGCCTGACGGAAGATCTCGCAGGCAAATTCATACCAGCTGCAAAGTCCCTCATTCGTCGCGTGATATCTACCATATTTTTCGGTTTCGATCATATCTACCAATAATACAGCCAGATCATACGTATATGTCGGAGAACCGATCTGATCATCAACCACATTCAACTCGTCATGTGTCTCGGAAAGCTTCAACATTGTCTTGATAAAGTTCTTTCCGTTTACACCAAATACCCAGGCGATCCGGATCGTAAAGAATTTATCCAGATACTTTTCAACTGCAAGTTCACCCTCATATTTGGTCAATCCGTAAACATTCAACGGATGACGCTCATCGTCCGGCTCCCACGGACGGGTTCCCTCACCGTCAAACACATAATCCGTACTGATGTACATCATCTTAATATCCAGTTCTTTACAAACCTTTGCAATATTCTCGGTTCCCTCCGCATTGATCTTACGGCAAAGCTCCACCTGATCTTCCGCAGCATCCACAGCGGTATACGCTGCGCAGTGGATCACTGCTTCCACCTCGGATGCCCGGATCACTTCATTTACTTTTTTTGCATCGGTAATGTCCATTTCTTCCACATCCACACCGATTCCTGTATGTCCGCGCTTTGCCAGCTCGTTCATCACGTCATGACCAAGCTGTCCTTTTACACCTGTCACTAAGATTCTCATGAGTTATCCTCCTTATTTCTTGCTTTCCCCTGTGTTTTCCACATCCCGAAACACCACTTTCCACATAGAAGTGGATAATTTCCGCACCAAAACGCATGATTTTCACGATACTTATTTCACACGCAGACTGAAATCATTCTTGTCCAGAGTCAGGTTCGGGCTGTAATACGGATCTCCCTGATCGAGAAATTCTTTCCATACCCGCATAAAGTTGTCAATCTCGGAATTGAACCGTTCCACTTTCTCTTCATTATCCTCATATCCTCTGGATTTTGATTCATAATGCATCAGTTCCGCATACGGATTATAGACGATCAAATAACCCGCCTTTCGAATTTTCAGGCAGAGATCCACATCGTTAAATGCAACCGCCCACTGCGGATCGAATCCGCCGACTTCCTCATATACGTTTTTTCGCATCATCATACATGCTGCCGTCACTGCGCTGTAATCCTGCGCCATCACGATCCGTCCGAAATATCCCGGAGATTCGTGTGGAAAATCCGTAAACGCATGTCCGGCAACGCCGCCCAGTCCGACGATCACGCCCGCATGCTGGATACTGCCGTCCTCATAGTAAAGCCGGGCGCCAACCGCCCCGACATCTTCCCGCATACAATAGCCGAGTAATTCTTCCAGACAGTCCTCATTGACGATCTCCGTATCATTATTCAAGAACAGCAGATATTCTCCGCCCGCTTTTTCAACGCCGAAATTATTGATCGCCGGATAATTAAATCCGGTTCCATCCCAAAACACAACTTTTGCTTTTGGATTCTTTTTCTCCAATTCCTTGTAATAAGCAAACGTTTCTTCCTTTTCACTGTTGTTCTCCACAACAATGTACTCTACATTTTTGTAAGTCGCTTTATTTTCAATCGAAGAAATACACTTCTCCAGATCTTCTGTATGATCCTTGTTCGGAATGATGATCGAGATCAACGGTTCACCGTGGAGATGGTATTTGGATCGGTAAATTCCTTTATATTCCGTCTGCATCACTTCCGCATCGATCCCCACACGGGCGTAATGAGCCTGCACGGCACGTCCGCCGGCGATAAACGCATATTCCTTACTTTCCGGATTCTCCGCCGTAGAATCTTTATGCGCGCGCCAGTGATACAAAATCTTCGGGATATGATGGATGTGTTCCGATTTTTCCACACATCGGAGAACAAAATCATAATCCTGTGCCCCGTCAAACTTCGGATTGAGCATTCCAACCTGCTCTAAGATTTCCCGTTTTACAACAAATAAATGACAAATATAATTGTTGCAGCGAAGCAGATCGATGTTAAAATCCGGTTTGAAATGCGGCATAAAGAACTCTTTGCCTTTCATATCCACTTTATCTTCATCTGTATACAAAAGTTCGATCGACCGATCCTCGTTCAATGCTTTCACACATTCATACAGCGCATCCGGCGCCAGCAGATCGTCATGATCAGAGAAAGCAATAAAATCTCCGGCTGCGATCTTCAGCGCTTCGTTCGTATTTTCCGAGATCTGAAGCTGTTCTCCCGTATATACGACACGGATCCGCGGTTCTTTGTGAGTAAGTTCATTCAGAACGCCCTCTATCGGAGAATCTTTTCCGCTCCCATCGGAAAAACACAACTCCCAATTCTTATACGTCTGCGCCTGCACGGACTGTACAAACTCCCGCAGATAATTCTCCGGCGTCTTGTAAAGCGGCACGACGATCGAAATCTTTGGCGCATACTGAAAATGTGCTTCACGCTGTGCCTGCAGCATTTTTGCTGTCGGCGCATTCCTCCGGATCCATGCTTTATAATTGATCGAATCCTGAACCGTGATCTTCTCAATACTACGTTTCACCGTTTCCTTAAATCCAAACTGCTGATAGTATGCTCTCGCCTTTCGGTAATATTTATCGAAAAGTTCGGCACCTTTTTCCAGTGGAGAATACACAAGCGTGATCGGAAAATCCGCCTTTTTCGTCGAAGATTCCAGATGCACGATCACTTTCTTCGGAGCATCCCCCTTATTCACCGCCTCAAATCCAACGATCTCATCCGCACTGTTTTCCGGATATAATTTCTGAACGTCACTGCGCCGTTTTCGCTTGATCTCGGCATCATATTTTTTGCCGGATTTATCAAACAATCCAAGCTCCACGGTTCCGTCGTCAATATACCAGCCGGAAACACGGAATCCGGTACTTAAGAGATTGCCGCCGTCAATATATTTCGCCATCTTACCCTGAAGATGCTGTAATCGTTTCGTCGAGATCTCCAACGCCGGTCCGCCCTCTCCCTCATAAAAATTCATGACCTGCAGATTTCTGCACGCTTCCCATCCTTTCGGAAGATCGATCCACAAAAAATACTGTTTGGTCACTTTCAGACCATCCAGCGCTTTTACGGCGCCGCCTACAAAGTCTTTCTCTTCCATTGTAAAATGGATCTTCTTTTTATCCAGGCAGACTCTCAGCTCATTATTGCCGATCGTATTCTCCCGAAACCATCCGATCACAAGAAATTTGTTCTTGTCTTTTGTATGGAAGCGATACGTCGTCGCTATGAATTTATTTTTCATTCAATTTCTACTCCTTTTATTGATACTCCCGCTATTTAAACAGTTTGTATAATGTTCTCATAAATACATAAACAAATGCCACAAATCCAAGCAGTACGATAAATGTCTCCACATCAAATCTGTGACAGAGCATCCGGCTTACAAGTACGCCGTTCGTATCATTCCCTTTCACAGTCAGTTTTCCGACATTTCCCTGAGTCACATAAAAACTCAGTCCGTTCTGCTCGTCGCTCCCCTCGCACGCCAATACAAGCGTGTATTCTTTTCCTTTTGTATCTTCCACTCTCGGAACTTTTAATTTATTGATCTTGTTATTCTTGATCTCTGATCCGGCAACAGAAAATTCAGAAACTTTTTCGTTGGATCCTGCATCTTTCAAAGTCCCCAAAAGTGTTACGTCCTCCGCATTCCCCACAGATGAAATCTTCAGATTGATCCCGTCGATCGCCTCATCTTTCATCGTAAACGTCTGCTCCAACGTTTCACCCTCTTCCAAAATACCGGTATTGATAAAATCTTCACTTTCCAGACTTCTGTCGTACAAATATATATTTTTATCTACATGCGCATATAAAAACGCACCTACCAAAATCGCAGCGATCAAGACTGCACTACTGATTTTCTTCTTCATATACTGTTAATCCTCATTAAGACTGCGCGTAAATATCACAGATATCTTCTGTGTTTCCAAACATCTTCAGGTGTCCCTTTTCCAGCCACGCCATCTTATTGCAGATTTTCTTGACCTGCTCAAGACTATGGGATACAAAAAGGATCGTTGTCCCATGATCCCGCATGTTCTGGATCCGCGCCTCACATTTTTCCTGAAAATGAAAATCTCCTACCGAAAGGACTTCATCAACGATCAGGATGTCCGGCGTACCGATCGTTGCGATCGCAAACGCAAGTCTGGAAACCATTCCCGAAGAAAAATTCTTGACCGGAACATCCATAAACTCCGCCAGTTCTGAAAATTCCACAATATCCGGATACTGCTCTTCCATCCGCGCACGGTTATATCCAAGCAGCGCGCCGTTCAAAAATACATTTTCCCGGGCTGTCAGATCCATATCGAATCCCGCGCCAAGCTCGATCAGAGGCGCGATCGTCCCATTGACCGCAACTTTCCCCTCCGTCGGTTTTAAAACGCCTGCGATCACTTTCAGCATCGTACTTTTTCCGCTGCCGTTCAGACCGACCAGCCCGACCGAATCGCCGCGCATCACTTCAAACGAAACGCCCTGCAGCGCCATAAACGCATCATAAGACACTTGCCGCTTGATGCTTTTGATCACATATTCTTTAAAACTGTCAAATTTTTCTGATGAAAGGTTGAATTTCATCGATACATTATCCACAGTTACAATCGGATTTCTTTCCATATTCTGCTTACCGCTCCTACTATTTCATCAGTTTTCTTTTTACAGATTCAAAATAAATTCATCCTGGTTCTTATAGAACACATACAGACCAAGCGCCAATGCCAGCGCCGCCTCGGCAATTCCGAGTAATACGGAAAATACGGATGGCAGTGTATTGTTGAACATCACATCCCGAAACATCAGCAGATAATTGGTGAGCGGATTGATCATGACGATCGTCTTCACAACATCCGGCAGCGCTGCCATCGGGTAAATAACCGGCGTCAGGTAAAGAAGCCCTGTTGTAAACACGGAATACAGATGGATCACATCCCGAAAACGTACCGTGATCGCCGCCAGGAACATTCCCACACCAAAAGAAAACAATACGACCATCGCAAGCGGGATCACAGACAAAAATACCGTCCAGTGCAACTCCGCTCTCGTCGCTACCATCACAAGCAGCAGCGCCGTAAAGGATGCCATCAGATTGATAAAACTGGACATCACCCTGGAAAGCACGAACAAGTACTTCGGCACATACACTTTCTTGATCAAAGAAGCGCTGCTGATGATCGCCGACATAGAACTGGTCGTCGAATCATTGAAAAAGTTAAAGATCACCTGACCGCTCAATACATACAACGGAAAATTTTCCACATCAAATTTAAAAATACTGGAAAATACGATGGAAAGAATGATCATCATGCAGAGCGGATTTAGGAGCGTCCAAAGGACGCCCAGAACAGACCGCCGGTATTTGATCTTGATGTCTCTCGCAACCAGCTCCGAAAGAAGCGGCTGAAATTTCACAAAGTTCCTTATATAACTTGACACGTTTCTCCTCCGTAATCCTACTTTCTATACTCGCGAATGCCGCCCCAATGCTGATCCTTTTCTGAAATGATCAGGTCTTTCTCTGTCATCCCCTCCGGCATCGGCCAGTCTACTCCGATCTCCGGGTCATTCCATGCCAGACCGCCCTCGTCGTTCGGATGATAGAAATCCGTACATTTATATGCGAATTCCGCGGACTCTGACAATACGACAAAACCATGTGCAAAATTCTTCGGAATAAAGAACTGCTTTTTATTTTCCGCAGAAAGCAGAACTCCATGCCATTGTCCGTATGTCGGAGAGCCCTCTCTTAAATCTACTGCAACGTCATACACCTCTCCGCTCACAACCCGGACCAGTTTGTCCTGCGGATAGTTGATCTGGAAATGCAGTCCTCTCAGCACGCCTTTTTTAGAACTGGACTGGTTGTCCTGCACAAACTCCATATCGATCCCGGCTTCTTTGTAATCATTGTAATTGTAAGTTTCCATGAAATACCCTCTTTCGTCTCCGAAAACCGCCGGGGTGATCACTTTTAATCCTTCGATTTCGCAAGTTTCTACTGTAATTTTTCCCATTCTGCAACCTCTTTCTCTCTTTTTTGCCGTGCATCCCAATTTCTCTCTCCGGATCCATACAGCAAGAATGATGCAGGTCATGTCTGTACAAGACCTGCACCGTTTATATTTATTCGATATATTTGCCGTCCATGACATCTTTTAAGTAACGTCCGTACTGATTCTTCTGGTACAGTTCACATGCTTCGCCCATCTTCTCATTGTCGATCCAGCCATTGTTGAACGCGATCTCTTCGAGGCAGGCGATCTTACGGTTCTGATGAGTCTCCACAGTCTTGACAAAATTCGTCGCATCAACCAGGGACTCATGTGTTCCTGTATCAAGCCATGTAAATCCTTGTCCGAGAAGCGTCACATCCAGATTTCCCTTTTCCAGATAGATCCGGTTCAGATCGGTGATCTCCAGCTCTCCGCGCGGACTCGGTTTGATCTGTTTCGCGTACTCTACAACATGACTATCATAGAAATACAATCCTGTCACCGCATAGTTTGACTTCGGATGTTCCGGTTTCTCCTCCAGAGAAACTGCCTTTCCGTCCGCATCAAATTCTACCACGCCGAATCGTTCCGGATCATCTACATAATAACCGAACACGGTCGCGCCGTCTTCTTTCGCCGCAGCGGCTTTCAGACGTTTTCTCAGACCATGTCCGTGGAAAATATTATCGCCCAAGATCATCGCGCAGCTGTCTCCTGCGATAAACTCTTCTCCAAGTAAAAATGCCTGCGCCAGTCCGTCCGGTGACGGCTGTACTTTGTATTCCAGATGAACGCCGAACTGACTTCCGTCTTTTAACAGTTCCTCAAATCGCGGCGTATCTTCCGGAGTTGAGATGATCAGGATCTCACGGATCCCCGCCTCCATCAGAATACTGAGCGGATAATAGATCATCGGTTTGTCATAGATCGGAAGCAGCTGTTTACTTGTAACCTGTGTCAGCGGGTACAGTCTCGTTCCGGAACCGCCCGCCAAAATAATACCTTTCATTTGTTCGTCCTCCAGTTTTTCTGTCGTGTATATCTGCTCGGAAACAGCCTTTTTGCCATTCTTTACACATATACAGCAACGCAAACCAGCAGTATCCAAGGATACTGCTGATTTTTATGACCGTTTATTTGTACATCTCTTCGTAATACTTCTGGTAATCACCGCTTGTAACATTCTTCATCCATTCCTCATTTTCAAAGAACCATTTGATCGTCAGACGGATTCCATCCTCAAATTTCGTCTCCGGATACCAGCCGACCTCTTCTTTGATCTTGTCCGGTGCGATCGCATAACGTCTGTCGTGTCCTTTTCTGTCCTCGACATAAGTGATCAGATCTTCGCTCACCAGTTCTTTTCTCGGATCTCCCTCCGGAAGCATCTCCTGCAGTGTATCCAGAATGATATGGATGATCTGGATGTTCTGCTTCTCATTGTGACCGCCGATATTGTAAGTCTCAAACAGTCTGCCTTTTTCCTGAACCATATCGATTCCCTTTGCGTGATCTTCTACATAGAGCCAGTCGCGCACATTTTTTCCGTCTCCGTATACCGGAAGCTTCTTGCCCTGCAGCGCATTGTTGATGATCAGCGGGATCAGCTTTTCCGGGAACTGGTACGGACCGTAGTTGTTGCTGCAGTTCGTAATATTTGCCGGGAACTTATAAGTATCCATGTAAGATTTCACAAGCATATCCGAAGATGCTTTGCTTGCGGAATACGGGCTGTGCGGATCATACGGAGTCGTCTCATAGAAGAATTCATCCTCGTTCTCCAAAGATCCGTACACTTCATCTGTGGACACATGTAAAAACTTCTTGTCCGGCTTGAATGTTCCGTCCGGAAGTTCCCATGCTGCTTTCGCTGCATTGAGCATCACCAGAGTACCAAGTACGTTCGTCTTTACGAATACTTCCGGATTGCGGATGCTTCGATCCACATGGCTTTCCGCCGCAAAATGTACAACACGGTCGATGTCATTCTCGTCAAAGATCCGGTTGATCGCCTCAGAGTCGCAGATGTCCGCTTTTACAAATGTATAATTCTCACGATCTTCGATGTCTTTCAGATTCTCAAGATTTCCGGCATAAGTCAGCTTGTCCACATTGATGATGCGGATCTCGTTGTCATATTTCCGGAACATGTAATGAATGTAATTTGAACCGATAAATCCGGCTCCTCCTGTTACCAAATAAGTTCTCATAATTGCACTTCCTCCATTGCATATTATTTTCTATTATACCATTTCTACGGCTTAAAATCAACTATTGCACGCTGTTCTTCACATCTGCGTCATTCTTGGCTTTGTTCTTGACGTTGTTCTTCATTCCTGCGTCTTCTTTTCGTTCCCTGCTTTCTTTCTGAAGCGCCTGTGCCTGTGTCAGTTCTTTGATCTGAGTCGACATCCGGGATACCGTCACCGTCAATGTGAAAATGATCACCAGAGAGAAGCAAAATCCAAGGAAAAACAGCATATTGACCGGACTTGCAACCCCGGCTTCATGGGCAAGCCATGTCAGGATCTGCGGAAAACAGTCCAATACAAGAATCCCTCCTCCGACAAACAGCCAGGCAAGCGCATACTGCAGTTCCAGACTTTTTTTTCGAATCATATTGATAATAGCAGCCAGCCCTAACAAAACGCCTGCAGCTACGATGATCTGAATTTTAATATCCATCTTCCCATCCTTTCCTTATCGACGAATCCGTTCGATCAAGATCGCCAACGTCACTTTGACCATATAATACACTGATTTCTTCATGGAAATCGAGGAAACACCGCCCTCGCGTTCCCGCATGATCACCGGCACCTCCGCTACTTTCAGACCTTTCCGGAGGATCGCCACAACACTTTCCGGTTCCGGATAATCCCTTGGATAATCCTTTGAAAATAATTCGATCACATTCCGTCCCGCCATACGCAGTCCGGAAGTCGGATCGGTGATCGTCTTTCCGGTCATCAGCCGTATCAGCCCGGAAAAGAACCGGATCCCCACCCGGCGCATCCCGGATGACTGAAATCCCTGTTTCTCGATAAATCGGGAGCCAATGACCATATCGACCTGATGGATTTCCAGATATTCTGCCATCAATTCCAGAAATTCCGGATCGTGCTGCCCGTCGCCATCCACCTGCACTGCCATGTCATACCCGTTCTCCCATGCATATTTATAGCCGGTCTGGACAGCTCCTCCGATCCCCAGATTGATCGGGAGATCCACATAATGAAATCCATGCTCCTCACAAATTTCTTTCGTCCGGTCTGTGGAACAGTCGTTAATAACAATATAATCAAATCCAACCGCATCCCTCTCGATGGACTCCACTGTTTTTACGATATTTGCTTCTTCATTGTATGCTGGTATGATAATTAACTTCTTCAACTGTTTTTCCTCGGTTTTCCTGTTGTTTTTTCCTGACAAAGCTGTCTCACCTGTGCAGATACGATATCCCATGTATAATGTGCTTTCAGCCGTTCATATGACAGCTCCGCCGCCGCATCCCGCGCTTCCCCCATCGAAACCGCCCTGCGCAGCGCGTCGGTCAGCCTCGTCGTCTCGTTGTCCTCGATCACCATTCCATAGTCATCCGTCGGGAACGTCTCTTTTGCACCGCCGCGTTTTGTCGTCACCACATAACAGCGGCATGCGATCGCTTCCAAAATGGAAGTGGAAAAGCCCTCGGAGAATGACGGCAGGCAGAAAATATCGCTTTCCGAAAGCATGGTGATGATCTCCTCAAACGGAAGTCTGCCAAGCGGGATCACATGCTCGTTCTGCCGCGCATTCACCAGTTCCTCCAAATCTCCGTCCCCTGCGACCCAAAGATATAGGTTCGGGTTCTCTTTCGCAAGGATGTCCATCGCATCCAAAAGCTGCGGGATTCCTTTTTCCGGTAACAATCTTCCGGTAAATGTGATCACCGTCGCATCTTCCGGAATCTGAAACCGACTGCGGTATGTTCTCTCTCCTGCCGTTAAGAGACGTTCAATTTCCTCCAGATCCACCGAATTATAAAGAACCCCTCTCGCCTTGATATGGAAATGCCAAAGCCATTCCACACAGGCTTTTGAAACCCCATAATAATCTTTGCAGAATAACTGTCCCACTTTTGTGATCATATGCTCATAAACACCGCCGATGGCATCCCACATCTTATTGTTCACGGAAAGATGGCTGCTTCCATGATCGATCGTGATGACCGGGATCTTTTTGCTCCATGCAAACCACTGCCCATACAGGGAATGAATGTAAAACCGCGTGTTCACGATCACGAAATCAAAATTCTTCTCCCGTAAAATATGGTGGATCTTGCGAAAATCACCGTTAAATTTCAAGACCGGATAACGTCCGTCCAACAAGTTGATGCACGGCATCCGGTATACCGTGATTCCCTCCATCTTCTCGTACGACGCGATCCGCTGTACATTCGAAGTCACTACCGTCACCTCATCCCCCGCCTCGGTCAGCTTTTTCGCAAGATTGTATGTATAGCGCTCTACACCGCCAAGATGCGGAAAATACTGCGCCGCAAAAATACAGTATCGTCGTTTCATTTCCTTCTTCTCCTGTTGTTTTCTGCCGTTTATTGGTTGTAGATCGGCGCCTCTCCCTCAAACTGGATCACTTTCGGCATATGGTTCACACGCTCATTTTCCGGAGGCAGTTTCATATAGTCGCCGTACACATGTGTCAGAAATTCATGATTGTTTGCCGGAATATACAGTTCCATATCTTCAAACGGAACTTTCTCAAGCGGAAACAGATCTTTCTTTTTTATTTTGTCTTTCAGACAGCCGTTATATTCAAAGGACGTCACATATTCTCCGCCGCCTCCGTTATAGCAGGTCGCCGTCCGTACAAATTTCCGATACAGACTTCTCGGTGAAACACGGAATAATTTCAGCACGGCATGCACGCAGGCACAGGCTGCCGCCATCAGGTTTCCGACAAGACCGTCCGCTGCGATCACCGGCTGTCCGGAACCGCACAGGAACAACATCCGCCCCCAGAATACCGCCATTCTTCCCTGCTTCTTCTGTGCACGCGCTTCTTCCGCCACCTCATCCAACGGAAAGATATCCAGATCGATACACTGTTCATAGGGAAGATTTTCCGTCACCTCTGAAATAAATTTCGTATGTTTCCGCTGCAGATGCGTCACGGTACATGTATAATCTCCATCCAGCTCCGGGGTCATCAGCTGATACCGTTCTGCCATCTCCTCCGGAAAGATCTGCAAAAACTTTTCGTAGTCTTCTCTGAGCATCGCCACATCCACATCGTCATCCCACGGAATAAATCCGCCGTGCCGCACTGCCCCGATCGCAGTGCCGTACACTGCAAAATAATGCAGCTGATGTTTTTCACATACCGCGTCAAAGTCACGCAGGATCTCAACCTGCACACGATGCAGCTTGTCCAGCACTTCTTTTTCATACGGTTTGTTCACTGTATATTTTTTCATACTTCACCTGACTTTCTCCGATAACTGCTCACAAACAACACTGCCGTTAAAAGCAGATAAACTGCCATTGCCGTACAATAGGCAAGGGATGCGCCCATCACAGCCCATTCTCCTACCAGCCATGCGGCTGTCAGCATGATATAGATCCATGTCAGCGCATAAGCGATCACAAGCACATACTGTCTGCGCAGTACAACAAGCGCATTATCCAGTACCGCCGCAAACGTATAGACACAGCCGCCCACCATGATCACCAGAAGTTCACTTTTATAAGCTGACAGATCCACCGCATAGACAATAGACAGAACCGGGATTCCGAGCAGTGCGCTTCCGATCATCAATACAATGCTGATCGCAAGCAGATACCCGATGATCTTTCCCAAAATTTTCAAAAAACGACGTTTTTCCCCTCGGTTCCATACGATCGCCATCTGCGTGATCATCGGACGGAACACGATATATGCCAGATTCAGAACCGATGCCGGCATAAACAAAATATTGAACACCGTCTGGATCCCCGCACTCATCTCTCCATTGGCGATCGCCGTATCGATCACCATCTTCGGCTCATTCAAGATCGACATGATCAAAAACGCATTGATAAATAATGGAAGTCCCTCCCGGAACATGTTTCCAAACCAGCCGCTCCGGTCACGCCCGTCCGGCACATCCCGAAATCGTTCCACTGCCATATGATACCGGAGATCGTAGATAACAAAGCAAAACAGATAAACGCCAAACAGGATCGCACAGGAAACCAGCAGATTTTTCGTAAAGATCAATCCGCATGCAAATCCTGCCGCCGCAAGGATCACCCGATAAGTCAGCGCTTTCCCGGACAGATCCAGGCGTTCTTTCTGCTGAAACCATCCCTCATACACATCCGCCAGAGAATCCACTGCACGGAACAGGCAGACAACAAGCACGACCAGCGCCTTTTCCCCTGTATAACCGCGGACTACGATATACGCGGCGCTGCTTACGATCATTGCCGCCACCGTTACGATACGGAAGATCAGATAGTGCCGGAACAAAAACGTCCCCTGCACGTCCGTCGCCTGATAGACACGGATCTGAAACGTTCCTACGGTTGCCATCAGCTGACTGATCGTCCAGGCAATGCTGAAAATGTCTGCCTCGCGGTCATCCAAGAAACGGGTCACGATCATCAATGCAACAACAGAAAACAATGCATTCACAATACTTCCGCAAATATTCCATATATAAATCGAGCGTTCGCCCGGCTGTTCTTTTATCGATTTCATACTGTCGATCCTTTTTCTTTTTTCCTATGCCGGCATACTGCAACCGACATCTCCGGCTAGTATACCGCAATCCTGCCATCCTGTAAAGTAATCATGAAAAAGATTTCCCATGCGATAAAACAAAAAGACTCTTCATCCGGAACCTTCTTTTCTCAAGATCCAGTCTGAAAAGTCTTTCTCTTTTATTTACCAGTCACATCTTCCGTCACTGAAAAATGTATATTCCACACCGTCGATCACCTGTGTTCCCGTGACCATCGCACCGTTCCCCGGTGTCAGATAATACCAGGTGTCTCCAAGCAGGAGCCAGCCTGTCGCCATCGCTCCGTTACCCGGTGTCAGATAATACCATGTATCTCCGACCAATACCCAGCCGGTCGCCATCATTCCTGACGGATACATGTAATACCAGCTGTCGCCAACCAATACCCAGCCGGTTCTCATCCATCCGCCCGGATCCAGATAATACCATGTATTTCCGTCCAGGAACCAGCCGCTTGCCATGGCTCCCGACGGATACAGATAGAACCATGAATCCCCGATAAACTGCCAACCTGTCGCCATCATTCCCGACGGATACATGTAATACCATGTATTTCCGACAAGCTGCCAGCCGACTGCCATCTTGCCGTCCTCTTTCAGATAATACCAGATGCCGCCCAATTCCAGCCAGCATCCGCTCAGACGGGCGCCGGAGCTGTTCATGTAATACCATTCGTTCTCAATATACTGCCAACCGGTCAGCATATATCCGTTTCCATCAAACCGGTAAGTTTGACCATTGATCTCTTTCCATTCATTTTTCGGATATGTTCCGTCATAGCAATGATACCACCAGCCGCCGCCATCAAGTCTCCACTCTCCGCCAACTTCCGGTTTTCCATAACCTGCTGCCGGTTCTGTCCGAGGCGTCACGATCGTTGTGTAATCTTTGTAACCGAAGTTAATATCAACGTTTCCGTCGATCCCTTTCACACGACCGGTACTGCTGCACTGCCAGATCCCGCGCGGGATGCTGTCATCCGGTTCGATACCGTAAGCCGCAACCCAATGTTCCACATCGCTGACATAGGACATGTCCACCACATTTTTATACCAGTTTTCATTTGTGTAGATCATCGGCGTATACCCTGCCGACTTCACTTCGTCACTGAACGCTTTCGCGATCTTTCCAAGCGCGGTTTTCCCAAGATTCACCTGAGAAGAATCTTCCATGTCGATCACAAGCGGGTAAGATACAAGGTAGCCCGTCGATTCTTCGATCAAAAACTTCGCGTCTTCCACAGCCTGTGCTTCATTCGTCGCTTTACTGTATATGTACACACCGACCGGAATCCCCGCCGCATTGGCTCCTGCCATATTCTGCTCGAAATACTTGTCCACAACATGCTCATACTTTCCGGTCTTCGGATCGGTATAACTGTAACCACCGCGGATGATTGCAAAATCATAACCATCCTGCTTCACCGCATTCCAGTCAATATCCACCTGCCACTCGGAAACGTCGATACCTTTCAACGTATTCTCATGTGCATCGGCATCTTCTCTCCAATAACCGTCACTGGCAAAATAATACCATTTTCCGTCAATCTGCCGCCAGGCTCTCTGTGCCCAGCCTCCGTCTTCATCCTGATACCACCAGCCCTTTGCATCCTGCTTCCATCCAGCTTCCACACGCGCCCGCGCATAAGTGCTGATTTCCTCATCGGCTTCTTTGCCCATCGAAACACCGGCAGTATGATCTTCCTCTTCCGCTGCATGTACCGGAAGCAGTGAAGCAGACGCCACTGCCATGCCAAGGCACAAGCCTCCGATGATTCCCGAAAAAAGGGTCCCTTTTTTGATCATTCGTTCTCTCCTCTCTTGTTCATTCGTACCGAAATTGTCGTCTGAAAGCGCTCCCCGCCAAACAACAATTCCTGTTTTTAGATTCCTATGTATTATAACGAATCCCTTTGTCGTTTTCAATCATTTTTTCTCCGATCCACTTTCCAGATATTTCCGCGCATCCTTGAAGAAGCTTGCAACGATCGCAATGACGATCAAACCGATCGGAAATGCTGCGATGATCGCAACCGACTGCAGACTGCTGATCGAATTTTCGGAAAAGATCAATGCGATCGGGAACAGAATGAACAAAACAGACCAGAATGTACGCACACGTTTATCCGGTTCCTGATCCACATCCAGCTTCTTATAAGAATAAGAAGAAACAACCATCGTCAGCGCGTCAAACGTTGTCGCATAGAAAGCGACCATCGTCACAACAAGGATCAAAAGTCCCAGCTCCGGCAGCGGCAGCGTATGGAAAATTTCCAAAATCGCAGCGGAAACATCCCCTCCCGCGGCGATCTCGCCTGCTATGTCAATCGTTCCTTTCATCTGCTGTGACAATCCATAATTTCCGAGCACGATAAAGGACGTAAATGTTCCTGCCAATCCCCAGCCATATCCGCCGAGTACCGTATTGCGGATCGTCCGACCTTTGCTGATTTTTCCGATAAAAAACGGATTTGCCACACACCACGCCATCCAATAAGCCCAGTAGAAGATCGTCCAGTTCTGTACGAAAGAATTTTCACGGAGCGGATCCGTCCATGTACTCATGCCGATAAAATTCTGTGCCAGATTCCCGATCGAAGACACTCCGGTTTCCAGAATATACCGCATCTCTCCGCCGCCCACAAGAAAATAGACAAGCAGTGCAAAGAAAAGATAAGTACATCCGGTTGCTAGACGCGCAACCCCTTTCATTCCAAACCATACCGTCAACGTATACACGACTGCGATCAACAGCAGGATCATGATCGTAAGCGTCACGCCTGCCGGTATATGAAATACCTCGCCGAGCGCCGCGGACAACAGCGGCGTTGCCATGGAAAATGTCGTTGCCGTTCCAGCCAAAAGCGCCAGCACCGCGATCAGATCGATCGCTTTTCCAAGCCAGCCGTCAACACGATTGCCGAGCAGCGGGCGGCAGGCTTCCGAAAATTTTTGTTTTTCCCTGCCTCTGACATGAAGCATAAATCCAAACGCGACTGCAAGTACAATGTAAAAACTCCATGCAGTCGGTCCCCAGTGA
Source organism: Mediterraneibacter glycyrrhizinilyticus (assembly GCF_015560805.1). Taxonomy (GTDB): domain Bacteria; phylum Bacillota; class Clostridia; order Lachnospirales; family Lachnospiraceae; genus Schaedlerella; species Schaedlerella glycyrrhizinilytica_A. The sequence goes on along the minus strand of NZ_JADMSO010000002.1, from coordinate 198,830 downwards.
AACAACGGATACGTTGACGCCCATTTCTGGATCCCGCCCATCGCTTCAATCTGCGGTTCATTCGCATACAACGCCCATTCACATAACGAATAAAACAAGATATCTGCCGCCATTGTAGACGTAAAGATCATCGCTCCCCACTTGTAATCGGAATATTCCGGTTTTTCCACATTTCCAAGCCTGATTTTCCCGTAACGGGAAAATGCCATATACATACTGCAGATCAAGGCTCCCGCTGCGATCAACACATAATAAATTCCCAGATCGTCTCCCAAAAATCCCCGGATCTTTCCAAGCACATTCGTGGACTGCTCCGGTAGGATCATAAACAACGCACAAAGTACAACGATCCCGATCAGCGGTACGGTCATCGTCACAAGATCCAGCTTTTTCATCAGTCCCTTTTCCAGTTTTTCCGGTTTCATTTTTCATACCTCCCGATCTGTTTTTTCGCATATTCGTATCGATATTTCACGCCACGGCAATCAAATTCGATCCCCACGACCTGATTTCCTTGTTTGAGCGGATAAATCTGCCGGATCTCTCCCTCCGTACATTGTAAGATATCCGCCAGATTCTCCATAATCGCAGATCCCGTCTGATCCAGGTACTTCGGATCAAACGCCCGAAGTTCTTCCAAGCTGTCAAATTCACAGATTTTCTGATCTTCAAACTTCTTCTGATACAAGACCAGCTCTTGCCTGTGGAGGATAAACAGATCTTCCCAGAACAGATTTTCCGAAGCTTCTTTCCGCATCGCTTCTTCCAGATAAGCACAAAGTTTCGCGGTGAACGGTTCCGCAAGAAATGCATGTCCTTTCATGACCCACTGATCACATCCGCCGATCTCCACTTCCCGGATCCGTCCGTTCTCATCGGCAAAGACGCACCACTCATCGGTCTCTCCCGCTTCAAAAACCGTCGCATAGTAGGAATCTTCTTCCTCTGACCGAAAGACATTTTCCGGAAAATAATTGTCGCCGCAGCAAATATAAGTATTCTTCAAATGTTCCCGAACGACATACAAACTGGAATGATTGTTTCTTGTTTCATAATATGGATTTTCAACCAACGTCACCTTAAACTTTTCTTCCAAATAAGAAAAACATTCTTTTTTGTACCCGGTCACGACGAAAATTTCCTCAATCCCGGCTTCCCGAAGCTGCCGGATCTGCCGCTCGATCAGAACCTCGCCGTGTACATTCAAGAGCGCTTTCGGCGTCTCGTATGAGAGCGGCGCCAACCGCGTAGACATTCCCGCCGCCATGATCACCGCATTGTCCACTTTATATTTTTTATCATTCTGCATCTTCCATTCTCTCCTTTGCAAGCCGGTAAAATTCTTTCGCATAGCGATACTGCCTCAGAGAATATTCTCCGAATTCCACGCCCATCATACGCTTATATTCACACCAGTTGCTCCACAACAATCCGCAGACCGCAATATAACAGTAAATCTTCGTACGGACTTTCTCCGGGCACGCCCCCTCAAAATAACGATCGATCAGCCAGTCGATCCGTTCCCGGTCATACATCGCATAGATCGCGAACATCGCTACGTCTACATGGATATCCTGCATCCCCGCATATTCCCAGTCGATCAGATATGTTTTCTCTCCCGCAAACAAAAAATTATCATGATTTGCGTCAATGTGTGTCAACGCGATCTCTTTCGGCTGCCGGTCAATATACGCTTTCAATTCATAGATCTGCTCTTTGACTTTCTGATAATCTTTGAATACGGATTTCTCACCGTTCCAAAGAGATTCATAATACTCCATCTGCTCGAACAGATCAAATGAATGATCGACTTTCAGCCTGCAGTCGTGGAACGCGCGCAGATATTTCATCGCACGCGATACATCTTCATCGGAATCCGGATCACAGGTTCTCGCGTCCACAAATTCCGTGATCTTATATCCGTTTTCAGGAGAAATGTATCTCACCGGATCTGCGATCTCTTTTCCTTTCAGCGCCTGATAGACGTCATATTCCTGCTTGCGGTTGATCATTTTTCCGGTTCCCTCCCCCGGAATACGGGCAATATAGCGTTTTCTCCGACAGGTAAACTGAAACGACCGGTTCGTCATCCCTTTCTTCAATGCACGGATCTCCACGATCTCTTCTGTCCTGCAGTCCAGCACCTCTCCGATCAGTGAGAGTATGTCGGAATTCAACTGACTGGAATGATGATCCAGTTCCCGAAGTTCTTCCAGTGTGTTGATCTCATGAACAAGGTCTCCTTTCACTTCTCTCGGCCGTAAGTGCATCTTCCCGTCCCACACAAGAGCATCCTCCCAGAATGACTGGCGGTACTCCCGCTTTCCAAACAGTTTTTCCGCCTGCTCCTTAAGATGTCCCGCATCTTCTTTCAGAATATATGCGATCCCGATCATGCGGTTTCCGGCTTCTTCCCCTTTTGTCAGAACAAGCTCCTTTTTCCGGTTCACCCGGAAAATACTTTCCTCACTCTTTTCTTCCCCTACCATATACCAGGAATACCATTCCCGATCTGAAAATGGATTTTCCCTGCACCATACGTCGCACGGGATGATATAAGTATTTCCGATCTTGTGAAGAACCTGTTTTAAAGAATACAGATTGTTTTTCACTGCGTAATCTTTATTGAACACAAGGTGTACTCCATATTTATCGATCAAATATTCATACTGCTCTTTCATAAAGCCGACGACAATATCAATCTCCTTTACACCGGCTTCCAAAAGCTGTCGGATCAGACGTTCGATCAGAGGTTCACCATGGACTTCCAAAATCCCTTTCGGAACTTCCACGTTGATCGGGACCATCCGCATTCCAAATCCCGCCGCCAGGATCACTGCATTTTTCGGACGTTTTTCCTCCATCTCATTCCCGGCTTTTTTTGTCAGTCCCATCTGCCCATCCAGATATCCGGTCTCAACCAGTGTTTTCAGCGCACTGTTGATTTTTCCCAAAGAGTATCCTGTTTTTTCAGACAGTTCTCTTTGGTTTTTATATCGTTCATCCGCAAGGATGTTCATCAATTCATATTCTTGAATGTTCATGTAATCTCTCCTCTCTATTTTCACGAACAACCTGCTATTGATATTACATGTTTCTTTACAAAAATGCAAGTATTTTATCCTATTTTTAGAAGTTTTTCCTATTTTTTTCATCTTCTTTATTGTCTATATATGAAACTTGTCCTATAATAATGGTGATAAAGCCTATGAAAAGGAGGGAACTTTTATGAAAAAACATTTTAAGGCTCTATTACCGGTACTGCTTCTGACCGGACTACTGTTTGGACTTTCCATGACAGCTTCCGCAGAAGACTCCAAAGAAGGTTACTGGGTTCAGAACGGTGACCGATGGTGGTTCCAGTGTACAGATGACTGGTATCCGTCCAATGGTCTCTACGAAATCGACGGTGTAGAATATGCTTTCGATCAGTGGGGATACATGGTGACCGGATGGTGGCAGGATGAATACGATAACTACTACTATTTTGATCTGAACTCCGGCGCAATGCAGAAAGGCTGGGTATGGGACGGTGCATGGTACTACATGGATCCGGAATATGGATTTATGTACTATGACGGTTACTTTTGGATCGACGAGACCAGTTATCTCCTCAGACCGGACGGATCTATGGTAAGCGGCTGGTACTACTATGACTACGATCCAACAGATGAATGGGAAGGCAGCTGGCAGTACCGTAATCAGAATGGTACTAAATATGACGGATGGCTGTTAGACGGCGGTCAGTGGTATTACATCGCAGATAGTTATATGGTAAATAATACTGCTTTTTCTCCGGGTATCTATGAAGAAACAGGCGATGAAACCGCATGGATATTCGACGCTGCCGGACATCTTGTATATGGCGGATGGTATTGGGTAACTTACGAAGGCGAAGGCGGAACTTGGTTACTTGCAAATGCCGACGGTACCGGATATAACGGATGGCTCTGGGAAAACAATCACTGGTACTACATCGATAATGGCTACATGATCAACAATACCACTTACACCGCACCGGACGGATATATCTACGCATTTGACGGATATGGATATCTTGTAAATCAAGAGGGATGGATCTGGATCGGTGACAGCGAATATGGCTTCTGGACTTATACAGATGGAAACGGCGCAGTTCTGACGAACAGTTGGAAATGGATCGACGGAAAATGTTATTACTTCGGCGAATATGGAAATATGTACTCTAACGGAACATATATGATCGACGGCGTAGAATACTCTTTCGATCATACAGGCGCATGGATTCAGTAATAATCAGAAATTTCTTAATTTCATACAACACATACAAAAGAGGGCAGATCTTGTCCTCTTTCTTTTTATCTTTTTTCTGATTCTTCATTGTTTATTTTCTGATTATCATCTATAATGGTATATAATAACTGTTTTTTACGAAAAGGAGGGACTATTTTATGAAAAAATCTTTAAAGGCTTTACTTCCGATCCTGCTTTTGACGGGTCTCTTATTCGGACTGTCTATGACAGCTTCCGCAGCAGATTCCGGAAAACGCGGAGACTGGGTCAATTCCCCGAACGGATGGTGGTTCCAATGTACGGACGGAACCTACCCCAAAAACGGACTTTATGAAGTAGATGGAACCGCTTATGCATTTGATGCAAACGGCTACATGGTGACCGGATGGCATTTCCTCTCCGATTACTGGTTCTATTTTAAAGACTCCGGCGCAATGCAGACCGGATGGTTCTGGGACAAGGCATCCAATGCCTGGTACTACCTGGATCCACAATATGGATATATGTACAGCGACGGAGTACGCTACATCAACGGAACACGTTACGCCTTTACTCCAAGCGGGCAGATGGTAACCGGATGGTATTATGAAACATGGTACAGTGAATCCGCCCAGGCAACAGTCGGCGACTGGTGTTTCTTCAATGCAGACGGCACCGCTTACAACGGCTGGCTCTGGGACGATGCTTCCAATGCCTGGTATTATTTATCCCACAACAAAATGCTCCGCGGCCTGTACGAGATCGACGGATATATTTTCTACTTTGACGGCTCCGGGCGCATGGCAACCGGATGGACGTACACCGATACCGGATTCTGGTATCACTTTACAGGAACCGGCGCTGCGGATCTTGGCTGGATCTGGGATGAAACTTTCTATTCCTGGTATTACTTGGATCCGACCAACGCTTACCTGTATACAAACGGAACTTACAATATCGATGGCACACTCTATACATTTGACCATACCGGCGCATGGATCCAGTAAAGATCCTGACAAGCGAAACGGGAAATCACGATTTCAAGTGATTTCCCGTTTTTCTCATTCCGCCTTTTTTATCTTATAAATAATATTTGTAAGAAAATGGAGATTGTCCAAAGCAGTTATATCCTAATTCATATTCCAGATCCGGATCATAAATCGCTCCGTTGATCTCTACCCAGCCATGATCCACCCATTTGCCGGATACAGATGTTGTATATCCCGAGATGATCCGTGCGTCATATCCAAGCGCTCTTGCCGTATATCCGAACAATGCCGCAAAGCTGTGGCAGTCGCCATAACGGTTATTGAACATCTGGACTGCACGCCATTCCTGCCATGTATATCCGGCAGGCGTCTCTTCATAGAATGACTGATAAGTACAATTATCTACGATCCAGCGATAGCAACTGTAAAGATCATTTCCTGCCAGTGCGATCACCCCCTGCGCTGCCGCATTGGCTGCAGCAAGACCTGCATTCCATGCACCGGAAGAATCCAGCTCATATCCGTCGATCACTGTATCATGTGCCATCACGCCATTCTCATACATGTAATACCACATTCCGTTAATCTGGTTCCAACCGGTCACCATATTGCCGGACCCGGTCACATAATACCATTCCCCACCGAGCTGCAGCCAGGTTGCGGAAGCCATCGCACCATTGGAATGAAGATAATACCAGGTTCCGTTCAGATTCAGCCATCCGGTCTGCATCACTCCCTCTGCGTCCATGTAATACCATGTCTGTCCGTCCAATGTCCAGCCGTTCTTTGCTTTCGCACCGCCGACATTGTAAAAATACCAGTTTCCGTCTTCCTGGATCCACTGATTCTCATACATATGTCCGCTTGCGTTGAATCGGTACTCCTGTCCGCCGATCTCCTGTGCGCCGTTCATCATCCGCCCGGTCTCCGTATCCAGATAATACCAGCCATCCCAGCGTAAAAGCCATCCATAACTTTTCATTCCGCCCGGACCATAGTAATACCAGCCGTCTTCTCTCTGAACCCAGTTATCCTCGCACATCCGGCCGGATGCGTCCAGATAATAGGTCTGTCCGTCGATCTCTTGTTCCCCGGTCAACATCACTCCGGTATTCCAGTCCAGATAGTACCACGCGTCAAGATTGATCCAGCCATAAGCACGCCGTCCGCTCTCCTGCAAATAATACCAGGTTCCATCGTCATTCAGCCAGCCGGTCTGCATCGCTCCGGTGCTCTCATCCAGATAATAAGTTCCATCCGGAAGATAGAGCCATCCGGTTGCCCTCTGCCCATCCGCATAATAGTACCAGCCGCCGTCTTCAACCTGCCATCCGGATTTCTGATTTTCCGTTCCGGCATCCTGCGAGTCACTCTGGTTCTCCGTCTGACTTCCATCCGCAGATTCTGTCGCATGAACGGTCGCCGTTCCCAGCATGCACATTGACAAGATCAGAAATAGTGCCATTTTCTTTTTCATGCTTCCACCTCATGTTCTTTCAAATTTATCACTTATCAGTATACTCCCTGCTACAATTTTTGACAAGTTCTATTCCGTGTTCTATTCCATCGACGGGATCGCATCCAACACCTCGCCGAGCACACGCGAATACTCACGCGCCGCATCTCCGTTCATATGTCCGTCGTAATCCGTGAAGTTCGTGATCTCATGCGAAAAATCCGCAAAATATTCCCGGTTGAAATTCAGGTATCTGACATCCTTTTTCTCAAAAAATTCCGCAAAATAATTCCATGCATCCTGATAATTTGCCTCGTATGCAACGAGAGTCGATGCCGGAACCGGTGTCGATACCGCCACAAATTCAATATCATTTTCCCGGCAGAGATCGATCAGCCGCTCCAGATATTCCATATTCTGCTGCTTCACACTGTCTCTGGTGAAAAGCTTCAAAGCCTCGTTTTCCATCGAAAGCTGCGTCGTATCCACCGGATAACGTTCAATGAATCCGCTCTCATGATATTCCTGCTTGCTTCCTTTCAGGAAAGAAACATCATAGTTATGCATCCATTTCTGATACACGGTCTCCCACACTTTTTCCAGATCATATTTGAAAATGTATTCATACCACGGGAAGATCGCCGTACGGAAATCACATTCCATCATCGTTGCCTGAAAATACTCCAGTTTCGCTCTGGAGAGCGGAAACTCATGATAAAACAGCAAGTAGTTATTCCCGACTTCTTTTTCCGTCACAAAATATCCGGGATCCACTTCGTAAATGATACGCTCCGGCTTTTCCGTCTCGATCATCAGTTTCGTCAGATAATACGCATCGACCGCATATTCGCCGCCCACACACAGATTATGGGCGCTTCGTCCGGTCTCTTCCGACACAACGTCCGGATCAATGTTGATCTTTCCGTGAGAGGTTCCCAAAAATATATCCTGATGTGCTTCCGTCGTTACCGTATGAATATCATTTCTCATAAAGGTGCACGGATACAACAGATAATCCAGTCCGAACAGTACAAGCAGGACCGTCGCGATTCCCCCGACCAGTTTTCCGCCGCTGATCAGGCAGCGCATTCCCTTGGTGCGCTTTTTTCTCAAAACTTTTTTTCTTTTCACATTTCTTTTCACAGGTTTCCTTTTCCCGTTCTTATCGTTTTCCATCGTATTTTCGATATTATTTTCCATATTGTCTGCTCCTCCTTTCCTAGAACTGGGCGTAAATGAATCCGCGCACGGAAGCAGTCGAGCCCAAAAATCCTACTGCAAGAAGCAGCCCAAGATAAATTGCAAAATGGAACGCCGGCGGCCATGCCGCGATCCGTTCCCGGATCGAAATACCGCGCTCCTGGAGGAGTCCTACTACAAAGAGTACAAGGCATCCCGCTCCGAGAATGCACAATACCGTAATGGTCTGAACGGTACCTCCCGCCCCGGTTGTGATCGTAAGAAGCTGCGACGGATCAAATTGTGTGACGGCATATCCCATCATCCGAAACGCATCCCCAACACTTTCCGCACGGTCAAAGAACCAGCTGATATTTACAAGCAAAAAAGTTCTCACAACGCAGAAAATATGATACCATACCGCTTTGTCATTGATATGCAGCTTCTTTTTCCACGTCCGGTATGTATCCGCCATTAGACCGCTGAACGCGATGATCAGTCCATTGTAAATTCCGTAAACAATATAACGCCATTCTGCGCCATGCCAGACCCCGACCACAAAGAATACGATCAGATTCGCCAGACAGATCGGGATCACTCTTCCCTTTTTCCGCCCGAAGATCTTTTTCATCAGTTTGCCAAATGCGCCCATCCAGCCGGAAAGAGAGATCGGATAAAATACATAATCTTTCATCCATGTTCCCAGCGTGATATGCCACCGATGCCAGAAATCCGTAATCGACACTGCGAAAAACGGGCGTTTGAAGTTCTCGTCCATCTCAACGCCGAACAGGGATGCCACACCGATCACAACATCCATTCCACCTGAGAAATCCGCATAAAGCTGGATCGTGTAGAACAGCACCCCGAAAATTGCAAGTCCGCTGTACTGATCCGGCGCTCCGAAAATGGCATCCACAAAGACTGCCGCCCAGTCTGCCAGAACCATTTTCTTAAAAAAGCCCCACAGGATCCGTTCACATCCATGTAAGATCCGCTTTCCCGAAAAAGAATGTTCCGCGTAAAGCTGGTTTGCCAGCCGACCGAACCGTCCGATCGGTCCCTGCAGGATCTGCGGAAAGAACGATACAAACAACGCGTACCTGAACACATTCTTCTCTGCCTTTACTCGTTTCCAGTATACATCAAGCAGATACCCTGCCGTCTGAAATGTGTAAAATGAAATTCCAAGCGGGAGAAGGATCTCGATCCCGCGCAGTTCCATATGAAACAGTGCGTTCAGATTTTCTACAACAAAATTCGTGTATTTTATAATCCCGAGCATCCCGAAATTCAGGATCAGACCGCAGATTAAAATCGCTTTCTGCAGTTTTTTATTTCCTGTTTTCCCATTCTCGTCCTTATTTTCCGCAAATTTTTCGATCAGCCGTCCGCACAGATAACTGCACAACGTGGAAAATAAGATAAAGTACACATAGCGCGGTCCCGAATAAATATAATAAACATAACTTGCCACAAGAAGCACAAGCCATTGGATCTTATGCGGCAGAATATAATATAAAACAACCGTTATAAAAACAAATAAAATAAATAGATTTGATGTCAAAGACATGTTCGTTTCTCCTATGTAAAATTGAGGGTGTCTCAAAAGTCTGCCGCCGGAAAATCCATATCTCAGCTTACTTCTGAAACGCCCTCAAGCTTTTTCATCCAGTCTGTCAATTCAAGTCTCTACTGTACCAGTCCGTCATTCAGACATCCGCCGCCACCGCCTGGCTGTGGAGCCGGAGCCGGTTCTGGAGCTGGTGCCGGAGCAGGATCTGTCCACTGCTGTTGCTGTGCCCATGCTTCCGCTTCTGCCTGCGCCTGTGCTGCCGCCGCTGCTTCCGCTGCCGCCTGTGCTTCTGCTTCTGCCTGCGCCTGCGCTGCTGCTTCTGCCGCCGCCTGTGCCTGCGCTTCTGCCGCTGCCTGTGCTTCTGCTTCTGCCTGCGCCTGTGCCGCCGCCTGCGCTTCTTTTACGGAAATCTCTGCATCTTTTGTACTCACGACTTTCTTTGTCGTTGTATCTTCATATTTCAAAAAGACAACCTCTTCTTCCAGACAAAGTTCGCTCTCTTTAAAACTTCCAAAGTTGACCGTATGAAGCGCCAGATGACTCTGATCTGCAAAATAAACCTGGACTTCGTAAGACGCAGCGTCTCCTCCCGCAGCTGTATCCGCTGCTGTATCATAATAAAGGATCCGGCTTTCTCCGTTCTTAAATACGTCGCCCTCTGTCATCAGCCCCGCACCGTACTCCGGCAGATTCCCCGCTTTCAGCGCGATCCCGGTGATATCTTTTCCGGTACTGTTCTTCAGCGTCACGGAAATCACAGATTCTCCCTCTGCTTTTGTTCCGATCGTTTTCAGTTCTTCCTTTTTCGCATCTGCTTTTTTATCAGTCTGCTTTTTGTCTGTCTTCTCTGTTGATTCGGTCTTCGCGTTCTTTGTATCATCCGCTTTATCCCCACAGCCTGAAAGGGATCCCACTGCAAGCAGACAGCACGCTCCGAAAATCAGTATCTTCTTTCTCATCTTTGCTACTCCTTTGTTTCAAACATCCTTCAGTTTTCGCTTTTCAACGCTTCTATTATAAGGGATGCCCCCTGACCGGTCAAGTGCTTCTCACATATTCCGGGATAAACTCAGATATTCGCCGAGGATCCGGCTGAATTCATTTGCTCCATCCTCGTACATATGCCCCTCCATATCATAATACTTTTCCAAATCTGCCGTAAACGCTCCATTCTCATTGAAATCGATCAGAGGAACCCCCTGCTTTTTCAGCAGTTCCTCATAATACTGCCCGGACGCTTCATATCCTTCGGGGTTGGCGGTCCTCGTCTCTTCCGGCGCCGGAAGGATCACTGCCACAAACTCAATATCCTGTTCTTTACAATATCGGATCATCTCGATCAGATCCTCTTCCCTGTCTTTTTTGACCGCTTCCTCATTCCAATTCAGCCAGCTTTCCGCTCTGACCGTTTCTTCTTCCGGACGCTGGCGCGCCAGAAATCCCTCTCCGCGATAAATCGTCTGCGCATCGCTGACAAGCGCCGGATCATAATTCCGATATGCCTCCGATAATTTCATTTTCATAATTTCAGGTGCCTGAGAAAGATGATTCCGGTAGAACATCCATTGATGCAACAGAATCCGAAAATCGTCGTCCAGATATTTATCCGCCGCATAGCGGACTTTCACTGACGAAAAGGACATCTCATGGAGAACAAACGGATCTGCCATTCCCTGAAATTCTTCCACCGTATAATAACTCGGATCCAATTCATAGATCACACGCTTCGGCGGGTCGATCCTGCATGCCTCCCGGATCAGGTAAAGATCATCCAATGGATAAACGTTCCCCATGCAAAGGTTCGTACTCTTCCGTCCGGTAACCTCATCCACAACAGCCGGATTGATATTATTCGCTCCGCGGGACGTTCCGATAAACAGATCATCATATCCGCCCTGTTCCAGATTATGCAGGTTCATCCGCGCATACGTTACCGGAAGCAGCGCAAATCCAACCGCTTCATTCAATAAAACTACGCAAAGAAGAAACAAGCCTGCATACAGAATTCTCTTCCATTGCTTCCTCTTTCCGGTGGCACACATTTTCTTAACATCTGTCTCAAAATCAGAATTGTGCATAGATAAACCCTCCTTTCCCCGCTGTGATATATCCAAAGAAAGGCAGTGAGAACAGGAGTATCATCCAGATCCCCCATCGGATCAAAAGCGGATAGGACGAGATCCGTTCCCGTATCCGGATGCCTTTCTCCTGCAAGATCCCGACAGCAAACAGTACCGCAACACCGATCAAAAGCTGGATATAGTCCAGACGATCCAGCCCAAGCTGTAAAAGTGTCCCGTCATACAATGCAGAAATCCGGAATCCGAGAACCGTATTTTTGATCATCGTAACTGCCGCCGATAAACTGAGCGCCATATCGAAATACCAGCTGATATTCACGAGGAAAAATGTACGGATGATCCGCACGATCTTCCACCCAAACGACTTCGGATCGATATGTGTCCATTCAAATCCTTTCCGAAATACCGGTGCAAACAGACTAGCAAGCGCAATAAGCACGCCATTATACAAACCGTAAACGATATATTTCCACGCAGCGCCATGCCAGATGCCGACAACAAGAAATACGACGATGTTTGCCGCACAGATCGGAAGCACACGTCCTGTCTTCTTTCCGAACCGCTTTTTGCTCCACTTTCCAAAACGGCTCATTCCTTTGGAAAGAGAAAGCGGATAAAACACATAATCTTTCATCCATGTTCCGAGCGTAATATGCCATCGATGCCAAAAATCCGTAATGGAAACTGCTAAAAACGGGCGCTTAAAGTTTTCATCCAATGTAATACCGAACAATTCCGCTGTTCCAAGCACCACATCGATCCCACCGGAAAAATCTGCATACAGTTGGATCGAATAACAAAGGACTGCTACCATGACAGTGATTCCCATATAGTCTGTATAATTCTGAAAGACCTGATTGACGACCACACCGGCACGGTCCGCCAATACCAGCTTTTTAAAATACCCCCACAAGATCCTCTGCGCTCCGAATCCGATCCGTTCCATAGAAAACGAATGCGTCCGGTACAACTGTTCAACCAGGCGATCGTACCGACCGATCGGACCTTGCAAAAGCTGTGGAAAAAAGGATACAAACAATGCAAAACGAAATACATTTTTCTCTGCTTTGCATTTTCCCCAGTATACATCCAGCAGATATCCCATTGACTGAAATGTATAAAATGAGATTCCAAGCGGCAATAAAACCGTTTGAAATGAAAAACCTGTATGAAAGACCAGATTGATATTTTCCACAAAGAAACCGGCATATTTTAAAATTCCGAGAATCCCAAAATTGAAAACGAGTGTCAGGATCAACACTCGTTTCTTTTTCCGTTTCTTTGTGCCTTTTTCAATCTCTGTGTCTCCCACAGACCTTTCCAACATTTCCAAACTGCATCCGGCAACATAGGTTGTCAATGTGCCGGATAACAAAAAGAATACGACTCCGACGCCCGATGACAGATAGTAAAGATAACTAAATGCCAAAAGCCAGATCCACTGCCCTCTTTTCGGTATCAGATAATATCCGCCTGCTGAAATCAATATAAAGATTAAAAACTCTGCAGATACAAGTGACATGATTCTCCTCCCAAGATCATCGTCCGACGCGAGATTATCAAACAAAAAGCCTATTCATTCTGTAAACGCTGTACCATTGCCCACAGAGCCGCTGCGGAATTGAAATTTTCCGGAATGATTTCTGCCGGAGTGATCGAAATGTCGAATTCATCTTCCAATTCCCCTACGATCGACAGGATTGCAAAAGATTCCAAAATCCCGTCATCGATCAAAGTTGTACAGTTCTCATAATCTGCATCCGGCTGAATGTCTTCTAAGATTTCAATTAATTTTTCCATAAATGTTTCTCCTTCTCTTTTCTTGATTTTTATTTTTCAACGATAGCATCGATGTACAGGAAAAAATACTTGTCTTCTGTCGTGCCATCGTAAGCAAACCATTTCATCTCCGCCTGCTCTTAATGAACCGAATTCCACTCATTGGTCGGAAGCGCGCCCCGGATCTGTTCCAATCCGTTTTCCTCCGACCAGAAAAAGATCTGCGGAAGATCCCTGCTCAAAAACAAGTAGATCCCCTCTGTCACCGAGTAAGCACCCGTCCGTTCAAACACAAGGACATCGCCGATCTTTGCATCAACAAGAGGCAGCTGTTTTACGATCACATCGCTGACGGTACAAAGCGAGCCGCAGATATTCCATGCTTCTTCCCCGCCTCTTTCATTCAGAACAGGCTCTTTTTCCGATTGTTCTGTCCGGGATTTTGTGTACTCCGTCTCTTGCCTCACATGGCAGAATTTCGGAATTTTCATCGCCATCATCTGCCCGAAATAATTCAGATGATGGATCCCGCCGTCTACAATACAGTAATTTTGTCCCAGATTTCGCTTTTGATCTACGATCCGGGTCACATAATATCCACAGAATGCCGCCAGAAAGCGTCCCATCTCCAAAACAATCTTTCCCCGAAACCGCATGGAGTCCAAAGATTTTGAAAACGCATCCAGCATTTCTGCCTCCTGCTGCAGTTCTTCCTCATGGTCGAGGATTTCATTTTGGAAATAAGATACGGGAAATCCCGGACCATATTCTAAAATCTCCGCTTCATATCCATACGCTTCATTCAGTTCCGTAAGCAAGGAATCCAGTTTTTCTAATTCTCCCGCCAGTTTTTTCGTCTTTTTCTGTGTTCCGGAATACCATTGAAGTCCGACAAAATCCAACTGCGGAAATGCTTCCCGCTGACAAATGATCTCACGGATCACTTCCGGATCCATCCCAAATTGATTTCCGCTCGTCACCCGGAGCAGCACACGCAATGTCAGGTTTCTCTTTTTTCCCTCTTCCGCTAAAATCCTAAGATGCTCGCCGGACTCCACGGTAAAAATCCCATCCTGACCATATCGATCCAGAACCGATTCCATATCCGAAACATTTTTGTACACACCGGATAATACGATCTTCTCCCGAGGAATCCCGCTTCTCTCACAAATGTGAAATTCCCCCGGTGAACAAACCTCAAAGCAATCTACATATCCTTGAAGCGGTTCGATCAGAAATGGATTTGCTTTCATCGCATAACAAATTTCCACGCGCGCACCCAATTTCTCTTTCAGCTTTCTTACTCTCGTACGCAATGCATCCAGGTCAAACACATACAACGGAGTCCGCTCGTTTTTCGTGATCTGAGCAATTGTTTTTGCATCCATATTGTTCTGTTCCATCCTCACCTTTCTCTTTTCAACACTTTTCAATCCCGGCTTCCCGCATCAATGCTTTCCGGTCGATCTTTCCGTTCTTTGTCAGCGGAAGATGTTCCATTTTCTGAAATGCATTCGGGATCATAAACGGCGGAAGAATCTCGGAAAGTGCTTTCACGATCTCACGCTTTTCAATCTCCCCTTCATAAAATGCAAGGATCCGTTTCTTCTCCTCATGAAAAATACAGCATGCACGTACGATCGCGTCCACCTGATCCATTGCCGATTCGATCTCGCCCAATTCAATCCGATGTCCCATATGTTTGATCTGGAAATCTTTCCGGGATGCGTAACAAAGCTCTCCGGTCTCATTATAATATGCAAGGTCTCCGGTCCGGTAGATCGTTTCCGGATAATACGGATTCAGCGGATTTTGTACGAATGCCCTCCGCGTCTGTTCCGGCGCCTGATAATAACCAAGAGCCAGCGCCGTACCTGCTACGCAAAGTTCCCCCTTTTTGTTCGCTTCCTGCACAAGTTCCTCTTCTTCGTCCAGCAAGAATACTTTCTCATTCGGAAACGGAACACCGATCGGAAGAACATCCCCTTTTTGAAATTCCCGGTCGATCTTATAATATGTGCAGTTACAGGTGATTTCCGTAGGTCCGTACAAATTGACAAACTGTGCCTTTGGCAGGTATTTTCTCCAGATATTCAAATGCTTGATCGGCATCACTTCTCCGCTGAACAAAACTTTATTGATCTTTTCCGGTACTTTATAATCAAATCCTTTCAATGTGGAAATGATACATACCGCCGAAACCGCCCAGATCAAAGTCGTCACATTCCGCTCACAGAGATAATCCAAAAGTTTCGTCGGAAATGAAAAATACTGTTTCGGGATCATGACCATTGTTGCCCCGGTCTTTAAAGTTGCATAAATATCTTTGACCGACACATCAAAATCAAACGGCGCCTGATTTCCGATCACATCTTCCTCTGTGATCTCAAACAACTCCGGAAAATATTCCATAAAATCGATCACAGATCGATGGCTGACAACAACACCTTTCGGAATTCCCGTGGAACCGGACGTAAAATTCACATACAACGGATCGACATCGGCTGCATTGGCACGAATCACATCCAACACATCACCGTCCTCTTCCGAATCTTTCATCTGCTCGTAATAGACGATCTTTCCTTCAAATCCAAGCGCATCTGCCGTCTTTCTGTGATCCTCCGACATCACAACAAGAAGTGTGGCATCCAATGTCTTTAGGATCTGCTGAAGACGGGATACCGGCTGTTTGGGATCCAAAAGAATATAAAAACATCCGGCATTGACGATTCCGAAAAATGTCTGGACAGTCTCCACACTTTTTTCACCCAGAACAGGGATCGGACGTCTTGCCTCTGACATCCCAGCCAGCGCGCTTCCGATCCGGCGCGCGGCTTCCCATGTCTCTCGATAGGTACTCATCTTTTTCTCATCCTCAAACGCCGTTTTATCCGGATAACGCTCTGCCGAATGCTCCAGATACTCCAGTACATTTGATGTCGCTCTGTTCATCTTATGTCCTCCCCTTGTGCCTTTTTATTCTCCAAGCCCGTCTTCTACGATCTGGACCATCACATGAAGCGCCGCTTCTTCATCTTCCCCGTCACAGATGATCGTAACCTCGTCTCCGTTTTTGATACATGCTCCGAGTACGCTCAATACACTTTTTGCATTGGCACTCACTTCTTTTGTTCTGCTTTTTTTCTCAATTAAAATCTTACATTCAAACTGCATTGCAGTTTTGCAAAAAAGTCCTGCCGGCCGTAAATGTAGCCCCGTCGGATTTTTAATTATGACTTTTTCGCTCAGCATGTAGAACTACCTCCTGTCTGTTTTTATTCCGGTATTTTTCTTTCAGTGTCCTGACTCTGCCGCCTTTTCTGCTTCATCTTTCTTTTCTGTCAAAGTCACCGTAACTGCCAGACTGTTCATCACCGTAACCCCGGAATCCACTTCAATATTAACCGGAATTTCATAAACTCCCGGTTCGGTATAATCCTTCAAATTAATAGACGCCGCGTTCTGGATATCCAATTTTTTCAGCAGTTCTTCTTTTCCTGTAAACTGTACTTCCAGATCCGCATCGGATTCCACACTCACTTTCAAATTCTCCGCAAGATTCGTTACCCGGATCGCACCGACCGGCAGCGTGATCGTTCTTCCGCCCTCCTGCTCCACCATTGCGGTAACCGCTACTTTATTCGTTGTCTCGTCGACAAGCTTGATCCCATCCGGCAGATACGGCGAGATATCTACCGTCTGTTCCACTCTGGAGCTGGCGCCGCTGATATCGATCTCAGAAGCATTGACTTCAATTTCATCCACTTCACTCAAAGCTTCTTTTGTACCGCATACAACGACGCTCTCCGGTTCACTGCTCCACCCGGTGTACGTATATCCGGATGCCGGTGTGCCGGAAACATTAAATTTCAGTGCCACCTTTTTTGTCCTTAACATCTGCACGCTGACTGTCACACCTTTATCTCCCAAGTTGTTTGTCAGTTGTGCCACATTCATCGTATTTCCATTGCCGTCATAATAGTGAAGCGTCGCCGCCACATCAGTGTCTTCCGATAAACCGGTCACATCGATCTTTGCAACGACACGTTCGATATCATCAACGATCTGTTCCGATCCGCCGATCGTGATCTTTGCCGGATTAACTGTCGTCTCACCTACAACATATCCGTCCCTCGGCGTTCCCTCTGTCACAACCAAGATTGGGAAATCGTTGGATACAACCGCCTCAATCTGTACCTGCAGATTATGAGGTGACACTTCCGTAACAACGCTTGTATCATTTTCATCATATCCTGCGATCGTTGCTTTGATCGGGATCAATCCGGTACTGCTGTCCATCTCCCGGAAATCGGCCTTTGCGGTAATATCTGAATTTTTGATGTTTTCCAATATAGAACGCCGTGCGTGAACTGTTACCCGGATAGATTCCGGCGCATTCACGATCTCATAAGTGGAACCGTTATTCAGAACGATCTCGTCATTTTCCATCGTAACCTGCACGTCATCAAAGACTTTACTCATCTTTGGATTGTCTATATTGACAACGAACAGCCACAATAAGAATGAAAACAAAAGCGCAATGATCTTCAGCCCGATATGCTGTGTAAATTTATGCTCTTTCATTCTTACTACGCCATCCTTTCCATTTTGCAAACTTTTTCGGTTCCGAATTGCGGTACTGGATCTGATTCAGCCGCGTTGCAAGATAGTCCGGGGTCACGCCGCGAACCAACTGACCTCCCATAGCAATGGAAACCTGTCCGGTCTCTTCCGATACTGCGATCACAAGCGCATCGCTGACTTCACTCATTCCCAAAGCCGCGCGATGTCTTGTCCCCAGATCTTTACTGATCTGCATATTATCGGAAAGCGGCAGATAACAGGTTGCTGAAGTGATCCGGTTTCCGCGCACGATCACCGCTCCGTCATGCAACGGTGTATTATGCTCAAAAATATTGATCAAAACCTGCTCAGACACTTTACAATCCAGTTCGATCCCGGTCATCTCATACTCGGTCAAATGAATTGCCTGTTCCACGACAACAAGCGCCCCCGTCTTTACACTTCCCATACTGAAACAGGCGCTGACAATGCCCTCCAGCGTCTCATCGGTAAATCTCTGATTTTCCCGGTTCTTATCAAACAGGGAGATATTGCTCAGTATATTTTTTTCTCCCAGTTTCTCAAGCGCTCGGCGCAGTTCCGGCTGAAATACGACCACCGCCGCGATCGCCAGCACATTGATCGACTTCCCTGCCAGATACAAAATCGTATTCATCTGAAAAAATGCCGCGAAGAGAATAAACAGACCAAGCATCAATATTCCGCGAAGAAGCATCCATGCTTTTGTATTCATGATCCATTTCATGATCTGATATACGATCACAGAAATGATCAGGATTTCCAGAATATCTGTAACTCCAACTTGTGGGAAATACCAGTCTCCCATATACTTTGTCAGGACATTTGTGATCCACTGCTGCATCTCTTCACCTCCTTTTCCCGTATATCCTGCTTAATTTTCTTCTCCCGGGTCATCCAGACCGAGTTCTTTATTCAGGCTTCTCGTCAACAGAATTTCATCTGCACTCTTTGCTTCCTGCTCCCGTCTTCCTACTTTTCCATTCGAGCGGTTCTGTACTGCACTCTGCTTTTTCACCTGCGCTACATCGATCTTTCCGGTATCCTGTCTTTCATTGATATGTTTCACACTCTTTTCCGGTACGCTGACTGCAACTTTCGGCACCGCTTTTACATAATAATGGTATTCGTCGTCTTCAAATTCCAGATGCTCTGTTCTGGAATAATCAACTGCCAAAAACAAGACTTCCAGAATCAGACCGACTGCAATCGCAGCCGTTCCGCCGACCAAAAGTACCACATAAGAAATATGGGTGTTCAACACCACATTTCCCGCAACGCAAACGACAACTGCAGCTGCGGTTCCCGCAACCGACGCAATCTTCCATGCATGATCCAATGCCCGGGTGCGCACACTGTACACAACAAGCACACAGAAGATCACCGCTGCGATCATAACCCACATTTCTTTATTGGCAAGCGTCTGCTTTGTAAAACTCATCAGACCTTCCACCATACTGTTCGCACTTCCATCTTTGAACGTACTCGATGACATCTTCACAAAATGAACCATATAGTATGTAAAAGCACCGCACACAGCCGGGATCAGGCAGACCGGTGTTCCGAGAAGTCCGATCCCCACGACCACGGCAAACGGAACTTTCAGCGCAAATCCCACCGCTGTCAAGAGCGCCAGCCAGGCAAGCCTTGATGTAAAACGGAAATAAAAAATATACATCACGAAAAAGTACATCACCGCAACGATCGCGATCACCATAGACAGAGAATACAGGTGAAGCAGGATCAATGCAGTTGCCGCCAAAATCATAATGATCGTCGGCAGAAAAGCACAAACTGCTGCAAGCCCAACCGTACAGAGTCCGGATGATGCCGCTTTCATGAAACCAATATTGGAATTGATCAATCCAAATACGAGAAGTCCCAAAATCAGCCGCATTCCTATCGTGATATAGGTTGAATATTTTGCATATAATACCTGTAACTGTTCTTTCATGACAAGCAATGTACTCATATCTTATTTTTTCTCCTTCATTTCCATCTTTCCAAGCCGTGCCAGATCTCTGTAATACTTTTTCATGCGTTGTTTTGCTTTGTTATATTTTCCTTTATAAAAATTTCCGGCAAACACACAGTATATGATCACAAGGATCAGATAAATCCCAACCGCGATCGCGATCATCAAAAGCAGTTTCGTGATCGTCAGATTCTCCAATAGTGTATTCAAATTGCAAAGTGCATAGAGTCCTGCCAGGATCGCATACCCGACTGTGATCCACAGGACGGTGATCAATGTGTTCAGACTTGCATAATCTTTCTTATAGTAAGAACTGATCCTCAGATCTTCCTTTGCATGTTTTTTCTCATACGCGGACATCTTCGCCATCAGTCTGATTCTTTTTTTATCTAACATTTTCAGCCTCCGCTTATTCTTTTCCACAGTAACCCATCCTGTTTAGTATAGCATATACTCAAAGCCCTTGTCCAATGCTTATAGTCAAAAAATACACTTTTTGCACCCCTGCTTTTTTCAGTGCTTCCGCTGTTCTGTGGATCGTATTGCCTGTCGTATAAATATCATCCACAACGAGAATACACCGCTTTGGTTTCCATCCGGGAACAACGGAAAACGCGCCTTTTAAGTTCTGTCTCCGTCCTGCATCGTCCAGTTGTTTCTGATATTTTGTCTTCCGGATCCGTCGTACCGCTTTCGGCTCCACCGGGATTCCCGAAAGTTCTCCCAACGCTTTTGCCAACAGTTCCGCCTGATTAAATCCGCGCGTGCGCTTTCTTGACGGATGCAGCGGTACCGGAACGATCTCCTCAATTTCCCACCGTCGGATCCACTTTCCATACCGACTTGCCATCTCCCGAGCAAAAATCTCTGCATAATATCTTTTATTATGAAATTTAAACTGATAAATCGCCCTCTGTACAAGTGCAGTGTGCAGATATAAACTCCGCCCCTGATCAAATGCAAGTTCATGCCTTGCACAGTCGGCACAATATTCCCGTTCTTCTTCCCGCAGCGGTTTTCCACATTTCATGCAGCAAGGCTCCTCCACATACGGTAATTTCCCACTGCATGAAAAACAGATCCCGCGTTCTCCCGATTTTTCCGCACCGTTAAGAATCTTCCCGCAAAACGGGCAGACCGGCGGATACAAAAGATCTAATATTTTCTTCGTTTTTCTTCCTCCCGCTTCTTTTTCCTGCACAGTTTTTAGAATTCACAGATCCGCTCCGCAAGACTGGTGTAACGATTTTGTTCACTTTTATTCCGGATCATCTCCTGAAATACCTGCTCACTGCCTACGATCGTCAGACATTTTTTCGCCCTCGTCACTGCGGTATACAACAGATTCCGATTATACAAAAGTCTGGGACCCTGCAAAAGTGGGATGATCACTGCCGGGTATTCACTCCCCTGTGACTTATGTACTGTGATCGCATAGGCCAGCTCCAGCTCCTCTGCCATCTCGAACGGATACTTTACTTTCCGGTGTTCATCGTATTCGACTTCCAGCGTCTCGTCATATGTATTGATCTCTGTTACGATTCCCATATCTCCGTTAAATATACCCTGTCCCTGATCGACAACTAAACCATATTTTGTCTTCACTTCCCACTCCAGCTGATAATTGTTCTTGATCTGCATCACCTTATCGCCCACCCGGAAAACCCTACCGCCGATCTCCGTCTCTTCTTTTCCCGGTTCTGCAGGATTCAAATACTTCTGCAGGATCAGATTCAGACGTTCCACACCGAGAAGTCCTTTTCTTGTCGGCGTCATGACCTGGATTTCATTCTGCGGCGCATTGACATATTTCGGCAGCTTTTTCTGGATCAGCGTAAGTATCACACGGATCACGGTATCCGCATCCTGTCTCCGCAGGAAAAAGAAGTCCCGACTTTTATTGTCCGGCACGACCGGCTCTCCGGCATTGATCTTATGCGCATTAACTACAATATCGCTCTCTCCCGCCTGTCGGAAGATCCGGGTCAATGTCACAACCGGAAAACGCCCGGAGGCAATGATATCTTTAAGCACACTTCCGGCCCCCACAGACGGCAGCTGATTGACGTCTCCAACAAGGATCAGTCTTGTTCCGGCAACGACCGCAGAAAGAAGCGCATGCATCAGTGGAAGATCTACCATAGACATTTCATCGATGATGATCACATCCGTTTCCAGCGGATTCTCCCGGTTGCGCAGAAATCCGTTGACATTTCCCTCTTCCTCCGGATTGCCGCTCACTTCCAACAACCGGTGGATCGTCTGCGCCTCGTATCCTGTCGCCTCCGTCATGCGTTTTGCCGCACGACCGGTAGGAGCTGCCAGCAAAATATCCATCCCCTCACTCTCAAAAAACTGGATCATCGTGTTGATCGTGGTCGTCTTTCCGGTTCCCGGTCCTCCGGTAAGCACGAGGAGGCCATGTTTGATCGCCTCGATCACCGCCTGATGCTGAAGTGCGTCCAACGTGATCTTCTCTTTCTCTTCTACTTTTTTCAATCGTTTTTCGATCATATCTTCCGGCATCTCGCAGTCGATATCAAGATCATGCAGCATTTTCGCCGTATTCAGTTCCAGATAATAATAATGTGCCGGATAAATACGGATCTCTCCGTTTTCTTCTTTCATTACCGTCTTTCGGTCAATGCAAAGATCCATCACATATTTCTCTACCTCTGAGATCTCCACTCCCAGAATCTGCATCGCTCTTCGCGCAAGTACATCCTGCGGCAGATAAATGTGTCCCTCTCCGACAGCCTGCTGGAGCACATAGAAAAGACCGCTCCGGATCCGGAAATCGGAATCCGCGTGAATCCCGATCCGTGCAGCGATCTCATCCGCCGTCTTAAATCCGACTCCGTCAATATTATCCGCCAGCTGATAAGGATTTTCTTCCAACACCTGATAAAGTTTCGCACCGTAATATTCGTAGATTTTTACACCTAACGTCGTGGAAATGCCATATTTCTGCAAAAAAAGCATTGCCTTTCGCATCTCTTTTTTCTCTTCCACCTGTATCGCGATCTCCCGGGCTTTTCTCTCGCTGATTCCTTTGATCTCCGCAAGCCGCTCCGGTTCCTCCTCTATAATGCGAAAGGTATCTTCCTTAAACCGCCGGACGATCCGTGCCGCCAGCGCGGCGCCTACTCCCTTGACTGCTCCGGAGCCGAGATACCGTTCGATGGACACCAGATCTTCAGGTTCTTTTACCCGGTGACTGCTCACACGAAGCTGGGTTCCGTAAATGTTGTGATTCACATACTCCCCCTCCAGTTCCAGCAGCTCGCCCTCATTAATGTAATTGAAGTTTCCCACACAGGTCACTCCTCCGTTTTCATTTTCCAGACTGAACACCGTATATCCATTCTCACCGTTTCGATACACAATATGGTCTACATATCCGGTTATCGTCTCCATGTTTCCTCCTTAAGAAAAACAGGTCACTTCGCCGGTGACCTGCTTATCCCCATATTTATCAATAGTCTCTTTTACCACTCATAAACTCAACAAACTGTCCGGTACCGATCGCCACAACTTTCATCGGTTCCTCCGCAGTCATTGTATTGATCCCGGTCCGTTCTTCGATCAGTTCTTCCAAACCTCTGAGCATCGCGCCGCCTCCGGTCAAAACGATCCCCCGATCCAGAATGTCCGCCGACAACTCCGGCGGCGTCTGTTCCAGAACCCCGATCACCGCTTCCACGATCTGACTGGTCGTCTCACGGAGCGCTTCTTCCGTCTCTGACGAAGTGACGGTAACCGTCTTCGGCAGTCCTGTCACGAGATTTCTGCCGCGCACTTCCATCGTCTCTTCTTCCACAAGCGGGTAAGTGGTTCCGATCTTGATCTTAATATCTTCCGCCGTGCGCTCTCCGATCAGCAGATTATGCTTTTTCCGCATATAGCGCACGATCGCTTCGTCAAAATCATCCCCTGCCACTTTGATCGAAGTGTTCACGACCGCTCCGCCAAGCGAGATCACCGCAATATCCGACGTTCCGCCTCCTACGTCGACGATCATGTTCCCGCATGGTTTTGCAATATCGATCCCGGCGCCGATTGCAGCTGCCACCGGTTCCTCGATCAAATGTACTTCTCTGGCTCCCGCGGCGAACGTAGCTTCCTCCACGGCTTTCTTTTCTACTTCTGTCACACCGCTCGGCACGCAGATGCTAATCCTCGGCTTTTTAAACATCCGACGCCCCATCGCTTTCTGTACAAAATACTTGATCATCTTTTCCGTAACCGTGTAATCCGAGATCACGCCCTGCCGGAGCGGACGCACCGCCACGATATTTCCCGGGGTTCTCCCAAGCATCAGTCTCGCCTCTTCTCCGATCGCTTTGATCACATTCGTATCACGGTCAAAGGCAACAACCGATGGTTCTTTCAGGACGACACCTTTTCCTTTCACATACACGAGAACGCTCGCCGTTCCCAAATCTATTCCGATATCCACAGACATACAAACTCTCCCTTCTATCTACGCCTCTCCCAAAGGCACCCTTATCACCCATCTTTTTTCTCATTCGTATCTTTCTGCTTTTCTTTTGTATCGCTTTGCAATTCCCCCATACGAATGTATCTTTCATCCGTCTGCTTCTCTTCATTCACCCAAGTTGCTCTACTAGTATAATAAAATTTTCCATAAATGGAAAGTCTTTTTTGCTATCTATTGTTTCTTCAGAATTTCATCTATATACTTCCCTGTATAGGAATTTTTATTTTTCGCAACCTCTTCCGGCGTACCGGTCGCCACAACCGTACCTCCTTTATCGCCGCCCTCCGGTCCGATGTCAATGATATGATCGGCGGTTTTGATCACGTCCAGATTATGTTCGATCACGATCACAGTATTCCCGTCATCTGCCAGACGCCGCAGAATTTCCGTTAATTTATGAACATCTGCAAAATGAAGACCGGTTGTCGGTTCATCCAGAATATACACTGTCTTTCCGGTACTTCGCTTACTCAATTCCGCCGCAAGCTTGATCCGCTGTGCCTCACCGCCGGAAAGTTCCGTAGATGGCTGTCCCAATCGGATGTAGGAAAGCCCCACGTCATTCAGCGTTTCCATCTTTCTCCGGATACTCGGCACATTTTCAAAAAACTTCACCGCTTCCTCCACAGTCATGTTCAATACATCGTAAATACTTTTTCCTTTGTACTTCACATCCAGAGTCTCCCGATTATAACGTTTTCCGCCACACACTTCACACGGCACATATACGTCCGGCAGGAAATGCATTTCAATTTTCAATATACCGTCACCGGAACATGCTTCACATCGTCCGCCTTTGACATTAAAACTGAATCTTCCCTTTTTATATCCTTTCGCTTTCGCATCCGGCGTTGCCGCAAACAAATCCCGGATCAAATCAAATACACCGGTGTAAGTAGCCGGATTCGACCGCGGAGTCCGTCCGATCGGTGACTGATCGATGTCGATCACCTTATCCACCTGTTCCAGTCCCTCGATCCGTTTATGTTTCCCCGGTATTGTCCGGGCACGATTCAGCTCTTTTGCCAGCTTCTTATAAAGGATCTCGTTGACCAGGGAACTTTTTCCGGAACCGGAAACTCCTGTCACACAGGTCATCACTCCGAGCGGAAACTCCACGGTAATATTTTTCAGGTTGTTCTCCCTTGCACCGACAACTTTTAAATATCCGGTCGGCTTTTTCCGTACTTCCGGTACCGGGATCTTTTTCCGACCGCTCAAATATTCTCCTGTGATCGACCCCGGACACTGCATCAATTCCTGCGCCGTCCCCACTGCTACAACTTTGCCGCCATGCTCCCCGGCACCCGGACCGATGTCTACAATACAGTCGGCTGCCAGCATCGTATCTTCATCATGTTCCACCACGATCAGCGAATTTCCAAGATCCCGCAGGCGCTTCAGCGTCATCAGCAGTTTGTCATTGTCTCGCTGATGCAGACCGATACTCGGCTCATCCAAAATATAGGCAACGCCGACCAGACCTGAACCGATCTGTGTTGCCAGCCGGATACGCTGTGCCTCTCCGCCCGACAAGGTTCCGGTTGCACGCGCCAACGTCAGATAATCCAGTCCCACATCCATCAAAAACCGGGTACGCGCCTTGATTTCCTTTAAGATCTGATCTCCGATCAAATGCTGTGTCTGCGTCAATTCCAGATTTTCCAGAAATTTCTGCAGTTTTTCGATCGAAAGCGCCGTTACTTCGGCGATATTTCGATCACCCACGGTAACTGCCAGTGCGCTTTGCTTCAAACGTTGTCCTTTACACTCCGAACACGGCGTAATATTCATAAACGTCTCATACTCCGCTTTCGACGCCTCGGAATGCGTCTCGCGATAACGCCGCTCCACGCTCCGGATCAGTCCCTCGAACGCCACGTCATAGACGCCCTCGCCCCGCTGCCCTTTGTAATATACTTTGACAGCCTTTCCATTCGTACCGTAGATCAAAACATCATGGATCTTTTTCGGATAGTCTTCAAACGGAGTGTCCAGATCAAATTTGTATTCTTCACACAGTGCCTGAAGAATCGCATTTGTAAAGCTTCCCTTATCCGCACAGGACTGCCAGCCAAGCACCGCGATTGCTCCCTCATTGATACTTTTGGACGGATCCGGGATCATCAGTTCTTCTGAAAATTCCATCTTGTATCCGAGTCCAAAACAGGATGGACATGCCCCGAACGGATTGTTGAATGAAAAACTTCTCGGCTCAATCTCATCGATACTGATCCCGCAGTCCGGACAGGAAAAGCTCTGACTGAAATTCAGCGGTTCCTGTCCGATCACATCGACAACCAGCAGCCCCTCCGCCAGATTCAAGACATTTTCAATAGAATCTGACAGCCGCTTTTCAATCCCCGGTTTCACGATCAGACGATCCACAATAATCTCGATATTGTGTTTGATATTCTTATCGAGCGTGATCTCTTCGGACAATTCATACAGATTCCCGTCAACTCTCACACGGACATATCCGCTGCGTTTTGCCCGCTCGAATAACTTTACATGCGTTCCTTTTCTTCCCCGCACGACCGGTGCGAGCAGTTGGATCTTTGTCCCCTGCTCAAGTCCCATGATCTGATCGGTCATCTCATCTACCGACTGCTTCTTGATCTCTTTTCCACACTTCGGGCAATGCGGGATTCCGATCCGCGCATAAAGCAGACGGAAATAATCGTAAATCTCCGTCACGGTCCCAACGGTGGAACGTGGATTGTGATTCGTTGATTTCTGATCGATCGAGATTGCCGGAGACAGCCCCTCGATACTCTCCACATTCGGCTTTTCCATCTGCCCGAGAAACTGTCTCGCATAGGAAGACAGGGATTCCATATACCGTCTCTGCCCCTCTGCATAGATCGTATCAAATGCAAGGGAAGATTTTCCAGATCCGCTCAGTCCTGTCAGCACAACAAGCTCATTTCTGGGAATATCTACATCTATGTTTTTTAAATTATTTTCATTCGCGCCACGGATTCGAATATACTGTCTGGCATCCATCTTTGTACCCATTCTTTATTCTTACTCCTCCATCTCCTGTAAGGTCTTCTTCAATTCAAGTAATTTATCACGCAGCTCTGCCGCCGCCTCGAAATTCAGATCTGCCGCTGCTTTCTTCATCTTCTTTGTCACTTCACCGATCAGTTTCTCAAGTTCCTGACGGCTCATTGATTCCGGATCTTTCTCCAGTTTCATCTGTGCACTGTCCACTTTCTGGGAAATGCTGATCAGATCGCGCACTGCCTTTTTGATCGTCTGTGGGGTAATTCCGTGTTCTTCGTTATATTTCATCTGGATCTCCCGACGCCGTTTTGTCTCTTCGATCGCCATGCGCATCGAATCCGTCACGGTATCCGCATACATGATCACATGTCCCTCGGCATTTCGGGCAGCACGCCCGATCGTCTGGATCAAAGACGTCTCGGAACGCAGGAATCCCTCTTTATCCGCATCCAGAATCGCAACCAGTGTGATCTCCGGAATGTCCAATCCCTCTCTCAGCAAATTGATGCCGACCAGTACATCAAACACATCCAGACGCATATCACGGATGATTTCCGTCCGCTCCAACGTATCCACATCCGAATGCAGATATTTTACACGGATTCCCACTTCCCGCATATAATCGGTCAGATCTTCCGCCATCCGCTTTGTCAGCGTTGTCACCAGAATTTTGTTTTTCTTGGCGATTTCTTTGTTGATCTCGCCAAGCAGATCGTCAATCTGCCCCTCCACCGGACGCACTTCCACTTCCGGATCCAAAAGACCGGTCGGACGGATCACCTGCTCTGCCCGAAGCAGCTCATGCTCTTCTTCGTATACCCCCGGAGTCGCCGACACAAACAGTACCTGATTTATTTTACTTTCAAATTCTTCAAAATTCAAGGGGCGGTTATCTTTCGCCGACGGCAGGCGGAAACCATAATCCACCAACGTAGATTTTCTCGATTGGTCTCCGTTGTACATACCGCCGATCTGCGGCACCGTCTTGTGGGATTCATCGATCATCATAATAAAATCATCCGGAAAATAATCGATCAGCGTATATGGCGGCTGTCCCGGCGCGAGCCCCGCCAGATGCCTTGAATAATTCTCAATGCCCGAACAAAATCCTGTCTCTTTGAGCATCTCGATATCAAAATTCGTCCGCTCTGCGATCCGCTGCGCTTCCAGAAGCTTGTCCTGCCTTTTAAATTCTTTCACACGCTCGTCCAGTTCTGTCTCAATATCTTTCACCGCACGATTGATATTCTCTCGATCCACAACGTAATGTGATGCCGGAAAAATTGCAGCATGCTTTAACTCATCCTTGATCTCCCCGGTCAAAATATCAATCTCGGTGATCCGATCGATCTCGTCGCCGAAAAACTCGATCCGAATCGCTGTCTCTGATTCATATGCCGGGATCACTTCGACCACGTCGCCCCGCACGCGGAATGTTCCGCGATGGAAATCCATATCGTTGCGGTCATATTGGATCTCGATCAGCTTCGCCATCAGTTCGTCCCGCTCTTTGATCATGCCCGGTCGCAGAGAAATCACCATGTTCTGATAATCCATCGGGCTTCCCAGACCATAGATACAGGATACACTGGCGACAATGATCACATCCCGACGCTCGGTAAGCGCCATTGTAGCAGAAAGCCGAAGCTTGTCAATCTCATCGTTGATCGCGGAATCTTTGGCGATGTAAGTGTCCGAGGAGGGAACGTAGGCTTCGGGCTGGTAGTAATCGTAGTAGGAGACGAAATATTCGACTGCGTTATTCGGAAAAAATTCTTTGAACTCTCCATATAATTGCGCAGCTAAGGTTTTATTATGCGCGATGATAAGCGTTGGTTTATTCAATTGTGCGATGACATTTGCCATCGTAAATGTCTTGCCCGAACCGGTAACACCAAGAAGTGTCTGGCATTGGTTGCCCTCCCGGAAGCCTTGCACAAGTTGTGCTATTGCCTGGGGCTGGTCACCGGTTGGGGAATATTCTGATACTAATTCAAAATGATCCATGATTTACCTTTCCTTTTAAGCTAATTTCAAAACTGTTCTTTCCTAGCGTAATCAGCAGTTCTTCAGATCAGGAAAACGCCATTTCCGCAATCTAGGCTTTAGAATAATATTGTAAAATGTATCCACATAGCAATAATGATAATATATTTTATTGTTCATTTTTTCCATCTGACACCTCCTTTATTTCCAATTCCAACAGTACATGATCAAAATCACTCTGATACAATCTATCCTGTTTCACCCGATACTTTTTAAACTCACTTAACGCATGTTCTTCTGCTATTTGAGCTGATATACTTCCTGCATGCGTTAAAATTTCTTTCTTTGATAACCTTAAAATTCCTTCAAATTGTTCTGCCCAATCTTCCATTTTCATTGGAACTTGTTCTTCCGCCCGCATTTCTGCCAAATCCAAATAAGCATTAACAATCCTTGCCATTGCTTTGTGTTATAGTTTTTCCCATCTGAAGCAGTTATTCGAAATTTTCGAATAACTGAATTCTCATCTAATTCTCCATCCGCAAATATTTTCTTCAGATGATAATTAATCGTATGAGTTTCCACATTATAGAGAAATCCCATCCTTTTCTCTCTTTATACTCTCCCGTCATTATAACAGAATCTAAAATAAAAGTACAGAAAAACCGAATGTTTGTTCTGTACTTTAACATTCGAAAAAGTCTTCTATCACCTGCAAATTCTTAATCTCGCCACTCATCCGATATCCCTCCATAATAACCTTCCCATTCTTCATCTGTAAGCCGTGGCGTATACCACGGCGCGGGCTCTGTTTTCAAGCTCGCACTTCCTGCCGCATTTTCCCCGCTTTCCTCCTCTGTCTCTTCCGTTCCTACCACACGATTCGATATATACTGTACTTTGCCGTCATCAAGCAGTTTCACGACCAGTTCACTCGCGATCGCACAATCTGTTTTTTCTTTTATCCATACAGCTTCCACAAACAGTTTCAATTCCCCGTTTTCCAACTTCTCATAAGATACCACTTCCGGATAAGGTACAAATGGGAGTTCACAATCATATAATCCTCTCGGTCTGTAACGGTAAGTCCGGTTTTGTTCCTTATAAATGGTCTGCGTCCGGATCTGTGTCGGGCTGATCGGCAGATACGTCTGCAGAACTTCCTCGAACGACTGCTCCGGGATCTGATATTCAGCCCCCTCTTCCCCCCTATATGGAAATATTTCTCCATACTTCATCGAATACATTTGTTCATACAGATCATACAATTCTAAATTCGTATAATCCGCAGGATCCCAGTTTGTGATCAGCATATTATTTAATTCATATCCGATTGGAAGTACATAATGTCGGTTCAGTTCCCGGCATTTTGGATCCAGCGGTTTCACGCGAAATCCGATATCCCCTGTTGCTCCGTCATATCCGGGCGGATGGTATTCTTCCATAAAGAGATAACCTTTCTCGGTATATTTCCAATCATATACTTCAAACTCATGATAATAGTCCACGATTGGTTTATTATCTTTCCAATTTAAAGCACTTTCTCTTGCATAAATCTTCCCATTTTTTGTTGTCAGATCATAGCGCACAAATCCACCGTGATCCAGTACTGCCAATATCGTCGCCTCTTCTTTCTTTTTATTCTCTGCCGCCCGACAAAATGTTTCCACCTGCTCTGCATGAGTCATATCGATCTGATTCTCCAAATCTACGGCAGAGTATCCGGCTTCTCCAAGATATGAGATCACTTGCTGCCGAAATTCCAAAGTATCCAATTGCTCTTCTTTCTCTGCTTCCTCATAAAGTACCCGATACCCCTCTGCCAGTTTCTTTGAATCGGATATGATCTGATTTCGTATATTTCCCTCTGCATGTTCAGATTGTTTCTCATGCCCTTTGTCTTTTTCTTCTGTCGCACATCCGTTGAATCCAAACGTGCATGCCACAATCAGAAAAATACCGATACTATATCTCATTTTTCTGAAAACAGATTTTCCGGTTTTCTCTTTCCACCACATAACTTCACCTCTTTTTTCTTTCTTTTAGAAATCTCTTCATCCTACCTTTCAATCTTACATCTGTAATATTTTAAATTCAAGAGATCTTTTTTTAATATTCTCAAAAAGCGCAAAGAAAAAAGATCCGAAGCCTTTTCCCCCGGATCCTTTCCCTCTTCTAGACATACACACATCACTGCATATCGTCTCTGTTTATTTTCGCCTTTTTCTTCTGTATACAAGATCTGCGACAACCATGCTTCCGCTGATCACCACTGTCAGAAGCACTGCTGCCAAAAACCAGACGTCATCTCCTGTCTTTACACTCTCTGGTTTTTCTTCTGTTTTCATTGCCGGCATCTTCACACCGAACAGGATCGTCTGTTCCTGATCTTCCAAATCTTCATGTGATAAAATCTCAGTCTCTCCAATATATACTTTTTCAAAAACAACAACGGACTTTCCATTTAAACCGGTTGCGTCAAAACTGAATCTTACTTCTGCCGTTCCATCCTTTTCTTCCGGAACAAAACAAGTTTCCGCTGTGACCGTTTTTCCATCTACATGCAGCACTTCTCCGTTTTCCCGATTCATTAAAGTTCCAACAATCCGATATTCCTGTCCAATCTGAAGATTTCGGAATTCCAATGTATCGATCAATACGGTCTCTTTTTCCGGAAATGCCTCCTGTGTACCTGTTTTTTCACTTCGTGCTTTTGTGCCCAGAAGCTGTGTTTTTTTGTTTTGAATGCGCAGAATGTCTGTACTTTTGCCGTCAGCCGTGATCTGTCCGTCCTCAGAAACCTCGATCGTATATTTTACCGGATCGAGCATATACCCGGGAACGGTCATCGTCTCCTGAATCCAGTACGTTCCCGGAAGAAGTCCCCGCAAATGGATCTCTCCGTTCTCATCGGTTGTCCACAGTTGAATCGCGCTGATGCTCGTATCTCCGTTTTCAATCGGCATCGCACTGTCGCGGACAGTAAAACGTACTCCGGAAAGTGGCTCCTTTGTCTCCGCATCCTGTTTCAGTATTGTCAGTTCTGTCGATGTGTTTTTCAAATGCAGCGTTTTCAGAACGACCGGCGTATCCTGATCTTCATACATCAGATCGATCGGGTAGCTTTGCTGATCCAACACATATCCGACCGGAGGTTTCTTCTCCGTGATCACATATTTCCCGAAAAACAGTTCTTTGCTGCATGCAATACCGGCTCCTTTTTCTTCCATATCTTCTATTTCGATTCCGGTTGTGATCGTATCTGCAAGTTCTCCCTTTTTCAACTGCACCGTACCATCCGGCGTTATAATATCTTCTGCCGCTTGGATTTCAAACACCGCCCCGTTCAGTCTTTCCTTTGTCGAACGATCAGTTTTTACAATTCGGATTTTCCCCATTGCATTTTCATCCTCCATCCGTACTTTTTGTATTTCCTCGGTATTCGCCACTGTAAAGCGCACATCTTCCGCGACCAGATAACCGCTCGGCGCCTCAATCTCCTTGAAAATATATTCGGTTCCGGGCAGCAATTTTTCTGTCAGATGAGGAGTTTTCTTTCCTTTCCACTCATCCACAACATTTCCCGAAAGATCTGTGATCTGATATCGGCCGCCCTCTAATACTTTGCCGCTTGCACGATCATGCTTCGTAAATTCCACTTTCGTGTAATCATTCTCCACATTCAGGATTTCTTCTTTCTCTCCGTTTATAGTTCCATCCGCTTCAACTACAACTTCATACACCGCCGGATCCAATATATATCCCGGCAGTGTCCTGATCTCCTGAAGACAATACGTTCCGGGCAAAAGCTGTTCCAGAAGAATGGTTCCGTCTTTTTCAGTCGTCACTTCCCTCTTTTCGTTCTCTTCTCCTTTTTTCCAAAAATGAAACGTCACGCCCGAAAGTGGGGTTTCGCTCCCTTTTTCGCTCTTGACCAGCCGCACTTTCGTCGGTTCGTTTGGTATACTTATTTCCGTCAGCACGACCGGCGTGTTTTGATCCTGATACTTGATCTCCACTTCATAGCACTTCGGATCCAACACATAACCATCCGGCTGCTTTGTTTCCTGAATCTCATATTTACCGATATACAGCTCCTTGCTTAATGCTGTCCCGTCCTCTCCGACGATCAATATTTCCGCTACTTCTCCTTTCTTTATACGCACAGTCTGATCCGGAGTCACAATATCCTCCGACGCACGCACTTCAAATACCGCGCCGGAAAGTTTCTCTTTTGTCTCCGCATCGATTTTCTCGATCTGTATTTTTCCCATTGCATTTTTATCAAAATACTTCACCACCAAAGGCTGATCCCACACCGCTCCCTCTTTCACTTCGAACTGCAGGAGTTCTCCTTTCAAATATCCCTCCGGCGCGTTTACTTCCTCCAGATAGTACACTCCGTATTTCAGCTTTTCCGGAAATGTAAACTGCCCGTTTTCGTCCGTCTTAAATGTCTTATGCACCACTTCCGACGGATAATGCGTCGTCATCATGATCGGTTTCTTATCCGCATCGAGCAGACGGAATTCCACACCTTTTATCGGAATCTTTTTTCCGGTTGACGCATCCATTTTCACAACGGTGATCGGACTGACGATCAGCTTATCCTCTTTATAAATTCCTTTCCACACGATGCCCTCCTCCTGAATGGTCACTTCAAACGGCTCTATCGGTTTTAACCCCTCCGGATGTTTTGTCTCTTCCACCAGATATGTGTCAAACGGAAGACTTCCCCTCGGATGTTCTTTGGATGCTGTGGTCGCATAGCCGTTTTTATCCGTCACGATCTTCACAACTGTTTTTCCCGTCGTTTTCGACGTAAACGTAAATTCAACGCCCTCCAGCCCCTGCAGTGTATCTTCATCCTCGTTCTCATTTTCCCGCAGTTTGATCAGTTCCACATCTCCGCGAATGACCCTCTCCTTACTCTTCGTTTTGTATAAGAAGACCCGATTCTCCTCATCTTTCGCCTCTCCTTTGATCGGGTATTCTTTCTCATCCAGCAAATACCCATTGGACGCTTTTGTTTCTTTCACCGTATAATTCCCAAGCGGAAGTTCTTTCGTTTTTGCATATCCCTTTTTATCTGTGATCAACGTCTCCACTACGTTTCCCGCCTGATCTCTTACTTCATATTCTGCGCCTTTTAAGACCGCCACTCCCTGTGCTTCTCCTTTGTCCGTCTCACTGTCCACCTTTTGAATTTCAATTTGGATCTTCTGCGGTGTCTCCCCGCTTACAACTTCATATTCAAATACCTGTGTAATCTGATCGGTCGCTTCTCCCTCCACAATGTGAGTTTCCTCATCGATCAAATATCCGTTGGAAGCCTTGACCTCCTTTACTTTATAGGTTCCCGGAAGCAGTTCTCGGGAGACAGCAGCCCCCTTTTCATCTGTCGTCAGTGTATCCACAACCTGATTTTTGCTGTCACGTACTTCATACACCGCACCTTTCAATGTCGCATTCGCCGCAGACTCTGCTTTTCCGCTTTCTTTATCTACCTTCTGAAGACGAATCCTGATCTTCTGCGGCGTATTGGGAACAACCGGCACCTGTTCTCCTGTAACCGATTCCTGATCCGTTCCATCTTCCTGTATTTTCCGCACATACAATGTTTCATTTAAAAGATAGCCGTTTGGCGCTTTGCATTCCCGGATCGTCACGATCCCAAGCGGAAGCATGCTTTCTCCGGAAGCAGTCTTATAAAATGCATCTCCCGATACAAGATACGCTTCCTCGAGTTTTGCCAAGACCTGATGATACGTTTTATCATATTTTGTTTCCAACACCCAGGTTCGCGCCGGGGCAATCCCACTGTCTGCCGGATCCGAATCATAGACTGCCGGATCCACTGCATAATATTTCACCTCGAACCGTGCTCCCTCCAGCTTCTTAAGCTGTTCCTCTGACGGCTGCTCCCCTTGATCCGCATCTGTCTTTTCCACGATCACAGAAATCGGTTCATGGATAGCCTTGTCTTTCGCGTGATATACCCCCATCTGTCCGCCCGGTACTGATACTGTCGATTCCGACCAGTCCGGATTTAACGCATATCCTTTCGGCGGCACAAGCTCTTTGATCCAATATTCTCCCACCGGCAGGTTTTCTGCCTTTCCATAACCATTGGCATCGGTTGTGATCACTGCATCCGGATTGACATAATCGCCGCTGTCACGGTACACGCCATACTGCGCTCCCTCCAGAGAATATGCAGCATTGCCCTCCGTGACGGACGGATTTTCCGATTCTTTGTACAATTCCAGCCCGCCGGTATTCTCTGTCAACCATAATACTGCCTGAGCCTGCCAATATTCGCACACATAAAATGTACCATGCCCGGTGTATCTCCCGGATCTTTCCATCTCCTGCACCCAATTTACCGCCGAAGTCAGTACTTCTTCCTGAAAAGCAAGGTCTGTCCAAGACGCACTTCCCGAAAAAATATGCAGGTTTGGCCATCCCCATCCGTAATATTCATTCAGCTCTCTCCAGACAAGGAGCTGTGTAAAGAAATATTTCCCGAGATCATCCAAGTCGCTTCTCTGATTGTAAATGTATTCCTGATACAACGCGAGTCTCGTAACTTCCGTCTCATTCAGTCCAACCTCCTGCGCATCTGTCGGATAATACTGGATCCCGTCTCTGAATGATGTTTTTGCATCAATACAGATCGTCGGCTGTCCGTTGATTCCGATCACGCCCTCATTCCATTGAAAAACCACGGTTCCGTCGTCATAATTGGATCCAATGATAATATCCGTATCCTGCAAATGACTGCTCCAATATGTTTCACCCGAAAACGGAACCTGATTCTTTTCAAGATAATTTCGCCATGCAGTCGCGGAAATCCTTGTGTCGAGCTCTCCCTCTTTCGGTCCGAATAAACGTTCCAGATCACTGGTCTTTCTTCCGCTTTCATTTTGCGTCTGTTCCGTTTCCGCCATGCCGGGTGCTTCCTCGGCATGAACTGCCGATGCAAGCGGAAACAGCAGAACGATCAATGCTGCCGCCGCACAGCGGATCCATCGTTTTCCTCTGTTCACCTTTCTCCTCCTTTTATCGACCGGAGGCAGGGAATCTTTTCTTCATTTTCGATGCCTCCTTTCTTAACCGGAAACACCACATCTCTCATCTGTTACTTTTTCATCTGCCGCATTTTAATTTTGATCATGCAGCATATCGTACACCTCGCCCATAAGCGCTGCGCTCCTCCTTTCTTCTGTTGTAAAACTCGTTTTGGATCCTGGGATGAAATTCCCGTGAATTTTAGAAATGTCCTAAGACGAGTAACACAATCATAGCCCCTCCTCTTCGATTTGTCAATAGTCGTTTTCGGAGATTTTCTATGAACCGGTTCGTCGGACTTCCTTTCGTCATATACCGCAACGAAAAAAGGACCTGATGCCAAAAACATCACAAGGTCCTCACTTTCGTCTTCTTTCCGATTCTCTCTTACGAGCGGAAAAATTCTTTTTTCAATTTTGTTGTATATACCATATACCAGACTAAAACAGCTAAAAACAAAAACATTCCGACATAGTCTACGACCGCGATCGGCGTCACAAAACAATGGATCGCATCGATAATTCCATAAACCACAGCCGTAACGGAAAAGATAAGTACCGCTGGAAGCGCTTTCGCCAAAAATCCCTCCCGGTCTTTGCACTTATATTCCACATAGCTTTTCCCCAAAAGGAGCGCTTCGTTGATCGGACCTCCTTTTTTCATCTTCACATATGCGTAAATACCGTAAAGTCCGCAAAATAATACCAAAACGCCTATAAATCCAAATATACTGTCATCCATCATGATTATCTAATCTCCAATATGTCTTTTACCGTGTCTTTCATCTTATCAGCATCACATTCCCGCGTATGCCGGATCTCCGCATGCAAAATCTCTTTGATCGCACACGGGACTTCCATATTGGACGCCTTTTCCAGTTCATCGATCAATGCAAATTCATCCATCTGCGCATAAGCGTCATCGATCGCGGACATCACGCTTCTGACAAACTTATACGGACTCGCAGTGGATGCCACAAGCATTTTTCTGCTGTCTCCGCTTTCCTTACGGTATGCTCTGCTCACATGGGATGCAACCGCCGTATGGGTATCCATCACATATCCGGTCTCTTTATACACATTGTGGATCGCGGCTTTCGTCTCCGCTTCCGTTGCGTATCCGCCCGCAAAATCTTTCAGCTTTTCTTTCATCTCCGCCGTGATCTCGTATTTGCCGTTCTCTTTCAACTGTTCCATCAGTTCGCTGTCTTTCTCTGCGTCCTGCCCGGAAATCGTATAGATCAGCCGTTCCAGATTACTGGAGATCAGAATATCCATCGACGGGGAAGAAGTCAGCACAAATTTCCTGTTTCTGTCATAAGTTCCGGTCTGGAAGAAGTCAAACAATACTTTGTTCTCATTGGAAGCACAGATCAGTTTTCCGATCGGAACTCCCATCTGTTTTGCATAGTATGCGGCAAGAATATTGCCGAAGTTTCCGGTCGGAACCGTCACATTCAGTTCTTCTCCATCTGCGATCTCTTCATTTTCCAACAACTTGGCATAAGCATACACATAGTAAACGATCTGCGGGACAAGACGTCCGATATTGATCGAATTCGCAGAAGAAAACTGGTATCCTGCTTCCACAAGCTCTTTCTCCAGTTCCTTATCTTCAAACAGCGCTTTCACACCGCTCTGTGCATTGTCAAAATTGCCGTGGATCGCAACGACCGATGTATTCTCTCCTTTTTGCGTTACCATCTGCAGCTCCTGCACACGGCTGACTCCGTTCTTCGGATAAAATACGATGATCTTCGTTCCCGGAACATCCGCAAATCCTGCAAGCGCCGCTTTTCCGGTATCTCCGGAAGTCGCCGTCAGGATCACGATCTCATTTTTTACCTGATTTTTCTTTGCCGCGGTAGTCAGAAGATGCGGCAGGATCGACAGCGCCATATCTTTGAACGCGATCGTCGCTCCGTGGAACAGCTCCAAATGATAAGTATCTCCCACTTTTACAAGCGGCGCGATCACCTCGGTATCAAACTTGGAATCATAAGCACGCGCAATACAGCCTTTCAATTCCTCTTCCGTAAAATCTGTCAGAAACTGTTTCATCACTGCGTAAGCTGTTTCCTGATAAGACATCGTCTTCAGTTCTTCCATCGTCACATCCAGTTTCGGGATCTGCACCGGCACAAACAATCCGCCGTCCTCCGCCAGACCTTTCAGGATCGCTTCGGAAGCGGTCGCCGTATGCTCTGCATTTCTTGTGCTCTTGTATAATAAATTCATGATTCTTCCCTCTTTTACTTTTTCTTGCTGTTGGTATAATTCACAAGACCGCCTGCCGCGATCAGTTTCTGCATGAATTCCGGGAACGACTGTCCCTGAAATTCAGTCCCTTTCGTCCGATTATAAATCTTTCCGGAGTCAAAATCAACTTCAACTTCATCTCCGTCTTCGATTCCTCTTGCCGCTTCCGGACATTCAATGATCGGAAGCCCGATGTTGATCGCATTCCGGTAAAAGATCCTTGCAAATGTCTCCGCAATGATGCAGCTCACGCCGACTGTTTTCAGGCAAAGCGGCGCATGTTCTCTGGAAGAACCACAGCCGAAATTCTTATTTGCCACGATCAGATCTCCCGGTTTTACTTTATTCACAAACTCCGGATCGATATCCACCATCGCATGGCTCGCCAGTTCCTGCGCGTCAAATGAATTCAGATACCGCGCCGGGATGATCACGTCCGTATCCACGTTGTCTCCATATTTAAATACACGTCCCTGTGCTTTCATGACCGGTCACCTACTTTCTCTGGATTTGCAATGCATCCCTCGATCGCGCTCGCTGCCGCTACTTCCGGGGATGCCAGATAGATCAGGGAATCTACATGTCCCATACGTCCGACAAAGTTCCGGTTCGTCGTGGATACGCATTTCTCCCCGGCTGCCATGACCCCCATGTGTCCGCCCATGCACGGTCCGCAGCTCGGTGTGTTCACCGCACAGCCAGCGTCTACGAAAATGTCAAGAAGTCCCTCTGCGATACACTGCTTATAAATCTTCTGCGTTGCCGGAACTACCATCACCCGAACGTCCGGATGCACCGTATGTCCTTTTAAGATCGCCGCTGCCTTTCTCATATCTTCCATCCGTCCGTTTGTACAGGAACCGATCACAACCTGGTCGATCCGGATCGGATCCATCGCCTCGATCTCATCGATCGTCTTTGCATTGCCCGGAAGATGCGGGAATGCGACGGTCGGACGCACTTCTGACAGATCGATCTCGATCACCTCGTCATATTCCGCATCCGGATCTGCCTCATAAATCTGATATGATTTCTTCGTATGTTCGTTCAAATATGCTTTTGCCGCGTCGTCCACCGGGAAGATCCCGTTCTTTGCGCCTGCTTCGATCGCCATATTTGCCATCGTAAACCGGTCGTCCATCGACAGATTGGCGATGCCGTCCCCGGTAAACTCCATAGACTTGTAAAGCGCGCCATCTACACCGATCTTGCCGATGATATGGATAATGATGTCTTTTCCGCTCACATACGGTCCAGGCTTTCCGGTCAGCACAAACTTGACTGCGCTCGGAACTTTGAACCAAAGTTCTCCGGTCGCCATACCGGTCGCAATGTCCGTCGTGCCGACTCCGGTGGAAAATGCTCCCAGCGCCCCGTATGTACATGTATGGGAGTCTGCGCCGATGATACATTCTCCCGCTGCCACAACGCCTGCCTCCGGGAGGATCGCATGCTCCACACCGGATTTTCCCTGTTCAAAATACCAGGTCAGTCCCTGCGCTTTCGCAAACTCCCGAATTGCCTTTGAGTTCTCCGCTGATTTGATATCTTTATTCGGTGTAAAATGATCCGGAACAAGTACGACCTTGTCCTTATCATATACCTGATCTGCCATCTGGCTGAAAATCGGCAACGCCATCGGACCGGTAATATCGTTCGCCATTACAACGTCCAGTTTTGCCATGATCAATTGTCCTGCTTTCACAGAATCCAATCCTGCATGTGCCGCCAGTATTTTCTGTGTCATTGTCATTCCCATTACGACACCCTCCTCCTTTTCCAAGTCTCATTATGACAGACATTTTACCATACTAAAGCAAGAAAAAAAAGGGGAAATATTATCCCTTTGGGAATATTCCCCTTTATAGCTCCCTGTCTTGTATACTGTTTTTATTCTTTCGGCGGATTCCGAAGTTCCAGGATCCCATCCACAAGGATCCTGACATCATCCAAAATATAATCGAACGCGCCTGCCTGCAGCATATTGATCAAAACCATTCCTACCGGCACCGCCAGGATCATTCCGAGCACGCCGCCGATCCGGTATCCGATATACAAAAGCAACAATGTGACAAGCGGATTCATGCCCACACTGTCCGCCACCAGTTTCGGCTGCAGAAGCTGACGCACAAGCTGTGTCACCGCATAGATCGCGATCAGCAGGATCGCCATTTTATAATCTCCCATCAGAAACTTATAGATTCCCCATGGGATCATCGCCGTTCCCGTTCCGAAGAACGGAAGAAAATCCAGAAACGAGATCAGAAATGCAATCAGTACAAAATACCGGACGCCGAGCACGGCAAATCCAACAAGCAGGATCAGAAAGACAACCCCCATGATCTTAAACTGTGCCTTGAAATATCCGCCCACCGCATAGCGCAGATTGTCCATCACCAGCGTCATCCGTTTCTCCACCGACGGCGGCGCGATCTGCTTCATCCATTTCAGCACGTCCTCCCGCTGGATCGTAAAGAAATACGCGGACAAGATCGCCACAATGACCGAAATCAGATAAGATGGAAGACTTTTGGCAAAATTCCCCGCCGCCATCACCGTCGGCTCACTGATGCGTGAAACAAGATCTCCCATATATTGATCCAGATTCGCCACAACGGTATTCCACCCGTCCTGAATCACAACCGGAAGTTTTTCAAAAATGCCCGACATCGCGCTTCCGATCTGGCGCAGTCCGCTCTCCAACTGCGCGTACAGTTCGGGAATATTTTTGATCAGATCTCCCACTTCCAGTATGATCCGGCTTACGGCAAAATAAATCCCGACAACGATCAGACCGATCACGAGAATAACGATCAATGCCGATCCCAGCTTTTTGACGATATTAAATTTCTTTTCCAGCCAGTTGACAAGGGGCGCCGCGATCGCCGCAATTCCCCAGCCGATCACAAACGGCATCAAGAAGAATATCCCTTTGATCCCAAGATAGATAAAAATCCCGGTTGCCAGAATGCTGAATACCAGACTCACTGCCACCTGCCAATATGGGCGTTTGTTCTCCATACTGCACTTCACCTCGATTATTTATTTGCTTTCCCGTCCGACTCTTTTCCGAGGAATTCCGTCTCCACCAATTCCCATAGTTCATCCCGTCCCTGTTTGGACACCGATGAAAACGGGATGATCCTTGTTCCCGGAACAAGGTTCAGTCCCTCTTTTACCATCTTCACATGCTTCTGCACCTGACTTCGTTTCAGTTTATCCAGCTTTGTCGCCACAATGATCGGATGAAATCCCTGATCGACGATCCACTCGTACATCATCTTATCGTTTGCCGACGGTTCATGCCGGATGTCGATCAGCAAAAACACCGCTTTCAACTGTGCGGAACCATGCAGATACCGCTCGATCAGTTCTCCCCACTGCCGTTTTTCTTTTTCCGATACTTTTGCATATCCATATCCCGGCAGATCGACAAGATACAGTTCTTCATTGATATTGTAAAAATTGATCGTCTGTGTTTTTCCCGGAGTCGCCGAAATACGGGCATACGATTTTCGGTTCATCAACGCATTGATCAGAGACGATTTGCCGACGTTGGATTTGCCCGCAAACGCGATCTCCGGTTTTTCATTTTCCGGGAGACGGCTTGTGATCCCACACACTGTCTCCAAATTGATATTTCTGATTACCATACTTTTCCTCCTGTACCGTATCCCATTTTCTATTGTTCCGGAGCTCTTCCGGAAACAGGTTCCGCAAATGCTTCACGAAGCACCTCATCCATATTTTTTACCGGGAGAATGGAAAGTCCGCCGGTGATCTCGGATGAAAACTCTTCCACGTCCGCCTGATTGTGCTCCGGGATCAGAACCGTATGTATTCCGGCATTCTTCGCCGCAAGCAGTTTCTCTTTCAGCCCGCCGATCGGAAGCACTTTTCCCCGCAGTGTGATCTCTCCGGTCATCGCCAGATCCGCCCGGATCTTTTTCTTTATTACCGCCGACAAGATTGCCGTCGCCATCGTGATCCCCGCAGACGGACCGTCCTTCGGCACCGCGCCCTCCGGAATATGTACATGCAGATCATGTTTCTCAAAAAAGTCGTCTGCGATCTGCCAGCTTTTTCCCACAGAACGGATATAGCTGATTCCGGTCTGCGCAGATTCTTTCATCACATCGCCAAGCTGCCCTGTCAAGAGAAGCTCCCCTTTTCCGGGCATCACATTGACTTCGATCTGAAGCGTATCTCCGCCCACGCTTGTCCATGCCAGACCACGCACGATCCCGATCTCATCAGATGAATTCGCCATTTCATAAGTATATTTTTCCCGCCCGAGATATTCCGACAGGTTTTCTTTTGTTATTGTAACCTTTTTCCGCTCCGTTGTCAGTATTTCTTTTGCGGTTTTTCTGCAGATTTCTCCGATTTTCCGCTCTAATTGTCTGACCCCGGCTTCTTTCGTATAATTTTTCGCGATCTTCCAGACCGCTGCTTCCTCCATCGTCAGTTCCTCCGCAGAAAGTCCGTGTTTTCCGAGTTGCTTCGGAATCAGATGCTCCGTCGCGATATGCAGCTTTTCATTCTCGGTATAGCTGCTCACCTCGATCACTTCCATCCTGTCAAGGAGCGGACGCGGGATTGTCTCGGTCGTATTTGCCGTTGTCAGAAATACCACTTCCGACAGATCCAGCGGTACTTCCAGATAATGATCCCGAAATCCCCGGTTCTGCTCCTGATCCAACACTTCCAGAAGTGCGGAAAATGTATCTCCTTTATAGTCTGTACTGACTTTATCGATTTCATCCAAAAGGATCAGAGGATTTTTTACTCCGGCTTTTCGGATCGCATTGGCAATCCGTCCAGGCATCGCCCCCACATAAGTTTTCCGGTGTCCGCGGATCTCCGCCTCATCCCGGATTCCGCCCAGAGAGATCCTTACATACGGTTTCCAGAGCGCTTTCGCCAATGAACGGGCGATCGAGGTTTTTCCGGTTCCCGGAGGTCCCGCCAGACAAAGCACCGGACTTTCCCCCTTATGCGTCAACGCGCGGACTGCCAGAAATTCCAGAACACGTTCCTTGACTTCTTCCAGTCCATAGTGCTCCTGTTCCAGGATTTCTTTTGCATATTCCATATCCTCACAGTTTTCCGCTCTTTGATTCCACGGCATCTCCAGCATCGTCTCGATATAAGTACGGATCACGCCGTTTTCTGCCGGACTGTTCAGAGATCCCGAAAAACGCGAGATCTCCTTTTTGATCTTTTCTTTTACTTCTTCCGGTGCGTCCAGATTCTTCAGACGCTCCCGAAATTCATCGGCGTCATTTCCGGACGCCTCCTCTCCGAGTTCTTCCCGGATCACTTTCATCTGTTCCCGCAGAATATATTCTCTTTGATGCTGGTCTACCCGCTCTTTGACTTTCAAACGGATCTCATCTTTGATATCCATGATCTCTGTCTCATTGACAAGTTTCAATGCGAGCAATTCATATCGCTCCCAAAAATCCAGTTGATCCAGAAGTTCCTGCTGATCTGTATAATACAATGGTAGGTTCGCCGCGATCTCATCCACAAGTTTTTTCAGTCCCCGGATCTCCAGAATCTGCGCGATCAGTTCTTTGGGCAGCTTTCCGTTTTTGGCGGCATATTCCACAAATATATCTTTCAGTCCGCGT
Organism: Mediterraneibacter glycyrrhizinilyticus; assembly: GCF_015560805.1. Classification (GTDB taxonomy): domain Bacteria; phylum Bacillota; class Clostridia; order Lachnospirales; family Lachnospiraceae; genus Schaedlerella; species Schaedlerella glycyrrhizinilytica_A. The sequence goes on along the minus strand of NZ_JADMSO010000002.1, from coordinate 154,481 downwards.
GCCATCGCCTCCGCATTCATTTCATCCGGAATCTCAAAACCACTCTCATCGACGACTTCCGCTTCCGCCAGAAGATACGGATCTTCCTCTTCGATCTGTTTTAAGATCCCCCGCGTCTCCCCGGTCACCATCACACGCATGATCTGACGCGGAAGCTTGGCGATCTGCTGGATCACTGCGATCGTTCCGACCTCATATACATCTTCCATTTTCGGTTCGTCCGTCTCGATCTTTTTCTGCGCCGTCAGAAAAATCCTCTGATTTCCTGTCATCGCTTCCTGTACCGCCTGGATCGAACGTTCACGACTGATGTCAAAATGAACGGTTTTCCCCGGCATCACAGTCATCCCTCGAAGCGCCACCATAGGAAGATGCAAGATTTCATTTTCCATACCTGTCTTTCTCCTTGTCTGTAAAATCATAAGTAGATATATATATCGAAATCACCGGAAGTGCCAAAAGGCACATTCCGGGTTTGTAAGCAGTCGCCAAGGTCTCGGGCAAGCCCGGACTTTGGCTCGTCGCATACTACAAAAAGCGGATACCGGTTCGCCGGCATCCGCCCATTCACATTCTCTTACGCACTTTCTGTTGTCAAAAAAGATTTGCGTTCTTCCCCATCCCGCTCATACAGCGGTTTTCCGGTTCCGTTCACGACGTCTTTCGTGATCCGGCATTCTTTGATCGTATCATCCGACGGTACGCAGAACATCGTCTCCATCATGATATCCTCCATGATCGCACGAAGTCCGCGCGCTCCGGTCTTCCGTTTGAGAGAAGTCTCCGCGATCGCAGTCAGAGCGTCCCGGTCAAAAACAAGGCGTACGCCGTCCAGTTCCAGCAATTTCTGGTACTGTTTTACAATCGCACTCTTCGGCTCTGTCAGGATCCGCACAAGCGCTTCCTGATCCAGCATATTCAGCGATACCGTGACCGGAAGACGTCCGACAAGTTCCGGGATCAGTCCGAACTTCACAAGATCCTGCGGCAGTGCTTCATGGAGCAGCACGTCCACGTCATATTCATGTTTGGATGCGATCTCCGCATTAAATCCGATGGATTTACGGTCCAGACGTGTCTCTATGATCTTATCCAGTCCCTCAAATGCGCCTCCGCAGATAAACAGGATATTGGTCGTGTCGATCTGGATCAGTTCCTGATGCGGATGTTTTCTTCCGCCCTGCGGCGGTACCGAAGCAACCGTTCCCTCGATGATCTTCAAAAGTGCCTGCTGCACGCCCTCACCGGAAACGTCTCTTGTGATCGACGGATTCTCGGATTTTCTCGTGATCTTATCGATCTCGTCAATATAAATGATGCCGTGCTCCGCGCGTTCAATATCACCGTCTGCCGCCTGGATCACTTTCAACAGAATATTCTCTACATCCTCGCCGACATATCCAGCTTCCGTCAATGCCGTCGCATCCGCGATCGCAAACGGAACATTTAAAATCTTTGCCAGCGTCTGTGCCAGCAGCGTCTTTCCGCAGCCGGTAGGTCCGAGCATCAAAATATTACTCTTCTGGAGTTCCACACCGAGATCCTCTCCCGCCATGATCCGCTTATAATGATTATATACTGCAACGGAAAGAACTTTTTTTGCCTCGTCCTGACCGATCACATAATCGTCCAGAAATGCTTTGATCTCTTCCGGGGTCAGAAGATTGATATCTTCAAACCGGTTCCGCTCTTCGTATTCAAATTCTTCCTCGATGATCTCTGCGCAGACATCTACACATTCGTCACAGATATACGCCCCGTTCGGTCCTGCAATCAGTTTGCGTACCTGAGACTGTGGTTTATTACAGAAAGAACATCTTACTGTATCATCCGTCAGTTTCCCTGCCATACTCGTTTCCCTTTCAACTATTCATTCCTGCCTGTGATAAGGGAGACATCACTGTCTCCCTCATTCATTAGTGGCTGGCGATCACTTCGTCAATCAAACCATATTCTTTTGCCTGCTGCGCGGACATAAAGTTATCGCGCTCCGTATCTCTCTGGATCACTTCCAACGGCTGTCCTGTATTTGCAGCAAGAATTTCATTTAATTTCTTCCTGATTTTCAAAATATGTTCCGCAGCGATCTGGATCTCTGTCGCCTGTCCCTGTGCTCCTCCGGACGGCTGATGGATCATGATCTCCGCATTCGGCAAAGCAAAACGTTTGCCCTTTGCACCTCCTGACAGCAAAAACGATCCCATGCTCGCTGCCATGCCGATGCATACGGTCGACACATCACATTTGATGTACTGCATCGTATCATAAATTGCCATTCCGGCAGTTACGGAACCGCCCGGGCTGTTGATGTAAAGCTGAATGTCCTTATTCGGATCATCCGCCTCCAAAAACAGAAGCTGTGCAACAATGATATTTGCAGATACATCTGTCACTTCTTCCCCAAGAAAAATAATACGGTCTTTCAGTAATCTGGAATAAATGTCGTAGGAACGTTCCCCGCGGCTTGTCTGTTCAATGACGTAAGGTACTAAACTCATCCGGTTTCCCTCCTAAACTTTTTAAATGAAATCTCTGCCGTTTTTATGCTTCTACTGCAGCTTCCGTGATCAATGTCACTGCATCCTGAACTGCAATATCTTCTTTCATCTGTGCTTTTTCATTTTCGCCCATGAATTCTTTCAGTTTTTCAACTTCCATCTGGTAAGCGTCTGCCATCTTCTGCAGTTCTTCGTCCAGACGTTCGTCTGTCACTTCGATATTCTCCGCTTTCACGATCGCTTCGAGAACCAGTCTTGTGCGGATTCTCTTCTCTGCCTGCGGCTCCATCTCTTCCATCATCTTCTCTTCGGAGAGTCCTGTAAACTGGAAGTACTGCTCCACAGTCAGTCCCTGCTGTGCGATGCGGCGTGCGAAATCATCTGCCATCTGCTTTGTCTGCAGATCGATCATCGGCTTCGGAAGATCCATTTCAGCGTTTGCAACTGCCTGCTCTACTGCCTGGTCTTCTTTTTTCTGTTTGCCCTCGCGCTCTTTACGCTCTTTGATTTTTGTCTTTACTTCTGCTCTGTAATCATCCATTGTTTCGCATTCGGAAACTTCAGATGCGAATTCGTCGTCTAATTCCGGAAGTTCTTTTGCTTTGATCGCATGTACGGTACATTTGAATACTGCCGCTTTTCCGGCCAGTTCTTCTGCCTGATAATCTTCCGGGAATGTAACGTTTACTTCTGTCTCTTTGTCGATCTGAGCTCCGATCAGCTGCTCTTCAAATCCCGGGATAAAAGAACCGGAACCGATCGTCAGCGGATAATCTGTTCCTTTTCCGCCCTCAAAAGCTTCTCCGTCTACAAATCCCTCAAAGTCCAGTGTTACCACATCTTTGTCCTGAACGGCACGGTCTGTCACTTCGATCGTTCTCGCGTTGCGCTCACGCTCTTTCTCGATCTCCTCGTCTACTTCTTTCTGTGTCACTCTTGTAGAAACTTTGTCCACTTTCAGACCTTTATATTCGCCAAGTGTCACTTCCGGTTTTACCGCTACTTCCGCTGTAAAGATGAATGCTTTTCCTTTTTCCAGCTGAACAACATCGATGTCCGGCTGAGAAACGATCTCAAGACCACACTCCTCATATGCTTTTCCGTAAGCTTCTGAGATCATGCTGTTTGCCGCATCTTCATAGAAAATCTCCGGTCCATACATCTTCTCGATCATCTGACGCGGAACTTTTCCTTTACGGAATCCCGGCAGGCTGATTCTTTTGCGCTCTTTTAAGTATGCTGCCTGCAGAGCTTTCTCTACGTCTTCTGCTGCAACTTCGATCGTGAGCTTCGCCATATTATGCTCCAAATTTTCTACCTGTAAACTCATTTTATTTTCCTCCTTGACTTGTACCCTGCTCTCTGCTTTATGCTCCATATAAAGCACGTCTGTACGTAAGCTTCTGTAGGTCAGAATGCCCGGGCGGGTATACTTTTTGTAATCGAATAAAAATAAACATTCGCAGTCATTGAGTCAGTATAGCACAAACATTCCCGAATTTCCAGTCTTTTTTCCCAAAACACCGCTTTTGTCGGTGTACAAATGGGAAAACGTATTTTCTCTTGTACACTGACGCTCTGCTTCTTTTTTATTCCTCATTATAAATGATCGATTTTCTCACTTCTTCTGCTCTTTCCATGCCGCAAAGAACCTCCACAAGCTTCAGTGCAAACGGGATCGCCGTTCCCATCCCTCTGCTTGTGATCACGTTCTGATCCAAAACCACCGGTTCTCTTACAACCTCTGCTCCGGTCAGTTTCTCTTCAAAAGACGGATAACAGCAGGCACGTTTCCCATCCAACATTCCGAGTTCTCCCAGAATACTCGGAGCCGCGCAGATCGCAGCCACATATTTTTCCGCTTTCCCGTATGCCAACAGCAGTTCCCTGAGACCTGTATGCGCCTGCAGATTCAATGTTCCGGGCATTCCGCCCGGAAGAACGAGCATCTCTGTCTCATGAAAATCCGTTTCTTCAAACAGCGCGTCGGCTTCCACACAGATCCCATGCGCTCCCTCTACTACACATTTTTTTGTCACGGATACGGTCGTTGTCTCCACACCTGCTCTGCGCAGAATGTCCACGACGGTCAACGCTTCGATCTCTTCAAATCCATCTGCTAAAAACACTCTTACATTTTTCATTTTCAATCTTTTCTTCCTTTCACTTTACATTTATTTTCACGTCATTGTACAAATAGAAACCATTTTCCTTTGTACAATAACGTAAACTTCCCCATTGCATCTTCCGCGGCGGTATTTTATTATGATCCTATGGCATCCGGACCGATTTCTTTTACGGATAGCCGATGCACATTCAAATAAGACAACGGAGGTTCCTTATGGAAATTGAGCGCAAATATCTGATCGACAAAAATAAGATCCCATTTCATCCATCCGACTTTCCCTGCAGACGGATCGAACAAGGTTATCTTTGTACCGAGCCGGTCGTCAGGGTTCGCCGGGATCAGGATGATTATATCCTCACCTACAAATCAAAAGGACTGATGGCTCGCGAAGAATACAATCTTCCGCTGACAAAGGAAGCGTATCTGCATCTGAGAGAAAAAGCAGACGGACGTCTGATCATCAAAGACCGTTATGTCATTCCGCTTTCTTTCGACTCTCCGCTTGTGATCGAACTGGATTTCTTCCGCGGAGATCTGGATGGTCTGATTCTTGCCGAGGTTGAATTCCCGGATCTTCTCTCAGCCGAGACTTTTCATGCTCCGGACTGGTTTGGAGAAGATGTCACCCATTCCTCCCGTTTTCACAATAGTAATTTAAGTAAGTTGTAAACATTCTGTTGCTTTTGTAATTTATGCTATATTACGTCGCCATCCGGTCAATCCTATTAAGAAACTTGCTATAATGTGGACTGGTTCACAGCACAGACAAGAAGTTTCCGGTATGGAGGGATGACGTTGGCAAATCTGCAGCTTACGAAAAATTTATATGAATATCGAAAAGCAAACGCACTGACACAAAAAGACGTCAGTGAGTATCTAAACATTTCCCGTCAGGCTTACTCCAACTATGAGACCGGAAAACGGGATCCTGATCTCGGACTGCTTGTCAAACTTTCCGAGCTCTATGAGATCTCGCTGAATCAATTGATCGTGGATTCCTTTCGTTCCTCCACACTCATGTTCCGCGAGGTATGTCCGCCTTATACTGTGGCACACAGAGAGCACAGCGACACAACCTTGATCCTGACAGAAGACGAATGTGATCTGATCTTGAAATACCGGCAGGCAAGCGAGGAAGACCGCCGTCTGGTCCGCAAGGTCCTGCATGAATAAACGGGCAGTGAAGCCGCCGCACTCCGGCAAGTTCACCGCCCTCTTTTTTTACTTTTTACCAGCTCTCTTTTTTACCGGAACTCTTTTTGCCGGATCTTCCATACGTCCCGCCTAAGCACCCAGTCCAAAGCCATCGTGAACGGCAACCATTGCACGCTCCACATCATTTTCATCGATCAAAACCGTGATCCGCACTTCCGAGGTGGAGATCATGCTGATGTTCACCTGTGCATTGAACAATGATTCAAACATTTTTGCAGCCACACCCGGGTTGCTCATCATTCCCGCACCTACGATTGAAATCTTTGCCACGTTATCTTTATGTTTGATCTCCTGGATCGTCAGCGACTCTTTGTTTTCTTCCAATGTCTTTAACGTATCATTTAAATCTTCCTGAGAAACTGTAAACGATATATCTTTCGTGCCGCCGCGTCCCACCGACTGCAGGATAATATCCACATTGATCCCTTTTTTCGCCAATGTATTAAAAATCTTAAATGCCACTCCCGGCTTATCCTGCACACCGATCACAGACACACGGGATGTATTTTTGTCGGATGCAACTCCGCTGATCAGCATTTTTTCCATTTTCGCTACCTCCTTGACTACCGTACCCTCCGACCGGTTCAGACTGGACCGGACGATCAGCTGTACGCCATATTTTTTTGCCATTTCCACCGAACGATTGTGAAGCACTTTCGCCCCCAGCGATGCCAGTTCCAACATCTCATCGTAGCTGATGGACTCCAGTTTTCTTGCATTTTTTACGATTCTCGGGTCTGCCGTATACACGCCATCCACATCGGTATAGATCTCGCACGCATCGGCGTGAAGCGCTGCTGCGATCGCAACTGCTGTTGTATCCGATCCGCCTCTTCCAAGCGTCACATAATCTTCGTACTTATTCACGCCCTGAAATCCGGTGATGATCACGATCTTCCGATACTCCAGTTCATGTCGGATGCGGTCCGCATCGACCCGTTTAAACCGGGCGTTCCCATAAGCGGATGTGCAATGCATTCCCACTTGAAATGCGTTCAGGGAAACCGCCGGGATTCCCATCGAAGAGATTGCCATTGCCATCAAAGAGACCGACACCTGCTCTCCGGTTGTCAATAGCATATCCATTTCCCGTCTCGATGCATTCGGATTGATCTCTTTTGCTTTCGCGATCAATTCATCCGTTGTATCTCCCATAGCGGAAAGCACAACGATCACATCATTGCCTTTTTTGTATTCTTCCACACAGCGTTCTGCCACATTAAAGATCCGTTCCCGGTCTGCAACAGAACTGCCTCCAAATTTTTTCACGATCAGCATACTATTCTCCTTCAAAAAGGTGCCCGATCAGGCGGTGCCCCTCTTCTTCTCTGATTTTACTCTTCATCCCATGTTTTTCATCATAGGACGCTGCTCCCTGCGCATTTTTCGTACTGTCATACAGCAAATACGGAACCGGATCGGCTGTATGCGTCCGCACGCAGATCGGCGTCGGATGATCCGGCAGGACCAGCATTCGGAAATCCTGTCCCTGTTTTGAAAGTCTCTCTGTCACCGGACCAATAATTTTTTCATCGATCCATTCGATCGACCGAATCTTGTCTTTTACCTTTCCCTGATGCCCCATCTCATCCGGAGCTTCGACATGGATATATACAAAATCAAATCCGTCTTCTGTCAGCGCTTTCACTGCCGCTTCCGCTTTTCCGGTGTAGTTCGTATGCAGTCCGCCGTTTGCGCCCTCGACCATGAGGTTCTGCATACCGGCTCCTACTGCGATCCCTTTCAGCAGATCCACGGCCGAGATCATCGCGCCTGTTTTCCCATGCAGTTCTTCAAATGCTTTCAATGCCGGTCTTGTTCCCGCTCCCCAGAACCATGCAGAGTTGGCAGGCTTCAAACCGTTCTTTCGCCTCGCTTCGTTGACCGGATGATGATTCAGAATCTCATAACTTTTCTCCATCATTTCCCGCAGCAGAGAATCTTTCGGAAGAAATTCCCCGATCCGCTTCGTCAGGATATCATGCGGCGGCGTCAATTCCACAACGCTTCCGTGTTTCCAGATCAGAAGGTGGCGATAGCTCGTTCCGACATAAAATTCATAACCATCCCGCTTTAAGCCCTCTTTCAGCGCTTCCAAAAGAACTGCCGCCTCTTCGGTACTGATCTCATCCGAACTGTGATCTAAGATCTTCCGGTCCTCATATTTCTCTTCTTCCTCGGAAAGTGTCACCACATTACAACGAAATGACACATCATCCGGCGCCATATCAACTCCGATACTCAGCGCTTCCAACGGAGATCTCCCTGTATAATAACATTTCGGATCATATCCGATCACAGACAGATTTGCAGTGTCGCTTCCGGGGGCCATTCCCTCCGGAACCGTCCGCACCATACCGATCTCAGAAACTTTTGCAAGTCGATCCATATTCGGCGTCGCTGCCGCTTCCAGCGGTGTTTTTCCACCCAGTTCCTCCAACGGTTCATCTGCCATTCCATCGCAGAGCATCACCAGATACTTCAATCTCTTTTCCCCCTTTACTCTTGTACACGGATCATATGCAGGATCCCCGGAAATTCTTCCGCACACTTCGCATACTCGCCCTCCGTCATCACTTCCGTCAAAAATCCAAACTCTCCGTCCAGACTTTCCGCCTGCACGATCCGGATCGGACCGAATTTGCTTTCCAGATGTGCTCTCAACGCTTCTGCTTCCCCTTTGATCCGGACAAAAAACTGTTTGCTCGTATCTGCGATCGGCTGCAAAGTCAGCTTTTCACTCTTCCACATCGTCATAATATTCCGGTGCAGGTGCTTCGCCTCATCCACCACGTCGGATACGACAGCGCTTGCTGTCGGAAGTTTTCCGGCGCCGCTTCCATAGAACATCGCGTCCCCGAGCACATTTCCGTGCACAAAAATCGCATTGAACACATCGTTGACGCTGTACAGAGGATGATCACTGCGAAGAAGATGCGGTGCTACGATCGCATGCAGATGATCGCCGTCTCTTCTGCTCGACGCAAGCAGTTTGATCGTCATGCCCATTGCCTTTGCGTACAGCATATCCTCTTTTGTGATCTCTGTGATCCCCTCGGTATAAATGTCCTCAAAATCCACCTGACGACCGGAGATCAATGAGGATAAGATCGCAATCTTCCGGCAGGCATCGTGCCCCTCCACATCCGCTTCCGGATTGCGCTCCGCATATCCTTTTGCCTGTGCTTCTTTCAGCACCTCATCATAATCCGCACCCTCATAGAACATCTTTGTCAACATATAGTTGGTCGTTCCGTTCAGGATTCCGGTGATCTCCTCGATCTCATCCGCCGTCATCGAAGAATTCAGCGGACGGATGATCGGGATGCCGCCGCCTACGCTTGCTTCAAACAAAAAGTTGATCTCCCGCTCCCGCGCGATGGAAAGAAGCTCCGCCCCGTGTTTTGCCACAAGCGCCTTGTTCGAGGTCGCCACACTCTTCCCTGCAAGAAGACATTTTTTCACAAATGTATATGCCGGCTCGATTCCTCCCATTACTTCCACGACGATCTGGATCTCCGGATCATTTACGATCGTATCAAAATCATGAATGATCTTCTCCTGGATCGGATCCCCCGGAAAATCCCGCAGATCCAGCACATATTTGATATGTATCTCATCGCCGACTCTCTGGTTGATCGTTGCGCCGTTTGTATTGATCACTTCCACGACCCCAGATCCTACCGTGCCGTAGCCCATCACAGCTATATTTACCATCTTCTTTCATTCCTTTCCTTTTTCGTGTAAACGGCAATGTCTGCCGGAGGGATCAAAAAATCCCCGCCGACAGACAATCACGCTTTTTTTGCACTTAAGTATGCATTGATAAACGGATCGATATTTCCATCCATGACCGCGCCTATATTGCTGATCTCCGCATTCGTCCGGTGATCTTTCACGAGCGTATACGGCTGCATGACATAGGAACGGATCTGGCTTCCAAATCCGATCTCTTTGATCTCTCCGCGGATGTCCGATACTTTGTCTGCCTGTTCCTGCTGTTTGATCAGATAAAGTTTTGCTTTGAGCATCTGCATCGCCTTGTCCTTATTCATATGCTGGGAACGTTCATTCTGACACTGTACAACGATTCCGGTCGGAAGATGCGTAATACGCACTGCCGAAGACGTCTTGTTGATATGCTGTCCGCCGGCTCCGCTGGATCGGTACGTATCGATCCGCAGATCGTCTTCGTTGATCTCGATCTCGATCTCATCCTCGATATCCGGGATCACATCGCAGGACACAAAGGAAGTCTGACGTTTTCCCGCCGCATTGAACGGGGAGATCCGCACAAGACGGTGAACGCCTTTTTCGGAGCGCAGATACCCGTAGGCATTTTCACCGCGCACCTCAAACGTCACACCTTTGATCCCTGCCACATCACCCTCCAGATAATCCAACACTTCCACAGTAAATCCTTTCTTCTCTGCCCAACGGGTATACATCCGATACAACATACTTGCCCAGTCACAGGACTCGGTTCCGCCGGCTCCCGCATGAATGCTCATGATCGCATCATTCCGGTCATACTCTCCGGTCAAAAGCGTTCCGATCCGCAGTTCTTCAAACTCTTCCTGAAACCTCTCCAGATCTTCCCGGATCTCTTCGATCGTCTCGTCATCCGGTTCTTCCTCGCTCATCTCGATCAGAAGCCCGATATCCTCGTAATCTGCATACATTTTTTCAATTTTTTTCACGGAATCCTGAATACTTCGGAGCAGCTTCATTGTATGCTGCGATTCTTCCGGGTTATCCCAGAAGTTCGGTTCCTCGATCTTCCGTTCCAGTTCCTCAATCCGTTCTTTCTTTGACGCTAAGTCAAAGTGAATCCCTCAAATCTTTCAGCGGTTCTTCATATGCAGTCAGATTCTGCTTTAATTCATCCAGTAAAACCACCTTGATCACCTCTTTCTTTTTCTTACATTCATTGGTCTGTATCTTCTGTTATTTGATCTTATTTGCTGTTATTTGATCTTTCTTCCGCAGCACTGCTTATACTTCTTTCCGCTTCCGCACGGACACGGATCGTTTGGATAAACTTTCTTTTCCTCACGGCGTTTCGGAGCGCGCACTGCGCTTTCGTCCTTATTCGTTCCGGTTACTTTTGCGACCTGTTCACGTTCCACTTTCTGTTCTACCCGAATGTGGAACAACGTGCGGATCGTCATCTCTGCGATCGCATTGGTCATCTCACCGAACATATCGTAGCCCATCATCTTATACTCGACAAGCGGGTTTCTCTGACCGTACGCCTGCAGTCCGATTCCCTGACGAAGCTGGTCCATATCATCGATATGATCCATCCATTTCGCATCGATCACCTTTAAAAGGATCACACGTTCCATCTCACGGATCTGTTCTGCCTCCGGGAACTCAGCCTCCTTTGCCTCATATGCTTTCACTGCATGTTCTTTCAAAAGATGCTTCAGCTCTTTCTGGGACGTCTTCTTCAGTTCTTCCGCTTTCGGGAAGCCGAGCTGCGGGATCACCTCGTGCAGCGTCCGTTCCAGTCCGCCGAGATCGGCGTCTTCCATATCCACATCCGGAGATACAAAGCGATCCGTCGTATTCTCCACGAACTCGGTGATCATATTGTACACCGTATCGCGCATACTCTCCCCGTCCAGAACCCGGCGGCGCTCGCCATAGATGATCTCTCTTTGTTCGTTCATGACCTGATCATATTCTAACAGGTTCTTACGGATGCCGAAGTTGTTGCTCTCGATCTTCTTCTGCGCTTTCTCGATCGCACTGGAAAGCATCTTGTGTTCGATCTGTTCGCCGTCTTCCACACCGAGTGTATTGAACACGCTCATCAACTTTTCGGAACCAAACAGACGCATCAGATCGTCTTCCAGGGAGATATAGAATCGGGATTCTCCCGGATCTCCCTGACGTCCGGAACGTCCACGGAGCTGATTGTCAATTCGTCTGGATTCATGCCGCTCTGTGCCGATGATCTTCAGACCGCCCGCTGCACGCGCTTCCTCATCCAGCTTGATATCCGTACCACGTCCCGCCATATTGGTAGCGATCGTCACCGCGCCGTGCAGTCCGGCATCTGCCACAATCTCTGCTTCCATCTCATGGTATTTCGCATTCAGGACATTGTGCTTGATCCCCTCTTTTTTCAGCATCTTGCTGAGCAGTTCCGATACCTCGATCGTGATCGTACCGACCAGAACCGGCTGTCCGGTCGCATGTGCACGGATCACTTCGTCCACGACCGCACGATATTTCTCCGCTTTTGTCTTGTAGACCGCATCGTCAAGATCCTGTCTCTGTACCGGTTTGTTCGTCGGAATCTCCACAACGTCCATTCCGTAAATATCACGGAACTCTTTTTCTTCCGTCAGAGCCGTACCTGTCATACCGCTCTTCTTCTCAAACTTATTGAACAGGTTCTGGAATGTGATCGTCGCCAGCGTCTTGCTCTCCCGGCGCACCTGTACATGCTCTTTCGCCTCGATTGCCTGATGCAGACCGTCGGAATAACGACGTCCCGGCATGATTCGTCCGGTAAATTCGTCGACGATCACTACCTCGCCGTCCGGCGTCACAACATAATCCTGATCCTTGAACATCAGATTGTGGGCCCGGAGCGCTAGAATGATATTATGCTGGATCTCCAGATTTTCCGGATCCGCAAGGTTCTCGATATGGAAGAACTGCTCGACTTTCTTGACGCCGTCTTCGGTCAGATTGACGTTCTTTTCTTTCTCGTTGACAATGTAGTCTCCCGTCTCCTCGATATCCTCGCCCATAATGGCGTTCATCTTCGTAAACTCTCCGCTCGCCTCGCCCCGCTCCAGCTGACGCGCCAGAATGTCGCAGGCTTCGTAGAGCTTTGTTGACTTTCCGCTCTGACCGGAAATGATCAGCGGTGTTCTAGCCTCATCGATCAGGACGGAGTCGACCTCGTCGATGATTGCAAAATTCAGCCCGCGCTGTACAAGCTGTTCTTTGTAGATCACCATGTTGTCACGCAGATAATCAAATCCAAGCTCATTGTTCGTCACATAAGTGATGTCACAATTATATGCCGCGCGGCGTTCCTCATTCTCCATGCCGTTTAACACAACCCCGACGGTCAGTCCGAGGAATTCATGAACCTTTCCCATCCACTCCGCATCACGCTTTGCCAGATAATCGTTGACTGTGACGATATGCACGCCTTTTCCCGAAAGCGCATTCAAATACGCCGGAAGCGTGGAAACTAAAGTCTTTCCCTCTCCCGTTCGCATCTCCGCGATACGTCCCTGATGGAGAATGATCCCTCCGATCAGCTGTACCCGGTAATGCCGCATTCCAAGACTTCGTTTTGCCGCCTCCCGCACAACCGCATATGCCTCCGGCAGAATATCATCCAGCGTCTCGCCGTCCGAAAGACGTTGTTTGAACTCTCTTGTCTTATCTTTCAACTCCTGATCGGACAATACCTGTATCTCCGGTTCCAGTGCATCGATCCGGTCTACGATCGGGTAGATACGCTTCAGTTCATTTTCACTGTGCGTACCGAAAATTTTCTCTATAAGCCCCATAGTCTGAATTAACTCCTTGTCTGTTTACTATTAACGAAATGACCTGCTTCCTATGTCATAATAGCGTTTCGTTTCATTTTATCACTATCTCGTTCCAAATTCAACCAATTTGCAGTCCGTTGCCATGAAGTTTTCCGTTCCGCCCGTTTTCTCCCCGGTAAGTATTCACAACAAACGATTCACAGTTCCTTTCCGTGGAATTGTGCTGCCCGCTCGTACGGGATATTTCCCCCAAACAGATCCAGCGCGCTTCCGATCGTAAAATCAAGCCGCCCTTTGCATAAATTTTGAAAATGTTCCAGCTCCTCAAGTGTTCCGATCCCTCCCGCATAAGTGACCGGGATCTTTCCCCATCTGCCCAGCAGACGCACAAGTTCTTCCTCCACACCGGAAGCTTTCCCCTCCACATCCACCCCATGTACGAGAAACTCACTGCAATGTCCGGCAAGTTCATCCAACAGCGTTACACTCAATCTCTCTTCGGTAAATGTCTGCCAGCGGTCGGTCACGATATAATATTCCCCGTCCCGTCTCCGGCAGCTTAGATCCAGAACGATCCTCTCCTTTCCGACCGCATCGCAAAGCTTTTTCAGATTTTCCCGGTTCAGCCGTCCATTCTGAAACACAAAGGACGTAACGATCACATGGCTTGCGCCTGCTTCCAAATACCCGGCAGCATTCCGATCCGTAATGCCTCCTCCGATCTGCATTCCCCCCGGGAATGCCCTCAGCGCCAGAAGCGCCTGTTTTCTCGTCTCTTCATAATAAGGCGAAGCCGGCGGATTCAACAAAATGATATGCCCGCCGTTCAGACGATCTTCCCGATATTTCCGTGCAAACCATGCTGCATCCTGCACGGCGGTAAAATTCGTTTTTGCCCGGTCTCCCTCATCTCTTAAGCTTCCGCCCACAATCTGTTTCACTTTTCCGTTATGTATATCGATACAAGGTCTGAATCTCATCATCCACCTCACAGTCTTTATTTCCGTCTCACATTTTACCACAGTACAGTAAAAAAGGGAAATAGATTTTCCGCTCTATTTCCCCTGCTTTTTACACTTTCTTTTGTCTCTGCGCCACTTGTGACCCGAATACTCCTTTTATCGTTCCGCATGATCTGTCGAACGTGCCGGATCCGTATTGTTATCTGCCTCCGTTCCGTTTCCGGTCAGATCATCGGTCACGTCATTGATCCCATCCGTCACATCATCCGTTACGTCGTCGATCCCATCTGTCACATCACGGACTGCGTTGTCGATCACACCGTCTCCGTTTCTGTCTGTTCCATCAACGGCATCATTTCCTGTCCCGTTTTTTTCCGTTGCTTTTTCTTTCTCTGCGGCTTTTTCTTTTTCTGAAGCTGATTCCTGTGTCGTCCGGTCCTGATCTGCACCGTCGGTCGTCCCGTTATCATTACCGCATGCAGTCATGCTTCCGATCATGCCGATACACATTGTCAGTACTAAAAATTTTTTCATATTTTTCATTTTTCTTCTCCCTTTCATATGCTCTTTCTAAAAGTAATATCTGCATTTTCAGAGATTTTATGAAAAATACTTACAGGAAAAATGTGGAATTCAAATTTTTTCTTTGATCTCACCGCTTCGATACGCCGCCAGCAGCGTTTCCAGATCCCGGATCTGTTCCCGGATCTCTTTCCCGTTGTCCGTATCGCCGACCAGACGGCGTTTCAGCACCCGTTTGATGACCATATTCTCCGAATGGATGTCGCTGCCCTTTTCGATCGCCGCCTCCGCCGATTCAAATGGCTCATGCGCGACAAGAAGCAGACCGTAAGAATTATAAACGAGCGTATAACCTGCGATCCCGGTTTCTTTCTGATACGCCTTTGAAAAACCGCCGTCTATGATCATCACGCGCCCGTTGCATTTGATCGGGCTCTCTCCGTTCTTGCATTTGACCGGGACATGACCGTTGATGATATATGCGTCTTTCAGGGACAATCCGAATTCCTGCATGATATGATCGACCACGTCGGAATCCTCCAGAAATGAATAGTACGGATTTTTCTTTTCGACATGCGTCTCCTTTTCTTTCAGAAAATACCGTTCGAATGTCGCCATTTTATCTTTTCCGAACAACGGAGAATTGGGGCTCTGCCAAATATACCACATCATGTCTTTTCCGTTCTCCCGCTCCGCTTCCTCAATCGCAAAAAAGCCTTTCCGCACATAACGTTCCAAAGCATCGTAAAGTGACTTTCCCTGAAATACATGATCAAAAAGACGGACTTTCTGAAAGGAACCATCTGCATTGAGCGGAACACAGCCGTGGTATAAAAGATTTCCATTGTGCACTTTATAAAGACCGCCTTTTGACAACAGAAAACGCATATGTTCCTGCAATTTCTCACATCCGAGAAACGCACGTTCCAACCGCTCCATAATATCCTGTTCTTCTTCAGAAAGTTCATACGGATTGTCCGGATCGATCGTCGGGAAATTCATATCCTGCATCGGATATTCTTTTCCGTCCAGAGTGACCGTCCCTTTTTCATGATCGATCCGATGCAGAAGTGCGCGTTCTTCCATTCCAAATTCCGGATGTCTGCGGATCGTCTGACCTTCGATCTTAAACTGGATCACAGAAATCGCCTTGTGCATCCGAAGATCCGTCTCCATCTCCGCCTGATTCGACCTCTGCGGTCCTTTCAGCGAAAAACAGGAGCAGGGATCATCTTTGTACATGCGAAGTGCAAATGTCGCAAGCGGAAGAAGATTGATCCCATACCCGTCTTCCAGAATATCCAGATTTCCATAACGTGCACAGATCCGGATCACATTGGCAATACAGGCTTGCTGCCCTGCTGCCGCTCCCATCCAGAGAACATCATGGTTTCCCCACTGGATATCAACCGAATGATAGTTAAGCAGCCGGTCCATGATCAGATGCGGACCCGGTCCCCGGTCATAAATATCCCCGACAATGTGCAGATGATCTACCACAAGACGCTGGATCAGATTGGAGATCGCCACAATAAATTCCCCGGCGCGGTTGATCCGGATCATGGTCATGATGATCGCATTATAGTAGGATTCTTTGTCGTTGATCTCTGCCCTTTCCGTGATCAGCTCTTCGATCACATATGCGAAATCTTTCGGCAATGCCTTGCGCACCTTGGAACGGGTATACTTGCTCGCCGCACGTTTGCTCACTTCGATCAGACGGTACAAATGGATCATATACCAGTCCTCCATGTTCGTCTCCGTCTCTTTTACCTGCGCGAGCTTTTCTTTCGGATAATAGATCAACGTTGCCAGTTCTTTCTTATCTCTCTGGCTCAGTGTATTTCCAAACACTTCGTCGATCTTCCGTCTCACCGAACCGGAACCATTTTTTAACACATGGGCAAACGCCTCATATTCTCCATGTACATCGGTAATAAAATGTTCCGTCCCTTTTGGGAGATTTAAGATAGCCTGCAGATTGATGATCTCTGTGGATGCCGCAGCGATCGTCGGATACAGATCTGCCAACCGTTCCACATACCTCGTCTCAAGTGCTTTCATGAACCGGTTCTCCTCTCTTTTTTGCCCGGACTGTCTATTCCAGTCCGATCACATCACTCATATCATACATCCCCGCCGGCTTTCCTGCCAGAAATCTGGCTGCTTCCACAGCGCCTTTTCCGAATACGCTGCGGGAATATGCCGTATGCTTCAGTTCGATCACCTCATCCAGCCCGGCAAACAATACTTCATGCTCGCCAACGATCGTACCGCCGCGAACTGCAGAGATACCGATTTCTTTCTTCTCTCTCTTGCGGCGTACCTGAGAACGGTCATAAGTATACACATAACTTCCGTCCATCGCTTCATTAATCGAATCTGCAAGCGCCAGCGCCGTTCCGCTCGGCGCATCCAGTTTCTGGTTGTGATGTTTTTCTACGATCTCAATATCATATCCTGCCGGTGCGAGCACCTTTGCCGCATCTTTCAGAAGCTTCAGCAGAAGATTGATCCCCAGCGACATATTCGCCGACTTCAGCACCGCCGTCTGTTTTGCCGTGTCTTCTAATTTCTGAAGCTGTTCTTCCGACAATCCTGTCGTACAAAATACCAGCGGGATCTGTCTTTTCGCACAATACTCCATCACTGCGTCTGCCGCGGCGGCATTGGAAAAATCGATCACCACATCCACATCGTCATCGCATGCGTCAATGGATCCAAATACCGGATATTCATTGGAAACACCCTGATATGTATCTACTCCAGCCGCGATCATCATCTCTTCCTCATCCCGTACAAGACCGGAAATCATCTGCCCCATTCTTCCGTTACAGCCGTGCATCAAAATCTTTATCATCATTCTGTTCCTCCATTATTGTCTGCATTTTGTAAAATATCCTTTTCAGATACATAAAAACAGGATACCACATTTGAACGCAAGGCTCAAGAAATGATATCCCTTTCACAATGTTTTCTTCTATATTATTCTTCCAGACATTCCAACTTGCTGACAGACACTTCATACGCAGTTCTCGTCTCAGTTTCCGTCTCGGAAAGTTTTTTAACATAATCCCGGCTCTGGATCCGTCCTAAAATCTGCACATGTTCTCCTACTTCAAATCCCGAGGCAAACCGTGCGTTTCTTCCCCAGCAGATACACGGAATATAATCGGATTTTCCATATGGACGGTTCACAGCAAGCAAAAGGTCTGCAATTTCACGTCCGAGCGGTGTCTTCCGGTAAATCGGTTTCTTACAGATATAGCCTTCCAGCAAAATATGATTTGTTTTTGCGCCGTCCAGTTCCTCGTCGATAAACTCTACTTCCCTTACGAACACCGATAATACAAGCCGGTTCTTCTGCTCTTCATGACGGTTGTATGACCGGAACTGTCCTGACACCATAATAAATTCTCCTGTATAATCTTTTGTCACATCAATCAGTCTTTCAGAGATCATGAGCGGGATCCGATCCTCGGAGCTGCTCAGACGTTTCACGAGCACATCTACCATATAGAATCCTTCCCCGAACACTTCATGGCTGTATGTAAATTTTGAAGCCACCTCACCCATGATCGTTACCTGGTTGTTTTCAATAATCTTATCTGACATGATTTGTAGTTCTCCCTTCCTCTTTGCGGTATTTTTGAGTCGATACTAAGTCTATGCCCCGATTCACATTTCCAGAACATTTTTCCGGAAAAACCGCTCGACAATTCCCGGCAGCAGACTCCGACAACATTTTTCGTCTTATTTTTCCACAGGCTGCCGCTCTCTTCCCGGAAATCTGATACCTTGCAAATTTTCATTTTTATGATAGAATATAACAGTTAAACAGAAGAATGATTCACAAAAGGAAGAGTGTTATATTATGAAGACAAAACGAGAAGACGTCAGAAATATTGCGATCATCGCCCATGTCGACCACGGTAAGACAACATTGGTCGATGAATTGCTCAAACAAAGCGGTGTATTCCGCGAGAATCAGGAAGTTGCGGAACGTGTCATGGATTCCAACGATATTGAGAGAGAACGCGGGATCACGATCCTCTCGAAAAATACCGCAGTTTTTTACAAAGGAACAAAGATCAACATCATCGACACACCTGGACATGCCGATTTCGGCGGCGAGGTGGAACGTGTCCTGAAAATGGTCAACGGTGTCATCCTCGTTGTCGATGCATTTGAGGGCGCAATGCCGCAGACCAAATTCGTACTCCGCAAAGCGCTGGAGCTGGATCTTCCGGTCATCGTCTGCATCAACAAGATCGACCGCCCGGAAGCACGTCCGGACGAAGTGATCGATGAAGTACTGGAACTTTTCATGGATCTGGACGCATCCGACGAGCAGCTGGACTGCCCGTTTGTCTATGCATCCGCTAAATCCGGAATTGCCGTTCTGGATCTGACCGATGAAGAGAAAGATATGGAACCGTTGTTTGAGACAATCATCAATTACATTCCGGCTCCGGAGGGCGATCCGGAAGCTCCGACTCAGGTTCTGATCAGTACGATCGATTATAATGAATATGTGGGACGGATCGGTGTCGGCAAAGTGGACAACGGAACGATCGCAGTCAATCAGGAAATGATGCTCGTCAACCATCATGATCCGGACAAACAGCAGAAAGTAAAGATCAGCAAACTTTATGAATTTGACGGTCTGAATAAAGTGGAAGTCAAAGAAGCCGGGATCGGATCGATCGTGGCAATTTCCGGAATTTCGGATATTTCGATCGGAGATACGCTCTGCTCTCCGGAAAATCCGGAAGCGATCCCGTTCCAGAAAATTTCTGAGCCGACCATTTCCATGCAGTTCATCGTCAACGACAGTCCATTTGCAGGACAGGAGGGAAAATTTGTCACTTCCCGTCATCTGCGCGACCGTCTGTTCCGGGAACTGAACACGGATGTCAGTCTTCGTGTGGAAGATACGGAAAATGCCGACAGTTACAAAGTATCCGGTCGCGGGGAGCTTCATCTTTCCGTTCTGATCGAAAATATGCGCCGTGAGGGATATGAATTTGCAGTCAGCAAAGCCGAAGTGCTCTATCACACAGACGAAAACGGAAAGAAATTAGAGCCGATGGAACTCGCCTATGTCGATGTGCCGGATGAATTTACCGGAACCGTTATCGACAAACTAAGCCAGAGAAAAGGGGAACTTCGCAGTATGGGTACTTCCAATGGCGGTTACACACGTCTGGAATTCCTGATCCCGGCGCGCGGACTGATCGGCTACCGCGGTGAATTTATGACCGATACAAAAGGAAACGGAATCCTCAACACAAGCTTTGACGGCTATGCACCGTACAAAGGGGACATCCAGTATCGTAAACAGGGATCCCTGATCGCATTTGAGACCGGAGAATCTGTCACATACGGTCTGTACAGCGCGCAGGAACGTGGAACCTTGTTTATCGGACCGGGTGAGAAAGTATATTCCGGTATGGTCATCGGACAGAACGGAAAAGCCGAAGACATCGAACTGAACGTCTGCAAGACCAAGCATCTGACCAACACCCGTTCTTCCAGCGCGGACGAAGCGCTCCGCCTGACTCCGCCGAGAGTATTAAGTCTGGAACAGGCGCTTGACTTTATCGATACCGATGAACTTCTGGAAGTAACTCCGAAAAATCTGCGTATCCGCAAGAAGATCCTTGACTCAAGAATGAGGAAACGCAGCAATGCCAATAAATAACAGGGAAAACACATGAAAAAATATGTTTATGCGTTTTTAAAAAATCTGACGACGGCGCTGGAATTTGTCATTGCACTGATTCTGGCTGCCGGGATCATTTTAATGACTTTTCAGCTGGTCCTCTCTTTCGGAAATCTCGCCGATCTGAGCAAGTATCCGAACTATGACGATCTGCTGACAACTTGTTTTAATCTGATCATCGGTGTGGAAATGATCCGTATGCTTTATCTCCATACACCGATGACCGTATTTGAAGTCCTTTTATTCGCGATCGCCCGTCAGGTGATCATCGACCACTCCTCACCGGTCAACAGCCTGCTCGGTGTGATCTCGATCGCGATCCTGTTTGCCACAAGAAAGTTTTTGTTTGTGGCGTTTGATGAATCCGAAAAAATCATTTTCCGGGCAGCGCAAAAAGTCCATCTCGTCAACCGCCTCACACATCTGAACATTCCTTATACAGATAACGAAACTCTCGGTGAACTTCTGCTCCGCAAACTGGAAGAGGACGAAACCGAAGTCGGTGTCGGTGCCTGCGCCTACATTGCAGACGTAGGTCTGCGCATTGCTAAGATCACAAATGGGAAAATTACTCGAATTGAAGTGATTCGTTCTATACATTGAGAGAATTTTATGTTATACTATGTACATAAAACACAGAAAGTTTCCATTATTTTCTGTGTAATATGAACAAAAGGAGTTGAGCAGCATGAAATTTATTATCAGTGGCAAGAACATCGAGGTAACCCCTGGACTCAAAAGCACGGTAGAACAGAAATTAGGAAAACTAGAAAGGTATTTCACTCCTGAAACAGAGATTATTGTAACCCTCAGCGTTGAAAAAGACCGCCAGAAGATCGAGGTGACGATCCCGGTTAAGGGCAACATCATCCGCTCCGAACAGACAAGCAGCGATATGTATGTATCCATCGATCTTGTGGAAGAAGTGATCGAACGTCAGCTTCGGAAGTATAAAAACAAACTGGTTGCGAGAAGCCAGGGTCATCCGACAGCATCTTCTTCCGGAAGTAATTTCAAGAAAGAATTCTTTGAAGAAGATGATACAAGCGTGGAAGATAACGAGATTCGCATCGTCCGCACCAAACGTTTCGGCATCAAACCGATGTTCCCGGAAGATGCCTGCATCCAGATGGAACTTCTCGGACACAGCTTCTTTGTTTTCAGCAACGCCGAGACAGATGAGGTCAACGTTGTGTACAAGAGAAAAGACGGCTCTTTCGGTCTGATCGAACCGGAATTTAACTAAACACTTCTATCTAAATAGCAGCATCAGTGTACAAAGGGGAAAACGGTCCTTGTAAACTGACGCTACCAAACACTTACATATTTTACGGACTCTTCGGAGTCCGTTTTTTATTCATCCGGAAATTCCAGCATCTCTCCATTCACATCGGCAAAGCTGCACGCATATGCCCTTTTGATATCTGCCTGACCGTTTGTCGCTTCTGTGATCTCCTGCACGATCTCGTTTTCCGCTTCTTCCGATACCAAGACTGACAATGTCACCTGATCCGTATATTCCGACTGTACGATCGGAATTTTCCGCTGTGCGAGCAGATATTGGATTTTCCCCAATCCGGTATAATCCGTTTCTATCTTGAGCCTGTACCCTGTGATCCGCGTTATGATCACACTTTCTGCCAGCGCCTGTTTTGCCGCTTCGGTATACGCACGAACAAGACCGCCTGTTCCGAGAAGCGTTCCGCCGAAATATCGGGTAACAACAACGAGCAGATTGCCGACCTGCTGGCCGCGGATCACCTCCAGGATCGGTTTCCCCGCTGTCCCGCTCGGTTCCCCATCATCACTCAAGCGTTCCTGCACCCTGTCCCCACTAATGACATATGCCCAGCAATGATGTCGGGCATCCCAATACTTCTTTTTCACCTGCTCCAGAAGTTGCATCGCTTCTTCCTCATGTTCCACCGGAAAAACTTCCCCGATAAATCGGGACTTTTTCTCGACGATCTCCGCACTTCCGCCTTTATGAACTGTTCTGCTCTCCATTGCTGTTTTGCTCCTTCCCCGCATCCGATTGATTTCGATTATTTTACACTATAACAAAACAGACTAAAGCACAAGAGATTTCTTAAATTATTTTGAATTATCTCTTCCTGACCGCATGCCCCCTTGTACACTGATGGTATCTTTGTTATAATGAAGCGTATCCTTTTTTTCGGCTTTCCGCAGCGATTGCGCACGCATACGTTGTCATTACCGGAAGAAAGTGTGAATAAAGGAGGCTATTATTCATGAATTACGGAAAGGAAAATCTTGAGAAGAGAAAAAAAAAGATCTCTTCCAAGAAAAATATGAAAAAGAAGCGAGTCGGGGTCCGTTTTTTTAAAGCTCTGATCATCTGCATACTAATCCTTGCAGTCGTAGGTGTCGGCGGCGTCGGACTTTTTGCAAAACGGATCATTGACAACACCCCTACTGTAACCCCCGCCGACGTCAAGCCACAGGGATTCACCAGTTTTGTCTATGCTGAGGACGGAACACTGTTGGAGCAGTTCCTTGAATCCGGTTCCAACCGTGTATACAAGACGATCGATGAGATCCCGAAATATTTAGGAGATGCGTTTGTTGCCATCGAAGATGAACGTTTCTACAAACATAACGGTATCGATCTTCAGGGAATCCTGCGTGCCGGTATTGTCGGCATTACCTCCGGTAATTTCTCCGAGGGTGCCAGTACATTGACACAGCAGTTGATCAAGAACAATGTATTTCCGAACTTTCTGGATGAGAAAACATTCTACGACAGATTGGAGCGAAAACTTCAGGAGCAGGTTCTCGCAATGGAAATCGAAAAGCAGATGACCAAAGAAGAGATTCTGGAAGCTTATATGAACACGATCAACCTCGGACAGAGCTGCCTCGGCGTGCAGTCTGCCGCCAAACGATATTTCGGAAAAGACGTTTCAGAATTGACTTTGTCGGAATGTACCGTGATCGCGGGCATCACACAGAATCCGACCGGATATGATCCGGTTGTATATCCGGAAGCCAATGCCAAACGCCGTGATATCGTACTTGGAAATATGCTGGAACAAGGATATATCACACAGGCAGAATATGACGAGGCAAAAGCCGATCCGGTTTATGACCGTATTGTTGCCACACCTCCGGTAGAAGATACAACGCCATATTCCTATTTCAATGACGAACTTTCCCAACAGGTTATCCAGGATCTTATGACCCGGAAAGGATTTTCGGAAACACAGGCTTACAATGCGCTTTACAGCGGAGGTCTGACGATCATTTCCACACAGGATGCACGGATCCAGCAGATTTGTGATGAAGAAGTTGCAAATGAAGCCGTTTACCCGTTTGGAACGGAATACGGTCTGGAATTTGCCCTGACGATCACCCGCGCTGACGGAACCGTAGAAAATTACAGCAAAGAAATGCTTGGTCAGTATATCGCTGCCGCATGGGGAAATGATTATCCCTTGATCTTTGCTTCCCCGGAAGAAGCGCAGACTGCAGTGAACGAATATAAATCCACGCTCGGCATCACAGAGAATGATACGGTCGACGAGCGTTGGGACGTTTCCCCACAGCCGCAGACTTCGGTTGTCGTTATGGAACAGTCTACCGGAAAAGTAAAGGCGATCGTAGGCGGACGCGGACAGAAAACAACCAGTCTTTCCCTGAACCGTGCGACAGATTCCACCAGACAGCCCGGATCCTGTTTCAAGATCGTATCCACATACGCTCCGGCTCTGGATTCCTGCGGATATACGCTTGCTACTTCCATTGAAGATAAAGCACCTTACACCTATCCAAACGGTCAGAAAGCAGAAAACTGGGACAAGATTTACCTCGGGCAGGCAAGCGTCCGATATGCGATCGAACATTCGATGAATGTCTGCGCTTTAAATACATTGACGGATATCGGATTCCAGACCGGATACGATTATCTGAAAAATTTCGGATTTACCACGCTTGTTAATTTCGATGATGACAACTATCCGGGCTTTACCGATGTTCAGGCTGCGACTGCCCTCGGCGGAATCACAAGAGGTGTTTACAATATCGAGATGACCGCTGCTTATGCGGCGATCGCAAATGCCGGAACCTATACAAAACCAATCCTGTATACTCAGGTGCTTGACCATGAGGGCAATGTCCTGCTTGATAATTCCACACCGGATACCCATCAGGTGATCAAAGATTCTACCGCTGCGCTTCTGACAAGTGCAATGCAGGATGTTATCACAAAAGGTACCGGTACTGCAGCGCGCATGGCGAATATGCCGGTAGCCGGAAAAACCGGTACAACAGAAAACAGTACAGACCTTTGGCTTTCCGCCTATACACCATATTATACCGCTTCCGTGTGGGGCGGATATGACTCCAATAAGCCAATGGAATCCATGAACCAGTCCTGGCATATGACACTCTGGAAAAACATCATGGAACGGGTTCACGAAGGACTTCCTTATAAAGATTTCACAATGCCTGCTTCTGTACAACAGAAAACAATCTGTACACAGACCGGTCTGCTTGCAACCTCAAGCTGTCCGGCACTGACTGAATATTTTGCAGAGGGTACCGTTCCTTCTCAAAGCTGTTCCGGACATTATGTAGCGCCTAGTGAAGATGAGACAGAAGAAAATGACGACGATTCTTCTGACAATGATGATTCCAATGATAGTGATTCCGGAAACGTAGGATCCAATGGAAACAATTCCGGCGGCAGCAATTCAGGGAATAACTCCGGCGATAACTCCGGTGGCAACAACTCCGGCGGCAACAATTCCGGTGATAATTCCGGCAACAACTCCGGTGATAACTCCGGCGGCTCCGGAACGATCGAACCGATCGTTCCTCCAGCCGCACCGGAGGGCGGACAATGATCCACAAACGCCAGAGCTCATAAAATAACAGCACAGAAAAACGGCAGATGCGAATCGGTTAGTTTTCGCATCTGCCGTTTTTCTGTCTCAGTATATTTTCTGTTCTATTCTTCTCCGACTGCATCCAGAAGCAATTTTGCCGCACCGCAGATTCCTGCATCATTTGCCAATGTTGCAAGCTTAAATTCCACATCTTTGTTTGCAAAAAAAGCGCGTTCCCGATATGGTTTTTGAATATATGGGATAAGTATCTCGCCTGCCTTTGACACGCCTCCGCCGATTACAAAAACGGACGGATCCGCTACTACCGCCAGATTTGCCAGCGCATATCCAAGATAACTTCCAAATTCTTCTGCGATTTCTTGTGCAACCTGGTCCCCCTCTTTCACTGCGTCAAATACATCTTTCGCCGTCACTGTTTCCGCACAAAGCACGGTCGGACGTGTCTCAGAAACAAGCTTTTTCTTTGCGATCCGTACGATTCCCGTTGCAGATGCATATTGTTCCAGACATCCCCGGTTGCCACATCCACAGTTTTCTGTTTCTTCATAGTTTACGCACAGATGTCCGATTTCTCCTCCGGCTCCATGTTCACCGATGATCACCTTTCCGCCAATGATCACACCGCCGCCGACTCCGGTTCCAAGCGTCACCATGATCATATTTTTCTGACCTGCTCCGCCGCCTTTCCACATTTCACCAAGAGCCGCTACATTGGCATCATTTCCGACCTGTACCGAAAATCCGGTCAGTTCTTCCAATTCCCGTTTTACTTCCTTATATTTCCATCCCAGATTTGCACTTCCATTTACAACACCAGCTTCGGTTACCGGTGCCGGAACACCTACTCCGACACCCAATACATCCTCCCCGCCGATTTTGCATACTTTTAGTTTTTCTTCTATTGCAGCTGCAATATCCGGAAGAATCGCTTTACCCTCATCTTCTGTTCTCGTAACAATCTCCCATTTTTCTACAATATCGCCGTTCTCTTCAAACAATCCCATCTTTACGGTTGTGCCACCGATATCTACACCAAAACAATATTTCATCTCTGTTGTCCTCCGCTTAATTCCTGCTGGTTATGTCTTCTAATTTCTTTTTGCCAGATTTTCCTGAACACGTTTGTATAATTCCTGCGCCGCATTGTATCCCATCTGTTTTTGTCTGTGATTTACCGCTGCCGACTCAACGATGATCGCAAGATTTCTTCCCGGTCGGATCGGAATGTTATGACACACCACCCGATTTCCGAGAAATTCCGTATAATTTTCTTCCAGTCCAAGCCGGTCATATTCCTTATCCCGATCCCAGTCTTCCAATGTAATGACCAGATCGATGTTCTGCGTTTCGCGCACACTTTGTACACCGAACATTGATTTCACGTCCACAATTCCAATTCCACGCAGTTCGATAAAATGTCTTGTGATATCCGGTGCAGATCCGACCAGCGTCTCATCACTTACCTTGCGGATCTCCACCACATCATCCGTAACGAGACGATGTCCTCTCTTGATCAATTCCAAAGCGGCCTCGCTTTTTCCGATGCCGCTCTCTCCCATGATCAGAACACCGACACCATACACATCCACAAGCACACCATGAATCGAAATACACGGCGCCATTTTTACATTCAGCCAACGAATCAGTTCCGCCATAAATGCGGATGTCATCTTTCTGGTGGACAAAATCGGAATATCCGCTTCCTTTGCCAGTTCCAGCAAATCTTCATCCGGATATAAATCTTTACTGAAAATCAAACATGGAACCTGACATGCCAGCAGTTCCTTATAAATCTCTTTTTTCTTTTCCGGCTCCAGTGTCTGCAGATATGTATGTTCCACATATCCGATAATCTGAACCCGTTCCGAATCGAAATGATCAAAATATCCGGCAAGCTGTAATGCCGGTCTGTTCACGTCCGGAACTGTCACCTCTTTTTCCGCAAGATCGACATCCGGCGTCAGGTTTTTCAACTGCATTTTTTCAGCCATTTCGCTTAATTTCACACCATGTCCCATAATAGCTCTTCTCCTTTTTTCACCTATTCTCAAATGCCCGGGGCAGCTTCCCACCGTCCGGGCAGCGCACCTCGATTCCGCTCCCGCTTCTTCTCGGTCGCTTCGCTCGCCAAATCGGGAACACCCCGGAGGTAAGTTTTCAAGCGAGCTTGAACTTGCCTCCGGGGTGTTCCCGGCTTGGCTCTGCCCTATACGCATTATATCATGGATGAAAAAAATTGTATACGGATTTGGCAGCCTTTTCATTCATCGAGGGGATTGCCGTTAACACTTCAACGCTTGCTTCCTTGATCTCGTCCAGATTCTGAAAACTGCGCATCAATGCTTTTCTTCTCGCGGGTCCGATTCCCTCTATATCATCCAATATGGAATGTACCTGCCCTTTTCCACGAAGTTGTTTATGATACTCTATTGCAAACCGGTGCGCCTCATCTTGAATTCTGGTGATCAATTTAAACGCTTCGGAAGAACGGTCGATCGTAATCTCTTCATTCTCATAATATAATCCTCTTGTCCGGTGATGATCATCTTTTACCATTCCGCAGACCGGTATATGCAAATGTAACTCATCGAGTACCTGCTGTGCGACATTGACCTGACCTTTTCCGCCATCCATCAGGATCAGATCCGGAAATGCTGTAAATCCTCCCAGTTCTTTACTCTCTTCCCGCTCTCGCAATCCATGAGTGAATCGTCTCGTAAGCACTTCCCGCATACTTCCATAGTCATCTGCCCCTTGAATTCCTTTGATCTTAAACTTCCGGTAATCATTTCGCTTTGGTTTCCCACGTTCATAAACGACCATGGAACCAACAGATTCAAAACCATTTGTATTGGAAATATCATACGCTTCCATTCGGGTGATTTCAGAAATTCCCAACATGTGGGCGATCTCCTTTACAGCCCCGATCGTGCGTCCCTCTTCTCTCTTTAAACGCTCTTTATCTTTCGACAAAACCATTGCCGCATTGTTCGCCGCCAATTCCACCAGCTTTTCTTTTGTTCCTTTCTTCGGAACACGGACGCTGACCTTTCCGTTTCGTTTTGCTGAAAGCCACTCTTCGATCAAAGCGGTATCTTCCAGTTCTTCCTGCACCATCAATTCTCCCGGGATAAACGGTGTTCCCGCATAATACTGCTTGATAAAACTGTCCAAAATGCTGCCGACCGACTCGCCTTTCGTGATCCGGAGATAAAAATGATCCCGTCCGATCAAGCGTCCGCCGCGTATAAAAAAGACCTGCACAACTGCATCTTCGTCCGCAGTTGCAGCCGCAAGAACATCTCGATCCTCGCCATGACTGTCCGTGATCTTCTGTTTCTGCGCGATTTTTTTCACACTGTTCCACAATTCCCGATACTCGATCGCCTTTTCAAATTCCAATGCCTCTGAAGCAGCCTGCATCTTTTCTTCCAACTCATGCAAGATCCCATCAAACTTACCGCTCAAAAACCTCACGGCTTCCGCTACGGATCTCTGATAGTCCTCCGCAGAAATATAGCCCTGACACGGCGCTTCACACTGTTTGATATGATAATTCAGACATGGGCGTTCTTTTCCGATATCCCGCGGAAGATTTCGATTACATGTGCGGATATGGTAAAGTTTATGGAGCAGATCGATCGTGTCCCGCACCGCGCCGCTGCTTGTATACGGTCCGAAATATTTCGCTTTATCTTTCTGGATCCGTCTTGCCAGCATGATCCTCGGGTAATCTTCTCCGACAGTCACTTTAATAAACGGATAAGTTTTATCATCCATCAACATCGTATTATATTTCGGATGATGTTCCTTAATCAGATTACATTCCAACACGAGCGCTTCCAGTTCGGAATCGGTCACAATATACTCAAAGCGGCGAATGTGTGTCACCATCTGTTCGATCTTCACCCCTTTATTCCTGCTGCTCTGAAAATATTGCCGGACCCGGTTTTTCAGACTGATCGCCTTTCCCACATAAATAATCTCGTCCTTTTCGTCATGCATGATATAAACCCCTGGTTTTCCGGGCAATTTTTTCAATTCCTCCTGAATATCAAACTGATACTGATCCATCTCTTTTCCTCATGATGCTTCTTCAAAATACACATCGTTCTTTCTATCATTCTTCAATAGAACAATCGGGCAGGAACAGGATGTTCGCCCTGTATCTGCCCGATCATGTCTGATTATTTGTCCTCTGCCGCATCCTGTGCTTCTTCCTCTTTCACTTCCTCAATCTTTTCCTCGGAAGTCGGCACTTTTGTATCTTCTTCTGCTGCAGGAGCGGATAAATTCATATCTGCGTCTGTCTCGGATGGAGTGATTTCCATGTCTGATACTGCTTCTTTTTCTTCGTTCACTGTATCCTGAACTTCCTGTCCCTCCACCGGCTTCATCGCAATCCGCATCTCTTTTTTCACTGTTTTTCCGTCCTGCTCTTCCGGTTCTTCCACACCTTGGACTTCCCGCAGGATCTTCATAAATTCTTTTCCGGTGATCGTCTCTTTTTCGATCAGGAACGCGGAAATCTTATCCAATGCTTCCCGATTCTCCCGCAAGAGCCGTTTTGCCTCTTCATAAGCATCTTTCAGCATCTTCATCACTTCGGAATCGATCTCTGCCGCTGTTGCATCTCCGCAGTTCATCACAGCACGTCCGTCCAGATACCTGTGCTGTACAGACTCCAATCCGATCAGACCGAATTTCTCCGACATACCATATTGTGTGATCATTGCACGGGCAATCTTCGTCGCCTGTTCAATATCATTAGACGCTCCGGTCGTCACAGTATCGAAGACGATCTCTTCCGCCGCTCTGCCGGCAAGCGCACCGACAAGCATTGCTTCCAGTTCTTTCTTTGTGTTCAGATATTTTTCCTCTTCTGGAGTCTGCATGACATAACCAAGGGCTCCCATCGTCCTCGGCACGATCGTGATCTTCTGTACCGGCTCCGCGTCTTTCTGAAGCGCACTGACAAGCGCATGTCCAACCTCATGATAAGAAACGATCCTGCGTTCCTCCTCACTCATGATACGATCTTTCTTCTCTTTTCCGACAAGAACGACTTCGACAGCTTCAAACAAGTCTTTCTGGCTGACCACCTGCCGTCCGTTCTTCACAGCATTGATCGCAGCTTCATTGATCATATTTGCAAGATCCGATCCGACAGCGCCGGACGTTGCAAGCGCGATCGCTTCCAGATCGACTGTCTCATCCATCTTTACATCTTTGGAATGTACTTTCAGCGTATCGATACGTCCTTTCAGGTCCGGTTTGTCCACGATGATCCTCCGGTCAAAACGTCCCGGACGAAGAAGCGCTGGATCCAGTACCTC
Organism: Mediterraneibacter glycyrrhizinilyticus; assembly: GCF_015560805.1. Lineage (GTDB taxonomy): Bacteria > Bacillota > Clostridia > Lachnospirales > Lachnospiraceae > Schaedlerella > Schaedlerella glycyrrhizinilytica_A. Next base: position 123,701 of record NZ_JADMSO010000002.1, on the reverse strand, counting down.
CGGACGGTTTGTTGCCGCCAGCAAAAGCAGTCCTTTGTTCGTGTCAAATCCATCCATCTCGGCCAGAAGCTGGTTCAATGTCTGTTCGCGTTCATCATTGCCGCCGCCCATTGCGGTATCACGGCTTTTTCCGATCGCATCGATCTCATCGATAAATACGATACACGGCGCCATCTGCTGTGCCTGTTTGAACAGGTCACGCACACGGGACGCTCCGACACCGACATACATCTCCACAAATGCGGAACCCGACAATGAGAAGAACGGCACTTTCGCTTCTCCTGCCACCGCTTTTGCAAGAAGTGTCTTTCCGGTTCCCGGAGGTCCCACAAGCAGCGCTCCTTTCGGAAGCTTTGCTCCGATCCCGGTATATTTGCCCGGATTATGAAGAAAATCCACGACTTCCTGAAGCGACTCTTTTGCTTCATCCTGACCGGCAACATCCTGGAATGTCACCCCGGTCTCTTTCTCTACATATACTTTTGCATTGCTCTTTCCAATGCCCATCATGCCGCTTCCTTTTGACATCCGACGCATCACGAAATTGATCAGGATGCCGAACATCAGAAGCGGGAAGACGAGCGTCACAAGCAATTCAAAGATCAGGGACGACGCCGTATCCGGAATCTCCTGACTGAATTTCACTTTCGCATCCAGAAGTCTCTGCGGCAGCGTCTCGTCGTCTACACGTCCGGCAAAATAATCCGGCATCTTTTCGACGTCCTCTTCTTCTCCGTCTTCCTGCTGACTGACGAGTTCCTCCATCTGGCTGATCAGGTTGTTTGTGGCAAGCGCACCGTTCTCCTCGTCCTTACCCAGTTCTTTTTTTCTCGCCTCGTCTGTCAATGTAATGTAAATCTTGGTTGCATCCAACGCAACCGTGTCTACCTCGCCTTTATCGACCATCTCGATAAATTTATCATAGCTGATCTCTTCCGGATTCTTATCCTGCATCAGCGAATACAGCCCCATAACAACAAAAACAGCCAGCAAGGTGGTAAACATGATAATCCCCCATCCCTGCCGGTTGCCGCCGGGACCCTTACGATTATTATTTTTATTGTCCATTATGCTCCTCCTAAACTCAACTAATCTTATTATAAATATGCACCAGATAGAAATCAACAAGAAGATTATGAAAATATTGTAAACTGAATGAATGAAATTCTTGTAAAATGAAATCATTTTGTAGTATACTGATATGCGTATCTGAAAATTATAACGAATCATGACATCGAATGGAGATAGTATTTTATGAGAACAGGTTTTGATAACGAAAAGTATTTGCGAATGCAGTCTGAACACATCCGACAGAGGATCGAACAGTTTGATCACAAACTCTATCTGGAATTTGGCGGAAAGCTTTTTGACGACTATCATGCATCCCGGGTTCTTCCGGGGTTCGAACCGGACAGTAAACTTCGCATGCTGATGCATTTGAGCGACCAGGCAGAGATCATCATTGTCATCAGCGCCAAGGACATCGAAAAGAATAAAGTCCGCGGAGATCTTGGTATCACTTACGATACGGATGTACTCCGTCTGATGGACTCTTTCCGTCAGAACGGTCTCTATGTCGGCAGTGTTGTCATCACGCAGTATTCCGGTCAGGAAAGCGCTCTCCTTTTCAAAAACCGGCTGGAAAATCTGGGGATCAAAGTATATATTCATTACAATATCGCAGGGTATCCGTCCAATATCCCACTGATCGTCAGCGACGAGGGTTACGGAAAGAATGAATATATCGAGACAACCCGTCCGCTCGTTATCGTAACCGCACCCGGACCGGGAAGCGGAAAAATGGCAACCTGTCTCTCTCAGTTATATCATGAACATAAACGCGGAATCCATGCAGGATATGCCAAATTCGAGACATTTCCGATCTGGAATCTGCCGCTGAAGCATCCTGTCAACCTCGCATATGAGGCGGCAACCGCAGATCTGAACGACGTCAACATGATCGACCCGTTCCATCTGGAAGCCTACGGTGAGACGACCGTCAACTACAACCGTGACGTAGAAGTATTTCCTGTTCTGAACACGATTTTTGAAAAGATTTACGGAAAAAGCCCATACAAATCTCCGACAGACATGGGCGTCAATATGGCCGGCAACTGCATCTGCGACGATGAAGCTTGCCGCGAAGCTTCCGGTCAGGAGATCATCCGCCGTTACTACGCTGCCCTGAACGATCTTTTAAAAGGGACATGCTCGGAAGAACCTGCTCAGAAGATCGAGCTTTTGATGAATCAGGCCGGCGTTACGATCCAGGACCGCAAAGTAGTTGCCGCTGCTCTGAACAGAGCACAGGAAACCCAGTCCCCTGCTGCTGCTCTGGAACTTCCGGACGGACGCATTATCACCGGAAAGACTTCCAATCTGCTCGGTGCTTCCGCAGCACTTCTTCTGAACGTATTAAAAGAACTTGCCGGTCTGGGACATGAACTGCACATCATCTCCCCTGAGGCGATCGAACCGATCCAGAAGCTGAAAGTAGATTATCTGAAGAGCCGCAACCCGAGACTGCATACGGACGAAGTGCTGATCGCACTCTCCACAAGCGCCGCGGCAAATGAAGACGCCAGACTTGCTCTCGAACAGCTTCCTAAACTGCATGGCTGTCAGGCACATACTTCTGTGATGCTTTCTGACGTGGATATCAAGACATTCCAGAAGCTTGGCGTGCAGCTGACATGCGAATCTGTCTACGAAAGCGGACACGGATATTATTAATGCAATTTTATACGGGTACACCGTCTTTTTTGATAACAGCACGATGTACCCGTTTTTTAGTTCTGCTTCTGTTTTATTTGCCTGTCGTATTACTGTTCCCACTTTTATCTCCCGACAATTTCAAAAGCCGCAGAGATATTTCGTACTGAAATAACCGTTCTTCGATCGGTCCTCCAAGTAATTCCGCAATTTTATTCATCCGATAAAAAAATGTGCTTTTGTGGATATGGAGCGTTTCCGCACTTCTCAACGCATTTCTTCCGCAGGAAATATACACGCGCAATGTGTGAAAATATTCTGTCCTGTTTTCCCGGTCGTATGCTATCAAATATTTGATATCCGGATGGATCGCCGCTTTCCTCTGTATCTTTTTCATTTTAGGATCGATCAAACTTTCTATCATATATTCTCCATAACGCAGGACGCATGCCGAAGTCTCCAATGATCCGCAGACAGATAAAAGTCTTATCGTTTGCTGATAATACAGCTGTGCATCTGACGGATTATCAAATTGATGACTGATTGCCAATTTCATACGATTTAAAGTTAAAAAATCTTTTATTTTTACCTCCTCCGCAACATCAAACGGAATCCTCGCCTCTGCTGATGTCAGCAGAACGATATGTCCTTTATAAAACAGTGCAATGCTGTTTTTGATGATCGTCACCATTTGTTCTATATAATACCGCTGATTCATATAGATGTCCTGTTCTTTTTCAAACATACCTGTCATGATCCAATAGTGACGCATCGGTTTTCGCCCCAACTGCCGGATCCGTTGTTCGATAAACTCTTTCCCAACCATATTTCCATCCAATAAATCTGTAAGAAAATATTCGTATTTGAACCCTGTTCGCTCTGTAAAAAAACTATTTTTCTGCATTTCTACCGACAGCATCTGGGAAAGTGTGCGCACGATCTCAAAATCGGTCGTTTCAAACGAACGCTTCCTTGCCAGCACACAAATATAACCTACCACACTTCTTTTGATCGAAATCCTGCAGTACATCATATTTACCCCCAATGCATCCCTGTAAAATGTAAACGGCGCTGTCTCCGAGAAAATCCGTTCAACAAGACGTTCCCGATGCATAGACTGCACCGCTTCCGTTTTCATATACTGCTTACCGTTTCTGATCTCAAAATCCTTGTCATTTGAGTGAAGCGGATAATTTTCAATAATCGAAAAACTTGTATCGCAAACGGTGATCGGATTTTCGAGCAATTCATATGCCACATTTAAAATTCCTTTCATCCCGTTCCCTTTCTGCAATGCCTGAAACATTTCTTCTTTTTTCTTTCCCAATTTGATGAACGTTTTCATTTCCTCAACGGTCATCTCCTGCAATTCAAGATTCTTCTCCATAATTCCGCTTTCCTTTCAGACTAAAGTCTAAATAGTTCTTCTGCTTTTTCTCTTTATTCCATCCTTTATCTGATGTTTCTTCTTTGTTTTTTTGCTATACTCCCATCATACAACAGTCATTATGATTTAGACAATAGTCTTTAAAGAAAGGAGATCTTCCATGTCAGAGCAAAATCCATATTTTCCACATTTATTCTCTCCGATCAAAGTCGGAAGCAAAACGATCAAAAACCGCATTGAGGCGGCTCCCGCCCTATTTGCATTTGAACACTATATCGAAGCAGACGCTTTCGGATATTATCCACCAATGCCCAAACGCGCTTATTATATGCTTGAAGCAAAAGCCCGCGGCGGCGCCGGCAGCGTGGTCCTTGGTGAATTAAGTCCAAATCACACTTACTGCAAACGCTTTCCATTTGAACCCGATATTGATTTCACATCACGGGAGGATGAAATATTTAATATCACTAAGCAAACTGCCGAAATGATCAAAAGTTACGGCGCTCTTCCAATCGGAGAACTGCTTTCAACCGGTGAGATCAAAACATATATCGGTGACGGGATCAATCCGAAAGGTCCCTCCGAAAAAGATCTTGACGATGGAATCACACATGTAGATGCTTTCACTGAGAAAGAAATCCGGGAGCATATACAAGAACATATTACTGCCTGCCAGTGGTTTAAAGATGCCGGATGGGAAGGGATCATGATCCATTGCGGACACGGATGGCTTCCCGCACAATTTCTCTCTCCGATGTATAATAAGCGTACGGATTCCTATGGCGGGTCCTTTGAAAACCGCGCCCGTTTTACCGTCGAACTGCTTCAAGCGATCCGCAAAGCCATGGGACCTGATTTCCTGATCGAAATCCGTGTCAGCAGTGATGAACATCTGCCTGGAAGACTGAATCTTGACGACGCAGTAAAATATTGTCAATTATGTGAGCCTTATATCGACTTGATCCACGTATCCTGCGGTCATTATCTCAGTTCCTCGAGAAGCTGGGAATTTACAACCACTTACGCTCCTCATGGTGCAAACATTGATAACGCTGCCGTTATCAAACAGAATGTCTCCGTTCCGGTCGCTGTCGTGGGAGGTATTAATTCTCCTGAAATGGCAGAACAGGCGATCGCCTCCGGCAAAGTCGATATGGTATCCATGGGACGGCAGTTTTTTGCCGATCCGGAATTCCCAAACAAGGCGATGGAGGGACGTGCCGACGAAATCCGGCGTTGTTTAAGATGCGGACGCTGTTATCCGGGTCCATCGGGCGAACACGAAACCGAAAAATGGACGGTGAAGTTCCCTCCGCTCGACTCCTGCACCATCAACCCATATGACGTATGGCCTGCATCTCACCATAAAATTTTACCGGAACTCATGCCGCAGCCAAACGCAAGCCGCAAAGTTCTGATCGTAGGAGGAGGATGCGGCGGTATGCAGGCGGCTATTACAGCGTCTGACAGAGGTCATCAGGTCATTCTCTGTGAAAAATCACATACCTTAGGCGGTCTTCTCAATTTTACCGATCACACAGATCATAAAATTGATATCCGAAACTTCAAAGATCTGTTGATTCGTGAAGTAAGCAAACGCCCCATCGAAATCCGTCTGGACTGTGAGGTTCGCGCGGAACTGATCCAAACGATTCAACCGGAAGCAGTGATCCTTGCCACAGGTTCTGACGATCTGATCCTGCCGATCGAGGGGATCGATCAGGCTTTCACTGCCATGGATGTTTATAAAAATGACTTTGAACATCTGGGCAAAAGCACCATCGTTCTTGGAGGCGGACTGGTCGGATGTGAAGCTGCAGCCGATTATATCGCCCACGGAATCCATACAACCATCATAGAAATGCAGGAATGTCTGATGCCGGAAACAACCGGGCTTTACAGAACTGCCGTTCATGATTTTATTGACAAAAACGGCGGAAAGTATGAGGTCAATGCAACAGTGACCAAAGTCGGAAAAGATTTTGTCACCGCCGTTCAGAACGGGCAGGAAATCACCCTGCATGCGGACAGTGTCGTAAATGCAATGGGACGAAAAGCAAACGATACCTCTGATCTGAAAAAAGCAATCTCCGTTCCATTCTGGGAAATCGGAGACTGTGTAAAAGCAAGACAGATCGGCGATGCCATACGAGAGGGATGGACAGCCGCGATGGAAATCCTTTAAATTTATTACCATACTACAAGCCGAGGGCATCCGTCCTGTGATTGAAACAAATCACAGGACGGATGCCCTCTCTTTCAACTTTCTTCAGACTTCTTTTTCACATCTTTTTTCTCTCCCACGATCCGGCATGCGATCCATGCTGCAAGAATACCGATCAAGATTCCTGCGGCTACATCCGACGGATAGTGGACTCCCACATATAATCTCGACAGCGCGATGAGCGTTGCCAGGATCACGGCGGGTACACCATATTTCTTCGGAAACATTTTATAGTATACCATCGCCGCTGCGAATGATGCGCAGGAATGTCCGGATGGAAATGAAAAATCATGCTGAGGATCTACCAGTAAGATCAATCCGTCGATCACCTCATACGGCCTGGTCCGGGCAACCAGATTTTTCAACGCTACATTGGTGATCAGCGCACCGATCAAAAGGGAGATCAACGCCGCCGCACCGATCTTTCTCGTTCTTTTCGGAATCAGCAGGATCACAGACAATGCGATCCAAAACCATCCCGCATCGCCAAGCCAAGTGATAAATTTCCAGATCGGCGTCATCCATTCAAACCGAAGATATTCCTGAATGAAGAAAAGTACATTGACGTCGATAAAATTATGATCCAGCTGCGTCAAAAAATCCATATTGTGTCATCCTCCATGCGTTATCTGTTCAAAATCCATTCCATTATAACACGATCTCATCGATTTTTTGAAGCTCTTCTTCTGTAAAATCCGGACTGTTTATCATTTTGATATTATCCAGTATCTGTTCCGGTCTGGACGCCCCGATCAGAACGCTTGTCACCGCATCGTCTTTTCTGACCCATTTCAGCGCCATTCTCGCAAGACTCTCGCCACGCTCTTTTGCCAACTCATTCAGTGCACGCGCCTTTTCGATCTTATCGGATGTCAGCCGTTCCTTATTTAAGAATCTTCCATCCGTCTTCACCCTGCTGTCCTCCGGAATCCCGTTCAGATAACGATCCGTCAATATCCCCTGTTCCAAAGGACTAAATGTGATGATTCCGACCCCCTCTTCTTTTGCGGCAGCTTTCAGCCCGTTCTTTTCGATCGTGCGGTCAAAAATAGAATAACGGTTCTGATTGATCACAAACGGACAATGAAGTTCTCTTAAGATCGCGCATGCTTTTTTCATCGTCGCGCCATCATAATTGGAAAGCCCTGCGTACAACGCCTTTCCGCTTTTTACCGCCTGATCGAGCGCGCCCATTGTCTCCTCCAACGGCGTTTCCGGATCCATCCGGTGATGATAGAAAATATCCACATAATCCAGCCCCATCCGTTTCAGGCTCTGATCCAGACTTGCCAGCAGATATTTTCTGCTTCCCCAGTTGCCGTATGGTCCCAGCCACATATCATATCCCGCTTTTGTGCTGATGATCAGTTCATCCCGATACGGCATCAGGTCTTCTTTTAAGATCCGCCCGAAATTTTTCTCTGCGCTTCCCGGTTCCGGTCCGTAGTTATTCGCCAGATCAAAATGCGTGATCCCATTGTCAAATGCGGTAAAACAGAGTTCCCTCATCCTCTCAAAAGAAGCGGTGTCTCCAAAATTATGCCACAGTCCCAGTACAACTTCCGGAAGCTTCAGACCACTTTTTCCGCTGGCACGGAATTTCATTGTCTCATATCGTTTTTCATCTGCAATATACATCTTACTTTTTTCTCCTTTCATTTGACACTTCTCCGAATTCAAACACATAGCGTTCAAATCCGTTGATCACATGGGTATCTTGATATCTGTCATACCGTTTCTGGTTTCGCCCATAATTCATATGGACATGACCGTGAAGAAAAAAACGCGGTCTGTATTTTTCCATCAGATCCCGAAACACTTTGAATCCCTGATGCGGCAAGTCCCGGCCGTCGTTCAGCTGATATGCGGGTGCATGCGTGACCAGAATATCAAATCCTTTCTTTCTCCATAGTTTCCACCGAAGCTTCCTCACCCGCTTCTGCATCTCTTTTTCCGTATACTGATGCGCCCCGCCTGTATAACGCATCGATCCGCCGAGCCCCAGGATCCGGATCCCCTCGTATTCATAAATCTCATCTTCGATACAGGTACATCCCTCCGGCGGGATCTGTTCGTATTTTCCATCGTGATTTCCATGCACATAAAGTACCGGAACCGCCGAAAGCGTCACGAGAAACGACAAGTATCGCGGATCCAGATCTCCGCAGGAAATGATCAGATCCGCTCCATCCAGCTTACTTTTGTCAAAATGATTCCACAGATATTTCGATTCTTCATCTGCTATCACCATGATTTTCATACTTCAGATCTGCCCTTTCTCTTTTTTGACTCCCTGCTGAAACGTTACCGGCTTCGCCTGCTCTTTCAGTTCCTCCGTCTTCGGAATACTTCCGATCACATTCTCGGCAAGCCAGTCCATCTTTATAATTTCATCCGGCGTCAGACTTCGTTCCGGGTCGTCCTGTACAATCCCGTCCTGCGAAGAGAGCACGCCGGAAAACACGTCAAATTGCCCGGATATGATCGACTGTTTGAGCAGGTCTACCAGACGTTTTGTTTCATTCGGGATATTCTTTGAGCAAATGACATCGATCACTCCTGCCGACATTCCCCACCAGTAATTGATCGCTTTCTTACCCGGCGCTTTATCATCGCTCTTCCACGTTCCGTCCATGATCGTACGGATCAAAAGCTCATAGAATCTGCCCCAGTGCCAAAGCGGCATTGCCAGGCTTTGCGTGTAATCCCCCTCCTGTCTGTAAATCCCGAAAGACCTCGTCGCCTCTTCCGGGATCACCATATCTTTTCCGGAAATGCAATCCGGTCTGAGATTTCGGATCAGTTCATAAAGATCAAATCTTTTTCTGGACGTCCATTCCAAATATACCTTTACTCTCGGATTGATCATTTTTGCGCCAAGCGCAAATGCATTGATATTGGCAACCGAACCATAAATCGGATAATCCTCCAGATACAAAAGCCTGTTATTTTCCGCCATTGCACCCGCGATCGCACCCATCAGAAATTTGGCCTCATGCATCCGCGCGTAATACGTCCTGATATAACGGTGGGAAGTATTCAAAGAGCAATTCAATATCCGGACATCCGGATATGCGATCGCCGCTTTCAGACTCGCTTGCGCAAACGCTGGAGAAGTCGTAAATACAAGATTGCATCCCGACTTAATCGCCGATTCCATGCAGACTTCTATATTAGTAAGCGTTACATTTTCATAAACGACGGTGCTGACTTCATCCGGAAATGTCTGTTCCAGATGCAGACGTCCCAGCTCATGCGCATACGTCCACGCAGAGGTTCCCGGCGTTTTGGCGTAGATGAACGCAGCTTTTAATTTCGTGGAACTCATCGACAGGATTCTGCTTAAAAGTGTCTTTTTTTCTTCTGTCGGAGCCAGTTTCAGGTCGATTTCTTTCCCACTCTGCAACAGGGTAAATTCTTCCCAGCTTTTTGCCACCAGATTTTTCAGTTCACTCATCGTCTTATCACAGACCGCCTGATACCCATACAGTGTCACGAACGACAAAAATGCATCTCCCGGCGTAATGGACAGCTCTTTTCCGCCGCGCGCCGTATATTCTCCCAGAAAACGGGAGTATACGGAGCTGAACAGCAGCCGCTCTTCTTCCGTCCATACTTCATCCGGCTTTTTTTTCATCACAGTCAAGAGCTTCCCAAAACTTCCCGTATTGCTGAACCAGATATAATTCACTTTTGAAACTTCATAAAAATCCAGAAACTCAAAATAAATCCGGTTTTCTTTTTCTTTCGTTCTCGGAGGAATGATCCGGATCACCTCTCCCGGAATCGACACGGCATCATAATACTTCATAACGCTGACCCGCTTATTTCCCTCCAGAATGTAAAATTTATTCATGTATTCATAAGCCTTGACCGGTTCCCGGATTCCCTCGGTCACATGTGCTGTGCTTAACAGAGCCCATTTGATTGCAAATTCTGTATTATCTTTTAAGATCGGCATAAAATTACCCGCAAATGCACTGCTTCGCCCGCCGGTTTTCGTTCCCACGATCAAGTCCATCGGAATCTGCACCAATCCAAGCGGCACTTCCGAATAACTTCCTTTCGGCGGCAATATGTCATCCAGAACTTCTAAAGTCGGAGGAAGTCCTTTCATCATCCGTAACTGATAATCACGCTTCCCCATTCGCTGCGCTTTGATGTAATCTTCTTTTGACATTGCCCTCTCCTTCTTGTCATATAAACCATCTTGTCTTATAAACTATCTTGTCTTATAAACCGACTTTTCTTATTTTCTCCTGCTCTTTTCCCATCCTGCTGTCATTTTTTTGAAAAAATATGTTTCAAAAAAACATACACAACAATTCCGAATGCGATCAGATATCCAAATGCTCCCAGCGCCGGAATCCCCCAGATCTTCGGGCGCATATCCGTCGTACAGATAATACTGGAACTGATCAGAAGCGCCATGACCCATAACCCCATCACGATATTGCGGACCAGCCTGCGTAAAAGACGCTCCAGTTCATCCGATGCATGCAGATCCAGATTTACTTTTGTCTGCCCTTTCAGATGCCCCTGCATCAATTCCGCCAGAAGCGACGGAAGTTCGATCGACTTATACATGGATCTGTACAGACTCTTTCCGACGCCTTTCAATGTCTTTTTCCAGTCTTCTGTCCGAAAAATCCGATCTTTCATCCTTGCCGCCGCAATCTCCACCATATTGATCTCCGGAGAAATATCTGCCAGTACGCCCTCCATATGCGTCAGCCCACGAGCCAGCATCGTGAGTCCGTGCGGCATGACGATCTTATTTTCTTTCATCACATCCATCATGTCCATAAGAATTTCCGCCACATCGATCTGCCCCATATCCATCGTGCCATATTTGACAAACATCGCGCTGATGCTTTCATATAAAATACTCGGATCCGGCTGTTCTTTAAATTCTCCAAGCGCCATCACCGCTTCCTGGATCATGCTGATATCTTTTGCCGCCACACCGCGGACTGCCATTTCAAGCTGCTGCCTGTCCCGTTCCGTCAGACGTCCCATCATCCCCATATCGATCCAGATGATCTTGCCGTCCCGTACGCGAAGATTTCCCGGATGCGGATCCGCATGAAAAAAACCATCCTCGATCACTTGCCTGATAAAGTTATCTGCCAGTTTACTTCCGATCTCATCAAGATCATAGCCGTTCGTACGTAGCGTTTCCTTGTCGTCAATCCCAATGCCGTCAATATATTCCATGACAAGCACATGCGTCGTCGTATATTCCTGATACAGTTTCGGGACGCCAACGAATACAACTTCTTCATTCTGTTTTCGGAATTCTTCCATATTGGCAGCTTCCGTCAGGAAATTCATCTCTTCCCGCGTGACACTCCATAATTCATCCAGAACCATGTCCAGATCGACCATGCCTTTTAAACTGACCGGCGGCAGAAGTCGAACTGCTTTTTTCAGCAGCGCGATATCTCTCGCCATCGTCTCATAGATCCCCCTGCGCTGCACCTTGATCACAACCTGACTGCCGTCCTGAAGTACCGCGCGGTGTACCTGTGCGATCGAAGCAGCTCCGAGAGGTGTCTCTTCGATCTTTTGAAAGATCACATCCCATGAAACTCCATAAGCGTCTTCCAGAACCCGCGCCACTTCCACAAACGGCATCGGCGCCACCTCAGACCGCAGGCGCATAAGTTCTTCGCAGTACCGCTTCGGAAGAATATCCGAATGCATCGACATGATCTGTCCCAGCTTAATGTACGTTGGTCCCAGATCTTCCAAGATCAGCCGCAGCTTTTCCGGCGTAACCCCCCGGGTAATGCCATGTTTCCGCAGTACAGCGGTTATCTCCCTCAATCGTCCCTTGTATTCCGGAGCTTCCTGCTTACTCATCCTCACTCGCTTCCTTTACATTCTCCGCACCTTTCTCATCCAATGGTACGTTTTCCATCTCGGAAGTATCCGTTTTTTCAGCTTCCGGTTCTTCCTCCTGCTGATCAAGCTGGCTCAGCCGCTCTTTTAATCGAGTAATCTGTTCGGGTGTCATCTTCTCCAGCAGCTCGTCCAGTTCCTCCGGATCCGACACTTTCACGGAAACATTGACTTTCTCTTTCATCGTCTTCTTAATATTGTGTTTCAGCTCCTCATTCAGAACCTTTCCCTGTTCGACGGTCAATTCACCCTTTTTCACCATCTCATCCAGAAGCTCTTTGGATTTCTCTGTCGTTGTCGCAACCGCTCCGATTCCTGCTAATAATATTTTTTTAATGTTTTCTCCGATTCCATCCATAATTTTCTTCTCCTCCGTATTTTCTGATTCGTATTTTCTGATTCATATTTTCTGATTCATATTTTCTGATTCATATTTTCTGATTTGCCTTTTCTGTCCGAACTTTACTCTGCTATCGGCTTCCTCCTCTTTTTTGCCCGAACTTCGCTCTACTTAAGGACCATACACAAAAATTCCAGTCCCTCCGGGAGAAACAGGATCAGCCCTGCGATCACTGCCATTATCGCCGCAAGAAGAACTGCGCCTGCCGCCGCATCTTTCGCCAGTTTCGCAAGCGGTTTCCGCTCTTCGGTCACAAGATCCACAACGGCTTCCACTGCAGTATTTACGATTTCCAGCGACATAACCAGACCGAACAAACAAAAGCAGATACACCACTTCCATGCGGCAATCCGAAAGATTGCCCCCGCCAAAATGACAAGGATCATCACACAGCAATGGATCTTCATGTTCCGCTCTTTTTTTATGACCGCGGTGATCCCCTCCCAAGCATATCCGAAACTTTTGTGAAGTGGTTCTTTCTTTTCACCGCCCATCTTCCGCCTCCTTTTGCCCTGCCGCCCGAAGATTTTTCATTCATCATAAAGCGGGGCTGTGATAAAATACTATGCCTGTATTTTATCACAGCCCCGACTGATTTGCTATATTTTCTGCTATCTTCACTCGGCGATTCCGCTTTGTTTCCCTGGCAAATTTCTTCTTTCATAGTGTCTTTATACAATTTGTTTTGAAAGCGGTCTGGCAGACTCACGAATAATCTACATTTTCCTTTGATAGAATCCCTCTGTATGTTCTGAACTTTGCCTGAAACGGCATTGACTTTTTGACACGAATCCCGGATCATCATTTTCGATCATCCGGGACTTACAGACTCATCATAAAATGAGATTGAACTTATTCAGAAATTTTCTTTACGAACTCTTCCATAGACGCCGATTGAACTGCTATTTTTGCCCAATCCATCAATGTTTCCTGCTCCGATACAGAAGTAATCTTCTCTCTGATCGGTTCCGGAATCTCCCCTAAAATTTCCAACATTTTTAATAACATGTCACGCGCGCCTTGTGTCTGACCTAGCTTCCATCCTATCTTTTCACCTTCGGCACGTTCTTCCTTCAATTTTTCTTCCAAAAGCATAAAACGCTCCTCCATTTCCCGGTTTGCTTTTACTCTTTGAACTGAATCCTGAAGTCTGCGGACATAAGAATTATGAAAATCTTTCTGACTTTCTTCTAAATCCGCTTTCACATATTCCAAAAATGTCACCAGTTCTTTCGGAACTTCCTCCCGATTCTTCCCTTGCGTACTCAGAAAAATGATCTGCCTTGCATCTTCCAATTCTACATTGACATCTTCTTCACATTTCATCTTGAATGTGTACCGATAGAGTTCTTTTCCAAATGGATCAAAATCACAAATAAACACCACAAAACTTTTTGGCAGTTCTTCATAGTCTCTGCCGCTTTGCAGCATCTCCATGTCCATCTGGCTTTGATAATAACGGCTTCTTTTTCCAAGTACCGGTCTTCGTGATGCCTGCATTTCTACATTGTAGCAAGTATTCTCCTCATCCCGCGCATACACATCCAGACGAACGCCTTTATATTCCGGATGATAAACCATACTCTTTTCCTTGCTCACTTCAATCCGGTCAATAGAAATACCAAGGATCATCTCCAACAATTCCCTGCAGTTTTCCGGATCGGACATCACCGCACCAAACATAAAATCATCTTTTATTGTAAGTTCCCTTAACTTTCTTCCCATATATTTCCTCCTATATACAGAGGAATTCTACGGAATATAGTATAGCATGTTCCCTTAAAAAATGATATGCACTTTCTTATCCCAATATCTCCTGTGCAGCCTTAAAAAATGCCCGTTCTGTCCCCTGCACTTCCATCGTCACTTTCCGTTCCTGCTCTTCCCCCGGATGCTTTACGGTTACTTCGATCAATGTCCCCGGCTCGATCCCTTCACCGAAATTCTCCTTTAAGAACGGATAAAAATCCGGATGATTCTGAATAAACTGATGACGCTCATTCAACATTTTCATTACTGTAATCGGATTAATCATATTCTGCTCCTCTAAAATAAATCTCCGGATGGAATCTGTTCCGATCAGATCCTACCCGGAAATTGCTTTTCTTTCGTTTTATTTTTTTATTATTCGCTTACTTTTTCCAATCTGCAAACAGATCAGCCTGATAAATACCGTCTTCGATCAATTTCCGGAAAGAATCGACTACAACCGGCTTGTCCTCTTTGTATGTAACACCAAACCAACGATCTGCAGTTTCCAACACTTTGACACTTACCAAATCTTCCTGAAGCAATTCGTCAATGTAAATCGGAAGAAGGTACTCTGCTTTCTCCTCATTACCCTCCATATTCTCAAAAAATACCGAAAATCCCTCTTCCAGCATCGAGATAAACTCCGGCGTCAAGCCCCACATATTCATCGAAACATTTGACAATTCATCAATTGGAGATAAGTTGCCGTCTGCTTCTACCGCTGCACCATCTGCCGTCTTTACGATATTGGAAGTCTCGTCCACTCCGGTCAAGAATCCGTCAGAATCTACTTTGCATACACCTCTTGTAACACCGCCATTTTCGCTCAATGTATTTTTCAGGATAAAACCTGCCATACAAAATGCATTTGCACGATCCGGTGTATAATCCTGTAAGAACTCATGGATTTTTACAAATGCTTCTTTTCCATAATAGTCATCTGCATTGATCACTGCAAACGGCTCTTTTACAATATCTTTGCATGCAAGGACTGCCTGACCGGTTCCCCACGGTTTTTTCCGTCCTTTCGGAACAGAAAATCCATGTGGAATATCCGACATTTCCTGAAATGCATAACCGATCTCCACACCTTTCGCCGCGCAAAGCTCTTCCATACGATTTCCGATTGCTTCTCTGAAATCTTTCTCAATATCTTTACGGATGATAAATACGATCTTATCAAATCCAGCCTCTACCGCATCATGAATCGAATAATCCATGATGATCTCGCCGTTTGGTCCAACCGGTTCAAGCTGCTTGATGCCTCCCCCGAATCGTGATCCAATTCCTGCTGCCATAATAACCAATGCGGTCTTCATCTTAAAACCCTCCCGTGCTTTTCTATTAACGTAATTTCTTTTTTTGAAGCTATTATACCAGTTCTCCCTCACAAACTTCAAGTGCTGCTTCTATAACTTTGTCCATATCATAATATTTATAATTTCCAAGACGTCCGCCAAAGATTACATTTTCCTCTTTTGCTGCCAACTCTTTGTATTTTTCAAACAATGCATTATTCGTCTCATTGTTTACCGGATAATAAGGCTCCATTCCAACATGCCACTCAGAAGAATACTCTCTGGAGATTACCGTTTTTTCTTGCTTTCCAAACTCAAAATGCTTATGTTCGATAATACGAGTATAAGGCACTTCTCTCTCTGTATAGTTTACAACTGCATTTCCCTGATAATTATCTGTATCCAATACTTCTGTCTCAAAACGAACGGATCGATATTCCAATGCTCCAAGTTTATATCCAAAATATTCATCGATCATTCCTGTAAATACAGTTTTCTCTGCGATATCCGGATTCTCCTTGATAAATGTGAAATAATCCGTACTCGTTTTCACCTCAACACCATTCAGCATTTTTTCCACAATTTTTGTATAACCGCCCATTGGAATTCCCTGAAAACGATCATTAAAATAGTTATTATCATAAGTGAAACGAACCGGCAGGCGTTTAATGATAAATGCCGGAAGATCTTTGCAGTCTCTTCCCCACTGCTTTTCCGTATATCCTTTTACCAGTTTTTCAAATACATCTTTTCCGACAAGAGAAAGTCCTTGTTCTTCCAAATTCTTCGGCTCCGTAATCCCTGTTTCTGCAACCTGCCGGGCAATCTTTTCTTTGGCCTCCTGTGGTGTGCGGATATTCCACATCTTGCTGAATGTATTCATATTAAACGGCAGATTATAAAGCTCGTCCTTATATACAGCAATTGGAGAATTAATATAATTGTTAAATTCCGCAAACTGATTAATGTACTCCCACACTTTTTTGTTGGATGTATGGAAAATATGTGCGCCATATTTATGTACATTGATTCCCTCAATTTCTTCGCAGTAAATGTTTCCTGCAATGTGGTCACGCTTATCGATCACAAGACAAGTTTTTCCTTTTTTCTTTGCTTCATGGGCAAAAACCGAACCGAAAAGTCCGGCACCCACGATTAAATAATCGTATTTCATAATCTTCCTCCAATTTTCTTTTATAACATTATTTCGGATCACAAACTGATAAAGTTATTTCTTTATATTTTTCAAATTCTTCTTTTGCACGTTTTATTTCGTTTCGAGCCACTAAATATGACTCCGTGCCAATCAATAACGACTGAGGAAGTATATCCTGATTCGCTACGTTAATTATTTGTTGAGCTGCAATATCTTTACGATTAGGTATAGTTGGCACCTCCTGTGTATATCTACCTAAATTTTTATAATCTTCAATCTGTGTATCTATTACTGGATTATGAATCATTATTCCAGTCCTCATACAAACAAATTCAACTGCCATAAACCTGGCAAATCTCTGACATTCAGATTTCAATGTTCGTGTGAGCCCTTCTAGCGCTGCTTTTGCTGCCGAATATGTAGAAACTCTGGCTCTTGGCTGAATTCCAGCGATGGAGGTAATATTAATTACCGTTCCATTCTTATTTGTTCTCATATGTGGTAACACTGCTCTCATCATATTTTTAGGAATTGTGTAATTAACATTAAACACTTTTTCCATAATATCATCCGGACATTCTTCAAAACTGCTCCAGCAATTACTTGTCGCATTATTTACTAAAACATCCACTGAGCCCATCATATCAATCGCTGTTTGAATAGCTTTCTCACATGTATCACTACTATCAAGTTGGGATTCTATTTTATAAATCCCTTCTGGCATTGATTCCAACCTTGACATATCTCGACTTGTTACCGCAACGGTATACCCCAATTTCTTTAACCTTAATGCTAAGACTTTCCCACAACCACCACTGGCTCCTGTAATCAACCAATTCTGCATTTTCAACTTTTTATTTCTTGGCAACGTAATATCTTTCAAACTTATATTATCTTTTTTAGCTAAATCTGTAGATATTGAAACATTTTTATATTTTTCAGTCTCTTCGTCAAAAACTCGCATAACCTGTGGAAATTGTTGGTATGCATCCCATCCTAAAATTAAATCACGAGGTAATTCTTTGTGATTGACTGTTTCAATAACTGCATCAACTGTTTTTCCAATCTTATTTACATATTTCCGCTCATATGGATACAATTGAGGTAAATTTTTATACTCATCTATTTGCGTGTGTATTACCGTTTGTCTTTTAATAAGTCCTGTATTAATTCCACCTAATTCTACTGCCATAAAGCGCATAAACTTTTGGCATTCAAATTTTAAGTTTTTAGTCAAATTATCTACTGCAAATTTAGATGCAACATAATGAGAGCCAAAATTTCGTGCCCTAAAACCACTTGCCGATGAAATATTAATTACCGTACCATTTCTATTCATTCGCATATATGGAATTATAGACTTTACCATGTTCGACACTCCCCAATAATTAGTCGCCATGATTTGTTCTTCTATCTCTTCAGGTGTTTCTTCAAAACTTGATGTATGAGATAATCCTGCATTATTTACCAGTACATCTATTTTTCCTAACTGTTCAATTGCCATCTTTATAGCTTCTCTACAAGAATCAATATCTGTAACATCTACTTGCAATTTCACTATCCCTCTAGGTAACTCTTTCAATTTTGAAATATCACGGCTCGTTGCTACAACTTTATATCCTAATTCATGAAGTCGAATTACTAATGCTCTCCCGAACCCTGTACTCCCTCCTGTAACTAACCAATTTTGAATCTTATTTTTATCAATTATCCCACTTTTTTCAATTACACTAGCAGTTGTTTTTTCACCTGATCTATTTGTCAACTTTACATATTCGTCTGATCCACATCGCTTAATATCTGTTGTCACAATATCTCTGCTCCATGCAGTATCATATTTGACAAGTTTTGCCGGATTTCCTGCGATAACACAGTTGTTAGGATATGTCCCTTTCACTACACTTTGTGCACCAACAACACTTCCTGTATCTATGTTAGTTCCTGCCAAAATAAATGCACCTTTTCCAACCCAAACATGATCACCTAATACAATTTTGTTCTTGCATTCAGGAAGATTATCGTAATCGCTATTTGTATTTTTTCCCGTAGTCACATCAAACAATGTATGTCCATCTCCAGCCCAAACACTGATATCATGTGAAAACATACAATCACGACCTATAATTAACTTTTTACCAGCATTTGCATGCATGTCCAAATTAGATTCAAAACTACTTTCATCACCTATAATAATCGATGAATTCTGAGCATGTCCGTATACTCTAAAAAGTGCATCTAAGAAACGACATTTTTTACCGATTTTTACTGTAGATAATGGTATGACATTCCCTTTCAATTCAAATGTAACATCAAACGCAAATCGACAGCCATCGCCAATTTCAACCAATGCATTTGTATCCATATCAAAATTTAGGCTCTTTCCAATATGAATTCCCCTACCTAGCTCGATACGACTGTTTAATCCTCTAAACACAATCTTTTTCAGTATACCGGATGTTCCTACAATTCGATTTCCATATATATCTGAATAATTCCCCTTAGACAAATCATAATTTTCAAGCACTATTGGTTTGTGAACACGGAAAATATAATCTTTTTCATTCTGAAATCCTAAGTCTTTCAATAGTTTTTCAGCTTTTGCATCCCATGCATGTCCCAAACTAACAATATAATATTCATTGCTTTTTCCTTTCAGAGATTCAATTGCTCTAGTTGTTGTTCCATTTACCGGATGTCCGTATGCAAAAACAGTAAACGCAATATCTATATCAAAATATTTTTTGAATATTTTTTTTGATACTTTTCCCTCTCCCCATGCAACTACTTTTCTTCCTTTAGCATTTTCCGCTACAATTTTTCCCAAATAATACAAATTATGCATATTAGGGCTAATATCTTTCAATATTTTTTCTTCTTGTTTGCTAAAATCATCTCGAAAACAAGATAATGTAAGCTCTTTAAAGTTTGTATCATCCAGATGCTTAAAGAAATAGTTTCTGTTTTTATGCATACGATATGGTTTTTTCATAACGTGATTACCATTCAGAGCTATCTCAAGTGGAACCGGCTTCATTAACTTTGCAGTCCCTCTAAGTTCCTCTAAGAATTCTGCACCGCGCTCATTATTTACAAGTATTTCACTCGTTCCTTTTTGATCGTTGTACTCAGCATTGTACTTATTAATGCCCCAGAAATCTCCTATGGAAAGATCTGCTTGTCTTGGTAGTTTGTTAAATTGACACTCACCGCATGTTGTGTTCTTAGAAATACACTTAAGGTACGCAATAAAATATGGACATCGCTCCAATGGAACCGAATAACTTGTTCCATCTTCAAATCTCGCATTCGTTCCAGCATGCCATCCCCATGGTTGTTTTGCTTTAAATTGAAGATCTGTTAATTTCTTTCCGCCAAGCACATCCGCATGAAACTTATCAAATACTTTTTGCGAAGTAATCCCATGACATACTAAATCTATGGTATACAAATTCTTATACTTTCTACCTCCAAGACATGAATACAACGCTGCGATATGACATGGCAATCCTGTAAAGAGTACTAATTCACCTTGATTAAGCAAAATCTTGACATCTCTATAAATTTTCTGTACATCACTCTGCATGTACTTAGAACCTCGCATTTTCCAAAGTTCATCTTTACTATGAATAATTGTGTGTCTCACACTATAATCTTCATTATAAATCGTCCCCGCTACATACCCGCCTTTATCAAGAATATATTCTGCTGCAACTGTAAATACTCCCCCAGAAGAACTTACAGCTCTTATTTCATCAGATGCCCAAAATGCATAGCATTCCGGTTTTGAATAATTCTCATATTTAGGATGTAATGCAACACATTTTTTCTCACATAATCCACAATTAATACATTTGTCATAATCTACACTTGGGTTCAAAAACCCATCCTTATTCGGTAGCATTGTAATCGCATCTGCCGGACATACATTTGAACACGCGCCACACCCTGTACACTTTATATTCTTCCAAATAGCCGGAGTTGTTACTGTCTTATCTGCTAAAACAACTGGTGGCAATTTCTCCTTTGGTAACTCCAATGCATCTTTAAACCATTTATAACTTTTATCAATCTCTGGCTGCAAACGTTCTTGTACAGCATGATAATCTATCTTATCTTTCAACCATACATGTTCAAAAAGCGTACTAATATCGGAAATCTTTTCAACCATACGATTTCTTAACCCTAGTTGATCCATAAGGCAGTCAAAGCGTCCACCGCCTCTGCCAAAATTTTTCTTTACAATAAACTCATTCGAAAAAATACTTGCAAAAACAGAACCATGGAAAGAATCTGTAATAACAAAATCTGCATTTTTAAAACAATATAGCCATTCATTAAGCGTAGCTTCATCCCAATACTCCACATTTTTATAATCCAATGCTAATTTCTTTTTTGCTTCAGCTTTATTATCACCCTCATTGAATATAACAATTACATTTTTTTCTGTTTTTTCTGCAATCTTTTTGATTTCTTCTCCAAACTCCGGTCTTGGATCTAATATATAAGCAAACAGAAAATCTTTTCGTATATTTGTGCATTCCTGCGTTAATTCTTCATACTTCTCAAGAGGACATAAGAATACAGAATCTAACACCTGCTCTGCTTTTATTCCAAAATTCTCTGCACAGATTCTTTTGGAAAAATCATCTCGTACAGATATAGCCGTAAATCTGGCAAGATTTTTCTGTACTTCTTTCGCATATTCCTCTGGTGCATTATAAGTATCCTTTCCGAAAGACGTAGCATATGAAATAGCTTTCTTTTCATCCTCGACAAAATCAAAATAATATGACTGACGATAAGGCTTACTCAATCCATAATTCCACATTTGATCTGAACCAAGAACAAACTTATCACACATACGATTTAATTTAAACATTTCATTCAGATTATACAATGGAGTAATGTCATAATGCTTTTCTGCAAAACGTAAGGAATGAGATTTTGGCAATGTCTCTAAATTTATTCCTTCACGTCCAAGCGGATTTTTTATCATAACAGTAGAATACCCCATTCCCTTGAGAACTTCATCCAAGGCAAAATATGTAACCATACTTCCATAATTTCTACCATACCAGAGTCCAAATATACCAACATCATAATGCTTCTGTTCCATTTCAGTCATATTATAATCGTCCTTTATACGTTTCCTTGTAATGCCTATTTTTTCTTCCCATGTGTCAAAAACAACGGAATCAATTACTGACTTTTTTTTACTATCAATCACAACAATATTAAGTCCTCTTTGATCCACCGCCACTTCTTTTCCCTCTACAATAATAGATGCCCGATCCATTTTTTTATACGGAGAACTCAAGATCTGAATGTCTACTCCATCTATTAAAGTTTTATATTCGACATTTTCTCTTTTTTCATCTAATTTTTCATATATGACATCTCCATTAAAAATCACTGCCGCATATCCGCTCCAAAACTGTTGTGCAATATTATCTGTTCTTAACTGACTGAGTCCTAAAGTTTGCAGTTTACTATATTCCTCTTTTTTTATATTCGTTTTTGTTGGAGAGGTTACAATTGTATCTCGTACTGCCATAATTACAATACAGTTTTTTAGTTGTTTTAATTCATCAAGATAAGCACTAAACTCTCTCTTATTTATCAACGAATTTTCACTCATTTCGCTTCCTCCGTTCTTACATTCCCAAATATTCTTTCCAGAATTTTTCACCTTTCAATGTTTCTGAGGCTTTTCTGTATTGCTCGGCAATCTGTTTTCCCTGTGTTTTATATCTTTTCATTAATTTCTTTCTTCTTTTTATTAATTCCAGATACCTTTTTCTGGATCGTACTCTTAAATATGCTGTTTTTTCTACCGGATTTACCGCAAGCAGTTCTTTCTTCATATACTGCTTTGCAGGTGCTTCGAACCAATCATAAGGTATCACCCCTATCTCTTTTTTCAAAAGCCAGTTTGGTCCGATATGACCGTTACATGTCAAATTATACCAAAACTTCTTAAATCCTCTCAATTCTGCTTCATCATAAATTCCGTCAAATACATGTCCCATGTCCAGATTCAGTTCTCTGAAATCACGAATATCATGCATTTTTTCATTTTTTGCCCCTTGCTCTTTCATGATACGTTCACCTTGAGGAGTCATCATAAATTCCGGTCCATTTAAATAATCTTCCACAGCATCAAGAAGCAATTCACAGCTTTGGTAACTCAAGCGTTTTAGTTCTTTCCAGAAAAATGCATCAATTCGCTCCATAAAATCAATATCTTCACAAATTCCACTCATTGCCTGTGTAATAAAGCTGTTCCGATGTACAAGATATAATTCCAACGCCGCGTTATATTTATTTGCAAACCCTTTATGCCAAATACAAATTCCATTCAACGTAATAAATTGTGCGTGTTGTTTTACACTATATTCTACGTCATCTCCACGAATAAATAGTGGAATTGGCAAATCACTCATATCCATTGTTTTTACCGGAATACAGCAATACCACCATCCTGCATACGAATCCGGCATCGGTTCATATTCTTCTTCATTCATAAATACATGATCCCATAAATGTAACTGCATTCCCGGTTTTCTTGGACCAAACGAACCATCTTTATGTACATATCCTACGTCTTCATGCTGAATATTCATGTGTTCCATAAAAAGCATCGCGCCACTGATAAAATGAGTATCGTATTCCGGCTTTATCAAAGACAATAATGTATATGTACGGATCAGACTTTCCGGAAGAATTTTCACATCATCATCCATCAAAATAATATGCGTTGGCTTTTTCTCCGCAGACATAGATTCAAGTATACCTCGCGTAAATCCTCCTGCCCCTCCAACATTTTGGTTCGGATATATGTGAATATATTCGCTCTCATATTTTTCCTGATCCAATGTCCTGCCATTATCTACAATCCGTAAAGTAATATGCTGACCTGCCTGCTCATCAGAATAGAATAATTCACGTTCCAGAACATGAATATTATTCTCAATATATTCTTCTTTACGAAATGTTGTAGATGCAATCGAAATTTCTACATTACGAATCGCATCCCGATCCACAAATGTTGAGTAATATCCCTCATATATTTCAACGTCTGACAATGCCGCCAGATAAAACGCTGCAACTTCACTATTCAGATTTTTTGGATATGAGATTGATATTTCTGTAATTTCCGGACAATAAAAACGCTGCTTTTCTCCAATCCACTCTTTTTTTATATCACCGCTTTCCCTATAATGACCAAATAGCTGAATATCAAAAGTTCCTTTCACTTTTAAATTCAATGTAACATCATCTATTTGCGTATATTTTCGCCACTTACGGATCGTAATAGAGTTCAAATATGTAAAACAATCGATTGTCTCATTCGCAGAAAGAATATGACAAGATTTCTTGTTATCATGTATCATTCTTCTTCCATTTCTTGTCCTGTATTGCATCCACCAATGTTCATCCAACCCATATTTTTCTGTAAATATAAGATTTTGTAATTTAAATTTTATCTTTTTCATCTTTCCCCTCATTTCCTATTTCGCGATGTGTTCCTCTAACCATCGCATTGATTCGTCCTGAAGTTTTTGTAATTTCCGATCTGCTCTCGCATAACGAATTTCTTTTCGATACAAATAGAAATAGTCTCTCAAATCCGTCTTTTCATCACAAGGAACCATCCGTTCTTCCAATTCAAACCAACTTAATAATTCTCTAAATTCATTCTTTCTTTTGAAATCGGAAGGTACAAGAACAGAAAATGGTTTGTGAAATAAAATTGCAAAACATACACCATAATAAGAATCTGTTACAACATAATCACTATTCCAGATCGAACATAACCAATCATCCGCCATCACATGAAATGTTACATCCAATCCCAATTCTTTCGATGATTCAGGAAAACGATTAATATCAATATAATTGCGGCTTTCCAAATTCTTGATTTGCATCCCCGCTTCAATATATTTTTTTATCTGTTCATTTCCATGCTCAATGTATGTAAATATATACGGTTCTTTCGCATCAAAATGCGCATTTTTTATTAATTCTTCATACGCAGACATCTCGCACAAAAATACAGGATCCAGAATGATCTCCGCTTCACATTGAAATTGCCGCTGGCAAACACCCGCATCATATCCGTTTCTCACTGAAACTCCTTGAAACGAAGACAGTTGCTTTCCCACCTTTAATAACTCCACTTGTTCTGCAGAATTCCCCTGAACTTTTCCAAATGACGAGGCGCAAGAAATCTTAGTTATTTCCGGTGCGACACATCCGCCGAAAAAGAAATCCCCTGTTTCCTTTCCGCAAAGATCATAATTCCACAATACATCCGGACCGGCTAAAAACATATCACATTTTTTAAGTTCTTTATCCTCTATTTCCCGTTTAGCAACATTACAATATCTATGTATTAATTTTCCTGCAATGCCATCTGGATTATCATAATGTGTTGTCCACAATTCTTTTGGTTTATTTAACAAAACCGGCTTTCTGCCTAATTTTTCCACCACTTTGTACAATGCATATGCTGACAAAATAGATCCATAGTTTAATCCATACCATAAACTGGCAATCAACGTATCGCAATCATCCAGTTTATCCAGACCACAATCAGGATATTCTTCTGGCTGAACTATATCCTCCTTTTTTCTTGTCCCCATTGTGTTTGTTATATTCGTCTTATTGTCTTGATACTTTTTCTTTCGCATACCTCACACCCAAACTCCTTTCTCTTCTCCTAACTTATTTTCTCCGATAACACTTATAATCCGGTAAATGTGTGTCAAAACACACCGAATCCTCTACTATCCCACTCTCTTTCTCAATCAGGACAATATTAAATCCCCGTTCATTCACCGCATAATCTATTCCATTGTATTTAATGACAGCCTCGTTTCCGTTTAAGAACACTCTGCTGACCAAGCGAAGTTCTGCATCTTCCAAATGAAGTTCCGTCTCGATCGGTGAAAGTTCCTGTCCCATTTCTTCATATATATTCTCTCCACCGTCAATTACGGCTGCAAAACTTCTTCCATGTTTTCCAACCAGTTTTTCTCGTATACCCAATTTCTGAAATTTTTCACTGACATTCTCACTTACCGCTAATCCGGGCGTATCTTTTACTGCAATGAGTATTTGATATTTCTTACGCACTCGGAAAAGATAATCCAGATATTTTTCTATATCTGTAATATAACGTCCCTCTTTTCCAACCATACGCGCCAACTCCATCATTTCGCTATGAAGCTGCGAAATAGTCCGTTTTTGCTCCTCAATCAACTTCTTCATCATGTCATAGTCTGAATACAGATTTTTTTTAGGGGTTTTCAACTGGGCCAGCAGCCATTGAGTACATCTTTGTTTCTCTTTTTCGAGAATTTTATGAACTGCGGTATAATCAATATCCGCTATAACTGCCGGAACATTTTTTTCCAGTTCTTTACTGTTTTTAATCAATCGCGCTTCTAAACCGAACAGTTCCAACAACGATGTGAACCTGCTGCCGCCTCTTTTTGTATTCAAAATAGAGAGAAATGGTTTCCCCATAATGATGGCAAAACAAGTTCCATGGAATGAATCTGTTACAAAGTAGTCACAATTCATAATGCTGTCCAAACGTTCTTCCACTTTCAGATGCACAACATCCAAATCTCCCAACGGAGCGACATATTCTTTTGAATGTGACATTTCGGAATAAACTTCGATCGGCAGGTCCAGTTCTTTTCCGATCCTTTTCAGTATTTTCTGCTTATCCATTGACGGATCTAATATATAGGATGCAATATAATGTTCTTTTCGTTTTCGCTTCGATTTTTGCGCCAATTCACGATATACTTCTTTATCACATAAAAAAACCGGATCTAACACCCATTCTGCATCCACAGCAAAATGTCGTTTACAAAGCGCCACCGCATCTTTTTCCCTTACCGAAAACGCATCATATTTATGGAGGAAATATCCCATTTCTGCCAGTTCATCCACATCTCCCCAAATTTTTCCATGTCCGAATGATGCCGCATATGCGATCTTTTTTTTTCGGTCTTTCGCCCATGATAATGACACAAACTTATCTAAATCACGATAAAGTGTATATTGAAAAAGTTGATCGGAACCAACAACGAACTGGCGGCACACATTATTCAGTGCCTCCATATCCTCCCGTGTATTCATCCGCGGAAGCAGATCGATTTCATCGTAAGGACATTCCAAATACATCTTGGAAAGATTTGCATGATCCGCTTTTCCCCACGAAGAAAGCGGTCTTCCAATCATCCCCACAGAATATCCCATTTTTTTGATCGTTCGATACAGTGCGTACTGTGTCAAAGATCCTCCAAAATTTACAGCAAGATAATTTGACACCAATCCGACGTCAAATATTTTTCCGCTTACAATCTTTTTTTGTTCAATTCCGTTTGGAAGTGTTTCTTTTACTGCCTGATAAACATTATGCCTTTTTTTAAGTTCCTGAAAAAATTTCTCCCTTTTTATATTGGGTGGATATTTTGCATGAACACGGTTTTTTATTTTCCCGCCTATTTCCTGAAAAGGATAGGATTGTGTCTTGTAAAATCTTTTTTGGATTGCTGAAAACACACGCTCTCCCTTTTGGTTATTTACAAAAACAATCGACGTTCCTTTTCCGTCATTCTGCTTTCTATCAATATCTGAGATTCCCCAGAAGTCTCCGATCGACAGGTCACCTTCTCTTGAGTATTCTGAAAATTTACAATCGGAACAACATTTTTGCAACGTAAGATTCCGATAGAATCCTACTTCATAGGGATCATTCTGTGTTGTACCTATGTATTCGCTCTGATCTTCAAACTGAATCTGAACTTTCCCGGACTGCCATCCAAACTGTTTATTCCTAAAATTTACCGTTTTTATTTTTTTCCCATCCGCCACTTCCGATAAGTATTGTGTAAAAAGTGTCTGGGACGGAACTCCATGACAGATAATATCAACCTGTATCAGCTTTTCCTGTTCTCCCACAATATTTCGCAACGCTGCATTTTGACACGGTGTACCTGTAAATAAAACGCTTCTTCCTTTTTTCAATTCTTTAAAAATCTTCTGATATACATCACCGACATTACTTTGAACATATTTCGATCCGCGAAGTTTTTTCAAATCTTTCTTTTTTTCTACCAACATATGATGTACATTCATCTCCGTATCATATGCCGCGCCACAGACAAGTCCTTTTTCTTCCAGAATATATTCTGCCAGTATTGTAAATACGCCGCCTGAAGAACTCACCGCCCGCAAATCATCTGATGCACGGACTGCCCAGATTTCCGGAGTAGAACTATTGGAATTGTTATCCACTAATACCGGACATACCATGAGACATTTTCCACATTCGATGCACTGCGTTTCTTTCACATTGGGATAAAGAAATCCTTCCGTATCTGCCTTCATGGAAATTGCCGAAACCGGACACACATTCTTACAAGCGCCGCATCCGGTACATTGCGCTTCTGTCACTTTTGCATTGACTGTTTCTTTCCTCACGATTTATTTTCACCGTCCTTTTCCTTTGAATCAATTTCCAAATATCGGCTCCAAAACTCCAGATTCATCACTTCTCTTCCTCGTTCCCGGTATTCCGCCCGTACAATATCATATTTTTTCCTGCATAATTTTTTTAAATGTAAAAAATCTTTATACAGCCGGAAAAACTCTTTATTATTTTTGTATGTGACAAATCCTTTCCGACTCATAAAGTCATAATTCAACACACGTTCTTTTCTATAAAAATATAAAATATGTGGTTCGATCGTCGGAACGATCGCATCTCCTTTTGCTTTCAAAAACATTCCGTTAAATAATAGCTTTCGTTTTAACTGATGCATTCTCCCCTCAAAAAGATGTATCGTTCTCTCATAAACCGGAAAATCAAACGGCACTTCTAATTCGTTGATCAGCTGCATCTTATAGCCTTTTCCCATGACTTTACTATTCAAGGCTTCTCCATCTTGTTCTATTAACCAATCAATTCCTTTTAAAAAATCATTTGCCCCATCTAAAAGCAATTGTGCATTTTTAAATCTATATGTAAACAACTCTCTGACAAACCATTCTTTCAGTTCTGTTAGAAATTGTTTGTAAGAATAGGGAATCTCATGAATTGCGTTATCAATCAGTCGATTTCTAAAAATATAATAATACATGGAAGAGCTAAATTTATATTCAAACGGTTCATGCCATACGCAAATTCCATTCATAAGAATCAGATTTTTCATATTTCGAAGTCCATATTCCACATCATCCCCACGAATAAATAATGGAAGAGGCAGATTCGTTTCATTCACAAATTTCATAGGAATTGTACAGTACCACCACGCATTAAAATCACACTTTTCTTCGAATTCGTTGTAAAGGCAGGCATCCAGATCCCGTAAATCTAATCCCACTTTTCGACTGATCAAATTGCCACCATTCCACAATGCTCCCGATTCCGTCTGGTACCATTGCTTATCAAGCCGCAGCATAGCGCCCCCGATATAAGTATCGGAAAACTCTGGTTTTAAAACCGTTAAAATTCTCCATGTACGAAAAATTGATTCCGGTTGAATCATCACATCGTCATCCATAAGTAAAACATGTGTAAATTCTTCTGTTTTTTGATTTTTTAAGCATTCGATCAGACCTCTTGTGAATCCCCCAGATCCGCCCACATTTTTATTTGGAAAAATATGAACATATTCTGATTCAAGTTCTGTCTGATTTAAACTTTTTGCATTATCTGAAATATAGACTGCAAGATTTTTTCCAATCTCTGAGCACGTATTTTCGAAAAATCTTTTCTTCAACATTTTTATATTTTTATATACGAACTCTTCCCTTTTAAATGTACAGATCACAATAGCCAATCTTACTTTTTGCTCTTCTCCGAGAAAATCCGCATCATATTCTCCGCCATAAAATACAACGTCGTCTTCCATTGCAAGAATATTGAAAGCATACATCCCCTGTGTTTTTTCACAATGATAGAGGCTTTCGATTTCCGCAATTTTCCCTCCGGTATCGTATTCTGCTTCTTCCACGATCTGTGTATAGATTTGTCCCATCTGCTTTTCTTTATAAAAAAGCGTCAATCGGATTTTTCCCTTTACTTTTATTTTCAATCGGATCTTTTTCACCGTCGTATACTGAAACCATTTACTCGCAGAAAAACCGTTAAAATATGTATCAAACGAAACCATCGCCTCTTTTTTTAACATAATATTTTCCTGCGCCAGACTATATTCTACGTCTCCAAATCTCCGAAAATATAGGGCTTCTTCTGTACAATTTTCTGTTGACGGACTGATAATGTTCTGTATTTTCATTTATTTTTCTCCAAAATCTTCTGATATGACACAAATGCTTCATGTCCCTTACGGTTAAATCGCATTTCCAGCATTCTCCAAAGGAATGCTGCTTTATATTGATATTTCTTCCCACTTTTTTCCCGCATTTGCTTTTTTTCTTTCTTCGAAAAAAGCAAATTCTTTCCTTTTAAATAATCCTGCATCGCTAATATTGCTGCATATTCTCCCGAATAATCTTTTTGATTGTAATAATCATCCAGTTTCTTTTTCCAATCTTCCCACACGTCTTTTTCACTTTGATAAAATCCATGAATTGTATTAACGATCATACTATTCCTTATATCATAGTAAGATATCATTGCATTTTTTCGATATTCATACGTTTCATGCCACACTTGGATTCCATTTAATATCAATGGTTTCTCTCCATTTCGAATCCCATATTCTACATCGTCGCAATGTAAAAAAAACGGAAGCGGTTTATGTTTTCGCACATATTCCATCGGAAAGCACCCAAACCACCATCCTGTATAAACGTCTTTACTGACCGTCTCTTTGATGTGGTTCATATCCCATAAATTTTCCATTTTCGTCATATCCAGATTCCGACCTATATGCCGAATCTCTCCACGATTCCATATTTCCAACGCTGTATATTGAATCTGGCGTTGATCGGTCCGGAACATTCGCCCTGCGATCGGTCTGCTCTGGTATTCCGGTTTGATAATTTTCAAAAAAGAATACAAACGGTAAAGACTCTCTTTCATAAGCTCCACATCGTCATCCATCAAAAGGACCTGTGTAATTCCATATTTCTCTTCCTCTTTTTTACTCTCTTCCATACCACGGGCAAATCCGCCTGCACCTCCGGTATTTGGATTGTGAAACACTTTTATATAAGGCTGCTCCCTTACTTCCATTTCTGACGAATTATCCACAATCCTCATGCTCATCCCATGAAAATACATAGACTCCTCTTCAAAAAAAAGACTGTTTTGAAACAACTCCTTTATGTTTTGAATCATTTTTTGCCGCTGAAAAGTGCAAATCACCCATGAAATATGTACCGGATTTATCTTTTCCTCTGAAACAGATGAACTATAATAA
Source organism: Mediterraneibacter glycyrrhizinilyticus (assembly GCF_015560805.1). GTDB lineage: Bacteria > Bacillota > Clostridia > Lachnospirales > Lachnospiraceae > Schaedlerella > Schaedlerella glycyrrhizinilytica_A. The sequence continues at coordinate 92,457 of NZ_JADMSO010000002.1, read as the reverse complement.
ATATTCCGAACACTCATTCCTGTTTCTGTGCTTAATTCAAACCAATATCTTCTCTCTCCAATCGGTAAAGCAATAATCTTTTTCACATAATTCAAACTATCCACTCTATACTGTGCAAATATTACTTCTTCCGTCCCATTTTCTGAATATAGCACCCGAATACTTCCGCTCCCCTTTACTTCCATCACTAATCGGATTTTTTCAATAGATGTATATTTCTTCCATATGGCACAATCTAGTAAATTAAGATAGGTGTTGGTTCGAATTTCTGTTTTTTCTTTTAAGGTAATCTGATTTTCTTCCGGAATCGCATTTCCTTTTTCTCTATAATACAATTCTTTTAAAGAACAAACTTTATCTTTAAAAACAACAGATTGTAACGTAATTTCCATACTTTTCCCCTATGATCTTATCCTTTTTCATGAAATTTCTTCTAATTTCTGTGACAATTCCTTTACTTGCTTCTGAAGCGCAGCAATCTCTTTTTTCATTCCCACAATGCTGTTGATCGAACTGCTATTTAATACTCTGGTAAAAAGTTTATTTTTAAATCCCTGCTCCAGATATAAATTTTCAACTGTATTAACTTTTAATTCTTTAAACAACGTGCGAAGCACTTTTGCAAGATAGATATAAGTATCCTCGGTATAATATAGCGGATGTTCACCACGTAGATGTGTTTCCACAGAATGAGTAAAAATCGGCAGTTTTACTACATGACATTCCGGTATATATCGATACAGTATTTGATATAATTTTCTCAAAAACTCGTTTTTCTCCCTGATCTTATATTCCGCCGGCTGCGGATGTAAGATCCCATCGGAATTACCAACCTTTTTTTCGGCATAATACGTTTCCAATACAACTATATTTTCAGCATAATATCCGTTTGGATTCTCTTCTGTTTTCACCAAATCCAGAGCAAAGCGACGATATTTTTCCTCCAGTTCTTCCCAATTCAATTCCAAAGCATCCATGATTATGCTTTCTCCATATTCGGAAAATCCATCCTCCATTATGCTTTGTTCTTCTTCTTGAAAAGCAATACCACATTTTGAAATTTCTTCATTGACAAAACGCTTCATACATTCATCCGCCAAATCCAAAATCAATACATTTGCCTCACTTTTTTTCAGCAAACTAACTGCGCTTCTTCCCATTTGTATTTTTAACATTCTGTAATTGTATTTACTCAATCCTGACAGATCAATTCCACGCTTTTCAAGTGAAACTCTTTTTTCATATAATGTACTGATCGGAATGTTTCCTATACAACGTTCTACACTATATAATTCTTCCGGCATATAGCGAAACAGATCCCTGCACACACAACTTCCCAATATATCGATCTGCATTCTTTTTTCCTCTCTTTTTTCTTTTACTCCAAATTCATTTGTACCTTTTCTGTTCTCAAAAGATTTCTGAAATACTCTTCATTGCTCAATACTGTCAACAACGGAGCATACGCATCTCTTCCACTGATTTTCGGTATTTTCTGCATGCGCATCAGATACCACTTTACAAAATCAATAATTCCGTCCTGTACTTCTTTCGCATCAATTTCAATCTCATGCTCTGCAAACTTCAACGTTCCATCTTCATTAAATCTTCTAAAAGAATATGTAGGCGATGCCAAAAGCATTTCTGCTGCCAGATTATCGCCACGATTCGGATTATGTTTTTTCCATATATCTCTGTTCTCCTGTTGGGAAAACGCATAACTCACTAATTTCCCCGAATATAAAAAGGATTCCGATGCATCCGGCTCCTGATTAAATATTGTATTCGTTCCGGCAACCAAGCCTGTCACATTACATTGCATTCCCCACACTTCATTAATAAGATAATCCAACGAAACCGCACCGCTTCCTGCCCATCCTATATCTACAACTGCCGCACTGGCACATTCCCTCAAAATTTCTCCAAAATATTGTTTTCCCATCTGGATCTGCGTCTGATAATGTGCTAGTACGTCTTTCCAATTTTCCTGTAAAAATTGTTTCACTTCCTCCGCCGTTTTTTCATCGAGCACACTGTTTTCCGTTTTCCCTTTGTGTCTGCTTTCTTGCAAAAAATCATACAGGAGATCTTCTAATTCCATAGATTGAAAAATGGCTTTTAAAGAATATCCTTGATTTACTTTATGATATAAAAAACGACGGAAATAATCATATTTAAAGTAATCTGCTGTCATTTTAGTCGCTGCGATCCTAGACCAATAAACATAATTCCACTTTCCAATTTCTTCGGGATAAAGCATCTCATAAACCTTACTTAAAATGTCGCCGTCTCTCGACAAAAATAAAATTTTCTCAATCTCATGTTCTTTGACATACTGATGAATCCACTGACAATATCCAAGAACAAAGATTCCCCCGTAAATAAATCCATATTCATATGGCATCGAATACGCTTTCATCCCGTTATAAAGCCAACTGTTCACAAGCCCCCGATAAATACTCCCTCCCACTTTTGACATATCCTCACTTCGATAAACAGCGCCTGCTTCGTTGACATTTGGATACCAAACAGCTTCGATCCCATTCTTTTCCGCCTGTTTTTTATCTGACACTTTATTATCACCTATATGTATGATCTTTTCAGAATTCTTACAAGAGTTCTTTATTTCCTGATATATACTGCCATCATGCTTTGACTTTCCATATTCACAAGATATAAAGTAGTGAGCAAATGTTCCATATCCGCAATGTGCCAGTAGTTTTTTTATCTCGTCTTTTCCAAGGTACATATCCGATGTAATGATCATTGTTTTCCCCAGTGATCTTAACTTCTCTACCACACGCTTCATATATGGATTTGCAAAACAATATTTTTTTTCTATCTCCCACTCAATCTGCATCCCTCGTTCTTTTGTTATTCCGGTCTCACTTTCCATCATGCTCCAGATTTCCTCAAACGTAACTTCCCGCACACCATATTTTTCGTATTTTTCCTTTCGTGCTCTCTGTTCCATTTCCATCCGGATCCTGCAAAAATCGAGATATTTTAACTCTTCTCCTACAAAAAAGAACAAATCGGATGGCTGTGAAACCGGTCGGAAAATCAGCGTATCAAAAACATCAAACGAAATCACATCATATTTTGCAAGCCGTTCTGCCAATTCTTCCGGTGTCTCCCGAAATACTGCGGATGATTCGCTCTCTTTCACACGAAGCTGCTTTTCTTTATAAAATAAATCTTCTCCGGCAGAAACCTTTTGCTTCAACAGCCGGTATTCTATATTCAGTTTGATCAAATACCCCCAGGCTTTCACTCGCGACACTCCTTGTACCTGATCTCTGTACCTGTGATATCGTATTGAAATATCGGGGTTTCGATTTACCAGATCTTGATAAATTTGTTCTATAATTTCCATATCTTTTCCTGCTAACTGTTCATTTTCTCGTAAGCCCGGCACACTTCTGCCGGGGTTCCGATATCTTTAAGCACTCCTTTTTCAATCCAAATTGCCTTTGTACAATTAGATCGAATCACGGATGTGGAATGAGAGACGATCAATACCGTGGAACCGCTTTTAATCATTTCTTTAATTCTCGCTTCACTCTTTTTACGGAAAAACATATCTCCAACACTTAATACCTCATCTAAAATCAAAATTTCCGGAGTATCTCGCATAGTTGCAATTGCAAATCCAAGTCTGGATACCATACCTGACGAATAATTTCTTACTTTTTGCTCCATAAATCCTTCCAACTCAGCAAATTTCACAATATCATCGTATTTTTCATCGATAAATTCTTTTGTATACCCAATAACAGCCCCATTCAAATACACATTTTCCCGACCTGTCAATTCAAAATCAAATCCCGTTCCCAATGTAAGTAGCTGAATCTTATCCCGATCCACTTCCACAGTTCCCGATGTAGGAGTCAATGCCCCCGAAATGATCTTCAAAATTGTACTTTTCCCGGATCCATTTGTTCCGATAATTCCTACAACTTCTCCTTTTCGAATTGTAAAGCTTACGTTATCCAATGCTTTGAATTTTTCTACTTTATTTTGGTGTTTGGCTGAACGTACAAACAATTCTTTCATGCTAGTCGCTTCATCTTTTGTACGTTTAAATTCCATCGTCACATTTTTTACAGCAATCTCAATTTCCTTTTCTTCTATAAAATCAAACGCTTCTAATTCTTCCAGTTTTTCTGGTTTTGACAAATCATCCTCTGCAAATTCTGATTGCTTCTTCACTTTTTTTCTTACAGTTCTTTTTTTCTTTTTTGCAGAAGCATGTCGATATTTTTTCATCATTGCGAAGATCATACCCATAAGAATCAATACAGACAAAGCAGCAATCCCCGGTACAATCCATTTTTTCCAAGATTGTACTGAATGTTCTTTTTTACCCTCTTGTTTCTCGGTCTCTTTCTGTTTTTCTTCATGATCCAATGCAGAATCTTTTTCTTCTTTTGAATCTTCTACTTTCGTACTTTCTTCTGCACTTTCCATTTCCTCATTTTCCGGAGCAGCTATGACCGGAACATTTCCATCTGCATCGGGCACATCGACTGCAACACTTGCTTCTGAAACTGTCACATCCTCTCCCATTATATTTTTTACATTTGTACTGGCAATCGTAACTGCGGTACTTCCCGGTTTTCTCGGAATCAGTTCCAACAATGTTCCTGCTTCTATTGAATTTCCATCTCCTACCGTTACATGTATGGTTCCCGGTTCGACCAGTTCCCCGCCCGAACTATATTCAAGAAATTCCGCATTATAATGAACATATAATTCTGCTGTTTCTACCGGCTGATCTGAATAAGCATATACTCCTATCTGCGCAGGAACATCCAATTCCCATCGATAACTTTCTGAGCCAAATCCGACTGCTTCTCCTGCTGCCTGTACCGAAAAACCTAAACTTATAATTCCGGTCAACATCAAAATCGGTAAAAGTATTTTTTTTATCCTATGTCTCATATCTTCTCCTGTTACATCTTTTGCATTACTTTGTTCTTGTTCTTTTCAAACACCAAATAACCAACAACAAACATTCCCACTCCCCAAAGTACCATTCGCAGTATTTCCGGAAATGTAGGAAGCTGCCCCCACATCATCACGCGTCTTGCACAATTGATATAATTGAACAATGGATTTTCCACAACAACACGCTTTACATATTCCGGTAGCATCTCAACCGGATAAAACAAAGCAGAGCAATACATCCACAATGTTAAAAGTACAGAATACAGATGCTTTACATCACCAAAAAATACATAAGCAATAGATAATATAAACGCAACTCCGGTTGAAAATAACAATGCAAAAAAGATAATAAGCGGATACAGCAACACACTCCATGTAATTTGAATCCGAAATACAATCAAAATTCCAATATAAGGAATCAACGAATATCCAAGATTTACCAGTGCGGTGCAAATTCTTGCCAACACAAAAATCTCCATAGGAAGCCTTACTTTGATCAACATATTTTTATTATCCACAAGTGTTGTCATCGCCGCGTTTGTTCCACTGGTAAACATATGCCAGATCACTGACCCCGTTAAGTAATACACCGGATAATTCTCAATCGCACGATGGAACATATGTGAGAAAATTAGTGTGATCACGATCATTGACAATAATGGATTCAATACACTCCATGCAATTCCAAGATAGGATCTTGCATATTTTCTTTTAATTTCTCTGGATACTAATTCTTTAATTACAAACGTATATTGTCTTCTCTTTTCCTTTTTTGTCATTTATATAACTCCTGTATCAATCGTTTTGCCTCTTCCACGGACGCCGGATCCGGCTCAATCACCGACAATTGCTGTCCCGGCATAGAAAACGTTTCCGCATACATCCCGGTCCCTGTCGACGTGTAAGACGTCACTTCCCACTGCGCCATATCCGCAAGCTGCATTCTGACAAGTGATGCGATCTGGTCATCCGGCATATTCGTTTCAAAGCTTCCGGACACAGCATTCATAACCGACGCATAATTTTTGAGTAAAGAACTTGATGCGCACTGCGCCACTACCGCACGGATCACTTCCATCTGGTTTTTTGCTCGCTGGTAATCTCCATCCGCAAAACTGTAACGCTCCCTTGCAAATGCAAGCGCCTCCAGTCCGGTCAGATGATTGATGCCGACGTGATACGTTTTAATTGGTTCTACCGTAAATTCATACTCGGAATTTACGTCAATCCCTCCCAACGCATCAATGATATCCACAAACCCGGAAAAATTAATGCGCAGATAATAATCGATCTGAATCCCATACAGTCGTTCCAAAGCATCCATAGATGCCTCGACGCCATAAATCCCCGCATGTGTCAGCTTGTCTTTTGCTCCGTCTGTCACATTGTAATCGACATAATAATCTCTTGGCGTAGATAATAAGAGGATTTTTTTCAACTTTGTATTTACGACTGCTAAAATATTGACGTCACTTCTGGAACGCGCTGAAATTCCTCCATATGTATCGATTCCACTCAAATACATCACAAATGTTTCCGGTACATTATCCGGAACTGCGCTTTCCTCCGTCACTTCCGCCTCATGCTCAACGGAAGTGATCCTGCGCAGATCTGTCGCGATCCAACTATACCCCTCTACATCCGCGAACATCCCGACATAGGCATCATTTAGAATAACTGCGCCTGCTTTTCCCTCTTTCAGTGCATCCAGCATTTTAAGAATGTCCTCATATTCCTGAATCTCCAGCGGACTTTTCAACACATTTTCCAACTTTTTCACCGTTTGATCCGTACGTTCTCTGTCCGTCTCCTTTACGATTCCAATCTGATAATCCTGAATTTCCTCTAAAGACTGTGCCGGATCTTTCTCCATTACATAAACCGAAATCACATCGGTTTGCTTATCCGCTTTTGATACTTCCGTGATCGTACGGCTTGTGCGGATCATATAATACGATCCCAGTACACATACAAATGCCAGGATCAAAGTCAGAATACTTGCCGCTATAGACGGGACCACTTTTCGGTGCATCCACAGAAACACACCTCCAAAAATAGTCAGAACCACCGCCGTCAAAATAAGATAACTAACCGGAAAAATCCGGGATTTTGCACAATAATAAATCAATCCAACCACGGACACGCCATAAAACACAAGCAAAATATATCCGATCCATTTATGAATACCTGATACTATTCTTCGATTCACTCTTTATCGTCTCCTATTCTCTACCCCTTAAAAAATCCCTGCCGAATATACAACAGATATTTATACAGCGCATACTGCCGCCAATGCTTTTTCACATTTTTTCCGGACAGAACTGCACTCCCCTCATACCAGGCGCTTTCTTTTATATATTTTTTCCGGATGCCAAACATCACAAGGATCTTGTTCCAGACATGGTTCTCACAAAGTTCCTGCTCCGACAGCTTTGCCGCAGTCTGTTTCGTATCTGTGTCCAGCACATCGTCTGAAAAACGAAGCGCTCCATAACAGGCTGCTTCCGCCCGGGACGGGCATCCCATAAACAGGCGCAGAAGTTTCCCGGTGATCCTACGCGCTTTTTTCCAGTCCAGTTTCATCAATTCCAGTCTTTGAAGCTCCGGATTCCGCATATCTGTCTTTTTCAAATGAGCGCTTTTCAACTGCCGCAAAAAAAATTCAGTATACCGCACCAGATACTGCTCGGTTTCTTCCATAAACATACGGCGTGGTCTGGAACATTCCGAAAAATACGGTTCATAATGCGCTTCCCGTTTCCGGTATCCCAATGTCATGCCATGAGGCGCACTGAAAATGGATTCAAACAGACAATTGCTGAAATATACTTTTGCGCGCAGCCCTTTTTTCGGACTGAAATAGTAGCAATGATACTTGACCGGATCCACGCCCTCCGGCAATTCATAAATGCCCCAGTAATATCCCTCCAGCGCTTCCTTTCTTCCCATTTTCCGAAGTGTCCGGTTCAGGATTTTCTGCATCGAGCCGACCCAGCCGCTGTCTACAAGCGCTGCCTTTTTCTCTTCCAGCAATCCCGCCTGCTTTAAATATCCGGCAAGCGCAGGCATACTCTCTTTTGAATGTACCTCAACACATTGGAGAAAATAACTACATTTTTGCAGTGCACTCCGAATCTCTCCCAGCTTTGCATAGGGGATCACAGCATCCGGGTCTTCCAAAAACTCGTGTGGAAGTTCCAGCTGTGTTCGGACGTTCTTCTGCTCTTCCCATGTGAGCCCCGAACGGTCCAGGATTTTCTGCAGTGTCACATCGATCCCGCCGCGGCAGATATAAGAAAGCGCTTCCTCCATATCTGTATGGTATGTCGGAATCCTTAAGGAGTACCGGGAGCAGCATAAATAAACACATTCCACCGGCAGACAAAGTTCTTCACAATACCGCTGTGCGATCCGGTACATAAAATATCCGTCCCGCGCAAGAAAATAAAGCCGTTCGATCCCGCTTTTCACAGCATTCTGCAAGACCCAAACAACAAATCCGTTTAAAGCCGGGGCAAGCACATAATAACTGGTCTGTTCGTGAATCTGGCACTTGTGCCCTGCAATCGTCTGATCTGCTTCCAAAAGACGTTTTACCGGATATTCCAATAATTCACTTTTTTTCAAAATCTCCCGATACTGCTCATACCGTCTTTGCATGTTGATCGACACGATACCCCTTTCTCGTACTTTGCCGGATCCGGTTTAAAACCGTTGGCGGAAACAGCCCGGCTGCCAGCGGACGCATCACATACGCTGCCGTCTCCGGACGCAGGATTCCCAACTGCCTGAATCCACGGTAACGGATCTTTACCTCCTGCATCCGGCTCTGGATCGTCCGTTTCCGATAAGTATGTTCATCTTCCCGGTAGCGGATCAACGGTTCCTGCAGGTTGTATCCACGATAGCCTGCCTTATGAAGCCGCATAAAAAGTTCATAATCCTCACACCGTCTTGTCTCCTCCGAGATCGGATAACCCTTGATCTTCCGCAGCACCTCCGCCCGGAACATCACCGACGGATGGATATACGGGGAATAAGACAGGAAATCCGATGCTTCCGGCCTTTCCGGCACACAATCCACTCCCCACACACCATGTTCATCAAACAGTCTGGAATTTGATCCCACCCATTGATACTCCGGATGCCGTTCCAAAAAATCATACTGCTTCCGAAACCGTTCCGGTTCGGAAATGTCATCCCCGTCCATCCGGGCAATATATTTCCCTTTTGCAATACTCAGACACTGGTTCAGTGAATAGCCCAATCCTTTATTCGTCTTATTCCGGATCCGGATGATCCGTTCATCCATTTCGATCGCCTCATCGATCAAAGGCTGATATGTAATATGGGATCCGTCATCACACAGGATCAGTTCCCAGTCCGTCATCGTCTGCCGGATCATCGACCGCACCGCAGCCTGAAGCTGCTTTTGCTCCACAGGGTTATACACACCCATGATGACACTGATCTTCACCTTTTCTTCCATTTCTTACACATTCCAATCTCTTATCTAAATCCTGATATACCAGTTTCATAATGGCATTCGTATTCTCTTTTCCGAACACTTCCGCTGACTTTCTGCACATCCGCTTCATTTCCTGGCGGACGTTCGGCGCAAGATTCCGAATGGTTTCCAATCCGTTGATCCAGCTTGACACGCTGTCACTCTCACAGAAATATCCGTTGATCCCGGGTTTCAAATATTCCCGCGTTCCCCGGTTTTCTGCGGCAAGAAGCGGGATTTCCATAGCCAGCGCTTCCAGTCCCGCCATTCCAAGTCCCTCTCTCCGGGACGGAAAAACCGACACATCCGCACACCCAAGAATTTCCCGCACATCCATACAGTAACCGAACATCCGCACATTGTGTTCCAGTCCCAACGTTTGGATCATCCGCTCTATTTTCTCCCGGAAAAATCCATCCCCACAGATGCCGTATTTGATTTTGGAAATATCTTTGCCCGCTCTTCTCATCTGCTCCAATGCACGAAGAATGATCTGCTGGTTTTTATTCTCATTTAACTCGCCCACCGATACGAGAAAGAAATCATCTTCTGTAATTCCAAGCTTCTTTCGCTTTTCCCTGCGCTCCTTTTCTGTAAGCGGGGAAAACCGTTCCAGATCCAGACCGATCCCTGGGATATGATAGACTTTTCCATTTTTACGCAGATGAAATTTCTTCGCATTTTTATAATCTTCCTTATTGATCACAACAAGAAGATCAGTAAAATGTGCGAGAAATCTCTCCACAAAATAATAAATTGTATTGTTGATAAAAGGCGCTCCTTTATAGAAGTGAAAACCATGAGCTGTATAGATGATCTGAAGCTGCCTCCTGCGAAACCACCATCCCATCTGCCGCCCAAGCATCCCGCCTACCGGCGTGTGGCAATGTATCGCGCATATATGATTTTGTTTGATAATCGCTGCCAACTGCCAGAATGCTTTCATGTTATAGTTCAGCATATAAGGGGATCTGGCAATATCAATATGATGCAATCTTATCCCCGCCCTTTCGAGTTCCTTTTCATCAAACGGATAGTGCTGTTCATTCATGTTTGCTGCATAATGTACCGTATATCCCATGCTCTGGAGTATTTTGACATTCTCCATCTCAAACTTTTTCAAAAAACCGCTGACTGTCGTCAGGATCAGTATATTTTTCATGAAACGTGTTTCCCTCGTTAGTTTTTTACATTTTTCTACACTTTTTTACATAATATATTATAGTTGCCCCCCCCCATAAAACGTGATATTTAAAATCATATTTGTATAAAAAATGTGCTATTATAAATCACATACACAAAATCATCATGATATTTTTGCTTTCATATGAAAGATTCTTGACCTTATTTAAAGTTCAAAATATAGTAATCACAATAAACATAATCGTAATTCACTATATTAAACATATGAAGAACCTGAAAATTTTTTGAAACAAGAATTGCGCGAGCCCGCACTTTATAATGCAAGTATCAAAACAATTGCTGAAAGCGCCTCACGTTTTAATGAAATTACAACAAAAGTTGGGTTTCTGGTAGAATTGCAAAAACTTATCCTAACGCAGTAAAACGACATTTATCAGATTATATGGAATTTACATTTGAAGAAATGTGTAAAGAATATCTTCTATATTATATTGATCCTCTTCCGATCGAATTAAATCAGATCAGTCGATGGTCGAGAACTGATCATCAAACAAAAAAGCAAGTTCAAATTGATATCGTCGGTATGCCGACAGACGGATATGAATATATCATTTGCTCCTGCAAATACCGTAATGAAAAAATAAGACTGGATGAACTTGTTACTTTGGTGACACTCGAAAATATGTATTAGAGAGCTAACTATATAAAAATATCCCTCTTTCAACAAATGGCGAAGTGCTTATCGTAACACTTCGCCGAAAGCCTAACCGGTTTGAGCTCAAAATGCTTGGTTAGGTCTGCTCTACTATTTTATGCATTTCCGCTGCATTTATACACTTAGATGTGTTTTCCAATCTGTTGGAAGATTCATTGCTGTAAGACTAATTACACCAATATTATTTTGGATCAGCTTGTCTAAGGCATCTGCGAATACTGTCCATTCCTCGTCAGATGAACGCAGATACTTCATCGCCAGTAAGATTTGATACAAACCATTGTGTGCCGGTGGTGGCGTAACTTTATCTGCATCCAAAATTTCCGGCGTCGTATGTATTGTGCGATTGTAAATTCTGGAATTATGCGCACACATATTACGCAACACTGAAACGCCCTGTATCCATGAGGCAAGCATTTTCTGTGATGGATTTACCTGATTTCCTTTTTTCGATTTATATTGGTAATTAGCCGCCAATATAGAATACGAACTTCCAATACCTGTTTTCAAATTCTTAATTATCTTCGATAGCGTACCAAATGAAAGAACTTCAACAGCTGCCCATACAGGCACCTCTCCATCATGCTTATCAAAATTATGTTTGATAAACACATCATTAGAACGAGCGATTTCTGACGCTACTGTAGACATATTCTGCCAATACAGTTTTTTCTCTTTAAAGATCGATGAATCCTGCAAAACAAGTGGTTCTCCGTGTATGAGTAACGCTTCCACTAATCGTACTCTCAAAGCCACCTCAATCTTAGAAATCATCGAAAAAACTAAAGCAGATAATTCCTGATCAAATTGATACAACCTTAAAATATCTTCAAACCTCGTTCCCGGAACATATTTCTTCGCAACATTATCGTACAAATGAAACGAATATCCACGCAAACGATAAAATCCAACAGATTTTAATGCCGTCTCTACATTTTCATGAGATGAAATCTCCATTCCTGCATCTATATAAGATTGCACTTGTTGTTCTATTGTTAATATTTGTTTGGGATACTGATACATAAAAACCTCCCCATAAATGAAAAAGTCCCACCGGGTTGCGCATGAAAAATCAGAGGCGTGGTGGGTTCTGTTAATACTATTATACAATTTTTTAAGTTACTGTCAAGATTTCTTTTGTAAAAAATCAGTCAAAAAGTCAACCACTCCCCTTTGTTCCTTGTGGTATCTATTTGTCATACATAGCATAATAGTTACAGACTCGGCTTTTTCATTTGACTTATGATATCGTCAGTGTGCAAAGCGAAAACAGCCGATGAAGAGCAGATCTAAGTCTCTTTGTTGTTGCTTTCGCTCCGCGTACGTCTCTGTACGCATCGTTCAATTGCCTAAAAGAGGCTTAGATTTATCTCTGCATCCCCCCGCTTCCTCAAGTTCCTTTTCATGAAACGTGTTTCCCTCATTAGTTTTTTACATTTTTCTATACTTTTTGACATCATCATATGCTTTATATTGTTGCATTGTCGATAAAATATACTTTTTAATATCATATTTTGTACCATTGCGTGATTTATAATGTGATATATACATACGAAAAATGATTTTAAATGTACCAGAGGGGTGAGATTTTGTACGAAAATGATTTTGCGAAACGCTTATCGGAATTGCGTATTCAGAAAGGAGTATCTGCGAGGGATATGAGTTTGTCGCTCGGTCAAAATTCCGGCTATATCAACCATATCGAAAACCGGCAGGCATATCCTTCTATTCCGGTCTTCTTTAATATATGCGACTATTTTAATATCTCACCGGAACAATTTTTTTCAACAACAGAAAAAGATCCCGCCTGTATCTCAGCGATCATTGATGACTTAAAACTGCTGAACGCAGAACAGCTCCACTGTCTCGCCGTGATCATTCGGGATCTAGGAAAGATCAGATCATAGATGGGACGTAAATCGTCCCATCACAATCTCATGTGTTGTCTCGATTCTTTTATTCCCCGCCCGGTCCATCGTGCCTCGGCACTTCATCCGGAATCACATTGGACGCATCCGTCTGTGTGGATAGCGGAATCTCGATCATTCTATCGGACTTTTCCTGATCTGTCAGTTTCGCCGGATTTGTTCTTCCCGGCATGTTTTTCGGTCTGTGACAATTTTCTATTTTAGACATCTCCTGCATTCTCCTTTTTCCTAATATAACGAATACCAGATTTTTGATATATTCGTTGTACTAGTATACCCAAAGCAAACACTTTTAAAACAGTGTTCGTTTTAGGTATCCCGGAGATCAGAAAATTATAGATCCGACGGATTTCTTTCCACCTCTGCTTTTGCATAAAAACTTCGTTGTGCCCCATCTACAAACGCATTTTCTTTCACATACAGTCGGTCTTCTATCTTCACATCTTCACTGGATGCCGCCGCCTGCACGATAAACGATCCTCTCTCAATCTTCCACCACATATCCGCATCCAGAAATGCCATCTGGCTCGGAGCAACTTCAAACCGTACTTTTGCACATTCTCCGACCTTGATCTTCACTCGTTTGAAGCCAACCAGTTCTTTCACCGGACGGGTCATCGATGCATATTCATCGCTCATATACAATTGAACGACCTCTTCTCCGTCCACATTTCCTGCATTTTTTACAGTCACATCAATCTTCCATGACTCGAACGGATCGATTTCTTTTTTGACAATCTCCATACTTTCATATACAAACTCGGTATAGGAAAGTCCGTATCCGAAGCAATACCGCGGCTTATGAGATCCATCGGCATAATCCTGAAATCCGATGCTCTCGCCCGCGTGATAACTGCTGCCCCGTTCATGACTGTAATAAACCGGGATCTGCCCTGCATTCAGCGCAATACTGACCGGGAGTCTTCCTGCCGGATTATAAGCGCCGAGCAATACATCCGCAACCGCTTCCGCGCCGTAACGCCCCGGCGTCCATGCTTCGATCAGCGCATTTAGCGTCTCATCCGCCGCATCACTGCTCACCGGACGTCCGTCAAAATGTACCCCTACTGTCGGTTTTCCCAAGTTTGCAAGTTCACGCAAAAACAGCTCCTGACATTCCGGGATCCGGATATCCATCGAATCAATTCCCTCTCCCATCGTGCATCCGGTATTCCATCCGTATTTTCCGCCTAACGTCACGATCACAAGGTCGGATTCCACCGCCAGTTTCAATGCTTCCTCAAAATACAACGTGTCATTTCCAGCCTGCGGATATCCGTAAGCATACTGCACATCCCAGTCCGGACAGCGCTCTTTTAGTTCTTCATAGAGACTGTGGATTCCCGGATAACATTTGCGGATCAGCGTGTCTGTCTGCGGATGTTCCATCAATATCTTACTTCCCGGATAGGTTTCTGTCGGAACTTTTTCTTTCATGGCATTATCACTTCCCTCGATTCCTGCCATTGTGTTAACGCCGCCGAGAGAATTTTCAATTCTCGCAATGTACATGTAGCATCCCATAAATGCCCGGGTTGTTCCTCCGTGCCACCCGATCACCGCTACTTTTTTCTTCTTTCCGGAATTTTCCTTTCTGTCCTGTTCCGCTGCATTTTTCAACGGCAGCACTCCGTCGTTTTTCAGCAGGATCATTGCTTCTCTCGCCATATTTCTGCTGATCGTCTGCGCCTCTTTCTCTTGTATGACCGCATCCCGCTCTTCCTTTTCCATCGGAAACGGATTTTCAAATAATCCAAGACGGAATTTGTGGATCAATGTTCTTCTGACTGCCTGATCCAAAATTGCCATATCCGCTTCGCCTTTTGCAAATCTGGCTTTCAAATCCTCATTAAATGACTCCACCTGCGGCAGCTCTACATCCATCCCGGCGCGCATGGCAATCTCTCCGGCTTCCTCCATGGATTCTGCCACACGGTGATTTGTGTGAAACTGGCTGATCGAAGAATAATCGGCGATCACTGTTCCGTCAAACTTCATTTCCCCACGCAAAAGATCTGTCAGAAGCCCCCGGCTTCCACCTGCCGGCATCCCATCATAGCTGGAATACGCATTCATCACACTTCCGATTTTCGCTTCCGTAACCGCCGCCTGAAATGGTTTCGCATACACTTCCCGGATTTCCCGCGGATTCGTTGTCGTTTTTGCCGCATGGATCCCTCCCATTCCGCTCATAAATCCAAGAAAATGTTTTCCGCACGCAAAAATTCCATCCTTGACATTCCCGTCATTCTGCAGCCCCTGTACATAGGCGGATCCCATCGCCGCCGCCAAAGTTCCGTCTTCACCAAACGTCTCCCCCTGCCGCCCGAACCGGGAATCTCTGCAAAGATCCAATACCGGCGCCAATCCCTGATGGATTCCGGCTGCGCGGGTTTGTTTTCCGATTGCTTTTCCCATCCTCTTTTCCAGTTCCGGATCCCATGTGGAAGCCTGTGCCAACTCGATCGGGAAATTAGTTGCTTCCGGAAGCAAAGATCCGGTTGCCGTCTCCACATGGAAAATTGCCGGGATATGATGCGGGCTTGCCTCCATGATCCGTTTCTGCAATTCCCCGATCACAGTTTCCCCCTCGTCCAGTGTTTTCAGCATGCTCGCAAACAGACAGGAAACCTGCCCCATCCCATACGGATATGCTCCGTCTTCCAAAAGCCGCTCCGCAAATCCACACTGTGTCTGCGCAAATTTTTCGTCCAAACTCATTTTCGCTAACAGATCGTCCGCCCGCTCTTCCGCAGACAGTGTCGGATCTAAATATTTCTCATACATCTCTGTTTTCTCCGTGTCCAGCCATACCTGTCCCGGATGAAATGCGTCATATCGCATCGCAATACCTCCCTTGTATACATCTCTGTGCATCATTTTCCCACTTTGGTACTTTATTATAGAATAGAACTTCATTGGAACCTATATAAAAATTCGTGTTTTCATATCTAAATTAAGGATTTTTCCTTTTCTGACCAGAAATTTATAAAAAATTTAAAAAGAGACGTTAGTGTTTTGATAAACACTCAAACGATCATGTAAAGGAGCCGATTATGGAATCATTTATTATTGAAACAAAACAACTGACTAAAAAATACAAAGGTCAACTTGCCGTAAACAACGTAAATCTTCATATTAAAAAAGGCAGTATCTATGGACTGCTCGGACGCAACGGCGCCGGAAAAACAACACTGATGAAAATGCTTCTTGGACTGACACCACCAACATCCGGAACTTTCACGCTGTTTGACCAGACACTTACCGGACATGAAAAACAGCTTTATCCACGGATTGGAGCCCTGATCGAAACACCCGGATTTTATCCCAATCTGACAGGAACGGAAAATCTCGAAATTTTTGCCCGGCTTCGAAACCTGAATGCATCACATACAGTCAAAAATGCTCTGGAAACGGTCGGACTCCCATTTAGGGATAAAAAATTATTTCGGGAATATTCCCTCGGGATGAAACAACGTCTCGGACTCGCCAATGCGCTTCTTCATCATCCGCAGCTTTTGATCCTGGACGAGCCGACCAACGGACTGGATCCGATCGGAATCGCAGAAATCCGAGATTTCCTGAAAACGCTCTGCAAAGATCACGGAAAGACGCTCCTTGTCTCCAGTCATATTCTGTCCGAGATCGATCTGCTTGCCGATGACATCGGGATTTTGGATCGCGGTGTACTTCTCGAAGAATGCAGTATAAAAACACTCAAAGAAAAAAACGATAATCTGGAGAATTATTTCAAAACGATCACAGGAGGGAAAGGAATTGCTTAAATTTATTCATATCGAACTTTTAAAACTGCGCCGTCGGAAATGTCTTATTCTCACGCTCGCCGCATCCCCGATCATGCCGTTTTTGTCCATGTTATATTTCAAATACATTGGGAAACCAAACGTGGAGCCTGTTTTATTCTACAAATGGTCCGTTTTCGGTTTCACCTGTTGGATGATCCTCCCGTTTATTTTAGGAATCCTTTCGTCATTACTTTTCTACACAGAATCAAGTAATCACATAAATACATATTTTTGGATTATTCCTGTTTGTAAACTTAAATATTTTCTTGGTAAGTTTTTCATATTATTTATATATTCATTCATTTTCATATTACTTACATTTATATGGACAGTCCTGTTTGCCGATCTATCCGGATGTGTTGCACAGGAGATTTCTTCCATTTTCTATCTAAGCAGAAAATGTATCGAGATCAGCATTCTTTTGCCGCTGGTCATGCTTCCGCTCCTTGCCGCTGCCACGCTCATCAACGGATATGTTCTTCCGGTATGTCTTACGCTCGTTTACATTTTTTCCGGATTTATGCTGGCGCCGCAGTCCCCCTGCCTGCATCCTTTATCCGCATTCTCCGTGCTCCTGAACCGAGACGGGGAAATACCGGGCGTACCGATGTCACCGCCAAGCCTGCTCGTTTCCGCATGCTACTGTATCCTGCTCTGGGATTTTTTCTCTGTCCTCATTGCAGGGATCTCACTGAAAAAGAAATCCTAAATTGCAAATTTTATGATCCAAAGGAGGCCAACTATGAAAAACCAATTCCTTTTACTTCAAATCGAACGGAAAAAACTTCGCCGTTCCACAATACTTTTGATTTCCGTCTTCGCCGTGATTCTGACCGCTGTGTTTGTCTTTGCTGCTGATCCGAACCGCTATACGGAGCATGTCGGATGGTATATGGATGAAGTACAGCCCTGGAGCATCTTTTTTCTCCTCCCATCCATCACTGCTTTATTCGGAAGTTATCTGATCTGTCGGGAAACGGAAGACGATACGTTAAAATCACTCCGGCTGATTCCCATACATCCGGCAAGGTTAACCACCGTGAAACTACTGCTGACGTTCCTGTTCTCCCTTGTACTTTCACTCCTGCTCTTCACCATCACCTGTTTGACCGAACTCTTTCTGCATGGGACTGCGCTCTCATTCCCACTGACCCTCCGCACGTTCCTGCAATACCTGTCAAATGGGATCGGAGTGTTTTTTGCAGTTTCTCCGCTGATCGCTTTCTGCGCTTTCCGAAAAAACGGACAATGGGCAGCGCTTATAGTGACGGAAATCTACTCCATCGGCGGACTGTTTGCCACGATTTCCGATCCATACCGAACCTATTATCCTATTGCAGCAATTTTCCAGTTTTCCGGTTACTATCCTGCCACTTTGAAAAACCGTCTGCTCAGTGTAATGATCCTCATTTCCTGTGGCATGTTCACCTTTTTCTTCCTGTGGATGTGCCAAAAATGCAAACGAGAAGATCCACACCACATTTTAAATATGATATAATAGCGTCAATATACAAAGGGAAAACAGTCAATCAATTTTCTTTTGTCAGGAGGGAAACTGCCATGGCTAAAATATTTGTTGTAGATGATGATCCAGATATGCTCGCCCTCATCTGTGCCGCACTTCAAAGAGACGGACATCAAGTCGATACGGAAGCAGATCCGACTGCCGTAACACCAAAGCGCTGCCGCTTTTATGATCTTCTGCTGTTTGATATCATGATGCCGAAAGAAGACGGATTTTCTCTGATCCGCCGCATCAGAACAGAAGTGGACTGTCCGATCCTGTTTCTGACAGCCAAGACCGGAGACGCCGCGCTTGTACAAGGACTGGGGCTCGGCGCTGATGATTACATAAAAAAACCGTTCAGCCTTGCCGAGCTGAGCGCCCGTGTCAACGCGCATCTGCGGCGTGAGAAACGACAGCCGACACACGCCCTCATCCGCGGCGACGTTCATTTTGATCTTCAGGCAAAAATGGTGACCGTCAAAGAACAGTCGGTTCCACTCACCAAAGGCGAATATGCGATCTGCGAATATCTGGCCCTGCACAGCGGACAGATTTTTACAAAAGAACAGATTTATGAAAATGTCTTCGGCTTCGATGCGGAGGGTGATTCCTCCGTCATCGCCATGCACGTCAAAAATATCCGTGCAAAATTAAAGGAGCATGGTGCCGCTCCGATCGAAACAGTCTGGGGGGTTGGATATAAATGGAAAAAAGAAAACGATCTGTAAGCCTTTCTTTCATTCTGCTCCGCTTTGCATGTATCATGCTAGGGCTGATGCTTTTTTGTGCCTTACTCTGGCTTGCCATCATGCAGCTGCTCCAGACGACCGGCTTTATCTATCATGGTTCTCTCCCGAACCGGCAGGCAGAAGCGATGCTGCTTGACCATCCGGAAACCTTTACAACCCCGGGAGAAGATTTTCTTTCCGATTACGCACTTTTTGCCGCTGATGGAAGTCTTTTGGAAACAAATACAGATTCAAAAGAAGCCGGTCGCCTTTCCGGTTTTTTAACAAAAGCCTCGGATGATCCCCATATCATCCGGTACACCTATGCCGATCAAAGTACGATACTGATCCACTGGGTATATCAAAGAGATTTCACCGATCCGCAACTCCGGAAGTTTCTTCCACCTTTTGAAGTACTCTGGTGGATCACGTTATTTCTGGCTTTCATTTTTGTCCTGCTCTTAAGCGTCTTACTACTTCGTCGAAGTTTGGCGTCAAAATTGAAGCTTTTTCATGATATAAGCAATAAAATCACTTCTCAAGAACTTGATTTTGCAATTTTTCCTGCAGGGATCCGAGAATTTGATGATGCGCTCGCCGCGATGGATGAAATGCGCCGTGCATTGTACGATTCCCTCACAGAACAGTGGCGTACCCAGCAGCAGCGGGAATCGGAAATATCCGCACTTGCTCACGACTTAAAAACGCCGCTGACTTTGATCGGCGGAAACGCGGAACTTCTCCTGTGTGAAAATCTCCCGGAGAACCAGAACCATATGCTTCACACGATCCTGGAAAATACCACCCGGGCACACCGGTATCTTTCCGGTCTTTTGGATGCTTCCACCGGTAACAAAGAACCAAAGATCCCCTTTGATCTTTCTGCCCTGCTGCCTGATCTTGTACGATCCATGGAACCGTTTGCCGGGATGAAACATATTTCACTGCATATGGACAATCACCTTACCGGCTTTTATCCGCTTCAGAAAGACCATTTTTCCCGGGCTCTTTCCAACATTGTCCAAAATGCGCTGGAACATACTCCCCCCGGAAAACAGGTCTCTCTCAGCGGCAGGACGTCCGATACAGGCTGGGAGCTTCTGATCTGCGATGAGGGAATGGGCTTTAGTCCTGCCGCGCTCCGTCATGCCACAGAACGCCTTTGGAGAGATGATCCGGCGCGTCAGGCAGACGGGCATAACGGGATCGGTCTCTGGTTTGCCGCCGAAGTGATCCGCTCGCATGGTGGAACTCTCACACTGGAAAATCGTCCGCAGGGCGGCGTGGTAAAGATCTTACTCCATAAATCATTCTAAACAATGCAAAACCTCCCTGCAATTTATGAGTACCATTCATAAATTGCAGGGAGGTTTTCTTTTTTATGCCCGGCGATCTTATTTTTCTCTCTTCTTACACATCCGATACAACACCGTCAGTATGATTCCAGCCACACTTAAACCTGCCGCGATTAAAAATGCCTGTGTGTAAGAACCGTTTTTATAATACACATTTTTCATGATCGTCGGTCCGAAATACCCTGCCATCGCAAATCCGATAAACATGATACCATAGTTGACACTGTTATGCGCCGCGCCAAACTGATCTGCCGTAAATCCGGGGAATACGCCCATAAATGCGCCGAAGCAAATACCTACGATCGAGATCCCGATATAAAACAGGATCAGATCTCCTTTCCCACAGAGATAGAGAAGCACATTCCCTCCGACAGACAAGAAACAGGCAAGCGTCAGCGTCTGGACACGCCCGATCTTATCCGAAAGAAATCCTGCCAAAATCCGTCCGAACGAATTAAATAACGCCAATACAGACACTGCGATCCCTGCCGCCGCAACCGAAAGACCGATCATTTCCATTCCCACTGCAGAAGCCTGAGAGATAATCATCATGCCACTGAAAGCCCCGCTCATCAAAAGCAGGATCATCAGATAGAAAATCGGGCTTTTCAACATCTCTTTCCAGTCTTTATCTGTTTCTTTTTGTCCGCCCGCCTGTTTTTCCGGCGCTTTCCAGCCCTCCGGTACGAAACCATCCGGGCAGGAGAACATAAACAAAGAAGATACCGAGATGATCACAAGAAATGTGATCCCGACAAGGATAAACGCCATTTTCACCTGCACTTTTTCTACCAGTAAATTGATCACCGGCGGAAGCAGAACCGAACTGAATCCATAAGCCGCCGTTGTCAGTCCGCCGATCAGACCACGTTTGTCCGGAAAGAATTTGACACAACAGCTGATCGTGCAGCCATATGCCATCCCAAGTCCCAGACCGCCAAGCAGACCATATGTCACCATCAACATTCCGACAGACGTTGACAGCCCAGCCAGGATCATACCGCATCCGAACATCACACCGCCTGTGAGGATCACTTTTTTTGGTCCGAACCGGTCATTGATCCAGCCTCCCGAGATCATCGTGATCGGACCTACGGAGTTGGCAACGGTATAGACGATCGCCAGATCCGCCGTTGTGATCCCGGTTCCTGTTATCGTTCCGAGATACTCTGCCATCGGCGCGGCAAACACGCTCCAGGCATAGACGGAACCAAGACATAAGTTCGTCAGACATGCAAACAGAAGCACAAGCCAGCGCCGTTTGGAAATATTTTTTTGTTGCTCTCTCATTCTTCTTACCCTCTTCTTTCATCCATATTTCAATACACTGCCATTGATTCTTCCGCATATTTATGCTACCCTCTTTATGCAGAGGAAATAAAACAGAACATATGCATTTCCTTATTATTTTATCAGTTTTCAAATGGGGAAACTATCATCAATCCAAAGACAATATGTTGAAAAAGCAACACTTATCATATATTTTGTTGCTTTGCAGAGGTTATTATGACTACAAAAGATTTACGTATCATCAAGACATTACAACAGATCGATCGGGCGCTTCTGGAGCTTCTAAATGAGCTGCCGTTCCAAAAAATCACAGTTCAGCTATTGTGTGAGCGGGCGCTGATCAACCGCTCCACCTTTTACAAATATTACACGGATAAATACGACCTGCTGGATCGTTATCTGAACAAAATCCTGCAGGAGTTCAAACAACAGGTCAACGTTGACTTCGTTGTCACAAATCCGAGCGTCACCGACGATGAGCATTATCAGATCCCTTTCCGGAATTTCACGGCATTCGTATATTCCAAACGGACAGAATATCTGATTTTATGGAAAGCTTCCATTGAGCGCCAGCCTTACAACGAAATGACGGATCTGGTTTATCGGCAGATTCTGGAAAAACTTCTTACCGAATCTCCCGAATTATCGGCAAAACATACATATTGCGAGCTGTATGCGCACCTCTTTTCTTCCAACATGATGGCGCTGATCCGCTGGTGGCTTACAAATGAAGACACGGTTTCTATTGAGGAAGTACAAAAGATCATGCATGAAAATATGAAAAAAGGATTGTTTTACACGTTCCGGCACTCTGTCCGAGATTCCATTCAATAATCTGACTTTTTTTGCATATACTATATTATCATCTGTTTCTATGGAGGTTCATATCGTATATGCGTTTTTATATCATTGCAGGCTATCTCTTCACCGCTGTTTTCGGAACCTTATCGCATTTTCTGTACGACTGTTCCGGGCAGAATCTGTTCATCGCCCTCTTTGCTCCGGTCAATGAATCTATATGGGAGCATATGAAACTTTCGTTTTTCCCGGTGCTTTTATATGCGTTTTTTCTGTCTTATATCCGACAGCCGGAAAAAGAATTTCATACGCTCCGTGACGCCCTGCTGCTTGGAAATTTCGTCGGAACGTTCAGCATTCCCGTACTTTTTTACACCTATTCCGGAATATTGGGACGTCATCTCCTTGCCGCAGATATCGCCGTCTTTCTACTCGGTCTTTTCTTTGCTTTCCGATTCGCATGGAAAGGAAAGGATACGGTCCGGACAGACAGCCGGCGAAAATGGATTTATCTATTGACTGCGCTTCTGGCTCTTTTATTTTTCATCTTTACCTTTTATCCTCCCCGGATCGGATTGTTTCTGGATTTAAGCTGAATAATGTACATTTCTTTTAAATCCAAGATACGTCATTCCAAAATAAATCAGATAGACTCCCGCAAAAATAAACAGGGAAATTCCGAAATAATACATTCCGCTTCCGTTTGCCCCGGTATAGAATACAAACTGATGTCCCGCATACACAGCCGTCGCCGCGCCTAAGATCACAGCGATCACGACCGGAACAAGATAGTAGAATGCCAGTTGTTTCAAGATCAGGCGGTCGATCTCTTTCTCATTCATTCCCAGCTTTGAAAGTACGTCATACCGGAAACGGTATTTCGACGAATCACTGAGCTGCTGGACTGACATGATCGTAAGCGCCACACATAGAAATACAAGTCCGACATACGCCAAGGGAAATACCAAAGACAACATCACCAGCTTCAGATCCATCCCAATGCCCTCCCGCACCAGAACGTCGCTGGCACAGCTTACGATCTGGTCGGTTCCGAATCCTCCCATCGTTTCTGATTCCCAATAGGCTTCTTCCGGTATCTCGCCGCGCTCCTGCATCTCGTAAAATTCTTCCTGCGTCGGGATCCCGTTTTTCTTCAGGCGGATCGTTTCCAGCGTTTGCTGCAGATCAGACGGCGCTTTCCCCTCTGTGGAGACTGCCAGTTCTGAAAAATAGCCGTCCATCCCTGCCGCCGCCTCATCCGGTACGATGATCAGATAATCCGCCCCGTTATTTCCATTCTGGGAAAACGGGATCGTATAAATCTCATCCAGCGTCAGTTCTCCCAAAGAAGTGTCCAGCGCTCTCGCTTTGATCTTATCATCCAAAAACGGAACCATCCGTTCTTTGATCTGAACCGCATACTTATCTTGTCCAAGTGTCACCGGTTCATATCCGAGCATTTCTCTTAAATGATTGTAATCACTGATTCTCATATAAGTATCATAAGTATAATATTCGTATCCGTCTTCTTCCACCGCTTTCTCATTCAGACTGCCGTCCGGATTTCGGTATTTTTTAGAAACGGTTCCGCCGTGTGTATACAGATACTCGTTCATCACCTGTTTCCCATCCTGATAAATCTGATAACTCCACGTATCTTCTGTTCTGCATTGATCGTGAATCGCTGCCAGTTCTTCGTCAAACGCATCATCAGGGTTTTCACTGTGTACCAGAATGTCAAATGGAACTGAATTTTCAATCGCCTGATTCTGGAACCTTGCAAACATCATCGAAACGCTACCTCCAAGGATTGCCGTCATCAAAAGCAGCGTCAATGTTCCCATCGTAAAACGCATCGTTCCCAGTTTTCCCGTATACTGACGCAGCAAAAATAATCGTCCCGGCTTATAGAGTCCTGATTTTCTTTTGTGGATATAGCTGGTGAGGATTGCTGAAAATCCATAGTAAAAAAGATAGACCGCCGCGATAAAACAAACTGTAATACAACATACTCCCGCAACCGAATATCTTTCCCCGAAAAGGAGGATCGTATACACGATAAAAAATCCGACTGCCACAAAAAACCATATCCTCGCAAATCCACTTTTACTTTCACGGATTTTTTCATTTTCCTTTTCCATCCGCATCAATTCCGCAATGGTCATCTTTTTGAACAACCGTCGGTTCCGGATCAGCGCAAAAAAATAGCACAGTATGTAAATTCCGCTGGTCATCAGCATACTCCAGCCGTTTAACTGTACATGAAGCGGATAATCCATTCCAAACACTCTGTAAAATATCGTCATCAGGATCTGCTGAAAAAACATGCCGACGCCAATCCCCAACAAAAATGCAATTGCCCCCATCAGGATATTTTCTTTCATATAAAGTCCGGAAATCTGTTTTTTATTCATCCCAAGCAGCAGATAGGTTCCGAATTCACGGCTTCTTTTTTCCAGCATAAACCGCGTCATATAGCGGATCAGCCATGCAAGGATGCACACGATAAACACGCTGACCAGACCGATCATCGCCCCCATCACCCCCGCTTCCCGGAACATGGTCAGAATGTCCGGGGATAACGCCATCGAATCAAACGCAAACATCATTGCCGCCATCACCGTCATCGTCAATACATAGACAATATAATCTCTCGAAGAACGTCTGGCATTCCGAAATGCAAGTTTATTCAGCATCACTGCACTCACCTCCCGTCAGCGCCAATACATCCAGGATCTGATTCAGAAACTCTCTGCGCGTCTCCTGTCCCCGGTACAGTTCATGGAAAATCTGTCCGTCTTTCAAAAAAAGGATCCGTCTGCAGTAACTTGCCGAAAATGCGTCATGGGTTACCATCAGGATCGTCGCTCCCATTTTTCGGTTCATCGTCTCAAACGTGTCCAAAAGCATCTGCGCGGATCTGGAATCCAGCGCTCCGGTCGGCTCGTCGGCGCAGATCAGCTGCGGCTTCGTTACAACCGCTCTGGCGCAGGCACAGCGCTGCTTCTGTCCTCCGGATACCTGTACCGGAAACTTATCGGCGATCTTTTCGATTCCAAGCGCTTTCATGACTTGTCCGGTGCGTTTCACGATTTCCGTCTTTTTCTGTTTTTGCAGCGTCATCGGAAGTTCTATATTTTCCCGGATCGTCAACGTGTCCAACAGGTTAAACTCTTGAAAGACAAATCCCAGATTTTCTTTCCGGAACTTTGCCAGCCCCTCTTCTTTCAGCATTGTAATATCCGTATCTCCATAATAAATATGTCCGGCGCTCACCCGGTCGATCGTGGAGATCATATTCAAAAGCGTCGTTTTTCCTGATCCGGAAGCGCCCATGATCCCGATAAATTCGCCCTCATCCACCTGAAAACTGACACGGTTCACCGCCTTTGTTATATTATTTCCGCTCCCATAATATTTTTCAATGTCACAGATTTTGATCAAATGTTTCATGTTATCCATCCTTTCGTTTCTCCCCTGCCTCCTCCGCTCACTATGAATGTTCAAAGGAAACTTTTTGCTGTGTTCTAAGTATAACAAGAAACATTCGGGGGTTGTATCGGAGTTCCTTTCCGCAATCTTTCAATTTTGAAAGGTTTTTTCCCATCCGATCTTCTGAAAATCACTTTCCGGAAACTGCAGCCATACCCGGGTGTACTGACCGTATTCCGATTCGATATGGATTCCCATTCCGAGCCGGTCGCAAAGTTTCTTCGTAAGGTAAAGCCCGATCCCGGTAGAATATCTGCCGCTCCGTCCATTTGTCCCACAGAATCCTTTTTCGAACACGCGCCCCAGTTCTTCCGGTCGGATTCCGATCCCGTTGTCTTCCACACACAATTTCACTTTGTTTTTTCCGGTTTCCGAAAAAATCCGGACGCAGCCATTTTCATCCCTGCTGTATTTGATACAATTCAAGAAAATCTGATCCAGGATAAACAATCCCCATTTTTCATCCGTCGAGACAAAACACGGTTCCATTTCTATTTTCACCTGCATCTTCCTGTCCTGAAATGCAAGCCGGTTTTTCTGAACCGCACGCAATACCAGTTTACGCAGATCCGTCCGGGCGATCAGATAATCTTTCCAGACCTGTTCCATCCGGGCATAATATAATACCTTATCCACCTGCCCCTCCACCTTGGACAATTCCAGACGCATCCGGCGGATCTGCGGCTGTTCCCGCTCACGTTCCATGTTTTCACAGAGCAGTTCCATCGCCGTGATCGGATTCTTTGCTTCATGTACCCAGCTTTCTATAAATTCTTTATATTCCCGCTGTTCGTCTTCTTTTCTTCGTATTTCTTCCAGAACAGCCTTATTGGAACGCCGTAACAACTCCCGATACACCCGGTCTTCCAATCTCCATGACGGCTCCATCAATTCTGCAAATAAAAGCGGCTGATCCATTTCCTCTATCATACTTTCCATACGGTCAAAATATTTTTTTCGGCTTTGAAACTGAACGATCAGACCGCATGCAAGAATCACTCCCCACGCTAAAAAGATCAACGCAATGGCTGACAGACTGTTACCCATCGCAAGAAGAAATGCAAAAAGCAGCAGCATCCCCATGCCATTTAACAGAATCCATCCCATTTTATCTTTTATATATGTTCCAAATCTCATACCAGACCTCACCCTTTTTTGCAGATCACCTGTCCCACAGACTGCCTATTCGCCGACTGCCTGTCCCCCGACTGCTTTTCAGATCATATAACCAAGTCCGCGCCTCGTCTCTATAAAATCTTCCGCGCCGATCTCATCGAGTTTTGCCCGGATCCTCGTAATATTCACACTCAGCGTATTGTCATCAATGAAAATCTCGTTGTCCCACAACCGATCGATCAGCTTTGTTCTGGACACGATTTTCCCCTGATCCTGAAATAATTCATACAGTATGACCAGCTCATTTCTCGTCAAAATCTGTTTCTTGTCACCTTTTTCAATCATCCCGGATGCCAGATCCAATGTCACGCCCTTATAATGCCGCACAGACGAAGACTGCTTTTCCTTTCCGCTGCGTCTGAGCACTGCCCGGATATGCGCCAGCAGGATCGGAAGCTGATATGGTTTTGCGATAAAATCATCACCGCCGCGCATCATGCAGTTCAACTCATCTAACGACGTGTTATTTCCTGTCACAAATATGATCGGCACATCCGATCGTCTTCTCAGTTCATCACAGATAAAAAGTCCGTCGCATCCCGGAAGCGACACATCCAAAAGCACCAGATCCGGCGTCTCCTGAAGAATACTTTCCGCTGTTTGAAAGTCGTTCTCAAACTTCTCGATACACACCGCTTCATATCCCTCATAGGTTAAAAAGCGTGAAAGCTCCTTTCGGATCAGTTCATCATCTTCCACGATCATAATTCTCTGTACATAATTCTTGCCGAACACTACTTTCACTTCCGTTTCTACACTTTATAAATCTTTCTAATTATAGCACAACGCCCTGTTCCAAAGGAACAGAGCGTTGCTCATTATTTCGTATTTAAAATATCAGCCAGATTATTTTGCTGCAATAGCTGCCTGTGCTGCTGCCAGTCTTGCGATCGGCACACGGAACGGTGAGCAGGATACATAATCCAGACCAAGTTTGCTGCAGAATTCAACAGAGCTTGGATCTCCGCCGTGCTCTCCACAGATTCCTACATGCAGGCTCGGATTAACCGGTTTTCCTAATGTGATCGCCATATCCATCAGCTTGCCGACACCTGTCTGATCCAGTTTTGCGAACGGATCGTTCTCGAAGATCTTAGCGTCATAGTAGGCATCCAGGAATTTACCAGCGTCATCACGGGAGAATCCAAATGTCATCTGTGTCAAATCGTTTGTACCGAAGCAGAAGAAGTCAGCTTCTTTTGCGATCTCGTCAGCTGTCAGAGCAGCTCTCGGGATCTCGATCATTGTTCCCACTTCGTATTTCAGGTCGATTCCGGAAGCAGCGATCTCTGCATCAGCAGTCTCAACAACGAATTTCTTCACATATTTCAACTCTTTGATGTCTCCAACGAGTGGAATCATGATCTCCGGTTTTACTGTCCAGTCAGCATGTGCTTTCTGTACGTTGATCGCTGCACGGATAACAGCTTTTGTCTGCATCTTAGCGATTTCCGGATAAGTAACTGCCAGACGGCATCCACGGTGTCCCATCATCGGGTTGAACTCGTGCAGGCTGTCGATGATCGCTTTGATCTGCTCAACAGTTTTGCCCTGAGCATCAGCCAGTTTCTTAATATCTTCTTCCTCAGTCGGAACGAACTCATGAAGCGGCGGATCAAGGAAACGGATTGTTACCGGATTTCCTTCCAGCGCCTCGTACAGTGCCTCAAAGTCTCCCTGCTGTTCCGGAAGGATCTTGTCCAGTGCAGCTTCTCTTTCTTCTACTGTCTCAGAACAGATCATCTCACGGAACGCATCGATTCTGTTGCCCTCGAAGAACATATGCTCTGTACGGCAAAGTCCGATACCCTCTGCTCCCAGCTCGCGTGCTTTCTTAGCGTCAGCCGGAGTATCTGCATTTGTACGAACTTTCATTGTTCTGTATTTGTCAGCCCATCCCATGATTCTTCCGAACTCACCAGCGATCGTAGCGTCTACTGTCGGGATGATTCCATCGTAAATAGCTCCTGTGGATCCGTCAAGAGAAATGCAGTCTCCCTCGTGGAACTCTTTTCCAGCTAATGTAAATTTCTTGTTTGCTTCGTCCATCACAATGTCTCCGCATCCGGATACGCAGCATGTTCCCATTCCACGAGCAACTACGGCTGCGTGAGATGTCATACCACCGCGAACTGTCAGGATACCCTGTGCGGACTTCATTCCTGTGATATCTTCCGGAGATGTCTCAAGACGAACAAGGATCACTTTCTCTCCTCTTGCAGCCCACTCAACTGCATCGTCTGCTGTGAAGACAACTTTACCGCAAGCAGCTCCCGGAGATGCTCCAAGTGCTTTTGCCATCGGTGTTGCAGCTTTCAGTGCAGCAGCATCGAACTGTGGGTGAAGCAGTGTATCTAAGTTTCTCGGATCGATCATAGCTACTGCTTCTTCTTCTGTTCTCATTCCCTCGTCAACAAGGTCGCATGCGATCTTCAGAGCAGCCTGAGCGGTTCTCTTACCGTTACGAGTCTGAAGCATATACAGTTTACCGTGCTCTACTGTAAACTCCATATCCTGCATATCTCTGTAGTGTGTTTCCAGTGTATGGCAAACTTCTTTGAACTGTGCGAATGCTTCCGGGAATTTCTGTTCCATCTCGGAAATATGCATCGGAGTACGAACTCCGGCAACAACGTCCTCTCCCTGAGCGTTTGTCAGGAATTCTCCGAACAGACCGTTCTCCCCTGTAGCCGGGTCACGTGTAAATGCAACACCTGTTCCACAGTCATCTCCCATGTTACCAAATGCCATCATCTGTACGTTAACAGCTGTTCCCCATGAATACGGGATATCATTGTCACGACGATAAACGTTTGCTCTCGGGTTGTCCCATGAACGGAATACAGCCTTAACAGCTCCCATCAGCTGTTCTTTTGCGTCAGCCGGGAAGTCTTCGCCGATTTTCTCTTTATACTCAGCTTTGAACTGTCCTGCCAGAGTCTTCAGATCTTCTGCTGTCAGTTCTACGTCCTGAGTTACACCTTTTTCTTCTTTCATCTTGTCGATAAGCTCTTCAAAATACTTCTTACCAACTTCCATAACTACGTCAGAATACATCTGGATAAATCTTCTGTAGCAATCCCATGCCCAACGAGCATTTCCGGATGCTTCTGCCAGAGTCTCAACAACTTCCTCGTTCAATCCCAGGTTCAGGATCGTGTCCATCATACCAGGCATGGAAGCTCTTGCTCCGGAACGTACGGAAACGAGAAGCGGATTCTCTTTGTCTCCGAATTTCTTTCCTGTGATTCCTTCCAGTTTCTCAATGGCTTCCATGATCTGTGCCATGATCTCGTCATTGATCTTTCTGCCGTCCTCATAATACTGTGTACAAGCTTCAGTTGTTACTGTGAATCCCTGTGGTACAGGAAGTCCGAGGCTTGTCATTTCTGCAAGGTTCGCACCTTTTCCACCAAGCAGGTTTCTCATGGTTGCGTTACCTTCGGTAAACATATAAACCCATTTTGCCATGTCTAATGACCCTCCTAAAATATTATTTTGCAAATACATTTAGACTAAGTGCATATCTATTCTAAAGGTTTTGCTGTTTCCCGTCAAGCGATTTAACCCCAAATTTGCCAGAATTGTACAAATTTTGCCATCGCCTCCATCCCTGCTCCGATCACACTTCCTGATAAAACGCACGATACGCTTTCACAGTCTCAAATAAATCGGCTTTGCTGAGCACTTCCCACGGTGCATGCATGCCCAAAACCGCCGGTCCGCAGTCGATCACATCCATCCCATATTCCGCAAGAATGTATGCGATCGTTCCGCCGCCTCCTCTGTCTACCGCCCCCAGTTCCGCTGTCTGATACACCACACCGGCTTCGTCCATGATCCGGCGCAGTTTTGCCATATATTCGGCACTGGCGTCGTTTCCTCCTGCCTTTCCTCCGCTCCCGCTGTATTTGCAGAACACAACGCCCTCCGAAAGATACGCGGCATTTTTCTTTTCAAAATAGGTCTCATATAACGGATCATATGCAGCGCTGACATCCGCGGAAAGCATCTGCGAATTCTGCAGAACATGTCGCAGTCTCCGATCTGTCGCTCTCTTTTGTCCCTTGTTTCCGTTTCGCTCTTTGTCTTGACTGATCGCAAGCTTCTCCAAAACATCCGCCGCTGTATTTTCAAAAAACCGGGAATGCATTCCGGTCGCTCCCCGGCTTCCTGTCTCTTCTTTGTCCGCCAGAATACAGCAGCATGTATGTTCTAACTGCGTCTCCGATGATTCCAGAAGCGCCAAAAGCGCCGCGTACGCGCAGCTTCTGTCATCCTGTCCATACGCGAGGATCATGCTGCCGTCCAAACCGCAGTCTCTCGCATTTCCTGCCGGAACGACTTCCAGTTCCGCAGAAAGAAAGTCTTCCTCCCCGATCTGATACTTCTGCATAAGAAGCTGCCGGATATATTCGACTGCCCTCCCACTCTTTTCCGCGCGATTCCCGATCAGAAGATCCAGTTTCTCAGCGTCGATAAATTCTCGTACCTTTTTCTCAAGCAGATCTTTCCCGAGATGCGGGAGCAGATCCGTGATCACAAAAACCGGATCTTCTTCTTTTTCTCCGATCTGTACCAATGTTTTCGTCCCGTCTTTGTGTACGACCACGCCATGCAGAGCCAGTGGCAGAGATAGCCACTGATACTTCTTGATTCCTCCGTAATAATGGGTGTCCAGATACACTTGGTTGGATTCTTCATAAAGCGGAACCTGTTTGACATCCAACCGCGGCGAATCCACATGCGCCCCGATGATCCGAAATGCTGCTGATGCAGTTCCTTGCAAATCCGTTCCTATCTGAAAAAATACCGCGGTCTTGGAGCTGTGCACCGCATATACTTTGTCTCCCGGTTTGATCTGCCTGCATTCCGACAATTTCCGATACCCTTTTTTCTTTGCCAGCCGCACCGCCTCTTTGATACATTCCCGCTCGGTTTTCCCGGCATCCAAAAAACGGCGATATCCGGAACAAAGTTCCTCAATCGCCGTTTCCTCTTCTTTTTTATACAACGTCCATGCCTGTCTCCGTTTCATAATAAGTCCCTCCCTTTGCTTTTCACATCCACGATCGATCGGATAGTCTTATTATGATTCTGCCGGTCACAAACTATGCGTGACTTTTTATTTCATGTCTTTTAAAAATGCGCAGTAACCGCGGTACGCCTCATAGACATCCGCCTTGCTGGAGATTTCCCACGGCGCATGCATACAAAGAACTGCAACGCCGCCGTCGATCACCTCCATACCGTACTGTGCCAGGATATATGCGATCGTTCCGCCGCCGCCCGCATCTACTTTTCCGAGTTCTGCCATCTGGAAATGTACCTCATGTGCATCAAATACATTTCTCA
Organism: Mediterraneibacter glycyrrhizinilyticus; assembly: GCF_015560805.1. Taxonomy (GTDB): domain Bacteria; phylum Bacillota; class Clostridia; order Lachnospirales; family Lachnospiraceae; genus Schaedlerella; species Schaedlerella glycyrrhizinilytica_A. The sequence continues at coordinate 59,707 of NZ_JADMSO010000002.1, read as the reverse complement.
GCTTTGCAATATACTCCGCATTGGCGTCATTGGATCCGCTTTTTCCTCGGGATCCTGTATGCTTACAGAAAACCGGTCCCTTTCCAAAGAAACTTGTGGATTTCTTATCGTAAACCTCTGTATACATCGGATCATACGCCGCACTGACATCCGAAGAGATCATCGTAGAGCGCGCCAATGTCCGGCGAAGTTTCAGCTCTGAAAATCCGCCCAGTTTTTCATATAAATCCGCAACCGCATTTTCAAAGAAACGGGAGTGCATACCGGTTGCGCCCACACTTCCGATCTCTTCTTTATCAACCAGAATACAGCAGGAGGTCCGACTCACCGTCTCTACATCCAGCATCGCCGCAAGAGACGTATACGCGCAGATACGATCGTCCTGCCCATACGCCATCACCATACTGCGGTCCAGTCCACAGTCTCTTGCCTTTCCTGCCGGAACAACCTCCAGTTCCGCAGACATCAGATCTTCTCTTTCTATATGGTATGTATCTGCCAAAAGCTTCATGATCTGCGCTGCAACCGCCTCTTTTTCCTCACCTGCAAGCGGTCTGCTTCCGATCAGGATATCCAGATTCTCACCCTCCACGACTGCGGAAGCTTTCTTCTCCATCTGTTTGGAGGATAAATGCACAAGAAGATCTGTCACCGCAAATACCGGATCCTCTTCCTTTTCCCCGATGGATACGACTTCTTTCGTTCCGTCTTTGCGCACGATCACACCGTGGATGCCAAGCGGGATCGTCACCCACTGGTATTTCTTGATCCCGCCGTAATAATGGGTATCAAAATATGCAAATCCACTGTCCTCATACAACGGATTCTGTTTCAAATCCAGACGAGGGGAATCGATGTGCGCGCCTAAGATGTTCATTCCCTGTTCCAACGGTTCGCTTCCCACATGGAACAACGCGATGGACTTCTCCATCCAGGTCGCATACACTTTATCGCCGGCTTTCACCGCATCCATACTGTACAGATCACGATAGCCTGCCGCTTCCGCCTGACGCACAATCTCCGTCACACACTCCCGCTCCGTCTTTCCGGCATCCAGAAATGCTTTGTACGCTTCGTTCAATTTCTCTAATTCCTGTAACTGGGTATCATCATAGATTTCCCACAGATTCCATTCTTTCTGTTCTGCTTTTTCCATCTTAAAATCTCATCTTCTCTTCCAAATATGATTTCAGATCTTCGATCTTGATTCTTTCCTGCTGCATCGTATCACGGTCGCGCACTGTTACTGCACCGTCTTCCTCAGACTCAAAGTCGTAAGTTACGCAGAACGGCGTTCCGATCTCATCCTGACGGCGGTAACGTTTTCCGATATTTCCGCGGTCATCAAATTCACAGTTGTAATATTTACTCAGTTCCGCATAAATCTTCTCCGCACCTTCGTTGAGCTTTTTAGAAAGTGGAAGAATACCTACTTTTACCGGGGCAAGCACCGGATGGAAATGAAGCACGGTACGCATATCCGGTTTCTCTTCGGTTCCGATATTCTCCTCATCGTATGCGCTGCAAAGGAATGCAAGTACCATACGATCCGCTCCCAGTGACGGTTCAATTACATATGGAATGTATTTCTCTTTCTTCTCATCGTCAAAATAGGTCAGATCCTGTTTGGATACTTCCATATGCTGTGACAAATCGTAATTGGTACGGTCTGCGATTCCCCAGAGTTCTCCCCATCCGAACGGGAACAGGAACTCCACGTCTGTCGTCGCTTTACTGTAAAACGAAAGTTCTTCCTGATCGTGGTCACGGTAACGGATCTCGTCATCTTTCATTCCCAGCGCATGCAGCCAGTCAAGGCAGAACTGTTTCCAGTATGCAAACCATTCCAGATCGGTATCCGGCTCACAGAAGAATTCCAGCTCCATCTGTTCAAACTCTCTTGTACGGAACGTAAAGTTACCCGGTGTGATCTCATTACGGAATGATTTACCGATCTGAGCGATGCCAAACGGGATCTTCTTTCTCGAAGTTCTCTGTACGTTCTTAAAGTTTACAAAAATTCCCTGCGCCGTCTCCGGACGAAGATATACTGTATTCTTCGCATCTTCCGTAACGCCCTGGAATGTCTTGAACATCAGGTTGAACTGACGGATATCTGTAAAATTATGTTTGCCGCAAGACGGGCATGGAATCTGATGTTCTTCGATAAATGCAGTCATCTCCTCCTGAGACCACGCATCCACCGCACCCTCGATCTCGATTCCTTTTTCCGCACAGTAATCTTCGATCAGCTTATCAGCACGGAAACGCTCATGACATTCCTTACAATCCATCAGCGGATCGGAAAATCCGCCCAGATGTCCGGAAGCCACCCATGTCTGCGGATTCATCAGGATCGCACAGTCCACACCGACATTGTACGGAGACTCCTGCACGAACTTCTGCCACCATGCTTTTTTTACATTATTCTTTAATTCCACGCCAAGATTGCCGTAATCCCATGTATTCGCAAGACCTCCGTAAATCTCAGATCCCGGATACACAAATCCTCTTGATTTTGCAAGAGCTACAATCTTTTCCATCGTCTTTTCAGCCATAGTTTCTGTTCCTCACATTTCTTTTCACATTTCTTTTTCTTGAACTCGGTTTTCCCTGTTTCTTGAACTCAATTTCTCCCTAATTATAGCCGTTCCCGGTGCGTTTGTAAAGGCGAAAAACTTATTCCAGACCAACCAGCGTCTCCAGTATTTCCAGCGATTTAAACCGTTTATCCACATATACGTCCGTATACCGCTTCATCACCCGCGCCAATTCTTCCAACACGTTTTCTTTTACTACAAACGTATACAGTTTTTCGATCTGGCTGCTCTCTATATATTGCATACTATACAACGTGGACTGGTTCAGACAAATGCCGTCGATCACATCTTTTCCACAATCCGGACAGACAAGTCCTCCCTTTTTCACACTGAACACAAGCTGACCTTTTGTTTTCCCACAGGAAATGCACTGAAATACCTGCGGTCCCTCCCCGTTAATGCAGAGCGCGCGCAGTTCAAATATGTACCGGATCAGCCGGTTCGGAATATGCGGATTGGTCAGCGCCCGCAGTGTCTGATAAAGCAGTTTGAGCATCTCTCGCTCATCATTTGCCTCTTTCGTATAATAAGACGTAAATTCCAGAAAATAAAATCCGTAACAGGCGCCCTCCATATCTTCCCGCAATTCCGAAAAATAGTTGGATATCTTCGCCGACTGGACCGTATAGGAAGACCGCCCCGCATACACGGTGAACTCACCAAAAGAAAAGGGGTTCACAGCTGCAACAAGCGGACTGTTCGGTCTTCTCGCCCCCCTTGCAAACGCTGAGATCTTCCCCTGTTCTTTCGTCAATATCACAACTCTTCTGTCATATTCTCCAACCGGTGCTGCCTGAAGCACCAGCCCCGTCAATACGATCTGATTCAACTCGTTTCCCTCTGTCCTGTCTGTTTTTCCCGCATGGAGATATCTCGCCCGTCTCTCTTTTATAATCAAGATAATCTGCCACGCTTCCGCTCTTCATAAACTGTTCCCAATATCGCTGTTCCATCCGTCCACCTCTTCCTCTGTATAAGATCGACAAAGCTTTGCCGCTGTCGTGACAAAGCCTTGTTTTCTTTACTATTAGGTTTTCCGGTTCGGTTCCAGCTATACTACACAAATTCTGCCAGTATGCGGTTGTCGTTACATTTCATCCTCATGGTAACCAAAGTTTTTCATAAGGAAATCACTGTCTCTCCAGTTCTTCTGTACTTTTACCCAAAGTTTCAGATTTACCTTGCAGTCCAAAAGCCGCTCGATCTCATAGCGCGCCGTACTGCCGATTTTTTTCAGCATACCGCCCTGTTTTCCGATGATGATCCCTTTATGGGAATCCCGCTCGCAAATGATCGTCGCGTCAATATGCATCACTTTATTCTGCATTTTCATCCGGTCGATCGCAACTGCGATCCCGTGCGGAATCTCCTCCTGAAGACAATGCAACGCTTTTTCACGGATCAGTTCCGCCACGATCTGACGTTCCGGCTGATCCGTGATCGTATCTTCGTCATAGAACTGCGGTCCATACGGCAGATACTGCATGATCACCCGCACCAATTCATCGCTGTTCTCTCCGCTTCTCGCAGAAACCGGAACGATCTCCGCAAAATCATACTCCGTGCGGTATGTGTCGATAAACGTTAAAATTTCTTCCCGTTTCACCATATCGATCTTGTTGATCACAAGGATCACCGGCGTTTTCACCTTTTTCAGCTGTTCAATGATATGCCGCTCTCCTGCTCCGATAAAGTTCGTCGGTTCCACAAGCCAGAGCACCACATCCACTTCGTTCAGCGAACGTTCCGCGATATTGACCATATATTCGCCGAGTTTGTTTTTTGCCTTATGGATGCCCGGCGTATCCACAAAAACGATCTGTCCTTCCTCTGTTGTCAGAACCGTCTGGATCCGGTTTCTAGTTGTCTGCGGTTTATTGGACGTGATCGCGATCTTCTGCCCGATCAGCTGATTCATGAGCGTAGATTTTCCCACGTTCGGACGTCCGATCAATGTCACAAATCCGGACTTAAAATTTTCTTTCATCCCGTTTTCTCCTTTGTCTTAAAACAATGTTCTGACTTCGCCGAATAATGCTTTTTGTTCCTCGATCTTTTCCTCACTTCCGATCACACAGAGCTGATCCGCCGCAAGCATCGCCGCAACAACATCCGCAAGCGCACGGATTTCTTCCTGTCCGGCATTTAAGATCTCTTCCCGTTCCTTTCTGATCATCTCTTCCGTCACATGATTCATATAGAGATTCATGGAACGCGTGCCCTTTGCCGACGGATTCATCGGTCGGTCGATATTGCTGATCGTTCCGATGATATATTTATTCATATCCCGGTCATCCGCCTCGAAATTACGCAGATACTCAGTTACTTTTTCGTATACATCGATCGTTTTCTCCAGATTCGGATCACGGTAGGAGATCAGATACCCCTCTCCGATCCTGTTAAAGTTGCACATGCATCCATACGCGCCGCCTTTGACACGGATATTCTGCCACAGGTAATCATAACTTAAGATCACTTTCAAAATATGAAGCGCTCCGCTGTACGCTGCGCCTCCGTCAATGAAATTACCGGTCCGCGCCACATACTGTACTTTCGAGGACGTCTTAAATCCCTCATTTCGCTTTACGCAGTGTAAAATGCAGCGGTTTTCCTGCTCATCGCCGTCCGTTCTCTCAAACAGTCCGTTTTTGAACGTCTCCATTTCTTTTTCAACCGCATCCAGCCCCTCCGGCGCCGCCGTGTAACTGATCATCAGATTGTCTGCCCGGAAAATCCGTGCCGCAAGTTCTTTCAGATTCGCGATCAGTTCTTCCTTTTTCTCCTCAAAATGTTCTTCGATCTCTTTTACCGCTTCATAGTAGCCGATTCCATCGGTATCATCTTTGAACTTGGACAACGGAGACGAATAAGACAATGCTCTCAATGCCGCCGTCGTATGTCCGGAGGAAAGGAAGCTCATCTGCAGCCGGGATTTCAGCATCGAAAGAATCTCTTTTAAACGCTTTTCATCTTCCAGCTTGGACTCTGTAAGAATCTCGCGCATCATTTTGAACAATACATCCATCTTCGGATATAATGCCTTTCCTTTCATCTCAAACGTCGCCCGGAATTCTTTTTCTTTTACCTTTGTCACATCCGGATATAACTCCAGCGATGTGCCGATCCCTCCGGTATGAACGTTGATCTCATTGAACAATTCCCCATATTCATAATGTGTCGTGTCAATGATCCCAAGTACTGCCTGAAGCATTCCCACATACGGAAGTTTCTCTTCCGGAACTCCTGACAGATCGAACAACAGCGTCACATATCCAATACCGTTTGTCTCCACATTGTGATAAACCATGGGGATCCCGCCACACACCCGTTCTTCATTACAGATCGGTGCGATCTCTCTGGAAATATCTTCCCGTCCAAGCACCGGAATCTTTTCCATATCTTCTCTTGCATCTTCACTTTCCTGATATACGATCAGTTCCGCCGTATCCCGGGCAAGCTTTTCCACCTCGTCCGGAGAAAGTCCTGCTTTATACGTCTGCAGTTTTTCATCCAGTTCCCGGTCCATCCGCGCGGTTCTTCCTCTCTCCGGTTTTACGATCACCATAGATCCGTGGGGATTGTCAAGAATCCATTTCTGGATCAGATCTTCAAAATACCGCGTGCCGATCTGCTCTTTCAAGAATGCAAATGTCGGGATCGCCTGCATATGGATAAACGGTTTCTTTTCATCGTACAGCCAGCTGTCAAACAGATCCAGCCCGTACATCAGACCTTTCGGGTAATTTCCGAAATCCGCTTCCCGGAACCGGAACTCATGATAATTAATTCCCGCTTCCAGCGCTTTCCGATCGATTCCATCCTCCACGATCTTACGCAATGTATCTTCGATCACCTGCACAAACTGTTCTTTCTGCTGCGGCTCCGCATTTTTCGCGATGATGGAAAAGATCGGCTGATAAATCCCGTTGTCGTAAGATCCCATGATATCTTTGCCGATCCCCGCATCCATCAACGCTTTTTTCAGCGGCGCCCCCGGCGCGGATAACAGCGCATAATCCAAGATCTGGAATGCCTGATAAAGCTTTTCATCCAGACTGGTTGCGATCACTTTATTGTAGGAAAGATAGGTATTCTCTTCCTCCGTCTCCTCACTGGAGATAGAATACGTCTTTTCTACTTCGATCATCTTATCAAATGGTTTCTGAAAACAGATCTCAGAGTCCACTTCTGCCGCGTCAAATTCACACAGATAATTTTCATCCAGCCATTTCAGTTTTTCTTCCATATCCATATCGCCGTACAGGTAAATGTAACTGTTGGACGGATGATAATATTTCCGATGAAAATCCAAAAACTGTTCGTATGTCAGGTTCGGAATCTCTTCCGGATCTCCTCCTGACTCATACGCATAGGACGTATCCGGGAACAGGGAATTTAAGATCACACGGTCCAGCACGCCCTCCGGAGACGAAAATGCTCCTTTCATCTCATTATAAACGACTCCGTTGTATTCCAATTTGCCGTCCGGCTCATCCAGTTTGTAACTCCATCCCTCCTGCCGGAAAATCTCGTCGTGCTGATAAATATTCGGATAGAATACCGCATCCATGTAAACATGCATCAGATTCTGGAAATCTTTGTCATTACAGCTCGCCACCGGATATACGGTCTTGTCCGGATACGTCATCGCATTTAAAAAAGTGTTCAACGATCCTTTGACAAGCTCCACAAACGGATCCTTAACCGGGAAATCTCTCGAACCGCAGAGCACGGAATGTTCCATGATATGCGGAACTCCGGTACTGTCTGACGGCGGCGTCCGAAATCCGATCGTAAAGACTTTATTCTCATCATCATTTTCCATCAAAAGGACACGGGCGCCGCTTTTTTTATGTTTTAATAAATAGCCTTTTGACTTCAGATCCGGCAGATCTTCCGTCAAAACAACTTCATATGCATTCAGATCAAAAATACTCATTGCTGTTCCTCTCTTTTTCTTATTCTCTTCCAGCCGTCAGTTTTCAACCATACGCAGTTCGTGCATTCACTGACTGGCAGAATATTTGCACGGTATATTATAGCATCTTCGGCAGAGCATGGAAAGCAAAAAAGCTCGCTTTTTCAATCGTCCTTTTTCAATCGGCTTTTCCGACTGACCGCACCTCTTTTGTAGCTACGATATCGACTCCGGTACCTGCCACATCCGATATGATCACATCTCCGATACCTATCGGCGCACTCACTTCAACACCTGTCAGTGCTTTCATACATTCAAATATTTTCCCTTTCGGAATATCCTCTTTTGTCTTCACAGGCACAAGCAGCTCTGCTCCGCCTCTGACTTTCACGGTCGAAGTCACGATCCGGGTCGGATCCGTCACTTCTTTCCGCGCATAACGCTCGCCTCTCGGACAGGTATTTCCGGTCACCGATACGACGTTTTCTCCATTCATTTCCACCGTCACCGGACAGCCCATCGGACAACCGATACAAATCAATTCCTTTCGTTCCATCCTCGATCCCTCCCTTTCTATTCTTCAATCCGAATGATCAGTTCATGCCCGCTTCCGTCTGTACATTCTGGCGGCTGCTCAAACCATTCTTTTTTCAAAATAACTTGTTCCATCTCTCCGGGAGCCACGACCGGACGTTTTCTGGAAATGATCTGCTCTCCATCTAAAAATGCACAGATCCGGCAATTTTTATACACTTTTCCCACACGAAAACGTACGATCTGTTTCTCCTCCATCCGTTCCGGATCGATCCGTGACGGAACGGTATAGCGTACTCCGTTCTCTGCTTTTATAGGAATCGAGATCCCGCTCTTCATTCGTTCGTTTTTTACATAGCATGCGGCATTTTTTCCGGCGGTTGCTGCTTCTTCCGACACAAAATCCACCAGATCATGCACATGCAGTACATTTCCGCAGGCAAACACGCCGTCCAAATTGGTTTCCAGACTTTCATCCACAACCGGACCGGAAGTCACGTTGCTCAACGCAATACCCATCTGTGCGGACAATTCATTTTCCGGAATCAGACCGACTGAGAGCAGCAAAGTATCACATTCGTAAAATTCTTCGGTTCCGGGAATCGGTCGGTTCGTCTCATCGACTTCTGCCAGCACGATCCCCTCCACCCGCTCTTTTCCTTTGATATCGATCACCGTATGACTCAGTTTCAACGGAATATCATAATCATCCAAACACTGTACGATATTTCGCTTTAACCCGCCGGAATAAGGCATCAGTTCCGCCACGACTTTCACTTCCGCCCCCTCCAGTGTCATGCGGCGCGCCATGATCAGACCGATGTCTCCCGATCCGAGGATCACCACTTTTCTGCCCGGCATAAATCCCTCTTTGTTGACCAGCCGCTGGGCAGTTCCCGCCGAATAAATCCCCGCCGGACGGTATCCCGGAATATTCAGCGCTCCCCGCGCCCTTTCGCGGCATCCCATTGCCAGGATCAGCGCCTTTGCCCGGATCTGATACATTCCATCCCGGCGGCTCATCGCCGTTACAACCTTATCACTGCTGATCTCAACTACCATTGTGTTCAAACGATATTCGATTCCAAGTTCCTCAACTTGTTTCATAAACCGCGCCGCATATTCCGGTCCGGTCAGCTCTTCCTGAAATGTATGCAGACCAAATCCGTTATGAATACATTGATTTAAAATTCCTCCCAGTTCCTTATCCCGCTCCAGGATCACAATGCTTTCCTCTCCCTGTTTTCTCGCGGAAACCGCCGCTGCCAAACCGGCCGGACCTCCGCCGATAATGACAATATCATATGTTTTCATTCCGCATCCTCCCCCTGATAAATCTCTTTGCTGTGTCCGGTGATCAGTTTGGAACCGCCGCCCGACTTTGTCAGTTCTTCCATCGGTACTTTCAATTCTCTCGAAAGAATTTCCATTGTCCGCGGAGAACAAAAACCGGACTGACACCTTCCCATTCCTGCGCGTGTTCGTCTTTTTATGCCGTCTAATGACTTCGCGCCGAGCGGTCGGTGGATCGCATCCAAAATTTCCCCCTCCGAAATCATTTCACACCTGCAGATCATATTTCCATATGCGGGATTTTTCTGGATCAGTTCATTATGTTCTTCCAGAGAAAGCCGAGACGGATCCAAAATCCCTTTCCGTGTCCCCTGAAAATTCGGATCCTCTTTCAGATCCATCTTTTCTTTCAAAATTCCTGCCACCATCTTACCGATTGCCGGCGCACTTGTAAGTCCCGGCGATTCAATTCCGGCGCAGTCAATAAATCCCGGTACATCCTCCAATTCCCCGATTAGAAATTCATGTCCCTCTTCATGCGCACGCAGTCCCGCAAAGCTCGTGATCACGCTGCGAAGAGGAATATTTTTCACACAATTTCCTGATTTTTCCCGGATTTCCGCCAATCCGTCTGCTGTCGTGTAATTGCCCTCTTTATCATCCAAGTCCGTCGCAGTCGGTCCTACAAGCAGATTTCCGTGGACAGTCTGGCTGACCAATACACCTTTTCCATACTTCCCCGGAAGTGCAAAAATGGTTCGGCTCACATGTTTTCCTGCACTTTTATCCAACAGGAAATACTCTCCTTTCCGTGGTGTGATCTTAATTTTCTTTTCACTCACCATATTATGAAATCTGTCTGCATAAACCCCCGCCGCATTTACGATATATTTCGCTTCAAATGTCCCTCTGGATGTCTTGATCTGAAATCCCGCTTTTTCATTTTCCGACAGTTCAGAAGTTCCTGGATGTTCAGCCAATCTCATCCGTTCAATTGTTTCCACTTTCGTATCGAAAAAGAAAGAGACGCCGTTCACTGCCGCATTTTCTGCCATCGCGATGTTCAGACCGAACGGACAGACGATCCCCGCTGTCGGCGCATAAAGTACCGCAACCGTATCCTCGGAAAGATTCGGTTCCATCGCAAGCGCTTCTTCTTTCCCGAGGATCTGCAGATTTTCTACGCCATTTTTGATCCCTCTCTTCTGAAGCGCTTCCAATTTCGGAATATTTTCCTCCTCAGTACAGACTACAAACGAACCGGTTCGTGCAAATGAGAAATCTAGTTCTTTTGAAAGTGATTCCATCATCTTGTTTCCCTGAACATTCAGCTTTGCCATCAGACTTCCCGGCTCTGCATCGTATCCCGCATGGACGATCCCGCTGTTTGCCTTGGAAGTTCCGCAGCAGACATCCTCTTCTTTTTCAAGTACGCAAACATTCACCTGATATCGTGACAGTTCCCGTGCGATCGACGATCCGGACACACCTGCTCCGATAATCACTACATCATACATATCATTTCCTCCTTGTATCAGCCAAAGCGAAAAAAGACCGACAGAAAAAACGTACCTGTCTGATACGTCCTCTGCCGGTCTCTGCTCTCCTTGGCTCCGCTTTCAGAAACATCCCTCTGATCCATGGATCATCCGAAAGTTTTATTGTCTTATGTAATGATTATAGCGCGTTCCTTACTATGACACAAGTCCTTTTTAGGCGATCACACGCTCTAATTTTTCCAGACGTCTCCCGTAATCTTCAACAATCTGCAACACCAGAGTTGTATTGTCGTTTTCCAATCTGCTGATTCGATAATACCGTTCTACGTTTTCTATTTTTTCATTTACCTCTCCGATTCGCCGCTCCATAATTTCCTGTAAGCGATCCACTTCCTCCAAAGTAGAATTTTCAGATGCCCGAATTTCTTTTCGCAAAACTTCCAGAATATTTTTCTCGGTTTTTTCCAGATTCTGCTGAAATTCTACTCTGAGGCTCGCGGTCTCCTTATGCAGTCCTGTCATTTCCTCTCGCAGGCTCGCGGTCTCCTTATGCAGTCCTGTCACTTCCTCTCGCAGGCTCGCGGTCTCCTTATGCAGTCCTGTCATTTCTTCTCGCAGGCTTGCGGTCTCCTCTCGGAAAATCCCACGGATTGCCTGCAGCATCTTCGTTTCTTCCATACTTCTCATCTCCTTTGTTCACTAGAATTTTAAATAATAAAAACCTTGGCATTTTCAACAGAATGTCCGGTTTCAACTTCATATCGCATCTATATCCTGCTTGAAAATACCCATTGCAGTACCTCTTTCCCCGCATCATATATATAAACATGATCACTTAGGATTTCTTCCGGATCTACTACATTTTCATTTACCTCCTTCACCATTTGATCTAATTCTTTTCTCGTAATACTTTCCGTCATTGGTACTATGATCATCTCATGTACACTGCTCGGGATCACATAATAACCGCCGTTGAGAATCTCTGCGATCTTTTTTTGCACACCGGGATAAAGAATTGCAGCCGCACCCAAATTACGATGAGAATTAGTAAGAACATACATAAATTCGCCTTTCAGATTTTCCGGATATTCAAACAGATTGATCGGTTTTCTTCTCCCAAGCTCCAATGTTTCTTCTACAATTTCCCGCATCAAAAACAACTGCGGCGGTATCAGCCTCTGCACATTTTCATACGCAAATGACAAAAGCTGTTCTTCATCCATCCCCCATACTTTTAAATGTTCATTTCGAATCAAAATAGTCGCAGTCGAACGCTCCTCCATGTCAACGATCAAATAGAACACTATACTCAGATCCAGAATCTCCCGATGAGGAATTTCTTTCAGCAAAGCTCTGTTTTTTTCAGAATGAATCAATTTAAATACAACCTTATCCCGAATCCCCTCTATCGTTTCCAGATCCGTTATATCCAATGACTTTTTGCACCTTACTTCCTGATAACATTTTAAAAGTTCATCTACAAGCTGATCCAATGTATCACCACTTTGATACCGCTGATATACTTCTTCCAGATAAAATGCCGGAGAAATATTGATTCCCGGGCTTTCCACCAGAACTCCTCTTTTTACTTCACCATTATTTTTCACCGCTTCATGCAAGCTGGCATGCATCCCTCCTGTCATTTTTAAATTCATTTTTCTTTCAACCGCGCTTAAAAATTCCTGATATTCCATATAACTCCTTTCACTTTCCCTATACGCGTCCGTCTTGAAATTAAAATGAGAAATTTGGTACGAGATGTACCGGAATTGTTGATTTAGAAACAAATTACATAAACTGATTATATCGCTTTTTCATATGAAAAGCAATCTTGATTTTCATCATCAACAAACTCTTGCATCCTATTACGGTTAGTGAAATATTTATTACAGTAACCGTAGTATTGGAGGTATCATTCATGCGGGACAATACAAAAAGCGGGGCACTTACAGAAGTGACCTTTTATATTTTGCTTTCCCTCTATACACCAAGGCATGGATATGCCGTTATGCAGTTTATTGAAGATAAAACGAAAGGGCAGCTTTTGTTAGGGGCAGGTACTTTATACGGCGCGTTGACCTCTTTAGAAAAAAAAGGTTGGATCACGCCCTATGGCGATCTGGAAAAAAGAAAAAAAGAATATTGCATAACACCTCAGGGAAAAGAAATTGCAGAAAAAGAGCTTGCGAGGCTTCATGAACTTGTAAACATAGCAGATACGATCATCGGAGGTGCATATGAGTAAAAAATATTATCGATTTTTGGGCGGTCTTTTGAATACACAAATGAAATGGCTGAACAACATGTCCAAGAAAGGCTATCGCCTTATACGAACAGAAAAAATCTTATATGAATTCGAGCCATGTCGCCCCAACCAGGTAAAATACTGTATCGATTTTATCGGACACAAATCCAAAGAAGAAGCAGACAATTATTATATGTTTTTAGAAGATATGGGATATAAAGTTTTCTATAAAAATATAAATCTTAATTACTCCATCGGGAAAATACGTTGGCGACCATGGGCTGAAAAAGGCGGACGTCTGGCAACCAATGCGACAACGTTCAACCGTGAACTGCTGATCGTAGAAAAAGCAAATGACGGAAAACCGTTTGAACTGCATACTTCTTATGAAGATAAAGCGTACTACTACAAAAATTTACGAAATCCGTGGCTGTTGATCCTGTTCCTATTTGCAATATCTGCCATCATGAAAACCTCCGTTGTTTTCGGATCACTTACCCTTATAACGCTGATTCCCGTACTCATATAGCGTCGGTGTACAAGGGGAAAAACGGTCGATGAAGAGCAAATCTAAGCCTCTTTATTGTTACTTTCACTCCGCGTACGTCTCGTCTCTGTACGCGTCGTTCAAGTACCTAAAAGAGGCTTAGATTTGTTTCTTCTCGACTCACCGACCTCAACCGCAGATAATTCGGTGATTTTCAAGGCAGACGATTGAAGCGTACTGGACGTACGCTGATTGAGGATAACGCTGAAAATCACCGAAATTACGCGGTTTGAGGCGTGTTTCCCCCTTGTACATCGACGCTATCAATGGCAGATCATAAAAAGCCGGCGGGAATCAAAAACTTCGGAATCCTGATCTTATAATGCAGGATGGGAGCAATTCAAACGAATCGCTCCCATCCTATATTAGAAATGCCTGTATTCTGACACTTCAAAAAATCACTGCCTATTCTTATACTCTGGACAGATATTCTCCTGTACGGGTATCAATCTTCAGAACATCTCCATTCTCAACAAACAGCGGAACCATAACAGTTGCACCTGTCTCAACTGTTGCCGGCTTGGTTGCTCCCTGTGCCGTATCGCCTTTGAATCCCGGCTCTGTCTCTGTAATTGCAAGTTCTACAAACAGAGGCGGCTCAACGGAAAATACGTTACCTTTGTGAGAACATACTTTTACTACTTCGTTCTCTTTTACAAACTTCAGCGCATCCCCTACAACTTCTTTGTCCAATGCGATCTGATCATATGTCTCAACATCCATAAAGTTGTACAGATCACCATCCTGATACAGATACTGCATATCTTTTCTGTCGATATGTGCTTTCGGGAATTTCTCTGTCGGTCTGAATGTCTTTTCAATCACACCACCGCTAATGATGTTTTTCAGTTTCGTTCTTACAAAAGCGGCTCCTTTTCCAGGTTTTACATGCTGGAATTCCAGAATCTGGTAAATATTTCCATCAATCTCAACGGTAACACCGTTCTTAAAATCTCCTGCTGCGATCATTTGTAATCCTCCTTCAATCGCGCGCTCTATGCGCATATGTTCTCAGCTTTTATCATTCTATAATAATTTTCTGCTTTTTTCAACCTTTTTATTTCTTTTTCAAATAGAAATGAAGCACGACCCGCTCCAGATACCGCTTTAAAACGATCTGAATCTCTTCTTTCGGATAAATCGGTTTCACAAGGATATTACGGATCCCGGTCCTTTTTGCGCCCCATACATCCGTAAAAAGCTGATCACCGATAAACAATGTATTCGTCTTATCCGTCCCCATCAGTTCCATTGCATGCAGATAATTTTTTGTAGACGGTTTGTGCGCGTTAAAAATGTAATTTGTCCCGATTTCTTCATTAAACATCTTAACCCGCGGTTCTTTGTTATTTGAAAGCAGACAGGATTCAAATCCGATTTTTCCAAGTCTTTCAAACAACTTCTTTGCGCGCTCATCCGCCGGCGCTCCATGTGGTACCAACGTATTATCAATATCAAAAATAACGCCGCGATACCCTTCCTCATATAGTTTTTCAAATGCAATCACATAAGTGGATGCTACATATTCATCCGGAAAAAATTTATCAAACATCTTTCTTTTCTAACTCCGTTAATTTTGTGATCAGTTCTTCGCAGATTTCCAGCACGGTTTTTTCATCTGTCCGAATCACAATATCTGCCGCGGCCTCATATTTTTCACGACGCGTTTCCATTAAATCTGCAATATAAGCAACATTTTTGTTTCCATTTAGAATCGGACGATCCCCACAGTCTTTCACACGTTCATACACCGTGCTCGGGCTTGCCGTTAAAAGCACGACTCTTCCGTTCTTTTTCATTTCTTTTACATTACGCTCTCTAAGCGCCGCTCCGCCTCCGCAGGAAATGATCGTATTTTTTCTCGACTGCATCTCGATCAGCAGATCCGTCTCCAAATCCCGAAAATATTCTTCTCCGTAAGTAGAAAAAATATCCGGAATGCTCATCTCTTCCCGATCTGCGATCACCTGATCCATCTCGACGATCTCCATTGCAAACATCGTACTCAGATAATCGGAAACCGTGGATTTCCCTGCCCCCATAAACCCGATCAGAACAATATTGTATGGAAACAATGTTCTTGCCTGAATCCGTTTACTGTTCCGGATGATCCGCTCAAACACATCTTCGATCTCTTTTTCATAGCGATTGTCTTTTAACTTTTCCCTGCGGATCCGTTCCTGTTTCTCTTCCTGTGCCGGCTGCAGGATCCGCATTCCGTACTCTTCTTTATAAGACATGATCTTTTCGACAATCTGATTCCGTTCCGCCAGAGCGTCAATAATCTTATCATCACACATCGCAAGCTGCTCGCGATACATTTCCAAATCGTTCATTTCTTCTCTCTTCCTTTCATGCGGGCAGCTCACTTTGGAAAGCGACGTCTGGAAATCCCGCTCTTCCCTATCCGCACATTATACCAACTTGCGCATATCTATGCAAGTATTTCCATTATCCTTTTCCTTCTCCGTTTTCTTTCCCGGCTTCATCCGAACCACCCTTTGCAAGCGCTCTCGCCACATCTTCCCGAAAGGTCTTCCACGCGTCTTCATTTTGTACAAAATAGCGAGGGCAGTCTTTTCCGGTCACATCGTAATGGCGGATCACTGCATCTGCCGTCAGATCATATTTTCTGCATAAAAATGCAGTCAGCTGCACTACGGACGCATAAGTTTCTTCTGTAAACTCTCCGGTTTCATCCGGATGACAGCATTCGATCGACACTGTATCATGATTCCGTTCGTTGGAAGCATACGCGATCTCCCATGTGGGCACACATTGGATGATCTCCCCATCCAGTCCCACCACAAAATGACTGCTCACCGATGTATCGTGTCCATCCTGCAGACCATTGAAATAATCCCGATTTTCCTGCGCTGTGCTTCCGGGATTTGCAGTATAATGGATCACAACGCCGGTAATCGGATCCGATTCGATCCCCGGGCGCGAATATTCATTGACATCCAAAAGCTGCACATCAATTTCAGGCATAGAGGCATCCACATTCAGATGACCGGATTGTCCGCTTCGTCTCCCACAGCTGTACAATATCAATATAAAAAGAAGCGCACCAAGCACTGCCAGTCCAATCTGAATACAAATGACCTGCCGCCTGTGCGCTTTTGCTGCGCTTGCAGAACTTCCTGCTCTGTATGCTCGGTTCTGCGATCTATTCTGTGATCTTTTTTGTTTTTTTCTATGATTGCCCGTATCTTTCATCTTTAGACTCTTTTCATAAAAAGCTTTTGTTTCCATCGCTCAAACCTGTCCGCAGAACTACTTTATTCATACAAAAGCCGCTTCACTCTGGGTAACTCACCCCATCCGGAAGAGGATCCCATTCATTCAGTCCCAGACTCTGCTTAAACTTCGCTTCCTCCATCGACAATTTCGGAAGATCTTCTTCCAAATAAGCGATCAGCTCATCCAGCCCCTCACGAGTCACGTTATTCACTTCAAAAATGCGCTCGCATCCGGCATTGACCATCCACTGTCTGACCATCGGAACATTGGCGTGCGGGGAATCTACTTTTGTGATGATTCCGATATAGGGTCGCAGGATAAATGCCCGCCCTCCCGGACCGAACAAATTATACGGCTCATCTGCTGCCTGTACAAGCGCTACTACATCCGCTTCAAAGGAAAAACAGGCAAGCCCCACACTGAAATGCTTTGACTCCGCATACTCTCCCGGGGAATCGATCGTATCGTCATCGGTATTCGTATACTGTGTCTTTACATAATGAAGTTCTTCTCCCTTCAGCGCCTGTGTCAGGGAAGTTTTCCCGGCTTCACTTCTGCCCATTAAAAATATCTTTTTCATGTTCCTTAACTCCTGTGAATCTCACACGTCCTAAATCCAAGCTTCTCGTCAAAAAACTTTACGACTTCTTCCACTGCGGTCTGCACCGAGCTTAAATTCCCAAGCAAAATCAACGTCCCGCAAAACCGATCCATAAATCCAATCTCGACGTCCGCGCTTTTTACCGCGATATCTGCGGCTGCCACAACCGACTCCCAAGGAGTAAAACGGATCAGACCGATGGATTCTCCCGTATGGTCTTCTCCCTCGTGCACTCCGATATGCAGCGCCAGATTCTCATAAATACAGGTATCCGATCTGCTGATAACATGTGCCATACAGACTTCTTTTCCCGGAACCCTCACCCGTGTCAGACGCAGTCTTTTCCCTTTGAGTTCTTCATAATCATTCTGAAATAACTTTTCAAGCAACGCTTCTTTCGTTATCTGAGCCATATCATTACTTCCTATCGTTTTGTAATATCACAAACCACATATCCGAGAGAATCCCTGAAATAATTTACGATCTCCGTCAATGCCGATGTCACATCGGAAATCTCCCCGGTAATGATCAATGTTCCGGTAAACCGGTCTGCAAATCCCAGATAGACATTTCCGCTTTTCACTGCAATATCCGAAGCGATCACCGCAGACTCCGGCGGCGTCATATTCATGATCCCAATTGCAGATGATCCATAATCAAGCTGCGGGTTCAGCCCCAGTTTCTGATAAATGATCGGCGCCGGACCTCCCATCACATGTGCAAATGTAATCTCTTTTCCGGCTACCGTTTCCTGTACAATTCTTATCTGTTCGCCATGATCGTTCATCTCTTAACTCTTCCTCACTTTCAGAAAATCACATACCGTTTTCTCATATAGAAAATCATACTATCAGAAGCTTTTTCTGTCAAGCTGAACCTCTATTTTTCTGTGGTTTTTTGTGGATTTTTTCTGTATTTTTTGTGGTTTCATGAATACTTTTTTCCATTCGACACCAACATCCGTGTACAAGAAGCATCTCATCTCCTGTACACTGACGCTGCCCCCCTATAAAATAAAGAAGAGCCGGACTGTAAGTTTCTTCTCACAAGCCCAACTCTCCGTTTTTATTCTGCCATAAGTTTACTCATCTACACTGTAGTTTGGAGCCTCTTTTGTAATATGAATGTCATGTGGATGACTTTCTTTCAAAGATGCTGCGGAAATCTTAACAAATCTTCCGTTCTCTTTCAGTTCTTCGATGTTTGCAGTTCCGCAATATCCCATACCGGAACGAAGTCCACCCATCAACTGGAACACGGTATCTTCCACAGTTCCTTTGTAGGCAACACGCCCCTCTACGCCCTCCGGAACAAGCTTCTTCGCATTCTCCTGGAAGTAACGATCCTTGCTTCCGTTCTCCATTGCGGAGATCGATCCCATACCACGGTATACTTTGTATTTTCTTCCCTGATACAGTTCAAATGTTCCCGGGCTCTCATCGCATCCTGCAAAGATGCTTCCCATCATACATACATTCGCTCCTGCCGCGATCGCTTTCGTCATATCTCCGGAATACTTGATTCCTCCGTCTGCGATGATCGGGATTCCATACTCTTTTGCAACCGCATAACAATCCATAACTGCGGATACCTGAGGCACACCGATTCCGGCAACCACACGCGTCGTGCAGATCGATCCCGGTCCGATTCCGACTTTTACCGCATCGACGCCTGCTTCGATCAGCGCTCTTGTCGCCTCACCTGTCGCTACGTTTCCTGCGATAACCTGAAGCTCCGGATATTTCTCCTTGACCATACGGACCGTACGCAGTACGTTTGCAGAATGTCCGTGAGCGGAATCCATAACAATCACGTCTACTTTTGCTTTTACAAGCGCTTCCACACGCTCCAGACAGTTTGCCGTGATACCGATTGCCGCACCGCAGAGCAGACGTCCCTGAGAGTCTTTTGCTGACAGCGGATATTTGATCTGTTTCTCAATGTCTTTGATCGTGATCAGCCCTTTTAAATTGCCCTCCGCGTCAACGATCGGAAGTTTTTCCTTTCTCGCTTTCGCAAGGATCTGTTTTGCTTCTTCTAAAGTAATACCCTCCGGTGCAGTGATCAACCCCTCGGATGTCATCGATTCCTTGATCTTTTTCGTGAAATCTTCTTCAAATTTCAGATCGCGGTTTGTGATGATACCGACAAGTTTTCTACCCTCGGTAATTGGTACACCGGAAATGCGGAATTTCGCCATGAGATTATTTGCATCCTCCAGAGTATGCTCCGGAGACAGATAGAACGGATCAGTGATGACTCCGTTTTCTGAACGTTTTACTTTGTCGACTTCCTCTGCCTGCTGCTCGATCGACATATTCTTATGAATGATACCGATACCGCCCTGACGTGCCATCGCGATCGCCATACGGTGCTCTGTTACCGTATCCATCCCCGCACTCATCATCGGGATATTCAGTTTGATTTTTTTTGTCAGATGTGTTGACAGGTCTACCTCATTCGGAATGACTTCTGAATAGGCCGGAACCAACAGCACGTCATCAAATGTAATGCCTTCTCCAATAATTTTACCCATGGCTTTCTTTTCCTCACTTTCTGCATTTCAACGTAAAACGAATGCCTTTATCATTCGTCCACAAACAATTGCACAACTGCAATCCAAACCGCTTCCGGACGGGCAAAGCTCCAAACTCCGTCACAGTCTCTGCGGCTGTTTTATGTGATATGGTACAAAACTTTACCACACTTGTCAAGACATTTCCGAAAAAAGAGAGCAGCTCCCGAAAAAGTTGCCCCATCCGCCACTCTGGATAAACACTTTTTCCGGGAACTGCCCCTGTATATACTGCCGGGAAAGATTACATCATTCCCATTCCGGCGCCCGCGCCTGCCGGCATTGCCGGCGTATCTTCTTTGATCGTAGATACAACAGATTCTGTTGTCAACAATGTAGATGCCACGCTTGTCGCATTCTGCAGTGCGCTTCTTGTTACTTTTGCCGGATCCAGAATACCCTCTTTCACCATATCTACATACTCTTCTTTGTATGCGTCGAATCCGTAACCAACTTCAGACTCTCTCACTTTGTTGATGATCACTGCACCCTCTAATCCGGCATTGGTAGCAATGTGGAACAGCGGAGCTTCCAGTGCTTTCAGAATGATGTTTGCACCCGTCTTCTCATCACCCTCCAATGTCTCTGCCAGTTTCGCTACCTCTTTGGAAGCGTGGATATATGCAGAGCCGCCTCCGGAAATGATACCCTCTTCTACTGCTGCTCTTGTCGCATTCAGCGCATCTTCCATACGCAGTTTTGCTTCTTTCATCTCAGTCTCTGTTGCAGCGCCTACACGGATCACTGCTACGCCGCCTGCCAGTTTTGCGAGTCTCTCCTGCAGTTTTTCTTTATCAAATTCAGAAGTTGTCTCTTCGATTCCTTTTTTGATCTGCGCAACTCTGTCGGAAATCGCCTGTTTGTCTCCGCATCCATCAACGATGATCGTGTTCTCTTTCTGTACTTTTACGGATTTTGCACGTCCAAGCTGATCCATCGTTGTTTCTTTCAGATCCATTCCCAGTTCTTCGGAGATCACCTGTCCGCCTGTCAGGATCGCGATATCCTGAAGCATCTCTTTTCTTCTGTCTCCGTATCCCGGTGCTTTTACAGCAACGACATTGAATGTTCCACGCAGTTTGTTGACGATCAGAGTCGTCAGAGCCTCTCCCTCGATATCTTCCGCAATGATCAGAAGTCTTGCTCCGGACTGTACAACCTGCTCCAGAAGCGGGAGAATATCCTGAATATTGGAAATCTTCTTATCTGTGATCAAAATATACGGATCATCCAGAACAGCTTCCATCTTTTCCATATCGGTTGCCATGTATGCGGAAATATATCCACGGTCGAACTGCATACCCTCTACCAGATCCAGTTCTGTCTGCATTGTCTTGGATTCCTCGATCGTGATCACACCGTCGTTGGAAACTTTTTCCATTGCGTCGGCAACCATCTGTCCCACTGCATCGTCTCCGGAAGATACGGCTGCGACTCTTGCGATCTGTTCTTTTCCGGTTACTTTGCTGCTCATCTCTGCGATTGCTTCTACCGCTTTATCTGTGGCTTTTTTCATGCCCTTTCTAAGAACGATCGGGTTTGCGCCTGCCGCCAGGTTCTTCATTCCCTCGTTTACCATAGCCTGTGCCAGTACGGTTGCAGTTGTTGTACCGTCTCCGGCAACGTCGTTCGTCTTTGCTGCAACTTCACGGATCAGCTGAGCTCCCATATTTTCAAATCCATCTTCCAGCTCGATCTCTTTTGCAATCGTAACACCGTCGTTTGTAATAAGCGGAGCGCCGAAAGATTTGTCAAGTACAACGTTTCTTCCTTTTGGTCCAAGTGTTACTCTGACCGTATCTGCCAGCTGGTTTACACCTTTTTCCAGTGCTGCTCTGGCTTCCGCACCATATTTAATTTCCTTTGCCATGATCAATCACTCCTGTCAATATAAATTCTTCAATTTCTCTGTCAAAAAGTTCTTTATCCGAAAAGTCCTCTATGCTTCCACGATCGCAAGAATATCGCTCTGTTTTACAATGATATATTCTTCGCCGTCAAGTTCTACTTCTGTGCCTGCATACTTGGAGTAAATTACTTTATCCCCGACTTTTACCTGCATTACCACTTCTTTTCCATCTATTGTTCCGCCCGGTCCGACTGCGATCACTTCAGCTTCCTGCGGCTTTTCTTTTGCCTGACCCGGGAGTACGATTCCGGATTTCGTTGTCTCTTCTGCCTCTAACTGCTTTAATACAATCTTGTCACCCAATGGTACTAACTTCATTGTAATTCCTCCTTTTCTTTTTGTTAGCACTCATTTCTTTTGAGTGCTAACCCATGAATATAAAATAGCACTCTGCCGACTATTTGTCAACAGAGTTTTCATTTTTTCTCCAGATATTTTTGCAGATACTTTTTTACATGTTTTTTTCGATCCCGTCACCGTCCGAGATCGTATAAAATCCATTCTCGATCCGAAAGACAAGCATATTTCCATCTTCGGAATGAAACCGTTCTTTTACAACTCCGGTACAACAGAGAAGTTCATTTCTCGTGGCAATATAACAGCGGTATTTTGCATCCAGAGAGATCGTCGTCAAGTCGTTTTCTTTCAATTCCAGATAAATGAAATCTTCCTCCATATCATATTTGAAAACCTGACACTTATGGATCGCCTCATCCAGAACCGCATCCGCTGAGATCAGTTTTACCATTCTTAAATCCGCCGGATTTCCCTCGTACATCGTTTCTCCTCCTTATCAGACCACGCCCGTTCACCGGACTCTTCCGCCTGGGTCGTTCTATATCTTTTGCAACAAAAGGGCATCAGATCCCTGATACCCCTTTTCATTCTCTTTTTTCGTTCTTTATCAATCGTTCTTTATCAAAGTTTTTCTTTTTTGATCTTTTCCAGCTCTGTAAATACATAGTCGTTCAGAACCTTGATATATGTACCTTTCATTCCGGAAGAACGAGATTCGATCACACCGGCGCTCTCGAACTTCCGCAGTGCGTTGACGATCACCGATCTTGTGATGCCGACCCTGTCTGCGATCTTGCTCGCGACAAGGATTCCCTCCGTTCCGTTTAATTCATCAAAAATATGAATGATCGCTTCCAGTTCCGAAAACGACAATGTTCCGATCGCAGACTGTACAATATGCTCTTTTCTCGATTCCTCCGCACTCTCTTCATTAACGGAGCGAAGCATCTCCAGACCTACGACCGCGGTGCCGTACTCACTCAAAATAATATCGTCAATCGAATACGTCTCATTGCATTTATATAAAAACAGCGTTCCGAGACGTTCTCCCGCAATATCGATCGGCGTGATGATCGCCTGATAACCGCCTACATTTTCCGGAGAAAATCCAAGTGTTTCCAGATTCACATTCTCCTTCGTCGATAAAATACTCAGCAGACGTTCGTTTAACATTCCATCAATATGAGAACCGACAGACTCGCCGAGCAGCTCGCCGATGCATGCAACGGACGCACATTTGCTCACGCCGAGGATCTTCCCTTTCTTGCTCACGACCAAAACATTTGAATTCAGAATCTCTGTCAGCACAGCGCATATATCGTTAAACACTACCTTGCTGGAATTATTGTTATGAAGCAGTTTATTAATCTTTCTTGTTTTATCCAGTAACTGTACACTCATTATTTTCCTCCGATTTTAAATTGTATGCAAAAATCACATCAATTCGACTAACAAACTTATGTTATCATACAATTTTTGAAATAGCAATGAAATTATTCTTCCTTTTTCATATTTTCCACATAACCGCATTTTTCATCTGCGCAGACCAGCTTATTTCCCTTTTCGACCATATAGCCTCCGCAGTCCGGACATTTTTTCTCGGACGGCTTCTGCCAAGACATAAAATCACAGTCCGGATGGTTCTCACATCCATAGTACTTTCTGCCCTTTTTCGTCTTGCGGATCACGACTTCGCCGCCGCAGAGTGGACACGGCACGCCGATCTTCTCCAGATACGGCTTTGTGTTCCTGCACTCTGGAAATCCCGGACATGCCAGAAATTTTCCGTGCGGTCCGTATTTGATCACCATATTTCGTCCGCATTCTTCGCAGATCACATCGGTCACTTCATCTTCGATCTTGACGCTTTCCAGTTCCTTTTCCGCAATCTTGACCGCCTCGTCCAGATCCGGATAGAAATTGCGGATGACTTCTTTCCATGCAACTTTTCCCTCCTCGACCATATCAAGAAGACCCTCCATGTTCGCTGTAAAATTCACATCCACAATACTCGGGAACGACTGTTTCATGATATTGTTCACAACCTCGCCGATCTCCGTCATATACAGATTCTTTCCCTCTTTTGTAATATACCGGCGCGCCAAAATCGTGGAGATCGTCGGCGCGTACGTACTCGGACGTCCGATTCCCAGTTCCTCCAGTGTCTTTACAAGCGTTGCCTCGGTATAATGTGCCGGCGGCTGTGTAAAATGCTGTTTTTCTTCCAGTGCTTCTTTCGTCAGCACCGAGTCCATGCTCAGACCGTTGACCAGCACATTGCTCTCTTCTTTTTCCTCGTCCGCTTCGGTATAAACCGTACGGAATCCCTCGAACGCCACGCGGGACGTCGCCACCGTAAACAGATAATCTCCCGCCGCGATCTTCACGGAAGTCGTCTCAAATCTTGCCGGCTGCATCCGGCTTGCCGCAAACCGTTTCCAGATCAACTGGTACAACCGGAACTGGTCTCTCGTCAGAGAGTCTTTAAGAGCCGCCGGTGTTCTTGTAATATCCGACGGACGGATCGCCTCGTGGGCATCCTGGATCTTCTTCTCGGTCTTTTTCTCCGAACTTCCTGCCGCTACATAATCGCTGCCATACGTCTCCGCAATATAAGCTCTTGCCGCAGCATCTGCTTCCTCAGAAATACGTGTGGAATCCGTACGCAGATAGGTGATGACACCGACCGTTCCGTTGCCTTTGATATCCACACCCTCGTATAACTGCTGTGCGATCCGCATTGTTTTCTGCGTTCCGAAATTCAAAACCTTTGCCGCCTCCTGCTGAAGCGTACTGGTGGTAAACGGAAGCGGCGCTTTTCGGATCCGCTCCCCTTTCTTAATATCCGCAATACGATAATCCGTCGCTTCTACTGCCTGCTTGATCTGATCCAATTCCTCTTTCGAGTGGATCTCCATCTTGTTCTTTTCCGTTCCGTAGAACTTTGCAGTCAGCGGACGACGCTCACCTTTCACTTTAAAGACAGCATCCAGCGTCCAGTATTCTTCCGGTATAAATGCGTCGATCTGCGCTTCCCGGTCCGCAATGATCCGAAGCGCCACAGACTGAACACGTCCGGCACTCAGACCACGCTTTACTTTTGCCCAGAGCAGCGGGCTGATCCGGTATCCCACCATACGATCCAGGACGCGGCGCGCCTGCTGCGCGTCCACCAGATCCATATCGATCTCCCGAGGAGCTTTTAACGATGCCTTGATCGCATTTTTCGTGATCTCGTTAAACGTAATACGGCGCATTTTCTTTTCATCCAGTTTCAGAGCCGCCGCCAAGTGCCATGAAATAGCTTCTCCCTCACGGTCCGGGTCAGTTGCGAGAAAAACTTTATCCGCTTTCTTTGCTTCTTTTCTCAAATTCGCAAGAATATCTCCCTTTCCCCGGATCGTAATGTATTTGGGTTCAAAATCATTTTCCGGATCCACCCCAAGCTGACTTTTCGGCAGATCCCGTACATGTCCGTTTGACGCAGCGACTGTATAACTGCTTCCCAAAAACTTTTTAATGGTCTTCACCTTTGCCGGTGACTCCACAATAACCAGATAATGTGCCATGGTACTTATTTCCTCCATTCGGCGGTATGATCACGCGCCTTTCTTTATTCACTCACCACAGACACGAGCACCCTCCCCGCATCTGACATAATAATTCTTTGCTTTTTCTCTGATATAGCCTTTCATTTCCAGCATGGTCAAGATCCCGATGATCTCAGACGGCGGAAGTTCGATTTCTTCCACGATCTGCCCCACGCTTTTTGGAGAAACGCCAAATGAACTATACACCAAATCTTCTTTCGTTTCAAGCACTTTTTGAGTTTCGGTCTTTTTTCCCCTCTTTTCCTCCTTTTCTACAATTCCAAGATCCAGACATAATTCTTCCGGCGAGATCAGTATTCCGGCTCCCTGCCGGATCAAAAAATGACACCCGCGGCTCAAAGGACTTCCCACCGGTCCGGGAAGCGCATACACATCTTTTCCCTGCTCCAATGCAAGGTCTGCGGTGATCAGGGAACCGCTTTTTTCCTTCGCCTCCATCACGAGCACCACGTCTGACAGCGCACTGATGATCCGGTTGCGCCTCGGAAAATTCCATGCAAATGGTTTCGTCTCCGGCGGCTGTTCCGACAGAATCCCTCCGCCATGTGCCAGAATATCCGTATACAGCCCGATGTGCTCCCTCGGATAACAGATATCCACGCCGTTTCCCAACACTGCATAGGTCGTCCCTCCTCCAGTCAGCGCGCCTCTCTGGGCGCTTCCGTCGATCCCGCGCGCCATCCCGCTGATGATCTGGATCCCGTTTTTTACCAACTCTTTCGCAAACCATCTCGCACATTCTTCCCCATAGGCAGTGCACGCCCTCGCCCCGACGATCGCAGCCGACGGTTCCTTGTCTTTGGGAAGATGTCCCTTTCCATACAATGCATAAGGTTTATCGGAAATACACGACAACCGGGCAGGATATGTTTCCTCAAACGAGAGGCTCATCCAGATTCCGCTGTCTGTCACCCGAGCCCATTCTTCTTTCGGATCTCTCTTTTTTTGCTCCTGCATAATCGTATTGCGGTCTGTCTCATTTAAGAACTTCATCCGTCCCAATTCTGTTTCTTCTATATAATAAATCGCTTCTCCCGATTTCATACATGATCGGAGCAAGATCTTTTTTTCATCCGTAAGCCCCGGTATCGATGCAAACCAATATTCAAACGCACGCGCTGTATGATTCATAAGATCCCTCCTCTGTATTCTTGATCAAATGACCGATAACCGATCGCCTCGGCTAAATGCATCGATTCGATCTTTTCCGATCCTGCAAGATCTGCGATCGTGCGGGCAACTTTCAAGATCTTATGATAAGATCTCGCTGTCAGTCCCAGTCTCTCATATGCCATTTGGATCAATGCCTCCTCCTTATCCCCTAATTTACAATATTGCTCCACTTCCCGGATACTCATCATCGCATTAAATCCTGTGCCGGAATCAGAAAACCGTCTGTTCTGTATCTCTCTTGCCGCGCATACTCTCTGCCGGATCTGTGCGGAAGTTTCCCCTTTTCTTTCTGCCGTTTTTCTCCCTGACATTTTCCCTTTTAGCGCCGCATAGGTCACTTTCGGAGCCTCCACACACAGATCCATCCGATCCAAAAAAGGCTGACTTAATTTTCCGAGATAGCCTCGTACCTGCCCCGGTGTACATGTACAGTTCCCACTTCCAAACTCTCCGCACGGACATGGGTTCATCGCACAGACAAGCATAAAATTTGCCGGAAATAAATAAGTTCCATGTGTGCGGGAAATCCAGATTTTCCGTTCTTCCAGCGGCTGGCGCAGCACTTCCAATACCGGTTTGCGAAACTCCGGCAATTCATCCAAAAACAGAACGCCTCCATGCGCCAACGTGATCTCTCCCGGAGACGGGATCAATCCGCCTCCGGTCAGCGCCGTTTTTGTCACCGTATGATGAACACTCCGAAACGGACGTGTCCTGATCAGCGGCTCCTGACCGTCGATCTGACCGACAATGCTGTATATTTTTGTGATCTCCAGACTTTCCTCCAACGTAAGCGGCGGCAGGATCGTCGGGATCCGTTTGGCGATCATCGTCTTTCCGCTTCCCGGCGGTCCTACCATCAGAAGATTATGTCCGCCAGCCACAGCAACCTCCACCGCACGTTTCACGGCGCTTTGCCCGCATATATCCTGAAAGTCCGGCTTTTCTTCTGCACACTCCCGTTCCTCTCCGTATACTTTTCCTTTGGAAACTTCCATGCCTTTTTTCTTTTGCTGTGACAAACGCCTCTTCTTTGTTCCTTTGATCCATTCGAAAGCTTCTTTTAAAGTCTGCACTCCGGTCACTTCCATCCCATCCACCAGCCTGGCTTCCTGCTCGTTTTCTAACGGGATCATACAGCGGCAGATTCCCTGCTTTTTTGCTTCCATCACAACCGGCAGCACTCCCGGAACTTTGTGCACTGTTCCGTCAAGTCCCAGTTCTCCCAGGATCAGAAGCCCTTTCGTATCTTTTTGTGCGACCGTTCCGAGAGAGGTTAAGATCGCAATGGCAATCGGCAGGTCAAATGCCGCCCCTCGTTTTCGGATCGTAGCCGGAGACAGATTGATTACGGTCTTCTTTGCCGGAAATTCCAAACCGGAATTTCGGATCGCTGTCCGCACCCGTTCCCCGGCTTCTTTCACTTCCGATGAGAGGTACCCAACCATATGAAATGCCGGAAGCCCGTTTCCAACGTCCGCTTCCACATTGACCAACTCTACCCGAAGCCCGAAAACAGCTGCAGACTGTACCGTACTTACACCCATGTACGCACTTCCTTTCTACTTTTCCTGCTTTTTACGTTATTCTCTTTTTATCCTTTTCGGATTTATGACCGACTCGGTCGGATCGTGTGAGTCGGAGAGAATTCTCCGACTGATGATTGTATCATATTCCTCTTTGATCGTTTCTGTCAAGAACTTTCTGAGCTTCTGAATATTCTTCTGATGCTTTGCTCTTCATCGATCATTTTTCCCTTGTGCACCGACGCTGCACTTATGCCAGAAACATCATACATTCTTCCGAAAGCTGCAGATGATCCGGCATTCCTTTTTCCTTTAACTGCGCGATTTTTTCCCGCTGTACAAACCAGCGGACCGTCTCCGGATCGTTAGTCTTTTTTTCCCCGGACACCGTCAGATAATACTGAACTTCAAACGGAAGCTGCGCTGTATTTTCCACACAGACCGGAATACTGTTTTTTTTCCGCTCTCCCCAGACCGGAATGAAATCGTGCGCACGATAGCCGATCCACTCACAATTTTCCGGGACATCCTTTCGTACATGCAGGAAGAGTCCCCATTCGGTCAGTTCCACCGTATGCGCATCCACACGTTTTGCCTTGAAAAAATTTTTACATCCGGTCAGTTTAGCCGCTTCTTTCAGACGAGGATTTTGAAACAGTTCTTTCGTCTTGTCCGATACAAGCACGTTCCCATGATCCAGGATCACGGTCTCTTCACAAAAGCGGTATACCTCATCCCTGTCATGAGACACAAGGATCACCGTTCCCTCATAGTCTTTCAACATGTTTTCCATTTCCCGCTGCAGATTATCTTTCAGATAAATATCCAGTGCGGAAAATGGTTCATCCAGGAGAATGATCTCCGGTTTATATGCCATGATCCGCGCCAGTGCTGTCCTCTGCTGCTGCCCGCCGGAAAGTTCTCCCGGAAGCCGTCGTTCCAGACCGTCCAACTGAAATTTCCCGACCATCTCCCGCACCCGTTTCCGCTTTTCCTCCCGGCTTCCCGAAAGTCCGGCCGCAATATTTTGTTCTACGGTCATATTCGGAAAAAGCGCATAATTCTGGAACAAATATCCTGCCCGACGATTCTGCGGTTTCACATTGATCTTTTTCCCGGAATCAAAAACAATCTGTTCACCGATCCGGATCGTACCGGCATCCGGGGAAATGATCCCCGCAATACTTTTCAAAGTCATACTCTTCCCGCACCCCGACGCTCCAAGAATCCCGATTCGCTTTGCTTCACTTGCAAACCGGATATTCAATGTGAAATTTCCCAGTTTTTTATGTACATCTATAAAGATCCCCATTTGCTGCACCTCGTATTCTCATGCATTTTCCAAAGTTTTTCTCCGCTCCTGACGCATTTTTACCAACGTTTGACCTGTTTCATGTGTTTTCCGGAGATCAGGTTCATTAAAAAAATCACGATAAATGCGATCAGGATTACGATCGCAACCCATATGCCTGCAGTCAGATAATCGCCGTCCTGAATGACCATCGCGATCTTCTGTGAGATCGTCCCCGTTTTTCCCGGAATATTTCCCGCCAGCATCGATGTTGCGCCATATTCCCCCAGCGCTCTTGCAAACGTCAGGATCGTACCGGAAGCTACCCCGGGTCCCGCCGACGGAAGCACCACTTTCCAGAAAATTTTCGTCTCAGACATTCCAAGCGTCCTTGCCGCATAGATCAGATTCACGTCGATCTGTTCAAACGCAGCTCTGGCATTGCGGTACATCAGCGGAAAGGCGATCACCGTCGCCGCGATGATACAGCCAAGCCAGGTTTGTACAACTTTGATATCAAACTGCTCGTATAAAAGGATTCCAAGCGGTCTTCTCCTGCTGAACAAAAGCAGCAGAAAGAAGCCTGCCGCCGTAGGCGGAATGACCATCGGAAGCGTCAGGATCCCATCCAGAACCGCTTTTTTCCCCGGTGTCGTATGCATGACCTTTCCTGCCGCAAAGATTCCAAGAAAAAAGGAGATCACCGTTGCCGCCGTCCCTGTCTTAAGTGAGATCCAGAGAGGACTCCAATCCAGTTCTTTTAAGATTTCCACAACCGCTTCCATAAGGTTTCTCCTTTTTCCTACTCAATCTCTGTATCAAAATAATATGCGTCAAAAACAGCTTTTGCCTCATCCGACAATATGTATGCCAAAAACGCTTCCGCCGCTTTTGTCTGCGCTTCATCTGCTTCGGTATTTTTCACCTGCGCGATCGGGTAGATCACATTGCCCGTCAGATCATACGGTACCGTTTCCAGAATGTCCAATTCTTCTTCATAGCCATATGTATCGGAATAGTACGTTGTTCCCACTTCGCAGGAGCCCTCCACAACGGCAGTCAGTACCTTGCTGACGTTATCCTGTTCGGAAATCTCAACACCCCCAAGCACCTCGGATATCTCTGCCGTTGTGATCGCGGACACATCTTCTGTTTCCGGAAGCATCCCGAGATTCACCATCGCCTGTCTTGTATATTTTCCGACCGGAACACTGCCTCCCGCAAGTGCAATACTTTCCGCTTCGCCCAGATCAGCAAGACCCGTCACGGCTGTCCCGCTATCTTTTAATGTCACCACGACCACCTGATTGTTTACGACGTCTGCCCGTGTTCCGTCCACGAGAAATCCGTCGTTCTCCAGTTGATCCATCTGTTTTTGTGCCGCAGAGAAAAACAGATCGCACGCATATCCCTCTTCGATCTGCGTCATCAAAGTTCCGGAACTGTCCGCATTATATATGATCTTGACTTCCGGATGTTCTTCGTTATACTTTTCCGCCAGCTCTGTCATGACCGTGTTCAGACTTGCCGCAATAAATACCTGAATTTCCGTCTCCTCTGACACCTTGTCCTCTTTACTTTCCGCTGTTTCGTTTTTCGCCTTTTCTGATGGCTTTCCCGGTGCCGGCTCTTTTTCTCCTGCACATCCTGTCATCCCTGCTGCCAGTGCTACAGTCAGCAGCATTGCGATCCCTTTCTTTTTCATGTTCATTTTCATGCTTGATCTCCTTTCATCAACAGTTTCCACATTCATTCTCGGTTCCCCTTAAGATTCCAAGCCCATGTCCAAGCGCAGGAAGCACATACTCAAGACTTTCTTTTACCGCTTTCGGGCTTCCCGGCAGATTCACGATCAATGTCTTTTTTCGGATCCCCGATACTGCACGGCCAAACATCGCCCGATCCGTGATCGACAATGAATGCATTCGTATCGCATCCGCAATTCCCGGCGCCATCCGGTCACATACCGCAAGTGTCGCTTCCGGCGTCACGTCACGCTCCGAAAATCCGGTGCCCCCTGTCGTAAAGATCACACTGATCTGCCGCTGGTCTGCCAGACGTATCAGCTGCCGTTCCAATCCGGATCTCCCATCCGGCAAAAGCAACGTCTCAGCCACCTCATAACCGGCTTCTTTGAGCATCGCTGCGACCAGAGGACCGCTTTTATCCTCCCGTTCCCCTGCAAATCCTTTGTCGCTCAATGTGACGACTGCCGCCGTAAACGGACGGTCCGCTGCCGGAAGCGTCATCTTCACTTCATCTCCCGGGCGCACAATGCCGCCCTTTTCCACAACGGTAAACACGCCCTCCCTCGGCATGATGCAGTCTCCCATTTTTTTATAAATTTCGCAATGACTGTGGCATTCTTTTCCGATCTGGGTCAGGACCAGTCTTGCCTCTCCGATCTGGAATGTTGCGCCGACCGGTATTTTGCGAAGATCATACCCCGCTATGATCATATTTTCCCCAAATGCTCCGAAATCGACTTCCGCGCCTTTTTCCCGAAATGCCTCAATTTTTTCAAATGAAAGCAGGCTCACCTGCCGATGCCATTTTCCGGCATGCGCATCCTGCTCGATCCCCCAGTCTTCCACCAGACGTACTTCTTCCACTTCTTTTTTCTGCGTTCCCTTTTTTTCACTGATGCAGACTGCAATGACTTTTCCCATCTTTCTCTCCTCTGCCTTTCTTTTTATCCGCCGATCTGTACCATCTTCCGATCTTCTGTGATCTCCTGAACCGCTTCAAAGCAATGCGCTTCCGGCTTTCCTGCCACTGCATTTTGAATCTGTTTCTGCAGGAGGTATTCCCCCTCTTCTTTCTTCTTCGTCCGAAGTGCGCTGCGCAGATCATATGTTTCACCATAACAGAGACATGGCTTCAAAAGTCCCTGAGCGGTCAGACGGATCCGATTGCAGCTTCCGCAAAATTTCCCGTGGATCGCACTGATAAAGCCAATGCTTCCCTGAAATCCCGGAATCTGATAATATTGTGCCGGTCCGTTCCCATGTTCTCGTTCATCCGCCGCCATTTCCGGATATCGCAGTTCCAGCTTCTTTCTGATCTCTTCATTGGACACCGCCTCAAACTGTCTTCCATACCCGATCGGCATCATCTCGATAAACCGGACGTCCAGAGGATAACGTTCTGCCAGTCCTGCCAGATCTTCCCACTCTTTCTCATTTACAGATTTTAAAAGGACGGAATTGACCTTTGCCACGATCCCGCTCTCAAGCACAGCCTCAATGCTCTCAAGCACAAGCGGCAGCTGATCCCGTCCGGTGATCTTCCGATAACTCTCCCGGTCCAGACTGTCCATACTGATATTCACCGCATCCAGTCCCGCAGCTTTCAGATCCGGCAGCTGTTCTTTTAAAAGCACGCCGTTCGTCGTAAGTGTCACCTGTTCCATACCGGGAATCTGTTTCAATCTTCCGATCAACTCTGCACAGCCAAGCCGTACAAGCGGTTCTCCTCCTGTGATCTTCAGTTTCCGGATCCCGGTTTTTGCCGCTGCTGTACAGATCCGTTCAATTTCTTCATAAGTCAGGATTTCCTCCATAGATACCAGTTCGATCCCCTCCGGCATACAATACCGGCAGCGGAGATTGCAGCGATCCGTGATCGACACGCGCATATAATCTACGGTTCTCCCATATTGATCTCTCACGCTCGTTCCCCCTATTTCCCGAATCCGCAGTTTGGAAATGTACAGACCGAACAAGACAGACATAAACCGCCCTCGCCCAGGCTGTCCAAATCTTCTTTCACAAGGATTTCATCCGCCATGATCCTCGGAAGCACAAGATCAAATACCGTACGTTTCGCATACATCACACACCCCGGCAGCCCGACGATCGGGATCTTTCTATTATAATAGGCGAGCATAAACATTGCCCCCGGAAGCACCGGCGCTCCATAAGAAACCACATCGGCTCCCGTATTTCTGATCGCAAGCGGCGTCCGGTCATCCGGATCCACGCTCATTCCCCCGCTGCACAAGATCAGATCCGCTCCGAGATCCAAAAGTTCCATGATAAATCCCGTCACCCGTTCCGGATTATCGTCGCTGATCCGATGACCGATGATCTCCGTATCATATTCGGCAAGTTTTTCTTTCAGTACCGGAGTAAACGCATCCTCGATCCGCCTGTGATACACTTCGTTTCCGGTCGTTACGATCCCGACTTTTTTATGTACGAAAGGTTTCAATTCAAAAATCGGATCTCCTTTGCACACTTCCTCTGCGCGCCGCATTTTTTCTTTCTCGATCACAAGAGGAATGATCCTCGTTCCCGCAATCTTATCCCCTTTTTTCACAGGGAAATTGCCGTGCCGGCTGGCGATCATCATCTCGCCGAGATGGTTGAGGGCATTTAATTTCTTCCGATCCACCTTCAAAAGTCCGTCACATTCTGCGATCACTTCGATTTTACCCTCTTTCACTGCTCCCGGCGACATGTTTTTATTTCCACAGAAACGATATAAAATCTCCGCCGCTTCATTTTCATGTAGCATGTTTTCATTATTTTCCCAAATATAAATATGATCCTTTCCCACGCTTAAAAGTACCGGGATATCTTCTTCCCTGATCACATGTCCTTTCCGGAACACCGCATCTTTTGTCACGCCCGGAATGATCTGCGTAATGTCATGACACAAAATCTGTCCCACCGCATCTTCCGTCTTCATTTTTTTCATAGTTCGTTCCCTCCGTCTGTGTTCATCATCAAAGTGCCGCCTTGAAATATTTCCCGAAATTTCTCGTCGCTGTATTTCTGGACGCAACGTTCCAGTTCCTCATATTTTCGGATCAGTTCCATTCCTGCTTTCGTCACTTCTGCCATACCGCCATATTTTCCGCCCTGCTGGCGTCCCACCAGTTCCGCTCCGGTTTCCTCCTCCGCCGTTCGGATCATCGTCCATGCTTTGCTGTATGAAATCCCTGTTTTTTCACTCGCTTCCCGTACCGAGCCGAGACTCCGGATCTGTTTGAGTAATGTGACCATCCCCGGTCCGAAATATGGTTTTGTATTTACAAGCTGTACTTTTACTCTTGCTCTTGACAGTTCGCTCCGATATTGCGCTTCCAGCCGATGATCTGATTTTCTCTCCCCGGCGGGTGAAACGCTTCCCACATCTTCCACCTCAATATATTCCACCTCAGCATGTGCCTCCCGGATCGCCCCCCGCAGTCCGTCGTTTCCCCGGTACGAAAGGATCGATTCCACAGCCTGCCGCCGGATTTTGACCGGATGTCCGCCTCTGTTTTGATAAGACGGGATCGCCACCTCCGCCGAACTCTTCCATAATCGCTCCACCGTTCCGGCAGAAAAGAACGGGACATCCACCGGACATACAAAAATCTGGCTGCATCGTTCTCTGCAATACGAAAGCCCCAGTCTGACTGCCTCAAACATCTCGGTTCCTTTTTCCGGATCTATTCTCAAAAACGTTACCCCAAATCCTCGCAGCTGTTTTTTCAGAGCGTCCTCTTCCTCTCCGCACACGAGGATCAGATCTTTGATCCCTGCTCTTTGAAAATTTAAAACAACCCGTTTTACATGACTCAAACCACCAACTACATCCAACGCACCCGGGGCATTCCGGCGCGCTCCGCCGCCGGCTGCCATGATCACCGCTCCGGTATCTTCATATGATACTGTCTGTCCGCTCAATAATATCGTCGCCTGCCTTTCTTCCTACTTCCGTACTTTTGCCCGTACTTCGATCATCTGCGCCGCAATACTGATCGCAATTTCCGCCGGAGTCTCCGCGCCGATCTCAAGCCCGATCGGCGTTGTGATCCGTTCCAGATCCCGATCTGTAAACCCATCTTCTTTCAACACCCGAAATACGCTTGCTTTCTTTCTTCTGCTTCCGATCACTCCGATATATGCCGCCGGAGTCCGTAAGATCTGTTCCTGAACGATCGTATCATCTTTATGTCCCCGCGTCATAACACAGACATAATCTTCCTCACCGATCGATACATAATCTCCCAGATACCAGTTTTCGATCATGCGCACGTCCTCTGCTCCGGGAAATAATTCCGGTCGGCAAAACTCCTCCCGATTCTCCAATATCACACAGGAAAAGTCTACCGATGTCAGAATCGGAACCAATGCCTGCGCCACATGACCTCCGCCAAAAATATACACCTTTCCGGAACTGTGAAGCCGCTCATAATAGTAAGTAGTCCCATCCGCTTCCACCGTTCCAAATGCAGTGCGCATCTCCTCTATGACTGTTTCCGGGATCTTCCATCCGATCTGCCCCGTTTTCTTTCCGTAAACAGCCGCCTCCCCCTCATGGATCCCGTTCAGACCGATCAGCAGCCAGACAGATTCTCCCGCAGCTTCCATTGCCCTGCAGCCCTCCGCCATCTCCTGCCACCGTTTCTCATCTGCGTCCACATAGATGAAGCTGATGTCTACATCCCCGCCGCAGACCATTCCAAGATCCCGCACGTCATTCGGAGCAAGCCGGTAATGTTCACAGACCGACTTCTTTTCTTTTAATAGTCGGTGAGCAAAGAGTTCGGATTCATATTCCACCGCTCCGCCGCCGACTGTTCCGAACACGCGCCCCGCTTCTGTGACTAACATATGAGCCCCTGCACCGCGCGGCGCGGATCCTGTGCTCTTGTAAATACTCAAAAGCACCGCACTCTGACCATTCACGATTTGTTCTTCTAAAGCATCAAATAATTTTGCCATCTTTGCACCTCTTTTTGCCTTTGATATTTCTGATTATATCATATCAGAAATAAAAAAAACAGATGTATCATATTCTTTTTTAGATTCTATTAGATGTTCTAATAATTTTTTAGATTTTTAATCGCACCTTTGGCTGTATCGAAATATGAAAATATATGCTCACAATTTTTGAGACTGGTTTAAAAATGTTCGCTTTGGGTATGGAAAAGCACAGAAACTGTCCTCCTCACATAGACTATACCAAATGTGCTAAGAGGTGCCATCTTGAAATCTTTTCCAAATCCACTGACCCCCTCGGAAGAAAAACAATATATCCAGCAGTACACGGAGGGAGACCTGCACGCAAAACACATCCTCATCGAACACAATCTACGGCTCGTCGCACATGTTGTCAAAAAATATCAATATCTGGATGAAGATCCGGAAGACCTGATCTCGATCGGAACGATCGGTCTGATCAAAGCAGTCGTTACATTCAATGCAGACAAAGGAAACCGCCTGGCCGCTTATGCATCGAAATGTATCGAAAATGAGATCCTGATGTACTTACGTTCCAAAAAGAAATCCAATAAAGAAGTCTCCCTCTACGAACCGATCGGTACCGACCGTGAGGGAAATGAGATCAAACTTTACGACATCATCGAGACCGATGAAGAAGACGTTTCCGAAAAAATATATCTCCGGGAAAATATTCAGAAATTATATGAAAAAGTGGAGAGTGAACTTTCCGACAGAGAGCGTCTTGTTCTGAAAATGCGCTACGGACTTTACAGCGGAGAAGAATACACACAACGGGAGATTGCCAGACAACTCGGCATCTCCCGCTCTTATGTATCGCGTATTGAAAAAAGTGCAGTTGAAAAACTCCGGAAAGTATTCTGATGATTTTCTAATGTTTTTGTTCCGGCGCACTGTTTTTCTGCGGCAGCACAAAGATAAAGATCAGAGAGCTGACCAATAAAAGTCCCGGATAAAACAGATTCGGAATGATCTGAAATGCGGAAACTTCATGTCCCAGTTCCGCTGCCGCGGAAATCGCAACAAGCATCTGCGCACCGTAAGGGATCACCCCCTGTGATATACAGGAAAAGGTATCCAAAAGCGATGCCGCTTTTCTGGATGTGATCCCATATTCCTTTGACATTTCCTTTGCGATCGGATTTGCCATTACGATCGCCACTGTATTGTTCGCCGTTGCAATATCCATCGCACCGACAAGCAGTCCCATACCGAGCTGACCGCCCCGCTTCCCTTTGAATACTCTGCGGATCGCGGACAGCAGCGCTTCAAATCCGCCGTACTCGCGGATCAGCGCACACATCGCAGCCACAAGGATCGCAACCATGGAAGTTTCAAACATTCCCGCTGCGCCGGATCCCATATTTGCCAGAAGATCTGTCGGCGCTGTCTGCCCTGTGCCGAGCATGATCGCCGCCCCGGATATGATTCCGATCAGGAGAACGACAAACACGTTGATCCCCGCAATTCCTCCGATCAGGACAAGAACGTACGGCACGATCTGGATCAGATTATAAGATTCCACAACCGCTCCGTCAAGCTGTGTGCGGAATGAAAGCACCAAAATCAATATCACGGTCGCAAGCGCCGCCGGCAGCGCGATTCCGAAATTCTCCCGGAATTTATCTTTCATAGCACATCCCTGTCCGTTACAGGCTGCGATCGTCGTATCGGAAATAAAAGAAAGGTTATCCCCAAACATCGCTCCTCCCATTACCGAACCGATACAAAGCGGCAGATCAAAACCGGATGCCGTTGAGACCGCAACCGCGATCGGCGTCAGAAGCGTGATCGTTCCGACAGACGTCCCCATTGCCGTCGATACAAAACAAGCCACAACAAACAAGACAACAACGGCAAATCTGGTCGGGATCAGTCCCAGCATAAAATATGCCACACTCTCCGCACTGCTCCGTCCTACGACGCCGACAAATGTTCCCGCTGTCAGGAAGATCAGCAGCATCGTGATGATATTCTTGTCTGCCAGTCCCTGTGCCATCAGTTCCAGCTTTTCATCAAATTTTACATTGCGGTTCTGCAGACACGCGACAAGAATCGCCGCAAGAAATGCAATGATGATCGGAATATTGTAAAATCCCATCGGGATTTTCAGCACATACTCAAATAAGATCCCAAGTCCCAGATATAAAACCAGAAAGACACCGATCGGCAGAAGTGCGATTGGATTACTTTTTTTCATAAGCAAATCCCCCTTTTCTCTCGTATTGTAATATGATATTGTGTCAATCGATAGCGACAGTGTACACTGATGCTGTCGTTTTATTAAAATATTATTTTCAAAAAGAGCTGAAGCCTTACGGCTCCAGCCCATTTTTACTGCCATTTCAGAAAATGATAACTGTCTAAAATCTGAAAAAACTTCGCCAGTCTCGGATAAAGCGGTTCTGCCTCTTCCCCAAACTGCTCTTTTACCAATTCTCCAAGCTCGATAATATTTTTCTTGCCATCCAAAAGCGGCCATACAAAACTGCCGGTCGCATCCAGATGAACGTGTGTGACTTTTGGCTTGTGAAACAGCTTCTGTGCAATCCGGTTCATCACTCCGGTATTCTCGATATCCAGAGTCACAATTCCCTTTTCATCCGTGCTCCACCCGATCTCTTCCGGGCGCATCGGAATCTTTTCCAGATAATTTGCTGAAATCACATTATCTTTTTTCTTCATGATTATTTACTCTCTTTTCTCTTTTTCCAAACAGAGAATTTCAGAACGATCAGAATAAGCAGAGCAAATACTCCAAGGCTTGCAACGTTAGCAACTGCCGGCGCCAGATTCAGCTTTCCGGACAGGTTGATCACCTGATCGATTCCGCCGATCGCGAACAGAGCAAGTAAGATACCTACAAGACCCTCTCCTGCGATCATACCTGAACAGAACAGAACACCGTCGTTAACGATAGCATCTTTGTTTGCTTTCTTAGCGCTGTATTTTTCAACACCAAGACGAACCAGTCCACCAACCATGATACAAGCGTTGAGCTGTACCGGAAGATATACACCGATTGCAAACGGAAGTACCGGGATTCCAAGGATCTCGATCACAATTGCAAGGAATACTCCTGTAAATACAAGTGCCCATGGAAGATTTCCATCCATAACACCTTCGATGATCATCTTCATCAGCATTGCCTGAGGCGCTCCAAGTTCTTCTGAACCGAATCCCCATGCAGCATCTAACAGATACAGTACTCCACCGATAGCAAATGCGGCAGCAACAACACCAAGAACCTCTCCGATCTGCTGTTTCTTCGGTGTTGAACCAAGCAGATAACCGGTCTTCAGATCCTGTGAAGTATCACCTGCGATCGCTGCTACGATACAGATGATAGAACCGATCGCGATAGCGCCCTGCATACCGTGTGCTCCAACGTCTCCTGTCAGTTTCAGGATGATCGTTGCAAACAAAAGTGTTGCGATCGCCATACCGGATACCGGGTTGTTAGAGCTTCCTACAAGACCTACCATTCTGGAAGATACTGTTGCAAAGAAGAATCCGAAGATCACAACGATGATCGCTCCAACCAGTGTTACCGGGATAGCCGGTACAAGCCATACAAGCAGTGTCAGAATAAGAATTGCGATCAAAATAAATTTCATGCTCAGATCCTGTGCTGTACGCTCGTTGCTGTCGCTTCCAACTCCGCCTTTCATGCTCTTCATGGCATCGCGGAATGTGCGTACGATCAGCGGAAGAGACTTGATCAGACTGATGATACCACCAGCAGCAAGTGCTCCTGCACCGATATATTTGATGTAGTTAGACCAGATCGCGCTTGCACCGCCTGTTGCGAACAATTCTCCGATCGGAACTGTTCCCGGATACAGTGTCAGTTCAGAACCGAACAGCACGATCAACGGAATCAATACAAGCCAGCTGATACATCCGCCGGCGAACATGTAGGAAGAAATCTTCGGTCCGCAGATATAACCTACTGACATAACAGCCGGATAAATCTGAGTTCCGATCTCTCCTGCAAAACCTTTTACGCGGAAACTCACTTCACTCGGAACAAGTTTCAGACCGTCGATCACAAACTTGAATGCTGCCGCGATTCCGAGACCTGCAAATACAGTCGATGCATTTGCTCCGCCCTCTTCTCCTGCCAGAAGTACTTCTGCACATGCAGTTCCCTCCGGATACGGAAGTGTTCCGTGCTCTTTTACGATCAGAGCATTACGGAGCGGTACCATGAAGAATACTCCGAGAAGACCACCAAGTAAAGCGATGATCGTAATTTCAAAAATTCCCGGTTTGTCCATCTTACCTTCTGCTGCCCACAAGAAAAGTGCCGGCAGAGTGAAGATCGCTCCTGCAGCCAGAGATTCTCCTGCAGAACCGATCGTCTGTACTATGTTACTTTCCAAAATAGAGTTTTTGCGCATGATCACACGGATCACACCCATGGAGATAACGGCTGCCGGAATAGATGCAGATACCGTCATACCGACGCGCAACCCAAGATACGCGTTTGCCGCGCCAAATACCACTGCAAGGATGATACCCATTACGATTGACGTTACTGTCAACTCTGGAGTAACCTTTTCAGCCGGGATATATGGCTTAAATTCTTTTTCGTTGTTCATATCCTCTCTCCTTTTCATTAGTCACAACATGTGATATTATACCGAAAAATTTGAAATTATGCAATAGAACTTAGCGATTTAATCTGATAAACTGCTAAATTTTTGATGTTTTTTATTCTTTTCTTTCCGCCCGTCTCAGAATATCATATTTTTCTGCCTTTCCCTCCAGATCGACATACAGCACCTGCTTCGAATGCGGCGCACTCTCCTGCTCTTCCCCTTCTTCGTTCAGAATCCGGCGCACGACCACTTCTATGTCGCTTCCGTCGGGCTTCATGATCTCGATGGTCTCTCCCACCGAGAATTTATTCCGCTGTTCGATCCGGCACAAACCGTCCTTTACTTCTCCGACAATCCCAAGATATGTATATTCTTTCACATAAGTGTTGCTGTCATAGATCTGTGTGTTCTCATCCGGCTTTCCAAAGAAAAATCCAGTTGTAAACTGTCGGTAAGTGCAGTTGGATATCTGATCCAGATACCATGGCATATTTTTTTCGTAAAGCTTCGGATCCTGCCGGTAATCATCCAATGCCCTCCGGTATGTTCTCGCCACCGTCGCCACATAAAGCGCAGTCTTCATCCTGCCCTCGATCTTCAAGCTGTCGATCCCGGCGTCGATCAGCTCCGGAATATGTTCGATCATGCAAAGATCTTTCGAGTTAAAAATGTAAGTTCCCCGCTCATTTTCATACACCGGCATATACTCGCCCGGTCTGGTCTCCTCGACCACCGCATATTTCCACCGGCACGGATGTGTACATGCTCCGCGGTTGGCGTCACGCCCGGTAAAATAATTACTCAAAAGACACCGTCCCGAATAAGAAATGCACATGGCTCCGTGGATGAACGTCTCGATTTCCAGATCTTGCGGAATATTCGCACGGAGTTCTCTTAACTCTTCCATCGACAGTTCTCTTGCCGATACGACTCTGCTCGCCCCCTGCCGATACCAGAAGTTATATGTACCGTAATTCGTATTGTTCGCCTGCGTGCTGATGTGACGCTCGATCTCCGGGCACACCTCTTTTGCGATCTCGAACACCCCGGGATCGGCAATGATCAGAGCATCCGGCTTGATCTCTTTCAATTCTTCAAAATAGGTTCTGACCCCCTCCAGATCATCATTGTGGGCAAGGATATTTGCCGTCACATAGACTTTCACACCATACTCGTGTGCAAATGCGATCCCCTCTTTCATATCATCCATCGAGAAATTCTTCGCTTTTGCACGCAGCCCGAATGCTTCTCCTCCGATATATACCGCATCCGCACCAAAGATCACCGCGGTTTTCAGCACTTCCAGACTGCTCGCCGGAATCAGCAGTTCCGGATGTCTTCTCTGCTTTGCTTCACTCATATCTGTTTCCTTTCCTGTATATTTTCCTGAATATTTTTCTTTCCTTTTTCTGCTTTCACACTCAGCGCCACGCCGTCTCCAAGCGGAACGATGGATGTTTCCAGCAGCTCATTGTGTTTCAGTTCGTATAAATATTCCCGCATCCTTGCATGGATCGTACGATCCCGGCGTTCCACACAAAACCGGGATTCGATGATGCTCCCGTCCTGCATCACATTGTCCGAGACC
The DNA here is from genome assembly GCF_015560805.1 of Mediterraneibacter glycyrrhizinilyticus. GTDB lineage: Bacteria > Bacillota > Clostridia > Lachnospirales > Lachnospiraceae > Schaedlerella > Schaedlerella glycyrrhizinilytica_A. The sequence continues at coordinate 16,916 of NZ_JADMSO010000002.1, read as the reverse complement.
AAAAGTCCTCCCGGCACAAGAAGTCTTAATACATCCGGAAGAAAATGGATATACTGTCCCTTTGCCGCATCCATAAAGATAAAATCATACGGTTCGTCCAATGTCTTCAGCACATCCTGCGCATCCCCCTCAAGCAAGGTGATCTGCGCTTCCTTTCCTGCCCGGCGGAAGTTTTCCCTTGCTATGGGAATCCTCTTCTCATAATTTTCAATTGTTGTGATCACTGCGCTCTCCGGCAGATATTCACTCATCAATAACGCAGAGAAACCTACGGCAGTTCCGACTTCCAGAACGCGCATAGGTCTCTTCACAAGTAAGAGCACCTTTAAGAAGCTCTGCATCTCTTTCCGAATGATCGGAACTCGGGCATCCAGAGCTTCTCTCTCGATGTTCTCTAATATTCGACTGTTCTCTGTCTCCATAGAATTGATGAATGTCACAATACGTTCATCTACTATCATAATCACACATCCATAATAATCGGGATAATCATCGGTCTTCTCTTCGTCTTTTTCCAAATGAAATCATTCATCGTATCGCGGATCGTCAGTTTGATCTTATTCCAATCGGAATGACGGTTGGAAAGACATTTTTCCAGACTTTCGGAAACGGCATTTCTCGCTTCCTCCATCAGACCCTCAGACTCCCTCACATATACAAACCCTCGTGAAACAATATCCGGTCCGGCAAGCAGGCGGTTGCTTCCGCGCTCCAACGTCAGCACAACGATAATGATCCCGTCTTCCGCCAGATGCTGCCGGTCTCGCAGGACGATATTTCCGACGTCTCCGACTCCGAGACCATCCACAAGGATCGCCCCGGTATGCACCTTATCTGTCACTCTTGCAGACTCCTCATCCATCTCCAGTACGTCTCCCGACTGCAGGATAAAGATATTCTCATTCGGGATTCCAAGATTCCGCGCGATCTCTGAATTTGCTTTCAGATGACGGTATTCACCGTGAACAGGAACCGCATACTTCGGTTTCACCAGCGAATAGATCAGTTTTAACTCTTCCTGACAGGCATGTCCGGATACATGAGCGTCCTGAAAGATCACGTTCGCACCTTTTGCCGACAGCTCATTGATCACCTTGGAAACGGATTTTTCATTTCCCGGGATCGGGTTGGAGCTGAAAATGATCGTGTCGTTCGGCTGGATCGTCACTTTTCGGTGCACATCCGCCGCCATGCGCGACAACGCTGCCATAGACTCTCCCTGACTTCCGGTTGTGATCAGGACCATCTTCTCCGGCGGATAATTTTTCATCTCATCGATCTCGATCAACGTATGCTCCGGCACGTTCAGATAGCCAAGCTCCGACGCCGTAGAGATGATATTGACCATGCTCCGTCCTTCCACGACTACTTTTCTTCCATATTTGTAGGCAGAGTTGATGATCTGCTGCACACGGTCCACATTGGAAGCGAACGTAGCGATAATGATACGCGTGTTCTGATGTTCCGCAAAAATATGATCAAATGTGATTCCAACCGTCCGCTCAGACTGGGTAAATCCTTTCCGCTCCGCGTTGGTGCTGTCAGACATCAATGCCAGCACGCCTTTTTTTCCGATCTCCGCAAAACGCTGCAGATCGATCGCGTCCCCAAACACCGGCGTGTAATCCACCTTAAAGTCTCCGGTATGCACAACAATACCTGCCGGGGAATAGATCGCAAGTGCAGACGCATCCTGGATACTATGGTTTGTCTTGATAAATTCGATCCGGAACTTGCCCAGATTGATCGACTGTCCGTGACGGACTACCTTTCTTCTCGTACTGCGCAGCAGATTGTGCTCTTTCAGCTTATTCTCAATAATCCCCATCGTCAGCTTCGTCGTATAGATCGGAAGATTGATCTCTTTGAGCACATACGGCAACGCACCGATATGATCCTCATGTCCGTGAGTGATCACAAATCCTTTCACCTTGTCGATATTATCTTTCAAATAAGTCACATCCGGGATCACCAGATCGATACCCAGCATGTCGTCCTCCGGGAATGCCAATCCGCAGTCCACCACAATAATACTGTCTTCATATTCAAAGGCAGTAATATTCATTCCAATCTGCTCCAGACCTCCCAGCGGTATGATCCGAAGCTTTCCGTTATTCTGTTTTTTCACAAACATTTACACCTCCGTTCTTACATTTCAATATCTACATCTTCCAGCAACTCTTCAAAAAGCTTCGACACTGCCAGAAGTTCGGTATCATCCTCTACGACCTCGTAGATACTCTCTCCGTCTTCTTTCGACACCGTCTCTTTTAAAATCAGACATTCCGCGTCGTCTTCCTGTGAGTCTGTTACCAATATGTATACAGAGCCATTGAGCTTCGTCTGTTCCAGCACAAAAAACTCAACAGATTCTCCGGCATCTTCAAATGTAAATTTGATTTTTTCCATCTATATGCTCCCTTTGCGGCATCTATACTTGCCGCTCTCTATTTTGCCTTGTTATTTACAGTGAATCCAGATACCCCTGAAGAATAAAAACCGCCGCAATCTTATCGATATACTGCTTCCGGTTCTCTCTTCTTACCTTACTTTCGATCAGCGTACGCTCCGCCGCAACCGTCGTCAAACGTTCGTCCCACATCACAACTTCCAATCCGGTCCGTCTTTTGAGCATCTCGCCAAATTCCAGTGCTTTCTCCGCACGTTCCCCGATATCATTATTCATGTGCTTCGGAAATCCAAGCACAATCTTCTCCACGTCGTATTCTTTTATCAATTCTTCTATACGGGCGCAAGTCCGGCGCAGCTTGTTCTCTTCTTTGCGCTCGATCGTCTCGATCCCCTGCGCAGTGATCTTCAAAGCATCGCTGATCGCCACTCCGACCGTCTTTGTCCCGTAATCCAGTCCCATGATCCTCATAATCTGATCATTCCCATGAATTATGCTGAATATACGCTTTCAGCAATTCTTCTACCAATTCATCGCGCTCTACTTTCATCACAAGACTTCGCGCGCCGTTGTAACTTGTAATATAAGTCGGATCTCCGGACATGATATATCCGACGATCTGATTGACCGGATTGTATCCTTTTTCTTTCAGTGCCTTGAACACGATCTCCAGAATATCTTTCGCGGAAATCTGCGGTCCCGGTTCAACCTGGAAGAACTGTGTATTGCTTAAATCACTCATGCTTTTCCCTCCGTTTTCCTTTCATTTCTTGCGTCAATCTCTATAAAATCACTACACTTTATTCTAATATAAAGCGATTTAAAATTCAATGAATAATTTGTAAATCCTTGCCTACCGTGCCTTTTACGATCCGGTTCTGCAGGTTCTCTTCCGAGGAAACCGCCACTTTGATATATTCTTTCGTGTGTCCGATCCAGACTTCTTTTCCACCGATTTCCGCGGTCTCTTCTATGAGAACTTCCACTTCTCTCCCTGTATATTTCCGTTCATATTCATTCTGTTTTTCATGTCCGAGACCGATCAGCACTGCGCTGCGTTTCGCTTTGATCTGCTCCGGAACCTGATCTTTCATCACAGCGGCGCGGGTCCCCTCCCTGCGGGAATATTTGAATATATGCGTCTCATAAAAACTCACTCGCTCCACAAATGCCCGTGACGCTTCGAATTCCTCTTCCGTCTCTCCCGGGAATCCGACGATCACATCCGTCGTCAGCGCCGGCTCCTGAAAATATTTCCGCAGAAGCGTACATTTTTCATAATATTCTTCGCTGTTGTAACGACGGTTCATCCGCTTCAATGTCTCATCGCATCCGCTTTGCAGGGACAGATGAAAATGAGGACATACTTTCGGCAACTCAGACAAACTGCGTGCAAATTCTTCAGTGATGATACGTGGCTCCAGTGATCCAAGACGGATCCGTTCGATCCCCTCAACAGCATGCACCGCGCGGATCAGTTCCAGAAGCCCGATCTCCTCGTCGAGATCGATCCCGTAAGAACTCAGGTGGATTCCGGTCAGTACGACTTCGCGATATCCATTTGCCGCAAGATGACGCACTTCCTCCACTACGCTCTCCGGACGGCGGCTGCGCACCCGCCCTCTCGCATAAGGAATAATGCAGTAGGAGCAAAACTGGTTGCATCCATCCTGCACTTTGATATATGCCCGCGTATGTTCTCCGGTCTTCGTCAGATGCAGCTCCTCATATTCATGTGTATGATTGATATCGATCATTTCTTTTTTTACATCTGAATGCTGCGCCTCATATTCTGTCAAAATAGACAGCAGATCCTGTTTCTTGTTATTTCCGATCACGATATCGATACATGGATCGATATCCTCTTTTGCTTCCTGCGCCTGCACATAACAGCCTGCCGCCACAACGACCGCCTCCGGATTCATCTTCCGGGCGCGGTGCAGCATCTGTCTTGATTTGCGGTCTGCGATATTTGTCACGGTGCAGGTATTGATGATATAGATATCTGCGCCCTCCTGAAACGGCACGATCTCGTACCCCGCGCCCTCCAGCATTTCCTGCATGGCTTCGGTCTCGTATGCGTTTACCTTGCATCCAAGATTATGCAGTGCAACTTTTTTCATTTTTGTAACTCTCCTTTTATATTTTTTCCAGTCTCTTCCTTGACTTTTACGAACTGATTTCGTAGAATAAACATAGGGTGCAAAAAGCCCCTGACTGACAAAGAACAAGGAGGACTACCGTAATGAAAACTGTTCAGATTTCGTTAAACTCAATCGACAAAGTAAAATCATTCGTAAATGAAATTACCAAATATGACAATGACTTTGATTTAGTATCCGGAAGATATGTGATCGATGCCAAATCAATCATGGGCATCTTCAGCCTGGATCTTTCCAAGCCGATCGACCTCAACATTCATGCTGACGGTGATCTTGACAGCATTCTCGCTGCTCTTGATCCATACATTATCAAGTAAGATCCGACCGATCTTTCCATCAGATGATATTCAGGCTGTCTCATTTCGAGACAGCCTGTTTTTTGTATAGGCTACGAGCCAAAGTCCGGGCTTGCCCCAGACCTTGGCGACTGCTTACAATCCCGGAATGTGCCTTTTGGCACTTCCGGTGATTATTTGACTTTGATGATCTCTACTGTGTCGATCGCCTGCTGCACCAGTTCGTCGATCTTCTCCGAAAGATTCAGTTCCGACTTCTCGATCCGTTCCAGATTCGGTTTTGTCACCGGATGTTTCGCAACAAAGATCGTACAACAATCCTCAAACGGCTGTATCGACGTCTCATACGTATCGATCTTTTCGGAAATCTCCACGATCTCCCGTTTATCAAATCCGATCAAAGGACGGTATACCGGCAGCGTACAAACTGCGTTGGTCGCCGCCAGGCTCTGCATCGTCTGGCTTGCAACCTGTCCGATACTCTCTCCCGTGATCATACCAAGACAGCCGTCTTTTTTCGCAAAATGCTCTGCGATCTTCATCATATAACGGCGCATGATGATCGTCAGCTCCTCGTGCGGACATTTCTCATAAATGTAAAGCTGAATATCCGTAAAGTTCACAACGTGCAGCTTGATCGGTCCCGCATACTTGGAAACCAGTTTTGCCAGATCCACAACTTTTTCTTTTGCACGCTCGCTTGTATACGGCGGTGCATGAAAATAAGTCGCTTCCAGTTCCACGCCACGTTTGGAAACCATATATCCGGCAACCGGGCTGTCAATCCCGCCGGAAAGAAGCAGCATCGCGCTTCCGTTCGTTCCGACCGGCATGCCGCCCGGTCCCGGAATGATCTCGGAATAGAGGTAAATCTCTTCCCGAACCTCCACATTCAACCGGATGTCCGGATGATGCACATCCACTTTCATCTCCGGATAAGTCTCAAGGATCACTTCTCCGAGATCACAGTTGATTTCCATGGAAGTCTTCGGATAAGATTTCCTGCTCCGTCTCGCCTCCACTTTGAATGTTTTATTTTTATCCGGGTACATTTCCCCGATATATGCAGCAACATCTTTTTTCAACTGTTCAAATCCACGATCTTCCAGACGTACGACCGGGCAGATACCGACGATACCAAACACCCGCTTCAGACTCTCAACGGTCTCTTCATAGTCGTAATCTCCGTCGCAGTCTACATAAACTCTTCCATAAGATTTGTGTACATAAAAGGAACCGTCCACATCTTTCAGCGCAAACCGCATCTGACGTACAAGTGCATCTTCGAACAGATACCGGTTCTTTCCTTTGATTCCGATCTCACCGTACTTTATCAAAAATGAATGAAATTTCATAATCTTCTTGTCTCCTTTGCCGCTTTTATCTGCGTGTATATTTACGAAGCATCGGTACACAATTATATAGTGTTTCCAATGTATAGTCAATTTCTTCTTTCGTCGTAAACTCCGACATACTGAACCGAAGTGTTGCGTCCAGATATTCCTGCGCGGCTCCGATCCCTTTCAGCACACCGCTGATCGCCGGATGATTGGATGCGCATGCCGAGCCGGAAGATACATAGATCCCTTTCTCTTCCAATGTGTGGAGAAGCACCTCGCTTCGGATTCCTGCGATCCCCGCACTGATGATGTGCGGCGCGCTTCCCTCGTCCGTCAGACCATGGATCACGGTACGGTCTATTTTCTTCAGTCCCTCGATAAAATATGCTTTTAACTCCCGCATCAGCGCCACTTTCATGTCCAGATCTTTGTAGATCATCTCCGACGCCAGTCCCAATCCCGCGATTCCCGGGACATTTTCTGTTCCGGAGCGGATATTTTTCTGCTGTTCTCCGCCGTACACGATCGGAGTGATCTTCACTTTTTCTCCGATATAGAGAAAACCGATCCCTTTCGGTCCGTGGATCTTATGCCCGCTGGCGGAGAGCAGGTCGATCCCCATACGCTTCGGATAAATGCGGTATTTTCCATATCCCTGTACTGCATCCGAATGAAAAATGATCTGCGGATCGTAAGCTTTGACCATCTGCACCGCTTCCTCGATCGGCTGTACCGTTCCCACTTCGTTGTTGACATACATCACAGAAACCAGGATCGTATCCTCACACAGCGCTTCTTTCAATGCGTCAAGCCGGATTCTTCCCGCCGCGTCAACCGGAAGATATGTGACACGGAATCCCTCTTCCTCCTCCAGATGACGCATCGTATTCAAAATAGCCGGATGTTCGATCGAGGAAGTGATCAGATGATTTCCTCTCCTTTTATTTGCCCGCGCCACACCGATCAGAGCCAGATTATCGCTTTCCGTACCGCCGGACGTAAAAAAGATTTCTTTCGCATTAACTTTCAGATTTTTTGCGATCGTTTCTTTTGCGTCTTTTACATAATGCTCCGCCTCCACGCCTTTCCGGTGCATCGAAGACGGGTTCCCATAATCCCGGCACATCACTTTATACACAAGCTCACCGACTTCCGGATATGCCCTCGTTGTCGCCGAGTTATCTAAATAAACTTCCATTCCTATCCTTCCTTTACATTTCTTCTCATTTCTTCCTGATATTATAAAGTATGAATCCGTTATTCCAGATGATACATCAGGATCGAGAGTACCGCTATTCCCGCCGTCTCCGTCCGCAGGATCCGCTTCCCGAGCGTGATCGGCACTGCGCCCGTCTCCTGTGCTTTTTGCACTTCCGCTTCCTCAAATCCGCCCTCCGGTCCGATAAAAATCCCCACCGACTGTCCCTGCCGGATTTCTCTGATCACACGTCTTGTCTTTGCCATTCCCTGCGCATCCTCATAAGGCATCAAGATCAGATCCAGATCCGCCGCATACGCAAGCGCGTCTTCCAATGTCATCACATTTTTCACGACCGGTATCACATCACGCCCCGACTGCTTTGCCGCTCCCTCTGCGATCGCATTCCAGCGTACGGTCTTCTTTGCCGCCTTTTTTTCATCCAACTTTACAACCGCACGGTGCGTGGCAACCGGGATCACCTCATACACGCCAAGCTCCACCGCTTTCTGAACGATCAACTCCATCTTATCTGATTTCGGAAGTCCTTGGAATAAATACAGCCGGGATCCCAATTCATTCTGCGATCGCTGTATCTCTACGATCCGGAAGCATGCCTGTTCTTCTTCAAACGTTTCCAGCTCGCAAAGATAATTCTTCCCGTTCTGATCGCTGATCTGCACTTGTTCTCCCACTCTCATACGAAGCACATTTTTCATATGATTGACGTCCGATCCCTCTATAAAAATCTTACCATCCCGTACCTGCGACGGATCCGTAAAAAAATGATGCATGCCCTCTCTCCTTATAACGTCCTGCTTATCCTGTCATTTTCTATACTGCCGAATGCTTTCATTCTCTGCACTTCCCGAACTCAAGCCCGTTTTCTCGCTGTCACGGAAACCCATTCTCCCTGATAAGTGACTTCCAGCACTTCCAGTCCTGCCTTTTTCACAGCTTCCACAACAGTTTCTTCTTTATCGTCAATGATACCGCTTGTAATGTAAACTCCGCCCGGTTTCAGCTGATTGACGATCACCGGCGTCAGTTCTACAAGAACCGGAGCAAGAATATTTGCCGCTACAATGTCATATTCTTCAATTCCGACTTTTTTCTGGATCTCTTCGTCATCGATAATATTACCGATCATCACCTCGTACTGATCTTTTGCGATTCCGTTCACTTCCATATTCTCATGCGTCGCATCGATGGCACATGGATCCAGATCCGTTCCGACCGAATAAGCCGCGCCGAACTTCAGCGCCAGCATTCCCAAAATTCCACTGCCGCATCCCACATCCAGGATCTTCGTCTCCGGCGTAACATGTTTGCGGATCTGACGGATGCAGAGCTGTGTCGTCTCGTGCATTCCCGTACCGAACGCAGTTCCCGGATCGATATGGATCACCATCTTGTCACTGTCCTCCGGCTTCACTTCTTCCCAGGACGGAATGATCAGAATGTCATCAACATAGAACTGATGAAAATACTGCTTCCAGTTATTCACCCAGTCAATGTCCTCTGTCTGTGATTCTTCGATCGTACATTCTCCAAGATCCATAAATTCCGACATCTCTTCCAATTCTCTTTTTACATTGGCAAGCAGTTCGTCCATCTCTGACTTGTCCATCTCCGAATCCAAATAGAAACTCAAATATGCAATTCCGTCATCCGCTTCCGTCTCCGGCAGGATATCTACAAACATCTGCTCTTTATCCGCAGCGGTCAGCGGGATCTTATCCTCGATCTGTACCCCCTCTACTCCAAGATCTGCCAGCATGCTGCTGACAATATCTTCCGCCTCTGTTGTTGTTTTTAAACGAAATCTATTCCATTTCATAGTCACTTTTTCCTTTCTTTTTATCTTTTTAAATTTCTCCCTCTTTTTTTACCAAAGATGAAGATCTTTCGCATCCCAGTCCGTCTTGCTTTTCTTCCCATTTCCTGCCGGCTCTTCCGAAATCGAAATCTGCTGCAGCGGCTTTTCATTACGCACGTCTCCGCTCTTTCCGCCGGTCTTTCTGCAAAGATAGATCTCCCCGATCTCCATCGACTTGTCCAGCGCTTTACACATATCATACACCGTCAGAAGCGCTACGCTCACTCCGGCCAGCGCCTCCATCTCCACCCCGGTCTTTCCGGTCACTTTCACGGTACAATAACAATATACCGCACATTCTTCCGGTTCCATCTGAAAACGGATCCGGCAGTTAGTGATCGGAAGGATATGGCACATCGGAATCAGATCCGCCGTCCGCTTCGCCCCCATAATGCCGGCAGTCGTCGCAACAGACAGAACATCTCCTTTTCCTACCTTTCCCGCCTCGATCGCATCGTATACTGTCCGGCTCACGGTGATCTTTCCGGCTGCGGTCGCCTCCCGTACAGTATCCTGCTTATCCGTAACATCCACCATCCGCGCCTTTCCATTTTCATCAAAATGTGTCAGTTCCATGGTTTTTCTCTTCCTCTTTTCCGTACTTTTCTTCATCAATCTTTCTATATTATAGGGGGTAAGCGATAATTTTACAATCTTTTTTCCTCTGGAATTCCATCCTGACCGCCTGATGTTTCCTATTCTTTCCACTCCACATATCGTTTCAACATCCAAAGGCAGAACACATTCGGAAGCACCATCAATGAATTAAACAGATCCGACATTTCCCATACCGCTTCTAAAGGGAGGATCGTCCCGATCAGCACGGATCCGATATATAAGATCCGGTACAGACGGATTCCCCGCCCTTTTCCGAGATACTCCACCGCCCGCTCTCCGTAATAACTCCATCCGATGATCGTAGCAAATGCAAACAGTACAAGCGACACTGACAGCATCTCACTTCCGCGAAACGGAAGATTTTCAAATGCCAGAAAGCACAACCTGTCATCTGCCGCCTGCAAATAGCGCGCAGGTTCTTTGATCATACATCCGATGATCGCGATCCCCGTAACCGCGCACATCACAACAGTATCCCAGAACACGCCGGTCATTGACACAAGGCTCTGTCGGTATGCTGATTTCGTCTGTGCCGCAGCCGCCGAGATCGGAATGGAGCCAAGTCCGGCTTCGCTCGTAAACAATCCGCGCGCAACACCGATCCTCAGCCCCGTCATCACAGTGACACCTGCCACTCCTCCTGCTGCCGAACGGGCTGAAAATGCCGAAGTCACAATGAGACGGATTGTTTCCAGAAAGACGTCCCTGTTCTTCCACACAAGAAACAGACAGCCTCCCAGAAAAAAACAGCTCATAAACGGAACCAGCCATGTACAGACTTTCGTGATCTTATCTACACCTCCTAAGATCACGATTCCCACCAGACCTCCCAATAAGATTCCGATCACTTTTGGATCTATCGTCCAATGTTCGTTCACTGCCGCTGCGATCGAATGAGACTGGACGCTGCTTCCCATCCCAAACGAGACGAGCACAACTGCCAGCGCGAACACAATCGCCGCGCTTTTTTGATGAAGCGCATGCTCCATCACATACATCGGTCCTCCAGTATAAGATCCATCTGTCTTTTGCACCCGGAAACGTACTGACAAATAACACTCCGCATAGCAGGTTGCGATTCCTAAGACACCTGTGATCCAGCACCAGAAAATCGCTCCCGGTCCTCCAATCGCGATCGCCGTGGAAATCCCGATGATATTTCCGGTTCCAATCGTCGCCGCCAACGCTGTCGCGAGCGCTGAAAATGGAGAGATTCCGCCGGTTCCCGCTTCCTTTTCCGGCAAAACGCTCCATCGGATTCCAAGTGGAAGTTTCCGCTGGATAAAATGCAGCTTTACCGTAAAATACATATGTGTTCCCAAAAGCAGCAACAACATCGGAATTCCCCATAAAAATTTCTGTACGGACTGCATCAATAAAAAAAGTGTTCTCATAGTTACACCGATCATTTATCGTCAGTCTATACTTATGAGAACTCTTTTCATTTCATCACCAAATCACACGTTCCATGTCATTGTATATTCTTTCTCTTTGGTTGGAATTTCTATCTGCTCCGATTCGATCTTAAAGCCCTCCCGCATATAAAACTGCACTGCCCGCCGGTTTTTTTGATAAACGGACAGCGTCAACTTCTTTTTCCGTCCTTTCACATGATCCAGCATAAACTTCCCGATCCCTTTTGACCTCGCCGTACTTTTCACAAAAATCCCCTCAATGTAATCTCCCTCCGACCGATCGTACAGTCCGATAAATCCGGCGATCTGTTCCGTACTCTTATCGATACAAACATAAATTTCCGCATGGGGAAGCATTTCTTTTACCGCCTCATAATTCTTTTCCCAATAGGACGCTTCGATAAACGAATGCGCCTGAAGATTGCTCTCAAGCCAGATCTGCATCACTTCCTCCAGATCCGTATCTCGGAACTTCCGAATCTGATAAAACGGTCTGCACATATAGATCATATCTTTCAGTTGGATTCCATTTTCATAGATTGGATGATCATAATGCTCTGTAAAAAAATCTTTGATCCGATGAGAATAAGTAAATCCACACTTTTCATAAAAGGGAACTGTCAGAGCACTTTCTCCTGTACCAACCTGTAAACTCGAAAAATCAGCATTACATTCTTTCTCAAGAAATAAAATTAATTCTTTCCCGTACCCTTTCCTTTGAAATCCCGGAACTGTTGCAAGATTTTTAATTTCCAAAATCCCATTCCCCTCATCTGTCACGACACATTCACTTTTTACACCGTCATCTTCCAACACATACATTTTTCCGCGTTCCAGGTAACGATCGACCATATCCTCCTGCTCATCTGCAAGCAGCAACAACGGTAAATATTGTTTTTTATTCTCCTTTACTTCTCTGATCTTCATCTGCTATTCCTTTTCCATCACATAATTTATCAACAAAACACCCTGCCGGGTTACCTGTTGTTCTTTCACAACCCGGTATCCCCGCTTTTCAAAGAACGGGCGCGCCGTGATCGACGCATGTGTTATGATCTTTTTCGAGACATTTTTTCCCGCAATCTTTTGTTCCAGCCATTTTCTCTCCAGACGATCACAGATTGCCGATGCGATCCCTCTTCTCTGGTATTTTGCGTGGACATACAACCTGTCCAAATATCCGGTATCATCCATATCGCCGAAGCCAACAATCTGCCCGTCTTCTACTGCTACAACCGTATCATGTTCGCAAAATGAACGATCCCATTTTTCGAGATCCACTTTTCCCGTCGCCCACACATCCAACTGTTCTTTTGTATAATCTTTCGCATTGACTGTATGAACCGTGTGATAAAATAATTCTGCAATTTCCTTACAATCTGTACTTTGATATTCACGAATTTCCATCTTTATGCCATCCCTCTGCCTTTTCAATCTCCAGTAATTTTATCTTCTTGTCAATTCCGCCTGCATATCCGGTCAAGCTTCCGTTTGCCCCGATGACTCTGTGACACGGCACGATCACAGAAACTGGATTATGCCCGACAGCTCCTCCCACAGCCTGTGCGGACATCGTCCGCATCCCTCTTTTGAAAGCGATCTGTCTGGCAATTTCTCCGTAAGTCATCGTTTTTCCATAAGGAATCGTACAGAGTATCTCCCATACTTCCATCTGAAACTTTGTTCCGACCAGATGGAGCGGAATCGAAATATCCGGTTTCTTTGCTGAAAAATAGACATCAAACCACTTTTTTACATCCGCAAACAACGGAATCTCTTTCTCTTCATATGCTTCATCCAAACAACGGGCAAAATATTTCTGCTCATCGAACCATACACCGGTCAGCCCGATCTCGTCCGCCGACAACAACATTTTTCCAAGTGGAGAATCGTAATAGCTAATATACTGCATAACATACCTCACTTTCCGTCCGCACAAAAGATTTTGCAATTGCCGCAGTAACTTTCCCTTTGTTTTGCAGAACTTCTGCATCGTTAAATTGTAGAAACGCATCCAGTTTTGAAGCCCAATCTGACATTGTCATGGGAATATGCCGTCTTGCCTGCCTTGTAGCATAATCCAAATACATCGTAACAATCTCGTTTAACTCTTGTGTTTCATCAATGGATAAATAATTTTTTGCAATGGATACATCCGCTTTGACAATTTTCCCATCGGGCGCATTACGCCATGAAGTTAAGCCCATATGCTCTTTCGTATGATCTGCTCTTGCTACAATAACCTCCGCTGCAGTATTTCCATGAACTGCATAATGCATTTTATTCTGTACTGTCGCAAAAAACTCTTTCGTGATTTGACTATCAAGAGAATAATCAACTGCAGTTGCATAAATATCCGTGATCTTTTGATAGAAGCGGCGTTCGCTTGCTCGAATCTCCTGTATTTCAGAAATCAAATGTTCAAAATAATCTTCATCAAACAGCTGACCGTTAATCAGTCTACTCTTATCCAAAACATATCCCTGCTTAGTAAAGGTATCCAACACTTTTGTTGCCCACTGCCGAAACTGAGTTGCTCTTTCCGAATTGACTCGATATCCAACTGCAATTATGGCAGCCAACGAATAGAACTTATATTGATAAGTTTTTCCATTATCCGCAACTTGTGCAAAATTTGCACAAGTTGAATCCTCAGATAATTCGCAACTTTCATAAATATTTTTCAAGTGTTTTGTGACAACACTTCTGTCTACCTCGAAAAGCTGATCAATCGCTTTTTGTGTCAACCATACATCATGATCCTGCACACGAACTTCAATGCCATCTTCATGAGCATCCTTTGTAAATATAAGAAAATCAACCGTGCTGTTGCGAATCTGCTTTTTTGTATCTTTGTTCTCAGTCATTATGTATCCCTCAAATCATTCTTTCATTGAATCCTTTATTTTTATATTTCTCGTATCAACCTGCTTCTTAACCAAGATCGTAGCCACAGTAGCTTGATTTTATGTTTTTCATTATACGATTTCTTGCCTGTGGAATCAATCTTTAGCCTAAGCTAAAACTTTAAAATCTCTGAAAGGAGAATTTAACCTCCCCTGTCAGAACAACTGACCTACGACGTATACAGCCTAGATCAAATTGCCGATACTGTACAGGAATCGCTTGATTCCGAATGATATTTCCTCAGAACAGAGAAAAGGCTTCTTCTTTCGCACACAAAGAAGAAGCCTCGTTTACTATTCGTATACGTCCTCGAAAATTATTTCTCCCTCTGTCAGGATCTCACGAATCGTCACATTTGTCTCACATAATTCTCTTTCCTGCTCTTTTCCTAACGTATATTCATATGCACCCTGTTCATCCCTGACCGAAAGCGTATGTTCCGGTTTGCCGTCTTCTTTTCCCTCACTCCACCGTATTTGGATATTCTTTCCATCCTCGATCGTATAATAATCCAAAACCATATTATGGAAATGCAGTGTAAAATCAAAATATTCCGGCATGGACTGATTCGGCAATGTGAAATAACTGTCCTGACCGCTCATCTTCTTATAATATCCCAATTGCTCATCAAACTGAAACCCATTGCTTTCCACACCTGCTTCAAACTTCGCTTCCAATGAGTTTTTCGTATTGTGCCAGACAATCCCCCAACCGGTCAAGCCGAGCAGCAACAAGATTAAAGTCATACTCAAACCTAACATGATATTTTTCTTAAATCTTTTGCTGAACTTTATTTCCTTATTCAATTTTTTTACCATCTTCGTATCCTCCTTAAGCATAACGTCCAGGGAGATATGAAATTCTTCACTCATAAAAATCAGAGTCTCCAAATCCGGATAATTCTTTTCTTTCTCCCAATTTGATACCGTCTGTCGTGTAACATGAAAAATTCGTGCAAAGTCTTCTTGTGTCATATTCCTTTCTTTTCGTATCTCTGTGATCGTCTGTCCTAATCTCATATGTACCTCCTTTCAGTATCCATTATGCTCGAAGATTTTTCTAATAGCCAGCAAGTCTGCCTTACAGTGTGCCGTCTCCTGCGCAAGTATTATTTACATGCACGGATTCCGCATATTCTACAAAATTTTCTTGTAACTTAAATATGAAACCGAGTATAATTAGTTGGAAAATCCTATTTTAATTTATGTAAAACTATTTTAACAATGAAAAAAGGGCAATGTCAAAGGCTTTTGACAGACAAAACCGCTATATTCAGATACAATAAAGGAGAAGATTCAAGATGGATATTGGATTACAAATCAAGAAATTCAGAGAACAACAAAAAATTTCTCAAGAAGAGCTGGCTCTTAAAGTATTTGTTTCAAGACAAACAATTTCTAACTGGGAAACAAATAAAAGTTGTCCGGATGTTAAAAGTTTGATTACTTTATCTAATATCTTCAATGTGTCTTTAGATGATTTTATAAAAGAAGATATAAAGGAGATGCGGAAGATTGTAGAAAAAGAAGCAACTAAAAAGTTTCATATGATAAGTATGGTTTTTCTTATGGAGTTGATCGTCGTAGCCGTAAGTGCCTATCCTTTATTTAGTATTAAGGGAAATATAGGAATTGTTATCTGGTTATGCTTGTTCACAATAACACTCTATACGGCAAGTAAAATTGAAAAATTCAAAAAGGTCTATGACATTCAAACTTATAAAGAAATTCTAGCGTTTATTGACGGAAAACAATTAACACATGATGAAACACAACAAGAACTAGGAAAAAGAAATTACCAGAAAATCATATTTGCACTCATTACAGGTGTAATCACACTTATTATATGTTTTATTGTAATTTCTATTTTTCAGTATTCAACAAATTAAAAGAGAGGAATGATATAATCATGGAATTTTGGCTTATTATGATCGTCTTTATAGCTATGGGCGGAAGTTGTTCATTAGCAGGTACTTGGTGGGATAAAAAGAAGAAGAAATAGGAGGGAGCTAAAATGTTCAATTTAGTCTATAAATCAGTTGTTGTAGAATGTTCTACCGGTGTAGAAGATTTAGCAAAAGCTATCGAGAAAAAATCAGAGGAAATGCTGAATAAAGGATATAAATTAGTAACTATGTCTATGGTCGGAACAAATAAAGCTATATTAGTCTTCAAGATTTAGGTCACTGATAAATTCTGACACAATGAAATATCTACACACAAAGCAGTCCATATTGACCCACTTTAGCAAAAGAAAGGAGACACCATGTTCATGAACTGCTCTCCGTCAAGAGGACAATGGAGAATGTGAAACTTTTTCTGTAAATAATGTTTTAGAAGGTCTTCTATGGTAAAATATTTTATCATAAGGAGGCCTTTTATTATGGCAAGAGAAAAGAAACCTGTACACAAAGTACAAATGACAGAAGGAAAACGTAACATCATTCATCAACTCTTGGAAGAATACGATATCCAATCAGCAGAAGATATCCAGGATGCTCTGAAAGATCTTCTTGGTGGAACCATCAAAGAGATGATGGAAGCGGAAATGGATGACCACTTGGGATATGAAAAACCAGAACGTTCTGATAGCGATGATTATCGCAATGGTTATATGATGTTAGAATATAAATAGTACAAAATAAACATGACCATTTTCAATAAATAGTATATGATAGTCATAGATCAAGGA
>NZ_JADMSO010000028.1 GCF_015560805.1 Mediterraneibacter glycyrrhizinilyticus | reverse complement strand
CTATAAATGAGCAAGTTCGTGATTTTGCATAAAAGAAAGACACCTTAAATTCGATAGTGTTGTATAATGAAAGTGACAAAACAAACATTTGCAACATTTACGAAAGAAGGTGTCTCTCGCAAATACTATACATCATTCCTCATTCATATACAACCAGTTTAAAAAATTAAACTTATGCAAATTTTATTCAAATCGAGTGGTGAACCACCTCATGAGCATCCTGATTAGCATATTTCTTTCAGGATACCATGGAAAAACCACGGACTTTGCTAAAAACAGTTCCTGTCACAGAACGACGATTGCCCATTTCCTCAATTCCGGAAAATGGGAGGATTCCTTACTTTCAGATACGTTAAAATGCTCTGTCATTGAGATTATTTATTCAGAAGCAGCACGCACCGGAAATCCTGTTTTCTGTATTGTGGACGATACGATCGCTTCAAAGACAAAGCCTTCGTCACGGGCTTTACATCCGATTGAAGATGCGTATTTTCACCAATCCCATTTAAAGGGAAAACAGGATTACGGGCATCAGGCAGTTGCTGTTATGCTTTCCTGCAATGGTATTGTTCTGAACTATGCTTTTGTAATGTACAATAAGTCAATTTCCAAGATTGACATTGTACAAAGCATTGCAAAGGAGCTGCCTGTTCCACCGGTCATGTCCTATTTTCTTTGTGACTGCTGGTATGTTTCTGAAAAAATCATCAATACCTTTGCACAGAGAGGGTTCCATACCATCGGTGCTTTGAAAACAAACCGTTTGCTGTATCCATCGGGAATGAAAAAGAAACTTCGTGAGCTGGCCGCCGAATTGTCTGTTACACCTCGTGAATTTGACCTTGTGACAGTCAAAAAACGAAACTATTATGTGTACCGGTACGAGGGAAACCTCAACGGCATAGAAAATGCGATAGTTCTTTTGAGTTATCCGGAAACAGCATTTGGTAATCCCAAAGCATTGCGTGCTTTTATTAGTACAAATGTAGCCCTATCTACACAGGAGATCCTTTCCTGGTATGTGTGTCGATGGCCGATCGAAGTATTTTTCCGCCAGTGTAAGGAGAAGCTGGCACTGGACGGCTATCAGATCCGCTCTGCACAGGGGATCAAAAGGTACTGGCTGCTTATGTCACTGGCACATTTCCTGTGTGTAGCAGGTACTGGTAGGTTCTGCTCGTTTGAAACTGGATATCATAAAATCTGTGATACCATTCAGCTAGAAAAGTATCATTATCTTTTTCAATGCGCAAAGGAAAGTAATGATTTTGATTCATTTATGAAATTCGCAGTGTAGTTTTGTGCAATTTTTTAAATTTGCTCATTTATAG
>NZ_JADMSO010000027.1 GCF_015560805.1 Mediterraneibacter glycyrrhizinilyticus | reverse complement strand
GGTCAATTGAAAAAGTAAATTCCACTTTGTAAAGTTAAATTCCACCTTGTAGGACTAAATTCCACGAGGTGGAGTTTTTTAGGTTCAAAAAGGTGGATTTTATTTGGATTTATAGTTATAATGACAGAAAAGTCGGAAAAATGCATATGACAATCAGAAGTCGAATTCACGTGGTCATGTTAAGAGTTAGTGAATTCCACCCCTAATGGAAACGGTATGAAAGTCATCCAACTGTGCAGAACTCCGGCTTTTTTGTTAAAATAATTGTTTCTGTAAATAGGTATGGGAACAGATCCTTGATTCTATCCCTACTCCATAGGAAATCATTCTGTTTCTGTTGGCTTTTTTAAAAGTGAGGGTCTCAAAATAATATCATTTGGCTTTACAACTTCAAAATGAAATTCTTTTAATACCTTTTTACCATAAAAGAACGAGAACATAGCATAGGGCGGTTTGTTTCCAAGTTCAGGTCGGCTGTATGAATTGATATTGTTCATCATAAGATCAATATCGTCTTGAGTATACTGACCTATATCAACCCCCTTTGGGATGACTCGCCGAATAAATTCATGGTTCACTTCACAGGCACCTTTCTCATTTGGGGCAGCCGGATCACAATAAAATACCTTTGAACATAATTCGCCGTCTGGACCATACTCAAGAGATTTTGGGTCTGAAAATTCGGAACCATTATCGCAAAGCAGGATGGAGAAGAGCTTCATATAGAGTTCTTTACCAAGTTTTTTGTACAGCATATGAAAGATATCTGTCACTGATTTTGAATCATTGGAAGCTCTCCAAAATGCAAGCTGAAATTTTTGAAGTACAAAATGTATGGTCAAAAGAACAGCCCCGCCTTTTATCCCTTCTACGGAATCAAGTTCAACAACCGGTAATTCCGGATGTGTTTTATGAAATTCCTTGTAATCTTCGTATGTACGTCCAATACGGCAGGTTTTGTCAACTTTCAATCCTACGGATTTTGCTTTCCTTGGTTTGAAACGGACCTTTCTGGGCATATCAATATTTCTTCCGTCAAAGAGACCGTTGTCTATATAAGTATAGGCAGTTTTTTCGCAACACATAATCTGATCTGAATTATTGACCATGATGTGATGCAGAGACTGTCCGTTTTTAAGAAGAGGGCTGATTATGGAATTCAGCTGTGCAAGCTCTTCTTCTGTCAGATTGAAACCGGAACGGGATTCACTTCTTACATCCTCGTATTCTTTCTGAGCATAGCGGGCATCATAGAGATGCTTTTCAAGGGTACATTCCTGCCTTTTGCCACATCCGTTACATACATAGGGTGGCTTTTTAAGAAAAGGACATTCTTGTTTTTCATAATCAGAACAAAGTTCAAGACACTCACCGCATGTGCTGCATTTGTGCTTTTGTTTACGTGAGCAGTTTCTACAAATATCTCCATAATGGGAGCAATGAAATCTATGAATACAGTCATTGAATTTTCTGTAAGGTGCTCCTTTCTTTGAAAAAAGGATATGATTTCTTATTTCTTTTGAAATGGTAGTACAATCTTTGCCTAAATGAGCACCGATTGCTTTGAATGAAAGATTTTTATTTAAATCATTCTGGATATCAATACGTTCGTCTAATGTAAGATGTTTATTTTTCTTCATAAGTTCCTCCGATCATACCAGAGTTCATGACTGGATAAACGAATGAAGAATACCATTATGAATTAGTAAATGCCATACTTATTTTGAGAATTAATAAATTCCATGGCTTATATGTGAGGGATGGAATTTACTTTTACAATTCACT
>NZ_JADMSO010000026.1 GCF_015560805.1 Mediterraneibacter glycyrrhizinilyticus | reverse complement strand
TCCTTGATCTATGACTATCATATACTATTTATTGAAAATGGTCATGTTTATTTTGTACTATTTATATTCTAACATCAAGTATCTCATGACCATTATACTGCTTAATCCACGTTCTGAGCTGATAAGTATCTGTAATTTTATATTTTGCACAGACATCTCTAAGAGAACCTTTGCCTGCAAGATAATCTTCAACAGCTGCTTTCTTTTCTGCTGAAGATCTTTTTGTCCAGCCTTTTCTAAAAAATGCTTCTGTACCAATTGACTTGTAATTCCTAACCCAGGTATCAATCGATGATGGATGAACACCTATTTTAGATGCGACTGAATAGACAGATTCTTTATTCTGAATGACTTTCTCTACCCATTCTATTTTTTCTTCTGGAGAAATTTTACCCATAGAAAATGCCCCCTTCCAGATAAACAGTTTTATTTTTTTAACTGTCTACCTAAAAGGGAGCATATCAATATACAAAGTGAGAAAGGGATTTTAAACCGTCAGATCCGTTCCATCCAGACCGAAGGACATTTTGGAGATATTAAAGAAAACGACAGCTTTCGCCGGTTCAATTACCGGACAACAGAAAAAGTATATAAAGAATTCATGTTGTATGCAATCGGAAGGAACCTAAATAAATATCATCGATTTCTTCATGATAAAATCCAGAAATATGAAGGAAAAACCGAAGAAAAGACTGCTTAGAAAAAAAGTGTTTTCAAAAAGGCAGTTGAGGGATATTTATGCCCTAAAATACATACAGAAAAGAAAAAATAAGAAGCTCCCGTAGAAGATCAGATATAAAAAACACTGATTTCTATAGGAGATTCTTATTTTAAGATTTAGAAGCTAAAAAACGGTATTTACCGACAGCTCCTTTTTTATGTGTATCTTTTGATTGTTTCTTTTAGGACATATTTTTTGTCGTTGTACCGATCTGCGATGTAACTGTTGGCTTTGTGCTCCAGTTCATCCGGAAGCGGCTCTAAATGGATTTCCGTACCGTATTTGCGCTGTAATGCATGTTCCAACAGATAATCGCATACATGCGGATTTTTCGGAAGCAGAGGACCGTGCAGATATGTTGCGATGACATTCTTGTAAATCACGCCCTCCTGTCCGGATTTCCCGGTGTTTCCAAGACCGAATACGACTTTCCCGAACGGTGTGTGGTCTCCGATATAGGTGCGGCCGCCGTGATTCTCAAAGCCGACGACCGGAGTGTCAAACAGCGGACTGTCCAGTACGATATTTCGGATCAGACGTTCCGGCTCCCATTCGGTTTTGATATTTAAAATACCAAGTCCCTCGATGGTTTTCGTCTGTGTCTTATAATAATGACCGAGGAGCTGATAACCGCCGCAGACGGCAAGCACAACTCCATCTTCTTCTACATAAGTTCTGAAATCTTCCCGGATTTTCTGGAGATGGGAGCAGACCAGTTCCTGTTCCCGGTCAGAGCCTCCGCCGAGTAATACGACATCCAGTTTGGAAAAGTCAATCGTATCGCCGGAGATGAATGGGATGACTTCCGCTTCTATACCGCGCCATTCCAGCCGTTTGCGCAGACATTGGATATTGCCGCGGTCTCCGTACAGATTCAGAAGATCCGGATAAAGATGTCCGATTGTCAATTTCATGAGAGGATGCCTCCTTTCTCCTGATCCTGCATAGAGGTCAGTAAATGGTTCGTCCGATATAAGCCGGAGTAGTTGACGATCACATAAAGATTTTTTGTTCCGTTTTTCGTCAGATGTTCGATCGTTGCTTCCATATCAGTCGTAGATTCACAGGGAATATCTTCGTATTTCAGCCGCAGCCCCATATCATACCGTCTGGTGCCGTTGGTTGTGATCGTGGCGGCGTTGGCGTCTGCAAGATATTGGAAATCCACATCCCAGAGCCAGGAGACGTCCTCGCCGTCCTGATAAGTATCGTTGATCTGAATGATGATATCCTTTGGGGCGGGATCTTTCAAAACAAGGGAAATCTTTTGCTGAAAACCGATCGGATTTTTCGCAAGGTGAAGCTGTACCCGCGCATTGTGGATCGTGAAAATACTTTCCCGGTTATTGCCGTAATCAAAGTTCTCGATCATTTCCTGAAAATGGGGTTTGTCCGCATCCATGGCGCAAAGTGCGGCGTATGCGGACAGCGTGTTATAGATGTTGTAAGGAGAGCGTGCGGTGGAATGGATCCGCATGCCGTCCATATCAAAATCATATACCTCATCATGGAAGTAAATATCCGATGCGGTAAAATCAGGCTCCGGTCTTTGGAACCCACAGTTCGGGCAATGATAAATGCCAAGCTGTCCGTAATGGAAAAAGTCGTATTCCAGTTTTTTTCCACAGGAACGGCAGAAAATACTTTCCCGGATCTCCGAACGGGAAATATCGTCAAAAATCTGTTCGCTGATCCCATAGGTCACGAATGGATTTTGGCTTTCTTTTGCAAGTGCGTAAGAAAGAATGTCGTCACAGTTGATGATCAGTTTTGTGTCAGGAACACTTGTGACGGCTGTTTTCAGTTTGTTGTAGGTAATATCGACTTCGCCGAAACGGTCCAGCTGATCCCGGGAAATATTGGTCAGAAGCGCGTAGTCCGGCTTGAGCTGCGGAAGCACGCCGACGGAAGCGATCTCGTCCACTTCGATACAGGCATAGTCCGCATCCAACTGACCATGCCGGTCTGTTGAAAGGACAAATGCGGAGATAATACCGTTCAGCATATTGGCGCCGGTTCGGTTGATGATGACGGATTTCCCCTCTGCCTTCAGCGCGTGATACAGGATACTGTTTGTTGTTGTCTTGCCGTTGGTCCCCATTGTAACGATCGTTTTCTCACGCACCATCGAAGCCATCGTTGATAAGATCTGAGGATCGATGAGCCGTGCGACATACCCGGGGAGTGTAACGCCGCTTCCGCGATTCAGCTTCTTGATCAGATAGCTGGTTGTCTTTGCACATTTGATTGCCAGTTTACTTCGTAATTTCATAATTTACCCAACTTTTCATCTTTTTTGTTTAATATGTGCAGAAGCCTGAAAGAATATCAAAAGCTTCTACATGTTCCTTGTCATAAGAACGTTTCTATTATAATGGAAATAGGAAGAGAAAACAAGGAGTACTTTCGCAAAGCCGGGTTAGGGATATTGCGATTAAGGAAAAGTGTTTTCAGAAAAAACGGGGATGATACGGAAACAGAAAGGTTTTGTCGAAAAAGAGATATTGATATTTCGGACAAATAAATAGGGAGAACGATTTTAAAAATGTAGAAAATCAATAAAAAAGCACGAAAGGATGAAAAGAAAGATTATCGATTTTGCATAAAACAAAAAAAGAATGGTTAAGCGCAATATATATAATGAATGAAAATCCTAATCCCCCAGCTATGCTGGGGAGAATGGAGTAAGCAGTAGCGTGTAGGATAATAATAAAAAGCCT
>NZ_JADMSO010000025.1 GCF_015560805.1 Mediterraneibacter glycyrrhizinilyticus | reverse complement strand
AAACTCCACCTCGTGGAATTTAGTCCTACAAGGTGGAATTTAACTTTACAAAGTGGAATTTACTTTTTCAATTGACCAAAGTGCAGAAAGGAAGTCAAATTTAAATGAAACGAAGAGAACGGGGAAGCTGTGAAAGCTGTACATACTATATATATGATGAGGATTGTGGAGCATATATCTGCGATATGGATATGGACGAAGATGAATATATCCGGCTTGTATCGGATTCGCATTATCAATGTCCGTATTACAGAAACGGAGACGAGTATGTGGTAGTACGTCATCAGATGTAAGAATGTATAATATCTGAAGAATCGAGACACAATACGAGTGTACCAAAAAAATTCAGGAGGGATACACTCATGGCAAAGAATGTAAAAAACACAAATATGAACAACACAAATTCTAACGAAGCAAACAGCAATGCATATTCTTCTTATGCAGATACGCAGAGCAGAAATGCCGGAAACAATGCAGGTTCTCAGAATAAGAATGTGAATAAGAATGCGAACAAAAACAGCAGAAACAGCAGTGATAAAAACTGTGGAAGAAACAGCAGCAGAAATTCTGCAGATGAATCCAACAACTATTAAGGATTGAGAAAAAACGGTTAAAAACAGATTAAGGAAGATCAGGGGTGCGGTAAAGTTCAACTTTACTACACCCCTGATTTATAGTAAAATAGTAAAAGAACTGCCAAAAGGCAACAAATAATGAGGTTTGGATTTATGAAATATATAGAGTTGATTGCACCTTGTCATTTCGGTTTAGAATCTGTTTTGAAAAGGGAGATTTTAGATCTCGGATATGAGATTTCCAAGGTGGAAGATGGAAGAGTGACATTTTTAGGTGATGCGGAAGCGATATGCAGAGCCAATATTTTTCTGCGGACGGCGGAGCGGATCCTGTTGAAAGTCGGAGAATTCAGAGCGGTTACATTTGAGGAATTGTTTGAGAAGACAAAAGCGCTTGCCTGGGAAGCATATGTTCCTGCAAACGGAAAGTTCTGGGTTACAAAAGCAGCTTCGGTTAAAAGTAAATTATTCAGTCCGTCCGATATTCAGTCGATCATGAAAAAAGCAATGGTGGAACGGCTGAAGAAAGTATATCATCAGGAATGGTTTCCGGAGGATGGCGCTTCTTATCCGGTGCGTGTATTTTTGATGAAAGACGTGGTGACGATCGGGATCGATACGTCAGGAGTATCTTTACATAAGAGAGGATATCGGCAGTTGTCGAGCAAAGCGCCGATCACAGAGACGCTGGCAGCGGCGCTGATCATGCTTACTCCGTGGAGAAGAGACAGGATTCTGGTGGATCCGTTTTGCGGAAGCGGCACATTTCCGATCGAGGCTGCGATGATGGCGGCTAATATCGCACCGGGAATGAACCGCAGTTTTACAGCGGAGCAGTGGACGAATCTGATTCCGCGGAAATTATGGTATGAAAGTGTGGAAGAGGCGTCAGATCTGATGGAGGATCAGATTGAAGTTGACATTCAGGGGTACGATATAGACGGGGACGTTGTAAAGGCGGCGAGACAGAATGCTGCAGATGCAGGTGTCGATCACCTGATCCATTTCCAACAGCGTCCGGTAAGTCAGCTTCGGCATCCAAAGAAATATGGTTTTATCATTACGAATCCGCCATACGGAGAGCGATTAGAGGAGCGGGAGGCGCTTCCGGAACTTTACCGGACGTTTGGTGAAAGTTTTCGGAGGCTGGAAGACTGGTCGGCATATATGATCACCAGTTATGATGAAGCGGAGAGATATTTTGGAAGAAAAGCGGACAAAAACAGAAAGATCTATAACGGAATGATCAAGACGTATTTTTATCAGTTTATGGGACCGAAGCCGCCGAGAAGACAGTAGTCGTCGATCGAAGAGAACAGAGGATGCGAAAGATGGAAAAGAGAATTGTATTTGCAACGGGAAATGAAAACAAAATGGTTGAAATCCGGATGATCTTAAGTGATCTGGGGCTTCCGATCTATTCGATGAAAGAAGCCGGTGTGGACGTGGAAATTATAGAAGACGGGATCTCATTTGAAGAAAATGCAGAGATCAAGGCGCGGGCTGTTGCGCGTGTTTTGACAAATGATATTGTTCTTGCGGATGATTCCGGGCTGGAGATCGATTATCTGGACGGTGCGCCGGGAATCTACTCGGCAAGATTTGCGGGAGAAGATACATCTTATGATATAAAAAACAGGATACTCCTTGATAAATTAGAGGGAGTACCGGATGAAGAGCGAACTGCCCGGTTTGTCTGTGCTATCTCAGCTGTTTTTCCGGATGGAACATCGGAGACGGTGCGCGGAACGATCGAGGGGCGTATTGCATATGAAATCCAGGGAGAAAATGGATTTGGTTATGATCCGATCTTTTATGTGCCTGAGTATGGCTGCACGACAGCAGAAATGCCGCCGGTGCAGAAGAATGAACTGAGTCATCGGGGAAATGCGCTTCGTGCGATACGGAAGATCATGGAAGATAAAATACGGGAAAGAGAAAATGCATAAAATCAGAAATGTACGGGGCAAAAGGAAATAATATGAGAGTTTTGATTGTAAGTGATACACATGGAAGACATCAGAATCTGGACCGGGCGCTGGAGGCGGCTGGTCCGATTGATTTATTCGTGCATCTGGGAGATGTAGAGGGCGGAGAATACTATATCAATGCAGTTGTGCCTTGTGAAAAGCATATCGTCAGAGGAAATAATGATTTTTTCTCAGATCTTCCCAGAGAAGAGGAGTTTTATATCGGAGAGAAAAAAGTGTTCATCACGCACGGAAATAATTATTATGTCTCCCTTGATCCGGAACAGATCCGCGAAGAGGGGGTGGCACGCGGAGCAGATATTGTAATGTATGGACATACGCACCGACCGTATCTGGATCAGCAGACAGATATTACTGTGTTGAATCCGGGAAGTCTTTCCTATCCAAGGCAGGAGGGGAGAAAAGGCAGTTATATGATCATGGAATTATCAGAGGGAGGGCGCCCTCGTTTTCGGACTTATTATTTGGATTAGAATGGAGCGAAAAGGAATCAAAATATTTGCAATCGCGCAGGAAAAAGCAGTGGATTTTCTCGAAAAAGCCCGTAAAATGGGCACTTAGAAGAAAAATACAAAAAATGCAAAAAAAAATAAAAAAGTTGTTGACATTCTAAAAAGTGTATTATATAATAATTCTTGCGTCACGGGTAAGAGACGCGGTGACGCAGGAAAGTGGCAGTTATCGGGGTGTGGCTCAGCTTGGCTAGAGCGCCTGGTTTGGGACCAGGAGGTCGCAGGTTCGAATCCTGTCACCCCGATCTGTGCGGGTGTAGTTCAATGGTAGAACACCAGCCTTCCAAGCTGGATACGTGGGTTCGATTCCCATCACCCGCTTACTTACAACAAATCTTGTTGTGAGGAGCCTTGAAAAAGGGGATATTATTAAGAGTCTGTAGCTCAGCTGGATAGAGCAACGGCCTTCTAAGCCGTAGGTCGAGGGTTCGAATCCCCCCAGGCTCGGTATGGTGGGTATGGTGCAGTTGGTTAGCGCGCCAGATTGTGGTTCTGGATATCGTGGGTTCGAGTCCCACTACCCACCCTTTCTTATTTATAATAAGAACTAACACCAGCAAAGCGGTGTAGACAGAAGTCTTCGATGGGCTATCGCCAAGCGGTAAGGCACAGGACTTTGACTCCTGCATTCGCTGGTTCGAATCCAGCTAGCCCAGTTACCTGGACAAGCAGGGAGGAAAATTGAATACGGGCGTGTAGCTCAGGTGGTAGAGCACTTGACTTTTAATCAAGTTGTCCGGGGTTCGAATCCCCGCACGCTCATGAATGAAGAACAGCGGAGACTCAAGTATAGCAAGGGTTTCCGCTGTTTTTTAGCGATTTTTAAAGTAGCTGATTTTGGCGAACTTGAATGGTTGTAGATGTCCATTTTCTGTCCTAATGACCTATTTTTGTCCTAAAAATTCATGGCGTCATTGAGTGCGGTGACGGCTTCTTCTTTTTCCATCATAATATGATTACCCAAAGCGAACACTTTTAAACCAGTCTCAAAAATCGTGTGCAGACCATTTACTACGTCAGTATCATTTGGCGTACCCCCTGTACGCCTCAATCTACTTCCTTGTAAAATGATACTGCACACGATTTTGAGACCCTGCGGCATGAAATCTTTCAGAAAAAGCGATTTTCAAGGCAGACAAATGAGCTGTACTGGACGTACAGCGATTGCGGATAACGCAGAAAATCGCTTTATATGGAAGATTTCATGTGTATTGAAAGCGTTCGCTTTGGGTATAGATTCTCAAAACGACTGTTTCCGTATCCTCAAATAGCTTCGCAATATAGGTTTGTAAAGATGGTGCCGATATATGATAATGGAAATATACTATTTTACAATCGGGAAATGCTCGGAATATAGTAAAAGCAAAAGCGTACAGAAAAAAAGTATAGAAGTATTATGAAAGAACCTGTCAAGGTTACTGTTTCGTACGATACGAGCAAGTCCCGGACAGGTTCTTTTCTATAAATGAGCAAGTTCGTGATTTTGCATAAAAGAAAGACACCTTAAATTCGATAGTGTTGTATAATGAAAGTGAC
>NZ_JADMSO010000024.1:2024-4975 GCF_015560805.1 Mediterraneibacter glycyrrhizinilyticus | reverse complement strand
CACTTCCACCTCTGCCCTATCTACCTCGTCGTCTTCAAGGGGTCTTACTAACTTGACGTTATGGGATATCTCATCTTGAGGGGGGCTTCACGCTTAGATGCCTTCAGCGTTTATCCCGTCCCGGCTTGGCTACCCTGCTATGCACTTGGCAGTACAACAGGTACACCAGCGGCCAGTCCATCCCGGTCCTCTCGTACTAAGGACAGCTCCTCTCAAATATCCTACGCCCACGCCGGATAGGGACCGAACTGTCTCACGACGTTCTGAACCCAGCTCGCGTACCGCTTTAATGGGCGAACAGCCCAACCCTTGGGACCTACTCCAGCCCCAGGATGCGATGAGCCGACATCGAGGTGCCAAACCACTCCGTCGATGTGAACTCTTGGGAGTGATAAGCCTGTTATCCCCAGGGTAGCTTTTATCCGTTGAGCGATGGCAATCCCACTTTATACCACCGGATCACTAAGTCCTACTTTCGTACCTGCTCCACCCGTCGGTGTCGCAGTCAAGCTCCCTTCTGCCTTTGCACTCTTCGAATGGTTTCCAACCATTCTGAGGGAACCTTTGAGCGCCTCCGATACCCTTTCGGAGGCGACCGCCCCAGTCAAACTCCCCACCTGACATTGTCCCCCAGCCGGATCACGGCTGCTGGTTAGAAACCCAATACTGCAAGGGTGGTATCCCAACAGTGGCTCCATGGCAACTGGCGTTGCCATTTCCTAGCCTCCCACCTATCCTGTACATGCAATATCGAATCCCAGTATCAAGCTGGAGTAAAGCTCCATGGGGTCTTTCCGTCCTGGCGCAGGTAACCAGCATCTTCACTGGTATTTCAATTTCACCGGGTGCATTGTTGAGACAGTGCCCAAATCATTACGCCTTTCGTGCGGGTCGGAACTTACCCGACAAGGAATTTCGCTACCTTAGGACCGTTATAGTTACGGCCGCCGTTTACTGGGGCTTAAGTTCAAAGCTTCGCTTGCGCTAACCTCTCCCCTTAACCTTCCAGCACCGGGCAGGCGTCAGCCCATATACCTCACCTTTCGGTTTTGCATAGACCTGTGTTTTTGCTAAACAGTTGCTTGGGCCAATTCTCTGCGGCCATTCGCATGGCACTCCTTCTCCCGAAGTTACGGAGTCATTTTGCCGAGTTCCTTAACAATGCTTCTCCCGTCGGCCTTAGGATTCTCTCCTCATCCACCTGTGTCGGTTTACGGTACGGGTATCATATGAACAATAGCGGCTTTTCTTGGCAGTCAGCTCACGCTCTTCCCTACTTTAAGTTCAGTCCGCTTCACGTCTTCGGATTGCACACCGGATTTGCCTGATGTACTCCTACCTCGCTTGCGCCGGGCTTTCCGTTCCCGGCTCGCGCTCTCTGCCTGCGTCCCCACAGTTCTGTCATATGACAGTACAGGAATTTCAACCTGTTGTCCATCGGCTACGTCTCTCGACCTCGCCTTAGGTCCCGACTTACCCAGGGCAGATCAGCTTTACCCTGGAAACCTTAGATATTCGGCCGGAAGGATTCCCACCTTCCTCTCGCTACTCATTCCGGCATTCTCTCTTCCATACAATCCACAGCTCCTTCCGGTACTGCTTCGTCTCGTATGCAATGCTCCTCTACCAATCTACGTTCGTAAATTCCTAAGCTTCGGCAGTGTGTTTCAGCCCCGGACATTTTCGGCGCAGGACCTCTCGACTAGTGAGCTATTACGCACTCTTTGAATGTATGGCTGCTTCTGAGCCAACATCCTAGTTGTCTTCGAAATCCCACATCCTTTTCCACTTAACACACATTTTGGGACCTTAGCTGTAGGTCTGGGCTCTTTCCCTTTCGACTGCCCAACTTATCTCGTGCAGTCTGACTCCCATACATCATCTACGCGGCATTCGGAGTTTGATATCTCTTGGTAAGCTTTGACGCCCCCTTAAGAATTCAGTGCTCTACCTCCGCAAGACTTGTATGAGGCTAGCCCTAAAGCTATTTCGAGGAGAACCAGCTATCTCCGGGTTCGATTGGAATTTCTCCCCTATCCACACCTCATCCCCACCCTTTTCAACGGATGTGGGTTCGGTCCTCCATTGCCTTTTACGGCAACTTCAACCTGGACATGGATAGATCACCCGGTTTCGGGTCTACTCCGACTGACTCATTTCGCCCTCTTCAGACTTGGTTTCCCTTCGGCTCCGCACCTTAAAGTGCTTAACCTCGCCAGCCAGCGTAACTCGCCGGACCGTTCTACAAAAAGTACGCGGTTCCGCATATAAAGCGGTTCCACAGCTTGTAAACATATGGTTTCAGGTTCTCTTTCACTCCCCTCCCGGGGTCCTTTTCACCTTTCCTTCACAGTACTATGCGCTATCGGTCACTAAGTAGTATTTAGCCTTACGGGGTGGTCCCCGCATATTCCCACAAGGTTCCACGTGTCTCGTGGTACTCTGGATCCCGCCATGTCTGCTCGTCTTTCGCTTACGGGGCTTTCACCCTCTCTGGCTGGCTTTCCCAAAACCATTCTGCTAGACTTGCTGAATCAATTCCGCGGTCCGAACCCCGGAGTGCACGCACTCCGGTTTGGGCTCTTTCCATTTCGCTCGCCGCTACTTTGGAAATCACATGTTGTTTTCTCTTCCTCCGGCTACTTAGATGTTTCAGTTCACCGGGTTCCCCTCCTGACGTTATGGATTGGCGTCAGGATAACTGAGGATTGCTCAGTTAGGTTTCCCCATTCAGAGATCTCCGGATCAATGGATATTTGCTCCTCCCCGAAGCTTTTCGCAGCTTATCACGTCTTTCATCGGCTCTTAGTGCCAAGGCATCCACCATACGCTCTTATTAGCATAACCAACTGATTTCGTCCACGGGAATGGACTCCATCGACACATACTAGCGTGTATGTGTTGGCAATAGTCAATTTTTTCCCTTCGTTTTCTTCGAAGTGTTAATGTTT
>NZ_JADMSO010000024.1:0-1749 GCF_015560805.1 Mediterraneibacter glycyrrhizinilyticus | reverse complement strand
CCCTTTTTTGGATTTGGCGGCCACCTACTCTCCCACACCGTCACCAGTGCAGTACCATCGGCCGCTTGGGTCTTAACCATCGTGTTCGGGATGGGAACGGGTGTTACCCCCAAGCGCATCGCCACCAAAAAGTCTCGTTATTAAGTTCTCACTTAATAACTGAACAATAGACAACAAAACTCTTTACTTCTTTTCCCCTTCGGAAAAAGCTTTTCTTCCTTAGAAAGGAGGTGATCCAGCCGCACCTTCCGATACGGCTACCTTGTTACGACTTCACCCCAGTTATCGGTCCCACCTTCGGCAGCTCCCTCCTTACGGTTGGGTCACTGACTTCGGGCGTTACCAACTCCCATGGTGTGACGGGCGGTGTGTACAAGACCCGGGAACGTATTCACCGCGACATTCTGATTCGCGATTACTAGCGATTCCAGCTTCATGTAGTCGAGTTGCAGACTACAATCCGAACTGAGACGTTATTTTTGGGATTTGCTCACCCTCGCAGGCTTGCCTCCCTTTGTTTACGCCATTGTAGCACGTGTGTAGCCCTGCCCATAAGGGGCATGATGATTTGACGTCATCCCCACCTTCCTCCAGGTTATCCCTGGCAGTCTCTCTAGAGTGCCCATCCGAAATGCTGGCTACTAAAGATAAGGGTTGCGCTCGTTGCGGGACTTAACCCAACATCTCACGACACGAGCTGACGACAACCATGCACCACCTGTCTCGGCTGTCCCGAAGGAAAGGCGACATTACTCGCCGGTCAGCCGGATGTCAAGGGCAGGTAAGGTTCTTCGCGTTGCTTCGAATTAAACCACATGCTCCACCGCTTGTGCGGGTCCCCGTCAATTCCTTTGAGTTTCATTCTTGCGAACGTACTCCCCAGGTGGACTGCTTATTGCGTTTGCTGCGGCACCGAAAGGCTTTGCCTCCCGACACCTAGCAGTCATCGTTTACGGCGTGGACTACCAGGGTATCTAATCCTGTTTGCTCCCCACGCTTTCGAGCCTCAACGTCAGTCATCGTCCAGTAAGCCGCCTTCGCCACTGGTGTTCCTCCTAATATCTACGCATTTCACCGCTACACTAGGAATTCCACTTACCTCTCCGACACTCTAGAAAAACAGTTTCCAATGCAGTCCCGGGGTTGAGCCCCGGGTTTTCACATCAGACTTGCCTCTCCGTCTACGCTCCCTTTACACCCAGTAAATCCGGATAACGCTTGCACCATACGTATTACCGCGGCTGCTGGCACGTATTTAGCCGGTGCTTCTTAGTCAGGTACCGTCATTTTCTTCCCTGCTGATAGAGCTTTACATACCGAAATACTTCATCGCTCACGCGGCGTCGCTGCATCAGGGTTTCCCCCATTGTGCAATATTCCCCACTGCTGCCTCCCGTAGGAGTTTGGGCCGTGTCTCAGTCCCAATGTGGCCGGTCACCCTCTCAGGTCGGCTACTGATCGTCGGCTTGGTGAGCCGTTACCCCACCAACTACCTAATCAGACGCGGGTCCATCTCATACCACCGGAGTTTTTACCACCGGATCATGCAATCCTGTGGTCTTATGCGGTATTAGCAGTCATTTCTAACTGTTATCCCCCTGTATGAGGCAGGTTACCCACGCGTTACTCACCCGTCCGCCACTCAGTCACAAAACTTTCATCCCGAAGAAATCCGGTAAAGTGCTTCGTTCGACTTGCATGTGTTAAGCACGCCGCCAGCGTTCATCCTGAGCCAGGATCAAACTCTCG
>NZ_JADMSO010000023.1 GCF_015560805.1 Mediterraneibacter glycyrrhizinilyticus | reverse complement strand
AAACTCCACCTCGTGGAATTTAGTCCTACAAGGTGGAATTTAACTTTACAAAGTGGAATTTACTTTTTCAATTGACCGAAGAAGAAAAGATCGGTAACATATGTAAAATTTCCCCTGCATACATTGTAAAAATGGTGTTTGCAGGGGGATTTTTTTGAAAGATTATATCGAGGAGAGAGCCGTCGAGATTGCAAATTATATTATAGAACATAATGCAACGGTGCGCCAGACAGCAAAGCAGTTTGGAATCAGTAAAAGTACGGTACATAAAGATGTCACCGAACGGCTCCTTCAAATCAATCCGTCACTTGCCGCAGAAGCCCGGAAGGTTCTGGACACAAATAAGTCAGAGCGCCACATCAGGGGAGGACTTGCCACAAGAGAAAAATATCTGCATCGGTACTGATATTTTTATGGTATACTGGGGGATATGAAAGAAAATACATGGAGAAAGACACATGAAAAAAGAACATTCGATCCACCGCGGCATGCTGACGCGCTTTTTGTTTGCGGCGCTGATCCCTGTGCTGATCTTTGCGATGGTCATGCAGTGGAATAATCGAAAAACCCAGATGCAGACTGCGGAAAACACGATTCAGAGAAGTCTTAGAAATTCAGATCGCGGTCTGGATATGATGCTGGATAAATATGAGGCGATATTGGATGAACTGCGCGTGGAGAAAGAAATCCTGGACAGCGTCAAAGAGGTGAAGACAGGGACAGACGGGGCGAAAGCTTCCATGGAGCAGCTTTTGCGTTATAATTGTCAGCGAAATGACGGGCTGGAGGGGATACTTCTTGTATTTCCGGATAAAAGCATGATCTCTGCAAGTATGCTGTCGGAAGAAAATGCCGCATGGGCTAAGCAGATCCCGATTCCGGAGAGCGGGTGGGAAACGACTTACTGTGGAATGGAAGATTCGGTCATGCTGAACGGACGGGAACAATATCTGATTCTGCTCTCGGAAAAGCTGATCGACACGCAGGTGGGCAGTCAGGAACTCGGAACGATCGTATTTCTGCTCGGGGAAGACTATATCCGGCAGAGTCTGGATTTTGATGAAAATTCACAGGTGTATATTTTAAATGGGGAAACGGTGATCAGCGCGGAGGACAAATCGGAAATCGGGCTTTCGTCTTCTCAGGTACTGAATGATAAGCATTGTGTTTATACAAAAAAAGAGAGTAACCAGACAGGATTTACATTTTGGAATGAGCGTTCGCTGGAGACATATTATGAGCAGCGGCGGATGGAACTTTGTTTTCTCGGGATCGTTGCACTTGCATCGGTCATGGTTGCGGTCGTGCTGGCGTATTCTCTTTCAAAGCCGTATTTAAATGCGGTGGACAGTTATATGGATACGATCAGCCGGGTGGAAAAGGGCGATTTTTCTGCGAGATCTTATACAGAAGAAAAGATCCCGAAAGAATTTACAAGGATCGGCAGAGGATTTAATGAGATGGTCGTCCATATTGAAAATCTGATCGAACAGGTGAAGCAGGCCTCTGCCGAGCAGCGCATGGCGGAACTTTCGGCATTGGAGGCTCAGATCGATCCCCATTTCTTATATAATACGCTGGATGCGATCAACTGGAAAGCGATCGAGAATGAACAGTATGAGATCAGTGAAATGATCGGAGCACTGGCGGATATTCTGCGCTATGCAGTGAAAAATGCCGGAGCGGAGACGTCGCTGGAACATGCCCTTTCCTGGGTGGACAGCTATATTATGATCCAGAGTGCGAAATTAGGAAAGAAACCGGATCTTCGGATTCAGGTTGCCGAGGAATTGAAACAGATCCCGATCCACAAATTACTGATTCAGCCTTTTATTGAAAATGCGATGAAATACGCATTTACGGAAAAAAGCGGACAGTGGGAAATATTGATAGCGGCAAGAATGACCGGAGACCAGCTTCATATTTTAATAGAAGATAATGGTAAGGGGATCGAAGAAAACCGTCTGCGTCATCTGAATGAAGAAGAGGCGGACATGGGGACCCATGTCGGCATTGCAAATGTCCGGAAACGTTTGAAACTTTATTACGATGAGGCGGCGACACTTTATCTGGAAAGTGTGCAGGGAAGCGGAACGAGAGTGCATTTATTTATTCCGGTAAGGAAGCCGGATACTAAGACGGATGCAAAGATGGATACAAAGGAGGGAGAGCATGAGGATCGCAGTAGTAGAGGACGAGACGGTGATCAGGGAAGGGATGGCGAATATCCTGCAAAAGATCGATCCGGAGTATAAAGTGATCGGAACGGCAGCAGACGGGGAAGCCGGATATGAACTGATTAAAAGAACGAAGCCGGATCTTGTGATCATGGATATTCGGATGCCGAAAATGGACGGACTCACAATGCTCGGAAAACTGCGGGAAGAACAGATCCCTTGCAGGGCGGTTGTTCTGACCGCGTATTCGGAATTTGACTATGCAAAACAGGCGATCGACCATGGCGTAGAGAATTACCTGTTAAAACCGATCAAGATCCCGGAATTAAAGCAGGTACTGCAAAAGACTGCGGATGAGATCCGAAGAGTCGAGAGTCAGGAAAAGGTACTTTCGATGGACAACATATTTCTCGGGTGTTTGAATGGACAGCTTGAAGTAGATACGGAATTGAACCGGATGACGAAAGAGCGGTATGGATTTACAGTGGAAGAGCCGGTGGAGATGTTTGCGGTCTGGCTGGGGGAGTCTTACGATCAGCAGGCAGACCGGGCTGCGGAGACGTTGGAACATCTGGCACAAAATGCGGTTGGATACCGGACGTTCCTGCAGAAAAATGAAAATGCAGCAATGGTGCTGTTGATCTTATACCGTCTGGAAGAGGGGAAAACATTTTACCAGCGATATCAGAAAAATGCGGTTCCGGTGTTGGAACGGGTTCTGGAAAAGCCGGTGATCTATGTGTGGGGGCGCGCAGAGCGTCTTGCGGATGTGGCGTGGGCTGTGGAAGAAATGCGGAAGAACCGGGAGTGGAATCTGTATTTTCCGCCGGGAACTCTGATCAGTCCGGAAAAAATCAGTCGGTGGAATATGATCCCGCTGAAATATCCGGTAGAATTGGAAGAACAGGCATTGCAGGCAATGTTGAAAAAGGACGGAGAAACGCTGGGGCATTGTTACGAAGAAATAACCGGTCTTTTGCGTGCGGGAGCGTACGCACCGAAACAGATCAAAGAAACGCTTCTCCGATTTGGACGGAATCTTGCCAATAAGCAGTGGAAACGGAAAGAAGAATCAGAACTCCAGATCCAGAATATTCTGGGAAATCTTGCGGAGGCGGTAACGTGGGAGAAGATCGGTTCCGAGATGGAGACATTTCTCCAGATCATATGCGGAGAACAGGGAAAGACAGAGGAAACTTCGGTCAGTCAAATGGTACAGAAAGCAAAAGAACTGATCTGGAAATATTACAGTGAGGGAATCACACTGGAGGAGACTGCGCGCAAGTTGTTTGTCTCCGAGGAATATCTGAGTACACAGTTTAAAAAAGAAACCGGGAGCTCCTTTACGGAAACGGTCCGACGTTGCAAGATCGAGAAAGTAAAACAACTGCTTTTGGATACGCCGCTGAAACTGAATCAGATCGCAGAACTGGCGGGATATTCGGATCCAAAGTATATGAGTAAGGTATTTAAAGAGGAAGTCGGGATGCTTCCGAGTGAATTTCGGAAGTCAGTTCATTAAAAAATTCGACTTTTTTCATAAATTTCGTCTTTTTTTGACGAAAAATTATGATATGATTAGAATACTGAATAGACCAGGTGAAAAGTGGGAACAATGTGAAAGATTGAAAAAGGAGGTCTTGAACATGCACGAATTTCGGGTCAGGTTCAGTGTTCCTGAGGATATTTTAAACTTTGTCAATAAAGTTGAAAAATATGATTTTGCAATGGATATGCAGCGAGGCAGATTCATCGTGGACGCGAAATCATTCCTCGGAATTATGAATTTAGGACTGAACAACGTCATATCCCTTAAGGTGTATCATGATGATTGTGAACAGTTGGAACAAGATATTTCCCAGTATGTAGCTGCATAGTACAGCATAACCCTCCCCCCTCATAGTATATTTTTCGGGCTGTAAAGCCCATCGTGTTGTCATTTCGACAGAGTTTGTCTGTTGATGCGAAAACAGAGATTCATGCGAGAGAATCTCACTTTCGATGCAATATGCGGAAATGTAACATTCCGCATGAGCTGGGACTTGTTTCTAAAAACTTCCTGACGTATAATATTACGTTAGGAAGTTTTTTATTTACATAGGAAACGGGCCAAAGTCCAGGTTTGCCCGAGACCTTGGCGACTGCTTACAATCCCGGAATGTGCCTTTTGGCACTTCCGGTGATTTACAAATAATGAGAAGCTGCGGAGGATGAGATGGAAAAGGATGAGGCTGATGGTATGGAGAAAGGAAAAGTAGATCGGAGTCATTATTTGTTTGATAATAAGGCGTTGCGGGCATTGATCCTGCCGCTTGTGGTGGAACAGCTTCTGGCGGTGTTGGTCGGCATGGCGGACTCGATCATGATCGCAAATGTCGGAGAAGCTGCAGTTTCCGGCGTTTCTTTGGTTGATAACATTATGGTGTTGTTTATCAACGTATTTGCTGCGCTGGCAACCGGAGGCGCGGTGATCGTGGGACAATATCTGGGACAGAAGCGGACAGAACAGGCATGTCGGGCATCGACGCAGATCGTCTGGTTTATTTTGTTGATCTCGCTGGCGATCATGGCGCTGATTTATTTTGGAAAAGGTTTTATTTTAAATGTTGTATTTGGTCATATTGACGCAGATGTCATGCATCATGCGGATGTGTATCTGATGATCGTTACGGCGTCAATCCCGTTTATCGCGCTGTACAATGCGGGCGCGGCGATTTTCCGGGCGATGGGAAATTCCAAAGTGTCGATGCAGGTGTCGGTTTTGATGAACATCATCAATGTGTGCGGAAATGCGGTTTTGATCTATGGATTTCACCGCGGCGCAGAGGGGGTTGCGATCCCGACGCTCGTATCAAGGATGGTGGCGGCATTTGTGATCATTGGACTGTTATCGAATCAGAAATTGTTGGTACATATTGACCGGACGCTCCGTTATCGTCCGGATGGTCGGATGATCCGGCGGATTTTAAGTATCGGAGTGCCAAATGGGTTGGAAAACAGTATGTTCCAGCTCGGAAAAATCCTTGTGTTGAGCCTGGTTTCGTCGTTCGGGACATTTGCGATCGCGGCAAATGCAGTCTGTAATGTGGTAGCAATGTTTGAAATCCTGCCGGGAATGGCGTTGAACCTTGCAATGACGACTGTGATCGCACAGTGTGTCGGAGCCGGCGCTTACGATCAGGTGAAATATTATACGAAAAAACTGATGATGATGACGTATGCGGGAATCTGGATGATCAATATAGTGATCGTATTGCTGCTTCCGGTGATCCTGCGGGCATACAATCTGTCAGATGCTACGGCGGATATTTCCCGTCAGATCATGTATTTCCATACGATCAGCTGTATGCTGATCTGGCCGTTCTCGTTCAGCCTGCCGTGTACATTGCGGGCGGCGGGAGATGCACAGGTGACGATGTATATTTCACTGGCATCCATGTGGATCTGTCGGATTGTATTCAGTTACATTTTCGGAAAATATATGGGCATGGGAGTTTTTGGCGTATGGGTTGCAATGGTTCTGGACTGGATCGTACGATCTATATTCATGATAATCCGTTACAGGAGTGGAAAATGGATGCTGAAGAAAGTCATTTAAACATAACGGTCCGGTCATAGGGAATGTGATTGCTCGACGGGAAAAGACGAGAAAAGTACTTATTATAGGGACTTGTCATAAAGAGAATTAGACATTATAATGAGAAAGTGATTTTCGGACAGAATAAAAAGGGGAAAACAGATGTCGAAGCTGTTTTGCATGATCGTATAAAACTGTGACGGAAACCGGAGGAAGGAGAAAGAGAGTTGAAGAACGAATTAGTAATCGTAATTGATTTTGGCGGGCAGTACAATCAGCTTGTTGCAAGACGTGTCAGAGAATGTAATGTTTATTGCGAGATTTATTCATACAAAATCGATATTGAAAAGATCAAAGAAATGAATCCGAAAGGAATCATTTTGACAGGGGGACCGAACAGCTGTTACGAGCCGGATTCTCCGACGTATACAAGGGAATTGTTTGAATTGGGGATTCCGGTGCTGGGACTGTGCTATGGCGCTCAGCTGATGTCGCATGTGCTGGGCGGAGAGGTAAAAGCTGCGTCTGTCCGCGAGTATGGGAAGACGGAAGTGCTGATTGACAAGCCGGAGTCCAAAGTATTTGAAAATGTATCCGAATCCACGATCTGCTGGATGAGTCATTTTGATTATATCGCACAGGTGGCTCCGGGATTTGAAATAAGCGCGCATACTGCAGACTGCCCGGTTGCGGCGGCGGAAAATGCGGAGAAAGGTCTGTATGCGATCCAGTTCCATCCTGAAGTGCTGCACACGGCAGAGGGAACAAAGATGATCAACAACTTTGTGAAAAATGTCTGCGGCTGTGTGGGAGACTGGAAAATGGACGCATTTGTGGATGAGACGATCCATGCGATCCGCGAGAAAGTCGGAGACGGAAAGGTACTTTGTGCGCTGTCAGGCGGAGTGGATTCTTCTGTAGCGGCAGTTCTTCTTTCCAAAGCGATCGGTTCGCAGCTGACCTGCGTATTTGTAGATCATGGTCTGCTTCGGAAAAATGAGGGGGATGAAGTGGAAGCGGTATTCGGTCCGAATGGTCCGTATGACCTGAATTTTATCCGCGTCAACGCACAGGATCGTTTTTATGCAAAACTGGCTGGCGTGGAAGAGCCGGAAGCAAAAAGAAAGATCATCGGAGAAGAATTTATCCGTGTATTTGAAGAAGAAGCAAAGAAGATCGGAACAGTGGATTTCCTTGTACAGGGTACTATTTACCCGGACGTAGTAGAAAGCGGACTGGGCGGAGAATCCGCAGTGATCAAATCCCATCACAATGTAGGAGGACTTCCGGATTACGTTGATTTTAAAGAAATCATCGAGCCGCTCCGCGATCTGTTCAAAGATGAAGTGCGCAAAGCCGGACTGGAACTTGGTATTCCGGAGCGCCTTGTGTTCCGTCAGCCATTCCCGGGACCGGGACTCGGAATCCGTATCATCGGCGAAGTAACTGCGGAGAAAGTGAAAATCGTTCAGGAGGCAGACGCGATTTACCGTGAGGAAATGGACGCTGCCGGAATGAATAAGATTGTCGGACAGTATTTTGCCGCGCTGACGAATATGCGCAGTGTAGGCGTAATGGGAGATGAACGTACTTATGATTATGCGGTGGCTCTCCGCGCTGTAAGTACGATCGACTTTATGACAGCCGAGAGCGCGGAGATCCCGTGGGAAGTACTGCATAAGGTGACGAGCCGGATCGTGAATGAAGTGGATCATGTGAATCGGGTGTTCTATGACCTGACGGGGAAACCGCCGGCAACGATAGAGTTTGAATAATTTTGTGCCAACAGCATATAATTTTACTGGATAGTTCTATTGACTTTCCTTTTTGTGCTTGTTAATATATTAGTACAAAGAAAGTTTACCACTGACCGATATGTGGTATATAAATGGTCGGGTTGAAAGTTTAGTCCTTCGCCGAAAGGCGAGGGACTTTTTCCATATCTCTGCAGAAAGAATGGAACAAATGAAAAAAACAGGATTTTATATTATAAAGGACAAGTTTTTGAAGATATGCCTGATCCGTATCTTAAGGGGAATAAGGGAGGCAATAGACCACATTATTATTGTTTTGAAGATAATGCTACGGGAATTTATTGGATGATATCGCTTTTTAGCAGAATAGATAAGTTTCGGAAAATAATAGAGAAAAAGGAACAATCAGGGAAACCTTGCGATATTCTACATATTGTGAAATTGGACGATAGTCGAGAAAGTGTATTTTTAATACAAGATATGTTTTCAATTACAGCGGAATACATAGAACGTGAATATACAATTGCTGGAAATCATTTGATGCTGACCAGTGAACATACGGCAAAGGTAATTGAACAGAAAGCAAGAAAAGTGTTGGGAATGTTAAAGCGCGGTGTAAAGTTCATGCCTACACAACCGGATGTGCTATCAATATTAGAGAAATTAAAGCAGAAAGAATAGCATTTCATGGCTCTATTTGGGCTCTAATAATTTGGTACGAGAAAATAGCAGATAAAATTCAGAGAATACGAATCTCCCGCAGAAGTTCAAGGCATTAAAAATACTGATTTCTCCGGAGATTCGTATTTTAGAGACTATGAAGAAAAGTCTGTAAATAAGATCTTCTATGATAATGATAGGCGGAAAACTGGAGAGACTATGAAGAAAAGTCTGTAAATAAGATCTTCTATGATAATGATAGGCGGAAAACTGGAATGAAATCAGCTTTT
>NZ_JADMSO010000022.1 GCF_015560805.1 Mediterraneibacter glycyrrhizinilyticus | reverse complement strand
AAGATGAGATATCCCATAACGTCAAGTTAGTAAGACCCCTTGAAGACGACGAGGTAGATAGGGCAGAGGTGGAAGTGTGGTAACACATGGAGCTGACTGTTACTAATAGGTCGAGGGCATAACCAGACAGGTGATAGGAACAAAGTGATGTTCATTTTTTGTATGCAGTTTTGAAGGTATATACCTTTATTAATTAGATATTCCTCCTTAGCTCAGTCGGTAGAGCACTCGGCTGTTAACCGAGTTGTCGTTGGTTCGAGTCCAACAGGGGGAGTTTGAGAGTTCGTAGACAATGATGTTTACGAACTTTTTTATTGTATAGGAAATATGTTGTTGAAGCAACCCACCGCAGGTGAAGAATCCTACTTTACAGAATTCTTTTTTATAAACGGTAATCAAAAGACATGATTACCATTTATTTGTTTTATATTGTTTTTTCTTTTCGCTTGGATTGACCCCGGTTACTTTTTTAAAGATGCGGTTGAAATGAGTCAGGTTGGAGAATCCGACTTCCCGGCTGATACGGGTAATATTATAGTCGGTCTCCAGCATGAGTCTTTGCGCATGGAGAATCCGGGTTGTATTCAAATACTGTATGATGGTTTTTCCCGTTGCATTTTTAAATTCATGACACAGATGATAGGGACTGATATAGAGCATCTCGGCTAACTGATTGACAGAGATATCGTCCATGTAATGGGTATGGATATAGTCAACAGCTTGCGCAGAACGTGTCTTAGGTATACTTTTTGCTGCATTAAATTCCAGACGCAGTATGCTTAGCAGAAGTCTGTTTAATTGATTAGATATAAATGCATCGTGGTATTTGCCGGGGGAATCCAACTCGCGGGTCAGGTCCTGAAGCAGAGGTAGAATAGAACTTGCTTTAAGACTTTGTGTTGTAAAAATCGTAACTTTTTCTAAAAGTTTCTGCCGTACATCCTCATCTGTGATCAGATCCGGTGTAAAATAGAGGACAATTCTTTTAAAAGGCATATCTTTCTCACCATAGGAATAGTGCATGATATGCGGGGGAAACAGAACAAAATCGTTGGCTGTAAAATGGTAAGTTTCCCCTTCGATCATATGCAGTCGTTCTCCGTCCAGAAGATAGTATAATTCAAAAAAATCGTGAAAATGCGATTGGGTCATATTGTCATTGACTCCTTCCGCATAAGCATAGGCGATCTTCTTTCCCTGTGAAATAATAATTGCAGCAGTGTCTAGCATTGTATTCAAATCTCCTTTTTGCACAAAATAGATGATTGCATTTTGTGTATATTTACCAAAAAATAAAATTAGTGATTTCTTTTAAGAGAAGATTAGCATAAAAAAATCTAAATGACAAGATTGAAAATCGCAAAAAAAGTAAAATATTTGATGGAATAGGACAAAAATTGTCTACTTTTTCTCACTCTGTTTTTTTATAATATTTTTAGAAATCGGAACGGAGATGGACATCTGTTCCACAAAAAAACAAGAGAAGGAGAACGAGCATGAAAGTATGTTTACAGGCAGAGGCCGTAAAGCAGACGGAAAATTATTTTTCTGTGCTGACAGACGGCACAGAAATCCGCATTTGGTTTCTGACAGATTCGATCATCAGGATCCGGGCGGGATTTGACGGTGATTTCGCGGAGGAATCATATAGTCTGGTGACAACTGCATGGGAAGACCGGATGGATGATTTTATGAAAAATTATCGGAAACGTATCCGGACGGCAAAAGCAGAATTGACTGACGGGGCGGAAAAAG
This sequence comes from Mediterraneibacter glycyrrhizinilyticus, assembly GCF_015560805.1. Lineage (GTDB taxonomy): Bacteria > Bacillota > Clostridia > Lachnospirales > Lachnospiraceae > Schaedlerella > Schaedlerella glycyrrhizinilytica_A. Next base: position 14,608 of record NZ_JADMSO010000022.1, on the reverse strand, counting down.
CAGTGATCCAAGGTGAACTTCTGCGTGTGGAAGTGGAGAAAGAACCGTTCCGTATTTGTGTTTATGATGCCGAGGGCACACAGATTCATGCAGACATTGTGGATCTGGCTTATATGGAGGACAGCAACCATCGTCGGATCCATACGAGTGAGATCACGGCGGACGATTGTTTTTACGGTTTCGGCGAAAAGAGCGGGGAGTTCAATAAGGCGCAGAAATTTATGAATATGAGCCCGAAAGACGCCATGGGATATAATCCGAAAGAAACCGATTCTCTGTATAAACATATTCCGTTTTATATTAAGCTGAACAAGAAGACAAAAAAGGCTGTCGGATATTTTTATCACAATACATATGAATGCGATTTTAATATGGGACGTGAGAAGAGCAACTACTGGAAACCGCATAGTACTTATCGTGTGGATGGCGGAGACATTGACCTCTTTTTGATCGCAGGACCGAAGATGCGCGACATTGTAGAGCGTTATACGGATCTGACCGGAAAATCTGCGATGCTTCCACGTTATGCGCTGGGGTATCTTGGTTCCTCGATGTATTATCCGGAGCTGGAGCAGGATTGTGATGATGCAATTTTGGAATTTATTGATACAACAAAGGAAGAGGGGATCCCGGTAGACGGATTCCAACTTTCCTCGGGATATTGTGCGATCGAAACAGAAGAGGGCATCAAACGCTGTGTATTTACATGGAATAAGAAACGTTTTAAGGATCCGAAAGATTTCTTTCAGCAAATGACAGAACGGGGAATCTGTGTTTCCCCGAATGTGAAACCGGGGATCCTGCTGCTTCATCCGAAGAAAGAAGAGATGCAGGAGAAAGGAATGTTTGTTAAGGCGAGTGACAGTGACGAGCCGGGAATCGGAACATGGTGGGGCGGAAAAGGTGTTTTTGTAGATTATACCAGTCAGCAGACGCGTGACAACTGGAAAGCGATGCTGAAAGAAAATGTGCTGGAATACGGTACAAGCTCCATATGGAACGACAACTGCGAATACGACAGTATGATCGATAAGGACTGCCGCTGTGATTTTGAGGGGAAAGGCGCGACGATCGGTCAGTTGAAATCCGTGATGTCCAATATCATGTGTCATATTACAGACGAGGCAGTACATGAGACATTTGAAAATCGCAGACCGTATATCGTGTGTCGCTCCGGTCATTGTGGTATTCAGAAATATGCACAGACATGGGCGGGAGATAATTTAACATGCTGGGAGGCATTGAAGTACAATATTGCAACGATCCTCGGAATGGGACTTTCCGGAGTAGCCAATCAGGGATGTGATATCGGCGGATTTTACGGACCGGCTCCGGAGGCAGAGCTGCTTGTGAGATGGATCCAGAACGGGATCTTCCAGCCGAGATTTTCCATTCATTCTACGAATACGGACAATACGGTAACAGAGCCGTGGATGTACAGTGATTGTAAAGAGTACATTAAGAAAGCGATCGAGTTCCGTTATCAACTGATCCCGTATCTGTATTCTTTGATGGAACGTGCGCATGAAACCGGACTTCCGATCATGGAACCGCTTTGCAGTGCATTCCAGAACGATGCGAACTGCTATGATGAGGGCGTCGACTTTATGTTTGGCGATGCGCTTTTCGTTGCAAATGTAGTAGAAAAGGGAGCAAAGACACGTCGGGTATATTTGCCGGAGGGCGAGGTATTTTACGATTTCTATACGAGAGAGCGTTATGATGGCGGACAGACGATCGAATTTCCGGTCGATCTGGGAAGTATCCCTCTTTTTGTCAGAAGTGGAGCGATCGTGCCGATGGCATTGAATAAGATGAACAATCTGATGACAGAGAAAGTGACCGGATTGAATATTCTCTGCGCGCCGGATAAAGACAGTTCTTTTGTGATCTATGAAGATGACGGAGAGACAATGGATTATGAAAACGGAGGATATTTAAAGACAGTTCTGGACGTCAAAGCGGGAGAACAGACGGTATTTTCTTTCCGGAATGCGGGCGATTATAAGACAACGGTTGAAGACATTTATCTGGATGTGATCCACCAGTTTCCCTTAGTTAAAGATATGAACCCTATTTATCAGTCTACTTTTCCAATAAATCGGTAGTATATCTCTATTTCCTGTATTCTTTCGTTATCCTCATTCGTTGTTGCTTCGTGAATAAGGATTTTTTCTATCATTGCATTTAATAACGGTGCTGTCAGTTCCTTTGGTACGGAATACTCCTTGATTAACTCAATCCACTTTTCAGCACCTATCATATCCTGTTCCATTTTACTTAATTCTTCTCTTAGGTTGGTTATCTGCTGTTCCAGTTCTATCTGCTCCTTTTGATATTTCCCCGACAGCATGATGAAATTTCGTTCCGTTATCTTCTCACAGGCTCTATCTTCGTACATTTTCGCAAACAAGCGGTCAATCTCATTTTGTCGGCTCTCGGCTTTCTTCAAAGCACTTGCCTTTTTCTTCTTTTCCCGTATTCGCTCTGCATTGCCAGCCTTTTGTATCTTATTCAACACCTTTTCTTCGTCCTGCTGTACTGCCTTAGCCCAATACTGCAATCGTTCCAATACGGCTTGATACAGCACATCATAACGGATATAGTGCATAGAACAAGTACCTTTGCCAAACTGCCCGTAGTAACTGCAAGCATAATAACTGTAAGGCGTTTTATTCGCCTTATTTGTCGCAAACCGCATAGACCAGCCACAATCCGCACACTTGACAAGCCCTGCAAATATCGGCGTTGCTTTTTCTTTTGTCTGTCTACGCCTTGATTTTATCTGTTCCTGCACACGATAAAACACTTCCTTATCAATAATCGGCTCATGGGTATTTTCTACTCGAAACCATTCACTTTCAGGCTTACGCACTTTCTTCTTGCTCTTGAATGAAACTGTTGATTGTCGATTATGAACGCTGTTTCCGATATAGACTTCACTTTTTAAAATTGCCTTAACATGAGCAATCGTCCATTCATAACGCTTGCTTTCGGGTTTGCCTTCAAAGATATGTGCAAAAGTACCGTACCTTGTAAAATTCAACCAAGACGCTGTCGGGATTTTTTCTTCTCGCAGTACCTTTGTGATTTTTGCACTACCGTAACCTTGATAGGCTAGGGAGAAGATTTTTTCAACAATCCATTTTGTTTCCTCATCAACCAGCAGTTTTCCTTTGATGTCGGGGTGTTTCTTATATCCTAACGGAGCATAAGCCCCATAATATGCACCCTCTGCAAATTTTGTCTTAAATGCAGATTTCACTTTACGGCTTGTATCTCTTGCCACCCATTCATTGATGATATTCTTAAATGGTGCAATCTCACTTTCGCCTTTTTCGCTGTCTACACCGTCGTCAATCGCTATGTAACGGACATTATGGCTGGGAAAATACAATTCTGTATATTGTCCTGTCATAATATAATTTCTGCCAAGTCGGGAAAGGTCTTTCGTTACAACACAGTTGATTTTTCCTGCCTCTATATCTTCAATCATTCTCTGGAAACTCGGTCTTTCAAAATTTGTTCCCGACCAGCCGTCATCAATATATTCACCAATCACATTCAAATGATGTTCTTTTGCATATAGACGCAACATACTTCTTTGTGTGGTAATGCTGGAACTTTCGCCCTGTAATTCATCATCTCGGCTTAACCTAAGATAAAGTGCAGTATTGTAAATCTGTTGTTTCATTGTCAGTTATCCTCCTTTATAACTAACCCGTGTTTACAATACCTGCTTGCAAGTAAAGTATAACACGGGTACTTTTTGTCATTCAATCTATTTCTTACAACTGCACCGATTTTATGCGATTGTCTGCTTTGCTTTTTCCAGCATAACATCCGTCAGAAGTTCTTCCATTGTCTTTCCCTTTTCGGAAAAATGCTCTTTTACAACAATCTTTGTTTTTCCTCTGTTGCCAATGCTACGCTTATTATCTGTCTTTTCCTGCCTTGTTTTTACAATATCAGCAATAACACATACCCCCTTTCTGTAAAAATCTTTTCTAAGCAATTCAACGGCTTTTGTCATAGCCCACAGGAGTTCCACCTCTGCATAGTTCTTATGTAGCCGTACCCATTGCGTGCGACGCTCTGAACGCTCAAGCTGTGGCTGTACGGGAGTATCATTATCAGACAGAACAGGTCATGGCGGTAGGAAAGGACAAGTTTCTTACAGGAACACAGATAAGGTTCGCTCGCTTTAGCAGGGAAAAGGTCATGGCATATCTGTTTCAACGGCTCGCTGTCTGTCAAACGTATTGAACTGCTTTATTCAGTTGTCAAAGAACACGAAAGAAGAAAATCGTCTTTCCTATATACCGCGTTGGAAAAGAGCAGAAGCGTAACCAATCTTCAAAACTTTTCTCTTTTCCTGCACCATATAGGGAAAGAAAGTGTCATTCTGCTAAGTTGGTGATGAAAAAATCTGATTTTCTTTTCACACCCTAACTACCCATGCAACGCCGTAACTGCCAACTATGGAATATAAGATTTTCTTTGCTCCATATAGGGAACGGAAACTACGGATTGTTAAGTAGAAATTAAAAGAGTTTCTTCTTTTCACACCAACACTCAACTGTTACTACCTGTTTGGATACAAATTGCTGATAGTTTTCCTCTTTTCATAGAACACTGTCCACTCAACTCGATTTTCCGACATTTTTTTCAAAAACTTTTCTTCTTTCACTCCATATAGGGAATGGAAACCTCGATTTAATGAGTAATGTTGAAAAAAAGTTAGATTTTCTTTTCTCGCACCATATCTGTACGCAAGTAGCCGTTTTGTTGCAGATTTTTTGAAGAAATTAAAAAATACCGTCATTCTCTTGTGGAACAGCGGTATCTATACGTTCTTCTATGGTTGATTTTTCTAATTGCAATAAGTGTTTATGCTTGTCTTTGAGTTCTGCCTGCTCAATCATATCTTTCAGTATCGTTGTATGATTTTCTCTGTCTAATGCCTGTACCATTTTTATGGTCGGTGCAACCTGTCTTTGTAGCCAATGCAATGCCTTTTGCAACGTATAAGGCTCTGGTTTTGTAGTTAAGTGTATCGGCTCTCTGTTATCCCCTACAAACCACGCCCAATCCTCATTCATTTTCCATTGACTTTTCGGTTTATCGTCCTCTCTATCTACAAAGCGGACATAATGATTGATGATAGAAAAAGCAGTACGTTCAGCGTCCCGATAAGTCAGTAAATCTACAACAGCATAATAGGCTCGTTCATTCTTCATGCGTATTTCAAAACGGTTCTTAATCTCGGTATCTTCAACTTCTGTGCCACTCTTGACATACTGCTCATAGTTCTTTTGATAAGCACACATATATAATTCACTACTTGTTGAACCAAGATATAAAGTTTCGCCTGTATTCTTTGGCATATCATCACCGCATTTTTCTGTACTGCCATAATTTTTCTGTTTACGGAAATAAGAAACACATTCCCCAGCCATATATTTTTCCTTTAACTTTGGAATATCTAATATTCCTGCTCGGTCATTGATAGCCAAATCAAGCCGTTTCATCACACCGCCAGCCGTCATGCAATCAAGCATAAAATCATACCATGAGCGTTCCTGTGCCAGTAGATAACTTTCCAGTTGCCGACAGCCTTTGCCTTTCAGTTCCAATAGAACTCCTAAATGTTCCTGCACGGAACACATGATATTGATGTCTCCAAGCACATATTTGCTTTCATATCCGTATTTTCCATAATCTTCATACAGCATATAATCGGCTTTCAGTTGCAGTACATCACGGATAATCTTTAATGCGTCCGTAGTAGGAAAGCGGACACGAAAGTAATCAATCAGTAAGAACAACGGTTCTCGTGGATTGAAACGCTCAATCTGTTTTTCTATGATTTCCTTTAATTCATTATTCAATGGCTGTTTGCCTTTTTCAATGCGGTTATAATACTCACGACTGATACCACAGGAAACCGCAAGCCTAGTTTGTGTTACACCGTATTTTTCACGTTTTTTCCTTAATTCTTCAATAAAGTTTTTATCATTCATTCTAAAATTCCTCCAATCCAAAAAGGCAACTACCGTATCTTGATAATTGCCTGTTAATAAAAATCTGTATAGAAAAAGCAGTCAATCCTAAGACCAACTGCTTGTATTAAGTGAACGTTATAACTATCTATTTTTAATAAATTGTCTTGTATAATCTAAACTTCCAAATAATTGTCTAATCAATACTTTTCTTTTCTAGAAGTATGCCATATTTCGTATAAGGCAAATATTTAACTTTTAAATAATCGCCTTTATTTACTTTATAAGAATAAGAAAATTCTACATATATTTCTTGTTTGCTTTTTGGATTTATTATTGTAACACATCTAATATTACCTTTTCCATTAGCATTGTCTCTAGCATATCCTGAAACAACATTGAAATCGTTTTTGAGATAATGTGGTATATCTAAAATAGTAGGAATGAACATTTTGAAAAGTACTATCAATAAAATAATTCCTATACCAATTTTTAGAAAAAAATCTTCTTTATCGTTCAAAGTCTTTGATATTTTTTTCTTTTTAACAACAAAATACAGAAAAGTAGATACCATACAAATTACAATCAAAAGAGTACTTATCATTTGAAAAAGTAATGTTTTCATTCTTAAAACTCCCTGTTGTCAAATTTATTAAAAAATAAGTAACTTTTATATAACTGCCTTTAGTCCAATTAAAATAAGCACAATAGCAATTACTGGAACGGGCATCATGCAAATAAGAAATACATTTAATTTTTTCTTAGCTTCGTCTGTATTTTCGTGTTTCATTTTTTTGATTTTTTGCAAAACCGCAAATGGAAAAGAAAGAAAAATAAGACCACCTATTAAAATCATTGCAATATTCATTTACATAATCCTCCTCAATAAGTTGATATATATTTGCCATGTGAAATAGATACATTTTATATCACACCATATAAAATGCAGTTTTACCTTGTAAATACAACGTTTTCCGTTTGTAAATGTCTCTTGTCTCTTGTTTTTTCTGCCCCCCTTGTTAGATAACGGGGGCTTAATCTTCGCTCGCCACAAGCTCGCTCACAGACGAAGTGAACCAGACACTCGCCAGCAAGCTGGCGTGGCTCTATGTCTTCGACCGCCACCGTGTCTGGATCACTCCGTCTGTCCAACTAATTCTATATATCATTAGTTAAAATTTAAAACCTTTATCGTGCAACAGTTTTTCAAAGTCATTATATCCTACACATTCAACTGGTATTGATATAACTTCCCCACTATTTGAATAAAGTATTAAACCAGAACGTCCTCTGTTTTCTATACGACTAATGTCTTTATATCGTAGTAAAATTTTCGTTCCGAGAAAAGAGGTTATACAAAGCTCATTTCTAAGAATTGTAACATTATATTTTTTAAACATTCCTGCAATAAATTCAGTAATGCAAATACAAAAAGCTAAAAAAATACAATGAAATAATACTTTATTAAATCCCCATACAAATACTAAAATAAAGCCAATAATTCCAAAGGCAGAGGACAGTAGATGAAATACATTTTTATATATCGGAGATAAAAATAACCTATTTGAATGTTTTTCCGTTTTCTTATTTAATTTCTCAATAACTAAATTTATCAGTGGATATATAAATATAACACTCAAAATTATTTTTAACACTTTATTTTTCTCCCTTTGTTACAATATAGCCTCTTTCTGTATGTGGAAGATATTGAACAACAACAAATTCTCCTTTATGTATTCCTTTTGCATGGCAACTAACATAAACTTCTTTTCCTGATAACTCATCATCTATACAAATTAAACGGTCAATTTCTTTTTCTTCAGTTACAGCATCGCCACCAGTTACAATCCCCATAGCTTCCTTTAAATTTCCTGTTACAAGATATGGAACATCTAAAATGTGTGGTATTCCTAAGAATATCCATACAACAATCAGTCCTACTATTGCTGTTATTTCAATTCTTTTTTCCCACTTCTCATATTTCTGTTTTTCGTATTCTGATGTTGCTTTATTCTTAATAAACTTTGTTTTTTTCACTTTATGAAGTAACCACATAGCAGTTACAACAATCAGAAAGATAATAGGCATAAACGTGTACATATATAAAGCACTCATATATAATCCTCCCACACACTCTTTTTAATGTAATTATATCATTAGAAAATTTACTAGTCATTACTTTTCTGCTATCTGTCATAAAATTTTTTATCCCATGTCTTATCAAGAGTGCAAGCATTGCTTACGCAACAGGCTCTTGACAATTCATGTTCTAAAAAATGATTGATAGTCAAGCAGAAAAAGAATACCTATGCTGTATCGTACCAACAAAAAAGACATCTCATATTCTGTATGAAATGCCATTTTTGCTTTTTTATGCTGTTTTCTTTGTCGTATCAAGGTTCTTTCAATCGTAGTAAATTAGTGGTAAATTTCTTTTGTATTTTCATTCATATTGCTTAAAGTCCCTGTGTTTATGCGGATAATCAAATTTTTAATCTTTTTTTATATTATAAAAAAGACACTATATTTCAAGTGTCATTCTCTTATACATCAGTATTCTGCAAGCAAGTAAACACAGGCTATTCCTTAATATCCTTTTGTTTGGGAAACTCCGGGAAAAGGCTCCGTACTGGGTAAAAGCAGACGGACATGATCTTCCTCATTTCCTGCACAGAAAGAAATTTGAGGCGGCAGAAGAGGGCTGGTATTACAGTCAGAGACTGAAATCTGTACAGATCAAATATAAAAATCCGAAGAAGAACTATGAAGTGATTGTGTCATTTGAACAGTTTGACATGATCGGAATGTAAAAGAAAGGAATGAGACGACATGAAAAAAGCAATTTCAATACTGCTTACTATGGGATTGTGCGCAGGGCTTCTGGCTGGCTGCGGAGCGAAAAGCGCGGCAACCAGTGAAGAGGCGACCGCAGAAAATCCGATGGTGATGACGTTATCCCATGGTTTGAGCGAAACACATACGGTGCATATCGCAATGGAAGAATTTGCCGAGAAAGTGGAAGAGCGTACAGACGGCAGGATCAAAGTAGAGATCTTCCCGAACGCACAGCTTGGAAGCGAGACGGAATCTATGGAGCAGCTCACGGCAGGTGTGATCGCTATGACAAAAGTCGCGGCTCCGATCCTGGCGACCTACGAGGAGGGGTACAATGCGTTCGGTCTTCCGTACATTTTCGATGATACAGAGGACTTTTACCATGTAATGGATTCGGATGAGATGCACGAATTTTTCCTTTCCACAGAGGATGAGGGATTTGTAACATTGACTTACTATACTTCCGGAGCACGTTCTTTCTATACAAAGGATAAAGCGATCCGCACGCCGGAAGATCTGAAAGGTTTGAAGATCCGTGTACAGGATATGGAATCCCAGACCGATATGCTAGACGTAATGGGCGGGACTCCGGTTGCCATGTCTTACGGCGATGTGTATACCTCGCTCCAGACGGGTATCATCGATGGAACAGAGAACAATGAGACGGCGCTTACAACCGGTAAACATGGAGAAATCTGTAAAGTATATTCAAAAGATGAACACGCGATGATCCCGGATGTTATGGTCATGAGCGCAAAAGTATGGAAGACGATCAGTCCGGAAGACCAGCAGATCATCCTGGAGGCGGCACAGGAATCGACAGACAGCCACAAAGTATTGTGGGAAGAGGCGATCAACGACGCGGTAGAGGAAGCCAAGAACGAGATGGGTGTCGAATTCGTAGAGGATGTGGACAAGGATGCATTCCGCGAAGCAACGCAAGGAATGGTAGACGAGTACTGCGACCGTTATCCGGGTGTTGCAGAGGTTCTTGACATCATTGAATCTGTAAGATAGGAGGGAAAACCATGCAGGAAATATTGACGAAAATCAAAAAAGGAATGAATTTTCTGTTGTCCAGAATTGCGGCGGTGCTGTTATCTGCCATGACGCTTCTGGTCTTGTATCAGGTATTTACCCGCTATGTGCTGAACAGTCCGGCGGCGTTTACCGAAGAAATTGTCCGATATCTGCTGATCTGGACCGGTTTTATCGGAGCGGCATATGCATTCAGTACAAGACAGCACATGGCGCTTGTACTGGTGAGAGATAAACTGTCTCCGGGACGTAAAAAAGTGCTGATGACAGTCATTGACGCGCTGATCCTTGTGTTCGCGCTGTTTGTCATCATCATCGGAGGCACAAAACTGGCGTTGAGCGCAGTGAAAGAATATTCTGCACTTCTGGGAATCTCCAGAGGGCTTGTATATAGTATGGCGCCGATTTCAGGAGTGTTTATCGTTCTGGCACAGAGCATCAACATTTATGAAGATGTGACCGGAAATGTGATCGAAGAGGAAGAAGGAGGGGAAGCGTAATGGATATTGCTGTAACGACTATACTTTTGTTCGCTGTATTTGGAGTGCTGTTGTTTTTAGGATGCCCGATTTCTGTCAGCATCGTAGTTTCATCTATTGTAACTGCCCTGTCTTCACTGTCATGGGATCAGATCACATTTATCACCATGCAGAAGATGAACGGAGGAGTAGAGAGTTTTTCATTGTTGGCAGTACCGCTTTTCATTCTTGCGGGAAATATCATGAATAACGGCGGTATTGCGCGAAGACTTGTAAATTTTGCAAAATTGTTCTGTGGATGGATCCCGGGATCTCTTGCACAGGCAAACGTACTCGGAAATATGCTGTTCGGAGCGCTTTCCGGTTCTGCGGTAGCGGCATCATCCGCAATGGGCGGATGTATCTATCCGATCCAGAAAGAAGAGGGATATGATCCGGCATTTGCAACAGCGGTAAATATCGCGTCGGCGCCGACCGGACTTCTGATCCCGCCGACAAGTGCATTTATCGTATATTCGACCGTAGCGGGCGGCGTATCCATTTCCGCGCTGTTTATGGCCGGTTATATTCCGGGAATCTTAATGGGACTCGGAACAATGATCGTTGCGTTTATTTATGCAAAGAAACATAAATATCCGACGACCGGATTCGTACCTCTGAAAGAAGCGCTGAAGATCACATTTGAGGCGATCCCGAGCCTGCTTTTGATCGTGATCGTGATCGGCGGTATCGTAGGCGGTATCTTCACCGCGACCGAGGGGGCTGGGGTATGTGTGCTGTACTGCCTGATCCTGTCCATTGTGTATAAGAGTATCAATATGAAATCCTTTATGAAGATCTTGCTGAACAGCGCTGCCACAAGCGGTATCATCCTGTTTTTGATCTCGGCATCGTCTGCAATGTCATGGGTAATGGCATATTCCGGAATCCCGGCAGCGATCAGTAACGGACTGATGGCAATTACGGATAATAAGTATATCCTGCTTCTTCTGATGAACATTATCCTGCTTGTTATCGGTATGTTTATGGATATTACACCGGCAATCCTGATCTTCACGCCGATCTTTCTGCCGATCGCGGAAAGTCTTGGAATGTCGGCGATCCAGTTTGGTGTTATGCTGATCTTCAACATGTGTATGGGAAGCATGACGCCGCCGGTTGGTTCGGTATTGTTCGTATCATGCGGTATCAGTAAGATCACGATCGAGCAGGTGACAAAGACACTGCTTCCGTATTTTGCGGTATTACTTGGTATTCTGCTGGCAGTTACTTATATACCGGCATTGTCCATGGGAATTCCGACCTTATTAGGTTTGGTTTGATCCGAATATTGACAATTTGAGCGAAACTTGAAAAAGGAGGTATTGCATTCCGCCGCACAGGGCGTGCGATACGCTCCTTTTTCAAATTCAACAGACCGGGGATTCGGGACGGATATAAAAAAGGAGTAACAAATTATGTTATTGAGAAAATATTGTGGAATGGAAAAAACGGAGAATGGTTATCTGATCCAGGGGAATGCGGGAGATATCAAGCTCGTCTTTATGACGGACGATATTATTCGGATCCGGGTGTCCTTTGACCGGAAATTTAAAGAGGCTTCCTACGCGCTTGTTACAACGGCATGGGAAGACGAACTGGATGAATTGTTCAAAGAGGAGCGGACACGGATCAAGGCGAAAAATGTTTCCTGTGAGGAGACAGAGGATGAACTTGTTTTCCGTACAGAAACTTTGAAGCTGGTGATGAAAAAGCAGCCGATCCAGTTCCAGTTATATGATACAGAGGGAAAACTGATTTACAGTGATTTGAAAGAGCGTGCATTTGACAAGGATCAGCTTGGACGGATCACACATTACTCAGAGATCCAGGCAGAGACGGATCATTTTTACGGATTCGGTGAGAAGACCGGGCATTTGGATAAGAAAGGACGCCATCTGAGAATGTCCCCGAAAGATGCCATCGGAGCCGACCCGGAATTCGGTGAACCGCTGTACAAACATGTTCCGTTCTATATCCGTGTCAATGAGAACAATCTGCATGCACTGGGACTGTTTTACAACAATTCTTATGACGCTGTATTTGATATGGGAAATGAGCGCAGCGGCTACTGGGACAGCTATTGTTATTATCAGGCGGACGGCGGAGACATCGATCTGTTTCTGATCAACGGACCGGGGATGGATTCGGTATTGGAGCGTTATACCTATCTGACGGGACGTCAAGCAATGCCGACGAAACAGTCTCTCGGATACACGGCGTCTACCATGTATTATGCGGAACTGGAACAGAACTGCGACGAAGAAATCTACAAAGTGATCCGGAAACATTTTGATGAAAAGATCTATATCGACAATTTCTGGCTTGCAAGCGGTTACTCTTCCGGCGAAGAGGATAATCTGCGTTATGTATTTAACTGGAATAAGAAGAGATTTCCGGATCCGGAGGGATTTTTTGAGAAAATGGAGCATGAGATGGGAATCAATGTGATCCCGAACATGAAACCGGGAATCCTGAAAAATCACCCATACAGAAATGTATTTGAAGAAAAGGACGCGTTTGTGAAAACACCGGACAAAACAGAAGATTACAGAGGTCGCTGGTGGGGTGGAGAGGGACGGTTTGTAGACTTTACAAAGCCCTCCGGACGCGAGGCATGGAAAGAACTGCTGAAAAAAAATCTGATGGCAAAGGGAATGCGTACGGTATGGAATGATAATTGCGAGTATGATGGTGTAGAAGACAGAAACGCTTACTGTGACCATGAGGGAATGGGCGGTACGATGGCGGAACTGAAAATCATTCAGTCTAATATGATGGCATATACCGGGAAAGAGGCATTGAAAGAAGTATATCCGAAAGCGCGTCCTTATATCATCAACAGGGCAGGATATGCGGGAATCCAACGTTATGCGCAAGTATGGGCAGGGGATAACCTGACAGACTGGAAAACGGTGAAATTCAATATTGCGACACTGATCGGAATGGGATTGTCCGGAATGTCCAATGCAGGCTGTGATATCGGTGGTTTTGCGGGGCCGGCGCCGGAAAGCGAGCTGCTGCTCCGCTGGATCCAGAATGGGATTTTCCAGCCGCGTTTCTGTATCAATTCAGCGAACAATGACAATACAGTTACCCAGCCATGGATGTATGAAGAAAATCTGCCGTATGTGCAGGAGGCATATGCGCAGCGTTATCGGATGACGCCGTATCTGTATTCCGTAATGCGGGAATCGCATGAAAACGGAATGCCGGTGATGCGCCCGCTCTTTTTGGAATTTCCGGAGGATCTGGACTGTTACCGCGATGAGAACCTGACCTTTATGTTCGGTCCGTCCGTTCTGGTTGCAAATGTGGTAGAGAAAGGCGCAGAGACGAGAACGGTCTATCTGCCAAAGGGAACGATCTGGTATGATATGAACGATCATTTTAAAGCATATGAGGGTGGACAGACGATCCAGTTTCCGGTAGATTTGAGCTCCATTCCGATGTTTTTAAGAGGTGCGGCAGTCTATATGACGACCGAGGATATCCATCACATCGCAAAAGATACGATGAAGACACTGGATCTGTTCGTAAGCTGCGAACAGGACGTAGAGTTTACATATTATGATGACGACGGATGGTCAAACGAGTATGAGGCAGGCGTCTTTGCCGAAACAAAAATATCCGTCAAAGCAGGTGACAGAAAACGGATTCATTTCCATAAGACAGGATCCTATCAGGAAAGCTGGGAAAATCTGCACCTGAATGTGGTGAGCAAGAAAAAAGGCGCTTATTGGGTGAGCGTGGATGGAGAGAAGATTCCACGGTTCCTCATCAGAGACGCTTTTGACGAGGCAAAAACCGGCTGGTATTATGACATGACGGACCGTATCGTCAAAGTGAAATGTAAAAAGCCGCAAAAAGATGATTTCGAGATTGTGGTAAGCTGCGAGAAATTCGATCTGATTGGAATGGAAAATGAGATATAAAATATATAAAAGGACCTAAGTAGGAGAAAGAAGGGGAGCGCAGAAGAAAACGAAAACTTCTGCGTTTCTCTTTTTCGATGATAAATCTGAGAAAAACAGCGGAGGGAACTGCAACAAGCAGAGAGCGTGGTTTTAGGAACAGAATCGGCTGAACCGGAACAAAATTTGTAGTGCGAGATCGTGCGGCACTCGGGGAAAATTTAGGTCAATTGAAAAAGTAAATTCCACTTTGTAAAGTTAAATTCCACCTTGTAGGACTAAATTCCACGAGGTGGAGTTT
>NZ_JADMSO010000021.1 GCF_015560805.1 Mediterraneibacter glycyrrhizinilyticus | reverse complement strand
AATGCCATACTTATTTTGAGAATTAATAAATTCCATGGCTTATATGTGAGGGATGGAATTTACTTTTACAATTCACTATTGACAATCATGAATATATTTTTCAAAAATAAGTGTTGACAATCCCCTCTTGGATGAGTATAATATTAAATGTTCGGTAGCAATTATAGGGGATTGGTCAAATGGTATGATAGGGGTCTCCAAAACCTTTGGTGGGAGTTCGATTCTCTCATCCCCTGCTTTAAAAAGCCTTAAAAACTGCGTGAAATTGCTGTTTTAAGGCTTTTTTGTGTAAAAAAACGAAATGTAATCATAACGGTAATCCCTCATACAATTTCATTTGTTAAAATACCGCAATATTAAATTTTCCCAGTTCTCCCCTTCGAAAAACCAGCATTCTATTCTTTTGAATCTCCTTGATATTCCAATATATCCCCTGGCTGGCAATGTAGCTCCCGGCAGATTGCGTTGAGTGTAGAAAATCGAATAGCTTTTACCTTTCCGGTTTTCAGATTGGAAAGATTCACATTCGTAATCCCCACTCGCTCTGCCAGCTCGTTCAAAGAAATTTTTCGGTCTGCCATGACCCGGTCAAGTCTTAATATGATTGCCATAGCACATACTCCTTAAATAGTTGTATCGGATTCTTCCTGCAATTCACAGCCATAGCGAAAAACACGGGAAAGGAAGAGAAATAGAAGTCCTAATAATCCCAGCGTCATACAGTTTACGGTAGCCGGCTGATTTATAAGATCAATCTCCGGAGAAACTCCTCCCCATATACGTGGCAGTAAAAATGCTACCAACTGCTTGCTGATTGCAATGTATAGTAAAACAAATCCAATGTTCCGGACAGATCTCGCAGTAATTTTTGAAAAAGGTTCCCTCATCTGAACAGCATAGACAATAATGTTTCTCACAAACCATAAAATAAACAGCCAGGGCAGATAAGTAGTAAATAACATCGCAATCCCATAGGACAACCAGACTGCTTTGGGATTCTCTTCTGCCGCCTCGATTCCCAGCATATCACCTGACAGATTGCTGAAGCTACCCATCTCATCAATCTCAAATCGAAACATTTCATTCTCAACAATTTCTCTGTTAGCGCTCACCTTTTCCGGCGCCACACGCAGCATCATAAAAACATACACCAGACAGATTCCTGTGAGAAGAACCATGAGAAAAAGTGTCACTCCCATCGTCCCGTGATACTTCATTTCCGGTCTGCCATCTCTACGATCATAATAATCTTTCTGTTTATGATTGTCTCCCATAACAAATTCTCCTTTCCTTTTATACTTTTATTCTACTCTTATCAAAATACATTTGTCAATAATTTTTTATCGTTTATCATTAATTTTGTTTTTCATTTTTTTATCTTTTTATTTTTTATCTTAACATTTACTTCAATAACATTCTATGTTAGAATTAATCTGCAATATTTAACCAGAAAGGAACTTTTATGAAACAAAGGAAAAAATTTTTTCTCTTTTCCTGCATATTGAGTACAATTTTATTAAGTGGTACAATTTCCCCCTCTTTAACGTTAAAAGCTCACGAGGAAACAAAAGCAGGAACCACTACAAACTATATTACAGAAGACGGAAAACCACGTACAATCTTTTGGGCAGATGGAATCACGCCTCCCAAAATGGGCGGTGATGACAGCGACTTTAAAAAAGTAGTTACAGAGATAAATAATGTCCGCTATATCGAATACATTGCACCATACCAATCCGGTAACGGATGGTATGATATCAACAAGACCGAAACACAGGCACAAGATGCCAATCTTTGTTTTGCCGCAGTTGCTACCAATATGCTCCACTGGTGGATTGCCCAAAACACGGACAATATCAATGACTATCTAACTTCATACCCAAATGCCCCGCGGGCAGATGAGATTCGTTCTTTGCAGACTCCAGTCACCACACAGGATAATCGATCCATTTATAATATATTTCTCAAACAATTCTCTAATCGGAAAGAAGGTTATTGGCCGGATCTTCTGGTCGATCAATTTATCAATGGATATTATCCAAAAGAGAACGCAGGAACTAATGATCCCGGTTTTGACGGACCGGATTTGATTCAAAAAGGTCCCGACCCAAACGGCGGATTTTTTTATACCGTATTTGGAACAGAGATTTTAACAACTCGACATCTGTACGACCATGGATATGATACCCTTTCTGCTGATTTAAAGTATTATATAACCAGAGGAGATCTTGTCTCGTTAACTTATGATATGAGAAAAAGTGCCCATGTTGTCACAATCTGGGGTGTTGAGTACGATACAGACGGTCATCTTACCGGCGTTTATTTTTCAGACTCTGATGATGATGAAGCCAATGGAATGCAGCGTTACAGTGTGATCAATAAAGATGAAAAAGCATTCGTCACAACAGCTGACAATGGAAGTGGAAGTTTAGTTTCTTGCATCACGACTCTTTCTACCGGAGATGCTACGTGGAATAAATTTCTTTCTCCTCAGCAAACGGAGTTACAATTACTTTGGGGCGAAACAAATTTTATATATGACGGAACTCAAAAAAAACCGGAGCTGACTGCATCAAACATTGCTCCCGGCGATGATGTTACCCTTACTGTAAACGAAGAAGCAAATCTTGTCGGAACCTATACCGCCACCGCTGTCCTAAGCGGAAAGGATGCGAATCGTTACATACTCCCCACGGAATGCAAAAAAGAGTTTTCCATATTGCCTTCCCAAACAATCTTTGATGGCGGTGTAAAATCTTATCACGAAAAAAATGAAACAACTGATTTTAACTATGGAGATATGATTACAATCGCAGTCACACCAAAAGCTACCGGTCTTTCCCCAAACTCTGTCGAAAGTCCAAAGGTCCTGCTTTCTCCGACCAACGGTCAAATGGCTCTGTTTGCAGATGGATACCAGCTTTCGAACTTTGTAAATGCAGATAATTCCGGAACTTATACTATGACCTATCCTACATCTAACGGAATCCTCTCACCCGGTTCTTGTACTTTAACCGCTGTATTCCGCGGTGATATGAATATGGTCAATCATAGTGAAGATATAACGATTCAGTTATCCGGTGACACCTACATTTCTGTCGATTCACTTGCGCCGACGTGTGAAACAGATGGCATAAAAGCACATTACAAAGATACAGCCGGAAAACTCTATCTTAAGGAAAACGGAATAATGACAGAAGTTTCCCTGAAAGATCTTATTCTACCGGCTACCGGTCATCAGCCCGGATATTGGATTCAAACCCAGGACAAACATTATCAGGAATGTCTAAACGGATGTGGATATCATCTCAACGAAGGGAATTGTACCGGCGGCGCAGCCATTTTCCCGAATCGGGCAATCTGCGAAATCTGTGGACATCCTTACGGCAATTATCCGGAAAAACCAGACATTGAAAAACCAGATATAGAAACACCGAATCCAGATTCACCGGATCCGGAAGTTCCGAATATAGAGGCTCCTGATATAGAAGCTCCAAATGTAGAAGCTCCGGACATAGAATCTCCGGATCCGGAAGATTCACTTCCTCAATTTTCGGAAACACAAATACCTGAATCAGAAACATCGGATCCAGAATCACCAGATCCTTCTGCACAAGATCTGGTGTCTGAATCTTCTGCCAATGACGCTGCTTCTGAAAAAGCTGTTAAAACAGGGGATACCACTTCTATCAACCTTTTGCTCTTAATACTCCTGTTCT
The DNA here is from genome assembly GCF_015560805.1 of Mediterraneibacter glycyrrhizinilyticus. Taxonomy (GTDB): domain Bacteria; phylum Bacillota; class Clostridia; order Lachnospirales; family Lachnospiraceae; genus Schaedlerella; species Schaedlerella glycyrrhizinilytica_A. Next base: position 13,676 of record NZ_JADMSO010000021.1, on the reverse strand, counting down.
CAGGAATATTAAGTATTTATGTATATAATATCAGAAATAATTTTCATAAATATTAATTCAAAAAAACACCTCTCATAGAAACCGGATGTTTTCACATCTAAGATTCTATGAGAGGTGTTTTTTATCTTTTTTGAAATTGTCTTTTTATTTTTTTATCTTCTGCAATTCTTTGTTGATCACAAGAATCAATTCTTTTGGGATTCCTAAATTTTTGAGTTTTCCCATTGCATCCAAAGTCATAACTTTCATCATCCCGAACTTCGGATGATCTTTCATTTCCCCAAAATATTTCAGAACAATTTTTTCACCATCCGGATTCTTCATAATATCTCCCAGTTTATCTCCACTGGAATAAAAATTGGAATCTATTACGATTTCTTCCTTATCTGCACTTTCCAAATCAAATTTTTCAAACCAGTTGATCACGTTTTTACCTTGCTCTTTCGGCACGTATTCATAACTTTTCTCTGGATTTTCAACTCGATACAGAATCTGCGCATCTGCATATTCTCGATTTTCCTTATCAAATCCCTTTACTGTGATCTCATTTTTTCCCATTTGAAGTTGTACGGAAAATTGAGTCATTGGATCTACATTATCTGTTTCCGCAATCTTTTGTCCGTTCACATATAAAATAAGTCTATTCAGATTCGATAATACTGTAATCGTATTCTCTTCCAGATGCCGATTCAAAAACCTGCTGCCAGCTAATTTTACAAAACACTCTTTTGACCAATATGCTTTGTAAAGATAATATGCATCTTTTTTTATCTTTCTGTCGATTGTAACCAATCCTTTTTGGTTTTGCCCCTGCTTTCCGCCTTCATCTCGGGATGCACTTCCAAAATCGCATAAATTCCATACATAACTTCCGATGAAATACTCCCGTTCTTCAAATGCTTTTAATGCATTATCCGAAAATAAAAGCTGGAACTCTTCTGAATAGTCTTTCGTCTTTGGCTGATAAGAATGATACTGTGGATTTGTATCTACGCCATACTCTGTTACAAGTAGCGGAATATCCGGACATGCCGCATGAAATTCATCTAAACGTTTCTGTAATCCTGTAATCTCATCATAATACCAGCCATAATATAAGTTGTAACCAACCAACTCCGTCATCCGGTTTAGCGCACTTTCATTTGCTACGGAATATATATTTGCCTCTGCCGTATACCGATCTGCGTCAAGTTCTTTTGTATATGCTGCCATCGACTCAACATTTGCATGAATTTCTGTATTCTCTCCGGCAATGGTAATTTCATTTTGCACACCCCAACAATAAATCGAAGTATGATTGCCACATTGCAGAATCAGCCGCCGCATCTGCTCCCGGATATTTTCATCCGCTTTTTTATTATCGGACAAAATACTGATAAACGGTACTTCTGCCCATACAAGAATCCCCTCTTCATCACAACGTCTGTAAAAATAATCGTCATGCTGATAATGGGACAGACGAACTGAATTTGCGCCCAGTTCTTTGATAAGCGCCATATCCTCTTCCATCTGTTCTCTTGAAACCGCATTTCCCACACCTCCAAAATCCTGATGGCGTGCAACACCATGAAGTTTGATATGTTTCCCATTCAAAAACATTCCCCGCTCCGGATCTATCTCAATTTCCCGGAATCCGGTTTGAATTTCACGTTCTTCCATACAACCTTCTTCCGTACTAATTTCAATACGAACTTGATATAAATACGGATCTTCTGTTCCCATCCATAAATGTGGATCACTGATTTCCTGCTGAACAGAAAATGGAGTTTTTTCAGCGAAACTGAATTGGATCGTTTTTTCAGATACGATATTTTCTTTATCTACAAGCGAAATTTTTACCTGTCCGGCACACATACTTCCCTCATTTATCACGCATCCTTCTGCCTTAACTTCCCATTTTCCTTCATCCAACTTTTTCGTTCTTACCTGAACACCGCTTCTGCTTCCATCCAGATAATCGAAATGTACTTTCGGTGCATATACCAGTTTCACATCTCGATAAATTCCTCCATAAAATGAGAAGTCTGCCATTTGGGGATAAATCGCATCTGTTGCAGTATTGTCTACTACAAGCTCCAACAAATTTATTCCCTCTGTTATATGCTCGTTCAATGCAACTCTATACATTGCATATGGACATGTATTCTCATAAATGTTCTTTCCATTTATGTACACTGTACTACGCATCGCAGCCGCACCTATTTCAAGATAGATTGTTTTCTCTCGATCCTCTTCCCGAAAAACAAGTTCTCTCTTGTAATATCCTTTTCCACGCCACATAGACGTTCCTGACTGCCCATCTGCCGAGTTGTATGTATGCGGAATCGATATATTTTCTTCCGCTTCGTTTTCTTTATGAAAACTCCATCCGTCGTTTATCAACATTTCTTCCAAACTATTTTACCTCTTATTTTTTAAGCCTCTTTTTTACTCAAAATCGCCTTATCTCCATACATTTGCTTATATTCTTCTGCCGTAATATGATATCGTTTCAATGCGATCACACTCGCAAGGTCTCCAAGCAATGGAGCTCCAAGATACATTCCGATCGTAGCGATATACAATGCCATAGTCGGTTCTGCTCCCGCACTATATCCTGCCAGTCCCATGATGATACCTACGATAGACGATCCGAACGCACTGATCACTTTATCCACAAGAGAAAAAGTTGCACCGATAAATCCCGGCATGAACTTACCTGTTTTTAACTTATGATAATCAATAATCTCTGCGATCATCGGATCTACATTCTGCGCTGAAAATCTTCTAAACAACATGTTGGCAGCCATCAAAATAATAAATACGAAAATCGTTTTTTCTCCAAACGGACGGAAAATGATCAAAATCGCTTCTAATGTCAGATTCGCCACAGCTCCGATCAGAGAAGCTTTCTTACATCCGAATTTTACAGCTACGGATCCTGCTACAAATGCTCCCACTAATGACATCGGTGTCGATATACCACCTACGATAGGCTGCAGATCAAGATTCTGAACAGCGTAAATATAAAAATAAGTCATAACTGCAGTCTGGATTGTTGCAGCAATCTTGTCTGTCGATGCAGCTAAAATCAACATACGAAGTGGCTGATTCAGTCGAAGTACATTAATACTGTCTCGAATTGAAATCTTCTCTTCTTTTTTGTCTGGATCCTGTCTGTAAAACTCTGGTTTATCCGAAGCAGAAATTGCGAACAGACAGCCAATCAATAAGATTGCATGCAAGATAAATGCACTGACAATGATCAACATCCAGCCTTTTTGAGATCCCAACCCACCGTTTTTCTGTAAAATCGGAATAATTGCAGTTGTCATGATAAATCCAAGGATAGTAGAATAGCATCCACCCGCAACACCGGAAAGTGGACGATATTTAGGATTTTTTGTTACGATCGACAGTACACATTTATTTACAGTAGTCATAAAAGTATACCCGATTACCCATACTGCATACCACAAAACTACCCATACCATACGATATGTCTGTGGTATATCAAATGAAAACAGATAAATCATAAAACTTGCCGCTAGCATGATGAACGATCCGATCACCAGGAACGGTCTGAACTTACCGAATCGTGTTTCTGTCCTGTCGATGATCGAACCAATGACCGGATCTGTGATCCCATCGAAAATTCTCATCACAGTCATTACAATTCCCATCACTGCAATATTTAATCCAAGTGCTTCTGTACTAAACACAAGGAAAAACGACATATTCAACATATTGAATACGTTTGATGCAGCAGATCCAAGCGGTGTCATGACAACGCGTACTGCTTCCATTTTTGATTCTTTTGCTTTTGTACTCATTTCATCCTCCAAATACATTTTATTTGAAAGGATTATATCTTTTTTTTAACAATCTTTTCATATATAAACTAAAGGTTTTCCTGTCCTTTATTAAGAACTTCGATGTTTTTTTCTATAATTATAAGGTGACTCCCCATAACGTTGTTTAAAACACTTATAAAAATATCCTTCATTTGCATATCCGATCTCAGCAGCAATCTCATCTATCTTCATATCGGTCCTGCATAATAAATTTGCCGCTTCTGTCATTCGAATATCAAACAACAGATCCTTAAATCCTTTGTTCGTTTCTGCTTTTAACAAGGAACTCAAATAATTAGGATGGAAACATAATTCCTTTGCGACAGAATTTAGTGTCGCATCTCTATAATGTTTTTTTAAATATTCAATTACTTCACTTTGTATCTTCGAGTTGTTTTGTTTGATCGTTTTCTCATCTGCTTTACCTACCGCCCTGGAAATCTCCGTAAACAAAAGTATCAGGCAGGCAGTAATTTTCCCCATATTTTTTTGTTCTTCCATAAAATACTCACAAATGATCTGTTCCATTATCCGCTCTTCAAAACTGTCTTCCGGAAGATGATAAAAAATATAATTTTTCTTTTTACTCTGTGAGTATAAACTGTTGATAATATAGTTCGAAATATAGGTATCTTCTGAAAACAGATACATAAAAATCGTATCAAAAAAATCCGCGGTCATCAGTATATTGAACATCCACATTCCGTCTTTTGCCATCTCGGACCAATGGCTGACATTTCGATCCATCAGACAAAGATCCCCTGATCTCATGCGGATTTCTTTTCCTTCTATCTGCATGGAAAGTTCCCCTTCCAACATAAACGACAACTCGATATATTCGTGTCTATGCTTAGGGATCAATATGTTTTTGTACTTCTGACGAATCACAAACCGTTCCTGACATACTTCTTGATTCGGGTACGATGTGATGATCTGTTCATCATCCATCTGCATTTTCGATACATGATAATACTTTTGCTCTTTTAATACCTGTTCTTCGCTTTGAAGAAATCGTTTTAGTTCTTCATAATTCTTCTTCATATCAAACTCCGTTTTTCATGATCTAAGCAAGCTTCTTTCATATTAACATCTTTTTTAAGAAAACGAAACCTCAAAACTTTTCTAATTATTTCTATCTGATATGATTGTGAGTATCTGTAATTATTTCTGATACTTTCCAATACTTAAAACTTCTTACATTTACTTCATTCTTATTATATGCTAAAATGAATCGACAAAATGATGTACGAAAGGAAAACTCTATGAAACGAAAGAACTATTTTTCTCTTCTTTCCTGTATGCTTGGCGCTCTCCTGTTCGGAAACACGCTTTTTCCCACTCTTACCGTAACAGCACAGGAGGAAACCAAAGCCGGAAGTACTGCCGAATATAGAAACGAAGAAACTAATGAACTCCGTACGATTTTCTGGGCAGATGGAATCACACCTCCGAAAATGGGCGGTGATGACAGCGACTTTAAGAAAACGGAGCACAAAACAGGGAATGCACACTATGTGGAATATATCGCGCCATACAAAGCCGGCAACGGATGGTATGATATTAACAAGACTGACACACAGGCGCAAGATGCCAATCTTTGTTTTGCCGCAGTTGCCACCAATATGCTCCATTGGTGGATTGCTCAAAATACAGACAATATCAAAGAATATCTAACTTTGCACCCAGATGCACCGCGGGCAGATGAGATTCGTAAATTTCTGACCCCCGTCACCTCGCAAGAGGAACGTTCTATTTACAATATTTTTTTACGACAATATGCCAACCGGAAAGAAGGTTATTGGCCGGATCTTCTGGAAGATCAATTTATCAATGGATATTATCCGAAAGAGACCGGCGGAACTAATGATCCCGATTTTGACGGATCGGATTTGATTCAAAAAGGTCCCGACTCAAACGGCGGTTTCTTTTATAATGTATTTAGAACAGAGATTTTAACAAATCGACATCAGTACGACCGTGGATATAGCAGCCTTTCCACTGATTTAAAGCATTATATAACCAGAGGGGATCTGATCTCGTTAACTTATGATACGGGAAAAAGCGCCCATGTTGTCACAGTCTGGGGCGTCGAATACAATAAAGACGGTCATCTTACCGGCGTTTATTTTTCAGATTCTGATGACGATAAAGCAAATGGAATGCAGCGTTACAGCGTCCTTAACAAAAATGGTCATGCTCGCGTAACTACGGATACGACCGGAAACGTAAACGGAAGTTTAGTTTCTTGTATCACCGTTCTTTCAACCGGAGAGACTGCATGGAAACAATTCTTAAGTCCTCAACCAACCGAGTTAAATCTGCTTTGGGGCGAAACGAATTTTATATACGACGGAACTTCAAAAAAACCGGAACTGTCTGCATCCAATATCCGCCCCGGCGATGATGTCACGCTCACTGTCAAAGGGGAAGCCAGTCTTGTCGGAACCTATACCGCGACCGCTTCCTTGAGCGGAAAAGATTCCGGACGCTATGCCCTTTCTGCAGATGCAGAAAAAACTTTCACCATCCAGCCTTCTCAAACGATATTTGACGGCGGGCTGAAATCCTTTTGTGACGGAACGGAAACAACCAACTTTGCATATGGAGACATCATAACAATCACGGTAACCCCAAAAGCAACCGGTCTTTCTCCAGACGCCGCAGAAAATCCGAAAGTTCTGCTTTCTCCTACAAACGGACAAATGGCTTTATTTTTCGGTGATCATCAACTTTCTGCTTTTGTAAATGCAGATACTTCCGGCACTTACACATTGACTTACCAGACAGCCAGCGGAATCCTATCTCCCGGCGCTTGTACTTTAACCGCTGCGTTTCGCGGCGATACGAATATGGTAGATCACAGTGAGAATATCACTGTCCAATTAACCGGAGACAATTATATTTCCGTCGATTTTCTTGCACCGACTTGTGAAACAGATGGGATCAAGGCTCACTACAAAGACAAAGACGGAAAACTGTTTATTAACGAAAACGGAATTATGAAGGAAGTTACCTTCCAGGATTTAGTGCTTTCCGCTACCGGTCATCAGCCCGGAGCATGGATTCAGGACCATGACAAACATTATCAAGAATGTCTAAATGGATGCGGACAGCATCTCCACGAAGGGAATTGTACCGGAGGCTCCGCTATTTTCCCGGATCGAGCTGTTTGTGACATTTGCGGACATCCCTATGGCGCGTATCCCGAAGAACCGGAGACCGATATTCCTGATCCGGATGTTCCGGAAAATGATTCTCCCGCCCCGGATGTTCCGGAAAATGATTCTCCTGATTCGGAGAAACCCAATCCAAATGTCCCGGATGGAACTACTCCCGATGACGAAACCTCCGGTGACGGTACATCTAATGAAGAGTTGCCATCCCCGGAAGCATTCACCCCTCAGCTGCCCTCTTCGGAAGCACTCGCCGCAACATCTCAGTCCGCTTCTGAAAAAGTTTCTGAAAAGGCAGTAGAAACAGGAGATACTGCTCCCATGAAACTTTTATTTTTAACCCTCCTCTCCTCCGGACTGATAAGTATGTCTATCTATCGTTCCAAAAAGAATATGCTCTAAATGCCAAAAAATAGGAAAGACCTTTCCACTCAACTTAATGCTTGAATGGAAAGGTTTTCCTATTTTTTTTATGTAAATTTGAAATTGCTTTCTAAATTTAAAATCACTTTTTTCATTTAAAGAATCCCAAATTCTTTCATTGCTTTTTTCAGTATCTCCTCATGCTGCGGTTCAATCTCTGTCAATGGTGCGCGAAGCGGTCCTACTTCTTTTCCCATCAAATTCATAGCTGCCTTCACCGGAATCGGATTTACTTCACAGAACAGTGCGCTGCAAAGCGGAATCGCATCCAGCTGCATCTTGCAGCTCTTCGCTCTGTCTCCTTCCAGATATTCGTAAACCATATCATGTACATAAGTCGGCGCTACATTAGACAACACCGAGATCACACCGAGTCCGCCCAGAGAAAGAAGCGGTACAACCTGATCGTCATTTCCGGAATACAGATCTATGTTCCCGTCACATAAATGCATAATTTTTGCCACATTTCCGATATCGCCTGAGGCTTCTTTTATACCTACGATATATTCGACATTTTTTACCAGTCTTGCAACTGTCTCCGGTGCGATCGCACATCCGGTCCGACTGGGAACATTATATAAGATCGCCGGAATCTTTGCGGCTTCTGCAATCTTTGTGTAATGAGCTTCTAACCCTTTCTGAGTCGCTTTGTTGTAGTATGGCGTCACCAGTAAAATTCCTTCCGCACCTGCTTCTGCTGCTTCTTTTGAAAGCTGTACCGCAGTAGCCGTACAATTAGATCCGGTTCCTGCAATAACCGGAATACGATGATTTACCCTCTCGATCGCAAATTTGATCACATCGAGATGCTCTTGCTCAGACATCGTTGCGGATTCTCCTGTCGTTCCGCAAATAATGATAGAATCTGTCTTTCCCGCAATCTGTTCTTCCAGAATCTCATCTAATTTATCATAGTTTACTTCCAAATTTTCTTTCATTGGTGTTACAATCGCGACACCCGCGCCTTTAAAAATTGCCATTGCTTTCTTCCTCCTTTATGGTTAAAGTAATACGGAAAACACATCGTTCCGTCTCATTTGATAAACGAAAAAAGAAACGGCAAGATGCGCCGTCCCCAATATATACATAATGTATAAATCAGATAGCTCTCCATCCTGCGATGACAGCCATGTCGTTCTTCACGCCACACCCACGCAATATGATTTCAGGTCTCATATACTTTCGGCAATCTTTCCTTTCTGATGCTTTCCCCTGCTCCTGTACATCCGGCACCTTACTGATAAAGAATGCAACCTCTACCTACGTTTCTATTTCACTATTTCTTGTTTCTAATAAAGAATATCATTGCCGCTCTGTCTTGTCAAGACTGCTTGTAGAAATCAGCATGGCATCCAATGTGATCACATCCTGATTGGCAATTTCATATGTTCCGTCTTTTTGTCGGATCACATGCAGTAAGACGTCCTTGGGCGCTCCATAAGAAACACCTGCTTCTAATCCTTCCTTGAGTACTTCATAATAAATCCGATAGACTTCTTGCTGCATCAACTCTTCTTCCGGCATCTCGCCATTTTTTGTCACCTGATCCGTGATTTCTTTTGCATAAGCCTTCGCCCGCTGTTGAAATTCATCGTATGTCTCATCAAACAACAGCATCGGTTTTACCGTTATTTTTACAATATAACTGCCCCGCTTCTCTTTTTGAGCTTCTGCGACCTGATAATTCATTTGTTTCATAATATTTCCGAATAAGCTTTCGTACTGCTTCTCTAATTCCTTTGAAAGCTGTGTTGTCTTAAATTCTTTCATCGTAGCCTTCATTTTTTTCTGAAAAATTTCTTGTGCTTCTTCTTTTGATCCGCCGGTCATTTCTATGTAGCGCTCTGTCTCCCCTTTATAAGATGTATCCAATACTGCCTGCACATACATTGCTGCATCAAACCTCGCACAGCCGCCAAGTAAAATCACCGCTAACATTCCCAATATACAAAAAATCGTTCTTTTCTTATTCATATCTCATTTCCTCCTTGTCGCCTGCATTTTACCACATTAAAGCTAAGAAAAAAGGAGAACGTTGTCGTTCTCCTAAATCAAATCTTTTTTTCTAAAATATCGTTCTCCGTCTTCCGCCATAATCCGTAATCTTTTATATTCTTTTTCCACCATTTCTTTTCCGAGATCCGTGATCACATAGGATTTTCTTCGTCCGATTTCCGCAGTTTTCACAATAATATGGTTTTCTTCAAATTTTGAAAGCATCGCATACAATGTACCCGGTCCCACTTTTACCCGACCTGCTGAAATTGTTTCTACTTTTTCCATAATGTCCACCCCACAGCACTCTTCCATAAGTGACAAAAGGATATAATACATCGGTTCTGTCAACGTCTGAAATTGTTCTCTTGCCATAATCAAAACCTGCTTTCCTGCGGCAATTCTTTTTTGTCAGAAATTATTCGTATTTCTTTTGTATCCAATATTTCTTTTAGTCTTTCTATCTCTTCTTTCCCCATTTTCTGTGGAACAAACAAGATCAATATCTGATCCGGATAACAAATATAATATTCGGATTCTTCAATTTTCCACACTTCCAATGCGCCCCATACCTCAGCAGCGGATTCATTTTTATAGGATTCTTCTAAATGTTTCGTTTTTATTTTCCATATCCGATCCAAAACCCATCTTTTATCACTTTGATATAAAGCGGCACTCATCCAGTTTTCCGATGAACCATAATAAGTGAGATTCCATTTCCAGACCGTCCCCAATATGCTAGAGGAATGCTCCGCATAATATCTTTGTATTTCTGCCTCTTCATAGGCTTCACAAAAATCCCCCATCTCAAACGGAAGTTCCGATCGACTGATTTTATTGTCTGTACTTTCTTCATTCCCGAATAAAACTACCATCATGGCAGCAAATATGATCAAAAAGATTACGATTCCACCGACTAATTGAGCAAGCCAGTTATCAGAAGCAGTCGGTCTCCAATACATAATCCAAGCAGAAAATAAAAGCATAATCCCGATTAAAATCCACACGGTAGGAATGACCTCCCGCATCTCATTCCATGAAAAAATACTAGTCCCCATCAAAACTATAATAAATGCAATCTCTCTTTCATATCTCCAGAAAGGGTTCTGTCTTATATAAATGATACTTTCACCGGATTTCATTTTTTTCAGATTACGACGATGCCAGCACATAAGAGCCACAGCTTGAACAATACTAACTGCACTTTGTAATATCAGCATCGTGATCAAAAAAATCCATACGTTGTAAAATACCCATGTTTCAAATGTCAAAAACCAGAATTCCATACAATACAAAATTGTAAAAAATAATGTGGCTCCGGATAAATTCAGCCAAGATTTCCATTCCGCATGATAAACGTTATCAAATCGCTCCTCCTCTGTTACGATCGGAACCGCATTGAGTTTTTCTTTCCTAAAAATACAGAAGCGTCTCTGAGCGTCTATCATCTTCCATCCGGCAGCCTTGCAATACTCAGCATACTCTTCGGTTTCCATCTCAGGTCGTAAACTCATCTCTGACCCCTTCGGCAATACTTCCACATCATATACAATATCTTCCGGCTCTCCCTTTTCAAAGACCAGACCAAACTTCCACTCTTTAAAATGCCAGCCTTTCATCGACCGCTCTTGTAAATATTCCGCAAATGCATCACATTCCCTATATCGAAATTTAGGAAACTCTCGCTTTCTTGTCTTCATGGTCCCCCCTCCTTTCAGGATTCTCACTCACCTTTTTATTATCGAGTATCGATATTTCTATCTTCACTATATTATCGACACTCGATATTGTCAAGTAAAAAAAGAAACTTATGAACAAATTCCCATTTCTTCACAAGCTTCACCTTTTTTACTTCTTATCTGACTGCGCATTGGTCATACCATATCTTTATTTCTTTCTTTTCCCTGCTGTTCAAAAAAATGGTTCTGTCTTCTAATTTGATTTTTTAAATCGGCATAACCTCTTGGCAGAGAAACAACATTGTCTCACCGGATTCACTTCCTTTAAAGTGTCCAATCTGATATTCGTCCGATGATAACCCGTTTTTTCTGTGAAACGATTCTCCTATTTCTTTTTGTAAAATTTCTACGGATTTTATTTCTTCTGTTGTAAACTCTGTCTCATATCCTCCGCCCTCAATCCGAATCTCATCTCCTGTTCTTGTAAGTGTAAATTCAACATGTATTAACGGTATAAAAAGATAAATACACCAGAAGATCACGCCTAAAACCACTGCCAGCAGACTTCCCACAAGGATTCGCGCTCCCGGTCTTGCCATATTAAAAGACATATTCATATTGCAGAATTTATCGTTTACCAAAAAACGCTTATCGTTGGGATTACTGTACCAACCGTTTTTCCAATAATCATCCTCGTCCACATACATCGGTCCGGATGTCTTTACGTCTGAGTCAGTGCTCAGACGGATTCGCGCGGTTTTCTCATCATACCAATGATTTGCTTTTTTTAATCGAAGCATATTCCTATAAATCTTCACTAATAAAAGATAGCAGCCTATAAGATAAGCCATCATCCAGAACAGCCATACAACGATCGAGAGTTCCAAAGAAATTGCCCCGAGCAGACTGATTCCCACTCCGCTGAAGAAGCCGATACAGTGATAACATTTCCATTGACTTTGACTTTTCAGTACCAGGTTCTGAACCTCTTGATTCTTGGCTTCATATGCCGGAATGTGCGTCCACAATATCATCCCATCTTTATATTCATTTCGAATCGGATAAGCATATCTGCAGATCAACACTGTCAAAACGTTGCATCCGAAAATAATAAGACTCATCACCCAATCCATAGAAACTTCTCCTTTTCTTTTTCAACCCTTCAGGGGCACTTTTCTTTTACTTGATCCACAGACCATTCAACTCCATATCCTGATTGAAACTCAAGGTATAAGTGACACTTGTATTCTCATAAGAAGCATTTATCTGTGCAATCGCCGAATGCTGTCCCATCCTGCTTGATTCGATCAGGTATACTTCTCCAAAATGCTGAAATTCTCCCCAGTCGTTTCCCAGATGACTTTTCACCTGATCCATTTCTTTTTTATTCATCATATCTGCGAGTTTTTCAATTGACAACTTTTTAATTTCCTGATAATTTTCTTCATCCAGATATTGAATGATCAGCTCCGTCTTCTTCTCTACTTCCTCAGCATCAAATAATTTACTCTCTGTAAGCAACGTATTTTTCGGCACGGTCCACCAGAATAGCAAAATTAAAACTGCAAGTACTCCTGTGATCTGAAGAAATCTTCTATTCCTTCTCTCTTTACGGAATTGCTTTTTCTCTTCTTCTGAAAAGCTCTGATTAAATGCTTTTGTGATCTCATCGGCTTCTCCCATCCTTGAAATCACATCTTCCACCTTCTCACCTGTGTTTAACGCTTCCCCAATATCACTTTCCAACTGTCTTTTAATCTCTTCTTTTTTCTTTTTCGAACAGGTCAAATTTTTGATTATCGTCTTTATATATTTCTCTTTCATCACTTATACCTCCATGATCTTCGCCGTACTGTCACAAATTTCTCTCCATAATTGAGTGATCTCTTTTAAAGTGTCCTGCCCTTCACTTGTAATCTCATAGTACTTTCTTGGAACACCTTTTCCCTCTGTCTGCTTCCAGAAACTTTTCACCAGACCATCATCTTCTAAACGATACAAAATCGGATATAAAGTACCCTCTTTTAAAAAGAAACGTTCGCCGCTTTTCAATTTTAATTCACTAATGAGCTGATAACCGTACATTTCTTCTTTACTTAGAAGTTTCAATACGAGCATATCCAAAACACCTTTTTTCATCTGTGTTTCATACTTATCCTTCAGTTCAATCACCTCCTAATTCCATCTCATCGATGATAACTTGAAAATTTTGAATTTTATAGAGAAATTATAAATCTACTAAATAAAACATATCGCTTTGTATTACTAGGTATATATTAACGCAGTTATCTTTTTATGTCAATCACTCATCTTTATGTTGAACTTATCTGAAAACAAAAAAAAACAGTATCTCTCTCGATACTGTTCTCTCTCATTCCATATCTGATTGGTATATACCTTCAAAACTGCATACAAAGAATGAACATCACTTTGTTCCTATCACCTGTCTGGTTATGCCCTCGACCTATTAGTAACAGTCAGCTCCATGTGTTACCACACTTCCACCTCTGCCCTATCTACCTCGTCGTCTTCAAGGGGTCTTACTAACTTGACGTTATGGGATATCTCATCTT
>NZ_JADMSO010000020.1 GCF_015560805.1 Mediterraneibacter glycyrrhizinilyticus | reverse complement strand
AAAAGCTGATTTCATTCCAGTTTTCCGCCTATCATTATCATAGAAGATCTTATTTACAGACTTTTCTTCATAGTCTCAAACATCGAGGAGAATGCAATAAAAATAGCAAGTTAAACTTCGCTCAGAACAGAGAAAATTGGTTACATTTAATTTGTACTTTTTCTTGACATAGGACCAATTCTTTGTTCTGGAGTCACTTTACTCCTAGACATAAAAAATGCCCCCTTTACGATTAACAGTGTTTTTATATTTCACTGTCTTTCATAAAGGGAGCATATCATCATGTCAATGGTGTCTTTTTTTAGTATTGTTAAATCCCTTTTCCATGTTCTTTACAAGACCAAGTTTTAACGAATAATTTTAAAACTGTCGTTCTCTTTAAAAGCTTTTCATTAAATTCCCACTGCTTTTCACTTGTATAATGATCCATTATCCTCTGTAATCCATAATTTTTTTCATCCCTATCTGAAACGATCTGCAATTCTCCCTTTCCCATAATGCATTGATATAGGTAAGAAAAATCACACCCTGTTTTTCCCTTTATCAACTGATGCTTTGTATCCATTTCGAAAGATGTAATCGTCTGTCCGGAAATCAACTCTATCTTTCTCCCCTGATTTGCACAATGAAAATATAAAATAACCTGTTCGCCAATTATCTCAATCCCAAAATTCATTGGAACAATATAGGCTTCATTCTTATCCACTAACCCTAAACGGCAGCACTCACAATTTTTCATGATATCTGTCATTTTCAAAAAATCAGTAACTTCCCTATCTACTCTTCTCATTGCAGATCGCCTCCTTGTGCAACTTTACTCCCGGTTATATTTTCAAATAATTTTATGATAAACATGCTGAAAATAAAAGCCGATAAATCTTCCTACTCGCTAACAGCTTATGTGTCTTCCGCTTCTACGCTGTGCTACAATCGCCGCACACAAGCGTACGGCGATTGACGGCTGGCGCCGTATATAACATTAAAAGAGCATTCTGTCGAAATGCAAGCATTTCTCCAGAACGCTCTTCCAATGTTATGCACAGCTTGTAGCTTTCTCAAACTGTGAATTATACAATTCTGCGTAGAATCCGTTTTTCGCAATGAGTTCCTCATGATTTCCCTGTTCGACGATATCGCCGTCTTTCATCACAAGGATCATATCCGCATCGCGGATCGTAGACAAGCGGTGTGCGATCACGAAGCTTGTTCTTCCTTTCATCAGGGTATCCATCGCTTTCTGGATCTGGATTTCGGTTCTTGTATCTACCGAACTTGTCGCTTCATCCAAAATCAAGATCTTCGGATCTGCGAGGATCGCACGGGCGATCGTAAGAAGCTGTTTCTGACCTTGGGAAACATTGCTTGCCTCCTCGTTCAGTTCCATATCATAACCGCCCGGCAGCGTCTGTACAAACCGGTGCACCCTCGCCGCCTTTGCCGCTTCGATCACTTCTTCATCCGTCGCATCCAGTTTTCCGTACTTAATGTTATCTTTAATACTTCCATGGAACAGCCATGTATCCTGCAGAACCATTCCGAACATCTGCCGCAATTCACTTCGGTTGAAGTCTTTTACATTGTGTCCGTCGATCAGGATCGCCCCACTGTTGACATCATAAAAACGCATCAGCAGTTTGATCATCGTCGTCTTTCCTGCTCCGGTCGGTCCGACGATCGCGATCTTCTGTCCCTCTTTGATCTTCGCCGAGAAATCATTGACGATGATCTTATCCGCATTGTAACCGAAATGTACATGGTCAAATTCCACATTTCCCTGCAGACCGTCTACCGACACCGGATCCGGCACTGTCTGGTCTTCCTCTTCTTCCTCCAAGAATTCAAAAACCCTCTCCGATGCCGCCGCAGTAGACTGCAGCATATTCGCTACCTGCGCCATCTGCTGGATCGGCTGTGTAAAATTCCGGACATACTGGATAAAGGACTGGATATCTCCGACTTCGATCGTCTTTTGGATCGCCAGATATCCGCCGAGGATTGCAACCACCACATAGCCGAGGTTTCCGACAAACTGCATGATCGGCATCATCAAACCGGAGAAAAACTGAGATTTCCATGCGGAATCATACAGTTTATCGTTCGTCTCTTCAAATTCCGTGATCACATCTTTTTCTTTATTAAATGCTTTCACAATATTGTGACCGGAATATACTTCCTCCACCTGTCCGTTCACTTCTCCCAAATATTCCTGCTGCCCACGGAAATATTTCTGGGAACGTTTCATAATACCGGAGATCAGCCCCATAGAGACCGGCAGGATTAACAGTGCGACAAGAGTCATCAGCGGGCTGATGGAAAGCATCATCACCAGCACACCGATCAGCGTTGTCACCGATGTGATCATCTGCGTTGCACTCTGGTTCAAACTCTGTCCCAATGTATCCACATCGTTCGTCACACGAGAGAGGACTTCGCCATGCGTTTTTGTATCAAAGTAATTCATCGGCATCCGATTGATTTTTTCCGATATCTCTTTTCGGAGACGATACGTCGTCTTCTGGGAGATCCCGGACATCAAATATCCCTGAATAAAGGAAAATGCCGCGCTGATCACATATAATCCCAATGTAAACAACAGGATTTCTCCGATCTTTTCAAAGTCCATTCCGGCGCCTCCGGACACTTTGCTCACCAGTCCGTTAAAAATCTCTGTTGTCGCTTTTCCGAGTATTTTCGGACCTACGATATTGAATACCGTTCCGCCTACCGCGAATAAAAATACAAAGAACATCTGTACTTTAAACATACTCAGATAATGGAGCAGTTTTTTGAGTGTTCCTTTGAAATCTTTTGCTTTCTCTCCTGCTCCCATCCCGTGCATCGGTCCATGTCCCATGTGCCTGTGTCCGGTATGTCTTCCCTGTTTTTCACTCATTTTCATTCGCCTCCTTTCTGCATCCCTGCTTTCAGTTCTTCTTCCGAAAGCTGTGACGCCGCAATCTGCTGATAAACCTCACAATTCCGAAGTAATTCCTCATGCGTGCCTTTTCCGACGATCTGTCCGTCATCCAATACAAGAATCTGTTCCGCATGCAGAATCGTGCTGATCCGCTGTGCCACGATCAAAACGGTGCTGTCTGCCGTTTTCTCTCTCAATGCCCGACGCAGTGCAACATCGGTCTTAAAATCCAATGCCGAAAAACTGTCGTCGAAGATAAAGAGTTTCGGATGTTTTGCGATCGCACGCGCAATGGAAAGTCGTTGTTTCTGTCCGCCGGATACGTTGGATCCGCCCTGTGCGATCGAGCTGTCGTATCTCTTTCTCTTTGTTTCAATAAACTCCGTTGCCTGCGCGATCTGAGCCGCCTCTTTCATCTCTTCATCCGAACCGTCCGGATTGCCGAACATAATATTGGATGCGATCGTTCCGGAGAACAGTACGCCTTTCTGCGGAACATATCCCAGCTTCTCCCGAAGATCATGCTGTGCAACTTCACGGATATCCAAACCGTCCAATGTGATCTTTCCCTCTGTCACATCGTAAAAACGAGGGATCAGATTGACAAGCGTGGACTTACCGCTTCCGGTACTTCCGATGATCGCAGTTGTCTCTCCCGGTTTTGCCTCAAAAGAAATATCATGCAATACATCTTCGCTGGCTCCCGGATATCGGAACGAAACATGGTCGAATTTCAGAACGCCGTCTGCCTTCTGCGGGATCAAAAGCGGCTGTTTCGGATCGTTTATGATCGTCTTGCTTGAAAGCACTTCGTCCACACGTTCTGCTGCAACCGCCGCTCTCGGCAGCATGACCGAGATCATGCAAAGCATCAAAAATCCCATGATGATCTGCATCGTGTACTGGATAAACGCCATCATATCGCCAACCTGCATCTGTCCGTCGTTGATCCCGTTTGCTCCTACCCACACGATCAACACGGAAATCCCATTCATGATCACCATCATGACCGGCATCATAAATGTCATTGCACGATTGACAAACAAATTCGTTTTGGTCAGATCCATGTTCGCCTTATCGAACCGTTTTTCCTCATGTTTTTCCGTACTGAATGCACGGATGACCGGAAGTCCTGTCAGGATTTCCCTTGTCACAAGATTCAATCGGTCAACCAATTTCTGCATGATTTTGAACTTCGGCATTGCCACGACAAACAAAAGCAGTACGACCAACGCGATCAATACCACGGCCAGCCCAATGATCCAGGACATCGATACATTTGTCTGGAACACCTGATATACACCGCCGATTGCCAGGATCGGCGCATAAAGCACCATCCGAAGCAGCATGACCATCAACATCTGGATCTGCTGGATATCGTTCGTACTTCTTGTGATCAGCGAAGCCGTTGAAAAATGATCCAGCTCATTGTTGGAAAATCCGACTACTTTACGGAATACTCTTCCACGCAGATCCCGTCCGGCTTTCGCACCGACGCGGGACGCCAGAAATCCGACCAGAACACTGGCGATCATTCCAAGAAATGCAAGCGCGATCATCTTGCCACCTGTCACAAACATATACTTCAGCTGGATCTCATCGACATCCATCCCAAGATCCTGATATGCGGTTTTCACATATCCGATCCCAGCCTGTTCCACGATCATATCCGGCATATCCGACATCTGTGTGCGAATTTCCTCCACCATCTGCGTCATCTGTTCCGGCGGCATCATCGCAAATACATCAAAAATCGTCGCATCTTCCGGCAACATTCCCTGCGGGATCTGCCCCATGATCTGTTCTTCTATCTCTTTTGTTTCTTCACTGCCCGACTCAAAACCGGCAGTCACCATCATCGGAAGCCCCATGATCTTACTGAGTTCTTCCATCTCTTCCTCATTTTCAAGGACAGATTCTTTCAGCACATACGCCTCTTTTTCATACAGATCCCCATTCTTTTCATATGCGTCCTGCACAATTTCTTTCTCTGTCTCTTCCGAAACAAACAAAAGCACTTTGTTCATTTCTTCCACGGAAATTGCTTCGGGAATCGTCTCGTCAACTCCGCCCTGCTGGATTCCGACATTTACAATATCCGAAGTATATGCCGGCAGGGACAGGTCGCAGTATGCCTGGACAAACAATATGGCAAGGATCGCCAACACTGATTTCCAGTACATTCCCATGTACTTAAATAATTTTCCCATAACCCGTTTCCTTTCTGTTCCGATTGTTTTTCTTCTTGATCATACTTGTTTTGATTCTTATATTCTTCTTATGCCCAGCTGTCAGAACCCCTTTATAACTTGATCGGATGCTTCCAGATATCCGGAGATCTTCCCTCTACCAGATTGTCTCTTACTTGCGTCAAAAGCCGCCGGAGCAGAAGTTTTTCTTCGGTATTCATCCCTTTGTAGATCCGTTCCTCGATCTGTCTGCTCACTTCTTTGATATGCTCCAGGTAAGCGCGGCTCTTTTCCGTCAGACTCAGTCGAAGTACCCGCTGATCGTGCGGATCCGGCGTCCGTTTGATATAATCCATCTTTTCCATCTTCTGGATAGCCGCTGTGATCGAAGGCGGCGTCAGGTTCAGCCGTTCTGCCAGTTCACGCTGCGACATTTCCCCATCCAGGCTCAATACCACCAAGATCCCCGCCTGTCCCGGCTTCAGATCATAAGGTTCAAACATTTGCTTCGCATAATATTCACTTAAATGTGAAATCTGTCCCAAAATGCCCATCACCGGCATTTCTCCTCGTTCCACATAAATTCACCCCTTTCTCCATATAGTTAGATGTCTAATCATTATTCTATATTTCTGCACAGAAAAAGTCAATATTCAATTTTATTTTTCACACTTTTTTAATAATTATATACAAAATTTAGTTTGATATTTAATTATTATCACAATGGTTTTTTCGCAAAATTCAGAAAATAAGAAACTCAGGAAATCGGAATCACCGGAAGTGCCAAAAGGCACATTCCGGGATTGTAAGCAGTCGCCAAGGTCTCGGGCAAGCCCGGACTTTGGCTCGTCGCCTATACAAAAAGAGTTCCTAGCGTCGATGTACAAGGGGAAACACGCCTCAAACCGCGTAATTTCGGTGATTTTCAGCGTTATCCTCAATCAGCGTACGTCCAGTACGCTTCAATCGTCTGCCTTGAAAATCACCGAATTATCTGCGGTTGAGGTCGGTGAGTCGAGAAGAGACAAATCTAAGCCTCTTTTAGGCACTTGAACGACGCGTACAGAGACGTACGCGGAGTGAAAGTAACAACAAAGAGACTTAGATTTGCTCTTCATCGACCGTTTTCCCCCTTGTACACCGACGCTACACATCAAAAAAGACAGAGGGCTTTCCGACCATTTGGTCGGTTTCCTCTGTCTCAAATGTCTGTATCAAGTTCATTGTGATCCTATGCTTCCAGATACATCTCCCGCAGTCGGAATCGTTTTTCCTCTGTAATTCCGATTTCTTTTTCCAGATATCCCTCAAGAGATCCATAACGCTCCTCGATCACATCCAGCGCTTTTTCAAGATAAGCCGGATTAACGCCTCCGGCAACCGCACGCATATCTGCCATCTCCTCTTCTGTCAATCCAAGACCTTCAAGCTTTGTTTCCATTTTATTCAAAATATCCTGAAAATACACATTCGTCAAACGATAATCTTCCATGATCGTCTGCCGTTCCGCCCCCAGAACCGCCAGTAAAAATGCCGCTCCCAATCCGGTCCGGTCTTTTCCCGCAGAACAGTGCCAGAGGACCGCGCCCTCTTTATGCTCCAACAGACAGTCAAAAAACTGACGATATCCACGCATCGATACCGGATTCATCACAATATCCACATACATATCTGCAATCCGGATTTTTTCGCTGCGGATTGCTTCAACCAGCTTTTCCAACGGAAATCCATCTCCTGATGCCGACGCTGCCATACCTGCCGTCTGATCTCCTTGTTCATCCAGAATCCGGATCGGATGACAGACGACACCGTCCATCTCCGGATCCGGCGCTGCCTCACACTCAAAACTGGTCCTGAAATCAATAATATCCGTCAAATGATACTGTTCCAGAAGCCGGCGTCTGTCAGCTTCCGATATTTCCGAAAGCGCGCCCGTCCGAAGCAGCACACCTCGTTTCACTTTGCGCCCGTCTGCTCCGACATAACCGCCCAGCTCTCTTGCATTTACAATCTCCTCAAGTCCGATCGACTGCGGAAACATGTTTGTATCGATCGTGTTTTTCAGCTGCATCTTCTCAGCCTCCTGTATTCCTCTTTTCCTTATTTATACTTCCGCCGGATCGGTGTCCTGTGTGCGTTCGATACTTCCCGGACGTTTCATCGTTCTGACATGGATCCCGTTGATCTCAATGTGATCGTCTACCGGGATCACAAGACATTGCCTGCCATCGATCATCCTCGTCTCGATCAGATCGGAACGCTCCGGATTAACCTTGATCACCACATCCGGCGTTTCGATATGGAACTTTTTTGTCTCGGCAATGTTTGCGGCAAGAAGCGACGTCTTTTCTCCCGCATTTTCTTCAAACACCTGATCAAACGACTCCATCTGTTCATTAGAAACACCGCTGTTCTCAAAAATTTTTCTCATATCTGTCTTGTCCAATGCAAGAGGTTCCGACTCTTCTTTGTGTTCCTCGATCAGATCGTTCAGCGTATCGTGGATATTCCGCACCGTCTCATAATCTCCGTCCTCGCCCAGCGTATCTTCGATCAGCGCCTGAAACGTTTCTTTCTGCGTATCCGCCGACATCGGCATTTTTGCGCCCAGTACCTGATCGATCAGTTCTTCCTGCAGATTCGAAGATTTCTTCGTATAATAAAGTACGCCGTGCAGATCGGTATTACGGTCATTAAACGCCGGGAACAGAAAGCCTTTGTCCGGCATATCGACGATCCAGTCCCGGATCCGGTCTTCGATCCGGTTATCCTCCGCATTATAACAAAGTCCTGCTTTTGAGAGGGAGACCGGACAAATGCTGCAGAGCAGATATTCGTAAACGACATCCGACGCATCATACATTTCCAGATCATCCGAAGATTTTCCCGGCACATCATACATTGCATGGATCAAAATAATATAATAATTCTCTTCATATATGTAATTCTCGATCACCTTATCGTAAAACTCTTCCAACAGCATATCGTCCTGCAGCTTGCTGTTTTTCAGTTTCAGAAGAAATTCCTGCGTTCCTCCCGGCATCTCCTGCTCAAGCGGAAACTCCATATTCAGCATATTCTTCCCGATCGTTCCCGATAACGTCTTCTTAAAAATATCAAAATATTTGAACGCCTCTTCCTCCGGCAGCGACAAAAACGCCTCCCTGGACTGCAGACGTTTGCTTTTTTCGTGATCGACATAGCAGCCGCAGATTCTTGTGATCGCACAATTTGCCGGAGAAAACTGCTTTCGGATCTCGAGCACCTCTTTCTTATTCATTACACGTCCCTCTTTCTGTAAGATTCCTCACTGCGGCATGCCGTCGCTTCACGAACAGAACAGCCTGCGCCGCAGCTTCTTCTTTATTCTACACTGAATTTCCTCTGAATACAAAATATTTTTTACAGTCGCGGCTCATTTCTCCGACTGCCCATTTTGCTCACTCATCTGTCTGTACCTTTGACAGGATCTTGCAGGCTACATGCCACAGAGGCGGTCTGTGCGGGACCGTCCAGCAGTTTTCCGCTGTAATCATACCGTGAGCCATGGCATGGACAATCCCAACTTTTTTCCGCCTGATTCCAGGAGAGCTGACATCCCAGATGCGGACATTTTACAGATACAAAATAGAAATCCTCCTCTTCTGTTTTATATACTCCGACTTTCTTCCCCTCATATTCTATGGTCCCCCCTGTGCCGGGACGGATGTCCTCCAGCTTTTCTTTCGGAAACGCAAAGAGTTCTTTTGTCAGATTGACTACCGCATATGCACCCTCCTCAGAAAATGTCTTTGCAGAAGCCAGCATCGTTTTCCGCTGCGGGGAAAATACGTCGGCATAACGGTTCTTTCGTCCGCACATCAGATCCGTCAGGATCGTTGCGGCTGCCATCGATGTCGTCATCCCCCATTTCTGAAATCCGGTAGCCACAAACCAATGATCGGTCTGTTTCCCGAATTTTCCGATATAAGGAATACCATCCAGCGTCATACAGTCCTGTGCCGACCATGCATACCGCACGCTTGCCTGTGGAAAATATTGCTCTGCCGCACGCTTAAGCGCTTCGTATGGGTCTCCCAATTTTTCGTCTCCGGTTCTGTGATTTCCTCCTCCAAGCAA
The DNA here is from genome assembly GCF_015560805.1 of Mediterraneibacter glycyrrhizinilyticus. Taxonomy (GTDB): domain Bacteria; phylum Bacillota; class Clostridia; order Lachnospirales; family Lachnospiraceae; genus Schaedlerella; species Schaedlerella glycyrrhizinilytica_A. Next base: position 9,136 of record NZ_JADMSO010000020.1, on the reverse strand, counting down.
CAAAAAATTTCCAGCCTGCCGAAGCGACAGTCCATTCGGATCTACCCCAAGATACACATTTTGAATCCGCGGTCCATGTTCCAGCCCGATCACATAACTGCGTTCCTGATGCATCCGAAGAAAATAATATCCCGGCATATTCAAAAACGGATAATGGGTCGCAAATACGATCTGGTTCGCCTTTATACTTCCACGGTCCGTGATCAGAGTCCTCCCATCTACCCGTAAAACTCTCGTTCTCTCATAAATCTCAAGTCCGTCGAGTATACGTTCTAAAAATTTTAACGGATGAAACCGCGCCTGCCGTTCAAAAAGAAGCGCTTTTTTTGCCGGAAACGGTAACTCCGTCTTTTCCGGATGATCGATCATTCTCGCAGAGATCCCCAGTTCCACAGCTGCCCGGTACTCTTCCCGCAATTCCCGTTCTTTTTCAGTTCCATACAAATACGCCCCGCAAGTTTCCCATTCGCATTCGATCCCATATTTCCGGATCAGGATCCGATACCGTTCGATCGCCTCCCGATTGGCATCGGCATACTGCTGTGCCATATCGCGTCCGACCGTCCGCATCAGTTTCCCGTAGATCAGACCATGTTGGGAAGTCACTTTTGCCGTCGTATTCTTTGTCTGCCCGGATCCGATTCGATCCGCTTCGAGAACCACGCATTTTCTCCCTGCCTGTTCCAGAAAATGCGCCGTCAGGATTCCGGCAAGACCGCCGCCGATCACTGCAACATCCACCTCCCGATCGCCGTTCCATGCAGGATAACATGGCAATCCCACTGTATTTATCCATAAAGATCCATTTTCCACGTTCATAGTGTTATCCTCCTTTTCGCTGATTTTTACCGAGTTATTCACATCATTTCCGTATAGGATGTGACAATTTCGAAAAAAATATTGATTATCATCCCGTTTTTTTCTATAATAAACTGGTATTCAATCAAACAAACAGGAGGTACTTAACATGAACAAATATGTATGTGAACCATGTGGATATGTTTATGATCCGGAAGTCGGTGATCCTGACAACGGAATCGAGCCGGGAACAGCTTTTGCCGATCTGCCGGAAGACTGGGTCTGCCCATGGTGCGGAATGGGAAAAGAAGTATTTGTAGAAGAAAACTAATCTGACAAATACTCTTAAGGAGCTGTCGTTTCATACGGGAGCTTCTTTTTATTTATACTATATGGAAAAAGAGCGCCGCTCTGTCACTGAAATCCGATCCGCCGGATCCGATCAGTTTGAGAGCCGCGCTCTTTTTTGTATAGGCGACGAGCCAAAGTCCTGGCTTGCCCGAGACCTTGGCGACTGCTTCCAATCCCGGAATGTGCCTTTTGGCACTTCCGGTGATTGTTTTCTAATTTCATTTACTTTGCATGCAATATTTTTTTCGCATGATCCACCCGTTCCATCGTCGGCGGATCAATTCCCTCCAGCGGATATTCCATCCCCAGCTCTTTCCATTTATATGCGCCCAGCGTGTGGTATGGAAGTACCTCGACTTTCTCCACATTTCCAAGCGTCTCAATGAAAGCATGCAGCTTTTCCAGATCTTCGTCAAAATCACTCCGGTCCGGCACAAGCACATGACGGATCCACACCGGTTTTCCAATCTCATCCAGATATCTCGCCATCTCCAGAATATTTGCATTCGTATGCCCGGTCAAAAGCTGATGTCTGTCTTCCTCGATCTCTTTGATGTCCAACATTACAAGATCGGTATATTTCATCAGTTCCTGCACTTTGCCGAAGAACGGTTCTTCTCTGGTAAACGGATTTCCGCTCGTATCCAGCGTCGTATGAACACCCTGCTCTTTCGCTTTTTTAAATAATTCGATCAGGAAATCTATCTGCAGAAGCGGTTCTCCTCCGCTGACTGTGATCCCGCCTTCGTTTCCCCAATATGTCCGGTAACGCAATGCCTGTTTCAACAGTTCCTCCGCTGTATACAATGTACCAGCCCGCATATTCCATGTATCCGGATTGTGGCAGAACTGGCAACGCATCGCACAGCCTGTCAGAAAAATCACATAGCGCACACCCGGACCGTCTACAGATCCAAAACTTTCCAGAGAATGTACATATCCCTTTAATTCCTGCTTCTGTTCTGTCATACCATGATCCCTCCTTTTCCTTATACACTGATACCAGCGTCAGTGTGCAAAGGGAAATCCCCCCTTTCTGTACCGACGCTATCATAAGTTCGGATAAAAACAGGAGTCCACAGGGGATCATTCCCCCATGAACTCCCTTTTTACACTGTCAGTATACACTGACATTTCTTTCAGAAATTACATTGACTCGTGGCAGGTTCTTGCGATTACATCAAGCTGCTGCTCGCGTGTCAGATCGATGAATTTTACGGCATATCCGGATACACGGATCGTGAAGTTTGCATATTCCGGTTTCTCCGGGTGCTCCATTGCATCGATCAGCTTATCTGTTCCGAATACGTTCACGTTCAGGTGGTGTGCTCCCTGACGGAAGTATCCATCCATTACACGTGTCAGATTTACTTTACGCTCTTCATCATCGTGTCCAAGCGCACTCGGGCTGATCGTCTGAGTATTGGAAATACCATCCAGCGCCAGCTCGTACGGCAGTTTTGCCACAGAGTTCAGAGATGCAAGAAGTCCGTTTTTCTCAGCGCCGTAAGACGGGTTTGCTCCCGGTGACAGCGGCTCGCCTGCTTTTCTTCCATCCGGCAGTGTTCCGGTTGCTTTACCGTAAACAACGTTGGATGTGATCGTCAGGATCGATGTTGTCGGCTCGGAATCTCTGTATGTATGGCATTTGCTCAATTTGTGCATAAATGTCTTCAGAAGCCAGATAGCGATATCATCTGCACGGTCGTCGTCGTTTCCGTATCTCGGGAAGTCTCCCTCAACCTCGAAATCTGTTGCGATTCCGTCTTCGTCGCGGATCACTTTTACTTTTGCATATTTGATCGCACTCAAGGAATCTACTACATGTGAGAATCCTGCGATACCTGTTGCAAATGTACGTCTTACATCTGTATCGATCAGAGCCATCTCTGCTGCTTCGTAGTAATATTTGTCATGCATATAGTGGATCATGTTCAGGGTGTCTACATACAGTTTGGACAGCCATTCCATCATCTCGTCATATTTTTCCATTACTTCATCGTAATCCAGATACTCGGATGTGATCGGTCTGTAAGCCGGGGATACCTGTACTTTTGTCTTCTCATCCACACCGCCGTTGATCGCGTAGAGCAGACACTTCGCCAGGTTCGCACGTGCTCCGAAGAACTGGATCTCTTTTCCGGTCTGTGTTGCGGATACACAGCAGCAAATGCTGTAATCATCGCCCCATACCGGACGCATTACATCGTCATTCTCATACTGTACAGAACTTGTCTTTACAGAGATCAGAGAAGCGTAGTTCTTGAAGTTTTCCGGAAGTCTTTCGGAATACAGGACAGTCAGGTTCGGCTCCGGTGACGGTCCCATGTTCTCCAATGTATGCAGGAAACGGTAATCGTTCTTTGTTACCATAGAACGTCCGTCCTGTCCAAGACCTGCCATCTCAAGAGTTGCCCATACCGGGTCTCCGGAGAACAGTTCATTATAAGAAGGAACACGAGCAAATTTAACCATACGGAATTTCATAACGATATGGTCGATCAGTTCCTGAGCTTCACTCTCTGTCAATTTTCCGGCTTTCATATCTCTTTCGATATAAATATCAAGGAATGTAGAAATACGTCCGACACTCATCGCCGCACCGTTCTGAGTCTTGATCGCTGCCAGATATCCGAAGTACAGCCACTGTACCGCTTCTTTTGCATCCTTTGCCGGCTTGGAAATATCATATCCATAGATAGCTGCCATTTCTTTCATCTGCTGCAGTGCGCGGATCTGATCTGCGATCTCCTCACGAAGACGGAAATCTGTTCCTTTCATGCCGTGTCTTGCGTAACGCTCAAAATCATACTGTTTCTTCTCGATCAGGAAATCGATTCCGTACAGAGCAACACGACGGTAGTCGCCGACGATACGTCCACGTCCGTATGTATCCGGAAGTCCTGTGATGATCTTGTTGTGACGCGCTTTTTTCATCTCCGGTGTGTAGATATCAAATACACCCTGGTTATGTGTTTTGTGGTATTTTGTAAAGATTTCTTTCAATCTTTCGCTCGGCTCATAACCGTAAGTTGTACAAGCTTTTACAGCCATGTTGATACCGCCGTAAGGCATAAATGCTCTTTTCAGCGGTTTGTCTGTCTGAAGTCCGACAACCTGCTCCAGATCTTTCATGCTGTCATCAATATATCCGGGACCATATGCTGTCAGTCCGGAAACAACTTCTGTCTCCATATCCAGCACTCCGCCTTTTGCACGTTCTTCTTTCTGCAACTCCTGCAGTCTTCCCCACAGTTTGTCTGTTGCTTCTGTCGGTCCCTCCAAGAAGGATTCGTCTCCTTCATATGGTGTGTAATTCTCCTGAATGAAATCGCGTACATCTACGGAATTTCTCCAGTTTTTTCCTGCAAAGCCTTCCCATTGCTCAAAATTTGGCATTTGAAATACCTCCTCGTATCAAGTCCTTTTTTCTTTTTGTTTCTTTACGCCGTAAGTATAGCACTGTGTTAAAAGAATGACAAGCCTGTTTCACACACAACTCCTTATGTATTGAATTTTATACAATTCCAGCTTCCATATTGCCTTTTTTCCCATTCCAATGTACAATATTTCTAGCTTAAGGAAAAAGCGCACCACTATATCTGGTGTTCAGAGCTTATTGTAAAAAATGAAAGGACTATGAAAATGAACATTCGTAAGACAGAGCTTACTGATATTGAGGAACTTCAAAAATTATATGAACATGCCCGCACCTTTATGGCGGATCACGGCAATCCTACCCAATGGGGCAATACCTATCCGCCCAAATCTCTGATCGAACAAGATATCCGGGATGGCGTCAGCTATGTATGTGAAGAAGCCGGGCAGCTTCTCGCCGTATTTTTCTATAAGAAAGGACGAGACGATACCTACGCCAAAATTTATGAGGGGCAATGGCTTAACGAGGATCCTTACGGTGTCGTGCACCGGATCGCATCCAGCGGAACTCGCAAAGGATGCGCTTCTTTCTGCCTGAACTGGGCGCTTACACAGTGCGGCAATTTAAAAATCGATACCCACCGGGATAACCGGATCATGCAGCATCTGCTTGATAAAAACGGTTTTACCTACTGCGGTATTATTTATCTGGACGACGGTACAGAACGGCTGGCTTATCAAAAACAGCTTGGATAATCAGATATTGTTGTAAATTTATGGGGCATAAAATCTCACTGCGGATTTTATGCCCCGTTTCTTTTATCTTCTTTATTTTATAATGCTTTTATGTCCCGGCACTATTTCTTTTCCTGCATTCCCCAATACACTTTCTCTGCCGTGATCGGAAGTTCCCGGATCCGGACGCCGACTGCGTTGCTGACCGCATTTGCGATCGCAGGCGCCGGTGTATTGATCACGATCTCTCCGATAGACTTCGCACCAAATGGTCCTGTCGGCTCGTAACTGCTCTCAAAATCGACGCGTATCGTGCCTACATCCAGCCGGCTCGGGATCTTATACTGCATAAAGGAATTGCTGTAATTTTTTCCTTTGTCATTGTAAACAATGTCCTCATAAAGCGCCATTCCGATTCCCTGCGCGATACCGCCCTCAGTCTGTACCCGTGCAAGATTCGGATTGATCGGTGTTCCACAGTCTACCACAGCCGCATAGTCGATCAGTTCGACTGCGCCTGTCAGTTTATCGACTTCTACTTCCGCAATACCGACCATGAACGGCGGCGGTGAGACCGGTGAAGAAAACGCTTCGCTTGCGCTCAGGGCATCCCCGTTGTTGCACATCACCCGGTTGCCGATTTCCGCGCGGCTGATCGATTCTCCGTTTTTTAAATTGGTCACTTTCTCACCGTCAAACTCCGCATCTTCCGGATCACATCCAAGATAAGCAGCTCCGCGCTCGAGCAGTTTCTCCCGCAAGGTCTCACATGTCTTCACGACTGCCATCCCGGTCACATACGTCGTACTGGACGCATACGAACCGCAATCATATGGGGAGACATCGGTATCTACTCCGTGAACGACGATCTCATCGATCCCACACTCGAGACATTCTGCTGCCATCTGTGCCAGAACGGTATCGCAGCCGGTTCCCATATCCGTCGCGCCGATCATCAAACTATAAAATCCGTCGTCATTGACTTTCAATGCCACAGATGCGGTGTCACAGGCAGCGATTCCGGAACCCTGCATTGCCATTCCAACGCCGATCCCACGTACTTTTCCGTTGCCCATATCCCGTGCCGGATATTTTTCTTCCCAGCCGATCATCTCTTTCGCACGCTCCAGACACCGATCCAGTGCACAGCTCTGCGCGGTCTCACCGTAGTATGCCGGCATGACCTGTCCCTCTTTTACAAGATTCTTTTCGCGAAGAACCACCGGATCCACACCCATTTTTTCTGCCAGCTCCGTCACGGCCGACTCCACCGCGAAGATCCCCTGTGTCGCTCCGTAACCACGATACGCTCCCGCAGACATCACATTCGTATAGACAACGTCATATACAAAACGGAACGCGTCTGTTTTTCCGTAGAGCGGGATTGATTTATGCCCGGACAGTCCTACGGTTGTCGGACCATGTTCTCCGTATGCCCCGGTATTGGACAACGTATACACATCCATTGCGCGGATTCGTCCATCTTCATCCGCCCCGATCCGGACACGCACTTCCATCTCATGCCTCGGTGAAGATGCGATCATGGATTCCTCTCTTGTAAAGACCATCTTTGCCGGTTTTCCGGTCATCCATGTTACAAATGCTGGATACATCTCCATGACCGCTGTCTGTTTAGCGCCAAATCCGCCACCGATCCTCGGTTTGATCACACGCACTCTGGATTTCGGAATATTGAGCGCCGTCGCCATGATCCTCCGCACATGGAACGGAACCTGGGTTGCCGAAACGATATTCAATCTTCCATAAGCATCTTTGTAGGAATATGCCCGGAACGTCTCCATCATCGCCTGCTGATTTGCCTTTGTATGATAAGTCTCATCCACCACATAGGCGCATTCCGCCAGCACCTGCTCTACATTACCCTCATAGCATTCCTCATGGGCGCAGAGGTTCCGCTGATTGTCCGCACCGACAGGAGCCAGACTTTCCCAGTTCTCCTCCGGATGGATCAGTACCGGATTGTCCTTTGCTTTATGAAAATCCAGAACCGGTTCCAACACTTCGTATTGTACCTTGATCAGTTTCAATGCTTTTTGAACGGCTTCTTCTGTCTGTCCTGCCACGATCGCAACCGGATCTCCGACAAACCGTACCCGCTGATCCAGGATCAGACGATCGTACGGACTGGGTTCCGGGTACGTCTGACCTGCCAGAGTAAATCGTTTATCCGGACAGTCTTTATAGGTAAATACCGCCTCGATCCCCGGCACTGCTTTTGCCCGGCTTAACTGGACATCACGGATCAGCGCATGTGCATGAGGGCTTCTCAGCACTTTTACAATAAGACAGTCATCCGGCGCAATGTCATCCGTATAAACAGCCTGTCCCGTCACAAGCGCCTGTGCGTCCAATTTGGGCACTGCCTGATTTACATATCTCATACCGGTCCCCCCTCCTTTTTTACATATGCATTTCCATCTTCTTCTATATTATTACAGATCGGAAGCTGCTTTGCTTTCATATACTTCCGGATCGCGCGAAGCTGTCCCATATAGCCGGTGCATCGGCACAGATTTCCTGCAAGATATTCTTTCATTTCCTCCAATGTCGGATTATCCAGTTCACGCACCATCGCCAGCACGCTCATGATAAATCCCGGCGCACAGAATCCGCACTGTTCTGCTCCCTCTTCCGCCAGAAATCTTCCGAATTCCGCGGCTTCTTCCTGCACCCCCTCCAATGTGGTCACGCTGTGTCCCGCCATAGATGCTGCCAATATTGAGCAGGAAAGTCTCGGCTTCTCATCCACCCATACCGTACACAAACCGCAGTTCGTCGTTTCACATCCACATTTCACACTGGTACAGCCAAGATCACGCAGTACATTCAGCAAGATCGCGTCCGCCGCAACCTCTTTTGTCACCTGTTTCCCATTTAAACGAAACTGTATCTCCATCTATTACTCCTCCGTAAGAATGGAACGAATGGCACGGGCGATCAGCACTTCTGCCAAATGTTGACGATATGCCGCGCTTCCCCGCATATTCGTTCCGTATGTATAACATGCCGCCGCTTCCTTTGCGTACGCTGCGATCGTATCTTCTGCTGTGTCTTTTGAGATTTCCCACTCTTTTTCGACAAGTGCCGCGTGCATCGGACGCGCTCCCACAGAAACATACCATGTTTCCTTTCCATTGACCACGCCTGTTACAACTGCACAGGTCAATACCGGAAAATCCGTCTTCGTCTGCCGGATCGATTCATACCGCACTTTTCGATCCGACTTTCGGATGATCACGGAGACCAGAAGATCCTTGTCTTTTTTTCGCTTTACAAATTCACTCAGACGGATCGTTCCGCCGTCATACAATTCTACAAATGTGTCCAAAGCCAGAAACAAGGTCAAAATATCCGAAAATCCATATCTTCCATAAATGCTTCCGCCCACAGTTGCCTGATTCCGGAACTGTACCCCAACAATGTGACGCACCGACTCTGCCATGGTATCGCCGAAAAATTCCCGCAATCCCGTGTGCGTCTCCAACTGGCGGAGCGTACACATCGCACCGATCTTAAACACCCGATCGGTCTCTTCAATCTGATCCAGCCCAAGCCCGGACAGATCGATCGCCGTTTTGATCCGTGCATTCCCCAGACGCAGCCACATCATACCGCCCAGAATCCGGCTGTTCCGTGCCTGATTCAGTTCATACGCCTCTTCCAGCGTGTTCGCTTTTACATAATTCTGAATAGTAAGCAAAATAATACTCCTTTCGTAATATAAAGCTTTTTTTCCACTTGTATCATACTATAAATGACAAGGATTGACAATCATGGGTCAATTGAAAAAGTAAATTCCACTTTGTAAAGTTAAATTCCACCTTGTAGGACTAAATTCCACGAGGTGGAGTTT
>NZ_JADMSO010000001.1 GCF_015560805.1 Mediterraneibacter glycyrrhizinilyticus | reverse complement strand
CCGGTAAAGTGCTTCGTTCGACTTGCATGTGTTAAGCACGCCGCCAGCGTTCATCCTGAGCCAGGATCAAACTCTCGTTAAAAGTGTTTGTCTTGGTCAAGAATCGCTGCTAGCAATTCTTTTCCTTTTTTACTGTTTGGTTTGTTTCAAACCGTTCTTAAAAATCTTCTCTTAAGAAATTTTCAAGGATCTGTTGTCTATTGTTCAGTTATCAAGGTTCTTTGTTTTTGCTATCTGTTCAAGCGACAGCTTTAATAGGTTATCACATCGTTTCCTGTTTGTCAACAACTTTTTTAACTTTTCATTCCAGCAAGTTTTTTGTTGTTTCCATTCATTCCCGATGTTCGCCATGTAAAAGTCAGAAGAATGTCTCCCACACTTTCGGAATAGAACGAAACATCCCCTTTGTATCCCAGCGGCAGCCAAGCCCCGGTCTGCAAATCTTTCTTTGTTTTGTTCCTGTCCCCTCAGCGACGAAGACTATCTTACCATCGCTCCCAGTAATTGTCAACGTTTTTCTTGTTTTTTATTTATTTCATGCAATTCAGACAATAATAGGATTTCCCGGTTTTAAACGGAATAATTGTCACATTTTTCTTCTGTTGCCGAGTTCCTTCTTCATTCTCCGCAAAAGAAACTCACTTTCCTTATAGAAAAACTCTTATTTAAAAGAAAAACAACTGCGAAACTTCCAACTAATCTGGAAGTTTTCCGCAGCCGTTTCTTTTCATTTCCTCTTTTTCGTATCTATTTTCTTATTTAGAACGGATCACGAATCCATCCGCTCCCGCTTCGTTTACTGACCAAGCATAGACAGCACGGCACTTTTCGGCATTGCGCCCATTTTTTTATCTGCGACATCGCCGTTTTTAAATACGATAAATGTCGGGATACTCATCACTCCATATTTCTGTGCGATCGACATCTGCTCATCAATATTGATCTTACATACTTTTGCATCATTTACTTCATTTGAAATCTCTTCCACTACCGGTCCCATCATCTGACATGGTCCGCACCAGTCTGCATAAAAGTCGACCAATACCGGTTTTTCCGACTGAAGTACCTCTTTCTCAAAATTTTCTGCTGTTAATTTTACAACTGCCATTTGTATTTCCTCCTTATGATTCCATTTTGTATATCTCTGTTATTAAGATTCCACAAATGCGATCTCTGATTCAAACTTTTCTGATTTAATCTCCACACACCTTGCGTCTAATCTTCATTCGTTTTATCTTGTTTTTCATTATAGAGAACTTTCCGTCCCGTTTCTGTGACAATGTCACACAAGCTTTATATTTTTGACAACTTACCGCTGTCCAATACTTCGATTTTTCCGCGCGTTATTTTGATCAGACCGTCTTTCTGGAATTGTTTTAACAATCTGGTCACAACTTCCCGCGCGGTACCGATATCCCGCGCAAGCACATCATGCGTAATAGAAAACAGATCCGCCCCCGCAAGCGCCCGGTGCTCCAGAATAGATCCCGCAAGCCGACTGGCCACATTCGAGAAAACATACTGATTAAACAGCCACATAATATCCGAAAATTTTTCTGAGATCATTTCCAATGTATAATCTTTCACTTCGGCATTCTCTTCACTTATCGTCTGATAGATACATTTCGGGATCGTGCAGATCTCAGAATCCGTCTCCAGTTCCATATCCAGTTCAATATCCATCCCCCGCATCATGCAGGCTGCACTCAAGATGCTGACATCTCCATCCAACAGCCGGAACAATGTAATCTCCCCACCACCGGCAGATGTTACAAACACACGCGCCTGCCCCGAATAAATGATCTGAACTCCCGCGCATTCTTTTCCGCCATAATGCAGCATCGTTCCTTTTGCATAATGATTGCCGATCACACCTTGCAGCATCCTATTCTGCTGCTCCATTGTCAGCTTCTCCCAGAAAGGAAATGCCGATGCGAGCATTTTTTCTTTTTCCTCTTTATTCCAGTCCATTCTTTTGTCTCCACCTTTTCTTTGAAAACTGCCGGATATATCTCTTCTATTTTAACAAACAATTTCTTTTCCCGCCAGATGCAACTTCCTCCAACCTCAAAATACTCTCACAACCGAAAAAGACAGAGGCACTCCGCCCCTGTCTCTTTCCCGATCACATTTTCATGGTTCTCTTATGATGCCTTTTACGCCTCGTCAATTGCTTTTCCGATATCATGGCGCATATATTTGTTCTCAAACTGTACCCACTCGGTCGCCGCATAGGCATTCTCCCGCGCTTCTTTTAAATCTTTTCCCTTGGCTGTGACCCCGAGCACGCGTCCGCCGTTCGTCACGATCCGGTCGCCGTCGAAATTCGTACCGGCATGGAAACAATAATATCCGTCATGCTTCTTGAACTCTTCCAGACCTGTGATCTCATATCCTTTTTCATAGCTCACCGGGTATCCGTCGGATGCCAACACAACGCAAACTGCGGCATTGTCCTCAAACTGCAGATCCACCTGATCCAGCGTTCCGTCAATGCATGCTTCCATCACTTCAATAATATCATTTTTCATTCTCGGCAGGACAACCTGTGCTTCCGGATCTCCGAAACGTGCATTATATTCCAGCACTTTCGGTCCGTCCGCAGTCAGCATCAGCCCGAAAAAGATCACGCCTTTGAACTCGCGTCCCTCCGCTGCCATCGCGTCAACAGTTGCCTGATAAATATACTGCTCACAAAATGCTTCCACTTCTTTTGTATAGAACGGACTCGGAGAAAACGTTCCCATTCCGCCTGTATTCAATCCGGTATCTCCGTCACCCGCACGCTTGTGATCCTGTGCGGACGTCATCGTCTTGATCGTCTTACCGTCCACAAATGACAGCACCGATACTTCGCGCCCGGTCATAAATTCCTCGATCACCATCTCATTTCCGGCCGTACCGAATTTCTTATCCAGCATGATCGTCTTCACGCCTTCTTTTGCCTCTTCTAAATCCTGACAGATCAGAACGCCCTTTCCAAGAGCAAGACCGTCTGCTTTCAAAACGATCGGATAGGAAGCATTTTCCAGATAAGCAAGCGCCGCCTCCGGATCCGTAAAATTCTCATACCCCGCTGTCGGAATGTTATATTTTTTCATCAGATCTTTGGAAAATGCTTTAGACCCCTCCAGGATCGCTGCATTTTTCCGAGGTCCGAATGTGCGGATCCCCGCGGCTTCCATCTCATCCACCAGTCCGGCAACAAGCGGATCATCCATTCCTACGATCACCAGATCGATTTCCTTTTCTTTTGCAAACGCAACCAGTTTGTCAAACTCCATCGCGCCGATCGGAACACAGACTGCATACTCTGCGATTCCTGCATTTCCCGGCGCGCAGTAGATCTGATCTGCTTTCGGGCTTTTTGCCACACATGCGGCAATAGCATGCTCTCTTCCGCCGCCGCCTACGATCAATACTTTCATGACTGCCTCCTCTATTGAATTACTGTCTTTCCGTCTTTCACTTCGACTCTGCCGTTTGCGATCAGATCGATCGCCTGCGGAAGAATCTTCCACTCCGCCTGCTCCATCACGCGCCTCTGCAGGATTTCCGGCGTATCGCCGTTTTCCACTTCCACCGCTTTCTGCAGGAGGATCGGACCGGTATCCGTTCCCTCATCCACAAAATGCACCGTTGCGCCGACTACTTTCACACCGCGCGCAAGCGCCGCTTCGTGCACTTTCAGCCCGTAGTATCCGGTTCCGCAAAAAGCCGGGATCAAAGACGGATGAATATTGATCATCCGGTTTCTGTACGCTGCGATCATCTCCGGCGGGATCACCACAAGGAATCCGGCCAGTACGATCAGATCCGGCTCGTAAGAATTGACACGCTCCAATAATTTCTCATTGAACGCAGCCCGATTTTCAAAATTTTTCGGCGAAACACATTCCGCCGCGATTCCATGTTTGTCGGCGCGCTTCAACGCGTATGCATTTTGATTATTGCTGATCACACCTACGATCTTCGTATTTGTGACCGTTCCGTTTTCCACACTGTCAATGATCGCCTGCAGGTTCGTTCCACCTCCGGACACCATCACCAATACCTTTAGCATAAGGTAACTCCTTTTTCTCCATTCTCAATCCGTCCTACCACATACGGGGTATCTCCTGCCTGTCGGATCGCTTCCATTGCTTTATCCACATCTGCCGGAGCCACTGCGAGGACCATTCCAAGTCCCATATTGTAGGTGTTGTACATCATCTGCTCTTCCACCTGACCTTTTTCTGCCATCAATGTAAAGATCGGCGGGATCGGGTAACTGTCTTTCTCGATCACGGCATGCGTTCCATCTTTTAACATTCTCGGGATATTCTCATAGAAACCGCCTCCAGTAATATGACTGCATGCTTTCACAACGACACCCGCATTCTTCACATTTTTCAGCGCTTTCACATAAATTCTCGTCGGTGCGAGAAGTGCCTCTCCCAACGTCGTTCCCAGACAGTCATAATAGGTGTCGAGAGATTCTTTTGTGATCTCGAAAATCTTCCGCACAAGTGAAAATCCATTACTGTGCACTCCGCTGGACGCCATACCGATCAGCACGTCTCCCTCTGCAAGATCCTCCCCTGTGATCATCTCTTTTTTGTCACAGACACCTACGGCAAATCCGGCAAGATCGTATTCGTCCTCCGGCATCAGTCCCGGATGTTCCGCCGTCTCTCCGCCGATCAGCGCCGCGTCGGACTGCTTGCATCCCTCCGCAACTCCCTTTACGATCGAAGCGATCTTCTCCGGGTAATTCTTTCCGCATGCGATATAATCGAGGAAAAACAGTGGTTCTCCGCCTGCGCAGGCAATGTCATTGACACACATTGCAACCGCATCGATCCCGATCGTATCGTGCTTGTCCATCACCATCGCAAGTTTCACCTTTGTACCACATCCGTCTGTTCCGGACAGCAGCACCGGCTCTTCCATCTCTTTGATCTTTTCCAGTGAGAATGCACCTGAAAATCCTCCAAGTCCTCCAAGCACCTCGGGACGCATCGTCCCCTTCACATATTTTTTCATCAATTCCACTGACTGATACCCGGCCTCAATATCCACTCCGGCTGTCTTATAATCCATTGCCATAATCGTATCTCCCTTTCATCGGTTGTTCCGGTCGCACGGACCTGCCGCCCAACTTTTTTTGTTCGCGTTCCTTATTTATTTTCCAGATATGCTTCGTAGCCGATCTCATCCAGCTTTGCGGCTTTGCCCTGAACGGTCTCTTTCATCTCCTGTGTATACGCTTTCAGCTTCTCCAAAAGATCCGCATCGGAAACCGCGAGTATCTTCGCTGCCAGGATCGCCGCGTTCATGCCGCCGTCGATGGCAACTGTCGCAACCGGGATTCCCGGCGGCATCTGTACGATTGAAAACAGCGCGTCCTCACCCGCAAGATTCTTTCCGGACATCGGAACGCCGACAACCGGCATCGGAAACAGTGCCGCGCACATTCCCGGGAGGTGAGCCGCCATACCGGCGCCTGCAATGATCACCTTGATCCCTTTTCCCTCTGCTGCTTTTGCCCACTCAAAAAATACATCCGGCTCTCTGTGCGCCGAAATGATCGTCATCTCATAATCGACCCCTAATTTTTCCAACATCTTTGCGGCTTTGCTCATCACTTTCAAGTCAGAGTCACTGCCCATTACGATTCCTACTTTTGGCATATCACGTCCACCTTTCTCGCTTTCAGTTCAGTTGATCCAGAGGTTCATTGAGCACTTCCGTCCCCGGAAGAACGAACCGTCCGTCTTCCAATAGTATAATCTGTTCTCCATTTTTTGTCACTACACTTATTTCTTCTAACTCTTCATAAGGTATGGTTATATCTGTGTGGCACTGGAAGTATGCTTTCGCCGGATCTTCTTTTCTGAGAAGCGAAATTTCGTTGTCTCTGGCAATGATTTCTTTCCCGTTCGGATTGTATACTTTGATGTCTTCACTCCAACTGTAACAGGTGTCTCCCACCGCAAAGTGAGGTCCTGTTTTCTCCGCGATCAGAATCGGCATCTTATCCTCGATCTGATATTTTTTTCCCGTCACATAAGCTGTCGTATTCGTGCCGATCGCAAATTCACCGAGCGGAAGCGTCTCATGATTATGCAGCACATTGTCGTAAATATATTTCCGGTTCTCTTCTTCTTTCTCGAAGTTTGCGCATGTATAATCTGTGATCTTTCCGTCTGCAAACGTCAGTTTCAGATCGATATACTGCAATTCGTTCAGATAGACTCTGCTGACGTGAAGAACGCCCTCCGTCCCCGAAAGTACCGGAGATGTAAATACTTCACCTACCGGAATATTTACGTCTGCCACACAGTTTTCAAAAATCGTCTCTTTCTCCGGATCCCGCAGTTCATGAAGCTGTATTTTCAAATCAGTCTGATTCGCGCCTTTTCCCTTGACCCGCACATAAACACCCTGATCCAGCGCGTCAATGATCGTCTGCTGCACCCGTTCGTACAAACCGGCGTCCAGCGTATTGATCCGGATCACATCGTCGAAAATCTCGCTGTACCGCTCTCCGATCTCCGGCACCGGATACGCCACGATCGTAAAACTCCGCTCCTCCCCTTTGATATACCGGTTCACAAGCTGCCCCGATTTACTGTCATATAAACGCACCAGCTCCTGCTGCACGCCCGAATATGAAAGTGATTCCTCTTTTACCTCCGGTGAAAACGGCTGTTCTCCGAAAATTTCCATCACCGCAGGTCCTGCAAATTGTGCCGCCTGCTCTTTATTCTTCTCGTATACATTTTTGAGCACGTCCAGTTTCCGCTCCACATAACGCTTATCCAAAAACAACGCCTGATCCGATCGATGATCGTACTCATATTGTTTGTTGGCGATCGCACCGTAATATCCGATCTTGATCTGTTCTTTTTTCGTGATCACGCTGGATGCCGCGCGGTAAATGACCGGCTTCAGTCCCATTTTTTCAAAATTCTCCACAGCAAGCCGGACAACCCGTTCAAATCCAAGGCAATACCGGATATTGACAACTGATTTTTTAGACAGATCTTTTCCGGTATTGACAAATCCGATCCGGTACCCCTCTGTGTAAACGTCCGCCATTTTCCGCAGCGTTTCCTCCGGAAGCGACGCCAGATGCTTCGCCGTCCGGATCTCGTTGTCCGTAATATATTCCCCAAAACGGTACAAATACCGCAGATCCGTTAAATCCGACTCCATAATGATCCTTGCTGCAAACGATAATTCCGGATAAAGCTGTTCTTCGATCCGGTCTGCCAGAAACACATCACAGTAATCGCTGGCATACCAGTAAACGATCTCTTTCAGCGTCTTGTACTCCGGTATCTCCTCTTCAAAACAGTTATAAATCTCAATGAACAATTCCTGAAGAATCGTCAGATAGTCGAGCCGCGCTTCATAAGCGCAGGCAATACCGCCGCGCAGCTCCGCGTACAGAAAACTTAAAATCTGACCGTAAGACTCTCCGAGCACCCGAACCGCATACTCCGGGTTGGCATAGCTCCCCCCGTAACATTCCGGCAAAATATCCGAATAAAGCCGACGGTTGATCTCCCACATTTCTTCCAAAGACAAAGTTTCCCACTCACCGGAAGCAACTTTTTGTCTCACGGATTCTATTTCCAATAAAAAAACTGCGGTTTTCTGAAAATAATCCCGAAACGGATCTGTTACACTTTCTTCCACCGCAATTCTTCTGATACGTTCCAGAGAAAGCGCATGCCGTTCCTCGCACTGTGCATTTCGCTCGCTCTGCCATTCTCTGTTCCATTCACTTTGTGTCATAAACAAACACCCTCCCGTCTAAACTTATTTTCTGTCAGTCTTCCCTGTCTTTTGATGTGCGCCTAGAATCCCATCACAAAGATCATGAGCAGACAGATCAGTATCAGTATATTCAGCACGACGCCGACTTTACATGTCAGATAGTTCTTCTCGCGTTCCCGTCTTCCTTTCACCGAAGCCCGGATCCCCATGCCTGCCAAAATAACCGCGAGCACGCCCATTCCTCCGACAAACCCGACCGTCTGTCCGCGCAGGATAAACGCAGCCAAAATCGCAGCAACAAGAAGCAGGAACGCTCCCGCGGCATACCAGCAGGACCAGATTCCCATGCGGGAATGTTTCAGCACTGTCTGTCCGTATTTTCTTGTCCCATATTTTTTACGTTCTTTTTCCAACGCTTTCTCCTGAGCACTTTTTTTATTTCCGAACATCATGTTTTCTCCTTATTCTATTGCAGATCATAAACAAAATATACCCCAGAACACCGCCGAGCGTGTTCAGAAGAATATCATCCACATCAAAGCTTCCGACTCTTGTAAAAAGCTGGAATATCTCCACCCCGAAGCAGAGTACAAAACTGTAGAATACCGTTTTCAAAAAGCCTCTGCTGTGGCTCGCCACGGATATAAAAAATCCATATGGCACAAAGATCAATATATTTCCGAATAAATTGGCAAATACCGCAAATGTTCCCAGCTCCTCGCGGTATTCGATAAAGCGGCTTATCTCCTTAAAAAGTACAAGATTATACCGATATTCTTCCACAGTACCGGTACGTCCATACAACTCGGAAAAGCACAGAAAATATACGAGAAAAACAATGTACAATACAAACAATATTTTCCCGAGCATCCGGACTTTTCTCACTTGTTTCTGATTCAAATCATTACCCCTTACTTTGCTCAAAAAACGGAAAACGAGAAGCAGATCCGCATAAATTTTCCGCTTCTCATCTGATTCCCGTTTCACATTTAAAATGTAATTACATTTCTGTTTTTCAAAAGACGCGCTCCGCTTACGATCGAAAGGATCCCCGCTGCAACGCCTGTCACAACCATGATCACTCCCACGACGATCCCGATCGCACCGGAAGCTGTCATTGTCTTATATGCCTTTTCCATCTACATCCACTCCGTTTCCGCCCGAAAAACTTAGTTCTGCTTTGCACCGTATGTTTCATAATATGCGTCGATCGCCTGTTTCAATGTATCGTCGATCACAACTTTTCCGCTGCATTCTTTGTTGTACAGACACTCTACAACATCTTCCATCGTCACGATCGCCGCCGTCTCAAATCCATACAGATCTTTCACTTCATCCAGCGCGCATTTCTCCCCGCCTTTTCCGACTTCCATACGGTTCAAGGACACCATCAGTCCTACGATCTCCACGTCTGCCGCTCCTTTTACTTTCGGAACGGTCTCTTCCATGGATTTTCCGGACGTCGTAACGTCTTCGATCATCACAACACGGTCTCCGTCTTTCAACTTACTTCCAAGGAAGCTTCCCTTATCTGCACCGTGATCTTTTTCCTCTTTCCGGTCCGAACAGTAACGGATCTCTTTTCCGTATAATTCGCTGTATGCCATTGCCGTCACGACCGCAAGCGGGATTCCTTTGTACGCCGGTCCGAACAGGACGTCAAAATCATCTCCGTAAGTGCTGTGGATTGCTTTTGCGTAATACTCGCCCAGCTTTTTCAACTGTGTTCCGGTCACATATGCGCCCGCGTTCATGAAAAACGGAGACTTTCTTCCGCTTTTCAGCGTAAACTCGCCGAATTTCAGCACGTCGCTTTCCACCATAAATTCAATAAATTCCTGCTTGTAAGCTTCCATCTTCTTAAAACCTCCTGTATTTACAGGCTTTTTCAAGCCTTTTTCTTTTCACTCTCCGCTACACCACTGTTACATCATCAGACTGTTCGATTCATAAGAGATTCCTCCTCACCGCCGCCTTTTCCGGTAAAAATGAGAAAAGGATCTCTAAATCTTCCTAATTTTATCATATATTTCCTGTTATTTCAATCAAGGAACGCCTTACTTCCAGACTGTATTTTTGATTCCCACATTTTTCTCATGGAACACCGGTTTGATCCCTTGCTTTTTCTGTTTCTCATAATCATTGAGTACCTTGACGACCGTTCCGCTAAGCAGGAAGATCGCGATGATATTTACGATTGCCATCAGTCCCATCGTCACGTCCGCCAGATTCCACACAAGCGAAAAGTCTGCCTGCGCGCCGAGGAAGATCGCCACGATACAGGTGATCCGAAATACGAACAACAGTGCCTTATTATTCTTAATGAACAAAATATTAGATTCTGCGTAGAAATAATTTCCTACAAGGCTGCTGAACGCAAACGCAAAAATAGAAAACGTAATAAAATGGATTCCCCACTGTCCCACATTGGAACTGATCGCCGCCTGCACATACGGGATCCCGTCAAGAACGCCGCTCTTTCCCTCCACGCCGGACACAAGCAACATCATCGCCGTACTGGAACAGATCAACAGTGTATCGATAAATACGGAGATCGTCTGTACAAGTCCCTGATTGACCGGGTGTGCCACATCTGCCGACGCCGATGCATTCGGCGCGCTACCCATTCCGGCTTCATTAGAAAACAGTCCCCGCTTGATTCCGATCACGACCGCGCTTCCTGCCAATCCTCCTGCCATCGCCTGAAAATCAAACGCATTTTCAAAAATCAGCGCGAAAACTTTCGGCAGTTCGGATACATTCATGATCATCGTCACGATTCCGATCAAAATATAAGAGATTGCCATGATCGGAACGATCACCGACGTGATCACACCGATCCGGTGGGATCCACCCCAGATCACGACCGCGGTTGCCGCCGCCAGAACAAGTCCGACTATCATCGGCCAGATCGACTCCGTATAGTTCGGAATATAATATTCCAACGCCGAAGACATATTATACGACTGCAGTCCGTTGAATCCATATGCGAAACAGATGATCAGAAGTACGGAAAACAAAACTCCCATCCAACGTTTGCCGAGCGCCCGTTCCATATAGTAGGACGGTCCTCCGCGGAACTCCCCGTTCTCTTTCACTTTATAAACCTGCGCCAGTGTACTCTCCGCAAATGCCGAAGCTCCGCCGATCACAGCCATCAGCCACATCCAAAATACCGCGCCCGGTCCTCCTGCGGCAATCGCAGTCGCAATTCCCGCAATATTTCCTGTCCCGACACGGGAAGCTGTTGAAATCATCAGCGCCTGAAAAGACGACACTTTTTTCTTTCCGTTCTCTTCCTCGGTATTCTTTTCCATCAGGCTTTTGATCCCGTCTTTTAACAGACGGATCTGCACGCCTCTTGTCCGGATGGTAAAATATACGCCTACTGCCACGAGCATGATGATCAGCACATAAGTGTACATAAAATCATTCAGTTTTGTAAGAATATCGTTCATCTCTTGTTTTCTCTCCTCAATCCTATCTTTCCTCTTTTTCGTAGTAACCGGATTATTTTATCATATGTTTACAAACAACTCAAACAAAATTGTAACCTTTCTCTGTGAATTTCCGTCTAATCAGTGTAAGCTGGTTTACAGTACATGCAGCATGTTTGAAACGAAAGGGGGAATCCGATCTATGGATCCATCAGAAAAAAGAAAGCTTGCCAGGAAAGCGATCCGGAAAAATCCGGATGCTTACGGCGCGCTCATCACTGAATACAAAGAATATCTCTACAAAATGGCGTACTTATATATGAAAAACGAACAGGATGCGCTGGACATTGTAGGAACAACCATTTTAAAAGGATTTCAGAACATCCACACGCTGAAAAATCCGGATTGGTTCAAGACATGGATCACGAAAATATTGATCCGCACCGCACAGGACGAATTGAAGAAAGTCATCTATTTTGATTCCGCAGACGAAATCCAGATTTCCGAGCGGTACAACGGCGTTTCACTGGAAGAAAAGCACGATCTGTACTCTGCCATCGACCAACTCTCCGAACGTTACCAGACCGTGATCGTTTTAAAATATTTCAGCGGCTTTTCCGTCCGGGAAATCGCATTTGTCATGAATATTCCGGAGGGTTCGGTAAAAGCCTACTTAAGCCGCGCCCGAAGTGAACTGAAAAATATATTAAAGGAGGACTATCTTTATGCTAATTAATTTTGATGAAATCCCAATCCCATCCGATAAATTAGACAACATCGTCTCCGAAAATCTCGACGCAATCAAAAAACAGTCCCGCAAAAAGAAACAACACCGGATTTTTGCAAGCGGCGCTGCGGCGGCTGTACTGATCACCGCATTTTCCGCATTCTGCATTTCCAATCCCGTGCTTGCTTCCAAAATCCCGCTGATCGGAAGTATTTTTAAAGAAGTACAGGACGAACAGCGCTATACCGGAAACTTTGACGAAGTCGCCGAGCCGCTGACAAACGGAAACGTCTGCACCGCAAACGATGTCACAGTCACGCTCTCCGAAGTATACTGTGATACGCAGGCCCTGTACGTCTCCGTCATGCTCGAATCAACGAAACCGTTTTCCGAAGAACTCAAAAAAGGGACGGAACAGGATACCGGAGAGGGGATCGTCCACGAATTTTATCTTGCAAACTCACAGGAATATGATTTCTTAAAAACGCCTGCCGAATACGAGATCGACAATGAAGATCCCGATCACTTCCAATGGACGCCGGTTGCCCTGCGCGGTGAATTTACGGACGACTCCACGTTTATCGGCTCTTTCCGCGTGGACTTTAATCTTTATCCGCTGGCTCTGGAAACAGAAACCCCGGAATCTTTCCACTGGAAACTGACGGTTGACGAACTCGCAACTCACAGCGAATCCCTCACCGGTCCATGGACGTTTGAGACCGACGTCGCCATGGATTTAAGCAATACGGCGATCACCGAGATCAATGAGAGCGGTCCGAACGGAGAAGTCGTTCAGTCGCTTGTCGTCACCCCTTATGAAGCAACGTTCCGTCTTGGGTATGACGAAGCGAAGATCCAGCCCGGTTACGAAGCGTTCGACAGCGTCCAAAGCGTTATGCTCGACGCCGACGGCAAGGTGATCCGCGACAAGGTCGGTATGTTTCCGACGACGGACTACAATCTGGCGGAAATCACAAAATATTATTTTGCGACGCCGGACGACGCCACTTACGTTGCCATTCAGGAAAAACTTCGCGACGAGACTTTCCAGCCTCAGCTTCGGGAATATCTCGAGAGCATTTCCGTTCAGAAGATCGTGATCCACCCGGAACTGCCGTAAGATCACATTTCTGTAAATGCAGAGACCGCATCCAACGCAATAGAAAAGAGACAGAGGCATGTCAAAACCTCCTGTCTCTTGTTCTTCTTAACCTATTCATTTTTCTTACTGTATTAATTTTTCCGATCCTCTCACTTCCAGCCAGGGATTCACATAATGTCTGCGCGTGATATGCCGGATCGTCCCGCTTCTCTCCTTATCCTCGAACCGTCTCTCCAGAATATTCATCGCCTCATACCCCATCTCGTAGATCGGCCGCAGAACCGAAGTCAGATGCATGTCCGCATATTCCAGTTCTTTGATATCATCAAAACAGACAAGCGCAATATCCTTAGATACTTTCAGATGATGTTCCTGCATATACCGAAGACATCCAAGCGTCGTCATATTGTTGCAGGTAAATACTGCCGTCGGCGGATCTTTCCGTTCCATCAGCGTCCTCATCGCCTGATAAGAACCCTCCTCTTTGAATCTGCCGCTTACAATGTAACTTTCATCCACCTTGATCCCATGTTTCTCCAGCGCCCGCCGATAACCGATGCACCGGTCGTTTCCCGGTTTGGACGTACTCGGTCCGGTGATCACGCCGATCCGCTCATGTCCCTCTTGGATCAGACATTCCACCGCTTCGCACGCCCCCTCGATATCGTTGGAAAACACTCCGTCAAACTGATGCTCACGGACATCACGGTCGATCAGCACGACAGGGATCCCATCCTGTTCAAACTGCCGGAGCAGCTGCAATGTCGCGTCGTCTTCCTCTGAAATCGGTGTGATGATCACACCGCGTACGATGCTGTTCTCCAGATTCCGCAAAATCTTATGTTCCCGTTCCAGATCATCATCTGTTCCGAACATAAATACATTGTAATCATTTTCAATCGCACAATCTGAAATGCCATGCAGAATTTTGCTGAAAAAAGGATTCTCAATATCCGGCACAAGAAACGCGATATTTCTGGATTTTCCCACACTCAGTTCCCGGGCGAGCGCATTTGGCTTATACGAAGTCCCCTCGATCACACGCATGACTTTTTCCCGCGTCGAGCTCTTCACATTGGACTTGTTGTTCAGCACTCTGGACACGGTTGATGGGGAAACCCCCGCTTCTTTTGCTACATCATAAATATTCATGACATTCCTCTTTCTTTCCGTAGTTCCTACACGGATCATCTTTCAGAATGGTAGCAACAATTTGCAGAGATGTCAACCTTTCTTTCTTGCTTTGAGCATATCCATCGTCACCGCAAAAATGATCAGGACACCGCTTGTGATCTCGAGCACATGTGTGTTCAGTCCGAACTGTACGCCGGCATTGTTGATCAGCGTCATCAAAATAGTTCCAAGGATCGTTCCGGCTACAGCTCCGCGTCCTCCTGTCAGAGATGCACCGCCGATAACCGCTGCCGCGATCGCATTCATTTCGTATCCCTCGCCGCCGGTCGGAAGCGCACTCTGTACACGGGCTGCCAGCATGATACCCGCAATACCATACAGCAGACCTGCAAATGCGTAAACCGAATAGAACATCGCCCGTACTTTGATACCGCAAAGCTTCGCTACTTCCACACCGCTTCCGATCACATATAAGTTTCTTCCGAAGATCGTAAATTTCAACACAAGGAAGATCACGACCGACACGATGATCCAAAAGATCGCCAATACCGGGAACAAACCTCCGATGTTGGTATTTCCCATATCCAAAAGCCGCTGATCCAGTCCGCTGACTGTAAGCGCGCCGCTGATGATCTTTACGATTCCATAAATGATCGTCTGTGTTCCGAGTGTCGCGATCATCGCAGGAACACGGAACTCATGAACGATAATGCCGTTGAGCAGACCGCACAATACGGAAACAACTACCGCAATTACAAGCGTCAGATAAAAATTCACATTGGTATCTCTCTGCAAAAGCGCCAGTACCATACAGGACAATCCCGTGATCGCACCGCAGCTGATATCAATCCCTCCGGTGATGATCACCATCGTCTGCGCTACCGCCAGAACACCGATGATCGCACACTGTTTCATCAGGTTTGTGATGTTGTATACGGTACAAAAGTTATCGGTTCCCACGGATGCAACGATAAACAGTGCCACAATGATAATGCCGAGCGTAAATTCCGTCTGTTGGAATACGCTGGTCAACGAACCATTTTTTCCTTTTTTTGCCTGATTCATAATGCCCCTCCTAACTTTCAATAGACGCCCGTTTCAGAACATCTTCTTCTCTCAGATTTTTCAGTTCTTCCGATGCAAATTCTCCAGTGATCTTTCCCTGCGCCATCACGATCAGCCGATCGGACAGTCCCATCACTTCCGGCAGATATGAGGAGATCAGTATGATCGATTTACCCTGTGCCGTCAGTTCTTCCATGATCTTGTATATCTCCTCTTTTGCCCCAACGTCCACGCCGACTGTCGGTTCATCGAAGATCAGAACATCCGGATCGCAGCATAACAATTTTGCGATAACGACTTTCTGCTGATTTCCTCCGGAAAGATTACCCACAAGCTGCATCACGCTCGGCGTCTTTACATTGACCCGCTTTGAATAATCCACTGCGCGGTCCTGTTCCGCTTTCAGAGAGATCACGCCGCCCTTGCTGATCATCGCATAAGAATTCATATTGATATTCGTCTTGATCGGAAGCTGAAGCGCAAGTCCGTCCGTTCTGCGGTCCTCGGTCAAAAAGCTGATCCCGTACCGCATGGCGTCGCTCGGATTTTTGATATTGACTTTCTCGCCTTTGACGTACACATCGCCCGTCAAACGTTTTTCCACGCCGCACATCGCCCGCATCACTTCGCTTCTTCCGGCTCCGACAAGCCCGACAAACCCTAAGATCTCTCCTTTTTTCAGATTGAAGTTAATGTCTTTAAAATGAGAACTGTCGCTGAAATTTTCCACCCTCAGCACTTCTTCTCCCGGTTTCTGGTGTCCGATATTGTAAATATCCGACATCTCACGTCCTACCATCATCGCGATCAGGGAATCTTTCGTCACCGCGCTGATCGGTTTCGTATCGACATAAGTACCGTCTTTCAATACGGTTACTGTGTCGCAGATGTCCATCACCTCTTCCAGACGGTGAGAAATATAAATAATGCTGACGCCTTTTTCTTTCAGTTCCGCTATAAACTTAAAGAGAATCTCTACTTTTTCATTTTCCAGAAGAGCCGTCGGCTCATCAAAGATCACTACACGGATATCGTCATTGACCGAAATCTTACTGATCGTAACCATCGCCTGCATTGCGATCGGAAGTGTCTTGATCTTTTCGTTCGGATTGACATTCATCTCAAATTTATCAATGATCTTCCGGGTATCGTCCTGCATCTTTTTCCAGTCCACAAGTCCCAGCTTCGTCTTCGGCTGTCTGCCCAGGAAATAATTTTCCGCAATGCTCAAGTCCTGTGCGATATTTACATGCTGATAATTCGCAAACACACCATGGCTCTGTGCTTCAAGCGCATTGGAATTCACAACCCATTCTCCATTGTAATTCATCTGCACTTTTCCTTTATCCGGCTTTTCAACACCCATAATACATTTGATCAGTGTTGATTTTCCGGCTCCGTTTTCACCGCACAGCGCATGAACTTCGCCTTTCTTGATCTCAAAACTCACATCGTTTAATGCAGTGACGCCAGGATAAAATTTGCTGATGTGGTCAATTTTCATAATTGTCTCGCTCATAATTCCATCCTCTCTGATTGACAACGGGAGGCGCGGCAAATCTTACAACTCTCCTGCAGCCTCCCGTTTAAGTCTCACTCAAACTCTCTTTTCAACACTTTCCTCTGTTCTATTTTTTCAGACGTGTCGGATCTAACAGATCCTGCATCTCGACGTCGTCCATATTGTCTTTTGTAATGACAACCGGCGGGCAGTTCACCTGTTTTTCACTCTCCGGATTCTCTCCGTTGATCAGTGTAAGGATTGCATTTTCCATACATTTATATCCCTGTGCATATGCGTCCTGTACAACGATCGCATCCAGGTATCCGTCGCGGAGCGCGGTGATCTCTGTATCATCGGAGTCAACAGCCACGTTCACGATCTTGTCCGCAATTCCGGATCCCTGCACTGCCAGGCACACACCGTCGCCTGTGATGTTATTTCCGGAATACATTCCCATCAGCTTGTCGCCGTATGTAGAAATGATATTTTCCGCATTGGACTGTGCCGTCTCAACAACGTTTCCATTATAATATGTATCGGTCAGTTCCAGTCCCGGCGCATTCTTTTCCATATAGGAACGGAAACTGTCTACACGATGGTTCAACGCTTCATTTTCTACGTTTGTATTCATACCAAGCACACCCGAGTCTGTGGAAATTCCTTTTTGCTCTGCGATTTCAAGGAACGCTTCCGCTGCCATCTCGCCGATCGTATCGTTGGAGCAGTAATAGAACTGGTTATAAGTTTCTTCATTTGCACCGTCATCGCCAACGCCGAGACCGCAGTTTACGAAGTTCAGTACAATCCCTGCATTGGTCGCTTCCTGTGCTTTCGGCACAGTCGCGTCGATCGCCAGCGTTGCCGTCACGATCGCATCCGGCTGTTTTGCGATACACTGTTCAAATGCGGTTACATACTCTTCCGTCTGGCTTTCTTCTGCCGGTCCTACAGTTGAAAAATCAATGGTAACGCCATGTTCTTCTTCCATATCTTTCATCGCATTTTCAATTCCGATCCCTACATAAGTCCAGAACTGCGACGCTGTGGACGGCGTCAGATATACGATCGTATACTTCTCGCCTTTTCCGCCGTCGCCGCCTTTTTCGGGAGCTTCACCGGAATCGCCGCCTTTGCTGCATGCCGCAAGAGAGAGCACCATCGTTCCTGCAAGTACCGCTGCCAACACTTTTTTCATCTTCATAAATCTTTCCTCCTTTTTTGTTTTTCTTTGTTTATAAAACGCCTTTCTGCATGATAAAGCATCCATACGGCTGTCTTTCGCTTGTACATACCGTCACATATGCTTTTCCTGCTTTTTCATAAAATTTTGTCCGCTCGATCTCTCCTACCTGTTTGACGCTGTAACCGTTTTTCTCCACCGCTGCGATCGCGTCGTCCCACACTTTCGGACGTTCGATCGTGATCCCCGCGTCTTTATCCGGAACCATATACTCTACCGGATGTTCGCAATAATCGGCATCCAGCGGCATCAGCTGCAGGATCGCGTCGATCATCTCCGCCGCAGTATTTCCTTTCGCCTGAATACTGATCCCTCCCGGCGTCTTTGTGACCGGCGGATAAAAATCATCCGCGATGATGATCAGATCTCCGTGCCCCATATCCGCAAGCGCTTTCAACAGATCCGATCCGATTCTTGTAGGTATTCCTTTTAACATCTCTTTTTCCCCTTTCTTTTTATTCTAAAGTCCGCCGACTTTATTTTCTATTTGTGCTCTTCCAAAAATGCTTCGATCTCTTCCAGTTTCGGCATCGACGGCGTTGTTCCTAATTTTTGTACCGAGAGCGCCGCCAGTCCGTTTGCAAACCGAACCGCTTCCCATATATCTTTTCCTTTCGACAATGCCGCCAGCAGACCGCCGTTGAATGCGTCTCCTGCTCCGGTCGTATCCACCGCATCCACTTTAAATGCCGGAACGATCTCTTCCTTACCGTCCGAGGAAACAAACACGCCTCTGGATCCCAGTGTGATGATCACTTTTTCCACACCTTTTTTGTAGAAATATTCCGCCGCTTTGTGTGCGGATTCCAGATCTTCCACATGGACTCCGGTCAGTTCCTCCGCCTCCACTTCATTCGGCGTCACCATATAAACCTTGGAGAGAAATTCATCGGATATTTTGGAATATGGCGCGGTATTGACGATCACCTTACATCCGTAACGATTTGCCATATCCACAACCCGTTCATTGGCGTCCTGATTTACTTCTAATTGAAGCAGTACGTATTCGCTTTCTTTGATCTGTTCCTCGATGCTGTCAACTTCCGCATCCGTGATCGTATTGCAGGCACCCGGAACAATGATGATCTCATTCTGACTTGTATTCTCATCTACAAGGATCAACGCGATGCCGGTCTCCGTCTCCTCCGTAAAAAAGAGACTGTCTTTCGGCATACCCAACTCATCCATCGCATCCGTTGCAACATTTGCAAAACTGTCTTTTCCGAGTTTTGTCACCATCACAACATCCGCGCCTGCCTTGTGCGCCGCAACGCACTGATTAAATCCTTTTCCTCCCGGTCCCATCTTGAACATAGAACCTTTCACCGTCTCTCCCGATACCGGAAGATGCGGACTTCTTGCCATCAGATCGACTACAAAGCTACCAAATACAACAACTTTGCCCATTTTCTTTTCCTCCTGTCTGCTCCGTCTCTTCTTTCGTCGGTCGTTTTATTTATAACCGACAAAATTTATGAAACTTTTTATAAAACCGCTTTCATATTTTCTAATCTCACAATAGCACTGCTTTTTCCGATAGTCAATCTTTTTTATTTCTTTTGTGATAGAAACGTCAATTTCACCATCTTTTTCATATATTTTTAGTGCATTTCGCACATATATTTTCGATTTTTATTTATCAAACCGGTTTCAATTGTATTTTAGGATAACCTATGCTATAATTGCAATATCAAGTAAAGAAGAAACTCATTCTTTACATATTCTATCTTTTTAATCCATCATTTTTATTAGGAGGTACATTATGAACATCGCAGAAAGAATCGACCATACCGTATTAAAAGCGGACGCTACGAAAGAAACCGTCATCCGCTACTGTAAGGAAGCAAAGGAATATGGATTTGCTTCCGTCTGCGTCAACACCTGCCACACCGCGCTCGTTGCGTCTGAATTGAAAGGAAGCAATGTAAAGACATGCTGTGTTGTCGGTTTCCCACTTGGAGCAATGCTCACTTCTGCCAAGGCTTTTGAAGCGGCGGAAGCGGTCAAAGCCGGAGCTCAGGAAGTAGACATGGTGATCAATGTCGGCGCTGTGAAAGATAAGGACTGGGATTTTGTAAGAGAAGATATCCGCGCAGTCGTGGAAGCATCCAAACCGGCGATCGTAAAAGTCATCATCGAGACTTGTCTGCTGACTGATGAAGAAAAAGTAAAGACTTGCCAGCTTTCCGAGGAAGCCGGCGCCGCATTTGTAAAGACGTCCACCGGATTTTCCACCGGCGGCGCCACCGTCGAGGATATCCGGCTGATGAAAGAGACCGTCGGCGATCGTCTGGAGGTGAAAGCCAGCGGCGGCATCCGCACACGGGAATTTACGGAAGAACTGATCGAAGCCGGCGCGGACCGGATCGGTGCGGGAAACGGTGTGATCCTGCTGTAAGCGGTTTTTGATCCGGGATATTTTTTAAGTCGTACACAACGAAACGGGAGAAAGCAATATTTTCGTCTGCTCTCTCCCGTTTTTTGTTTTACATATTTAGCGTCGGTATACAAGTGGAAAACTTATTTCAATTCACTCAGATCGGAGACCATCCGGACTCCCTCTACATTTTCGATCGCCTCCCGCACTTCCTTTGTATTCGCGCTCAATTCAACCGTTAATTTATAGTTAAAAGAGTCCGCCAAAGGATTTTCGTCAAATTCCTGTGCCAGTTCCGGATCGTCCGCAAAATATTCTGCCTGGAAATCCGCCCACGCCTGCTCTCCCGGCACATATTCCACTTCGGAAACACCCTCGATCGCCCGGAATGCCTCCCCCGCTTTCTTAAGCTGTTCTTCCGTCACATCCGCTTCAAAAAATACCCGGAGATTTTTCGCCTGATAGACGGCATAAGAGGTCGTTCCGACCGACAGGATCAACGCCCCCGCTATCACAGCCGCGGCAATTTTCGGATACCGGAATGTACGGTTTTTTTGTTTCTTTCCGCTTACGTTTTTTCGAAGTTCCTGCGCCATCGCCTCCGGCATCGTAATAGAATCCATCACAGATTTTAATTGTTTTTCTGTCATTGTTTTCGCTCCTTTCCCTACTCGGTCAACTTCGCCCGCAGCGCTTCTCTCCCGCGCTGCAGCCGTTTCTTCACGGCGTTTTCGGATAACCCTGTGATCCCTGAAATCTCTTTGATCCGATACCCCTCCAGATAATAAAGGACAAGAATACTTTTTTGCTGCGCCGGGAGGGCAAATAATTCCCGCAATATATTCTCATCTTCCGGACCGGCGATCAGTTCTTCGATCTCGCCCAGTTCCAGATAACTGTGCCGTTTCCTGAATCTGAAAAAATCAAGGCACAAATGATGTGTCACCTGCAAAAGCCACGCTTTTTCATGTTCTTCATCTGCAAATACAGGAGCCTTTTCCAGATAGCGGATGAACGCTTCCTGAAGGATATCCTGCGTATCGTGCCGGTTTCCGACCTGAACATATACCGCGCGGTAAAGCAGATTTCCATATTTCTTTATTATGTCATCGATATGTTTCTTCTCCATAAGGTTATCCTCCTCTTTCACCTTATACACGCGCCGGATATTCAAAAGGTGACTTGGATTTTATTTTTCCTTTCTTTTCCTCTCCATTTTTCTTTTTGGTTATTTTTTTACTTGTTTTCGGTTGATTTTTTATTCTTTTTCGGTTATTATATGGTTATAGTATTCACAGGAGATTTTTAAATTTTACCGGGAGGGATTTTATGACCATTCAGGAAATGAAAGAGAAAAAGAAAGAGATCGGCTACACCTATTCACAGATTGCGGAGTTATCCGGCGTCCCTTTGGGCACAGTCCAGAAGATTTTCAACGGCTCCACATCCTCACCGCGCTACGATACGCTGCGCGCATTGGAGAAAGTATTTCAGCTTTCTTTTGACGAACCGAAGAAGCCTACCGACATGATCCGGGAAGCTTCCGCCCCCTATTTCGTCAAAAAGCAGGGAGACTATACACTGGAAGATTATTATGCCATTCCGGACGACATCCGTGTGGAACTGATCGACGGCGTGATCTACGATATGTCCGCCCCGACTTCCGTTCACCAGCTGCTCACCGGCTTCCTTTTCACACAATTTATGAATCATGTTATGAAAGAAAAAGGAAGCTGTCTTCCGATCGTCTCGCCGATCGACGTACAGTTGGACTGCGACGACCGCACCATGCTTCAGCCGGATGTAGTGATCGTATGCGACCGCAAAAAAGTCGTCCACCGCTGTGTGTACGGCGCGCCGGACTTTGTCCTGGAAATCCTTTCCCCGTCCAGCCGGAAGAAAGATTCCATCATCAAGCTGAACAAGTATATGAATGCCGGAGTGCGGGAGTACTGGGTCGTCGATCCGGAGAAACGCTTGGTGCTTGTTTACGATTTTGAGCACAACAATTTCCCGATCATTTACGGATTCGACAGCCAGATCCCTGTCCGCATCTGGGAGGAAAAGTTAGTACTGGACTTCCGGGAAGCAAGCGATCATATCCAATTTCTATACGAAGACCGCTGATCCAAGATAAAACAGGGAGAGCCAAACGCTCTCCCTGTCCTGTCTTTCCCAAACAATTATTTTACAATTCCAACCATATCTGCCACGGATGCAAATCCCTGCGCTTCCATATATTTTTCAATTCCATCCACGATCTCCATCGTCACTGCCGGATTGTAGAAATTGGCGGTTCCGACCGATACCGCGCTTGCCCCTACAAGAAGCATCTCGATCGCATCCTCTGCCGTCGCGATACCGCCCATTCCGATGATCGGAACGTTTACTGCATTTACCGCTTCATACACCATGCGGACTGCGATCGGATGGATTGCCGGTCCCGACACGCCGCCGGTCTTATTTGCCAGCACAAATGCTTTTCTCTGAATATCCACTTTCATTCCGGTCAACGTATTGATCAGGGATACCGCATCGGCTCCGCCCGCTTCGACCGCTTTCGCCATCTCCGCAATGCTTGTGACGTTCGGGCTCAGTTTCATAATTACCGGCTGTTTTGCATATTTTTTCACCGCTTTTGTGATCGCCTCGGCAGCTTTCGGATCCTGACCGAATGCGATGCCGCCCTCTTTTACGTTCGGACAGGAAATATTGATCTCCAGCATGTCCACATCTTCGTCTGCAAGACGTTCCACAACTTCACAATAATCTTCCGTTGATTTACCGCATACATTCACAATGATCTTCGTGTCATACTTGCGCAGGAACGGAATATCCCGCTCACAGAACAGATCGATCCCCGGATTCTGCAGACCGACCGCATTCATCATTCCGCCGTAAGTCTCTGCCACACGCGGAGTCGGATTTCCTGCCCACGGGATATTCGCAACGCCTTTTGTCGTCACCGCACCGATCCGGTTCAGATCCGCAAACTCCGCAAACTCCGCGCCGGAACCAAATGTACCTGACGCAACCGTCACCGGATTGTTCCACTCCACTCCGGCAATATTTACTTTCATATCCATCAGAGTTCCACCTCCGTTGACAAGAATACCGGACCGTCCTTACAGATCCGCTTATTGTTGACATTTGTGTGATGATCTTTTTCTTTGGATTTGCAGACGCACGCCAGACATGCTCCGATCCCGCACGCCATGCGCTCTTCCAAAGAAATATAGCATACAATATTATTTTCCTCGGCATACTGCTTGATCGCACGCAGCATTGGAGTCGGTCCGCAGGCATAGATCATATCCGCTTCCAGCGCCTGTTCCCGGATCGCATCCATCACATTTCCTTTTGTGCCGACGCTTCCGTCTTCTGTGGAAATATAAACCTCGCCGTTCTGCTCAAACTCCTCTTTCAGAAATGTCTGCGAGTCCCGATAGCCGACAACGATCTGCTTTTTCTCACATCTCATCTGCTTTGCAAGCTCCAAGATTGGCGGAACGCCGATTCCGCCGCCCATCAGGAATACCCGTTTTCCGTCTGCCAGTTCGTACGGGAATCCGTTTCCGAGCGGTCCGATAATCGGAAGCGTATCTCCCGCTTTCATCTCGGAAAACTGCTTTGTCCCGGTGTTCTCCCCGGTCACACGATAAACGACCCGGAGCATCCCCTGTTCTTTATCGATCTCGCAAATGCTGATCGGACGCGGAAGCAGTTTACTTCCGTCATTTGTATACATGGAGATAAACTGTCCCGGCTTCGCCGTCTCCGCCGCCTGACAGCGGATCCACATACTAAAAATTCCATCTGCAAGCTGTTCCTGCAATACGACAACAGCCTGTTCTCTCTGTCTTTCCATCTTCACTCTTCTCCCGCCTGCTTTATTTCTGCTCCAATGCACCGCGAATATCAGCAACCATCGCTTCTACTGCTGCCCTGGAAGCATCACCGAAGTTCTCTGTTCCGAATTTCGCATAGGCTTCCTGCTTGTATGCCGCAATGATCCCTCTGGATGAATTGACGATCGCCCCCAGTCCGTCTTCATTGAAGAAATGTACCAGATCTTTTCCCTGTCCGCCCTGCGCGCCGTATCCCGGCACAAGGATGAATGATTTCGGCATTACTTTTCTGAGGACTTTTCCCATCTCCGGATAAGTCGCGCCCACAACTGCGCCGATATAGCTGTAAGAATCTCCCATACACTCCGCGCCCCACTCGGCAACTTTCTCGCCGACCAGTTCGTACAGCGGACGACCGTCGATCAGGCGATCCTGGAACTCTCCGCTGGATGGATTTGACGTCTTCACAAGGATAAAAAGTCCTTTCTTTTCTTCTTTGCAGACGTCGATAAACGGATTCACGCCATCGGAACCAAGATATGGGTTGACTGTCACGAAATCTTCATCAAACGGAACATATTCTTTGCTTCCCACTTTTACTTTTCCGAGATGTCCGACCGCATAAGCCGCGGAAGTGGAGCCGATGTCTCCGCGCTTAATGTCTCCGATCACGACAAGCCCTTTTGATTTACAGTAATCCACGGTCTTTTTGAACGCCTGAAGTCCCGGGATCCCGAACTGCTCATACATCGCGATCTGCGGTTTCACTGCCGGGATCAAATCATACGTCTTGTCCACGATTTCTTTATTAAACTGCCATACAGCCTCAGCCGCGCCCTCCAAAGTCTCGCCAAATTCGGCAAATGCCTTTTTCTGTACATGCTCCGGAATGTAGTTCAGCATCGGATCCAGTCCGACTACAATCGGCGCGCCTGTCTTTTTAATATTTTCTACCAGTTTGTTAATCATTTTCTTATCCTCCTGATTGAGTTCTCTTTTTCTAGTTTACCACAATTTTCATAGACATGGAATGTCTTATACATGAAACTTCTTATGCATCTCTTCCCGGAATTCTTTCCATTTGAACAGCACGATCCCGATCAGGAACAGGAAGCAGACTCCGATTCCGATCAGACTCGGCCATTCCAGCTGAACCGCCCCGAATACAAGAAGCAGAAGCGGCACGACCAAACCATATCCCGCCGCCATGACGAGATAGATCATATATTCTTTCGCAGGATAACGCCGGATCGCAGAGATCACGACCATTGCCAGCAAGATTCCCATACTCACGATCGGAAGCACAAAATCCACCGACCATCCGCGCCATCCGGTCAAATAATCCCAAAGGATACTGACCCCCGTTACGATCACGAGCTGCCACATCGCATTTTTTAAAAGATTATGCCGCTTAAAAAATCCGATCGTCGTGGCAAGCCACATACTCGCCGTACCTCCCGCCGTAAACAACGTCCAGCGAACGGTCGGTTTGTAGCTGAAATCCAAGTCGATCATAAACACGATCGCAGCAAGACAAAGAAACGTGAAAATCTTGTAAATCCGCATTTCCAGTTCCCGCGGTGTCTCCGGCTCCGGGAATTCCTCCTCCACCGATCTGGATGAAATCCCCTGCTCTTTTAAGATCCGGTAAAAATTACGCTGGATATTTTCCGTGTCAAATCGTGAGGTAAATCCAAGCGACAGCTGATCGCCGAACGAACAGACACAAAGTTCCATCTTCGGTGTGCTTGTGTACACTCCGAACCGTTCAATATACGGAACATATTCTCCGGGCATGACGACGGAACTCATATTGGAAAAGATCGCCGTCGTGTTCTTCTCCGAGAATTTTGCTCCCGCGTGGATGCAGAGGTTTTTCAGTTCCGCCGGCGCAAATTTCAGAACCGGATGCATTTCCAGCGCGATCAGTTCGTTCATATGCTCCGCGATCTTCTCCTTTGTCAGCTTGTCTTTAAAATCTGTTTTCACCTTTGCGAGGATCTCTTCAAATGTCCCCGCTTTCTCCCCAAAATGATACCCTGATTCGATCCAGCTGAAAAAGTTCAGCATCGAATCGGACGGGAAAAATTTCCTGAGATTGACCGGTACCATCAGGACGACCGGATCTTTCTCCTGAAGTCTTGTCATTTCCTCGTGGATTGCCTGGATCATCGCCGCCGAGAGCAGCACCGTCATCGATACCCCCAATTCCCTCGACCGCTTCAGCACTTCCGAGACCGACAAGATCCGCTCCCTCACCTGCAGCGGTCCGTTTTCTTTCCGCGGTTTTTTCAGCTGATACGCTCTCTCTTTCTTCTGCCGCGGTTTCTTTGTATTCTTTGTATAGTATTTTACAAATCCGTCATTTTCCTGATCCTGTACCGTCACGTCCTCCGCCCGGAGTTTTACGTCCGTAAGCCCGTCGTCTTTGTGCGCCAGATACAGATAATTTTTCACCAGCTCCCGCAAAAATTCCGTTGCTCCGGTCCCGTCGGTCAGCACATGGAACACTTCAAAATTGATCCGCTTCTTATAATATGTCACTTCAAACAGCAGGCTCTTTTTATCCCGGATATAAAGACGGCTGCACGGTTCTTTATACTCCTCCCTCACTTCCGGATGAAGACTGCTCATTTCCAGATAACTCCAGAACAACCCTTTCCGTATCACTGACAGAAACACCGGATATGTCTCCACCGTCTGATCCAGCGCTTTCTGCAGGATCTCCTTTTTTACCTCTTCCTTTAGCTCACAGTAAAACCGAAACACACGGGTATCCCGCTTTGTGCTCGCTGCCAGAAAGAGCTTTGCCGCATTGTCAAGCTTTCTCCAGCGTGCCCTTTTCTGATTCACTGTCGTCCCTCCTTAAAAATGCCTTGATATACTCAAGGCTCTCCCTGACTGCCTGATGCCGGACTCCCAGTGCAAAATATCCATGCAGCGCATCCTTGATCCGATGCATTTCCACTTGATTCCCCGCCTCTTCCAGTCTGTTTCCGTATGCCTCGCCCTCATCTCTGAGCGGATCGAATTCCGCCGTCAAGATCAATGTATCCGGCTGGTCTTCCAGATTTTCTTCCAGATACGGCGCAAAATACGGGTTTTGAAAATCTGCTTCCTTTCCCGCATACAAATGTATATAATCCTGCATCTTGCCCGCCGTCAAAAGATAGTCGCTTCCATTTTCTTTCACCGACGGAAACGGCGACGCTTCGGAATAATCATTGTATGTCGCCGGGTACATCAAAATCTGTCGTTTCGGGAAAAAATCTCCCCGGTCTCTCGCCAGAAGCGACACCGCGGCTGCCAGATTCCCCCCGGCGCTGTCGCCGATCAGCGTGATCCGCTCCGGATCCAGACGCAGTTCCCGGTAATCGGTAAAAAGCCGCTTCGCCGCCGCATAACAATCTTCCAAACCTGCCGGAAATTTATGTTCCGGTGCAAGACGATACTCCACCGCCGCAACAAGATGCCCTGTCTCACCGGCAAGCCGCGCACAGATCCGCTCATAAGTATCGATACTCTCCGTCACCCATCCGCCACCGTGAAAGAACAGTAAAACATCCGGGTTCACCAGGATTTTATTTTCATATGCATTTTTCATTTCTTCGTCCGAAAAGAAAAGCCGCACCGGCACTTCATGTTCTCCGTTGTATATCTTTTCATCGGTTGTTTTATAAAAAATCTTCATCGGATCCAGACGCTTCAGATCCGCCAGATGGCGCGACGCCTCCACCTCGATCCCGTCAAAAGACAATGCTTTCAAAATCATACGTGCTGCATGGTTCATCGGCATAGTATTTCTCCTTTCTCTATGTACGCATACCAACATCAATGTATCAAGAACATGCGCTTCTCGGCTCGCAGAGCCCAGCCGCGGATATCCCCTTGTGCACTGACATTACGCAACTTATTATACTTGGAAAACCGGACAATGTAAAGAAAACGTCCGCAAATCGTTATCCACATCCCATCAAAAAAATCGGGGAAAAATCCACAATTTTGCGGATTTTTCCCCGATTTTTTCACACTTATCTCTCACTTATATACGGCTCATTTTTATGCCGTCTGCAAAACTGCCGCAAGCCGGCTCCTCACCTGAAGCCCGAGTATCGCTGCCGCCACGGCTTTGATCACGGCTGTCGGGATAAACGGCAGTACGCACGCTGTAATTCCGGTCCATACCGAAGCGTCCATCAACACACAATACATTGCAACGCCGACCGCATAATTTGCCACGGTTCCGAGAACCAAAAACAGAGAAAACATCCCTTTCTGCTTTTTCTTTTCCACACCCAATCCGATCAAATACGCCATGATCGGGAACGACAGCAGAAATCCGCCGGTCGGTCCGATGAGATACTGAACGCCTCCGCCCATATTGGAAAAGACCGGAACGCCGACCGAACCGATCAGCAGATATACGACCATGGAAACCGCGCCGCGTTTTGAACCTAAGATCACGCCCGCCAAAGTCACGGCAAATGTCTGCATCGTCATCGGCACTCCCATCGGCATCGGAATGGAGATCTGTGCCATGACTGCCGTCAATGCAGCCATGATCGCCACACTGCATATATCCTGAATTGAAAATCCGGAACGGGTTGTTGTTTGTTTCGTTGTCTTCATATAAATTTTCCTCCACTGTACTTCCTAAGTCTGAGGATAGTATACAATCCGCCCTTTCGATTGTCAACCCATTTCTCTCCATAAGTTAACATTTAACCTCAACGGTTAACTTTCCAGCCTCTTTTCCAGACATTTCAGCACCGCATTGACTCCAAGAGCCAGCACTGCCGAAAGAATGCTTCCTAAAATGATCTTGTTAAAATTCATTGTGCGGAGTCCGTCAAACAATAAGGTTCCCAATCCGCCCGCATTGATCATCGCAGCGATCGTTGCGATCCCGATCGTCGACACGACGGAAAGTTCTATGCCGGTAAACAATGCCTTTTTTGCCAGCGGGATCTGTACTTTCACAAGAATCTGAAACGTACTCATCCCGATCCCGCGCGCCGCCTCGGTCACTCCGGAATCGACGCCGAAGATCCCCGCCGTAAAATTACCGAGCAGAAGATATTGGTTGTAAGCAGTCAGAACGATCACCGTCGTCGTCATTCCCAGCCCGGTCAGTGGAATCAGAAGCGCAAACAACGCCAGACTCGGAATCGAATAGATCACCGAAAAAATCTGGATCAATGCTTCCCCGAATCTCCGAAAATACACTGCCAGAATGGTCAATACCGCCGCGATCAAAAGAGAGAACACCAATGTCACCGCCAAAATCTGCAGATGTTCCGCAAGCGCGCGCAGCAGATCGTCATAATGGCGTGTCAAATACTGGATCATAACAATTCCTCCCAAAGCCGCTCCTGTTCTCTTGCGGAACGGATCAGCGTTTCCACAAACGGATCCTCCGGATGTTGTACGATCTCCCGGGGTGTTCCAAACTGACACACTTTTCCCTCGTTCATCACAAGGATCCGGTTTCCGAGTTTTAATGCTTCGTTGATGTCATGGGTCACGAGCAGAAAGGTCTTCGGCATCTCCTGATGGACTTTCAAAAGTTCATCCTGCAGTACCGACCGCGTGATCGCATCCAGCGCTCCGAACGGCTCATCCAGCAGCAGGATCTTCGGATCTGCCGCCAGAGCCCTCGCAAGTCCTACCCTTTGCTGCTGCCCGCCGGAGAGCTGTCTTGGATAGCGTTTTCCATATTGCTCCGGATCCAGCCCCGCCATCGTCAGCAGTGCTTCCACACGCTCCTTGATCTTTCCCGGTTCCCATTTCAGCATCTTCGGTACGATACTCACATTTTCCGCAACCGTCATATGAGGAAACAGTCCGACTTGCTGGATCACATAACCGATTTTCCGGCGCAGCTCCATCGGATTCTCCTTTGCGATCGGTTTCCCGAACAGCAGGATCTCCCCGGAATCCGGTTCATACAGACGGTTGACCATTTTCAGAAGCGTCGTCTTTCCGCAGCCGGAAGAGCCGAGGATCGTGATAAACTCGCCCTCCCTAATCGTAAGCGACACATCGGAAACCGCCGGTTTTCCCGCCCCTTTAAATTTTTTACTTACCTGTCGAAATTCAATTGC
Organism: Mediterraneibacter glycyrrhizinilyticus; assembly: GCF_015560805.1. Taxonomy (GTDB): domain Bacteria; phylum Bacillota; class Clostridia; order Lachnospirales; family Lachnospiraceae; genus Schaedlerella; species Schaedlerella glycyrrhizinilytica_A. Next base: position 407,705 of record NZ_JADMSO010000001.1, on the reverse strand, counting down.
TGTATCTTTCATTTCTTTTGTTCCTTATTTTCCTGTATTCTGCTTTCTTTCTATTCTCCGCTCAGGTTCTCCTCAAAAAACGCTTCCGCAACGTCCTCGTATTCTTCTTTCTCCACATCGACTTTCGCGTTCAGCTGTGTCACAGTCTCTGTATCCAGCGCTGCGCTGACTTCATTCAGTACATCCGCAACATCCGGATGCGCCTCCAGAACTTCATCCCGCACGACCGGAGCCAGATTGTATGGCGGCCATGCATGCTGATCATCTTCCAGCAGTGTATACAATTCCGTCTGCGCCAGCGGTCCGTCCGTTGTATAGACCGGGGTCACGTCTGCTTCATCATTTTTCAAAACTTCGTATTTCAGACCGCTGTCATATACTTTCGACGACTGCCAGTCAAACGCGCCGTATACTTTTTCCAGTCCCGGAAGCCCGTCCTCCCGCTCGTCAAATTCTCCCTGCGACGCAAACCGGAGTTCTGACGCATGTTTCTGCAGATCGGAGATTGTCCGGATCCCGAGTTCTTCCGCCACTTCCGTACGCACTGCCAGTCCCTGCCCATCGCTTGCCTTTGAATAATCCAGCCATGTCAGCTGAAACTGCTTTTCATATTCTTCTTTTACCGTGTCATATACTTCCTGCGGATCGGTGATCATATCCATCCCGAGCACGGAAAGCAGTCCCGTCCCGGTATACTCCGGATACAGATCGATCTCATCATTGATCAGCGACGTATGGACAACCGATCCCGCGATATTAAAGACCCGATCCACCTCGTAGCCTGCATCTTCCAATGCCAATGCGTAAATCTCCGCAACGATCAGCCCCTCTGTAAAATCTTTCGATCCGACACGGATCACATCCTCTTTTCCGGAATCTCCGCACGCCGCCAGTGACAATACCATCACGCCGCCAAGCGCGGCGGCCGCGATCCGTTTTCCGATTTTCTTTCCATTGATCTTCTTCTCTTTCTCTCTTTTTCTCATATCCATCGTACCTCCTTGATGTTCTCTTCTTCTCTCTGCCGCGGCTTATATCCCATGTCCGGAAGTTCCCCGACTGTTCCCTTGCCGCATCTGAAATTCTGCATTTTCAACGTTTACGCCGCTGCCGGCTGTAGCTTCATCAAAAGCCGGAACACCATCCCCGCTGCCAGTGACAGCAGTGCCACCGAGATCCCGCCGATCAAAAGCAGATCCGTCCGGTTCAGCCCGAGCCCCGTCAATATGATACCGCCCAGCCCTCCGGCTCCGATCTTCGCCGCGATCGTCGCGCTGGCGATGATCTCAATCGCCGCAGTCCGCATTCCGGTCAGGATCATCGGCATCGCAAGCGGCACTTTTACTTTCCAGAACATCTGCCGTTCTGTCATCCCCAGCCCCTCTGCGGTCTCCAGCATAAATGCCGGAACTTCCGAAAATCCTGCTGCCGTATTCATCAATATCGGCGGTACAGCCAGTAAAACCAGCGCCGTCATCGCCGGGCGCACGCCGGTTCCAATCACCGGGATCAAAAGGATCAGGATCGCAACGCTCGGAATGATCCGAAGCACCTGAAATGCTCCGGTGATCCACCGTTCCCATTTTTTCCGGCATACACATAAATATCCCAACGGAATCCCGATCACGGACGCAGTCAGAAGCGCCAGCACACTGATCATAAAATGTTCTTTGACACACAATAAATATTCTGCGCCGTTTGTCTCAAAATACATCCGGATCCCTGTCCAAATCTCTGTCATATTTCTTTCACCTGCCTTAACTTAAAGCGTGCCGGACACACGCCGATCGAGTTCAACGCAAAAATGCCGCAACAACTCTTTTCCAGTTATTCTGCGGCATTTACAGCGCAGGTTCGGGCAAATCGATGAAATCCCGCCCGCACCAACACTTATTTTTATTATTCCAAAAATGTTTTCAATTCATCCATAAATGTGTTCACATCTTTAAACTCACGGTATACCGATGCAAACCGGACATAAGCAACCGGATCCAGCAATTTCAGCTTGTCCATCACGATCTCACCGATCAGATTGCTCGGGATCTCCTTTTCCTCCCGGTTCACAACTTCCAGCTCGATCTCATCCACCGTCCGTTTGATGTCTTCCGCTGAAACAGGACGCTTATAGCAGGCTCGCAGTACGCCAGCCTCGATCTTGGAACGGTCGAATGCCTCCCGGTTGTTGTCCTTTTTGATCACGATCAGAGGAATCGTCTCTACCTTTTCATATGTCGTAAAACGTTTTCCGCATTCGTCGCAGGAACGTCTTCTGCGAATCGAATTGTTATCGTCAGCCGGTCTGGAGTCGATGACCCGCGTATCCGGATTTCCGCAATAAGGGCACTTCATAAATTTGCTCCGCCTTTCTCCTTTGTTTGCTATAAACTGATTATACACAAGGTCTTTGCTTTTTGCAAAATATTTCATCTTTTTAAGACGAATTTTTATGAAGAAATTTCTCTTCCTGAATCTCCACCAACACGATATCCGGTCCGATCTTCCGGATGCACGCAAACGGAATGACATATTCACATTCCGTTCCGAGAAATCCCCATATTTTCCCCGGACCCGGAATGATCACGGCTTCGATCTTCCCCGTGCAGACGTCAAACTCCAGATCTACAATACACCCGAGTCTCTTGCCGTCACAGATATTGATCACTTCTTTTTCCCGGAGTTCGCACAAACGCATTCCCTTTGCTCCTGCTTTCCCTTTCTTTCAGAATATGAACCTCCGAAGTCGTTTGTGACTGTTCTTTCCGAATTGTTCTTTCCAAATTGTTTCTTTCCGGATCTCAGCCCTTTTCTTTCCCTTTCAAATCCATTACAATACTATCAGGATAAGATCCCAACCGATTTGATCTTCCCAAAAAAGAAAAGGAGTATCTTGATTTATGAAAGAAACGATTTTATTATTCAACCTTGCAGATAAACAAACACGCCGCAAAGTGGAACTTGCATTGTTTCCACTCAAACTACGTCTGCGTTATATTCCAAAGGATCAGTATAACCAGCCTCTCGGCGCCCTTGCCGGGCTTGGCGACGTCCCACCCTGCGAAGCATGTTATGAGGGGGAAGAACTTCCCGACACGATGTTGGTTTTTGCCGGTCTCTCCGATGCAAGACTGAACCAGGTTCTGTTGGCCTTACGCCGCAGCAAATCCGGAACCTTTCCTTATAAAGCGATCCTGACCCCGACCAATCAATTCTGGACTGCACCGGAATGTTTTGCGGAAATAGCCCGGGAGCACGAATTGATGCACACAGAAACACCGATGAATCAACCGACCGATCTGTCTGTCAATCTGCCGAAAAATTGATTGACACTTTTTACCTTTTTGCGCTAAAATGAGTTTTCAAGAGATTTTATTCTAAAAATGATCATAAAAGGGAGGTGAGCAGCATGGATGCAGGAGCCAGTTATCACTCGTGGACTTTATTTAACAATCTAAGATCGAAAAGGAGTATTCATTATGGACAAGACAATTTTCATGGAACTCTTACACGCCCGCGAGTTCAAGGCTGTAAGGAGTATTTTGAATGTCATGAATGCTGTAGACATTGCTGCTCTCATGACCGAACTGGAAGATAAAGAACTCGCCCAGGCATTTCGCCTGATACCCAAATCGAAAGCCGCTGATGTTTTTGCGGAGATGAACAGTTCGATGCAGTCTTACCTTGTAAAAATATTTACGGAAGACGAATTAAAGGATCTGTTAAACGAACTGTTTCTGGACGATACGGTCGACTTATTGGAAGACCTCCCGGCAAACCTTGTCACAAGGATCCTGGAAAATGTGGACAGTGAGAAGCGCAACCGTATCAACCAGCTGCTGAATTATCCGGAGGACAGCGCCGGAAGTGTCATGACAACAGAATATGTCGATCTTCGGAAGCATACTACGGTGCGGGAAGCATTAGCACATATCAAGCAGACCGGGATACACAAGGAAACGATCTACACTTGCTATATTCTGGAAAACCGCCGTCTGCTCGGAATCGTCACCGCCAAAGATCTGATGACCATGGATGACGATCTGACAATGGAAGAACTGATGGAGACTGAGATCATCTCCGTATCCACCCATACCGATCAGGAAGAAGTCGGCCGGCTTTTTTCCAAATATGGTCTGCTGGCGCTCCCGGTACTGGATCTGGACGGACTGATGGTCGGCATCGTCACATTTGACGACGCCATGGACGTGATCGAAGAAGAGACCACCGAGGATATGGCATTGATGGGCGCCGTTACACCGAGTGAAAAGCCTTACTTCGAGACTTCCACGTTGGAACACGCGAAAAATCGTATCGTCTGGCTGCTCGTACTGATGATCTCCTCCACATTTACCGGCATGGTGATCACCCGATATGAGGATGCGTTTGCCGTCGTGCCTCTCCTTGTTTCTTTCATTCCGATGCTGATGGACACCGGTGGAAACTGCGGTTCTCAGAGTTCCACGCTGATCATCCGCGGGCTTGCACTGGACGAGATTAAGCTGAGTGACGTATTTCGTGTGCTGTTCAAAGAGTTCCGCATTTCCCTAATCGTAGGCGCGGCGCTTTCCCTTGCAAATGGTCTGCGTATCTGGATCATGTACAAAAGCGTAACGCTCGCGGTCGTTGTGTCGCTGTCACTCATGGCGACGATCATCATTTCCAAACTGATCGGAGGACTTCTGCCACTCTTTGCGAAAAAACTGCACTGCGACCCGGCGATCATGGCCGCTCCGCTGATCACTACGATCGTGGACGCCTGCTCGATCATCATCTATTTCCGGATCGCCACTTTGATTTTCCATCTGTAAAGTCCGGAGGTTTTTACATGTCACATACGACCAAACAGGATCTGGAAGCGTCCTTAAAAAAGCTTCTTCTTGAAAAACCGTTGGATAAGATCACGATCCAGGATCTGACCAACGACTGCGGCATCAGCCGTATGGCTTTTTATTATCATTTCAAAGATATTTACGATCTGGTGGAATGGTCCTGTCTGGAGGACGCGACCAAAGCGCTCCAGGGAAAAAAGACATATGCCACATGGCAGGAGGGATTGCGGCAGATTTTTGAAGCCGTTCTGGCAAATAAGCCGTTTATCCTGAACGCCTACCATTCCATCAGTCGGGAACAGATCGAAAATTATCTGTTCAAACTGACCTACGCGCTGATTGCCGATATTGTCCGGGAGCAGGCAGAGGGAACCGGACTTTCCGAGGACGCCACAAAATTTATCGCCGATTTTTATAAATACAGTTTCGTCGGCGTCATGCTGGACTGGATCAAACAAGGTATGAAAGCTGATTATGACGAACTTGTCGATCATATCAGCACGACGATGCACGGCAATATTTTCAATTCCATACAGAACTTTACAAAACAGGGGAAATGATCAAAATCTTTACATTTCCCCTGTTTTGTAAATTGTAAATGTGTACAGACTATCTTATGATCAGTGCAACCATTAAAAAACATACTTCTATCAGAAAGGCGGTCTTATACAATGAAAAAGAAAAATATCGCGGTCGGCGCTGCCACACTTGCCGCTGCCGGTGTCGGTGCTGCAGCACTTTTGAAGAAAAAATCACAGAATGAAGCAACATCTCATTCGGAATCAGCAGTGAGAAAGGATTCGAATTACCGCAACACAGAACTTGGGAAACATGAGAAAAACAAAAAGGGAATTTATTATACAAACGGCAATTACGAAGCATTTGCCCGTCCGGAAAAGCCGGAAGGCGTCGATGAGAAAAATGCTTACATCGTCGGCAGCGGTCTTGCCGCACTCTCCGCAGCCTGCTTCCTCGTCCGCGACGGACAGATGCCGGGATCTCACATCCATATTCTGGAAGCAATGGATGTAGCCGGAGGTGCCTGCGACGGAATCGAAGATCCGACCCGCGGTTATGTCATGCGCGGCGGACGTGAAATGGAAAATCATTTCGAGTGCCTTTGGGATCTGTTCCGCAGTATTCCCTCCCTCGAAACTCCCGGTGTGTCGGTTCTGGATGAATATTACTGGCTGAACAAACACGATCCGAACTATTCGCTCTGCCGCGCTACGATAAACCGCGGTCAGGATGCACACACCGACGGGAAGTTCAATTTGAGCCAGAAAGGCTGTATGGAGATCATGAAATTGTTCATGACAAAAGACGAAGATCTCTATGACAAAACCATCGAAGACGTGTTTGACGATGAGGTATTCAGTTCCACATTCTGGCTGTACTGGCGGACGATGTTCGCATTTGAGAACTGGCACAGCGCATTGGAAATGAAACTCTACTTCCAACGTTTTATCCACCATATCGCCGGACTTCCGGATTTCAGCGCATTGAAATTTACCAAATATAATCAGTATGAATCCCTGATCCTTCCCATGCAGAAGTATCTGGAAAATGCCGGTGTTGATTTTCAATTCAATACCGAAGTGACGAATGTAGTCTTTGAATTTAAAGACGGCAAAAAGATTGCAAGCGCGATCGAGTGTAAAGTCAAAGGTGTCGAAAAGGGCATTCTTCTGACAGAAAACGATCTTGTCTTTGTCACAAACGGAAGCTGTACAGAGGGGACGATCTACGGCGATCAGAACCACGCTCCGAACGGCGACGCCGAAGTACGCACAAGCGGCTGCTGGAATCTCTGGAAAAATATCGCCAGACAGGATCCCTCATTCGGACACCCGGAAAAGTTCTGCTCCGATATCGCCAAAACAAACTGGGAATCCGCAACGATCACCACGCTGGATGAAAAGATCATTCCTTATATCACCAACATCTGCAAACGTGATCCCCGCACCGGAAAAGTAGTGACCGGAGGCATCGTCAGCTGTATGGACTCCAAATGGCTGATGAGTTGGACGATCAACCGACAGGGACAATTTAAAACACAGGACAAAGACAAAGTCTGCGTCTGGGTTTACGGATTGTTTACCGATGTTCCCGGTGATTTTATTAAAAAACCGATGAAAGACTGTACCGGAAAAGAGATCACCGAGGAATGGCTGTATCATCTTGGCGTACCGACTGATCAGATTGAAGATCTCGCAGAAAACAGCGCAGTCTGCGTACCGACCATGATGCCGTATATCACTGCATTCTTCATGCCGCGCACAAAGGGCGACCGCCCGGACGTCATTCCGGATGGCTGCGTCAACTTTGCGTTCCTCGGTCAGTTTGCCGATACGCCGCGGGATACGGTATTTACAACCGAATATTCGGTACGTACCGCAATGGAAGCCGTTTACGGACTGCTCGGCGTGGATCGCGGCGTGCCGGAAGTCTGGGGCAGCGTCTATGATATCCGCGAACTGCTGGACAGCTCCGTAAAACTGATGGACGGAATGTCACCGCTGGAAATCCAACTCCCCGGTCCATTGAATGCCTTGAAGAAACCACTGATCAAACTTGTAAAAGGCACCGTCATTGAAAAAGTGCTGCGCGATCATCAAGTTCTGAAAGATTATATGTAAATACTTGATAGAGCGTTGGATCTGCTGACGCTTCCCTCCCTTTTTGCCAGAGGTGTCTGCCGCAATTCATTTTACGGCATGCACCTCTCCTTTCTTTTCCTCATATTCCCTTATTATCTCTATTCCAAAATCTGCTTTACTTTCTCCTCGCTGATTCCGCAAATTTCGGCAATTTCTTTCGAAGACTTTCCTGTCTGCGCCAACTTAAAAATCCGTTTTGCAAGAAGTAACGCTTTCTCCTCTCCTTCACGGAGACCGGATTCTCTTCCTTCACGTCGTCCCTCTTCCCATGCCTCTTCACGTTCCATCCGTATATGCTTTTCCTGATCATATTCAAAGATACTCATCGCTTTTGCCTCCGCTCTGTGTTTCTCCAGAAATTCTTTTAAGATTCCCTCTTCTATACACTCGCAAATTGCCAGCTCCACCGCATCTTCCAGACTCATTTTCTCTGTATACTTACGGATCTTATCTGTGTAAATCGCATATTCTTTCAGCGTCCGACAAGCTTCTTTCAAATTCTGATTATGTGTTCCGTTGATATTCAGCATCGTCGCTTCCAACTCCAACTTATAGGACTTCTCTTTCACCGTATACATATCAGATAGACGCAGCACCTGGCGATCCGGACAGTCTTTTCTGCCATTATAGAAAATAATAAACTCCGGCGTCGGAATCTCCACGAGCCTTGTTCCGTACAAATTGTATACGTCGACTGATGCTCATAGAGAGAAAGCCTGCCGTCAATCAGAAACGAAACATCATTCTTGATCGACATGTAAATGGCATTTTCCAGTGTATTGATTTCCAAAAGTTCCGGGTCTGTATAATGTTTTCCACTAATTGCATTATAAAGTTCCAACAGATTTTTCTTGTCCTCAAACAGCATAATGAATACCGTTGATTTGAATGTCCGGTTGACTGCCGGCATCGTCGCCTTACTTTTTTCTACATGATCATTTTGTGCCATGTTTCCATTTGTCGCAGCGTTGCTGCTTGTTACCATGTTTTCATTGTTTTCCATATGCAATTCCTCCTGTGTAATGATCGTGCAGAAAGAATCAATAGTTGGATATATCGAAAACATTTCGCCGCTTCAAATAGCAGCAAGTACGTCGCTTTCTTTCCGAAAAATTCTCTCTGCTGTTGTAAATGAAACCAAAAGCATTGAGATTTTCCGGATGTGTCAATAGAATGTTGGACGCGGTTCGTACCGCTTAGAACGAAATCCGTCAGAAATATAATGCTTTTCCTGTATGATAGCACAGATAAACTAAAAAAGCTACACCATTCCAAAATTTCAAGTCAGCATTAATTCAATTGACCGCATTAATCTAATCATCAAATTCTCTGATCAACTTTCTATATTCAGATACTCCCCATCCCCTCTGCCAGCGTTTTCACTGCGATCAGGATCAAGATCACACCGCCGCACAACTCTGCTTTCGATCGATACCGCACACCAAACAGACTTCCGATCTTCACTCCAGCCGCTGAACAGACAAACGTGATGATCCCGATCAGACAGACTGCCGGAACGATCGCGACCTTGAGAAAGGCAAACGAAACGCCGACTGCCAGTGCATCGATGCTTGTCGCAATCGCAAGCAGGAACATGGACTTCATATCCATCGACGCATCCACGCACTCCGCATCGCTGCGTGCTTCCCGGATCATACCGCCTCCGATCAGGAGAAGAAGAACAAATGCGATCCAGTGCGACACACTTGTGATCAGATCCGTAAACATACTTCCAAGCAAATATCCGATCAGCGGCATCAATGCTTGAAATCCTCCAAACCACGCGCCTGCAATTCCCATATGCTTCCAATTGATCTTTCCTAATGAAAGTCCTTTACAGACAGACACCGCAAATGCATCCATTGATAATCCTACCGCTAAAATAAACAATTCTGCTGTTCCCATATTTTCTCCTTTCCACTTCCCATGCAACAAAAAAACTCACAGACAGCCTCTCATAAGCTGTCCATGAGTCTCATCATTTCAAGTATCACCGGGTGTTTCTCACCATTATGTCGATCATACTGCATAATCCGTCATCTTTTCAGGCTTTTGCCCGGACACGCGATCATGCCGATTACTCCCTCGTAGGAATCTTTATCAATTCTACCACATCCGTTCAAAATGTCAATTCTTATTTTTCACCGACGCCGATATATTTCATTTTCAGTTCTTTTAAGTTCTCCACTTTTTTCTGTGTCATCGCACCGTCGCGGATCTCATTGGAGTGTTCCCATTTTCCGCCGTCGCGCAGTCTGGAACGGTTCTGCTGTTCTTCGGAGAATTCCACTTTGATCTCTCCGTCCACGATATCCAGTGTTCCCTCGATTCCGCAGACCGGACATTCCACTTTATTTCCGCCGAATCCGACTGTCAGAAGATCCTGATGACAAACCGGGCAGATTCCCTGTTCGTCGCCACGATAGCGGATACGCTCTTCTTCTGTCTCTGCGTTCAGCGCTTCTACGATATGAGATCCCAATGTTTTCATCCGATCCATAACGTCCGGGCGTCCGAGTACATGTTCAATATTCATCGCTCCGAAATATTTATACTGATCGATCACGTCGATTCCCATCGGGAATGTAAATTCATGCATGTTTGGCAGGGATAAGGACAGCCAGTTCTCTGTTCTTGCTCCTCCGACTGTGATCAATGCTCCGACACGCGGTTTTGTACTGCGCACATCCGGATACTGACTCGGATCTTTTCCCTCTGCGATTCCCTGTTCGATCGCCGGTCCGCGGAATGTCTTATCGTGTGCAGGTCCGATTCTGTCGCAGACTACTTTAAAGTTTCCTGTCGGTGCAAACTCGTAGGTCGGAGATCCGACGATCACTGCATCTGCTGACATCAGCGCTTCTTCGATGATATGGAAATCGTCATCTTTATGTACGCAGGCGCCTCTTCCTCTTCCGGACATCAGCCCGCCTACGCAGGCACAGCATCCTGTACAGATATGAATATTTAATTCATCGCAGCGAATAAACTCAATCTCCATTCCGGCTCTTTCACACTCAAGCAATGCTTCTTTGATCATCACTTCTGTATTGGACATTTTTCGTCCGAATGAAAAACCGACTACCTTTTTCTTCTCCATGATCTCTCCTCTTTCTCTTCAATTCATTGTACTAAAATTTCTTACTTCGGCAAAAAATTCCGCCTCCGCAGTCCACACACTGTGGAAATTTATCATTTATTATAAATGTTTCTCTTTATTTTTTCTCTCCCGTTCTTATCTATTCTTTTCAAAATAGTTTGTTTTTCGCTATTTTTTACAATGCCGACGAAAAGAAAAGACAAGAATCCGTCATTGATTCTTGTCTTTTTGTATACCCAAAGTCCGGGCTTGCCCGAGACCTTGGCGACTGCTTACAATCCCAGAATGTACCTTTTGGCACTTCCGGTGATTTCATCCTTTTACTTTACCAAACAAACACTTTCTTTAATTGTCCCTCTTTTTCCGCGTCGAAATATACTTTGTCACAGATCGGATTTTCTCCGTCCTCTTTCTTCACGATTAAAACCCAGTCTTTCTCTTTCCCTGCTTCCGGCGATTCCGCCTGCAGTTTTCCGGCTGACACTATCATCTTCTGCGCATTTTCCGTTTCTTTTCCGTCAGATGTATAGAATTTTCCGTCTCGCGGATCATACCACCAGATATAAGCGACATCTCCATACCCGGCTTTTCTAAGATCCACTTCTGCCGTACCGCCGCTTGGCAGATAAACACAGACGGTTTTGTCCGCTTCATTCAAACAACACTGCCGGTGCAGATCCATTTCCACGGAATCATTTTCTTCCGGAAGCAGATCCTGTGCCGGACGGTATGTCATGATCCGGAGATCTTCCATCAGCGCACGCAAATATTTCATCTGCTCGGCGCCCTCGCATTTCAGCGCCTCATACCAGGTCAGTCTGCTCATCGCATTTTTTTCTTTTTCGGCAATCGAACACCATACGGAACAATGTCCGTAAGTATGCCCAAAGGAACCTGCAAACAGACTCCAATACGCCCGTTTTCTCACCATCCATGATCCATGGAACGACGCGTTCACCGGAGGCCAGCTTGTAGGCATCATTTCATATGCCGGTTCTCCGTCCCACACCGGCATTACCTGCTGCCGGTCATATTCTTTTTTCACAAGTTCGTAGTTCTTCGGTTCCAGTCCATGTCCGGACTGCAGCATGATAAAACGGATCCACGCTTCTTCGTCCGTCCAGTACGACATTGTCGAACATTCCCCGGTCTCCCGTTCGTGGCAGGCATGATAGGTAATCATCAGTTTTTCCCACGCCGGATCTTTCCTATTATAATGCAGATCCTTTCCGGTGATCCCTTTTGCAAGTCCCTCTGCCATTTTTCTCCATACAGGACGATAATCCACTCCGAGATGGATCGGCTGACGGTCTCCGCCCAGACACCATAAAATATGATTCTTATTTTTGTAACGCTCGCCGATCCATTTTCCATATTGATATGCATTGGCTTCGGTCACTGTTTTTTCGTAAGTTTTACCGCCCCAGTCATGTCCGACTACGAGCTGTCCCCAGACCGGAAGCAGCAGAACATAAAATCCATATTCCGCCGCCTTGTCCAGAATCCAGTCCAGATACGAAAAATACCGCTCATTCGGCGTCAGAAGATCGTCGTCGAGGAGCGCTTTTTCTCCTGTGGGATTTCGCATCTCGATATCCCGCTCCGGATCCAGCGCCACGATCTGAAGCACGGTAAATCCCTGGCGTTTTCTCTCTTCCATAAAATAGGTCACGTCGTCCCACTTCATTCGCTGCGGCATCGTCCATGCCGTATCGGCAAGCCACACGAACGGTGTGCCGTCCGGATAGGTAAAATACCTGCCGTTTTTCGATATCTGCAATTTTTCCATTGTCATTTCCTCCTGTATCATGCTGTTACAAAATCGATACGACGGCTCGTTTCCAGCCGTTCCATTTTTTTATCCGCAATTCTTCGTCCATCTGCGGATGATATGCCGTCCTTTTGATCTGCTCCGTCACATCTGCCGGCAATATGCCAAGCACGATCCCTGCCGCACATGCCGCGCCGATCGCGGACATTTCTTCCGAATCGGATACGAGGACTTCACTGCCGAGCATATCGCTCTGGAACTGCATCAGATATGTATTTTTTGTAGGTCCTCCGTCCACGCGAAGAGACTCCGGACAGATCCCGGCGTCCGCTCCCATTGCATCGACAACGTCCCGGATCTGATACGCAATGCTTTCCACACAGGCACGGACGATTTCTTCCCGCCCGGTCGTCCTGCCGATCCCGCTTAAGGAGCCTCTGCATGCGCTGTTCCAATACGGCGCGCCGAGTCCGGTAAATGCCGGGACAAAATAAAGATCGTCGTCTTTGACTGCCGCCCGGCATAAATGTTCGGTCTCTCCGGCGCTGTCGATCAGTCTCACCTGATCTTTCAGCCAGCTGATCGCCGCTCCCGTATAATTGATATTCCCCTCCAACACATACACAAGTTTTCCGCCTAATTTCCAGCCAATCGAGGAGACAAGACCGTTTTTGCTTCGGATCGGCGTATCGCCGGTGTTCATCATGATCGACGAACCGGTTCCGTATGTCGCTTTTCCTGTTCCCGGAAGCAGACATCCCTGTCCGAACAATGCCGCATGAGAATCCCCCAGCACGCCGTGGATCGGAACCGGATGCGGCAGGAGTCCCTCAAAATCCGTCATCCCGAAACAAGAATCCGAATCACATACTTCCGGAAGCGACGACGTATGGATCCCGAACAGCCCACAGATCTTTTCATCCCATTTTAACTCGGAAAGGTGAAAAAGCTGTGTCCGCGATGCATTGGAATAATCCGTCTTGTAAGAAAGACCTCCGGTCAGTTTGTACACGAGCCAGACATCCATCGTTCCCATACACAATTCGCCCGCCGCTTCTTTTTCTTTCGCGCCCTCCGTATGTTCCAGAAGCCAGGCAAATTTCGCCGCCGGAAAATACGGGGACAATTTCAATCCTGTCTTTTCATAAATTTCATCGGCATGCGCTTCTACTTCCGGACGCGCACAGATTTCTTCGGCTCGCGCGCACTGCCAGACGACCGCATCCGCCATCGGACGTCCGCTCTCTTTTTCCCAGATCATACTCGTCTCGCGTTGATTGCTGATCCCGACACCGGCAATCTGTTCGGCTGGGATCTGCGCTTTTTCCAGCAGAGTTTCTACGACCCGGATCGTATTGGCATAGATTTCCTCCGGATCGTGGGAAACCCAGCCTTTCTCGCTTATGATCTGCCGATGGGACAGATCGGTCCGAATCAGAAGCTGCCCGAAGTCATCCAGCAGGATCGCTTTCGTTCCCTGCGTGCTCTGGTCGATCCCGATGAGATAACGCGGCGCCATGTCCTGCCTCTTCGGCTGCAGTCCATCGGATTTCCGGCCCGTCTCTTTCCTGTTTTCAATCATCACCATTTCCTCCGATCAGTCCAAAATCTCCCGCACTTTCGCTGCGATCCCCTCCGCGTTCAGACCGTAATGATCGAATACCTCTTTCGATGTTCCGGTGATGACCGGTGCATCCGGCAGAGAAAGGTTCACCACTTTTTTCGGACAATGCTCCCCGACTACCTGCGCGACCATGGAACCGAGTCCGCCGAACGGCGCATGTTCTTCCACCGTCACGATTGCTTTCACATTCTTCGCTGTCTCGATCACAGCCTCACGATCCAGTGGTTTCACACAGTACATGTCCAGTACCCGGACGGAAATGCCCTCCTGCCCCAACAGTTTTGCCGCGTCTTTTGCCGGTTTTACCATCTCGCCGCACGCCACGATCGCCGCATCACTTCCGTCGCACACAACGGTCGCATGATCCATTTCAAACGGAACGTTTCCCTCCTCATAAACCGGATCGACCGCATTTCTTCCGACCCGGATATAAGCCGGTTTTTCATCTTTCAATAATGCCTTTGTCAACGCTTCGGTCTGATATGCATCGCTTGGAATGTAAACGCGCATATTCGGGATCGCGCTCAGCGCCGCAATATCCTGCGCGGAATGATGGCTCATGCCGAGCGCTCCGTAACTGACGCCGCCGCTGATCCCGATCAGTTTCACATTCGTGTCGGAATATGCCACGTCGATCTTGCACTGCTCATAGCTTCTCGTGGAGAGAAAACACGCGGGAGAGACCGCATATGCTTTTTTCCCGCATTTTGCAAGACCTGCGGCAATACTGACCAGATTCTGTTCTGCGATTCCGGTCTCCACGAACTGCTCCGGGTAGTTTTGAGCAAACGGTGTGAAAGATCCGCTTCCTCTGGAATCGCTGCACAGCGCCACGATATTTTTATCTGTTTTTGCCGCTTCCATCAGCACTTCGCAGATCATCTGCTTATTCGCTGTATTTCCCATTCCTAAAATGCCTCCTTTGCCCGTTTGAAATCTTCCATGATCTGTGTATATTCCTCTGCACTCGGCACTTTGTGATGCCAGGAGACTTGATTTTCCATCACGGAAGATCCTTTTCCTTTGATCGTGTTGGCGATCAGCATCGTCGGTTTCCCTTTGACGGTCTTTGCCTCCTCAAATGCGGCATGGAGTTCGTCAATGTCATTGCCGTCTGCCACATCGATCACATACCATCCGAAACTGCGGAACCGTTCGCACAGATCGTCGTGCGCCATCACATCTTCCGTATTTCCCGAAATCTGCAGCCGGTTCCGGTCTACTATTGCACAGAGATTATCCAGCTTATAATGGCTTGCCGCCATCGCGCCCTCCCAGACGGATCCCTCCGCCAGCTCGCCGTCTCCCATCACGGTATAGACCCGATACGTTCTTCCATCCATTTTTCCGGCTTTCGCCATGCCGACACAGACCGGAAGCCCGTGTCCGAGAGAACCGGAATTCATTTCGATCCCCGGAAGTTTATTGTTCGGATGACCGATGAATTTCGAGCCAAATTTACTGAACGTGCGGTGCAGTTCTTCTTTTGAAAAAAAACCTTTCTCCGCAAGCACGGAATAATAAGCTTCTACCGAATGCCCTTTACTTAGCACAAACAGATCTCTGTTTTTATCCTCCTGATTTTCCGGACTGATATTCATCTGTCTGAAATACAGTTCCACAAGAATTTCCATCACACTCATGTCGCCGCCGATATGCCCTGCTTTTCCGGCGCAGATCAGATCGACCGTGTCTTCCCGCAAATCATATGCCAGTCTTTTCAGATTCTTTTCCGCTTTTATCTGCTCATATTCCGCTCTTTTCTGCCCGTTTTCTTCTCTCATCCCCTCATTCTCCTCTCAGATAAGCTTTCACTTCTTCTTCGATCGGATCATAAAGATCCGGTGCGACGCCGATATATTTGCATGCTTCATACAACACCGGAACAACGTCTTTGTGGATTCCGACACAGTGATGGATATACGGTCCCTCCACGATCTTCGCTTCCAGACGTTTGATGTTCTCCACTTCCACCCAGAGATACGTTCCCATTCCTTTCGGTCCGTCCACGCTTTTTGCACGTCCGAGCAGCAGCGAATATTCTCCGTTGTCACCGTCAAATCTGCACAATGTCACATCCCCGTGTTTTGCTTCGGCTGTCAGGCTTCCCGGATGATCAAACGCAAGCGGATAGGTCAGTTTTGGTTTCTCCGCAGCTACCGATACCGGCCATGGTCCGCAATGCTGCAGTAATTCTCCGTTGTCCAGATCCGGATGGCGGATCGTCCAGTCCGCGAAGAAGCTGCGCACTTCTCCCATCCCGGCCGCTTCCACAAGCAACGCCGTCACAGCTCCGTGAATGTCCGTCTCACAGACGACCGGAATGCCCTCTTCATTTAAAATCGCATTGGCTGCGCAAGGCATGATCCCGATTTCCGTCTGCAATGCATTCCAGCACTGGATCGCCGCTGCCTGACATCCGTATTTTTCCACGAGGTTTTTCATTGCCGCCGCAAGAGCCGCTACATTTTCCACCTCATTTTCTTTGATCTGCACTTCCATCGTCTCATGGATCACATCGAGCATTTCATTTAGTTTTGTCTTTTCCTCTTTGACTGCCTTGATCTCTTCAATGAGTTCCGTCATCGGGATCGGCGACAACTGGATATTAAACTTCTCCAGCAGCTCTCCCTCGTTGCACATCGTCGTCCAGAAATCGAACGGACGCGTCGAAATCTGCAGGATCCGGATATTTTTAAATGTTTTTGCAACATTGCAGACTGCCAGAAAATCCCGTACGCCGCGCTCGAAGACCGGATCACTCAAACGGCAGTTCGTCAAGTATGTAAACGGCACCCGGAATCGCCGCAGCACCTTTCCGGTCGCGAACAAACCGCACTGCGTATCGCGAAGACGCTCCCCGTTTGGTTCCGGGCGCTCGTCCAGCGGTCCCCAGAGCAGTACCGGAAGTCCGAGCCGTTTTGCCAGTCTTGCACAGACATACTCGGTTCCGAAATTGCAATGTGCGAGCATCAGACCGTCCACGCCCTCTTTTTCAAATTTCTCCGCGATCTTCTCCACATCCTGATCGTCATATAAAAGACCCTCTTCGTTGATGTCCGTGATATCAACAAAGTCAATTCCAAGTTCCGTCAGCCGGTCCGCGGTCAGTCCGCGGTATTTGACCGCATCCGGCGCGCTGAAAATACTTCTTCTTGTCGGTACATAACCTAATTTGATTTTTTTCATGACATACTCCTCCGTTTGTCTTATTTCTGTTTCGTTTCCTAAATTATAGATTTTTATCAACTTAATATCATCATACTATTAAGAATATTTTACTTAATTTCAAGCTTAATTCTTGATTTTTAAGGGATTTTATTTGATAATGAAATAAAACATTTCCAAAGGAGGATCAAGATGTCGATCACAGCAAAAGAACTTGCCAAGAAACTGAATCTTTCCGCGGCGGCCGTCTCTATGGCTTTAAACAACAAGCCCGGTGTCAGCACCGACACGCGAAGACGGATTTTAGACGCCGCCGACCGGTACGGTTATGATTTCACGCGCATTACGGAAAAGCAAAATGCCGCCGGAACGATTTATCTCGTCATCTATAAAAAGCACGGCGCGATCGTCGATGACACGCCGTTTTTTTCACAACTTTCCGAGGGGATCACCGACGCCTGCCAACAGTCCGGATATAAATTAAAGATCCTCTATCTGCTCGGAGAAAATGACGAACTGCTGCCGCAGATCGAAGAGATCCAATATTCCGACTGCATCGGGATCATTTTGCTCGGAACCGAAATGCAGAAAGAAGACGCTCTTTTATTTCAACATCTTTCCGTTCCTTTTGTTCTTCTGGACACTTATTTTGAAACGGTCGCCTGCGACTATGTGCTCATCAACAACGTGCAGGGCGCTTACCTTGCCACAAGTCATCTGATCAAAAAGACGCGAAAGCAGCCCGGATATTTAAAATCCTCCTACGCCATCGGTAACTTTGCCGAACGCAACTCCGGGTTTTTCAAAGCGGTGCGCGCCTACGGCATGTCCTCATCCAAAAGTATCGTTCATGCGCTTACGCCCTCCATCGACGGCGCTTACGCCGATATGAAAGAGATTTTAAACGCAGGGGAAAAGCTCGCTCCTTGCTATTTCGCCGACAATGACCTGATCGCAGTCGGAGCCATGAAAGCGCTGAAAGAATACGGCTATCGGATTCCCGAAGATATTGCGATCGTCGGATTTGACAATATTCCGATGAGTACCATCATCGAACCGGCGCTCACGACCATCCATGTCCCGAAGCAATATATGGGAAAGATCGCGGTACAGAGACTGATCACATTATTGACAGAAAAAGGGACGCAGCCGGTCAAGATCGAGATCTCCACACAGCTGGTCGAGAGGAAGAGTGTATAAATACGGATTGTTTCATCTAATCACTCTCTGTAATCAACTCTCCCTTTTCTATTTTCTCTGTCAATTCGAGGATTTTTGTGTGGATTGAATGGATTATTTTTGAAAATTCAGCATCATTTTTCCCCGTAGGGTCATTCAATCCCCAATCCTCTCTATATTTGCACGGTATAGCGGGACATTTCACATTACACCCCATCGTGATCACAATATCTACCTCCGGTATCTCTGATAACAATTTAGAATATTGTGTTTCCTCCATGTTGATCTGATACATTTCTTTCATTAGGCGAACTGCATCTTGATTGATCTGAGGCTTTGTTTCTGTGCCTGCGGAATAACTCTCGAAAACATTTGAAGAAAGATACTTCCCCAATGCCTCCGCAATTTGGCTGCGACAGGAATTATGCACACAGACAAAGGCTACTTTAGGTTTTTTCATAAATGAATTACCAACCTTTCTTCGTTTTATTATTTGCCCAATAATGCTTTTACTTCGTCTACGTTCAATACTTTTCCATAGGATATTACTTCACCATTCAACACCAATGCAGGTGTAGACATTACTCCGTAACTGGCGATTTCTGCAAAATCTGTAATGTGTTCAATCTCATAATCTAATTGAAGTTCCGATATTGCTGTTCTAGTTGCTTTTTCCAATTCCATACATTTTGCACAGCCCGAACCTAATATTTTAATGCCTTGCTCTTGTTTCTTGTTTTCTGCATTTTGCATTGTTTCTGATGTACAATTCCCACCACAACAGCATGATTTTGTTTCTTTTTTCTTTCCAAATAATTTCATTTCTTATTCGCTCCTTTTAAATAAATAACGTACTAAAAATATTAAAGAGATAACCTACAATAATAATGCCAAACGTACAAATGGCAATAAAAAGGGTCAATAGTTTAGGCTTTACCGCTTTTTTCAGCATGATCAAAGACGGTAAACTCAATGTTGTTACAGCCATCATAAATGACAAGATCGTACCTAATTGTGCACCCTTTGAAAGTAATACTTCTGCTACCGGAATTGTACCGAAAATATCAGCATACATAGGAACTCCGACAAGAGTGGCTAAGATAACACCAAACGGGTTATTGCTTCCCAAAATATTTTCAATCCATGTTTCAGGTATCCAGTTATGGATCATTGCTCCGATCCCCACACCGATCAAAATATATGGAAATACTTTCTTAAATGTTCCTATAACTTGTTCTTTTGCATATTGAACTCTGTCCTTTTTGGTTAAAGCAGGAGATTGAATATCCACATTACTCGCATTTTTCACAAAATCTTCCACATATTTTTCCATGTGCAATTTTTCAATTAAAGTACCGCTAATTACAGCGATTATCAAGCCTACAATCACATAGGCAAAGGCTACTTTGGCCCCGAAAATACTCATTAGCAATACAAGACTTCCCAAATCAACCATAGGTGAAGAAATCAAAAAGGAAAACATTACCCCCAGCGGTAATCCCGCACTTGTAAAGCCTATAAACAACGGGATAGAAGAACATGAACAAAATGGCGTGACCGTTCCCAACAATGCGGATATGATATTTGCTCCGATACCATGAAATCGCCCTAAAATTTTCTTACTTCGTTCAGGTGGAAAATAGCTTTGAATATACGAAATACCGAAAATCAGTAAACATAATAAGATCGTGATTTTGATTACATCGTATAAAAAGAATTGAATACTTCCACCTAAACCACTGTTAATGTCTAGCCCCAGCAATGATAGTCCATTACCAATTAAGCCATTCAACCATTTCATACCTAATATCTGGTCTTGAAAAAATAACCATATTGAATTTACCGCTTCCAAAAAATTCCCTCCTTTACATAATATATCAATTTTTTTTGATGTGATAAAGTTATATAAAAGCCATCTTTCGATGACCTTTATTTACAACAATTCGGTTGATTTTCAGTATTTGGTGTTGTTAATTCCATCAATCGTTTTGCCGCATATTCACTTCCGCTTTTACTTAGACTGTAATGCGTCCATTTCCCCTCTTGTCTTGCATTGACCATACCGGAGTCGCAAAGTATTTTCATATGGTATGATAAAGCCGATTGTCCTATATTCATGTTTTCAATCAGAACACACGCACATTTTTCCCCACTCTTTAAGTAGTCTAAAATCGTAAGTCTTTTTGTATCACAAAGAGCCTTAAAAATTTTCACATCTTTAGAAAAATCAGTCATCGTTATCGCTCCTCACATCAAAATATTTTGATGTATATATCATAAACCTTACATAGAAGTTTGTCAATAAATCGTATCAAAATATTTTGATATAATATCCGCCGTCTGTTGACATGCTCACATATGAAAAGTCCTGCAAAGAGCCTTATCATCACCAATGACGATCTACACTCTTTACAGGACTTTTCCCTTTATAATTTCTTATTTTTCTTATTCAGTTACTGCTGCTTTTTCTTCCTGAGCTGCTGCTTCCGCTTCTCTTTTTGCTTTATCTCTTGCAGTCAGTCTTTCACGAACACCGTCCATGTATCCCGGTTTGTCCAGTTTGTACATAGCCAGCGGGATAATTCCAATCAAGAATACAAGTCCCGGAAGTAAGTTTGCTGCAATGTTGATACCCTGCTGGATATGCGGTGTGATGTCAACACCACCCTGATATCCGAATGCTCCCATAACTACAAGGAACAGAGAGTTTGCAATTGCTGTTGCGATCTTAATAGCAGTTCCCTGGAATGAGAATGCCATACCATCGTTTCTATATCCGTATTTGTCATCGAAATCATCGATGGCATCAACCATCATACCGGCTCCACACGGTCCTGCTACATATCCAAGTCCGTAGTATACAAGTACAACGAAATCAAATACGATATTTTCATACGGTCCGAAGAAGAGGATGATCAGCGCGGATCCCTGGATTACCATGGAAAGGATCGCTGTATTCTTCTTTCCGAATTTATCGATCACCTTTGGTGTGAACGGCATGATCAATGTTCCGACGATCATCTGCATCATCATAAAGATCGTGATGAATGCAAAGTTCTGTACGCAGTGCAGATAGAAATATACCGCCACGGAAATACGTCCAAGAATACCAAACATATTAAAGAATGAATAGAACATCGCACATACAAGGTTCTTGTTCTTGAACACCAGTTTCAGACCATCTATGATTCTTCCCTGGTCTTCTTTCTTTACGGTAATTCTTTCTTTTGACATGATTGCAACTGCCCAGAACATCGGCAGTGCAAGTAATGCCAGCAGAATTGCCGTAGACTGATACCCTGCGGCTTCATCGCCTTTACCAAACCAGAGAACCAGTTTCAATACGAACAGATTGAGGATAATCTGACCAATCGTCATACCCATCATCTGTGCCGCATTCAGTTTGTTGATCTCTTTTGGGTCACGGGTCATAACAACCGGCAAAGCCAAATACGGTACGTTTGTTACTGTGTAGGACATTCCCAGTCCGATATAAGTGATATACGCGTAAACCAATTTTGCCGGTCCGCCGAATCCCGGTACTGTAAATGTCAAAATCGTAAAGATTACGAGGAAGATCGCACCTACGAAAATGTAAGGTCTGAATCTTCCGTATTTTGTATGCGTACGCTCCATCAAAGTTCCCATCATCGGGTCATTGATTCCGTCCCATACTTTTGCGATCAACATCAACAGCGCTACTGCTCCGGTACCAAGTCCGAACACGTCTGTGTAGAAAATAGACAGATATGTACTTACCATTGTCCAGGAGAGCTGTGATGCAAAGTTACCCATTCCATATACAAAATAATGTTTTGCAGTCAACGGCGCCATACTGTATGCATTTAATTTTTGTTCTTTCATGATTCCCTCCATGTCATTCCTTTGACATTACATATTTGCAATCGTCTCGTCAAACTTTTCGTATTTTTCCATCATCTTCGGAAGCGTATCTTTGTTGGCAACCAGCTTCGGTACGCAAACCTTGATCATGTTCTGGATTTCATTATAATGTTCGTAAATTCCGATATTTGTATTTCTCGCACGCGCGATCTCTTTCTCGGACCACTCTACCTTCACCTTGTCTCCGTCCACGGAAAGATCTCCCCAGATACCGCAGATCGGGCATTCTACATGTGTTGTTCCGTTCATGCTCAACAGCGGATTGTGACATACCGGACATACGCCCTCGTCGCCTACCCATGTATCTACTTCGTCGTACGGTTTTCCGAGTGATTCCGCAACTGCTTTTCCGAGTTCCGCACATTTCTCCATCAGCGCCGGGTCAAACAGCGGATGACCGGTTCTTCCCTGATCGTACGCGTCTACATGTCCCACACATTTCATGCAGAAAGAGAAACTGAACAGATCCAGCATCGGAAGACCTAAAGATACCCAGTTGTGAGTCTCAGCTCCGCCTACGGAAATAAATCCGGTGTAACGGTCTTTAAAGTATCTCGGATCCAGTTCCGGTTTACCTTCCGCTTTCCGTTTTTTGTTCTCCTCGATCAGAGCTGCACGGTCGTGAGACGGTCCGAAACGGTCAACGAAGTTCTTAAACTGTCCGACGATTCCGACTGCATATACCGGTGCGGCAATGATGATTCCGTCCGCTTCCAGACATGCCTCCTCGAGAATGTGATAGTCATCTTTCATACAGCAGTGGATCTCTGTCTCCCCGTTGTCACGCATACGGCTGCAGTAATCGCAGGCACGGCAGTGTCCGATGTCCATGCGGACAGTGTTGATGAACTGTACGTCAGCGCCTGCTGCCTTTGCTGCAAACAACGCCTCTTTCACCATGACGTCACTTCTCTGGTTCTTTCTTCCGAAAGAAATCCCTAATACTTTCATCTTGTTCCCTCCATAAATCTAACTTGTTTCTTATGCCTATTAATTTACAGGATTCGAGTATTTTTTGCTTTCCTGTGCATGACGTGATACGGCCGTAATATTTGTTATCTTTTTCACCAGCAAAAAGGTGGGGACAAAAAACATTGCACATTTTTTGTCCCCACCTTTTCTTGTATAGACAACGAGCCAAAGTCCGGGCTTGCCCGAGACCTTGGCGACTGCTTACAATCCCGGAATGTGCCTTTTGGCACTTCCGGTGATTTTAAAACAAATCATCGTATTTCATTCAAAAATCATATCGATACTGAATATCAAGCAGTCGGATCTCCTGCTCCAAAAGCACATATTCCAATTTCAGCTTTTCCTGATCGACTACGATATTTTTCATTTCCACACGAGGCGATGCGCTCCGTTTCAGATATTCCATCTCGTCTTTCGCAAGCCCTTTTGCATACTCCATCCGTTTCCAAATATCCTGCGCGCTTCCATTTTCTCTGTTAATATAGAAGCATTTCACAAGATAACTTCCGTTACGCACATGATCCAGTACGAATTTCAATTTGAGAGGTTCGGAATCTTCGGTATAATTATTTAAATCTTCAACTTTGATCTGATCTTCTTCCGTAAATACATACTGGGAAGACAGTCTCTTGAAATTGTGACAGGTGATCACATACCGTCCCTTTCCGTTCGTCGTCGCAAGCAGATTTTCCTCCTTTGCAATGACATTCGGCAGCAATTTATTCAAAAAGACAAACGCATAATAAGACGGCTTTGTAACTCCGTCTCTGGAGATCAGACCGGAATCCCCGTTTAAGATCATATCCGTATCGTAATATTCGGAATAAACATCCAGCGCATGCCAGTACGCCATCAGATCGATATCGCCTGCCATATCGATGCAGTTTTTCACGATATATGCGCCTTGCTCACAACTGTCGTTCAAAAGATTCCGATTGGAGATCGTAAAGTTCCACTCGTCAATATGAAATTCCGGAACATCAAATCCGGTGCTCTTCATCATATCTTTCATAATCGCAACTTGATTCCGCATGTAACTGCTGTCAATGGATTTTCTGCCGTAACGTTTTCCATTTTCATAAATCGCAATATACTGATAAGAACAGAACGAAAGGAAATCCGGCTGTATCTCCCGCTCTTTCCATTTCAGAAATACGTCCTTACACCAGAGCGTTTCAAATCCTAAGATAAATCCGGCGCCGCCCACGCGGATTTCCGGCGAGATGGATTTCAATGTCCGATAAATCACTTCAAAATAAGGGAAATAAGTCCCATCTTCCTCTGCGATCCGGTGTTTCGGGTCGTTCCAATATTCAAAATACCATCGTTCCAGTTCTTCTGCCCCATACCGATTGGCAAGATGCACGCAAAGCGCCCGGATGATCCCCTGAAATGTATCATAAGTATACATCCCCTGCTCTTCCATTTCCCGCACGCTCCGCTCCGGCGTATACATAAACAGCGTCGGTTTATGCCCCAGTTCCAAATACGGCGTCCATCCGTTTTCCAATAGGAAGTCCAGCACAAGATCCAGTTTCCGGAAATTGTAGCCGTCCTGTCCGTCGAAACACTCCTCCCGCGACAATATATTCCAGATACGCGCATACCGAAATCCTGTTTTCCGCTTGATCTCCCGGAGCTGTTCCTGTACTTCCGACTGCAGGATCGTGTACGCGTCTCCGACACAGATCGCACGGCTGGCGATCCCCCGCATTTTCTCGTACTTTGTCACGTCCATCCGGCAGACACGTCCCTCTTTTGCCGCAACTTCCTGCTTTTGTTCCCGGTAATTCAGATATTCTATGATCTGCGTCCGCTCGCTCTCCGCAAGTTCGGTCTGTGTCTCTCCCAGATTTTCCTCTTTCTGCATCTTTTTCCGGTATTCGCTCGGCGCTTCCCGGTAAATTTCCCGGAATGCTTTCGTAAATGCCGCCGACGTCGGAAAACCGTTGTCCAACGCGATCCGCGTGATATTTTTCTTCGTGTATAGCAGTTCGTCTACCGCATGAAATAGCCGTACATTGTTCAGATATTCCATAAACGTCATACTAAGATGTTTTTTGACATATTTCGACAAATACGCATTGGAAAGATAAAGCCGGTCTGCCAGATCGTTCAAGCTGATCTGGCTCTGATAATTCGCCTGAATATAATTCTGGATCTGCTGGATCCTGATCCTGTCCTGAGAATCTTCCATATGAAGTCTCGAGTCGTCCGCTTTCACAAGAAAATTACTTGTCAGGATATAAAGCGCCTCGTAACACAGAGCATTCAGATGAAGCGCGCCTTTCTGCTCCCGCTCAAAATGCCGTTCCAATATCTTGTCCAGCGTCTTTCTGAGATCACGGTACGCCTCGTTCCGGTCCGCCACGGTATTACACCAGAATAACAACTGCAATGTCCCCAGCTCTTCCGCCAGCAGATGAAAGTCAATTTCAAACCGGGCGCCTAAAAGTTCTTCGCTTCCGATCATCTTGTGCCGCTTATTTGCGTTGATCACGATCATATCTCCGTGTTTCAGGACAAATGACGCATCATCGATCTGCACTTCAAGCGTTCCTTTCAGCACATAGAACAGTTCCGGGTTCTGGTGATAATGTGTGGAGATCTCATCATTCTTTATAAAATGGAACTGCATCAATTTTCTTTCGTTTTCCATCTTTCGTTAACCTTTCTCTATGCAAGCCGTTCCCCGAATACATCCGATCCGGGTGCGAAGCTGACATACTCCATATTATCTTTATCTACCAGATTTCCGGAATACGGGCACCCCTGGAAATTATATTCTTTCCCTTGATATTTCACTCTGCATGTATAATGCCACATATACCATTCTGCCGTTCCATATGGATAGTCACCATAACAATTATGTATATCTTCAAACCCTCCTATCATTTCTGCAAATTTACATAATAAAGCCGGTGAATCATAAGAATTCAACTGGTAGTTCTCCCACCATACTCCGGATTCGGTCATCAGCCATGCATAACCGCCCTGTCCTCCATTTTCATCTGTAAAACAGGTATAATAGTCAAAATTCGCAAGCAAATATTCTGATACTTTCTCCATCTTTTCAATCGGCGTCATGTCCGGTGTTGTAACCTTATCTAATATCTGCTTCATATAAGCCTCATTGGCAGCTGAATAATCCAGTACTTCAATCGAAAACTCTTTTACGAGAAGATCCTTTTCATAAATCTTAACCGGCACACTGCCTGCTTTGCCTGTATAAATTGAGAGCAGATATCCGCCGTCAACTTTTTCAATGTAAGAAATGAGATTATCGTCATAAGTATAATCCACATCGTCAAAATTCCAAGAAGAACCTGCATTCGTAAATTCAATATCTTCTTCATTCGGATTTTCGGTTTTTAAATATACCATACAAAATTCACCGGTATACGTTGTTTCAAACGGTTTCAGTGCATACACCTCATAAGAATACTCCGGTTGTCTGTCATTCTGATCCTTTCCCGGAACCCATTTTCCATCCGCACCTACCCAACAATTTCCGATCCACTGATTCGTCGCCATAGAACCATCCGCACGCAGATAATAATCGCCGATCCATGTATTCGATGCCATCGCTCCGCCTGCATACATATAATAATAATTTCCGTTGATCCAATGCCATCCTTTATCCAGCATATAACCGTTACTGTCAAAATAATACCAAGAACCGCCGATCATTTCCCATACATTTGCCGGATAACTTCCGTCCGCGCGCTGATACCACCAGCCGTTTGCTGACGATACCCAATGATCCGTCACCCATGTTCCGCTTGCATTCACATAACTTCCGCCGATCCATGTATTCGACGCCATTGCTCCGCCCGCATACATATAATAACAACTGCCGTTGATCCAATGCCATCCCTCATCCAGCATGTAGCCACTGTTGTCAAAATAATACCAGGAACCACCGATCATTTCCCATGCATTCACCGGATAACTTCCGTCCGCATGCTGATACCACCAGCCGTTTGCTGACGATACCCAATGATCCGTCACCCATGCTCCGCTTGCATTCACATAACTTCCGCCGATCCATGTATTCGACGCCATTGCTCCGCTCGCATACATATAGTAACAATTTCCGTCAATCCAATGCCATCCCTCATCCAGCATGTAGCCGTTATTGTCAAAATAATACCACTGACCATAAATCTGTTTCCATGTGTTCACCGGATAAGACGCGTTGTCTTCCTGCCACCACCAGCCTGCACCGTCCTGCTTCCAGCCTGCTGCCTCAGCGGGCTCCATCGGAACAAGCGGAAGAAGCATCGACAAGACCAGTCCGGATACCAATGTTTTTTTCATATTTCTTTTCATGTAAAATCTCCCTTTCTCTCTCTTGATCTGTAAATAATCTCTTCCTTTTATTATAAATAATCTCCTATAAAAAGCAACATTCCTTTTGAAATCAAAAAGGTGAGCGCTTCACCGCTCACCTTTTTTCCCTCTTATATTTTATTGTTTTCTTCTTATTTAAAAGAAGAGATACGTTCCAACAAGTGTTCCGACATAGAAAATTGCACATGCCGGAAGTGTAAACTTCCATGTTTCTTTTAATGTATATCCACTTGCCCCGTGACACATTGCCGCTTCTCCCGAAGAACAAGGCAGCAGACATGCGCATTTTGCAGTTACGTCAACAGTAAGGATCACCGGGATCGGATTCAATCCGGCTGCCAAAGCCGTTGTGATCGCCACCGGGATCACGGAATACATCGATGCATTGTTACTCATAAAGTTGGTGATCACAATCGTAATACCGCCAAACAGAGCAATCAATCCAAATTGAGTCGAGGCACCGCCGAACAGTGACAAGATCGACTCTCCGATCAGTTGTCCTGCTCCCGTCTCTGACAATGCAGTCGTCAATGTAAAGATACCCGCAAGCATAAAGATCAAGTCTACCGTGATACCTTGTTTTACGTCTTCTACTGTAATAATCTTCATAAATACAAGGAACACCGCACACAATGCCGGTCCGATATACAACAGATTCCCTGTAAACTGATTCAATACCATAAATGCAAGCATCACACAGAATGTAATGTATGTAATCATTTCATCCCGTTTTGACATCTTCACTTCCGCTATACCTGCTGCCGCCGCTTCATTTTCCACACTGCGGTCTACACTTTTATGCGGAAGCAATTTATAACAGAAAATCGTATAAAGTGCGAGCAAAATTCCCGGTATCAGTCCCGCTTTCATCGGGTCAAACATCTCAACTACATACTGATCTCCATACGGTTCCAGAAATCCATTCAGAATCGCAAAATTTCCGGCTCCGATTCCAAACGGGATTCTTCCATTCCAGAGCGTAGTCAGCGCCGCTGCCGGAAATATGATTCGCGCCGCATTCACTTCTCCCGCATCACTTAAGTTTCTCGCCATTACAATGATAATTGCAAGCATTGCCGGTCCCGGCATGAATGTTGACAACACAATGATCGCGATCACAAAGATTGCCATCAGGCGAAATCCGGATTTTCCATTTTGGAGCTGTATGATCCTTTTCTGGACATTTGAAATAAAACTTGTTTTTGCAAGCGCATTTGTAACAACAAATGAACCTGCCAGCATAACGACAAACGGATTGCAGAATCCCGCAAATGTGCCGGATGCATCCAAAACGCCTGTCACTCCTAAAATGATACAACATGACATTGTGATAAGTCCAAAAGGCCATTTATTCATTACAAAGGCAACGATCATCAAGATCATAACCCCGATCACAATATAAGCATCCATTCCTGATATCCTCCTCTTTTCCTCTCCATCTTTTTAAAAGCCCAGTTCCTGCTCAATCGGCGTAAGCGGAAGCCAGTCCAATACTTTTTTTATCTCACTGTCCCAGAAATCCCAATTATGGTTGCCCTCTCTCGTCGAAAACGCATGCTCATATCCGATTTCATCCAAATATTCATGAAAACGGCAGTTCTCCTGATAAAGAAAGTCTTCTGTACCGCATGCAAGATACAGCCTTGTTCTGTTTCTTTCCTCCGTCATCGCTTTTTCTGCAAGTTTATAACTGTTTAATGTCTCGTCTGCATCCAGATCTACTCCTTCAAATGCATGTGACCAGACCGTAAATTCATTATTCTTTACGTTCTCTGTGATCAGTCCGAAGTCAGCGGAAAGCCCGATCGTATATCCATATATTTCCGGATGGGAGAGCCCCAATCTCACAGCGCCTCCACCTCCCATGGAAAGTCCGGCAATATAGGTATCTTCCCGTTTCTTAGAAACAGGGAACATCCACTGTATCACTTTCGGAAGTTCTTCCGTAATATATACTTCATAATCTTTTCCTGATTTCGCATTCCGGTAAGCTCCATTTTCACCATACGGCATAACCACAACTACATTGTGGTGACGGGCATAATCTTCGATTCTGGAAAATCTCTGCCAGTCCCCCTCATCACCATAAGTTCCGTGAAGCAGATACAACACCGGATAACATCCATGTGTTTCATAGAATCTTGAAAATTCATGTTCTCTTTTATTCATCCCATCCTGTGCCGGCAAAAGCGTCGGTATGATCACATTCACATTTGTTCTCGTTTTTAACGCTGCTGAATAGATTTTTAAACTAATTGATGCCATAATTGCCCTCCCGTTTTTCTTTTTTATCCGACTTCTCGTATTTCTGCTACTACTGTTATCAGTATTTCTACTTCATATATCCGCCTTTCATCGGAGATACCGCATGTTCCGAATAAATCTTCAATACGCCGCTTTTATATTTTTCCTCTTTCGGTCTCCATGCCCGCTTTCTCTCTTCAAGAATTTTTTCTATTTCTTCCTCTGCAAGTTCACGCCCTTTCACACCGACAATTTCCAACTTTCGTTCTTCAATATTTAACAAGATCAAATCATCTGTTTCCAAAAGTGCGATCGGTCCTCCCGCAGCCGCCTCCGGGGAAACATGTCCGATTGCAGGTCCTTTGGACGCTCCCGAAAATCTTCCGTCCGTGATCAGCGCGATACTCTTGGCAAGTTCTTCATCCGAAGCGATCGCTTCCGTCGTATAAAACATCTCCGGCATTCCCGAACCAACCGGTCCCTCATACCGGATGATCACCGCATCTCCGGGACGGATCTTATGCGTCAGAACCGCATCGATCGCCTCCTCTTCGGAATCAAACGGGCGTGCCCGAAGTACTGCGCGGAACATTTCTTTCGGTACCGCCGAATGTTTCACAACTGCCCCGTCCGGCGCCAGATTGCCCCTTAAAATCGCTACCGTTCCGTTCGTTCCGATCGGTTCTTCAAATGTGCGGATCACATCCGTTGCTTTCAGTCCCCACGGCTTCAGATAAGCTTCACATTTCTCATAGAACCCTTGCTTCTTTAATGCTTCCAGATTCTCCCCGACCGTCTTTCCGTTGACCGTCTTTGCATCCAAATGCAGCATGGATTTGATTTCTTCCATAATTCTCGGAACGCCGCCCGCATAATAGAAAAATTGTGCCGGCCATTTTCCCGCTGGTCTGATATCCAGCAAATAATGTGCATTCCTGTGCATTCTGTCAAATGTATCCGCATCGATTTCAATTCCAAATTCATGTGCGATCGCCGGAATATGCAGTAAGGAGTTTGTCGAACCCGAAATGGCCGCATGCACCATGATCGCATTTTCAAAGGATTCTTTCGTCACAATATCCCTTGCGCTCAGACCGGATCTCGCCAGCTTCACAGCCAATTCTCCGGCCTGATATGCTGCCGTTTTCAATTCGTCACAAGTCGCAGGCATCAGCGCCGTTCCCGGGATCATAAGTCCCAGGGCTTCCGCCATGATCTGCATGGTTGATGCTGTTCCCATAAACGAACATGCTCCGCAGGACGGACAGGCATGATGTTTATAATAGAGGAACTTATCCTCGGAAATCTCCCCTCTCTGATACATCGCAGAATACATACCGATCTGTTCCAACGTCAACAGATCCGGTCCTGCTTCCATTACGCCGCCGGTAACAACCACAGCCGGAAGATTCAACCGCCCGATCCCCATCAAAATCGCCGGCACGGATTTATCACAGCTTGCAATGAACACTCCCGCATCAAACCCGGTCGCATTTCCGTGAATTTCAATCATGTTTGCAATCATATCTCTGGAAGCCAGAGAATAATTGATCCCGTCATGTCCCTGCGCGATTCCGTCACAAATATCCGTTGCAAAATATCTTGCTCCCTTGCCTCCCTCTTTGGAAATTCCCTCTATGGCTCTTTCCACAAAAAGATTCAGGTGTGCACTTCCCGGATGACTGTCTCCAAATGTACTCTCCACCAAAATCTGCGGTTTTTCCAGATCTTCAACAGTCCAACCCATGCCGATTTTTAACGGATCATTTTCCGGTGCCAGTTTTCGTACTTCCTGACTATGCAGTTCTTTCATCTCAACATATCTCCTCATTACTTTCTCTTAAAACAAACAGCGCCTTTGTTTGTATCAAACGATATCATATACCAACTTATCAGACAAGACGGATACCTTGTGTTCTACTTTTTGCAATATAAAACTTGTTTTTCGCGGCATTTTGCTTCTTTTTCTTGTCTATTTTTCACTAATTTTACATATTTTCTTAAAAACGCGAAAAAAGATGTCAGACAACTTTTGCCAAACACCTTTTTACAAATCACTTTGCTTTCTATTATTTGTTTTATATTATTTTCTTTCTTTGATCTGCTTTAAGATCAAACTTCTGTTATACGTCATATGCATCTGCATCGAATTTCTCGCGCCTACCGGATCGCGAGCGGCAATCGCATCCACCACCTCCCTGTGGGTGCGGATCGTCTCGTTCAGCAATCCTTTATGCGTAATGT
This sequence comes from Mediterraneibacter glycyrrhizinilyticus, assembly GCF_015560805.1. Taxonomy (GTDB): domain Bacteria; phylum Bacillota; class Clostridia; order Lachnospirales; family Lachnospiraceae; genus Schaedlerella; species Schaedlerella glycyrrhizinilytica_A. The sequence goes on along the minus strand of NZ_JADMSO010000001.1, from coordinate 375,661 downwards.
TCACAAACATCATTACCGCAGTGTCGATGATCGGAATCAACTGTTCTACAACCTTATTTCTGGAGCATTCCGCCACATAACAATGAAATGCAATATCTTCTTCAATATAATTCTCTCCGTGAAGCCCCTTTTCTTCCACAAGATCACAGAGTCGCTTCAATTCTTCGATTTCCGTTTCTGTTGCGTTTCGCGCCGCTGCCTCTGCCATAGCCGGTTCTATCATCAGACGTACCTCTACCAAATCCAGAGCGATCACTTCTTTATCTTCAAAATCTTTGATTCCAAGCGGATCATTTTCCGGGAGCATCGCCTCCACCACATATGTTCCCGATCCTCTCCGCACTTCCAAAATCCCTTTGGAACTCAAGCTCCGGATTGCCTCTCTTATGGTGCTTCTGCTCACACCGAACTGTTCGGACAACCGGTATTCGTTCGGAAGTTTCTGCCCTGCACGATAGGGTGTCCGCCGGATCAGTTCCCACAGCTCCTCCTCAACCTGTTCCACCAACAGTTTTCCTTTTAAATTCTTTAGTTCACTCATATTGATTCCTCATTTCAAGTAGATGCAGTATTTTGAAATCATTATATACTACCGCCCTGTTCAAATACAACTTCATTTCAAACAAAAAACAAGGGTATCTTCCCGCCATCCACCAGACAGCGTGAAGATACCCTCATTATGCATTTCCCTCTACTACTTATTTATTTTTTTGAGCATAAACACTAAGTTCTGTACCGCACATTCTAACATTTCTTTTGTAATTCTGTTTTCTTCATATCCTTTCCTTATCTGTTGAATGACCGGTGGACCGCCCGGCATAATAATATCATTTCCTGCCGCAATTGCATCGGCTCCATCCACAACAATGTCCATATCCCCCCAATCTGTCACCACAACACCTTGAAATCCCCACTCTTTCCGCAGAATATCAGTACACAAATCCTTATTTCCTCCTGAAAAAATCCCATTAATTTTGTTAAATGCTGTCATCAGACATACAATACCTGCTTCCTGCACTAACATTTTAAACGGTTTTAAATATAATTCTCTTGCAGCACGCTCTGTAATGATTGAGTCCACCGCATCATAATTCTTTATTGTATTTCCCCTCCGATATGTTTCCTGTTCATTCACAGCAAAATGTTTCGGGCACACCAATACACGATGATTTTCCTGAACCCCTTTCGAAATTTCACAAGCACATGTTCCTGTCAAAAAAGGATCTTCTGAAAAATATTCAAAATTTCTTCCCCCTAACGGATTTCGCTGTAAATTTACCGCAGGAGCTAACCAGACATCAACTTTTTGTTTTTCACATTCCGCTCCGACAGCATTGCCAAACAAATACCATAATTTTCGATCAAAAGAACAAGAAATCAACATTTCTGTCGGCCAGCTTATCTCACCAATTCCTGCCGGACCATCTTTATAAAACACAGAATAAATTCCCTTTTCCGGAATTGCTGGCGATACATATCCATTTACACCTGTTGGATGACTGTTCACTGTTACCGGATTTCCCTTGGAATCTGTAATTGTTTCAGGATCATGTTGTTCTGCATATGCTGAAAAAGGAATTCCCGGTCCATATCCGACACATAACGCCATAAGCTGTTCCATTGTTAATTCTGTTACGATTTTATCTTTCTTATGTGATTTCTTATCCCGGCTTTTTCCGACAACCTTTTCTAAGTTTATCTTATATTTACATGTACATGTCTGCTCTTTCTGTTTTGCCACAATAAATGGTACTTTCCCCTGATTACATGGTTGCGGCATTAACTTATTTGAACATTTTTCTGTCAGAATATCTTCTTTTAATTCAATTTCAACCATTGGTTCTGTTTTTTTAGAAGAAGTTCCGACTCTTAAAAAGTAAGTTCCCTTTTCTATTATATAAGATGCTTTTTCTTCTACATAAGTAGCCATTTCCTCCCAAGGAATTTTTATATATATCCTCGTTTCTTCTTCCGGCTGAATAATTTCTGTCTTTTCAAATCCTTTCAATTCCTGATATACTTGCTCGCTTTCGCATTTACATTTTGATACGTAAACTTGTACGACCTCCTTCCCCATTCTGGTTCCGGTATTTTTTACTGCAACTTCTAAAGATATATTTTCATTTGACGTGTAAATATTTTCCAACCGAACCGAAAACTCTGTATAGGATAAACCATATCCAAACGGAAACAATGGTTCTACCTGAAAAGAATCAAAATATCGATAGCCAAGATATATATTTTCACGATAAACCGTCACCGGACTTTTTTCATATTTCACACTTCCGTTTTCAGCCGCATCCAGTCCATAACTTTCATAGGTAAGCAACTGTCCCGGATCATCTTTATTCCAACTAAAATCCTTCCATGCCGGATAATCATGATATGTCTTTGCAATCGTAAAGGGCAGTTTTCCGGATGGATTTGCCTTTCCCACTATAAGATCCGCTAACGCTCCTGCCCCCTCTTCTCCAGGAATACCGATAAACAGTATTCCCTTTATCTGCTTTTTTTCTGTCCATGAGAGGTCTATAAGTCCATTTATATTTAAAATTAAAATAACCGTAGAAAAATTTTCGCATACTTGATCGATTAATTGCTGTTCCGACTCCGTCAAATAATAATCTTCTTGTAAATGTCTGTCACACTCTTCCCCTCCGGCATTTCGTCCTAATACGATCATTGCTGTTTTTGTCTGTCTGCCGGCATCTTGAAGTAATTTTTCCGGTACCGAAAATTCTTTTTCCGGCGCATGATACTTCCCGAAAATCTCATACATCCATCCGCAATTCGACATCTTCTCCAGCTTCGACCAGTCAATCGTGTCTTTTGGTTCTTTCCTATCTTCTTCAATACTTTTTAAATAGAAGGACTTCAAACTTTTAACTGTATTGATTCCCGCCTCTTCCAATGCTTCCAATATATTTTTCTTTCCTTCTACATAAGCAGCTCCGGAACCGTTTCCCGAATAAATCATATCTATTTGTGCCCTTCCAAAAACTGCAGTTGTTGTATTCAGATCCAACGGAAGTACATTTTCTTCATTTTTCAACAATACCATCGATTCTTCTGCAATTTTTTTTGCAACTGCCTGTTTATTCATAAGGTCTCACTCTCCATTTTTACTTTCGCATAAAATCCTCTGTCTTTTCCTGAAATCCAACGGCTGTTCTTAATTTCAAACTCTCCGTTCAATCTAATATCTTCCGAAGAACTTCCTACTTCCACGCCGATCATTCCCTTTTCAACTTTCCACTTCATCTCCAAATCTAAAAATGCCATCTGGCTTGCCTCTACCTCAAAGATTACTTTTTTCGCCTCTCCCGGCTGTAATGTTATTCTTTTAAATCCGGCTAATTCTTTTACAGGTCGTGTCATACTTGCATACCGATCAACCAAATATAGTTGAACAACTTCATCTCCCACTACTTTTCCGGTGTTTTTGATCATTGCTTCTATACAAATCGTTTCTTCCGGTTCAACTTCCGTTTTATTCAATTTCAACTCACTATACTCAAACGTGGTATAAGAAAGTCCATGCCCGAAAAAGTACCTTGGTCTGTGCGGAAGATCAACGTAATTTGCAAAACCGATGCTGCCGCTTTGATGCCATGCAGAACCATTTGCATGATTATAATAAATCGGTATCTGTCCTGCATGGTATGCCACTGTCAGCGGCAGTTTCCCGCCCGGATTATACTCTCCGAACAGAACCTTTGTAATCGCCTCCGCGCCTGTCTCAGAAGGATTCCAGGCTTCAAGAATTGCATGAAGATAACAATCGGCTGCATCGCTGGATATAGGACGTCCATTAAAGTGTACTCCGATCAACGGCTTCTTTAATTTTGAAGCGGCAAAGATAAATTTATCCTGACATCCCGGAAGATTAATATCGCTTGCATCGATTCCCTCTCCCATCGATGCCATCGAACAAGTTCCATGCTTTCCTCCCAACGTCAAAATCGCCGCATCCGCTTCTTCTATTGCCTGTAAGGCTTCTTCAAAACCGGATTCATCTTCTCCGGCGATCGGATAACCATATGCATAAATAAATTCCGTGTCCGGATATTGTATTTGTAACTCCTCTAATAAACTTCTGCATTCCGGTTTCTGTACTTTTAAAATACGATCAAATTCTTCCGTTTCATCTGATTGAATATTGGTTCCCGGAACAACTACAATTTCCTTATTTTCCGGATTTTTACACCCACTGACACCTGCAATAGAATTCTCAATTGCATATGTCGATTCAACCATACACATATGAGTATATCCGCCAAAAAATTTTCTTGCACTATTGGCATGTGGTCCGATCACTGCAATCTTTTTCATTGTCTTTTTTAGCGGCAATGTCCCATCATTTTTTAATAAAACAAGGGACTCCATTGCCGAACGAAGAGAAATCTGTCTTGCCTCTTTACTATAAAATGCCTGTTTTAGTTCTTCTCCCTGCAAAGCAAATGGATGCTCGAATAATCCCATTCGAAATTTTGCAGTTAATACCCGCAATACCAATGCATCTAATATCGCAATATCTTCTTCTCCATTCTCAAACTTCTTCTTTAACTCTGCATTGTAGCCGGTCGTATTCGGAAGCTCTATATCCATTCCTGCTTTCATACACATTGCTCCGGCTTCCGCTGCTGTTTCACCAACATGGTGCACATTATGGACATTTCCGACAGCGCCATAATCACTGATGCATACCCCGTCGAATCCCATATCTTCTCTTAACAATTTAGTCAGTATTTCATAAGATGCGGATGCCGGAACACCATCGATCGAACAATAACAAGGCATAATTCCCTTCAATCCCGCCTCTGAAATTGCTGCCTGGAATGGTTTTGCGTAGATTTCCTGTAACAATCTGGGTGGTGTATCACTATGTGTTCCGTGGATTCCGGCCACAGAGTTATGAAATGCCAGAAAATGTTTTGCTACACTCTCTGTCTTCCTTCCCGCTTTTTCACCTTCTTGAATCCCTTTTGTATATGCGCTTCCCAAGGCAGAAGCCAAAACCGGATCTTCTCCATAGGTTTCTCCCTGACGCCCCATTCTGGAATCTCTTGAAATATCTAAAACAGGCGCCAGAATATGTGTAATTCCACAGACCGCTTCCTGATTACTCACAATTTGTGCAATCTGTTCTTCTAATTCCGGATCCCAACCGGATGCTCTTCCTATTCCGGACGGAAAACTTGTTGCATCCTGAATAAAGGCCCCGCATAAACCTTCCATATGAAAAATTGCCGGAATGTGATGCGGACTGTTTTTCATTACAATTTCCTGCACATTTTTTTGCCATTTCGCAACATCTTCTAACTTTTCCAAACGACGCATTTCAAGCGTACTTACTTCCCCGATTCCAAATGGTGTCATCGCATCGATCGCGTTCATATCATAAAAAAGCTCCTCAAATGGAAACACACCATTTACCTGTGCCATTTTTTCATCCAAAGACATTTCTTTTAATAAAATTTCCGCTCTTTTTTCCGGCGGCAGCATTGCATTTTTATATCCGTTCTTCATAACTCTCTCCTTCTTTCACAATCACTTCTGCTGTACACGTTTTGGGAATTTCATATTCTAATTCCATTTTCCCATTTTTTTCTTTTTTCCAAAATATCTTTATGTTTCCATGCGGTGTGACCACTTCTCCCTCTGCCCATTTTAAATATCCGGGGATCGGATGTATCAGCACTTTTTGATATGCCGGTGCGCACGGGCGCACGCCTAATATAACTGCCGGCATCTCATACAAGATCACCGCTCCCCACGCATGACAATCACTTCGCTCATCCACCATATTTTCAACGCATGTCGTAAGATGTTTTTGCAGCATCTTACGCCAAGTATTCCATAATAAATCTGTCTTTTCATACAGATTTGTCATTTCCAATGCACGAAAAAGATAAAATGCCATCGCTACGGAACATGGTGCATATCGCTCTGTATCCTTCAACGTTTGTAAAAGTATTTTTCTTCCTTTCTCAATCGATACACTTTCTGTCAGAAGCGCAAACACCTGACAATGTTGACTATACTTTTTCAGATCCGGTCCATCCAGATAAACTCCATTCTGATCTCTGCAAAACTTATTAATTGCAGCACGCACATTTTCCGCCCTGTTTTTATATTCCCGTGCAGTATCTTTCCTCTCCATATATTCCATGATCTCCGCCGCATGCATCAATCCATATATATAAAGAAAACTCTCCATTGTTATAGGTCCGGTCAAACCCGCATCCGGCATGCCTGTTGTTTCCTCCCACTGTGGAGCCCAGTCAATAAAAGACCAATATCCGCGTTCTGTCAGCTTACCGCCTATTTTTCCAACCAATCCACGCTCTTCCAAATGCTCAGCAAAATAATTTAAAATATTGTCCATGCACCCAAGATGTTCTGCTATAAATTTTTTATCTCCATAATAGAGCATAAAATCATGTATCATCAATATGTAATAAATAGAAAATGTCGGAATTACGTTTGGTTCTGTATCCGGATAACAAGAATTCAATGTTCCATCTGCTCTTTGAGATCTTTTAAAATCATTCATACACTGCCTTGCCAATCTGTCGTCTCCGGCAATCGCATATGTATATAGTATTTGACTTCTCGCATCCATCGCGTATTGTAATTGTTCATAAAACGGACAATCTGTATATGTTTCTTGCATACATCGTTTCAGCGATCTTAAACTGATCTCCCATATGTCCTCCAAAGATGAGTCTGATGTTTTTATCTTAGAAATAACTTCTAGAGGATACCCTGTCTCACAATAGTCCAGTCCGGTCAATATAAGTGGTTCGTCCGCTGTATAAATATCCAGCTGAATATAACGAAATGTTCGAAACCAGAATGGTTCATAACTCTCTGTTAACTGGTCACTTCCATTTCCCGCCACAAAATATGTATCTGTAAATCCACACAATTTTCCGTGCACCCAATCTGTACGATCCCCTTTTTTTGCAAATCCACCTATTTCTTCCGGCAATTCAGAAACATACCCTTCACTTGTCAGCAAACGGATTTCACAGCCTTTTCCTTGTTTCATTCTGAGGGAAATAAAACCACACATCAATTCTCCCGCATCAATTTCGATGACTTGATGCGTATGTGGTTTAATGCAAATTTCTTTTTTCCCTTTCAACAACTGATTCCAAAGATCAAATTTTATGTCTTCCTCAGTTCTTTTTATAACGCTCACAAATTTACGCGGTATGACATTCATAAGCGGAATCTGTCTTTTTTGCAAGTTACCCGGACTTACAAGCTGACTGATCTGATCTTTTTTATAACAGCTTGCATTGTCCCACTTACTATCATCATATACACTTTTTTTCCATCCGGTTAATTGTGCGTCCCCTCTTTTCTTCTCTAAAATCTGCAGTTGTGAATACCACGGAAACTCCGAAACTATTCTAAAATCTCTCACTAAAAAGCATTTCCACGTTTCATCTGCGGTAATTTGTCCACTCTTTTCTTGAATATACAATCCCGGAGTTATTGTTCGAAAAATACTATGATTCCCCCACCCATTAACCGGATAATGCAACACTTCTGCTGCAAGAATATTCTCTCCTTTCTTCAACATCCCTTTTATATTTACTTCATCCAAGAACCAGACTTCTCGATCCCCCTTTGCAGGACCAATCGAAACAAGCTTCTCGTTTACATATAATTTATATCTGGATTCTGCTGAAATTTGAATAATAAAATCTTGTTGAACATCCTCTACAAAAAACTTTTTACGAAATAATCCTACTTGCGCTTTTTCCTGGTCCCTCTGCCAATCGGCGCCCCATATCCAATTTGTATTTTGTTCCTTATCCATATATCAACTTCTCTCCTATTTCTTTCATTGCTCTGAATAAAGATTTACCTGAACGATATGTTTTTTGTGATCTTGATAATCCGGAAGTAAATCTCCGTCTATTCTCATACCATCCACCCATATTTCTTTTTCTTTAAATTCCTTTGAATTTTTTATATGTATCTCATATTCTGCATTTCGAAACGCTCTTGTTATCTCTGCGGATTCCCATTGCTTCGGAAATACGGGACAAATGCGTAACCCTTTATAATCTCGTTTAACACCAAGTATCCCCTCATACAGCGCCATCATCGCCCAAGCTGAGGTACCTGTTGTCCATGACCAATATGATTTTCCATAATACTTCGGATGTGTAGAATAACAGTTTGTAAAAACATAAGGTTCTGCTCCCGACTGCGTCGATGGATTTTTTTCGCTGTCCGGCATGATTTTTTTTAGAGTTTCTATTGCTTTGCTCGCTCTTCCCAATTTGCAGTCCATTAAAATCTTAAAACCTGTTGCATGACAATATATTCCGCCGTTTTCAAAAAGCCCCGGCAGCATTCCTGACATTCGTCCTACGTTCGGAGAATACGATTCATATGGCGGCATATTTAGCGGAAATCCGAAATCTTGTTCCATACTATCTACGGATTTCAATAAAGCCGGTAATTTTTCTTCGTCCACAACATCTCCCAATACCGCCCATGTCTGTGCATTTAAGTAAATCTTGCTGCCTTCACTATATCGGGAGCCGATATTTTCTTTTTCACTCAATGCCCGCATATACCATTCTCCGTCCCATGCCGCATCATTAATCTGTTTTTGCAAAATATGGAATTCTTCATCTAAAAACAATGCATATTCTGTCTCCCCAATTTCAAGCATAAGTTTTTTCAATTCCCTCAAGGCCAAACAAAATTGATGGGACAGCATCACAGATTCCGCCTCCGGATCTGTCGTAATATTCAACGCATCATTCCAATCTGCAAAATAAATCCGAATCAATCCATTTTTCCCTTTATCTGAAATCAATCGGTCAACCGCCGCTTTTATATGTTCTAAAACCGCAGCGCTCCCGCCATCCTGCCATTCGATTTCTTGATTTAAGATTGCGTAATCTCCGGTCTCTTTCACTAATTCACACACTGCCCAAATGATCCAGAAAGGCTGATCCGAATATCGCGTATCATCATAAGGATACCAGGTAAGCACTGCATGTCCGTCTTTAAACTGATGCCGCAAGCATTCCAGAATTTCTTCTTTCGCCTTTTCCGGTCTGTAATTTAGTAACGCTACTGCAATCTGTAAATTGTCTCGTACTCCTTTTTTCCCGACAATGCAACAATCAATCTGTTTTTTCAACCACCAATTCATAATATGGTTTATTTTCACATCCGGGGTGTTCATTGATAAGGATGCATATTTTTCTGTATTATATTGCTCCGTTTCCTTCAAACACGTCTCAACAACCTGTATGTCCTTATAGTAATCTTTGACTGTTACGGCCTCTTGTAAGGATTCTGATACTCCCAGTATAAAATAAATTTTCTTTTCTTCATTCGCTTCTAATGCCACTTTATTCTGTAAAACTCCGCCTAGTACAAACAGAGCGCCTTCCGAATTTGTGCAATCCATTCCTTCAACTACGATTTTAGGTTTCTGAAATAAAGCATAAGCGGAAGCATCTAATTTTGTAATTGTACCATTTTCTCCACAAAATTTTCCCAATTCGCCATCATATGCAAAAACCGGTTCTGAAGACGCCAGAAATGCATTATATCTTTTATGAGGCGCAAATGGATGTGACGACGCACAATAGATCCCATTTAATTCTTCGTCAAATCTCGTTTCTATACAACGATACATTTCATAATATCTCGGATACGAAAATCCTTCTAATTCAAAAGTTACGGCAGAAAAAATACTAAGTTCGCGTTTCCGTCCGCTTTTATTGTGCAATTTCAATTCCCATACCTCATGAAATCCTCGTTCCGGTACGAAAATTTCCCATGTGCTCTCGATTTCTTCACACTCCGATCCGATCTTCGTAGATCCGATTTTATGTTCGCAGCAATATTTATCAACGCTCTTATTTAATGGGCCTTCTCCTATATTCCAGCATTCCCCGCTGTCTTCATCCCGTATGTAGATATATCTGGCATCATTATTATTGATCATGCACATATCAGCCTTTTCATTAATATAATAACTGCGCCCATGTCCCATCTGCGATACCTGCGCGCAATATCCCTGTTCATTCCATAAATAATTAAACCAATATCTCGGCGGCTTGGAGTCATAGATTGCACAAGTTTTTCCGCTGTCTTTAAATTCATAACTCTTCATTTCTCACGATTCCTTTCCTTGCTTCTTATATACAAAAAGCAACGATTTTTATATGAAATCGTTGTTTTTTGTATCATTTCTATGTATGATTTACTATTACCGCATCAGCCTTTCACAGCTCCGACCGTAATCCCCTTTACAAAATACTTTTGGAAAAATGGATATAACACCATGATCGGGATAATACCTATTACTGAAATTGCCATTCGTATTCCTGTGGACGGGAAGCTTGCTGCCATCTGTCCGCCGCCGATCTGGGCATTTGACATCATAAATTGTACATCCTGCATAATCCGGTTCAAATAATTTTGCAAGCTGTATAATTCAGGTTGATTCACATAGTACAATCCGTTGGTCCAATCGTTCCAATAACCGATTCCAACAAAAAGTCCAACCGTTGCCATAACCGGCAATGCCAGTGGCAGCACGATTTTGAAATAAATCCCGAATTCATTTTCACCGTCAACCTTCGCTGCTTCGATCAATTCTGTCGGTATGTTCTGCGCGAAATAATTTTTCATTAACACGACATTAAATCCATTCATCAATAAATTGGGAAATATCAAAGACCATATCGTATTTTTCAAGTGAAAAATCTGTGTCCACATGATATATGACGGAACAATTCCTCCGTTAAACAGCATCGTAAAAAATACAATAAACGAAAAAATCTGTCTGTTTTTAAAATCTTTACGCGAAAGCGGATACGCCAGCAATGGTGTGATAAACAAGCTCAATGCTGTTCCGAAAACCGTAATAAATAATGTCACTCCGTATGCTCTCAATATTTCCGGCGCTTTTTGAAATAAATATTTATAAGAAGTAAAATCAATATTTTTAGGAAAAAAAGTATATCCGCTCTGAATCAATTCGCTTTCATTTGTTATCGATCCCATAACCAAAATCAATAACGGCAATATTGCCGCCAGTGCAAAAATAATCAAAATCACGTGTATGATAATTTGAAATACTTTCTCTCCTTTTCCGTATATATTCGACATTTTTTCCTCCTAAAACATTGCATCATCCGGACTTAATTTACGCACGATCGTATTTGCCGCTAAAACCATAATAAATCCGACGATTGATTGATATAAACCTGCTGCCGCTGACATACCAATCTGATTTTGCTGCATTAACGCACGATACACATAGGTATCAATTGTCTGTGTTGTAGGATAAAGTGTTCCTGAATTCAAAGGTATCTGATAAAAAAGTCCAAAATCCGAATAAAAAATTCGTCCGATATTCATGATTGTCAGCATAATGATCGTACTTTTTAAACATGGAAGTGTAATAAGTTTGATTTCCTGCCATTTCGATGCACCGTCAACTCTCGCCGCCTCATACAGCGATTTGTCAATTCCGATAATCGTTGACATATAAATAATTGATGTATAACCGATTCCCTTCCAAATGTTTACTAACACCAATATAACCGTCCATTTTCCCGGATCGTTATACCAATCCACGGCTTCCAGTCCGAGACTGTTCAAAAAATTATTGATCAGTCCCGTATCTTTACTCAAAAACGCGTAGCCGATATAAGCGCATATAACCCATGACAGTAAATACGGTAATAAAATTACTGTCTGAAAGAATTTTGTCTCTGCTTTCTTCCGCAATTCGCTCAGCATAATGCCCACTGCAATTCCAAGTACCGTTCCCAACACGATAAATACAAGATTATAAAGTATGGTATTTCGTGTCATGATAAAGGCCGCATCTGTTTTAAACAAATACTTGAAATTTTCAAATCCTACCCATGGACTTTTAAAAATTCCCAATCCATAATCTACTTTTTTAAATGCAATGAACATTCCGAGCATCGGTCCGTAATTATTGATCAATAAATACACTAAACCGGGGATCATCATGATGTAAAAAGGCCATTGTTTTTGCAGTGGTTTCTTTTTTGTTCTGCTCATCGTTACTCCTTCTTCCCTTCACCTGATGCGATCATTTGTTTTCTGCCCGCCATGTGTCATATTGCGTCTGCTTTTCTTCTACAAGTTTTTCCATCCCTGCGTCTTCCAGTGCATCTAAGAATTTTGGAATTTCTGTTTCCGGATCAAGAAATCCGCACAAAATTCCCGGTAAATATTGGCTTGTTACATTTCCAATCGTTGCGATTTCCGTAGAAACAGGAGTTGAATCAAACGCAAATCCCAATGCCGGGGAAACTTTCGCTTCTTTATTTGCTTCCTCTTCTGTCTTTACATCCAGCGGAACGTTACCTTCCCATGTCTTTGCTAAAAATCTATTTCCAAAATACCAGTCCATACCCAAGTCATATGTGGAATTATCCGCATTCACACCTTCCGGGTATCCGATCAGTCCATCTTCTTTTTCTTCCCAGTGAACGCCTTCAATTCCATATACTAACAGATTCATTACGTCTGCATTGGTGAACATCTCATTTAAAAATTTCATGGATGCATCCGGATGTTCTGATGTCACAGAAATTCCGAACGAAGCGTTATTCACTCGATTTGTTGTAATGAACGGCGCCGTCAGCTTTTTGTATATTACTTCATAACCAGTTGTTTTCTCTATTTTACTTTCCATTATCTGTTCTTGTGAACCAAGTTCAAAATACCCAAACGCCCGTCCGTTTTTCAGGTAAGTGTCGGCAGATTCCTGTGTCGTCATTGCATCCTCTAAAATAAATCCTTCCTGATTCCAGCCGTACAGATATTCTGCCAGTTGTTTAAATTCTTCCGTTCCATACAGATTTACAAATGTTTCCTCATCCCCTGGCATCAAAGAAACCAGATCGTCACCAAGAGAATCTGCAAACGGAACGCTTGTCACCCTATAAGAAGCCGGATTCTGTGAACTTGGAACAAGAGATAATTCCGGATGTGCCTGATAGATTTTGGAAAACATCTCGGTCATTACATCCATATTTTTTGTATATTCTTCAAAATTTTCCGCCTCTACGATTTCATCTACCGGAAGATTTAATTCCTCAACAAGATCTTTGCGGATCACCAGTCCTAAAACGTCTGTTTTGGGTCCGTGTTCCGGCAATGCATAAACTTCGCCTGCTTTTGATGTACTTTTTAAAAACTCCTCGCCGATTATTTCCTTCGTTTCCGCACCATACTCATCCAGCAGATCACTCATCGGCATAAGCTGTCCATTTGTTAAATATGTACTAAAATTCGGACACATTCCAAATACATCGATCTGCTCTCCGCCGGACTGCATCAAACTGATCTGGGTATCGTAATTTGACCAGCTATATCCTTGCAGATCAACTTTTACATTGATTTCCGGTACCAGAATTTCATTCAGCTTCTCTTCGATCGGTTCCAGATCGACTGTCTTTCCCATATGAAAGGCGAATACAATTTCTTCGGTCTCCCCTGCTTCTTTTCCACTGTCTGTTTTTCCCTCTTCTGCTTTGGATCCGCATCCGGTTAAAACAGTTCCCATGACCATCATCAATGATAATCCAAGCGCGATTAATTTTTTTCTTTTCATTTTCCTGTGACCTCCCTTGTCCTTATTACTCTTTGTATGTAACTTCATTGTAACCATATTTTTACTTTTTTTCTCTCTCTTTTCCGTTCAGACTCACTACATATAAGACGAAAAGTCCGGCTTATTTTCTTTATTCAGCCGGACTTTTATCGATCATTTTTTCTTTTTATCACTAAAAAGAACATTTACTATTATTCTGTTCTGCATATACGTTTATATTCACTTGGCAAAACACCTGTGAATCTGCGGAAAACTTCTGAAAAATAGGAAAAACTGCTGTAACCAAGTTTGGTCGCTATATTCCCGATCGTATCGTTCTCTTGTTGTATCCACTCCTTTGCCTGTTCTATTTTTTGTTCCATGATATATTCGCTAAGAGATTCTCCCGTCTCTTTTTTATAAATCTTTGAAATATAATCGACAGAAAAATTTACTGCCTTCGCGATTTCCTCTCTGCTGATTCTTTCTTCCACATGCTTTTTTATATACTCCTGGATTTCCAAAATCACACCTTTTTCTTCTTTCTTAGACTGATAGATCCTTTCTATTTTGCAGACAGATTTTTTCAGAAATTCTACATATTTTGCTGAAGAATGCAGCGCCTGTTCCAATAGTCCCAATAACTCCTCGTCCCAAAACATTTCTTCTGAAATACTGTTTTCTTCTAAAAATCTATAAATTTCATATTCGCATTTACAAACATTTAATATAAGTTCTTTTAATTGAATATACGGAGCAGGACTCCACGACTGCTCTACAAGATTTTTGATTTCCGGGAAATTTTTTTCATGAAACAGACGTCTCATTTTATGATAAAACATTTCCCACTGATCCTTGTCTTCTACGGATCTTCCTTCCTCAAAAATTCCACTCTCCAAAGAAACGTTTTCCCGGTCAAGCTGCATTAGCTTTATATAGCTCAAATACAATTCTTCTCCATAACAGATTTCATCTGTATATGCCACCATTTTAGCTCCGGCAATTCTCTCGCAGGAATCCAAATATTTTTTCATTTTTTCTTCTAAATCAATCGTATTTTCTACCGGAACAATTACCCATAAATGAGAGTCGTCTATCCAGCCGCTCATATTTTTTGTTTTTTCGGTTAAATAGGTTTCTTTCGCAATATTATCCAAAATATATTGCATCAGTCCTGTACTCTCTTCCCATTCTTGTTTTCTTTTGCATATTTTCTTTACAGAAAAAAGAATCAATTGAAACTGCTGATTATAATCCCACTCGATGCCGATATACGAAGCTTCCTGAGACAGTTTTTCTAAATCCGATGTAGTTTTACTCAGTAATAATTCCTTCCAGAAATCAGTTTCTACTTTTCTTTTATTTCGCTTCCAAAGTCCGCCTCGTTCTTGTTCTTTCTTATCCAATCTTTCCTTTTTAATCTTTAGAACCAGCCCTTCCACGATTTCTCTAAGCTTTTGAAAATCAATCGGCTTTAAAATATAATCATCAACCTGACACCGCATCGCTCTTTGAGCATATTTAAATTCATCGTGACATGTCAAACAAACCGCTTTACATGTATATCCGCTTTCTCTGATCCATTCCAGCAAATCTAAACCGGACGTTCTCGGCATCTCTATATCTGTAATGATAATATCTATTTCTTCCTTCTGAAGGATCTCTTTTGCTTTTTCCACATTGAAGGCACTATATATATGATCAATATCCATCTCATTCCATGCGATATTTTTTTGCAATGCGCGTACTATATAAATTTCATCATCCACGATCAATAACTTCATATTTCCACCCCTCTTATCCTTACAGTTTAATCCGAATCTCCGTACATGCGCCTTTCGGCTCTAAATTATACAAATGAATCGATGCGTCTTCCCCATACATCATCTCCAGCCTGCTCCGCAAATTCATAATCCCGATATGATTCCCCTCGGCTTCCAATCGCTTATTATATCGTTCAAGATACTCTTTTGAATATCCGTTTCCATTATCTTTCACTTGGATCAGTGCCCTGTCGCCCTCTTTTTTTATTGTTAATGAAATAATCGTTTTTCCATATACATCAAGCGCGTATTTCATAGAATTTTCCAATAAAGTCTGTATCATCAACGGGGGAATCTTTATATCCAGCAATTCCGGATCTACCTTTTCCTCATAATGGCAGTCTTCCCCCATTCTTATTTCCATAATTTTCAAGTAATGACTGACATGAAGTAATTCTTCCTTTACCGATACATACTTTTTTCTGCTTCCCATAATATACCGCATATACTGCGCCAAATGCTTGGTGATCCGGTTCACCATCTCCGTATCTCCTACTTGCGCAGTCACACTGATCACATTCAATGCGTTCAGATAAAAATGAGGTTTCATTTGCAGATTCATATAATCAAGTTCCAACTGTTTTCGCTCTAAACTTTCTTCATAAGAATCGATTTTCAGATTGTGGATCTCTCCTACCATTTCATTGAAGGAATCGATTAAATGTTCCATTTCTTTACTTGAATTTTGATTTTCTATCCGGACACTTAAATTTCCTTTCTCAACTTCCGTAATCCCATTTAAAATTTTGTCAACCGGAGCAAATATACTTTTATTTAGTATATGGATAATAAATGGAATCCCAACTCCTAAAACGAGAAATAAAATCACTGTAATTACGATCTGCATATATCCCAAAAGACCGATACATGCTTTTTTCTCCACCACATTCATCAAACGAAAATCTCCGATTGCTGATTCGATTCCGCTTATTAAATACTTATTCCGGTTTCCGGCAAAATAAAAATCATTTAACGCGCCGTCATAAGGCAGATTTTCCAACTCTTCATCCTCTAATTTTGTATAAATCTGTCCTTCCTTCCCTGTAAAACAAAATTTACTTTCTACCGGTAACTCCCATCCCTGTACCGGTTTCATCAGAACGTCATATGTGGTCCAGAAACAAAAAATGATATTCTCATTTCCGGCAGCGCTCAATAATATCCATTCATCTCCGATTCGATACGTCCTCCATTGTCCGTTTAGTTCTGTAAGCTCTCCCATATGATCACGCACATATTCAAACACACTTCTTCTCATTTTGTAATCCGAGCCATAATCATTAAATAAAACAATAGAATTTTCATTTTTCGGAGAATATGCAATCTGTCCCTCCAACGAATGAAACCCTTGCATCCTCTCTTTGTTTTCCTGCTGATAATTCATTATAGCCTGATATTTTCGTTCCGGATCAAAAGAAGAAAAATCGTAAATACTTCCCTTTTTTATACTTTCTTTTATCAAAATCCCGGATGCCTTATTCAATTCTGCTTCCAGCTCTTTAACATGAACGTCCAATATACTTTGTATATTATGATAAATCTGCTGTTCACTCTTTTTTATTGCATATGTATTCAGAAAAAACAACAATAAAATCACCGGTAATGTAATTCCGATTACTGTAAAAATAATTTTACCTCGTAAAGAAATCCGTATGCCATTCATCGAATAAGCTGCCTCCATTTTGTCTTGATTTCTCAGTATCTAAGTATATATTGTACCATTTCTTCTTGTTTTCGCAATTATTTATTCAGAAAAATGGGGGATTTCTCCCCCATTTTCTATGCGTTCTTTTCTCTTCTTCTTTTTAATTCTTCTTGAATTTTAGGAAGTTTCTCTTCCAAATCAAATTTTCTGAAAATAAAAAACATAATCAAATTGATCACTAACGGAAGGTAGTTAGAAAATGCATAAATACCATACCGCATAGATGGTGTCGCTACACTTAAAGTGGCATCATACGCTGCTAGAGCAAGACATATCGATAAAATAATCGATCCGATTCCGGAGCCGATTTTTGTACCGATTCCGATTGCGCCCGATGAAACCGCAACCATTTTTTTCTCGTATTTATATTCATTATAATCCACTGCCATCGCAAGAAGCACTCCATATAAACACATCATTGGAATCTGTACAAAACTTCCCAAAAGACTTGTTGCTACATAAAGTGTAAAATTGGCCGGAACAATGCATCTGATCCCTGCCGTCAGTGCCGCGCCCATTAAACTTACCAGAACGGTCTTTCGTACACCTAGTTTTGCTATGATCGTTTTCGACATTGCAAACCCCAGAACAGTCGCAAGCATCCCCAATCCTCCGATCATCGCAACCAGATTGTCATTTCCGAAGATCCATTTGCAATAATACGTTCCTGCCGTTCCCGCTAAGGAGTTCGTTACCTGTGTGATCAAATTAAACAGCAGGACAATCACCCAATATTTGTTTCGGAAGAGACAAGATAATGCTTCTTTTAACGGCACATTTTCCTCCTCTTCCACTTCTCCTCCCTGTTCTTCCTGCCGGACATTTGCCATCTTTGCATTCCGTCCGTTTAAATAACAAACAGACAACAGTAATAATACGACTAAAGCAATGATCACACCATATTTGATCCATGCATTTTGATTTCCTCCAAGCATATTCGTAACCGGTATCGTCACAATCGCTATGATCATACCTGACATATAGGTAAATACTGCCCGGAAGATTCCCATCGTCTCTCTTTCACTCTGACTGTTTGTACGAATTACCATCACTGCCGCAAGCGGTGTCCCGATCAGCGTCATGCACACTGCCGTAAGTAAAATATTCGTAACACACGCATAGATCAACGCAGGCAGCTGTCCCGCTTTTATCGGAACAGTGAACAACATCACGATCACGATTGCAAATGGAACCATCATTTGTGCAACCCATTTATAATACTTTCTATTTCCGCCTTTTGAATGATCGATAATGTTTCCAAACCATACATCCGTGATCGCGTCGATTATTTTCGCGATCATCATAATAATTCCGATTCCGCCTACTGCCAAGCCCACTTTATCTGTATAAAAATACGTGAGCTGTCCCACCAGATTGGCAACCAGATTTAATCCCATCTGTCCGCCTGCATCTGCCAGATAATCTCTTTTTCTCATCACCTTTTGGACTCCGTTTTTATCCAATCCTAATTCTTTCGTTTTCCCCATTTCTTCTCACGCTCCTTTTATGCTTCAATGGTCAGTTGATATTGAACACCGGCTGCGGTTCCGTCTAAATGAAACTCCACATTATTCTCTGCACTTTCTTCTGTTTTTTCAGATAATACATTTCCAATCGGATCTAAAATCCTCAATCTCGCTCTTTTTGCCTTTACCAAAATCACACCTTCCAGTGTTTCTGCGAAAAGTTTTCCCTGAAAAACACATTCTGTAAACGGAATCCCCATCATTACCGGTCCTTGTTTGTAGATTGTCTGATCCATCCCCGTCGTTCCCAATGCAGTCAAAATAAAATCTGCCGCCTTATCCATGCAAGGCGTATTCATCGGAAGACAAGAGATGGAAATCCGCTCGTTTTGGGCATGGATTTTCAACTTATCCGACACTTCTATTTCTGCATCCGGCTTTCCGCTGAAATAACTGCAAAACGGAGTTTTGATCTGAAATTTTGATTTCTCCGGATCAAATATAATTTCTTTCGTATCCGACACCAGTTTTCCTTCCAGATACCCTGCATCCTGCTCCAAAATATTCCAGCTTTTCATTGCGTCATCTACATATTTAGCAAATTGGCGGTAATCGCCTTCACCTGCTATTTTTTCAATTTCCGTAAATACCAGTTCTTTTTCACCGACAAAAACTCCCGGATCCGTTTCCGTCCCCTTTACAGCTCTTTTTTCCAACCGGTCTCCATCGTAATATTTTCGCATCGCATCCCGGTATTTAGACCATGCATAGTACACGCCATGCTTTGCCTCACTAAGATCCGCTCCGTTCAAAAATCCTGCATTTACCGCAAGATCCGCATCACCTTGATATTTTTCTCCCCCGTCTAAAAATACATTCCGCATTTCCATAATATACGGGAAGAATGTGCTCGGCATTCCATGATAGTTTGGAAGTGTTTGGAGATCATTTTGGGTATACACAATATCAACTTTGTGTTTTGCCTTTCCGATCAGCCCTTTCAGAAAAACCGAAGCCATAAATCCCCATTGGCATATCACCGCCGGATCATTATACACGTCAAATACATTCCATATTTCATCGGAAGGCTGATCGTCCCAGTTTTCCGATGTATGATGATTATACAAGATCAATCCATCCCAATCGTTTAGACAAGCGTAAGCGATTGTATGTACAAAAGCGGTTGAATGGAAAGGATGTTCTCCATATTCGTTCCACTCGCTCAACATAAATGGTTTTCCCTCGACGATTGCAAGTGACGCCATATTCAAAAGCGTTGTAGCCATCGATCCGATTCCTTTTTGTACCGTAAGCGGATGAACTGATACGTATTCCGTTGGTCCCGGCACTAAATAGGTATTATTTTGGATCGGCAAAAGCGGATGATTAAAATAGCTGTTATTTTCCATTATATCGCCGTCAATATGCCCGTAGACGTCCGCCGCTCCGCCTAATAAATTACTGGTAACAATCGGGACTTTTACCCCAAGGGAATGCAGATAATCTTTCATCATTTTATAGAAATTACGATTCATCCAGATTCCAAATTCCATAAAATCTGCGTATCGTGCCGGACCTGAAAAATCCTCCCATTCTCCCATCGGATCATTTGCCGGCTGGACAAAACTGCCCTCTATAACACGAACGGTCCCTTGCTTTGGATCTTCCTCTTCCCCAAGAGCACATTTCCCTTCATAAGTCCACGCCTCTTTTAATCGTTCTCTTGTATAATATTTCATAAGCAGAAAGTCATTGAACCGCCGTTGAACTTCTTCCCGATACGGCTGCATTTCTTCTCTCGCATCTGCCTCCTGCGCTCCTTTGATCGCAGATTCCTCATTATTGATCTGAACGGTCACTACCGCCGGATCATCGATCAACGCAAGTCCCGTATATGGATTTACATGACATAATAATTGCTTCGCATATTCTTTTTGAAGTTCGATCATTCGAGAATCATACATCGGGTATCTTTTTAAACATGAACCGGGGTTCCCCGGATAATTTAATCCGTCTTCCTGTGTAAAATCTCTTGCAACGATCAAATCTATATGCAAATAAATCCCTTTTTCTTTCAGCTTTGCAATAAAATAATCAAAACGATCCAAACCTTCCGGATGGAAATTTCTCCCATTTCCCCGATCATAGTCTAATAGCGGGGCAACTCTGCAGCTTGACCAGCTTCTTGCCTCATCCGTAATCGGTGCATCTGCCGCATGAAGTCTTATAATATTTACTCCCATGCTTGCAAAACGTTCAGCAAGTTTTTCTGCGGTTTCATGGGTTGGTGTATTCGCCCTTGCCGCAACATTAAATCCCAGAAATTTAGCCCTTGTTCCATCTTCAAAAAACAAATGCCCATGTTTCGTCTGCACAAATCCATGTTTTCCCGCCGGCGCATCTAATAAATGGGAATAATTTAAAACGCCTTGATTCGGTATCGCTTTGTGGATTTGAATATTTTTTTTCATATTCCCTCTTCCTCCTCATCATTTTTCTTCGTCCGTATGTAATTTTCAAGGTACATTTTATTTCAGATAATTTAACAACGTTGTTTTATGATAAACCTCTCTTTTATCACATAGAACAGACTATCATGTCTAAGCCGTCAATTATTGTAAAATATAACTCAAAATTATAAAATACAGTATTGAAATTGATTCTTTTATTCATTATAATTTTTATAAAAGAGTACTTTCATCGAGTAAAAGGAGTTTTTATGGACTACATTCATTTTTGTCGAAGCTATTTTAATGTTACCCACATTCCTGTCAGCCTGCTGGAAAATTCAGTCCCTGTCTATTCTTCAATTTCGGAAGCCTTATCCATACCGTTAGAAAAAAAATTTCCTTTATTTCCTCCCTCTAGAAATCCGGAAATCTGTATTCTCTCGCCAGACCTCGAATATGGACATATCGAAATTGAAAATACTGATCTTGATCTTATCCTCGGTCCTATTTTTAACCTGTCGATTTCTGACGAATTAATCCGGCAATTTATGCATGAGCAGATGATTCCTCTGCAATATAAAGAAGCGCTGTCAGATCTTCTGTACAGCTTACCGAAGATCAGCCATATCCAGTTACTTGAAAATCTTTCTTTGCTTCACCTTTGCCTAAACGATCACTGTATCACTCCGGAAGATTTATTTGAAGAAGATGAAAAAAATTTGCTGCTTCGCTCACAGGCAGAATTGAAACATCATTGCGAAAATCTGGAAAATGAACATTTTCATACTTCCTACGCTTATGAATTGCAGCTCTGTGAACTTGTGCGTAATGGAACCCCCGAAGAATTGAAGAATTTTTTGTTTTCTTCCCAGTCGCTTTGGTACAGTGGCAAGCTTTCCTCCAGTCCGTTGCGTCATGCGAAAAATACATTTATCAGTTTAATTTCAAAAGTCGCTTTAATCGGCGCCATTCCCGGAGGCGTGAATATTGAAAAAACCTATCAGCTTATTGATGAATATGTTCAAGAATGCGAATTGCTGCAGTCAATCGACTCAATCAATCGATTGCAATATACAATGCTTCTCGACTTTTGCCAGAGAGCCGGTGAACAAAAAATCCCTGCCGGTATCTCTTCCGAGGTCTATTTGTGTATGAATTATATTCGCACACACACAAACGAGTCGATCCATATTGAAGACGTCGCTGCCCAAATAAACCGAAGCAGCTCCTATATTATGAAACGCTTTAAATCCGAATTAGGAATTCACATAAATGCATATATTATGCGCTGCAAATTGGAAGAAGCGAAAAGTCTTCTTGTTTATAGTGAAAAGACACTTTCTGAAATCAGTAATTACCTTTGTTTTTCTAATCAATCCTATTTTCAAAATACGTTTAAAAAGCAATATGGGATAACCCCTTTGCAATACAGAAAAAAGCATCAGAAAATTTATTGATTTTCTGATGCTTCCGCATTTATAATCTCACTCGAAGTGCTATTCTGTTTTCTTACAACCGTACCGCCGTATAATATCCCTGATTTACCGCATGATAGATCAGTCCGACTTTGCTGCAGTCACCGATCACATAAGATTCGTCTACTTTTTCACAAAGTGCATCTACCTTATCGTACTCGGAGCGATAACCAAGCGCACATACAACGCTGTCCGCTTCGATCAGAAGTTCTTCTCCGTCACGTTCGCAAAGAACACCGTTTTCTGTTACTTCTTTTACCGTTGTATTGGTATAGATTTCTGCCGATTTTTCTACTTCCGGCATCAATCCGCCACGATAGAAAGAGTTGGCATCTGCCGCAACCTGATCGCGCATCTCGATCACGGCGCACGTTTTACCCTCATGAGCAAAAGATACCGCCGCTTCTGTTCCGACAAGACCTCCGCCCATGATCGCTACACGTTTTCCGAGTTTTTCCGGGTGAAGTTCTGCATCTGCCGCCATCACCACATTTGCCCCGTCAATCCCTTTGATTCCCGGAACCAGTTCTTTGGAGCCGATCGCCACGATCAATGCGTCCGGATCAAACGCCTCGACAAATTCCGGCGTCACTTCCGTATTCAGCCGTACTTCCACTGCCGCTCTCTCAACACGTTTTTTCATCACTTCGCAGAAATCCGCAATGTCTTTCTTGAAATAAGGAGCCGAAGCCGCATACAGATTTCCGCCGAGGCAATCAGCCTTTTCTGCCAGTGTCACCTGATGTCCTCTTGCTGCCGCTGTAAGCGCCGCCTGCATTCCAGCCGGACCGCCTCCTACGATCAGAACCCGTTTTTTGACCGGTGCTTCCGCTCTGCCATATTTCTCCGGAAGCTGCTGTCCCATTGTCGGATTGACGGAACATTTGACTGTCTCGCTCTTTCCGGTCTCACCAAAACATTCGTAGCAGCGCAGACACGGCGTAATGTCATCCGCACAGCCGCACAGTGCTTTTTCCGGCAGATATGGATCTGCAAGGATCGCACGTCCGATTTCCACAACGTCTGCCTGACCGGATGCGATGATCTCCTCCATCTGAGCCGGATCGTTCAGAGAACCGACACAGGCAACCGGAGTCTTCACATGCTTTTTGATCTCTGCCGCCAGATATACATTGACTCCGCGCGGATAAAATGCGGATGGATGGGTTCTGCAGAACATATCCGGATCTTCGTGATTTCCACAGGATACGTTGATCAGATCGACTTTATCATCCACCATTTTTGCCACTTCGACACAATCCGCAAGTCCAAGTCCGCTTTCGGTCAGATCGTCTCCGGAAAGACGGATCTCGATCGGGAATTCCGGTCCCACGCCCTCGCGCACTGCATCCAGCGCCATCATAAGAAAACGTGCCCGGTTCTCCAGACTTCCGCCGAACTCATCGGTTCTCTGGTTGAACACAGGAGATAAGAACTGGGAGAACAGCCATCCATGAGCCGCATGAACCTGTACCATATCAAATCCGCAGTCTTTACACAACTTTCCTGCTTTTTTGTAAGATTCTACAATTTCCAAGATCAATTCCTTCGGCATTTCCTGTACTTCTCCTGCCGGAGTCCTCTCATGGCTCGGACCGTATGCAATATCACAGCGATCCTGATCGCCGCCAACGCTGGCAAGTCCGCCGTATTTTCCTCCGTGGGAAAGCTGGATGTTGGCGTATGCTCCTGCGTTGTGGATCGCGCGCGCCGCCTGTGCCATTCCCTGTTTCACACCAAAAGAATCCAATTGCAGCTGCTTGTTATGTGATTTTCCTGTCGCAGAATGTACGATCGCCTCTCCATATGTGACAACACCCGCGCCGCCTTTTGCTTTCTCTTCCAGATAAGCGATCATTTCCGGCGTAAAATGTCCCTCCGTCGTGATCATGCTCGGACTGGTCGGCGCTGCGATGATCCGGTTTTTCATTCGGATATTCCCAATGCGAAGCGGGGAAAACAAATGCGGATACAGTTCTTTCCCTTTCCATTTTTTTGCACCCATCTTTTCTTCCTCCTTTTGTTTTTCGGAATATATTTTGTTATTTTTTTATCATTCAATGGTTAAATCATACCCTCCATATGCTGGGAACAGTCTGGAAACAAGTTCCCGCTCCGCATATGGAGGGTATGCCTCTGTCAGGCTTTCTTCTTTCTCGCTGTTGCCGCGATCACAACCAGCGCTGCGATCGTCATCCCGACAACCGCTACGATATATACGTTGGTCGTCGTAACCTGTCCGAATACGGCTCCTGCGGTCGTATTCAGAAGTGTCGGCGAGATCAGTTGTCCGAAGCAGTTTCCGCAAGTCATACATGCCGCCGCCATCGCCGTGGATGTCGGTTTTACTGCATTGGATACTTCCACCATCGCGGTCGGGATGAACATTCCCTGGGAGAATCCGCAGAATACGGCTCCCACCATCAACAGTACATAGTTCGACGGGAACAGGATCAACAACAGTCCTCCCACGCTGAATGAGAGCATCGCAACCGGAAGCGTATATTTCTTCGTGATTTTAGTCACCGCTCCGAGCAGCAGGCCGATCACGATCTGTGCGCCGGAAAAGATCCCGGTCAGATTTCCCGAAACGGTCGTGCTTCCTGAGAGACTTCCCGACAAATGCATGGAAATGTTCGTGGAAAATGTGATCAGAAACAGCATTTCGATCACGCCGAGAAGCGCCGTCTTATATACGTCCTTGTTCAGCTCGATCTTATTTTCTCCGCTCACCGCAACCGTTCCGGTCTCCGGCAGACAGAGTGCGATCAGGATCATCGCGATAAATCCGATCACATTTGTATAGTAAGCATAATGAAAATCCATTGCTCCCAGCGCGCCGCCAAGTGTCGTCACAAGCACCATGCCCGCTCCGACACTGGCTGCCTGGATTCCCATCACACTGACCCGCTCATCGCCCTCGAAAAATTCCGCGACAACCGCAGTGTTCAATGCGATACAAAGTCCCAGCGCTACGCCGTACAACGTACGGGATGCGAACAAAAGCCAGAAGTTATCCGCAAGAAACGGAAGAAATCCGGTGATTCCGGCAGTCAGACCCGCAAAGATCAGCATTTTTTTCTTGCTGACTTTCACAACGAGCCAGCCGGAAACGATCGCCACAACGATGGACAAAAATGTCGGCACGGTGACGAGCATCTGTACAAAGCTGACGCCGACTTCCGGAAAATGTTCCTGAATCATCCCCAGCACCGGAGATACACAAAACTGCAGTCCCTGTATAAACGAGATGCAGATGATCGTAATGATAATTTTTGTTTTTTTTGCCTTACTCACAGATATGCGTCCTTTCTCTCTTACTCTTCACTCTTCTGATTGTCGTCCGCATTCTATGCAAGATCTTCTGCCGCCGCACGGAGTACGAGCATCGCTACGTTTCCAAGCATTTCGTCAACCGGAGCGCTGCGTGAAAAATCGCATACCGGCTGTGCAAATCCCTGAAGTACCGGACCGTACGCATTGGCATGCCCGAAAATCTGGATCAGCTTCACGCCGATATTTCCCGCATGAAGATTTGGGAAGATCAGGACGTTGGCTTTTCCCGCCACTTCGCTTTCCCACTTCACTTTCCGTTCTGCCACCTGCGGGATGATCGCGGAATCCAACTGGAACTCCCCGTCGATCTTGATATCCGGCCGGCTCTCTCTCACAATACCGATCGCTTCCCGGATCACTTCCAGACTCTCGTGTTCGGAACTTCCGCATGTGGAAAATGCAAGCATCGCCACTCTCGGATCCCATCCGAGCAGTTTCGATACGGTGTCCGCAGAGGAAATGGCGATCCCTGCCAGATCTTTCGCGTCCGGCTGCGCTGTGATCGCACAGTCTGCAAGTCCGAGCATAGCTCCCTGCGGTCCGTCAAATCCCGGAATATCAGCGATTCCCAGACTGGACACGCTCTCCACGCCCTCCTGCATTCCCACGATCGAAATGGATTCAAAGATCACATCTCCGGTGGAATATTCTTTTCCTGCCGCCACACAGTCTACATGGTGCAGTTTCAGTAAAAACAACGCTGCCCTCAGCGGATCTTTGGATTTTCTTGCCACAGCTTTTGCTGAGAAATCATCGTGTTCTGCCGTATATTCTTCTGCCAGAACAAGACGGTTTTCTTCCACCGTATAATCGTAATAAGTAAATCCGTCTGTCGCGATCCCGTTTTCTTTGGCAAATGCTTCGATTTCTTCTTGATTTCCCATCAGCACAGGGAATCCGATTCCGGATTCTTTCGTTTTCTGTGCGGTACGGAGGATGTCCGCATTTCCCGTCTCCGGAAACGCTACTTTTTTCGGGCACTGTCTTGCCCGCTCTGTCATTGTCTCGATAAATGTATTCACAATGGCACCTTCCTTATTATTCATCCAGTAACTCTGCTACATAGTCTGCTGCTTCCCCGAATGTTTTGCAGCGTTTGAAGTTCAGGTACGGTACTTCCGCATCGAATTCATCCTCCAGAAATGTTGTCATCTGGGAGTAGTTGGCGGATTTCGGATTGAATGCTGCGAACTCGGTGTTCTCATTCATCTCGGAAGCGTCCGCATTCCAGATTTTGCTTGCTTTTTCAATGATTTTTGCTAATACTTCTTCTCTCATGATCTTGATTCTCCTTCTGTTTTCTGTGTTATATTTTCTTTTTACTTTCTGCGCACGCCGCGGTTGCTGCGCTTGCTGTGCTTATTGTATGCGGCGCGGCTTAAATCGGATTTCCGTCTTAGCCGGAAATCCGCGCGCGCCGTGATACAGCGTGCGCGGTCTTTTTATGCTTTCTGCCGGTTCTTTCTATCGGATGATGATGTCTCCGTCCTGGAATTTCGGCGGGATCACCGGAATCTGCAGGAATGACTCATATTCTCCTCCGGCATAGATCAGGTGATTTCCCTTATTGTCGGTATCCCATGTCAGCGGTTCAAACCAGTCTCCGCGGATATAGCGTCCGGAAACCTGTACACGGATCTGCTGTCCTTTGTGGAAGAAACGGCTTGTCGGAACAAGTTCGATGTCAACCGGAACGATTTCTCCCGGCGTCAGCTTCTCATCGCATGTATGTGCCTGTACCGGACAGTAGTCTGTGGAAAGTTTCTCGTCCAATTTTCTTCTGGAAGCACGGAGTTTGCCCCATACGCCCGGATGATCTTCGCCGAACAATGTGATCGGCAGGAATTCTCCCGTTGTGCTTAATTTCTGCACGTTTACGAAAATATCCATATCATTGTAGCTTTCCGCCGCCACATACAGACGCAGTTTCATATATCCGGTCAGTTCGGTATCTTCCTCAAATTTGTAATCAAAGCATACTTCTCCGGTCGCGCTGTCATAAGATACATGTGCGGCATCTTTGACCGGCTCTGTCTTCATCGAATTGTCGGAAGCGTCCAGATACAGCTTCTCGTATTTTGTACGTTTCAGCGGGAAAGAATCTTCCGCACGGTTTGTCTGGTAATTGAACTCTCCGACATCCTGTACTTCGATCCGTACTTTCGGCGTCAGTTCCCAGCCGTTACGCTCCAGTTTCAGATATCTTGCATAGAATTTCTCCAGATCTTCGATATTCTCATTACTGTATGCATCCGGCCACTCGAAGTTTCTGTGCGCGCGCAGCCATTTCCGGCGGGATTTACATTTGCGGAATGCATTCATCGATCCGCGCAGATGGAAATGATTCCAGCATGCGGTCTGATATACCGGGATCTTTACTTTGGAGAAATCCGGTTCTTTATCTTTCCAGTATGTGCAGTTTACGAACGGATATTTTTCCAGGTTCATCGGAGTGTTGTCGATGTAGTTCGGGCCGCATGCCTCACGCATAACAAATGCAACGAATGTCTTTGCCGGGATTCCGCCCTCGCACAGAGATTCTCTGTACATATCGGTTGTAGACTCCCACGGTGCGATACATGCAAGGTGCGGCGGCTGCTGAGCGGCAATTCTCCACTGTGTCATGGCTACACAGCTGTTTCCTGCCAGACCGCAGCGTCCGTTACACCAATCCTGCTCGGCTGCCCATTCGATAAAGTCATATCCGTCTTTTCCGTCCTGTGTTCCGAACTGTACGAAATCTCCCTCGGAATGTCCGATTCCTCTCGGATCCACATTGGCGATCGCGTAACCGTGACGGCACCAGTATCCCGGGTCCGGGCTTTCAAACTTGGACATATCGGATACTGTGTGCGGCGGAACTCCCATGATCTGCCACTCTGCCTGTCCCTCAAACGGACGTTTTCCATAGAAACTCCAGGAAATGATCAGCGGGTATTTTCCCTCTGCTTCCGGTTTGTAAATATCTGCGTAGATCGTCACGCCGTCGCGCATTTTTACCGGAACGTCCTGCATACAGATGATGCCGTCTTCCGGGCTGTATGTACGCTGGTTGAGCGCCGGCTGGATTTTTGCGTGCTCACGCTCTTCCAGAGACATCGCCTCAAATTCTTCCGCGGTACATGGATCCATCATTTTGGTCATCCAGATTTCCACCTGTTCTCCATCCATGTCCACTGTTTTTAAGATTTTTTCTACTTCACCCATTTGTGTTTTTCCTCCTGACAGTGTTTTCATCAGATGCCCCGGGCAGAAGTTCCTGACCTTAGCATCATTTCTTTTTTATCATTTTAAAAAAATACAGGCCAGATCGACAGAACACATTGTCTCAAACTGTTCAAATCATACAGTTTTGAAAAAAGTGTTCAATTCTTGCTTTTCTTCTTCAGCTTTAGTAAAATAAATACGGATTTTAAACTTTAAAAACGTAGTAGAAAGGAGTTTTTGCATGGCTGACAATTTTATTGCCGGAAAAACCGCAAAATCCGAACAGACCAGAAAGCGTATCGTGCATACCTTTCTTTCATTGATAGACGAAAAAAAATGGGATAAGATCACGGTCAAAGAACTTTGCGCCCGATCCGAGATCACACGCGGTACTTTTTATCAATATTACAGTGATATTTATGAACTGATGGAGCAGATCCAGGAGACATTGCTGGAAGACATTCAGACACGTTTTGCAAAGATTACCGCCGAATCCCGTTCCGGATTTCCGATCGAAGAATTTCTGGAAAAATTCGATTACGAACCGCCGCAAAATCTGATCGTCTGGTTTGATTTCTGCAAAGACAATCAGGAGGCGATCCGGGCGCTTCTCGACTTACAGAACGGCGATATTTATTTTGAAAAGAAATTAAAATATCTGCTGATCGACACGATCAACGATATGATGGATACCGACGGGCTGCCCCATGACGAACTGCGGAATTACTTTGTCAAAGCCTTTTCGGAACTGCATTTCCTAGCCGCGCGGATCTGGCTGGAATCCGATGAATCCGACTTTTTATCCGTATCGGAAGTTGTAAACTTATTGAATACGATGCGGGTCGGCGCCGGATATCTGACGTTCAAGCGGAACATTTCACCGGAATTTGAACAAAAGATCAAGGGATTATATGATGCCAGCGGCAAAAGACCATAAAACGAAAGGAGACTTCTCTCATGCTCTATGGAATCGGAACCGATATTTTAAATATCCATCAGATCGAATCTTCGGTATCGGACCGGCTGGATCCGTTTGTCCGCAAAATCTATACGCCTGCGGAGATCGAACTGATCGAAAGCCGACCGATTCCGCTGTACAGCTATGCCACACGTTTTGCCGGGAAAGAAGCCGTTTTTAAGGCTTTGAATTTAAACGGAAATGCGATCCGGCTGAATGAGATCGAGATTCTGGAAAATGAAAACGGACAGCCACAGGTCTCACTGCACGGCAAGGCAGAACAATTGGCAAAAGAAAAGAAGATCACGACGATCATGATCTCCCTTTCTTACGATACCGATTATGCGGTTGCTTATGCGGCGGCGGAATACGCGCCTCACTGATCCGCGCCGATTTACTGCTACCATTGATTCATCAATAAAAAATCTCTGATATTTTTATTCGGAATCCCATTTCGACTGCGGGAAATTTCATCCATCGTCACAACATATTTCGGATAGTTGTCCGGTATTTTTTCCAGCACAGAAAATTCCCGCTCTACGGTCCGCTCATCTGCCAGCAGATACGCCACCTGTACATATATTTTTTCATTTCCCTTTTTCGCCACAAAATCTACTTCCTGTGTATCTGCCTTTCCGACATACACTTCATAACCCCGGCGCAGTAATTCCATATAAATAATATTTTCAAGTATCTGGTCTATATCCCGCAGATTATTTCCGTAAATAGCTTCGCGCATTCCATGATCCGCCAGATAAATCTTCTCCTGAAACTGCAGAACCCGTTTGCCAATTACGTCTTCGCGTTTGACAAAATGGAACAGACAAGCCGATTTTCCGTATTCAATATAGTTATAAACAGTCTCCATTGAAAGACTTCTGCGCTCATTCTTCAAATATTTTATAATGTTTCCCGCCGAAAACGTATGCCCGATCCCGGTTATAAAATAGAGAAAAATCCGTTTCAACTGTTCAAGATCACGAATCTTATAACGTTCCGCAATATCTTTCAAAATAATCGATGAGTAAATATCATTCAAATATTGTTTGACACTTTCATCCTGAAAAGGAAATTGATATAAAAACGGCATTCCTCCCTGCACCAGATAGCGCTGAAAGTTTTGAGGGGACGCTTCCTCCCCAACTGCCGAAAGCATTTCCCCATAAGAAAACGGATACACCTTAAACTCTACATATCGTCCTCCGAGATAAGTTGCCAATTCCCCCGACAGCATCTTCGCATTTGATCCCGTAATATAAATATCTACATCAAAATCAATCATACAGGCATTTACCATGGTCTCCCATCCGGTAAGTTCCTGAATCTCGTCCAGCATCAGATATACTCTTTTTTTAGACTTCTCCGTAAACTGCTTAATATGCTGATAACATGTTTCAACCGATTGAAGATATGTTTTCGACTTTGATTCAAAATTCACAAAAAGAAACTGCTCCTGCTCCGCCCCCTGTTTTATTAAATCTTCCTGTATCAATTGGAGCATAACAGATTTTCCGCATCGTCGGATTCCGGTTAATACTTTCACAATATTCTGGTTCATAAACGGTCGGATTTTTCTTATATACAACTCTCGTTCGATCATTTTCTCACCCTCTTTTTAATCTCTTATTTATAGAGTATACCAGAATCCTTTTTTCTATTCAAGAAGACTATCAACTTATACTAGAATCTTTTATCACCATCTCATTTTTTATACTTATACTGGAATTCTTAATCTTTTAAAAAGAAATAGCCGGCGAAAAATACCTCACTGATCCGCGCCGATTTCCAGAAGCAGCCCCGTCTCTTCCAGCAGATCCGCATACGCAACCAGAGGTTTTCCATCCGGCCAACGTACATCCAGATACGGTTTTCTTCCCGATGTCCGCTCTGCCATTCCTACTACCTCTTCATACGTCGCATCCGATTCCAGTTTCACATGGTGCAGCGACGGACCATGCTGATCCAGCCACTCCTGAAATACGCCCGGTCCGGTCGGTGTGCAAAGCTCGATCTCATATCCCTCTCCCCGGAAAATTGCCGTGCGGATATTCAGTCCCACACCGTCATTTACAAGTTTGTCATCGAAAAAAGGACTTGCGCTTTCGATCTTCCACGGTCCGATCCCCAATTCTTCTTCATAGATCTTCACTGCTTTCTCCAAGTCTCTCACAACGATCCCAAGATGCAGTACCTTCCCAAATTTCAGTCCCATATTTTTCTCCTTTTCCATTTCATCACAGAATCTTCATTGTCCGTATTCTACCATCTTTACGCCTCTGTTTCTTGTACATTTCCGTTCTATTCCATTTAAGATTTTGTATAAAAAAGAGACGCCGCTCATTTGGACGTCTCTTTGGATAAAAATCATATTTTACTTTTTACCCAAAGCGAACACTTTCAATACACATGAAATCTTCCATATAAAGCGATTTTCTGCGTTATCCGCGATCGCTGTACGTCCAGTACAGCTCACTTGTCTGCCTTGAAAATCGCTTTTTCTGAAAGATTTCATGCCGCAGGGTCTCAAAATCGTGTGCAGTATCATTTTACAAGGAAGTAGATTGAGGCGTACAGGGCGTACGCCAAATGATACTGACGCAGTAAAAGGTCTGCACACGATTTTTGAGACTGGTTTAAAAGTGTTCGCTTTGGGTATTCTTACCGTTTAAATCTTCCGACTTTTGTCAGACGGTTCGGCAGTTTCGGTACTTTGCCCGATGTCTTGATGATCGCCCCCGCATCGCAGGCTTCGATACATTTTCCACACTGGTCGCAGTCAAATTCATCGATCATATGGATGTATTTTGCTTTTCCCTCGATACAGTCTTTCGGGCATACATCCGCACATTCTCCGCATCCCTGACAGAGTTTCGGATCGATGTAGATCACTTCTTCCGAGAAGCATACGCCTGCCGGACATTTTTTCTTCTTGATATGCGCTGTAAATTCGCTTTCGAATTTCTCCACCGCGCTCAAAGCGATCTTCGAAGAAACCTGTCCCATCGTACATGGTGTGGAATACGTCATCGCCTCCCCGATCTCCTTTGTCAGATCAAGGAATTCCGCTTTTCCTCTTCCCTCGGTCGTCTCTTTCTGCATATACTGTAACTGCAGAAGTCCCTCGCGGCAAAATACACATTTTCCGCAGCTCTGTTTGCGGGACGCAAGCAATGCTTTTTCGGTCTCGCTTACGATACAGTCGGAAGCTTTCAGGACACGGATCACACCGTTGTCCGGATGTACTTCTTCCAATGTCATCTCTGCCGCTTCCGGTCCGTAATATTCATATCCGATGCAGAACCCTTTTGCGCCTGCCGCATCTTCTGTCAGCTCGGACACTTTTGTCTCTGCAGATACTTTTTTCAGTTCGCCTCCGTTGACCGATACATACACGCCGTCTTCACAGCATCCGGCAAATGTATCCGCCAGATCGGCAGCGGTCACGATATGGAGCAATGCGCTTCCCTTGCATGCGCGCACATTGACCAGTCCTACGATCACTTCCACGCCAGCCTGCTCTGCCGCTTCTTTCACTGCAGCTTCCTTATCTGCCGCATATTCCGGAAGATAAAGCACCTTTTTCTCTGTTCCGAGCGCATAGGCTGCGATCGCGATCCCCTCCATGACTTTCTGCGGATCTGCCAGAAGCACTTCCAGAAGAACGCCTGTCGTGTCCGCGTTATTCAGCGCAGCGACAACGCCAAGTTCTTTTTCTTCTTCCTTGCTTTCTTCCACCGCACGGACAAGACGTTCGGAAAGCAGTTCTTTTTCCAGTCCGTATTCTTTAAGTCCGGATGTTTTGATCTGTTCCAGGACTTCTTCTCTGCTCAATTTCATTGCACATTCCAAAGCACTCATTCCTTACGCCTCCTTATTCTCTGTAAAATCGCCCCAAAGTCTCGGTCCGGAGATCTGCAGACGAAGATCGCACTGCAGACAGCGTCCTGCTTCCGCGCAAATGTCGGAATCGCAGATTCCATGGTCGAATAAGTTAAAATTATCCTGACGTTTCTCTGCCTCGTCGATCTGTGGCTCTTTCCGTTCTTCGTATCCGAATCCCGGGCACTGTCCGATATACGGATCTGCATTCTGTTCCGGAGCCAGTTTCTCGGAAATGTCTCCGTCTCCGCCCAGATATTTATCGATCTGGCTTGCCGCCTCACGTCCGGACTCGATCGCCATGATCACCGATTTTGTTCCGTAGATCACGTCTCCTGCCGCGAAGATTCCCTCCACGGAAGTCGTTTTATCTTTTTCCATATCTTTGACAACGATACTGTTTCCTCTTCCCAGTTCCAGTCCGGCTTCTTCTGTGATGTCCGGTCTCTGTCCGACTGCAAAGATCACGGTGTCTGCGTCGATATGATGTTCGCT
This sequence comes from Mediterraneibacter glycyrrhizinilyticus, assembly GCF_015560805.1. Taxonomy (GTDB): domain Bacteria; phylum Bacillota; class Clostridia; order Lachnospirales; family Lachnospiraceae; genus Schaedlerella; species Schaedlerella glycyrrhizinilytica_A. The sequence goes on along the minus strand of NZ_JADMSO010000001.1, from coordinate 341,237 downwards.
TCCCTCTTCTTTCTCGATGATCGCACGACGGTTCTCATCAAATGTAAAGGATTTTACATTCATGAAGTCCACACCTGTCACATGGTCTTCGCCTGTGATCCGCTCAAATGTCTGCGCCGGATGTACGAAGATTCCCTCTTCCTGTGCCTGTGTGATCTCTTCCTCGTCAGCGGTCATCACATCTCTTGCTTCCAGACACGCAAGGTGGATTTCTTCCGCTCCGAGACGTTTTGCGGTTCTTGCACAGTCAAACGCAACGTTTCCTCCGCCGAGTACGATGATCCGTTTTCCGATTCCGGTTTCATTTCCCATGCTTGCATTGCGCAGGAAATCTGCGTTTAAGATCACGCCGTCCAGCTCGCTTCCCTCCATCGGAAGACGCACGCCTTTATGTCCGCCGATCGTCATCAGCACTGCGTCGTATTCTTTCAAAAGCTCTGCCGGTTTCTCGACTTTTGTATTGACTTCGATCTTCACACCCTGCTCTTCGATCACTTTCGCTTCCTCTGCGATGATCTCTCTCGGCAGACGATAAGACGGGATTCCGTATGCCATCATACCGCCCACGGTCGGAAGCGCTTCTTTCAATGTCACGTCATGTCCCTGTTTGCGCAGGTAATATGCCGCTGTCAGACCTGCCGGACCTGCGCCCACTACGCAGACTTTCTTTCCGGTATCGGCAAGCTGTTTTCCTTTGCCTTTCCAGTAGGATCCGGTATCGTGGTCTGCCGCATACCGTTTGATGTTGCGGATCGACATTGCTTCGCTGACTTCTTTTCTCTTACATTCCAGTTCACATACATGGTTACAGATATATCCCAATGCTTTCGGGAACGGAACTTTTTCACGGATCACTGCCGCCGCCGCATCAAATTCTCCGTTTTTCACATGACGGATATAACGCGGTACGTCGGTGTGTGCCGGACATGCGTGACGGCACGGAACAACGGCTTCTTCTTTTTTCACTTCGCTGTTCATCAGCTTGTCGCGGATCGTTCCGGTCGGACATACTTCCACGCACGCTCCGCAGAAACGGCAGTCCGCGTCTTTCAGCAGTTTGTTATGTAAGGTTCCGACATAAGTCTCCATCTCTTTTTTCTGGTACTGAAGCACTTTTACACCGCGCAGTTCGTTACATGCGCGCACACATCTTCCGCAGAGAACACAACGGTTCATATCGTGCAGGATCAGCGGATTGTCTTCCTGCGGACGGAATCCTTTTGTGCGCATTTTCAGACGTCCGGTCTTCGGTCCGATATACTGGATCAATGTCTGCAGCTCGCAGTTTCCGTATTTCGGGCAGGTGGAACAGTCTTCCGGATGTCCGGTCAGAAGCAGCTCCAGCGCCAGCATTCTGAGTTTTTCCAGTTCCGGCGTCTTTGTATGGATCACCATTCCGTCTTTTGCTTTCAATGTACAGGATGTGGTCGCCCCCTCCTGTCCCTCTACTTCTACCACGCACATCCGACAGGACCCAAGCGGGCTTAAGTCTTTGTGGTGGCACAGGTGCGGAATATAGATGCCTGCATCCAGAGCACATTCCAGCACATTTTTATTCTCCGGAACTTCCAGTCTTGTTCCGTCAATTGTAATCACTGCCATGTCAGCAACCTCTCTTTCTCGATTCGTTCTTTCTTATCTCTCTGTTGAAAATGCTGTTTTCCTAGAAAAGCAGGCGGACACATCCGTACATTCCCGCATCGTTTCCGAGTGTTGCCAGTGTGATCTCCGTCGACTCACAGGCATGGAATGTCCGCTCTGTAAAATATTTCCTGATGCCGTCGATCAGGATCGCTCCGGCGCGGGATACGCCTCCGCCGATCACGAAGACTTCCGGATCCACGATCGAAGCGATATTTGCCAGCGCGGTTCCCAAGATCCTGCATAATTTTTCAACCAGTTCTCCCGCCACTTTGTCTCCGTCTTTCGCCGCGTCAAAAATATCTTTTGCCGTCAGATCATCCAAGCTTCTCAATACCGTCTCGCTGTCGTCCGCTTCCAGTTTCTGTCTTGCCATGCGGACAATTCCCGTAGCGGAAGCATACTGCTCGAGACAGCCTTTCTTTCCGCATCCGCAAGTGTCTGTCTCATCGTCGCGCATCTTGATATGTCCGATCTCTCCGCCTGCGCCGTGGAATCCGGAGATCATTTTACCGCCGATGATGATCCCGCCGCCGACTCCGGTCCCGAGTGTGACCATCACGACATCCTCATGACCTTTTCCGCCGCCCTGCCACATTTCTCCTAATGCGGCAACATTCGCATCGTTTCCGGCTTTTACGAGAAGTCCTGTCTTCTCGGACAGGATCTGCTCAACGTTGATCACGCCCCAGCCTAAGTTTACACATTTGTGAACGGTTCCGTCCGCTCCAACCGGTCCCGGAACGCCGAGCCCGATTCCCTGCACGTCGTCCTTTGCGATCTGCTTTTCTTCCATTTTCCCGAGAACAGCCGCTGCCACATCGTCGAGGATCGCCGCGCCGTTGTTTTCAGTGTTGGTCGGGATCTCCCATTTCTCCACGATCACACCGCTCATATCAAACAGTCCGATCTTGCAGGTCGTTCCTCCGATATCTACTCCAAATCCATACCGTTTCATTGATTTTTCTCCTTTTTTGCCTTATTTGCCGATGCGATCCACACGATCACACCGAATATCAACATTCCGGCGAACGAAATCACGAACTGATTTCTTGCCGAATTTTCACCAAGTAATTTTGCCGCGTTTCCAAGGAAGATCGGTGCGATCAAACCGCCGATCCCGCCGATGATCGAAAACATTCCGCTTGCTTTCGCCACCGCTTCCTGCTCCACGGAGATCGAGATCAGATAAGATCCGATCGCCATAAAACAGCTCAATGACACGCCGCAGAGCGCACTTGCAATATATATGCCCGCCATGCCGGGTACAAACAAGATCACGCCGTATCCCACCGCCGCCGCGAAGATCGAAAACGTCAGCGTATACGTTTTGAAAAATCCGGAGATCTTTGCGAAAAACATTCCCACAAGCAGTGCGAACGCCGCATTGACCGCGGTTACCACACCTGTCACCGACGGATCTTCCGTAATATTCTGCGTGATATAAATACTGATGTTTGTGTTATACGCATTGATAAACAACGTATGTACAAAGGATGCAAAGGAAATCACAAACACCATTTTATTCAGTTTCAGATCCGATGCTTTTTCCACCTGTGCGGGCGGCGTCTCGATCAGCACTGCTTTCACGCCGAGCAGCGCCGCAAATGCGATCAAATATACAAGGTAAAAATACCGGTAACCGATCCCTGCCAGCATTCCGCCGAGCAGATTTCCCACCATCGTTCCGATTCCCATGCCGACAACGTGCAGTCCCATATAACCTGCCCGCTCTTCCGGCGGGAAAAATTCACTGATGATCGCAGTATTCATCGGACCCATAATACCATATCCGAATCCGATCACGATCCGCGCGATCAAAAGTACCGCGAAACTTTCCAGAAAAAACGGAAGCACACCGCAGCATCCGACGATCAAAAGACCCAGTAATGTAATATTTTTCTTGCTGATCTTCGTCGTCATCCATCCGACCATCAAAGAACCGACGATCAGAAGCAGATACATGATCGTCTGCAAAAGCTGTACCGCGCTCGTTCCGTACTGCTGGTATTTCTCATTTAAAATACCGAGTACCGGCAGGATTCCCGTAATGTTCAGCCCAAATGCAAACGCTACGATAAATACGCTTGCCGCCACACGACGTTTTACCGACGGTGCGATCTCCGTTTTTGTCACACATTCTGACATTTTTTCAACCTCTTTTCGATCTTATTCGCAAGGTTGTAATACGTCCCAATGCTCTGCGAGCATCCCTTCTTCCAGTCTGTATATATCAACGACACGACATCTTGTTGTTCCGTCCGGCGCAACGTTTTTTAGATAAACCGCAACCATATCTTTTTCTGCGATCAACATCTGGATATCAAGGGCAAATTCCGGATGCTCCCGAAATTTCTCCGCAAAAGCCCGTTTCAGCCCGTCTCTTCCCTGTTCTACTCCCGGGTTATGCTGAACGTAATCTTCCCTCACGTAGCGATCCGCCGAATCCACGATATGATCGTTGAAAAACTCCTGATAAAATCTGCGGATCACTTCTTTATTTTTTTCCTCCATATTCTACCTCCGCCCGTTTTCGGGCCAGTTTGATCTCAGGCTTCCTTATAAGCCTGTTTTCTAAAACAGAGCGGATACCGTTTCCAAAAAGGAGTCATACCCGCTCTGCCGCTTTATTTTACACTATCTGCTATGAATCTGTATTGCTGATCACTTTCTGATCGCTTTTAATCTTCATCCTCTACATACTCTGCTGCGCTCATACCTGCGATACGTCCGGTATTTACTGCAAATCCCATGGAGTTACCCGGGAGTAAGAACATGTAGCTGTCATCATAAATGTTACATGCGTCGGCGCCTGCCGCATACAGTCCCGGAACCGGCTCGAAATCTTTATCGCATGCTTCGCAGTTCTCGTTGATACGGATTCCGCCAACTGTTCCGTATCCGCCCGGACGGATCCGTGCCGCATAGTATGGAGCTTTTGTCAGAGGTCTCATATATTTCTTCGGTTTGAAGAATTCTTCGTCTGTGCTGTCGCAGAAATCATTGTATTCATCTACGGTATCTACCAGATTGTCTACATCGATTCCTACCATTTCAGCCAGTTCTTCAATGCTGTCCGCAATGAACAGTCCCTCGTTTCCGTTTGCTTGTGCCATCTTTACGCCCTCAACGAAATCTGATACATCCGGATCCGGACGAACAAGGCTTACGTTATCAACGCCGTTCTTCATGTAGTATTTTGCGATGGAAGAATCAATGATGCTGATGACAACTTTTCCTTTCTGGTGAGAAGCCACATTGGAAAGGAATGTTGTGTTCTGCATATGGTCTTCGTTCATCACACGTTTTCCCTGAAGGTTTACAAGGAGGTTTGGCTGGCTCATGATATTTCCAACGCTTCCCGGAAGATCGTCCACGCCCTCGATCGCAGCTGCCTGTTCGATACGTACCGGAAGTTTGTCTGCGCCTGCTTCCCATGCCATCTTCAGACCGTCTCCCATGATTCCCGGGATCGCGAAGTTGAACATATCTACGCCGTGTTTGTATCCTGTCTCTTCTTCGATGAACTCTTTGTTGCATCCGGCTCCGCCTGTACAGATGATCGCTGCCTTACATGCGATCTCGATCTCTTTTCCGTCTTTATCTGTAGCAAGAACGCCTGCTACTTTTCCGTCTTTCTTGATGATCTTCTTTGCCGGAGTTTCCAACAGGAATTTTACGCCCAGTTCCTGTGCTCTCGCGTAAAGTGCTTTGTTCATAAAGGACGCCGCTCTCGGTCCGATTCCTGTATCTGTCTTTACAATATGCCATGTTGCTTCTGATTTCGGGAAGTAACGGAACGCTCCCTCGAACTCTACGCCCATGTCTTCCAGCCACTCGATCGTCTCTCCGGACTGCTCGAAGTAACGTTTTACAAGTCTCGCGTCTACATTATAATGTGTGTATTCCATGAACATATTGAATGCTTTTTCCACGCTGATGTCGATCATATTCTGTTTCTGGTACTTCGTTCCGATTCCTAACGGTCCCATTCCCATGTTTGCCGCGCCGCCGACTGCCGCTGCTTTCTCTACAACGATGACTTCAGCTCCGTCTTCTGCTGCCTGAACGGCTGCGGATAATCCGGACGGACCGCCTGCAATTACTACGATTTGTGTTTCATAATCTGCCATTGTCTTTCCCTCGCTTTTTTACTATTAATAAGTTCCTTGATTTACTGTTATTGTACTTTCTTTTTTCAAACGGAAATATCTGTTTTTTGATGAAAAACGCCCCGTTTTTTGTCCTAAAATATATGATTTTTTCAAAGAACAGCAAAAAAACATATATCATTTTTGCTGTCACGGTAAATATGTCACGTCAAACTCCGGCAATTGTCTCGTATCTTCCCGGTAGAGATCCGAAACCGCATATCCGAGACTGCATCCCTCAAATGCATAATTTTCTTCTTCCGGGAGTCCGAACAGGCGCTTCATCGCCGACTGATCTTTCACATCGCTGACGCCGGAGCAAAGTTTGAACCCCAGCCCCAGTTCGGTCGCACGCAGCCACATATTCTCCATTACATAGCCGAGCGCCGCATGTTCTCTTGCAGGCCGCCCTGACCGCTCCGCCGCTACGATCAGAAGCGGCGCCATAAAAAGATCCACAGGTTTCTTTCCCGCACCATTTTTGACTGCTCCGGCATAAACAGGGTATTTTTCTTCCAAATGTTTTTCTTCTACTTCACGCAGATCTTCTTTTCTTGCCTCCAGAACAAGATCCATCAGTTTTTCCGCCGTTTCGCTTCCTCTTTTTATCACAAAGAAATGACGGAAATCAGTCTTTCCTGCCTGCGCCAGCCCGGCAAACGGAGCCTGTCTTCCCGCTTCCAGAACCTGTTCGATCTGCTCTCGCTTCACTTCTTCCTCTGTATAATTTCTTGTGGACTTTCTTTTTCGGATCGCCTCATATACTTCCATTTTTATATCTCCTACTACTACTTAAAGCACAATTCAGCAACAAGTCTCCCTGCTGCTGAATCTGTGTGTTTTTATCTTATTTTTCAAATTCGATCGCTTTTCCGGTACGTGCGGATTCTCTTACCGCATCCATCACGCACAGAACACGTCTTACCTGTTCCGGTTTGATGATCACTTCTTCTTCGCCGTTAAATGCTTTCAGGAAGTGCTCAAAATACATTCTATGCGATACGTTTACTTCCGGAAGCGGTTCTTCCTGAAGCAGTCCCGGAGCTGCCGGTCCGAAGCTTCTTGTCGGTCCTGCCGCTGTCATTGTGATCTTGCCCGGTACGTTTTCAAGCAAGTGTGCGGTACGCACGATCTTTCCCTCGCCTGCAAATCCGTCGATCATTGCAGATCCTTTGTTTCCGCCGATGAACCATCCGCGCTTTGGTGTCAGATAGTATGTTCCAAGCTCGATCTCGGCTGTCACGCCGTTTGCAAATTTCATGATGATGTTAAAGTAGTCGTCTACATTTTCATTGATGACATTCTGTACGTCTGCATACAGAGATACGATATCAGATTTTACCATATCCAGCATCTGGTCGATCAGATGAACGCCCCAGTCGTAGAGCATTCCTCCGCCCATCTCCGGATATACGTGCCAGTCATGCATGTTTCCGTTGAATCCGTAAAGCTGGGATTTGATCACATACATATCGCCGACCATGTTTTTATCATAAACTTCTTTCATGATGCGGTAGTCGGTATCCCATCTTCTCTGCTGATGTACGGTAAAGATCACGCCGTTCTCTTTACATGCCGCTACCATCTCGTCAAACTCAGCAACACTCATCGCTGCCGGTTTCTCACAGATGACATGCTTTTTCGCTGCAGCCGCTTTCTTTACCATCTCCGGATGGCTTGGGTTCGGAGTGGATACCATCACAACGTTGATATCCGCTTTTTCCAGCATCTCATCGATGCTTCCGTATGTCTCTACTCCCTCCGGAGCGTCTTTTAACTGTTCCGGATTGGTATCTGCAACTGCCACAAGATCGATCTCATCAAATGTAGCCATCATATCTGCGTCACAGTGTCCCATGAAACCAAATCCGACGATTCCTAATTTCATTTTCTCCATAATCTTATCCCTCTATCGCTCTTCTCATTGCTTCCTGATGACGTCTTACCTGTTCGATACTGTCTACTTCCATATCTGCTCTCAAGTGCTCTCCGCCCTCATACTCTGAACTTAAGTATCCTTTGTATCCGGCTTTCTTGAATGCTTCTACAACTTCCGGGATCGCAACTGCCGTCTCTGTATAATCTTCATGGACATTGTAGAATTTTGCATGTGTATGGAAAATGTAATCAATGTTGTCAATGATATCCTGCGGATCTGACCAGGAATATGTGAAAGAAGATCCCGCGTACATCATATCTGCCGGACCGCCGCCTGCTTTTTCTACGGCTTCCATCATCTCTTTCATTCCGTTAGCCATACGGTATTCCATGTTGGCTTTTCCAAGATCCAGATCATATTTGATCTTCACGAATCCTTTTTCGATTCTCTGTGCATATGCATCGTCTACGATCTTGATACATTCTTCGGATGCGCCCATTCTTCTTGCTTTGTCTCTCAGAACGTCCGGAATGTTCTTGCAGAAGATTCCCATATCCGGGATAAATCCGAAATACTTTGTACCTGTGCGGTGGATCATCTCCATATATCCGTCAGCCCATCCGGAATTCAGTGAGAACGGTGCGTGCACTTCCAGACCGATCTTAACGTCCATTTTCTCTGCATATTCCAAACTTCCCTCGATCACGTCCATCGGAGTGGAAACGAGTGTACGCAGGTTCTTAAATCCGAGCATGGATGCCAGACGAATGTCGCGTTTCATCATATTGACCTGCTCGCCGATGGAGAGCATACGGTTGTCGTAAATATGGTTTTCCAAAAATGCGTCGTAGCAGGACGGCTCCAGATTATATTTTTTCAGCCATCCAAACCACTGCTCACGGAAAGCTTCGTCCTCGATCGGAAGCGGGAATCTGCGGATCATCTGCTCTGCCAGAAGTTCTACTCCTGTCGCGCCTGTTTTTGCGGTTTCTCTTAAGCATCCTTCCAGATCAAGCTGTTTGTTGTAATATTCATCCTGATAACTGTACAGGGAAACACTTCTTTTAATATCGTAACTCATGTTTTGTTCCTCCTTACTCAATCACGAAATCTGTCTCGCATACCGCCTCGATCTGGAACGGCATATAGGACGGGTCAATAATCTGCAGTGTGTTGATGTGGTGGCTTCCTTTGGAAAGTCCGCCCTCCGTCAATACAGATACGGTTGCATAGTCGCCGAATTCCCAACGGTAATCGGAATCGATCACGGTACGCATTTCTTCGAGAGTAAATGTCTCTCCGTTTACAGTAAGACGAACTGCCTCTCTCGGGTAGTCCACACCGTCTACGTTTACTTTGATGTCTCTTACGATGGAAAGTGTGATTCCACGATAATACTGTGCTTTGAACTGAAATTCAAAACCAGTTACTTTTCCGTCTGCTTCGATATTCTTAAATCCGTCCGGATTGTAAATCTGTCTTCCAGCCATTGTTTTGATTTCCTCCTTAAATCTATTGTAGATCTGTTTTCACATTTTCAATAAATCAATAAAAACGGCAGAACCGTCTCCGGCACATCACAGCCGATATGCCGGGTTCATCGTCTATGTAATCGAGCAATGGGAAGTGATTTCACGTTCGATGCCTGGAGGTACTGCCGTAGTTATTTTATTAGTCGAAGAATACTTCTTTTCCTGTTTCTGCTGATTTGTAGATTGCTTCCAAAATCTGAGTTACTACAAATGCCTGTTCCGGTTTTACAAGCGGATCTGTGTCATTCAGGATTGCTTCCAACCACTGTGTCTGCTCACGAACTGCCTCTGCTGCTGCTCCGCCCTCGAAGAAGTCAACAACGCCTGCCGGAGAGATTGTCTTTTCCATCAGCTGGTTGTGCTCTACTGTGTTGTAGATCAGCTCATCCTGCGGATAGCTTCCGCCGTGGTGGATCTCAGCACCTGCTTTTGTTCCGCAAAGTGTTGTAGATGCTTCCATGGATTTCAGTACGTTCAATGCCCATGATGCCTCAAGGTAGATCGTCGCACCGTTTTTCATTTTGATCAGACCGAATGCAGAGTCTTCTACTTCAAATGTTTCCGGATCCCATGGTCCGAATACGTTTCCTTCCGGACCGTCTGCCTGACGTCCCAGTTTGTAGAATACCTGTCCGGATACAGATGCCGGCTCGTAGTTGTTCATCATCCACAGTGTGATGTCCAATGCGTGTGTTCCGATATCGATCAGCGGTCCGCCTCCCTGAAGCGCTTTGTTCGGGAATACGCCCCATGTCGGAACAGCTCTTCTTCTCAAAGCGTGTGCTTTTGCGAAGTAGATGTCTCCCAGTTCTCCGTTTTCACAGGAAGCGTGAAGTGTCTGTGTATCGTCACGCAGACGGTTCTGATAACCGATCGTGAATTTCTTTCCGGAAGCTTTCCAAGCATCCAGCATCTTCTGAGCGTCTTCTGTGTTGTGAGCCATCGGCTTCTCACACATAACGTGTTTTCCTGCTTCAAATGCAGCTACTGTGATCGGGCAATGAGCAACGTTCGGTGTACATACATGTACAACGTCGATGTCAACGCTCTTGTCTGCAAGCATTTCTTTGTAATCTGTATAAACTTTCGCGCCCTCTGCTCCGTATTCTTTTGCAGCTTTTTCTGCACGCTCCGGAATGATATCACAGAAAGCTACCATCTCAGCTTTGTCAGCGTTTGCTTTCAAAGACGGCATATGCTTCTGATTTGCGATTCCACCACATCCAACAATTGCAACTCTTAATTTTTCCATGATTTTTCTCCTTTTGATTCTTATTTCTCACGCCTTAAACGGCGGTTGTTTACTTTGCTTGCGCTTCTATGCATCATCAGCTCAAGAATCCAGCCGCATCCGCGTCTGCCGCGCTTACGCGCTCTCGATTCTTTCGCTGTCATCGTATGCACAAAAGTAAATACTCACTTCGTTCGTGCTTCCTTTTGTTTGCATACTAGATGACATACTGTTTCAGGTATCTCTGGCTTAATACGAGGGAATCTTCCACTTTTTCTTTGCTTCCCTCAAACGCTTTATCTTCTACTTCGATACATGTATATCCGTCGAATCCGATGTCTGTCAGCGCGGATACATATTTACCCCAGTCTACATCACCGAGTCCCGGAAGTTTCGGTGACATGAAATCAAGCGGATAAGCCATGATTCCGCAGTCATTCAGGCGGTCTCTGTATACTTTGATATCTTTATAATGTACATGGAAGATCTTGTCTTTAAACTCATAGATCGGTTTGATGTAATCGATCATCTGCCATACAAAATGAGACGGGTCATAATTGATTCCGAGATTGTCGCTGTCCAGAATCTTGAACACTTCTCTCCAGATCTTCGGTGTTGTCATCAGGTTCTGTCCGCCCGGCCACTGATCCGGTCCGAACAACATCGGGCAGTTCTCGATCGCAACTTTTACATCATTTTCTTCTGCCAGTTTGATGATCGACGGCCATACTTCTTTCACCAGTTCCAGATTCTCTTCCACTGTCTTTGTCTGGTCTCTTCCGATAAATGTTGTCACCATGCCGACGCCCAGCTTTGCGCTTGCAAGGATCACATTTTTCAGATGTGCAACTGCTGCCGCTCTCTTTTCCAGATCTCCGTCCATTGTGTTCGGATAGAATGCCAGAGAAGAAATGTCTACATTTTTCTCTTTGCTGTAATCCAGAATGTGTTTCGCATATGCGTCATCTTCCAGCACACGATCCACATCAATGTGGCTCACACCGGCATATCTTCTCTCCGCTTTTCCCTGCGGCCAGCATGCAACTTCCACACACTCAAATCCGTGGTCTGCTGCAAAATCCATCATTTCCTCGTAGGTCCATGTGTCAAGAATTGCACTCACAAATCCTAATTTCATTGTCCTGTCTCCTTTTCTTTTTGAGTTTCCCTCTGAACTTGACTTCATTATAGCCTGTTCAAAAAAGAAAAACTTTCCTCAAATTATCCTAATTTACTAGTTCTTTTAGACTCTTTTTCTCTTCCACGGAAAAAGAGGACAAAAAAAGCATGTCTTTTTTTGTCCTCTTCTCTTTCTAATATTGATAATGAATATCCAACGCCCGGATCTCATGTGCCAAAAGCTTGGTCTCCACACGGAGGATTCCGTCTTCCACATGGATTTTTCTCATCTCGACTTTCGGCGTCGCATTACGTCTCAGATATTCGATCTCTCCTTTTGACAGATCGCGAAGATATTCCATATCCCGCCAAAGCTCCTGCACACTGCCGTTTTCCGGGTTCACATAGAAACTACGCATGATATAATCACCGTTTTCTACATTCCGGATCTCAAATTTCAAATGGATCGCGTCCAGATCTTCATACAATTCCCCGATGTCTTTCACATCGATATCCTTTTCTTCTTTCATTGTATAGCGGTAATTCAATTGTTTGCAGTTATGACAGACGATCGTATAATTTCCGCGTCCGTTCGTACTTAGCAACGCATTTTCCGTCTTTCCGAGCAGATCCGACTGCAGAAAATGCAGAAAATGAAATGCGTAGAACGACGGTTTTTTTATACCGTCTCGGCTCAAAAGACCGCTTTCTCCATACAAAACGCCATCCGTATCATAAAATTCCGAATGCAGATCCGAACCGTGCCAAAATCCCATCATATCTACATTCCCGACAGATTCGATACAGGTTTTCATCACATACGCCCCCTGCGCGCAGCTGTCGTTGATACAGTTCCGATTGGAGATCGTAAAATTCCACTCTGTAATATGAAGTTCCGCCGGTTCAAATTCCTCTTCTTTCAGCACCTCTTTAAAAATATCCAGTTGATTTTTTGTAAAATTACTGTCCAGAGACCGTTTTCCAAAATATACGCCGTCCTGTTGAAGCAGTAAATACGAATAGGAATAAACGGTCAGAAAATCCGGATGAACCTGCCGCTTCTTCCAGTTGCGTATCAAGCGGTGATACTGATGCGTGTCATAACCAAGCGCGATCCCCGCCCCGCCGACCTTGATCTTCTCCGAAATCCGCTTCAATGCATGATATCCGATTTCAAAACAGTCGAAATACCACCCATTCTCATCCTGCATATTCAGCCGGTCGTCTTTCCACAATTCAAAATACCATGTTTCCACCACATCCATCCCATACCGGTTGATCAGATGAGAGGCAAAATCATGCATGACTTTTTGATAACTTTCCCTGTCATGGAAAATGATCTCATTGTCTTTGCTCGTCATCGCGGAGTTGATCGAATAGCTGACGTCCATCGGTTTGAACGACAGTTCGATGTACGGTTTCAGCCCATTGTCCACAAGAAAATCCAATCCTCTGTCCACACGGCTGAAATTGTACCGCCAATTCCCGTCCTCGCCCTCATCGTACATATCCTGCACAAAAATATTCCAGATACGCACATACGAAAAACCGATCTCCTCTTTCATCACAAGAAGCTGCTGCTGCATGTCGCTGTCCAGAAGCGCGTCGATCTTTCCGATATTGATGATCCGGCTCCAGTTTTTTGAAAGCGGGACTGTTTTGTTCGCATCCACCGCGAACAACTCCCGATTTTTCGTCGCCACATCGTCCTGCACGCTGATCCCGCCGGCAAGATACTGTTTGACCCTTTCCTCCACTGCCTCTCTCGATCCGGAATCTTCTTTTTTCTCTTCCGCCTGTTCTTTTCGGATACTGCTCCGGTATGCGGACGGCGTCATATTATAAATATCCCGAAATGCTTTGTTAAACGAAGCCGTCGTCGGGAATCCATTGTCCAGCGCGATCCTTGTGATCTTTTTCTCGGTATAAAGCAGATCGTCCACCGCATGGAACAAACGGATATTGTTGACATATTCCAGAAAACTCAATCCAAACCGTTTTTTAATGTATTTTGACAAATATGCATTGGACAAATACAATTTCTTCGCGAGATCGTTCAGACTGATCTGTTTTTGATAATTCGCCTGCACATAATTCTGAATTTCAAATACGCGTGAATTGTCCGGCGCTCCCTTTCCTTTCAGCCGGCTGTCGTCCGCTTTGATCCGAAAATAGCTGGTCAGCAGATAAAGCGCCTCATAGTAAATACTGTTGAGATAAAGCGCGCCCTCATTTTCCCGGTCGTAGAATCGGTTCAGGATCCGGTTCAGCACTTGCTTCAACGGCTCGTAAGCTTCATTTTTATCCGCCCCGGAATTACACCAGAACAAAATCTGGTTCGTTCCGAGGTATTCCGCCAGCTTCGTAAAATTGATCCGGAATCCGGCGATCAGAAGTTCCCCCTCCGTCTCCGCCAGTGAATGCCGTTTATTTGCATTGACAAGCAGAAACTCGCCTTTCTTTAACTCATATTTCTCCGTTTCGATCTGGATCTCCGCCGCGCCGTCCAGCACATACAGTATCTCCAGATTTTGATGGAAATGTGTTTCCTGCACCTTACGAGTATCGAAATCAAAATCCATCACTTCATGCATGATATCCATGTTCTTTCCTCATTTTCCTTTTCTTGCCTTTTTCGCAGGATCATCCTGTCGCAGGATCATTCTGCCGCAAAATCCTCCTGTCACAGAATCATCCAGCCTGACCGGTCACGGCATCTCCGAGATCACGATCCCCTGGATTTCCTGCGCCGTCAGCTTTGTCTCCACGACAAGCACATGATCCACTGCCTCCGCCTTTCGGATCGTCAGTTTCGGCTGACAGGTCATTTTCAGATATTCGATCTCTTTTACCGACAGATCATTGAAATAGTCCAGTTTTTTCCATTCATTCTGCACATTTCCGTTTTCCTGATTGACAGAAAATACTTTGATCTGATAAATACCGTCGTTTACGTTTTTCAAACGAAAACTAAGCTGAATGCTCTCGTTATCCGCATACAGACGAGGCTGCTGCTCTTCCTCGATCTCATCCTCGTTCAACGAATAATAACGGAAGTTAAAATGCTTATAGTTATGGCAGCAAATATAGAACAGATCTTTTCCGTTTCCCGACACAAGAGAATACTGCCCTTTCCCATAATAGTATTTTTCCAGATTGTTCAGATGTTCAAATGCAAAATATGCCGGTTTCCGGATCCCGTCCCGTGTGATCAGCCCGCATCCGCCAAACAATAACGCTTCCGAATCGATCCGTTCCGCAAAGATATCTGTCGCGCTCCAATATCCGATCATATCCGCCTGTCCGTAATTCTGGATCAGGTTTTTCACGATGTAGGCGCTCTTATAACAGCCGTCATTCAGGCAGTTCCGGTTGGACAATGTCGAACTCCACTCTGTGACGTAAAGTTCTTTTGTCGGGAAGTCCTCTTCCACAAGGATTTCTTTGATCCGCTGTACCTGATGATAAAGATAACTTTCATCCGGTGAATACGGATTTCTTCCCGCGTCGAGCAAATGTTCTTTCAGAAGATACGGATAGGAATAAATCGAAATAAAATCCGGCTGCTGCCTGCGTTTTTTCCACTTTCTGAGGATCGACGGCAATTCTTCCGCAATATAATTCATGCTGAATCCGGCGCCGCCGAGCTTCACGCCGGGCGCATATGTCCGGAAAATATCCGCCACCGCATCAAACGCCTCAAAATAACTCTCGATCTCAACTTTCTCCTGGATCACCGCATTCTGCTCCAATTCAAAATGCCAGCTTTCCACTTCGCTGATCCCATACCGCCGCACAAGATGTTTGATCAGTTCTTCCAAAAATCCCCGGTTCTTTCCGATCAGCGAGATCTGACTCCGGATATCCAGAGACAGCATCTTGCGCTCCACACGACCGACAACATATTCTCTTCCTTTAAACCCGAGTTCCACATGCGGTTTTACGCCGATCTCCATCAGAAAATCGAAGATCTGATCGATGATCTTGAAATTATACCGGGTATTCCGCTCCTTGATCTCGATCATCACATCATCGGAAAGTAGATTCCAAAAACGTACATATTCAAAATGAAGCATCTCCACAAGATATTTGATATGTTCGCGCACATCAAACCGCAGCAGTTCCGACGCCGTCCCCACATTGATGAGTTTGCACCAGTTTCTCTCTGTCAGCTCCTTTTTCGTCACGTCGATCTCCAGTTCGCGTACTGTCGAATCTCCCGATTCCGGTGAACTGATCAGATTGTACGTCAGATATTGTTCCACACGTTCCATGATCTGCTCGCTGTTTTCCGGCTGTTCGCTTTTCTCCCGTTTTTCGAGCATTTCCATCCGGTACTCTGCCGGCGTGCAGTGATAAATTTCCCGGAACGCATTGTTGAATCCCGCCTGATTCGGAAATCCGTTTTCCATCGCGATCTTGATCACCGTCTTATCTGTGTACAGAAGATCACTGACCGCATGCTCCAGACGGATATTATTTAACAATTTCAAAAAACTCATCCCGAAATTCTGTTTGATATATTTGGACAAATAAGTATGCGACAGATACAGTCGGTCCGCCAGCCCCTTTAATGTGATCGGTTCCCGGTAATTCGACATGATATAACTCATGATCTCATTCATCCGCTCATCCTGGATCCCGCGCAGGGAATCATACTGCTTCATTCCCTTTTTCACAATAAAATCCGTCGTGATCAAATAGATCAGCTGATAATAAATACTGTTCTTCAGCGCGATTCCCTGTCCCTCCGTCGTCTGATAATAGTTAAAAATCTGACGGATATAATAACGCATCTTATCATAACTTTCCGAACGTTCCTCTGCCGAATTGCACCAGAAAAACAGATGCTCCCCGCCGAAAATTTCGGTCAGCATCGTATAGTCAATGAACAGGCTTCCGAGCAGCAGTTCCCCCTCTGTATGGTAGGCATGCCGGACATTGGAATTCACCAGTATGAACTGATCCGTATTTAAAAAATGCGTTCCGTCTTCATACTCCACTTCCAGACTTCCATCCAGCACATACAGGATCTCTATATCCTGATGAAAATGCATTTCCCGTTCTGTTTTTGTTGAAAACTGACATTTGACGATATTCTCATATTTCATCATTGGTCTCCCCGCTTCTTACGTCTATCCCCTATGATAATCTGATTTTTCCGATTTGGCAACAAAAAAGATGCCCCTTTCCGTTCACGAGATTCTTCTCTTTCCGAAAAGGAACATCTTTTTATCAGCTATACTGTTTATGCATTTTTCGCATTTCTTTCATCCAATTCCACACGGATCTTATCCATCATCTTCTTATCCAGTTTGTACCAGAACAGAGGAATCATGGAAATGATGATACAGATTGTCGGGAACAGGTTTACGATTGCGTTGATACCTGTCTTTACCGCTTCTGTCTGTTCTGCATTCGGAACATAACCGGTTGCCGCAAGAAGCAGTACTGTTGCAGAACCGCCGACTGCTGTCGCAAGTTTTACACCAAAGCTCATGTAGGAATAGGTAAGCCCTTCCTCACGGATTCCGTATTTCCAGTCTCCATATTCGATACAGTCGGAAAGCATACCTGTGCTGACATTTGCAGCAGAGTTTCCAAATCCAATGATCGCACTGATCGTAAGCAGGAATACATTGTTGTTTGCCGGTACGATAAACATCGTCACAAATCCGAATACCATGATTACGTTGAGGATCAGCAGCCAGTTTCTCTTTCCAAATGTCTTTGTTCCCCACGGAAGTGCCAGACATCCGAGTAATTCGGTAACTGTCATGATCGTAAAAATCGGAGCGATCATTGTAAAGGAACCAACCACATAGATTACATAATATGTCAGCATCGACATACGGCACATGATCGCAAGCGCTCCGAGAAATACGTTCGATACGGTGATCAAAAGCATTTTGTTCTTGCACATCAGTTTCAGGGATTCCAGTACGGATCTCTTCTTTACTGTCTGCTGAGGTGCCTCAACTACAACCGTTTCTTTACATCTTGCAGCACAAATCCAGAAACATGGCAACATCAGCACTGAAAATACGATCGTCGCCCAGAAATATCCCTGTGCGTTTGCAGCGTCGCTCTTGCTGAAGAACAGGATCAACGGCATTGCGCCTGCTGAAAGAATCATCTTGATCACAGATGCTCCTGTCGCTCTGTATGCTGTATAGTTCATACGAACCTGGGAATCACGCGCGATCAGGTTTACCAGTCCGCCGTATGTAACGCAGATCGCGGTATAAGCCATACCGGCTCCGATGTAACATACAAGACAAAGGATCACTTTCGCCAGCCCCTGAACCGGGAACACGGTAAAAGTCAATACGTTAAAGATTGCAAGGAACGGAGAAGCAAACATCAGATATGGTCTGAATTTGCCCCAGCGTGTTCTTGTTCTGTCTGCGATTACTCCCATCATCGGATCATTGATCGCATCCCATACTCGTGCGATCAGCATGATCAATGAAATCGCACTCGCGCTTAAGCCTACAATATCCGTATAAAATACGGTCAGATAGGTGTTGATCATATACCAGGAAAGCTGGGATCCGACCTCACCGAAACTGTAGCAAAAGCCTGTCAGTTTGTTGGTTTTCTCTTGTGTTGCTACTTGATTTTCCATGACTTCCTCCTCTAGTCGTCCTTTGATTTGATAGTCCTATCCTAACATCTGTCTATTCTTCCAGCGACAGAGGATTGGTCAGAAATACATATGATTTTTAATCTATTTTATTAATTATTTATAAAATTTATTTTTTCATCAAATACTCACTGCGGATTTTTACTCTCTGTTTTCTCAAAATACTTTCCGCTTTCGCCTAACGAAGCAGTGTTCCGTTCTTTTTGCAGAATGCATAATAAATCCTGCTGGACATGATTCCATGCAGAACATTTGCCGCACATCTTCGCACATCGGTCACTGTGATCACACCATCCTGCACGGCTTTCGTTACTGCTTTGACTGCGCCGTCTCCTCCCGGCATCAGCAGATCGTTTCCTGCCGCGATCGCCTTTGCATGATCCCCGAGTCCTTTTCCGGTTGCAAACCAGTCGGTCATCACCAAACCGTCAAATCCCCATTCATTCCGCAATACTTTTGTCAAAAGATCGTAACTGTTATTGACATATTCGCCGTTTACTTTATTATAACTGGACATCACCGCCCCCGGATACGCTTCTTTCACAACAATTTCAAACCCACGCAGATAAATCTCCCGAAGCGCCCGCTCACTTACATTTGCATTCGTCCGATTTCGGTTATCTTCCTGATTATTACAGCAAAAATGCTTGATCGTCACAAAACAGCCCCTGTTTTTCTGCACGCCGCGCGTCATTGCCGCCGCCATTTTCCCGGAGATCAGCGGATCTTCCGAATAATATTCAAAGTTACGTCCGCACAATGGATTCCGATGAATATTCAGCGCCGGCGCCAGCCAATACGTCACTCCATATGCTTTCATTTCTTCTCCGACTGCATTTCCGACTTTCTCAACCAATTCGGTGTTCCAACTCTGAGCCAGTGCCAGCCCCACCGGAAACGCTGTCGTAAACTGATAAAGCAGGATATTTTTATCCGGATCCGCAAGCATCAGTTTTTTCACAAAATCCGGCATATAATTCATCAACGAAATAAACGGATCTACCGCTTTCAGTTTGCCGCTTCTCATAAGCGCAGACCTTTTTTGCAGCCGCAGCCCTGCCGGTCCGTCCGCAAGCGCGACGTTCGGAATGCCTTTTCCAAGGAGTTTTCCTGTCGTAAATCCCGCGGAACCCGGCGCTTCAAAAAACTTTTTCTGTCCGCGTATTCCTGCGCCTGCCGTCAAGGCCGCCAGTTCCTCTGTGGAAAGTTTGTTCAGGATCGGATCCAGCTTTTCCGAGGAATACACATCCGGATTTTTGTAATGATATTCGATTGTTTCAAAATCGGAGGCACAGATCGCCCGATGGGCAACATTCTCCGGAGCGTTTGTCTCTTTGTCCGAATTTTCCCTGCCTGTATGTTCTCCGTCTGTGTTTTCCCTGCCTGTATGTTCCGCTGCCTCCCTTTTCGGCTGATGCAGTTCCTCCACCGGACTGAGCCGCTCGCAAATATGAGCCAAATGTTTTGTCACTACCTCTTCATCCAATTCCACGACTGCGCAAACTTCCGTGTTTCGGCTGCTGTTTCCGAGACGGAGCCGATATTCTCCCGCTTCCAGTATCATTCCCGCATCCGCGGTACTGTAACTTGCCAGATCCGCAAAATCAAACTGCAGCGTCACGATCTGACTCTCTCCCGGCTTCAGGCGGTCTGTTTTTGCAAATGCCGCCAGCTTTTGATATTCTTTCTCAATCCGTCCCTCCGGACAGCTTACATAAAGTTGAAGCACTTCTTTTCCCGCGTACTGTTCCCCTGTATTTTTTACGCGGACAGAAACCGTGATCTTTGTTTGATCCACAACGATTTCTTCCATATCCCATGAAAACGTCGTATAAGATAAGCCGTAACCGATCGGATATTTCGGCGTCACATGAAACGAATCAAAATACCGGTATCCTACATAAATCCCCTCTTTATAATGTTCTTCATTCAGATTGCCGTTTAAATAGCTATATTCCTTTGCAAACGGAATGTCTTCGTAATGCTGCGCCCATGTATCTGCCAGTTTTCCCGATGGCGTCGCCTCACCGCTCACAAGATCCGCAAATGCTTTTCCTCCCATCGTTCCCTGCTGTGCAAAAAAGACTACCGCGTTGATCCCCGAAATTTCATCCAGGAAATTCATGTCAAATGCTGCGCCTACGTTGACTGCCACGATCATTTTCTCATAATATGCAGCGCAAAGGCTGATATTCTGCCGTTCCACTTCGGAGAGTGTATATTCCTTATTTTTCAGCTTGCGGTCAGCGCCCTCTCCCGCCTGCCTTGCGATCACATAAATACAGGTATCCGTTCCCGAGTCTTCCAGATCTGCCTTTGTCACCGGCTGACCAAACGGATACTGATACGGCTCGCTCATCAGGTTGATCACATTCGTCATGTTTAATGTCATCAGTTTCTTGCGAAATGCCTCTGCGTATGCTTTTTCTCCAGCCTCATATAACCGGGCGTATTCGTCGATCCATTCTCCTGTCGTGACCGTGAACCCGCTCATCTCCAGCCCCTCCCGAATGGACACCGCATGCCGCTCGTTCACTTCGCCCGATCCGGTTCCGCCTTTGATCGTCATACCTGCGCCTGCTCCAAACAAAGCGATCTTTCCCGGCTTGACCGGAAGACAGCCGTCGTTTTCCAGCAGGACGATCCCCTCTAATGCCGCCTGATACGCCACTTCCCTGTTCGCTTTTTCCAATGCCGTCATCGCATCGGAAAGTGTTGCTTTTGTGTGTACTTTTAATCTCATATCCATTCCTCCCGTCTTGGAATTTTCGCACATCTTTGTTTTATTTTATCACAAAAAACACTTCCGGTAACATCCACATAAAAATTTCATATTTTTCATATTTTTTTGACTTTCTCTTCTGTAACTGCTAAACTCAAAACAGTCGGACTGGCTGTTTTTTCACATGGATCAAAATTAAAACGGAGGTTTTTCACAATGAATTATAAAAATTTTGTATTTGATTTCGGAAATGTACTCGCTTCCTTTGACGGCGAGGAATTGCTCACACATTTTTGCGAAGACAAAAAAGATCGGGCGCTCCTAAAAAAAATCATTTTTGAGAACTGGCAGGCATTAGATGAGGGAACAATTCGCTATCAAGACTATATCGATCAGGCGCTTTTACAAACTCCCGAGCATCTCCATGAAAATGTGCGTGCCTTTTTCAAAGACTGGCACCGGTATCTTACGCCGCTGACTCAGACATGGGATTTTATCCGTGAACTCAAGGCGTCCGGGCATTCCATTTATCTGCTCTCCAACGCGCCTGTCTATTTTGCGGATCACGCATCGGAAGTCTATGAGATCTTAAAGGAATTTGACGGGATCCTTTTCTCCGCACCGGTCCTGCTCGCAAAACCGCAGCCGGAAATTTACCGGCTTCTCTTTGATAAATGGGATCTCGATCCACAAGATTGTTTCTTTCTGGACGATAAACCGGAAAATATCGAAGCGGCGAAAAAAGCCGGAATGAACGGAATCGTATTTACCGGAGATATCGAAGCGGTAAAAGCAGTGGCACTCTCTTGATCCTCCGCTTCCACGCTCCAACAGATATTTCAATCCTTTTTCCGCTCCTGTTTCTTCGCCAGCTCCATGATCTCCCCGTATTTTCCTATAACATACGGGTAATTTTCCCGCTTGTGCGGCAGCATACATCCGGTACAGTCTTTGATCCCGTTCTCCGTATAACGGAAATTGCCGCCGCAGCGCTCTCCGAGCGCATACAGCGGACAATAACAGAACAGACAGTTAAAATTCTCCGGATCTTCTGTTTTATGACACGGAAAATATTCGCATTCCTTATGACTGAAAAAGGAATACTTTTTCTTCGGATCAATCCCCTTTTTTCTCTGTTCTTCTTTTTTCATATATTATTTCTCTTCCATATATTTTCCGCGCAGTTCTGCTACTTTAGCGTCATAAACTTCTTTCTGCTTTTTCTGCAAAAGGATTCTGCGGATGCTGGCTGCCGCCTCGTCAAATGATGCGATCTGCGCTTCGTTCTTCTCTTCCACCTTGATCAGATGATAACCGAACTGCGTTTTCACAGGTCCCACAACCGCTCCGATTTCCGCTGAAAATGCAGCGTCTTCAAATTCTTTTACCATCTGTCCTCTTCCAAATGCGCCAAGATCTCCGCCCTTAGCACCGGATGGGCAAGTGGAAAATTCTTTCGCAGCGTCCTCGAATGATTTCTCATTTTTCTCGATCGCAGCAAGAATCTCTGCGCATTTTTCTTCTGTTTCCGTCAAAATATGCTTCGCGCGGACTGTCTCTCCTTTTTTGTACTGCTCTTTATTTTCCTCATAATATGCAGCGGCTTCCTCCTCGCTTACCGAAGCGGCTTTTAACGTCTCGCGCATTGCGATCTGAGCCAGGATATCGCGCTTTGCATTGGCGATCATCGTCTGAAATTCTTCTGTCTCTTCTAATTTTAACTCTTCTCCTAACTTCGCATACAGCCGCAGCGCGATGAACTGATCCAGACACTGCTGACGGAACTGCGGATTTGCCAGATATGCCTGCTGCTCTCTCGGCACCGCCTGTAAAAAGAAGTTGAACTCCTCCTGCGTGATCTCTTCCCCTGCTACTACTGCTACCACTTCTTTCTTATTTGTTTCCTGTGACATCTTTGTTCTCCTTTTTCTCTTTTCTTTCTCTATTTACACAATTCTGGTCGTCCATTTTGAACAATCCCAGACATCCTGTACGATATCCTGATAAAATTCCGGTTCATGACAGATCAAGAGCAATGTTCCGCGGTACTCGTTCAAAGCCCGTTTCAATTCTTCCTTTGCATCCACATCCAGATGATTAGTCGGCTCGTCCAGCATCAATACGTTCGTCTCCCTGTTGATCAGTTTGCACAACCTTACCTTTGCCTGTTCTCCTCCGCTGAGTACACGGACCTGACTCTCGATATGCTTCGTCGTAAGTCCGCATTTTGCCAGTGCGGAACGCACCTCATACTGTGTAAAGGACGGAAATTCATTCCAGATCTCCTCGATACAGGTAGAGCGGTTTTCTCCTGTCGTTTCCTGTTCAAAATATCCGATTTGCAGATTTTCTCCCAGTTCGCAGCTTCCTTTCAACGGCTTCACTATTCCGAGGATGCTGCGGATCAACGTCGTTTTTCCGATTCCGTTCGCTCCGGTCAGGGCGATCTTCTGTCCGCGCTCCAATGTCAGATTCAGCGGTTTTGAAAGCGGATCCTCATATCCGATCACAAAATTTTTTGTCTCGAATATATATTTCCCCGGCGTCCGTCCGATCCGGAAATGGAATTCCGGCTTTGGGCGCTCCGCTGCCAGTTCGATCAGATCCATTTTATCCAGCTTTTTCTGCCGCGACATCGCCATGTTTCGCGTCGCCACACGCGCTTTGTTCCGTGCCACAAAATCTTTCAGCTGACTGATCTCCTGCTGCTGTTTCTTATAAGCCGCCTCAAGCTGCGCCTTTTTCACCTCATAAACACGCCGGAAATCCTCATAATTTCCAACATACCGGTCGAGACATTGATTTTCCATATGGTAAATGATGTTCACGACCTCATCAAGAAACGGAATGTCATGTGAGATCAGAATAAACGCGTTTTCATATTCGGTCAGATAGCGCTTCAGCCAGTTAATGTGTTCCTCGTCCAAATAGTTCGTCGGCTCATCCAACAGCAGGATGTCCGGTTTTTCCAGCAATAATTTTCCGAGGAGGATCCTCGTTCTCTGTCCACCGCTCAGATCCGTTACATCACGTTCCAGCCCCAAATCCAGAAGCCCAAGTGCCCGCGCCACTTCCTCCACTTTCGCATCGATCACATAAAAATCATGAAGTGTCAGCGTATCCTGGATCGTTCCGAGTTCCTCCATCAGCCGGTTCATCTCGTCTTCATCCACATTTCCCAGTCGGTCGCAGATCTCATTCATCTTTGCTTCCAGATCAAACAGATAAGAAAACGCCGATTTCAGCACATCTCGGATCGTCATCCCTTTTTCCAGAACCGTATGCTGATCCAGATAGCCGATGCGCACATCTTTCGCCCACTCGATCCTGCCCTCATCGGGTCTTAATTTTCCCGTTACAATATTAAAAAATGTGGACTTTCCCTCTCCATTCGCTCCGACAAGACCGATATGTTCGCCGCGAAGCAGCCGAAACGAAACGTCCTGAAAGATCGCGCGGTCTCCAAATCCATGGGAAAGATGTTCTACATTTAGAATACTCATTTCCTCTTACTCCTATCTCAAACTTGCTTGTTTCCTCTGAAAATATAGCATATTCCCTCCGAAATAACAACCGTTTTCCCGGACGCCGCTTCTGTCTCTTCTGTCACCGTAACGCTATAGTCTTCCAAATTCGCGCCGGTATAAGCGGATGATCTCTTCTTTTGTTGCCAGCCTCTCCGAAAAGGCGCTTGCGCTTCCTGCCGATACTCCCATTTCAAATGCATATCGATATTCCCGCCGTTCCAGCCATCCGCAGATGAATCCGGCTACCATGGAGTCCCCCGCTCCGACTCCGTTTACCAATGTACCTTTTGGCGCCGCCGCTTCATATACGTTCCCATCTTCCGCAATAAGAACAGCACCCTCTCCCGCCATCGATACCAACACATTTTTTGCACCCATTTTCTGTAATTCTTTCGCATATAGCACAACTTCACTGCGTTTCCTTAACTCAACGTCAAAGATTTCTCCGAGTTCATGATGATTCGGTTTGATCAAAAACGGATGATATCCTAACACATTCACGAGAAGATCTCTCGTTGCATCCACGACAATATTCAATTTTCTTCCTGCCAGATGTTCCATGATCCGGCTGTAAATGTCACCCGGCATCGATGCCGGTATACTCCCCGCAAGTACAAGTGTATCGCCGTCTTTTAAGGCTTCCAGTTTCTTCGTCAATTTCCCGACCGCATCCGGATCGATCTGCGGTCCGACTCCGTTGATCTCTGTTCCGTCAGTCGTCTTCAATTTTAAATTGATTCGTGAAATTCCGTTCTCTATCCTGATAAAGTCAGCCTGTACTCCCATCTGCTCAATCCGTCGGATAATCTCTTCTCCCGTAAAACCTGCCGCAAATCCGAGCGCCGTATTGCCGATCCCGAGATTTCCCAGCACCATGGAAACATTCAATCCTTTCCCGCCGGGAAGAAGCAGTTCCGAACTCGCCCGATTCGTCAGACCCAACTTAAAATCATCGACGGATACAATGTAGTCGATGGACGGATTAAACGTGACCGTATATACCATCTGTCTTCCTCCTGTCTTCTTTTTATGTCTGTATTATATCGTCATCATCATTAAAAACCAATTCTTTTCTTTCACTTTTATATATTTATGATCATTTTTGATTGTTACACTTTTGAATCCCTTTTTCCCGAAGTGTCCACTTGACATCCCTGCCCACTCCCCTGTATGATTACTCTAAATCCCCGAAAACAGACAAATTCATTTGTAAAGGAGAACACATTTTTATGAAATCAACGAAATCTTACATGCGCAGACGGGCGCTGTCCTTTCTCGCCGCATGCGGTATTTTTTTATCCATTTCCGTAACCGGATGCTCCGGCTCCCCGGACGAAACGGACACATCCTCTCAGGGAACGCAGGCATCTGCCTCAACGGACTCCGACGCCAAGACATCTTCGCTGCTCGGAGATTTTACAGCCGTAACACAAAGCGGCGAACCTGTGGATCAGACCATCTTTGCACAGGCGGATGTCACAATGATCAATGTGTGGACGACGTTCTGCACTTACTGTCTCGATGAAATGCCCGCACTGCAGGCGCTTTCCGAGGAATACAAAGACAAAGGATTTCAGGTTGTCGGTATCGTCAGTGACGTAGCCAAGTCCGGCGACGACACGGTACAGGACATCATCGATGCCACCGGAACAACTTATATGCACATCATTCCGTCTTCCGATCTTCGTACCGGATTTCTGAAAAATGTCCAGTCCGTTCCGACGACATTTTTTGTAGATTCCAATGGAAAACAGATCGGAGATCCGTATCTCGGTGCGAAAGACCAGGATACCTGGGCGCAGATCATCGAAGAAACACTCCGTGCCGCACAGGAGAACAACAATGAAAGCAACTAAAACAAACAGAACGAATAAGCCTGCCGTCTTTCTTCTGATCCTCTCCGTACTTTTTATCGGAGCAGGTATTTTGAGAGATGAGACCGCTACCGTGCTGATCAAATCGATCAACATCTGTCTGGAATGTATCGGCATCGGTTAAACATCAACATGTTCCCGTAAAATATTTTCATTCTGCAGGATGCCGTTTCCTGTCGCTAACCAAACAGAAAGTAAGCAAATACCTATGAAAACAAACTTTTTTCAGAAACTGATAAAACGTCCGCGGCTGCTTGTCCAGCTGCTCTTTTCCGCGGTCATGAACGGATACCTGTACGGCTTCGCCACCGGGCGGATCTACACCGGTCCCGCCAAAACGCTTTGTGTTCCCGGACTGAACTGTTATTCCTGTCCCGGCGCCCTCGGCTCCTGTCCGATCGGCTCCCTGCAGGCAGTCCTCGCCGATCGGAATTATCGTTTTTCCTTTTATGTCGTCGGATTCCTGATGCTGTTCGGATCGATCTTCGGACGCTTCGTCTGCGGATGGCTCTGTCCGTTCGGTCTGGTGCAGGATCTGCTTTTTCGGATCCCGATTCCCGCACCTTTAAAAAAATGGATTTCCAAACGGAAGAATCTTCCCGGTCACAAAATCCTTGTTTGGACAAAATATCTGATCCTTGCCGGTTTTGTGATCATACTTCCGCTCATTGCCGTAGACATCATCGGTCAGGGTTCTCCGTGGTTCTGCAAATATATTTGCCCCAGCGGTACGCTTGGCGCCGGGATCCCGCTTTTGTTGACCAACGAGCCGCTGCGTCAGGCTGCAGGCTTTCTCTTCCAGTGGAAATTCGCAATCCTGATGTTTCTTCTAATTTTATCGGTATTGGTATACCGCCCATTCTGCAAATACCTCTGTCCGTTGGGCGCAGTGTACAGTCTTTTCAACCCGATCGCACTTTATCGGTACCGGGTGCAGGAAAGCAGCTGTACAAAATGCGGCAAATGTCAAAAAGCCTGCGGCATGGACATTCGCGTCTGGGAAACACCTAACAATCCGGAATGTATCCGCTGCGGCGATTGTCTGAAAGCCTGCCCGACCGGCGCGCTTCAAAGAAATTGCCGACATTCCGCAAAAAATAAATCTGCCGTATAAAAGTCTCTGAAATTGACTTGTATAAGTTCGTGATTGGATGAGCGTGTCTACCAACTGCCGTAACAGTTGACTACAAATTTTGGGGAAACCAAAGATTTATAGTCATCTGTCACGGCAGTTTTTTTATTTGCGCATTCCTCGTGTATAAGATGCGGATTGCTTTTATACCCGGGTGAAGTCTTTCCTTTTTCTGACACTTCAGCTGAAACCGTAAGAATTTACCGGTTATGGAAATTTTATTTTCTTGCATAAGAATACATGGTATCTTGAAACTATTAAAAAATCCCAAAAGGAGACCAACTATGAAGAAAAGAATCGGAGTTGTCATTTTCGTATTTGTTCTTTTATTTGTGTCAATTCTTGCATATAATACCTTTGCTACTGATAAAAATAATAAAGGGGTTAAAAAGATCGCCACCGAATGGGGCGAATATCTTAGTTCACAATTTTATCAAAAAGATGTAAAATCCTCAAACACAACGAATGACGATCAAAAAATGGAACAGGTCATCAAATTCTACGAGATACAGGGATACAACAAAAAAGAGGCTCAAAAATTAGCTGCGGATTATGTAGAAGAATCAGATGCCATTTACCAAAAAGCCATTGAAGCAGGAATTCGTGTGACAGATGATGAAGTTGCTGCCGAAGTCGAATCTATTAAGCAATTATACCATAGTGCTGATTTAGATGAAATATCTAAAGAACAAATGGAGGCGATCATCAGTACTTTTAAAAGCGAAGAAGATTATTGGGAATACGAACGGGAAGTTTATCAGACCTTACTCGTTTCGCAAAAATATGTTAATACGATCCTAGAAGATTTTTTCACATCACATCCGGAAGCTTCTTATGCTGACTGGTCAGCTTATTTTGAAGACTGGAAAGATCAGTTAATTGCTGATCAATAGTTAAGCTCTTCTGGTATCATGATTTTCAAAAAAATTCTTAGGTAAAATTCTTAGATAGAAAATTTCAGACAAGAAAATAGCGGGTTGTGATTCCTCACAACCCGCTATTTATAAGGGTTTCTTCAAGTCGGAGTGACAGGATTTGAACCTGCGACCTCTACGTCCCGAACGTAGCGCTCTACCAAGCTGAGCCACACTCCGATAAAATAGGGAACCTGAGATTCAGATTCCCAGCTACGGAAAAGGGACTTGAACCCCTACTAACAGAGTCAGAGTCTGCTGTGCTGCCAATTACACCATTCCGCATCATCTCGTTGCTGTTGTGTTTTCTTACTTGTCACACGCAACATGGTTATTATAGCAGACTCATATAAAAAATCAACCCTTTTTTACAAAAAATTTTAAGAAAGTTTTTTCTCCGTTTTTTTTGTTATTTTCAGAATTTTCTCACAATTCAATCTCTCCATCAAATACGACTTCCGCCAGTCCGGTCATGTAAACCTTGTCCGCTTCCCGATCCCATTCGATCAGCAGATCTCCGCCCAAAAGCTGAACTGTTACTTTATTTTCCGTCAGACCATTCAATATACACGCGACGGCAACCGCACATGCTCCGGTTCCGCAGGCCAGCGTCTCCCCGGATCCTCTTTCCCATACACGCATCTTGACGGTATTTCGATCCAGCACTTTTACGAACTCGGTGTTCACACGATTCGGAAAACAAGGATGATGTTCAAATTTCGGACCGATCTGCTCGATCTCCAGCCCGTCCACATCTTCCACAAATACAACCGTATGTGGATTTCCCATTCCGACAGCAGTCATCCGGTATTCTGTACCGTCCACTTCGATCGGCATATCGATCACCGACTCGCCGTTTGCGATCACCGGAATCTCCATCGGACACAGCATCGGTCTGCCCATATCCACGCGTACCTGCCGCACACGTCCCTCTTTCACCGTAAGATCCAGATATTTGATCCCGCCAAGTGTTTCCACGGAAATGTGCGTCTGATCTGTCAGTCCGTAATCATACACATATTTTGCAACACAACGGATACCATTTCCGCACATTTCTCCGCGGGATCCATCCGCGTTATACATCTCCATCTCAAAATCCGCTACGCTCGACGCGTTGATCAAAATCAGCCCGTCCGAACCGATTCCGAAATGCCGGTCGCTGACTTTCACTGCGACCTCTGACGCATTTTCCAGTTTTTTCTTTGTACAATCTACATAGACATAGTCATTCCCAAGTCCCTGCATTTTCGTAAACTGCAGCTTTGTAGCACTCATCTTCTCTGTTCCTCTTTCTTCGTAAGATTTATAAATTTGTTTTCTCGAAAATATAATCCGCATATTTTTGTCGGATCTCCAGCCGTTCCTGTCTGCGCATCGGAATCCGTTCCCCATTGGACATCAGAAAATCGGCATGCTCCATCTCCTGAACCTGATCCATATTGATGATGATATTTCGGTAGCAGCATTGAAACTGTGCATATCCGATAAGAAGTTTGCTCAATTCACGAAACTGCATGTAAGAGCGCACCATCCGCCGCGCTGTATGGATCCGGATATAATGATTCTCATAATCGCAATAAATAATATCATCCAATAATACGCGTACCATCATTTTTTTCTCTTTTACTTCAATATATTTCCGAACCGGATGGATCTTATCATACACAAGATCCATCGTCTGCATAAACTGATCGTAACTATACGGCTTCAGCAAATATCCCGATGCCCCGACGGTATACCCCTCGATCGCAAAATCCGGTGAATTCGTCGAAAAAATGATCATAACATCCGGATCTTTTTCCCGGATCTTCTTTGCCGTTTCCATTCCGTTCATATTTTCCGAATCCAAAACCGCATCCAGAAAAATCACCGCATACATTCCTTCACGAAAATGATCCAGAAAAGCTTCCCCTGACGTAAAGCACACCATTTGATAGGATGTGGATCGTTCTCCTAAATACTGATCCAGATATTCTGTAAGAAATGTGATCTCTTCTGTTCTGTCATCAATTACCGCTATCTTCATACCATTCCCCATTCTCTAGCAAAAGGAAAACCGAATCCCCCAACTATCGAGAAACCCGGTTCTCCCACTTTTGTCTCTATTCTCGTTTTCTCTCTCTTGTCTGCTTTTCCTCCGCTGCCGTAAAACACATCTATACACCGCAATTTATGCCCCCACACATTGATATTTTGCATACGCATGCCATTGCACATTTATGTCATTATACAACAGATTTCTTTCGCTGAAAATGGTATTTCCTTAATTCAGACCATTTTAGTATGTTTTTTACCGCTTTCACCCAGCCATAATCTTCCTTTTTCGGTTTTACTGTCCGAGCAGACGTAAAACTTCCACTTTTTCCGGCATTGCCCGGATCGCACCTTTTCTTGTCGTGACGATCGCTGCCGCCGCGTTGGCAAAGGACAGCATTTCTCCAAGCTGTTCTTCCGTCAGATTATCAAGACCATGTTCCAGCACATAATTCAGCACGCTTCCGCAAAAGGTATCTCCCGCTCCGGTCGTCTCGATCGTCTTGCACAGAATGCCTCCGCGCTCCACACGCATTTCCTTATAATATGCGCGGCTTCCGTCTTTCCCCATTGTCAAAAGGATCAACGGGATCTGATACGTTTCCTGCAGATAACGGATTCCCTCATCATAATCTTCTTTTCCGGACAGGAACTGGATCTCATTATCCGAAATCTTCAGAATATCACACTGACTGCACCCATATTCCATCTGCGCCTTTGCCAGCTCCATACTGCTCCAGAGCGGCGGGCGCAGATTCGGATCAAACGAGATCAACGCGCCGGATCTTTTTGCCGCCTGCACAGCTTTTTTCGTCGCCGAACGCACTCCGTCATGGGTCATGGAAAGCGTTCCGAAATGAAAAAGTCTTGTCTGTCCGATGAACGCAGGATCCACATCATTTTCATCAAGCATCATGTCCGCCCCGGGATTGCGGTAAAAAGAAAACTCCCGGTCTCCGTCCGGAAACGTATGCACAAATGCCAAGGTCGTATTGACCGTATCATCCATCAGCAGATTGGACGTGTTGATCCCTACTTTCTGCAGTGTGTCGTGCAAAAGCATTCCAAACTGATCCTTTCCGACCTTTCCGAGAAATGCCGTTCTCTTTCCAAGTTTGTTCAACATTGCCAGCACATTGCATGGCGCACCTCCCGGGCACGCCTCAAACAGATCGTTTCCCTGTTCGCTTTTTCCATTCATTGTAAAATCAACGAGAAGTTCTCCCATTGCGATCACATCATATTTCTTTTCCATCCCCACACTCCTCCTTCTATTTTCACATATCCTCACTCATACGGACAATTTCTTAATTAAAATACACCAGTTCTTTGATCTCATCTCCGCTTTCTATATGCTCCGCCTCCAGAACCGGTCCGGTTCCATGGTACATCGCCAGTTTGGCGTATTCGACCTTTGCCCGGATCTTCACCCATTGCCCGGCTTTTAATTTCGGCGCATATGCGCTTTTGCACACATAGCCGAGAAATGTCGTATCATCCGCACAGCAGGTCATCGCCATTCTTCCCGGGAAAAACAGCTTGGACGGAAAACTTCTCGGCTTCAGTACACGCGCCGTATATTCCACGATTTTTCCGCGGTACCGATCCGGATTCTCCATCACATCCACATACCAGATCCCGTAATCTTCCGGGCGGATCTCGATCACCGGAGCATTCAGATCATACGGCACATGATCCTGGAAAATATTTTCGATCTCGCCGTTTTCATCTTCAAAGATCACTTCCGCCTGCGGGCTCACTACTTTTACACTTCTGCGGTATCCGGCAAGCGGTTTTAAATCCGTGCAGCGATTAAACAGCACAAGTTCCGCATCCCGTACCATTTCCACGAACAGTGGTTTCAAATTCGTCAAATACATCTGAAATGTGCTGGCGTCCACAGTCGTCAGTTTTTGCTCGATCCCCCAGCCCTCCGGCAGCTTCATTTTTTCAAAATCACTGACTTTCCACATACCGTTATATTCGATCACGACACGCTCCGGACGATATTTCACATCCAGCTCAGCCAGCAGATCTTCCGTCAGTTCCTCCTGACTGTCCACAGTCTCGATCACAACGCCGTATTTCTTCAATTCTTCGGCATCATACTCCTCCTCGCCCTCTTCACATAAGAGAAGAAGCGTTGTTCCGTCGATCTGAAAATAATCCTGCGCCAGTGTAAATTTTAAGAACTGGCTCTTGCCGCTGTCCAGAAATCCGGTCATCAGATAGACCATTACTTCCGGCTGTTCCATATTAATGCACCTCTTTTCCGACACCAAACAGTTCCGCGATCTTCTCTTCATTCAATTTCGATCCGATCACACAGATCCGTCCGGTATATTCTGCCGCTCCGCCGCGTACCTCATGCTCTTCCGGCACCATATCAAAGTAGATCCACTCTCCGTTTTCTCCCTCGACCATTCCTTTTGCACGGAGGATCGTTCCGTAAGATGTGTCGCTCTCCAGTGTCTTCAAAATTTCCGAAATGCTTTCTTTTGTGTACGTCTTTGTCGTCTCGCAGCCCCAGCTTGTAAACACTTCATCTGCATGATGATGATGTCCATGCTCATGATGGTCATGCCCGTGATCATGTCCGCAGCCGCAGCTGCATTCTTCCCCGTGTTCGTGGTGATGGTGGGCGTGGTGGTCATGATCGTGATGATGCTCATGATCGTGATGGTGCTCATGGTCGTGATGGTGCTCGTGGTCGTGATGATGCTCATGGTCGTGATGATGCTCATGATCGTGATGGTGCTCGTGGTCGTGATGATGCTCATGCTCATGATCATGGATTTCTCCGCACTCCGGGCAGGTCAGTTCCGCCAGCAATTCTTCTTCCAGCGATTTTGTTCCCTCCATCACTTCCAGAAGTTTTTTCCCATCCAGCTCTGTGATCGGCGTCGTGATCACCGGCGCTTTTGCATTCAGACTGCGCAAGATCTCCATGCTTTCCTCCACTTTCGCAGGTTTCGCTTTGTCAGTCCTGCTTAAGATCACCGCACCCGCATATTCAATCTGGTTGCTGAAAAATTCTCCGAAATTCTTACTGTAAATCCGGCATTTCGTCACGTCCACCACGGTTGTAAAACTGTTCAGTTTCGCATCGATCTCATCCTGCACGTCCCGCACGGCTTTGATCACATCCGACAGCTTTCCGACGCCGGACGGCTCGATCAGTATCCGGTCCGGATGGTACTTTTCCACGACCTCTTTTAACGATTTCCCGAAATCGCCGACAAGAGAACAACAGATACATCCGGAATTCATCTCCCGGATCTCGATCCCGGACTCTTTTAAGAATCCGCCGTCGATCCCGATCTCTCCGAATTCGTTTTCAATAAGCACGACCTGTTCTCCCGCAAATGCTTCCGTCAGCATTTTTTTAATAAATGTTGTTTTTCCGGCTCCCAGAAAGCCGGAGATAATATCAATCTTCGTCATATCGACCGCCTCCATTTTATTTTAATTCCAAGCAGATCGGACAATGATCCGATCCGTAGATATCCGTCAGTATCTTCGCATCCGAAAGCCTGTCCTTCATCCGTTCCGATACGCAGAAATAATCGATCCGCCACCCCGCATTTTTCTCACGGGCTTTAAACCGATACGACCACCAGGAGTAAATCCCCTCCTGATCGGGATAGAAATAGCGGAATGTATCGATAAATCCCGCATCCAGAAGTTCGGTAAATTTCCCCCGTTCTTCGTCGGTAAATCCCGCATTCTTACGATTTGACTTCGGATTCTTCAGATCGATCTCCGCATGTGCCACATTCATATCCCCGGTCACCACCACCGGCTTTTTCTCATCCAGCGCTTTCAAATACGCCCGGAAATCGTCTTCCCAGCGCATCCGGTAATCCAGCCGCTTCAGTTCATTCTGTGAATTCGGAGTATATACCGTCACAAAATAGAAATCCTCAAACTCGCAGGTGATCACACGCCCCTCCTGATCGTGTTCTTCAATCCCGATCCCGTATGTGACCCCGATCGGCTCTTGTTTCGTAAATACTGCGGTTCCGGAATACCCCTTTTTCACCGCATAATTCCAATACTGGTAATACCCGTCCAGTTCCAGGTCAAGCTGCCCCTCCTGCATCTTTGTCTCCTGTACGCAGAATATATCTGCATCGATCTCCCGGAAAATATCCTGAAATCCTTTTTGTACGCAGGCTCTCAGCCCATTTACATTCCATGATACAAGCTTCATCGTCACTCTCCTTTATTGAATCAGGGACAGATGTCTCCTACATCTGCCCCTCTGTTTCTCTTCCTCATTCGCAGCGTCGGTATTCAAACGTCCATGCGATCCTTGTACACTGACACAGTCAGTGATAGTACACTTCCCGCAGGGTAAGTCCGCTTGCCTGCGCAAGAAATCCTGCATCCGCGCGCACTTTCGATTCGAGCGCCGCCCCGACACTTTCAATGGAACGCATTCCGCTTCCGACTTCCAGAAGCGTTCCCGTCAGGATCCGTACCATATGGTACATAAATCCGCTTCCACGATAAGTGATCACGACTTTTTCACCCTGACGTTCTATCATTATATCATAAATTCTCCGAATTGTGGACTTTTCATCTTTCCGATCGGTAAATCCCGCAAAATCATGCGCCCCGACCAGAATGCCCGCAGCTTTTCCCATCGCCGAAACATCCAGTTCCCCCGGATAGTGTCCCGTATATTTTCTGGAAAATACATCCGCCTTTTCCCGGGTATCCACGGTATATACATAGCATTTTCCGCGGGCGCTGTGCCGGGCATGGAACCCGTTCTTTACAAGCTCGATCTTCCAGATACAGATATCTTCCGGAAGCCGTTTTGCACATTCACTTAAGAATTGTGCTTCCTCGATCTTTCCGCGCAGCACGATACTGGCAGTCTGCCCTTTCGCATGTACGCCGCCGTCGGTTCTTCCCGAACCCTGTACCTCCACATCATACCCTAGGATCCCGGAGATCGTCTTTTCCAATGTTCCCTGTATGGTCAGATCCGTAGACGGCTGCCGCTGCCAGCCCTGATAACGGGAGCCGTCATATGCTATTGTCAATTTATATGTCCTCATATTTCACCTGTCATTTTGATTCGATCGCCCCTGTTGTTTCGATCACCTTTCCGTCCTTTATAAAAAGCACACGATCGCAGATCTGGCTCACCACGTCCAGATCATGGGACACAAACAGATAACAAAGATTCTGTTTTTCCTGCAGTTCTTTGAGCAGCCGGATCATCTGTGCCTGCACCGTCACATCCAACGCGGAGAGCGCTTCATCCAGCAGGATAAACTTTGTTCCCGTCAATAGCGCCTGCGCGAGGCTGACTCTCTGCCGCTGTCCGCCGCTTAATTCCCGCGGATAACGGCTGTAAAGTTCCTCGGAAAGATGCACGGTTTCAAGCATTTCCAGAACCCTCGCCTTTCGTTCTTCCTTTGTTCCCATTTTCCGGACGCGGAGCGGCTCTTCCAGGATCCATCCGATCGTTTTCCGTGGATTCAGGGAACCGTAAGGATCCTGAAATACCATCTGGGGGCGCTCCGTATAATGTGTCACTATGCCCTCGCACTCTTTCAAAAGCCCAAGGACACATTTGCACAAAGTGGACTTTCCGCTTCCGCTCTCCCCCAACAGTCCCACAATTTCTCCCTCATACAAGGAAAATGAAACGTCGTCCAACACTTTTTTTCGCGCGCTTCTTTCTTTATAATACGCGCTCACATGCCGGAATTCCAGAACTTTTTTCTTCTTATTTATAATCTCTTTTTCCATTCCCTGCTCAATCATACTGCCGTCCCGCCTTTTGCTTCAGCATTTCATAGTAAGGATTCTCTCCCACCCGCGCCGGAATCGCCGCGATCAATGCTTTCGTGTACTCTGTTTTCGGATTTTGGAAAACAACTTCCGTCTCTCCCTCTTCCAGAATTTCCCCGTCTTTCATCACGAACACGCGCGTACACAATTCTTTGACGACGCGCAGGTTATGGGAAATGAACAGAATACTCATTCCATATTTATCGTTCAGCTTTTTCAGCAGTTTTAATATACTTTCCTGAGTCGCCGCGTCCAGCGCCGTCGTCGGCTCATCGGCGATCAAAAGTGACGGACGGCAGATCATCGCCGCCGCGATCATCACCCGCTGGCGCATACCGCCGGAAAGTTCGTGCGGATATTTGGAAAGCAGCTTTTCCGCCTCGTCCAGTTCCACCTCTTCCAACGCCCGGATCACAGCAGCTTTTCGTGCACGGCTATCCAGATCCGTATGCAGACGCAGCGCCTCCTCCACCTGTCTTCCGATCTTCATCGTCGGATTCAAGGCGGTCATCGGCTCCTGAAAAATCATACCGATCCGGTTCCCCTGCACCTGCCGCATTTCCCGCTCTGTCAATTTTAAAAGATCGGTTCCGTCCAGCCGTATCGTTCCGGCATCCAGAACCGCATGTTCTTTGAAAAGTCCGGCGATCGTCAGCGCCGTCATCGTCTTTCCCGATCCGGATTCCCCGACAATACCGACGATCTCACCATCCTGCACGGAAAATGAGATCCCGCGCACCACTTCCTGTACCTCTTCCCGATCCGCGAAATGGATCGACAATCTATCTACCTGCAACATTATCTTCCACCTCCGAACCGATCCAGGATCCCCTCGCCGAGCAATCCCACGCCCAGTACGAGCAGTACCAGAAACACTCCCGGAAAGACCGCGCACCACGGCGCGCCGGACAAATACGTCTGCGCCTCCGAGAGCATCCGCCCCAGACTGGCGTCCGGCGGCTGTACACCGATCCCCAGATAACTCATCCCTGCTTCCGCCAGCACCGCGTTGTTAAATCCGATCGCCAGCGCAGACAAAAGCGCCGGAAGAATATTCGGCAAAATATGCACGAACAAGATCCGCGGCGTCTTCACGCCAATCAGCCGTGCGCTGATCACATAGTCGGACTCCCGAAGCCGCATAAATTCTCCACGCACGATCCGGGCAAAACTCGGAATAAACGCGATCCCGAGAGCCAGCATCACTTTATACGTTCCGCTTCCCCACAAGCTGATCATCACCAGAGCAAGCAGCACGCTGGGAAATGCCGCCGCCGCATCATTGACACGCATCAGGATCTCGTCCAGCCAGCCGCCGAAATATCCGGTCACAGCTCCGAGGATCATCCCGCCGATCCCGCCGATCAAGGTCGTCCCGACTCCGATCAGAAACGTGCTTCCCGCGCCGCGCACAACACGGCTTAGCACATCCCGCCCGAACTGATCCGTCCCGAACCAATGCGCAAGCGACGGTCCCTTAAGTTTCAGCGATCCCTGCATCATCTCCGGATCATACGGCGTCCAGAAAATTCCGAGCAGGATCACGAACGTCATCGCAGCAGTCAGGATCAGACCGATCCTGTAATTATTCCATTTTAATTTGTTCTGTCTCTTCTGCATCACAGTCCCTCTCATTCTTTCCTGCCCTTAAAGCACGATCCGTTTATCCAGCGCCCGGTATAAAAGATCCACGACCGTATTCAGGATCAAAATGACTGCCGCGATCAGCACGATCACAGCCTCCACCACCGGATAATCCCGGTTGGAGATCGAAGAGATCAATGTTCTGCCCAATCCCGGGATCCCGAATACCTGCTCGATCACGATACTGTTTGCGATCAGATCTGCCGCCGCCATTCCGAGAAATGTGATTACCGGCAAAATTCCGTTTCGGAACGCATGACAGATCAAAATCCGCCACGGTCCGTTCCCCCGGCTTTTCGCTGTCCTGATATAGTCTTTGTGTATTTCGGAAAGCAGCGCATTTCGGAACATCTTTGCGGTCATTGCCGCTTTCGGAAGCGCCAGCGCCAGAGACGGGAAGATCAGGTATCCCAAAAATCCGCTCACATTTTCCGTATAAGAAATATATCCGCCCGGCACAAACAGACGCAGCGTCAATCCGAATATCACCGTGAAGATCATACCGACAAAAAAAGGCGGGATTGACATTGTCACCTGATTTCCGATCAGAAATAATTTGTCGATCCACCGATTTTCATAACGGACGCTCAGCAGTCCGATCGGAATGAAAAAAAGTAAAATGAATACAAACGCCATCGCCGTCATCGTAAATGTGACCGGAAGTTTATCTGCGATCAAGTCTTTTACCGGCTCCTGATAGGAATAAGAGGTTCCCATATCTCCTGTCACAAAGTCTTTCACCCACTGTCCATATCGCTGCGGCAGGGGACGGTTGAGTCCCATCTCCTCCCGCAGAGCCTGGACTTTGCTCTCTGTCGCCTCCGTCCCGAGGATCGATCTCGCCGGATCTCCCGGAATCAATTCAAATGCCAGAAAAGCAAGCATACTGACAATTAATAATGTGATTATAAGACCTGCTATTTTTTTCACTGTGTATTTCATACTTGCCTCCCTGCATTCGTCATTTTTTCATTTCTATTTTGCTTCCCTATCGGCTTTATTCTCTACTCTACCGCATAAATTTTTGCCATATCCTGCACATATAACGGATAAAACGTATATCCGTCAAATTTGTCGCTCACCGCCACCAGATTGGCAAGATCCTGGATATAGACGTTCGCCGCTTTTTCCGCCAGAATGCCTTCCAGTTCTTTATAAAGCCGCACCTGCTCCTCTTCATCCGTTGTGGAAACCGCCTGCTCAAACAATCCGTCGTACTCCGCGTCTTTAAAGTTGATAAAATTACCGCCCGCATCGGATGTAAACCGCTCCAGCATCGCCCTTGCGGATAGCGTGGTCGCATCGACGCCGACAACCGTCGATTCAAAATCCCGGTTGGCATAAACTTCTTCCAGCCAGGTCTCCCATTCGATCGGTTTGATCGTTGCGTTCACTCCGATATTTTTCAATTCTTCCACGATCACCTGCGCGGTGTCGATATGCGGCTGATCCGCTGAGCTGACCGTGATCTCCAGATCAAATCCGTCCGGATACCCGGCCTCTTTCAGAAGCTTTTTCGCTTTCTCGTAATCCTGCTCATAATAAGTCGCATACGATTCATCGTAATATTTTTTCAGCCCCGGATACATACTTGTTCCGACCCGGACTCCTTTTCCGTCTGCCATCATCGCCATGATCTCATCCGGATCGATCGCATAGCAGAGCGCCTGCCGCACTTTTTCATTATTCAGCGGCTCTGCCTCGTTATTCAGATACAATGCCTGTACCAGATTCATCGTACCCTCTTCAATATGGAATCCCTCCTTCAGTTCAGCCGCCTGTGTTGTCGTCAGCCGCATCGCCATATCGATGGAACCGCCTTTTAAATTGGTCACCAGCATATCGGCGTCGGACACGATCTTAAACTCCACCTCATCCAGATGCGCTTTTTCGCCCCAGTAATCCTCATTTTTTGCAAGGATCACATTTTCCTGCGGGCTTCTTGACACATAACGAAACGGTCCGGTTCCGATCGGATTGGTTTCCAAATCGGCATTGTCCTTTGGTATGATCGCTGTCGTCATATAGGAGAGAAACTCCGTATCCGGCTCCGTCAGACGGATCTCCACCGTATTTTCATCGAGAATGTTCACGCTCTCGATAATAGAATACGCCGATACCAATGGATCCCCATTTGACGTATCGGCGCATCGCTCAATTGAATATTTAACATCTTCCGCTGTCACTTCATTCCCATTGTGAAATTTCACACCGTCGCGCAAAGTAAATGTATACACTTTCGCATCCTCTGAAATCTCATAGGAATCCGCCACAGCTTCCACTAAATTCCCATTGCTGTCCGGTTTTACCAGACCTTCAAAAATGTTAAATAAAACCTCTTTTGTTCCTGCCGCTACTGCCTTATGAGGGTCAAGACTGTCCAAGTCCTGAGAGATACCAACTTTGATACTCCCGCCTTCGACCGGGTTTTTGGAAAGTTCATTCTCCGTTGCAGACTCTATCGTCTTCTTGTCACCTGAACATCCGCTCAGTGCAACAGAAACCGCCAGTGTAACCACCAAAAGAACACTTCTCATTCTTCTTTTCATGTTCGTCTCCTTCTTCAAATAACCTTCATTATTAAATTGTCGAGTACATTGTAAGCGAATTTTATTGATTTTACAAGTATTTTTTCCGGTACAGACGACACGCAACAAAAAATCCCATCCTTTCGGAAAATGAATCCGACCGGCATCGTTTTCCAAAGGATGGGATTTCTATTTCACTTTATTCTTGATTTATTTTCCCGCTTTTTCCGCTTTCTCGGCAAGGAATTTCGCATTGTCTTCTACACGTTTTTTGTTCAGCGGATAGAAGAACCACAACGCTGCTGCCAGAAGGATAAATCCACCTGTCGGGATCAGACAAGCCAGATTGAAGATTCCTTCGGTAACTGCCGGCTCAAATGCGGTTTCTGCCGAATATCCGATCAGACCAAGCAGGGCTCCGGTCACACCGGCAGATGCTGCCTGACCAAGTTTTCTTGCGAAAGAATATACGGCATAGATCGTTCCGTCGGAACGTTCTCCTGTACGAACCTCTGTGTCATCGATAACGTCTGTGATCATCGCCCAGCAGATCAGGGAGAATGCAGCCAGTCCAAGATAAGCCAGTGCATACAGACCAACATAGAGCCATGCATTCTTTGTATGTGTCAGCCATGTGATGAAGAAGATCACTGCACCAAACAAGGAACCTGCGATCGCCAGTTCTTTTCTTCCCATCTTCACCTGAAGTTTTACAACCACCGTAGAAAGCAGAAGGGTCATTACAAGACCTACCACGCCGGCAACCGACTGTGCCTGCACATTACCGAAATAGTTCGGGTATACGTAAGTTGACATAGACTGCATTGTAAGCTGTACAAGCAGCATCAAGATAGAGCAGATTACGATACCCACCAGCGCTTTGTTTGTTACCAGACCTTTGACCAGTTCCTTGAAGTTAAACTTCTCTGTTTTCTGTTCTACTTTCACACGCTCTGTTGACATAAAGTAACAAAGCAGGTAGCAGATAACTGCTCCGACAGAAAAGATTCCTGCTGCCAGAGTTGTCTTCGGTCCGGAAAGAATCTGATTTCCTGCTTCATCCTGATAGTATACGATCAGCGGAAGGACAATACCGATAACCGATCCTGCAATAGTCGCCCCGATCGTACGGAAGCTGGACAACTGTGCACGTTCTTTCGGATCTGCGGAAAGTGCAGACGCCATAGAACCATATGGAATATTGATACTGGTATAGAATACACTGCCCCAAAGCAGATAAGTCACAAACATCCAGCCAATCTTAAATCCCATCGACATATCTTGGAACCAAGACGCATACATCAAGAACGATGCGACTGCAACCGGTCCGCACATTCTGCGGATCCACGGAAGGAATTTACCCTTCTTGCCCGGACGGCTTCTGTCTACAATCTGTCCCATCGCCACGTCTGTGAACGCATCCACAAAACGTGCAACCATCATCATAGTTCCGACTAACGCTACGGAAACTCCCATAACGTCTGAATAGAATTTCATCAGCATCATACTGGAAAGAATGAACGTTAAATCGTTACCGAAGTCACCGAACATATATCCCAGTTTATCGACCATACCAAATTTCTTTGTATTCGTAGCCATATAAACGCTCCTTTTTCTCTACTCTCTGATTCCCGGAGTGTCCAAAAAACATTTTGCACACTCCGCAAGTTTATCTGAAACTCTTATGCTTCCTTTGCTTATTTCTTCTCAATCTTTGTCAGTTTCAGGTTCAGACTCTCTATAAATCCCTCCGGGATCATATTTCCTGCCATCTGACCGATCCGCTCCGGCGTCATTCCTTTCATCATATCCCACATGCCGGCGCCCGGAGTGACTTTCATGTTCATCGCCAGTTTCACTGCCTCGGTAAGCACTGCCAGCGCTTCCGGAGATTCTGCAATCTCTTCCATTGTACAGTGGATGTTGTATTTTCCTTCCGGAAATTCCATCGGAGCTTTCAGATCCATTTCTCCGACCGTGCTGAACCAGTTTGCAACGCCCTCAGCCCGTTCGTTGACTTCCGGAAGTACATAGATCTCCGGCTCTTTTTCTACTTTTTCCAGTGTAATACTGTCTTTTACACCGCCAGCCTCTGCAACAACGATGTTCTGTCCCTCTGCAAGCGCCACAGTAAATACGAAGACTTTCTCTGCACTCTTCTCTTCTGCTTTTTCTCCGTTTAAGTACAGTGTAACCGTCGGCTGGTTGGAATATACGCGGATTTCCGTCGTCTCGCCTGCACGCTGTGCATATCTTCTTCCGCAGATGTGCACCATCGGCGCTTTATTCCAGTATGCTTTGTAAATATAATAGCTGTCTTTCTTTGTCTTGCGGTCCATTGTCACAAGACCTTTGTTGTTGCGTCCTGCAACGCCGCCCTCGTCACGGGCAGCACAGCCAAAGTCAAACATGTTCCATACATGGGAAGACCAGATCCACGGACGCTCGTCCAGCATTTTCGCCATGTGCTCATGGTAAAGCGCCTGATATTCCTCACTGTAATCCTTGCATGCCGGGTTCGGTCCGTGATAGGTGATGATTCCCTCACATCCGTACTCGGACATTCCCACGCAGAGATCCGGGTGTACTTTATGGAAGTTATCCATCCACGGTCCGTTGTCTTCCATCTTTCCGCCGTACCATCCGAAATAATGATTGTAGCTGATCACATCGGTGATATGATGAAGCGGGCTTTCGATCGGCGTCATACTTACATGGGCGATCGTTGTCAGTCTTGTCGGATCCAACTCTTTTACAAGCGCGTTCAGTTCTTTGTGGTTCTCCACGAGCTGCTCGGAAATTCCTCCGATCAGGATCTCATTGGAGATTCCCCAGAAGCAGATGGACGGATGGTTATAGTTCTGGATGACAAGTTCTTTCATCTGGCTGATACAGTTCTGATGTGCTTCCGGATCTTTATTCATCACACTGATAAACGGAATCTCTGCCCAGATCACAAATCCAAGTTCGTCACATGCGTCATAGAAATACTGGTTATGCTGATAATGTGCCAGACGGATCGTATTTGCTCCCAGCTCTTTGATCAGCTCCGCATCATGATAATGCTCTTCTTTGCTCAGCGCGTTTCCTTTATAAAGCATATCCTGATGACGGCTCACTCCGCGCAGCGGCGTCTCTTTTCCGTTGATGATAAATCCTTTTTCCGGATCGCAGGAGAAGCTTCTCACACCTACGCGCGCGTTCACCTCGTCGAATGTCTCGTTTCTTCTCTGAAGACGTGCGGTCACGGTATACAGATACGGATCGTCGATCTCCCATTTCTTTGCATCCGGCACGAACAGTTTGATCTTCGTGTCATCTGCCGGACGGCATCCGCCTGCCACTTCCTGCCCCTCTGCATCGCAGATAGAGTAGAGCACGGTAAAGTTCTCATCGCTCCCTTTTGTATACGTTACGATGTCAAACATTGCGCCGCCGCAGTCACACGGTGTCGGCGTCACCTGAATTCCCGGACCTCCGTAATATTCCAGATCGAAATGCGCGTCCGGCACGCTGATGATGTTCACGCCGCGGTACAGCCCTCCGTAAAACGTGAAGTCTGCAGACTGCGGATACACGCTCTCTTTTCGCTCATTACTGCAGGCAACGACCAGAAGATTCTCGCCATCCTCTTTGCAGAGATCTGTAACGTCGGCGCGGAATGTGGAATATCCGCCCTCATGATACACAACTTCTGTTCCGTTGACATATACCGTCGCCTGCTGTCCTGCTGCAAGGATCTCAACAAATACACGGTTTCCGCCAAATGCCTGTTTTGGCGTCGCAAATGTCTTTGCATACCAGTATGTTCCGCGGTCAAAGCTTCCGTTTCCGTCGTGACCGTCCACCGCATTCCATGTATGCGGAAGATCCACGCTTGTCCAGTCTGTCGGCAGGCTGTTCGGCAGTCCCGCATCTTTCTGGATAAACTTCCAGTCTTTGTTTAAGTTGATGATATTGCGCATATTGTTCCTCCTTCTTCGCTGCTGCCGTTGCCCTATTGCTCGGGTCACAGCTCTTATATTCATATATTAATAGAAATCCTGCTTTTTACGTTAGAATTTTTTTTGCATTTATTCGTATTTTTTTTATTATGTCTTGCATCCATCTAAAAATTGTACGATAATAAAAAAGAATCTTACGATTCCATAAATTGTATTTTGTTACATCATTAACGATAATTTCCAGAAAGAGGCTATTT
Organism: Mediterraneibacter glycyrrhizinilyticus; assembly: GCF_015560805.1. Taxonomy (GTDB): domain Bacteria; phylum Bacillota; class Clostridia; order Lachnospirales; family Lachnospiraceae; genus Schaedlerella; species Schaedlerella glycyrrhizinilytica_A. The sequence continues at coordinate 296,651 of NZ_JADMSO010000001.1, read as the reverse complement.
ATGTATTATGATACAGAATTGAATTTTTTATGTTCTCTGATGAAAAATCTCCATCTGCCGGTCAACATCATCGAATATCCAACTTCCGAACCTCCGGAACTGGACTTCGGTCTGCGCAGAATGTTATACAAAGAACCGGATTATCAGAAAACACTGGCTCTGTTCGAGGAACCTTTGAAAGAAAACACGGTATTTCGGATCAAAGACGAATATTTGTGCAACTATCTTCTTTTTGCGCTTCCCGAGACAACGCCCTCCAAATACCTCGTGATCGGTCCTTTTACTTATACGGAGATTACCGAACAAATGGTGTTAAAACTAGCCGAAAAATTGTCGCTGTCTCCCCGGCAGTTTTCCCAGTTCCACCGTTATTACAGCGATCTTCCACTTCACTCGGATGAAAATACCTTGTTTGCGATCATCTCAACTTTCTGCGAGAAGCTTTACGGAAGTATAGAAAGCTTTTCTGTAGAAACAATCGAACGCCGGCTTTCCGATAATATAGAGCCTGTCGCATCACGACCGGATTTTCAGGAACCGGAAGAAGCCTTTTTATCCATGCATCGTCTGGAAGATCGTTATGCACAGGAAAATAACATGATTCATGCCGTTTCGCAGGGACTGGTGCAAAAAGCCGAGATGATGATGGGCAACAACAATATACTGCGGATGGAAAAACGGAGCGCCGACCCGATCCGGAGTCTGAAAAACTATACGATCATTTTAAATACACTGCTCCGGAAAGGCGCCGAAGCCGGATCTGTACATCCGCTCCACATTGACAGCCTTTCCTCACGTTTTGCGCGCCAGATCGAGCAGATCAGCACACCGGAAAATGCGGTTGCGCTCCAAAAAGAGATGGTGCATAAATACTGTCTGCTTGTAAAGAACCATTCCATGAAAGGCTATTCTCTGCTGATCCAGAAAGTACTTGTCCGGATCGACTCCGATCTGACTGCAGACCTAAGTCTGAAGACACAGGCAGCACTCCTCAACGTCAATGCCAGCTATCTTTCTACCTTATTTAAAAAAGAAACCGGGCAGACACTGACCGATTACGTCAACAAGAAACGGGTGGAACACGCGCTGTTCCTCCTCAATTCCAGCAGTATGCAGATCCAGACGATCGCGCAGTACTGCGGGATTCCGGACGTCAATTATTTTACAAAGATTTTCAAGAAGTATGTAGGGAAAACACCGAAAGAATATCGGGATGGGATTTCTTAATTTCTTAAAATTTTCCAGATGTGCGAAGATTTGAGGGGCGGTTGCTTTCATGATTGATAAATCGTGAAGCGATCGCCCCTGTTTGGAATCGTCTATTTCTTTTCCAGATCAAATCCGAAATATCTTACCGCATTGTTATAGGAAATTCCTTTTACGATCTTCTCCAATGCCTTGTAATCTTCCGGATACTCTCCGTTTTCTACCCATCCTCCGATCAGCTCGCACAGGATGCGGCGGAAATATTCATGTCTTGTATAAGAAAGGAAGCTTCTGGAATCGGTCAGCATTCCGACAAAGTTGCCAAGAAGTCCTAAATTAGCAAGTGATGTCATCTGCTCGATCATTCCGGTCTTATTGTCATTGAACCACCAGCCGCTTCCCTGCTGGATCTTTCCGATGCAGGAAGAATCCTGGAAACATCCGATGATCGTTCCGATCGATGCGTTGTCTGTCGGATTCAGCGAATAAAGGATCGTCTTCGGAAGCTCGTCTGTCTCTGCCAGTCCGTTCAGATAATCTGCCATCTCGGAAGACGGTGCAAAGTTGTTGATGCAGTCGATTCCCGCATCCGGTCCCAGTTCATTGAATACCCGGCGGTTATTGTCACGTTTCACACCGTAATGAAGCTGCATTACCCAGTTTCTCTTATGGTATTCTTTTCCGAGCGCTGTCATATATGCAGTCTTGAACTGTAATTCTTCCTGACGACTTACAGTCTCACCGGACAACCGCTTCGCAAAGATCTTCTCAACCTCTTCTTCTGTCGCTGGCACATGCATCACATATTCCAGACCGTGATCAGAAACAGTACAGCCATTCTCCGCAAAGAAATCCATCCGGTTTTTCAGAGCCTCGATCAATGCGGCAAAGCTGTCGATCTTCATACCGCTTGCTGTTTCCAGCTTCGCAAGGTAATCCAGATAATCCGGTTTCTCCAGGTTCATTGCCTTATCCGGTCTCCATGCCGGAAGAACCTGTACGTCAAAAGTCTCATCCTCAGCCAGCTTTTTGTGCCACTCCAGCGAATCGATCGGATCGTCTGTCGTACATACAAGCGTTACGTTGGACTGTTTGATCAGGTTACGGGCGGTCATACCGTCTTCCTGCAGTTTTGCATTGCACAGATTCCATACTTCCTCTGCAGTCTCTCCATTCAAATATCCGTCATATCCGAAATATCGTTTCAATTCCAGATGACTCCAGTGATACAGCGGATTTCCGATCGCCATCTCCAATGTCTCCGCCCATTTCTGGAACTTCTCGCGATCCGTGGCGTCTCCGGTAATGTAACGTTCTTCCACACCGTTGGAACGCATCTGACGCCATTTGTAATGATCTGCTTCCAGCCATGCCTGTGTGATGTTCTCAAATTTCCGGTCTTCGTAAATCTCCCGCGGAACCAGATGGCAATGATAGTCCAAGATCGGCATTACCTCAGCGTACTCGTGATACAACTTCTGCGCGGTCTTCGTTGACAAGAGAAATTCTTCGTCCATAAATGCTTTCATTTCATATCCTCCTTGTGTTTCTGATTTTCCAGTTTTGTTTTCTGCGTTTTATGCGTTGCTTTTCTTTGTTTATTATACTGCCGGAAAAGATCTGTTTCCACCTCTTTTCCCGGATTCTTCCCAGATCTTCTCAGGCTTTGTATCTCATGCGTTTTGGTGCATATAGCAATATAGCTGCCACTTTCGTGACAGCCATATTCCTGCATAGCAAATAGGGATTATTTATTATCTCTGGACACGTCCGGAAGCATCGCCGCCGGCAAGTTTTGCAACTTCGTCCATGGAGACCATATTGAAGTCACCCTCGATGGAGTGTTTCAGACAGGATGCCGCTACTGCAAATTCAATGGTAGCCTGTGCATCATATCCGTTCAGTGTTGCTGCGATCAGTCCGCCGCCGAAGCTGTCTCCGCCGCCGACACGATCTACGATATGCATTTTATATTTTTTGCTGAAATAGTAATCTGTTCCGTCGTAAAGCATTGCGGACCAGTTATTGTCATTTGCGGAAAGTGATTCACGAAGTGTGATCGCTACTTTCTCGAATCCGAAACGGTCTGCAAGCTGTTTTGCCACGTCTTTGTATCCCTCGTGGTTCACTTCACCTGCGTACACATCGGTATCTGCCGCTTTGATTCCAAATACGTCTGCCGCGTCTTCTTCATTTGCGATGCAGACATCTACATATTTGCAGAGCTCGCCCATTACCTGTCCGGCTTTCTCTTTGCTCCACAGTTTGTTTCTGTAATTTAAGTCACAGGAAATATTCACGCCTGCTTCTTTTGCAGCCTTACAAGCTTCCAGACAGATCGCTGCAACACCGTCGTTGAGCGCCGGTGTGATTCCTGTAAAGTGGAACCATTCTGCTCCGTCGAAGATCGCTTTCCAATCGAAGTCTTCCGGAGCTGCTGTATAAATAGAAGAACCTGCTCTGTCGTAAATAACCTTGGACGGTCTCTGGGATGCTCCTTTTTCAAGGAAGTAGATTCCGACTCTGTCTCCGCCGCGGGCGATGAAAGAAGTATCTACTCCATATTTTCTCAGGGAATTCACTGCTGCCTGTCCGATCTCGTGTTTCGGAAGTTTGGTAACGAATTTTGCATCAAATCCGTAGTTGGCAAGGGAAACTGCTACGTTTGCCTCTCCTCCGCCGTAAGTTGCTCCGAATGTATCTGCCTGCACGAAACGGTAATATCCCTCCGGTGCAAGTCTCAGCATGATTTCTCCAAATGTAACGACTTTCTTACTCATGATTTTCCTCCGTTATCTTTTTCTATTGATCGATCTCTTTGATTCTTTTCGTAAGATTATTTATTGCGGATCTCTGCTACCAGGCTGACAGCTTCTTCAACCAGCGCTTTGATCTCGTCAAATTTACCCTCTTTTACAAGATCTCCTTTTACCATCCAGCTTCCGCCGCATGCTACGATCTTATCGCAGGACAGATAGCTTTCCAGGTTCTTAGCGCTGACTCCGCCTGTCGGCATGAATTTCACGCCTACATACGGCGCTGCCAGTGCTTTGATCGTTGCCACTCCACCGAACTGCTCTGCCGGGAAGAACTTCACAACTTTCAGTCCTCTCTTGACCGCCTGTGCAACTTCTGACGGTGTGATACATCCCGGATATACCGGAATCTCTTTGCTCAGACAGTAGTCTACGATCTCCGGATCAAATCCCGGGCTTACGATGAATTTCGCGCCTGCCGCAACTGCACGGTCTACCTGTTCGATCGTCAGGACAGTTCCTGCTCCTACGAACATCTCCGGATATTCTGTTGTCATGACACGGATAGATTCCTCTGCTGCGTCAGTACGGAATGTAACTTCTGCACATGGAAGTCCGCCCTCACACAATGCTTTTGCAAGCGGAGCTGCATCTTTCGCGTCGTTCAATACAACAACCGGTACTACACCCATTTTCTGAATTGTCTCTGATACATTACTCATCTTTTCATTCTCCTTATTTGCATTGCTCTGTTATCGAGTCCGTTGTTTCACATTGTGGAACTATATTTCATAATGTGAACTTCATGCTTTTATTATACTCGATTCTTCCTTCTTGTCAACTGCTTTTCAGGCTTTTTTAACAAAATCTCTGTACTTATTTCTGTACAAGATGCACTGCAAAGCCGCCGAACTCTTCTCTCAGATAGATTGCGACCATCTTCCCATTTTTATACTTTGCGCTCTCCTCATCAAACTCGATCCCCTGTACAGCCAGATACGCTTTTGCTTTCTCAATATCATTGGTCGCAACCGCAATATGTCCGTTCTTTCCGAGATAGTTCGTCTTCATCACTTCCACGCCGGTTCCTGCAAAGATCGAACTGTTCCCCGCTTTTTTTGTGAATCCGAACACATCCTCAAAACGCTGTGCCACCGCGTCTGCCTCTTCTTCATTCTCACAGTTGATCCCTACATGACGCACCTCAAATTCAAAATCATCTCTGTTCATCCCAAACACTCCTTTCCGACTCTTCCTATTCCATGATACGGATTATAATTTCATAATACGGAACTCAATTTCATATTATGAATTTTTCTCTTATTATACCTTGTATGCGCATCAGATACAATAGTCAAAATAAAAACCTCTTCCCCTTTTTCCGGAAACATGCTACAATACGACGTGATTTAAAGAATTTACAATGCAAATGTATCAGGAGGCAGTTATGACAGATACCAAAAATCCGATCCAGGTATCGGAACGCATTTTTCATACGATCGAATGTCTCGCGCAGAACGGAGCTATGGGGCTTCAGGAATTGAGTACCGCACTGGACTTAAATAAAAGTACCGTCCACCGGATCCTAAATTCCCTGATCTGCATGGATTATGTCCGTCAGGATCCAGAGACAGCCAAATATAGTCTTAGTTTTAAAATCTGCGGTTTATCCAATCAGATTTTATCCCAAAACAGTATGATCGACATCGCGCGCCCCTTTATCAAAGAACTTTCCGCCAATTCCGGTGAGACGGTCCATCTTGTCCAGCTTGACGGCATAAATGCAACTTACATTGACAAAGTAGAGGCTTCTCAAAACTCTGTCCGCATGATCTCCATGGTCGGAAAAAGTATTCCGCTGTATTGCTCCGGCGTCGGAAAGGCGATTCTGGCAGATATGCCGGACGCTAAGATCGAATCGATCTGGAAACAGAGCTTCATCCAGCAGCTTACAGAGCATACCGTTACCAGATTTGTCGATTTTATGAATCTTATAGAAGAAACGCGCAGATCCGGATATGCTCTGGACAACGAGGAAAATGAGATCGGCGTGCGTTGTATCGCAGTTTCCTTAAAAGGATACAATGGGAAGTCAACGTATGCGATCAGTATTTCCGCACCGAAAGACCGCATGAGCGACGCCCGGATTTTACTATTAAGGGAAATGATATTAAAAACAAAACATCAGATTGAAAGTAACGTTTATTAATATTTATAAGAAGTTTTTATCCCCAAATACATTGACAGCATTTTCCCGCTGTGCTAAGATGAAGTGGATTCATTGAAACCTCTTGAATCTCATAATTGGGAGACTGGAGGCGGAGAATACTCTGGAAAAACTCATGTATGAGTACCGAAGGTGTAAGGTCCTGACGGACTGAATCTCTCAGGTAAAGGAGACAGAGTGGTGATATCCCCGTTTTTATGATTCAAAAGGGTTATATTATCAGCTTTTCTCAGATTTATATGTGTTTTTTCAGAGCAGTCGGCTTATCGGCTGCTCTTATTTTATTTAAAGGAGAGAGAACAATGTCTGAAACTTTATTACCGATTGTCCAAACAATCAACAGCTACTTGTCTGACTACATTTTATTTTTTATGTTGATCGCAGTCGGACTCTTTTATTCTTTCAAAACCCATTTTGTCCAGGTGCGCTGCTTCAAAGAGGGAATGTCTCGTGTATTCGGAACACTGACACTCAACGGAAAAAAACACGACTCCGGTATGAGCTCTTTTCAGGCTCTTGCAACCGCGATCGCAGCTCAGGTCGGAACCGGAAATATCGTCGGAGCTTCCGGCGCGATCCTTACCGGTGGTCCCGGCGCTATTTTCTGGATGTGGATCATCGCGTTCTTTGGCATGGCGACCATCTATGCCGAGGCAACGCTTGCGCAGGAAACCCGTATCGTACAAAAGGACGGAACGATCAAGGGTGGTCCGGTTTACTATATCACTACGGCGTTTAAAGGTCCTCTCGGTAAATTTCTTGCCGGATTTTTCGCCATCGCGATCACACTTGCTCTGGGATTCTTCGGATGTATGGTGCAGTCCAACTCGATCGGCTCTACCTGTGAAACGGCATTCGGCATTCCGTCTTGGGTCGTAGGAATCATCCTTGTCATTATCTGCGGATTTATTTTTCTCGGAGGGATCAAACGACTTGCATCCGTCACCGAAAAGCTGGTCCCGATCATGGCCGCAGTCTTTCTGCTTGGAGGACTGATCGTCCTGATCGCAAGATTCAAGTATTTGCCGGAGACTTTTGCAATGATCTTTACATACGCATTCCAGCCTCAGGCTATCATCGGAGGTTCTTTCGGAGCCGCGATCAAAACTGCAATGACACAGGGTGCGAAGCGCGGGCTTTTTTCCAATGAAGCCGGTATGGGTTCCACACCGCATGCCCACGCACTGGCACAGGTAAAATCTCCGCATGAACAGGGGTGCGTGGCTATGGTCGGTGTATTTATCGACACATTCGTCGTTCTGACCTTAAATGCTCTGGTTGTAATTTCTACCTTGTATACAAAAGGCGGAATTCTTGCAAACGGCTACACCGGATCCGCTCTGGAAGTTGTAGACAAGACCAACCTTGCTCAGACAGCATTCGGCGCAGTATTCGGAGAACAGCTGGGCGCACAGTTTGTTGCCGTTACCTTGTTCTTCTTCGCATTTTCCACGATCCTCGGCTGGAATTTGTTCGGAAAGATCAATGTTTCCTATTTATTCGGTGAAAAATCTACGAAGATCTATACCGTGCTCGCACTTGTATTTATCTTTCTCGGAACACTTGCTTCCAACGACCTCGTATGGGAGTTATCCGATATGTTCAACAACTTAATGGTAATCCCAAATGCTCTGGCTTTATTTGCTCTGGGCGGCATGGTGACCAGCGCCATGAAGCGGGTGAAAAAACTGCGTTAAACCTGTTTTTTATGGAAATATTTTAGGGGCAGACGCGACTCATACAAGTCACATCTGCCCCTGTTTCTATCTGTCTGTTTCAAGACAATCTCTTTCACACTCTCTTATTCGTAACTCAACCCAAAATTCAGCTCATAGTAATTGCCTGCCGCATCCCGGTAAGCATACGCTTTTCCGTTCTCGTCTTTCATTGCATCCGGCATATACTGATCTTTGTCATATCCCGGCACATCGTTCGGACTGATACAGACGCCGTCTGCATTCACCGCCAGCACTTCATCGCCTTTCGGAAGTGTGAGCGGCAATTTTCCGACCGGGGAGAAACGCCCGAAGATCACATCCAGCGTCGCATTCGGATAGGTATCGAATCCTGCCAGAAGTGCATCCGCATACCGCTCTACATTTCCGACTTCCCATGCAAGCGTAAAGTTGATATTCGCAATGACTTTTCCGCCGTTTTTGTGAACCGCTTCCGCAATCTCGCGGATCCGGTCTGCGCCGGAAAGTGTAGTCTCTTCGTGCGTGCTCGCCTCCGGCTTTCCATCTGCGTCCACGTTGCAGACCGTCTTGCCGTCACAGATATCCAATTCCAGATATCCCGGCGTCGCATTGAAATATTCTCCGCTGGACGGTGTTACCATCAACACTGCGAAATCTGCCTCGCCCGGATCGTCGGTCAGTATCCGGTCCGCAAACATTTCTCTCAGAGCCTTTGTCGCCTCTTCTGCCTGCGCGGCGTCTTTTTTGAACGCTTCCACATAGAATTTCTTCTGTGCGCATTTCTCATCTATGAGCGGAAGTGTTCCGTCATTTTTCAGCAGAACGACGCTCTGTCTGTGCACTCTTGCTGCCGCATCCCAGTCCGCCTGTTCTCCTACCGCTTGTACCGCGTCTTTCGCACTGCGGTATGGATTTTCAAACATCCCGAGTTCAAACATTTCCTGCAATGTGCGCGCAACCGCACGATCCAGAGCTTCATCTGTGAGCACAAGCTGTTCTTTTGTAAATCCGTCCGGAACCGGATGTGTCTCATAGTAATCATTTTTTCCACGGTTGTAAGCTTCCATTCCCGCTTCGTTGTCAAACAGACCGCTGATCAGATCCACGCCCGCATGGTTGACCGCAAAACCGATCCGTTCTGCGGAGTCCAGCATTTCCACACCCCAGCACATATTATGGACGATACCGGTATCCGAATTGATATAGCCTTGAAAGCCAAGCTGCTCGCGAAGCATTGTCTGGATAAATGTACGGTTATATGCAAACCCGAACGGCTCCATTTCGCATGGATTTCCCTCGCAGTCTGTCTGCGCCGCACTTTTTGAAGCCGCCGGTTTGGAATAGTACGGCATGATCGCGGAAGTATGATTTTCCACCGCCGTCTTAAATGCAGGAATATGGTATTTCTGCAGAGAGCCTTCGGTTGCATAAACGTTCCACTGTCCGGCTGCATAATGAGGATCAAATCCGTTTTCTCTTGCGCCGCCGCCCGGAAAATGCTTCGTTGTCACTGCCACGCCGTCCGCCGTCACACCCTCTTTACTTCCCTGGATCCCCGGGATCAGACGCTCCATCACCGCGCAGACCAATTCCGGATCCTCGCCGAACGTACCGTAAGAACGCTGCCATCTCGGATCGGTCATAATATCCGCCATGTACATATATCCTTTTCGCAGACCGCAGGCATTCCACTCACGGCGGATACAATCCGCAAATTCATCGATCAATTCCAATCCTGCGCCTTTGACTGCTGCCGCGATCCCAAGTGTCCCCGGCCAGGCTGCAAATACGCCCGCCGCGTCATTCATTCCGAAGACAACTTCCCCGTTTTCATTGCGGGAGTTGGACGCCACGCTCACAGGAACCCAGTGCGGACACTCTTCCGCCACCGCCTGCAGCTGGTTGAGCCAATCAGTCATATCTTCCGCAGTCGCATTGGCGCGCAGGATCAAATGTCTGGAAAACCACTCTTTTAAAAGCGTCGTCGTCCCCGGAAGATACTGTTCTCCGAAGATCGTCTTTCCCCGAAATTCCGCTTCATCGAGTACGCCGCTCTCGTCTAAGATCACTTCTTTCGGCGCCATTGCCGCCATCGGACCGGTAACCGGATATTTTCCCATCCGCCAGTCGGAAATAAATAACTGCGCGATCTTTTCTTCTGTACTCAGCACCTTTACATATGCTTCGGCGCGCTCTTTCGCCGGAAGTCTCCAGTCGTCGTAACTTTTCAGTTCGCCGCTTCCGTCCAGATCTTTGAAATACAGTCCGTCCTTTTCGATCACCCTCTGACAAGTCGTACCGATCGTCGGTCCATTCTGATTATGATAATACTTTACATGTTCTTCTGCTTTTAACGCCATTTTTCATCCTCCTCTTATGTTCTCATATTTTCTCATGTTTTCGCTGCCAAAAGGCAGACGGACAGCATACATCCGCCCTGCGTCTGCATGCTGTCCGCCTCTTCTTCATCGATTATACATATTTTTTCAGTGTTTCGCGAACGGCTCCGACGCCTGCTGTCAGCTCTTTGAAATAGCTGCATACAGTCTCTGCCATGCCGACTTCGTAAAGATTTACACCGAAGATTTTTGCATTTTCCAGAACCGGTTTCAATGCAGCTTCGATCTCCGCCACATCTCCGACTTCTCCCAGTTTGAATCCTGCTACATACGGGCATACCGTATCAAGCAGCGGATCCGGGCTCAGTTCAAACGCATTTCCCGCATCGTCTACTGCCATCAGGTATCTCAGCCATCCTGCAAATACAAGCGGGATCAGTTTCAGGGATGCCACATCCAGTTCGTCGGATTCTGCATACGCTTTGATCGTCTCGCCGAAACGGATCGCCAGTTTCTGAGAAGTATCGGTTGCGATTCTCTGCGGCGTATCCGGCATGAACGGATTCGGTACACGCACCTGAAGAACCGTGTCGATAAATGCTTTCGGATCCAGGATTCCCGGATTGACAACTACCGGAAGTCCCTCTACATATCCGACGGTCTCTACCAGTTTTTTCAACTCTGCATCGTTCATCTCATCGGAAATCTTCTGATATCCGAGAATACATCCGTATACTGCCAGACAGGTATGAAGCGGATTTAAGCAGGTGCAGACTTTCATCTTCTCTACTTTGTCAACCGTCTCACGGTCTGTGAACATCAGTCCGCCCTTTGTCAGATCCGGACGTCCGTTCGGGAAATCATCCTCAATCACGAGATACTCGGTCTCCTCAGCGTTTACAAACGGTGCAACGTAAGTATTCTTGGATGTGATCACCGGCTCCAGTTCCTCCACACCGTCATCCAACAGGATCTTCTCTACGGAAGCGTCCGGTCTCGGTGTGATCTTGTCAATCATGCTCCATGTGAAAGACACTTTCTCAGAATCGATGTAGGATACAAATCCCGCTTCCGCTTTTCCGTTCTCTGCCCATGCTTTCGCAAATGCTGCGATCGCTGCGTAAAGCTTGTCTCCGTTGTGGGAACAGTTGTCTGTGCTCACCATCGCGATCGGAAGCTCGTCCGCTTTATATCTTGCATACAGAAGAGAAGTTACTTTTCCCATGTAGCTTGCCGGTTTCTCCGGACCTGCCGCGAAATCAGCAGTCACGTCCGCAAGCTGCTCGCCTTTTCCGTTCACCAGACTGTAACCTTTCTCTGTGATCGTAAAGGTCGCCATCTGCAGGGACGGATTTGCAAAGATCTCTTTCAGTCTGCCGTAAGCGGCTTCATTGTCAGAATCCAGCGGAAGAGACTCCGCCACGCTTCCGACTACGGTTTTCTCGATCGTTCCGTCCGCTTTCAGTGTCGCAACGATTCCAAGATTGTCGTGCGGCGCGTACATTTTCTCAACGATCTCATAATCAAATCCCTCTGCCACGATCAGACCACGATCCAGATCTCCGGCGTTGAGCATGTTCTGTACAACATTTGCATGAAATGCACGGAACAAGTTTCCTGCTCCGAAATGGATCCAGAACGGTTTCTCTTTTGTCGCCGCGATCATCTTCTCCAGGTCGTACTGCGGAAGTTGATATCCTTTTGCTTCCCACTGACTTTTATCAGCGATTCCCTGTAAATTTAATTTCATTGTATATGCTCCTTTCCAGGCTCTCCTGTTCCGATATTTTCTGAATTTTGTATCCTAGATTCCACGCTGTGTCGCTTTGTCGATCGCTTCCCACAATCCGTTCAGGTAGGTTGCTCCGAGCGCTCTGTCGTACAGACCGTATCCCGGCATTGCCACTTCGTCCCAGATCATACGACCGTGATCCGGACGGATCGGTCCGTCAAAGCCGATATCGTACAATGCTTTCATGATCTCGTACATATCAAATGTTCCGTCGCTTGACAGATGTGCCGCCTCCTCGAAGTTCGTCGGTGTAATGAATTTCAGGTTGCGCACATGTGCGAAGTGGATTCTTCCTTTCAGGGAACGGATCATATCCGGAAGATCATTCTCCAGATTGGTTCCGTAAGAACCGGAGCAGAATGTCACACCGTTGTGCGGGTTGTCTACCATTTTCATCATGCGGAGGATGTTTGCCTTGTTGATGATGATTCTCGGAAGTCCGAATACGCTCCATGCCGGATCGTCCGGATGGATCGCCATGTTGATGTCATATTTGTCGCAAACCGGCATGATCTTCTCGAGGAAGTATTTCAGATTTTCAAACAATTTCTCATCATCAATGTCTTTGTACATCTCAAAAAGTTCTTTTACCTTTGCCATACGCTCCGGCTCCCAGCCCGGCATGATCGTTCCGTTCATATCGCCTGCGATAGACTCGAACATCTTCTCCGGATCGATCGCGTCAACAGCTTCCTGCGTATAAGCAAGTACCGTAGATCCATCCGGTCTCACACGCGCCAGCTCTGTACGGGTCCAGTCAAATACCGGCATGAAGTTATAACATACAAGATGAATGTCCTCTTTACCAAGATTTTCCAGAGTCTCGATGTAGTTGGCAATGTACTGCTCTCTTTCCGGCGCTCCGGTCTTGATCGCATCGTGGATATTTACGCTTTCGATACCGGACAGGTTCAGCCCTGCTGCCTCTACTTCTTCTTTCATTGCACGGATACGCTCTCTGCTCCATACTTCGCCCGGCTCCGTATCGTACAGTGTTGTGATCACGCCTGTCACTCCCGGGATCTGGCGAATCTGCTTCAGAGTTACTGTGTCAAATTTGGCTCCATACCATCTCAGTGTCATTTCCATAAGGCTTGTTCCTCACTTTCTTAGAATCTTGTTGTTCTGATGCCCTTATTATAAATGGACGTATCGAAAAATCCAATTGGTTTATTTGTTGTGTACATTGCAAAACTTGCGGTTTCCGTGTAAAATATAAATCAGATATCAGAGTTCGGACATCTGTTGACCACCAACGCCGGTTTTTCGGCAGAACGGAGCAAGCAATGAAAAAAAATCTGCAAAGTACATTCAGTCCCCGACAGTATATGCTGTCCAGAGATTTTGAAATTTATTACTATAACGATACTTTTGAGGACAGTCATTATTACGGTGTGGACAGCCACGCGCACAGTTATTATGAATTTTATTTTTTTCTCGAGGGAAATGTCTCGATCAACATCAACGACGAGATCCTGTCGCTCAAGCCCGGCGACGTCATCGTGATCCCGCCGCATGTGCAGCATTACGCGAAACTTCTCGACGGAAAAGCGCCGTACCGCCGTTTTGTATTCTGGATCAGCGAGGAATACTGCAATCAGCTTCTGCAGATTTCTTCCGATTATGTCTATCTGATGCAGCAAGTGCTCGTCACCAAACGGTACATTTTCCATTATGATGTGATCGCGTTCAACGCCCTGCAGTCAAAAGTATTTCGTCTGATCGAGGAAATCCACTCCGAACGTTTTGGAAAAGAAACCCAGATCACGCTCTGCGTCAATGATCTGATCCTGCACCTGAACCGGACGATCTACGAGAAAGAACACCCGAAGTCCGCCCACGAGGAGCAACACCTTTACCGCAGTCTACTCCAGTTTATCGAAGATCATCTGGACGAGGATCTTTCCCTTGATTCACTTTCCCGGCAGTTTTTTGTGAGCAAATATCACATTTCCCATGTGTTTAAGGACAACCTCGGTCTTTCCGTCCATCAGTTTATCACAAAAAAACGCCTCGCTATGTGCCGGGATGCGATCCTCGCGCAAACCAGCATAAGCGAAGCGTATCTGATGTATGGTTTTAAAGATTATTCCAGCTTTTTCCGCGCATTTAAAAAAGAATACGGGCTCTCCCCGAAAGAATACAAGGAACTTTTTTCACGGGAGCACGATGATCCGTCTGTTGCACGGTAAAAGCTATGCTGCCGCCGTTTATTGGCAACAGTATTTTGATGCGGTATTCCGATACAGTATTCTGACGTGATATTCTAATGCAGTATTCTAATGCGCCATTTTATCACTGGCACAGTGTTTCAAACTCCCGTAGTTTTTCTTTTGCCTGCGGCGTCAGATTTTTCGGAACCCGGATCTGTACGGTCACATACTGATCTCCATAGACGGACGGATCTTTCATCGAGACGATTCCTTTTCCTTTCAAACGAATCCGGCTTCCGGACTGCGTTCCCTCACGGATCTTGCAGAGCACGTTTCCGCTCAATGTCTGCACAAGCGCTTCGCCGCCGAGAACCGCCGTCGTATACGGGATCTGTACGGTCGTGTAAACGTCCATCCCTTTCCGCTCAAATCCCGGCTTTTCCTGAATGGCAACTTTCAAAAGAAGATCTCCCGGTTCGCCGCCGCCATTTCCCGGCATTCCTTTTCCCCGGAGCCGGACGCTCTGCCCGTCCCCGATCCCTGCCGGGATTTTCACTTTCAATGTCTGCGTTGCTGTGCTTTGATCCGTCCCGTTCGGATTCCGCAATGTGATCGTCTTCTCGCACCCAAACGCAGCTTCTTCAAAGCTGATCGTCACACCTGCCCGCAGATCCGATCCTTTCTGCCTAAACGTCTGCCGCCCTCTGCTTCCTCTGTAACCGCCGCTTCCATCATAGCTGCCGCTTCCTTCATATCCGGTATTTCCGCTATATCCGCTTCGGAAACGGCCGTCGAATCCGGATCGTCTGCTGCCGAACATATCTCCAAACAAATCGTTCATCCAGTCGTCTGCATCTCCGCTTTCGAAATGAAATTCCTGATAACTGCCATCAGGTCCCTCCTTTCGGAAACTTCCGTTTCCGAAGCCGCCGAACCCTCCGAATCCTCCAAACCCGGAGTCCGCTCCGTCGTAAGCAGTTCCTCCGTAGGAGGTTCCGCCGGACGCGCCGCCTGCCCCCATGCTTCCGTCAAATGCCGCATGCCCGAACCGATCGTATAATTTTTTCTTCTCCGGATCGCTTAATATCGTATACGCTTCCGAAGCCTCTTTAAATTTCTGTTCCGCCTGCGGATTATCTTTATTCGTATCGGGATGATATTTTTTTGCAAGCTTCCGGTACGCTTTCTTGATCGCCGTCGCGTCTGCGTGCCGGTCGACGCCCAACACTTCATAATAATCTTTTTTGGCTACCATTTTTCACACCTCCCCTTTGTCTTGCTTTTTTCTGCTTTGTCCGCTCTTTCGGTCGAAAAGGAAAACCGGAGATTGGTTTCCCAACCTCCGGTTCCCTTTCTTTTGTCAGACGATCTATTCGATCGCGATAAATTTCTCCTGCGGTACTTCCGGCTGTTTCTCTTTTTTCGGAACAAACAGTTTCAGAATACCATGTTTAAACTCTGCTTTGATATCCGCCTCTGTGATATCTTCGCCTACATAGAAGCTTCTCTGGCAGGATCCTGCAAAACGCTCGCGGCGGATATAGGTTCCCGTCTTCGCCTCCTGCTCGTCCTGATCCAGTCCTTTTGCCGCCGTGATCGTCAGATAACCGTCTTTCAGCGACGCTTTCACTTCTTCTTTTGTAAATCCCGGAAGATCCATCAGCAGTTCAAATCCATTATCCATCTCCCGGATATCGGTCTTCATCAGATTACCTGCGTGATGACCGTACAGTTTCTTCTCCATCCGTTTCATATCCCGATCATCATAAAACGGAAAATCTTTCATAAAATCATCAAATAAACTTTCTCCAAAAATACTAGGCATTAACATAAGTCATATCTCCCTTCCTAATGACAATTGAAAATAATAAGCACTTTGGAATAAATCCTTGTGTTGTTCTGTTACCGGAACAAATAAAGTTCGGAACTTTTTCCTCTCCCTTTGTTCTAGTTGTAATATAACACTTATTATTAGCACTGTCAATAGGTGAGTGCTAATTTTTTAAAAAATTTCTTTTATCCTGACCGATATCTGGGTAATATAATTATTGGGATCTGATTCTGTTGTCTCATCGATCAAACTTTCTTCATAAAGCATAGATTCTATTTCAAAATGGTTTTCTTTCACATACTCTATAATTTTCGGATAAATCTCATACGTTTGATTATACGGTCCCTTATGATAAATAACGATATACGTTCCACTCTCAATCACACTATAATCCGTCTCCTCATGACTCGACGGAAGAATTGTATAATAATATCGATACTGTGTTTTGTCCGTCATACTTTCTATCGCTCTTTTCCAATCCACGATTCCGGCTACGGCATGCCCCAGACTATAATCTTTCACCTTGCGGTATTCCATGTGCTCGCCTAATATTTTGTACTGAATCGTATCACTCGCATCGAGCGGAATCTCTTTACTTTTAATAATCTGAATTGCCGGTCTGTATTCAAGATAAATCGTATCCAACAACACAGATTTTGCTTTTTTGATCAGTTCAAGTTTGACATTCATCATTTCGATCATTCGATTATATTTTTGAACAGTTTGCTTCAAAGGTATCAGTTTGCTGCTGTAAAGTTCATAAATTAATTCCGCGTTTCTATTTTCTATATAATCCTGGATCTCGCGAAGTGACAGACCGATTGTCTGCAATCCCTGTATAGTAACTATAACATCTAATTGCTCTAAACTATAAAAACGAAACCCTTTTTCATTCTTTAATATAGGCTTAAACACATTCTTTCGTTCATAAAAAATTAATGTCTGTCTCGAAATCCCAGAAATATTCGCAAATTCATTCGGACTTAACAGATTTTCATACATAATTGACTCCTTCCTCACATAAAATAATTTTTTAACAATCAGGCTTGACCATATAGTTACAATATATCATATAATGATTGTCAGAAACATAAAAGGAGTGAAAAAATATGTTGGATGTAAACAATTTATTTCATGCAACCCGTATCGTGGAAGGCTATGGGGTGATCGAAACAACCGGACAGGAATGTAAGAATTTAGGTTTTCAGAAAGTATTGGTTATTACCGATCCGTTTCTGGCATCTTCCGAACATTATGAAAAACTGAAAAAAAGTTTAGATGATGCGAAAATCGAAAATTTCTTATTAACGAATGTCAAACCGAACCCGAGAGCCGAAGATTGTGATGAGATGGCTGATTTCGCCAAGAAACATCATGTAGACGCGTTGATCGCTTTAGGCGGCGGTTCCTCTATGGATCAGGCAAAAGCGGTCGGTGCCGTTGTCACAAACGGAAAAACAACAGTAGAATGGGGCGATACAGAACTAAAGAAGAATATCCTCCCGCTAATTTGTATCCCGTCCACTTCCGGAACCGGTGCAGAAGTCACCTGGTGTGCTGTAATAACCGACACCAAAAGACAATATAAGATGACCGTCGGCGATCCGATCCATATGATTCCAACCTTGGCAATCTGCGATCCGGAAATCACAGTTGGTCTGCCGAAATCTTTAACCGCCTCCTGCGGAGTAGACGCTTTAACACATTGTATTGAAGCATATACCGTTCAGCTTCACCAGCCGATCACGGATGCTTTAGCTCTGAAAGGTATTTCCATGATCGCTGAAAATCTGGAGAAAGCTTACCATAACGGTGAAGACAGGGAAGCTAGACGCAATATGATGATCGCAAGTACGATCGGTGGTATGGCTTTCATTTCTTCCAATGTCGGAGCGGTTCATGCTTTTGCGGAAACAGTCGGCGCATGGTTTGATACCCCGCACGGAGTAGCCAATTCATTATTTTTGCCATATATCATGGAATTCAATATTCCGGCATGCCCGGAACGTTTTGCCGACATTGCAAACGCACTCGGAATCAAAAGAGATGAAAATATGTCTGATGAACAGTACGCTCAAAAGGCAGTCGAATATGTAAAAGACTTAAATAAAAAATTAAATATCCCTACGATCAAAGATATTAAGGGTATCTCAGAAGAGAATTTTGACGCGATCGCAGAAAGATCTGCGAATAATGTTTTGTCAAACGACAATGCAAGAGCCATCACAAAAGAAGACTATTTAGAGCTGTTAAAAAAAGCTTACAATGACTAAAGAGGAGCGTGTGATCATGAAAAAAATTAAAAAAATCGTAGATTTATCATGGGAATTTACTGCTGAAACACCAATTTATCCGGGAGATCCGGAACCATCCGTAACTGTTGCCACCACATTAGAAAATGAGGGATATAATTTATCTACATTAGTAATGGGAACACAGACAGGATCGCATGTAGATGCGCCTTACCATTTTTCAAACACAGGCGAAACCATCGATAAAATGGAATTGGATTTCTTTCTGGGAGAAGCTGTCGTTATTCACGTTACGGACAAAAAAGCGGATGAAGCCATCACTTTAGAAGATATTGAAGAATATAAAGACGAAATCTCCGACGGAAAAATCGTTCTCTTCCATACAAACTGGTATAAAACAAGAGGAACAGACGAATTTTTCCACCATCCTTATGTAAATGGAGAAGTTGCAAAATATCTGGTTGAAAAAGGCGTTCGCTTTATCGGTATCGATACGATCAACGCAGATCAAACCGGCGGAACAGAATTCCCAGTACATGACCTGTTTTCCGAAAAAAGACTGATGATCGGAGAAAACTGGGCTTATTTCGACAAGATTGACTTTGAACATCCATTTGTGATCGCACTGCCGATGAAAATCGTAGGCTGCGACGGATCCCCGGTGAGAGCAGTTGCAGTACAGTGGGAGGAAGAATAATGGATCTGAAAAAAATATGGAGTTATACAAGACGGCTGCTTGCCATTATTCCATCTATTTTTATTTGTGCACTAGGCGTTGCGCTTTTAGTTTGGCCGGAGTGGGGCTGTGATCCTTTGACAACATTTGAAATCGGTCTGTCCAATGTATTTCATGTTCAATTTGGGACGGTCGCTCTCGTATTTGAGGGAATCATGTTCTTTGTTTTCCTTTTTGTAAGAAAAGATTTAGTACACCTGGGAACTCTTGCATGGTGTTTTTTGATCGGTCCTTTTGAAAATCTGTGGTTAGGCATCCTTGACCCAATTTTACCGGTAGCATCAGAAATGAGTGTTGGATTGAAAATCGTGTGTATTTTACTCGGTTCAGCCATCATCATTGTGACTCTGGCTTATTATATTCCGATCGGTTTGGGTTATCAGACATCCGATATATTCGCTTTCATAGCAGCAGATATTGTTAAGAAAAGTTATGGTATCGGTTTGATCATATCCTATGCCATCTTATTTGTGATCGGCGTCGCCCTGGGATCTTCCTGGGGAATCGGTACTTTGATCGCAGTGGTTGCATATGGACCGATTATAGACAGATTAATGGTAATTTTTGAACCATTCTCATTTGCCGTGGCTGGAATGACGAAAGAAGATAAGAAAGGCAAATAACATGAAAAGGATGTCACCTGCAAGAGCGATCGCATATGGACTTCCGGGGCTGGCTACCCTTTTTACATTTACAATGTTCACGACATATGGGTTGTATTTTTTTACAAATGTCGTTGGATTATCCGGAAGCTTTGCCGGGCTCATCATGACAATCGGTACTTTATGGGATGCGGTTACAGATCCGTTGGTTGGTATTCTTTCCGATAACAGGGATCCAAAAAAGGGACGGAGAAGACCTTTTCTGCTTACCTGCGCTGTTCCTTTCGGAGTTGTAACCTGGCTTCTGTTTACTACATGGGATTTTGTTGAATCTCGGCAAAAAATTTATTTTATCGTCGTCGCTTTATTATTTTATACATTTCAGACTTTGATTGATGTTCCTTATACATCTCTAAGCGGAGAGGTCACTGACGACTACGATCTGAGAAGTAAATTAGCCACGATCCGAACTTTTTGGGCGATCATCGGAGTAGCAATAGGCGGAGGGATCATGACTTATACCGCCTTTTTAGAACCTGTTGTCGGAGGTATGAGACAAGCCTGGTCCGTATGTTTTGCATTATTCGGATTTATTTGTACGATCAGTATTTTGATCGGTTATAAAGCCAGCGAGGGATACGAAAATCAAAATATATCCGTAAAAAAATCATATTCGGTCAAAGAGATGATCGAGGGTCCTTTTCGTAACAAACCATTTCTCCACTTAACAATTGCCTTTATATTTGCTATTTTGGCACAGGCAATTTTCCTCGGAGTCCTGGTATATTATTTAACCTACAACTTAAATTTAAACGACACACAAGTGTCTCTCGTGAATATCATTATGTGGATCGTCGCATTGTTCTGGGTGTTTCCGATCGATCACTGGTCCACAAAATATTCAAAAGTGACCTCATGGATTATTTCAATGGGAATCTGGCTGCTTTGTATGATCATCTTCCCATTATTTTTCCTGAAAACAGGATCTACAATGGCACCGATCATTATGACCAGTATTCTTGTCGTAGGTTTAAACGCACTGTATCAGGTGATTTATTCTATGATCTCCGATTGCGTAGAGGTGGACGAACTGGTCAGCGGCGAGAGACGAGAGGGCTTATTTTATTCTATGGCAACGGTATCTCAAAAAATAGCTGCCGCCATCGGTGTAAGTATTTTAGGTATGGTGATTGACTATGTCGGTTATGATCCGCTGGCATCGGTGCAGAGCATAAGTACACTCGAGGGATTTCAAAATATATTTGTCATCGGAACCTCTGTGTGCTTACTGCTCTCCATCATTACCATGGCAACAAATCCTTTAACAAAAAAACGTTATTCCGAAGTACTGCAAGCATTACAATTAAAAAGAACGGGACAGAATATTTCTTTAGATGAATTTAAAGATCTTTTGTTTCTAAAAAAACGTTCTATTTAGATAAAATCAGGGGTGTCTTTCGACTCCCCTGGTTTCTTTATTCAGACGCTTATCTATTCTCTAAAACTGCATTTCTTCATCTGTCCGGAGCGACTGAATAATTAATTTTTGAAGCTCTCCCCCAAATGCCTGATCGACTTCTTTTTTCTCAATATGCCGATATAACGGCGACTGATCGATCTCCCATTTTTTTGTGAGCGACGTGAACATTGCTCGTAAGACCTCCGGTGATTTTTTACGATCTTTTGCCGCAATATATAACTGGGAATGTACAACATAAGAATTGTACTCCCACAGGTCAAATAAATCCACTTTTCTTTCAACGCTTTCTTCCCTCAGCCAGCTCTCTTTACGAGCGGGATCAAGATCCGCAGTTCGAACCAGTTATCGTGGATCCCGGCTGTGACAGAACCGTTATACTTCCGCACCGTCGTTTGAATACTCTTCATTCCAAATCCGTGAAACTGCTTATCCTTTTTTGTCGTCTGCGGTATGCCGTTTTTGAACACGATCTTCTCTTCGCAATAATTTTCCACCTTGATACGCAGGAAATTTTTCTGCTGCGCCACATACAGATGGATCAGTCGTTTTTCCGGTTTCTCTAACTTTTCCACGCTCTCGATCGCATTGTCCAGAATATTTCCGAAAAGAGCGCTGATATCCATCTCCGCAATAAAATTCAACAAAGTTCCGTCCGCCACACAGGTCAGCCCGATCCCCTTATTCTGGCAATACAGGCTCTTGCTCGTCAGCACGGCATCCAGCACTTTATTCCCGGTCTTATTCTGCGCCTCATAGGACTTGATCTCCTGCTCCATTTGTTCCAGATAACGGGTGGATTTTTCACTGTTTGCCTCCACTTTCAAAAGGGCGATCTGATGTTTCAGATCATGGTACTTCTGATTGACAATGTCGATACTTTCCTGTGACAGCTGATAATTCTTATACTGCATCTCCAGAATGTTCTGCAACGTGTCTACCTCAAACTTCATCTGCAGCTCTCTGACCTGAATATGATAAGCATACAGCATTGCCATTCCACTCAGATCCACAAGGGTCCGAATGGTAAACATTTCCCCTGCAAATCGGCTGCTGAACAACGCGTTCTGGTTCAGGTAACTGAGATTGCTCACCGCAAATACCGAGGCGCTCATAATGATCACGGTGATCAGTTCCCTGCGATTGATGTTCACAATCTCCACTTCTTTTTGAAAATGTCTTTCAAGCCAGTAAATCCCTCCGAAAATAAACAGATAAGCCACCCCAAGCTGTATCCATCTTCCGGTTGCCGTATCGATGATCTGCGGAAATATTTTTAACAGGTAAAAATAAATCTGCCAGCACAGAGAAGCCGCAAATTCGCCGGTAATGAATGCCCTCGCACAATAATATCCGGCTTCCGTCAGCTTAAATTCACAGCATACATAGATATAAAGCAAAAGAAGTGAAATAGACACGATCATACACGGAAGAAACAATGCCTGTCTCACACCGTCCGTCACCGCCATAAAGCCGACGATCGCCACAAAAAAAGCGCCATGTACCACTAGCCGCTGGCTCCTGCCGATTCGTTTCCGGTTCGTGGCGATCACGAGCATCGCCGCCAAAAAGTAAGAAATGGAATAATAATATCCCGGCGTATTCACAAATGTGATTCCTGTCATCTAATTTCCCACCTCATTCATATAATTGTTCAATGCGTCCAGAAACGGTTTCTTTCTGGATCGGCTTACCTGGATCAGATCCCCTGCAACCGTCACATCATTTCCACGGAAGTCCTCCACATACTCCAGATTTACAAGATAACATCGGTTGCACCGAAAAAACAATCGTCCGTCCAGCGCGCTCTCTGCGTCATTCATACTGCCTTTTGCCACGATCTCCTCATCCGGCAGATGATAGATCAGCAGATGATCCCGCACTTCCACATAACTGATCTTCGACACGTCCAGCTTACGCATCCCACCTTTCTGCGCCACCGTAAGGTATGTCGTTTCCTTTCGTTTCACCCGCATAAGTGCCCGGTCGATCCGCTGGGAGAACGCAAAGTAAGAAATCGGCTTGAGCACATAATCGAGCGCATCCACCCGATATCCCTGAATTGCATACTGCGGCATATTGGTAATGAAAATAATGATCACTTCCCGATCCTTTTCCCTGATTTTTTCTGCGGCGGTCATCCCGTCCATAAAAGCCATTTCCACATCCATTAAAATAATATCAAAATCTGCCGAATAATCCGTCACAATATCTTCTCCGTCCTGAAATACCGTGACCGTTATTTTATGCCCGGTTTCTTCTCCATAACGGGCAAGGTATTCTTTTAGCTGCACAGCATAAGTCTTATCGTCCTCCACCACTGCAATCCGATACATGATGCTGATCTCCTTTTCATTTTTGTCTCCATTTTATACTATTTTCAATGATTTTGCACCCCTGTTATCTAATCTGTCTTCCAAAAACCTCTTTTACAATCTTTGTTTTGTACTCTTTGTTGTACTCTTTGTTCCACACTTTGTTTTACCGCAAAATATTGACTTTTCCATACCGCAATCACCGGAAGCGCCAAAAGGCACATTCCGGGATTGTAAGCAGTCGCCAAGGTCTCGGGCAAGTCCGGACTTTGGCTCGTCGCCTATACAAAGAAAAGAGAAATTCCCGTTCCGGATGATTCCCGCTCCGAAACTGGAATTTCTCTTTTTATCACACGATCTCTATTTCATGTTTTTCTTTTTTGCTTCGTGCGCCGCTCTCTAAGCGTCCTTTTTCTTTGTGCTGAAAAATGCTGCTGCCATCGCCGCGATCGCAGAGATCCCTAAGCATACCATATTTACGATCGTGCCTGTTGCCGAAGACATATTTGCCGCCGTCTGAACTTCCAGCAGGACATCTTCATTGGAAAAGAAGATAAACCCAAGTCCCTCTGCTCTTGCACTGACCAGTGTGACCAGTCCCAGTGTCAGAAGCACCGGAGCTGCGATCCTGAGGATCCCGGAAACGATCTCAACTGCAAGCTGTACGGAATCGCTGACCTTTACCTGTGCCAGTACGATCACCATTATCAGCATCACGATCGCAAGTACACCATATAAGATCAGGTTGCTGACCGCTGCATTTTTGAAATACCCCTCGCTTGAAATATTGACGCCATATACGATAAGAGATACCAGCGTTAACAAAACAACCGCCACGTTCATCCAAATTCCGACTGACTGTTTTTTGATCATGATTCGCTCTCCTCCTTTTTCTTTGTGGTCGCTTTCTTTCCTGACTGAACCGTCAGTACGATCCATGCTGCCGCCGAAGCAACAGCCAGAGCGCCGCTTACATAAGTAATTGTTTTCAGCGCGATATCCCACCAGGTCATTACCCGTTCCGTAGAAACATTCATGACTGCGCTGTTTGCAAATGTATAAAGCTGATATTTCAGATTTTCTCTTGCCTGTTCTACCAGAGCCGCATCATTTTTCACGGTATCTTCCGAAATATGCATCCATGTTGCGTCTGCTCCGTTTTCTCCCATATTGATATGGTTGTCTTCCGTCGCAAAATCTGCCACCTGTGTGATTCCCGCCATGATCATGGATTCCGGATTGAAATAATATTTGTTGTTCATCATATCCGTCGAGATCAAACCTGTAAACGCCCATTCGTTTCTTAAAATATCCTGCAGCATACCTACATGGTGAGATGCATTGGTTGCTCCGATCCGGTTAAACGCGATCATAACAGCCATACCGTCCGCATCTTCCAGACCGCCCTGGAAACAACGTAAATCGGTCTCACGGAATTTCTGCTCGTGCATATATGCGGAAATTCCGCCTCGGTTATGTTCCTGATCGTTGAATCCCATATGCTTCGGTCCGTTTAAGATTCCCATATCCGCGCATCCCTGCAAAATACCATATCCCATACGGTTCGTCAGCATCGGGTCTTCGGAAATGTATTCGTAGTTACGTCCGTTGTAAGGCGTTCTTCTCTGTGTGAGACCGGTTCCCCACAGATGATACCTCTGGAGCCAGAGTCCGGAATTTCCCTCTACACGTCCCCAGTCATATGCCAGCTGTGGATTAAAGGAAGAACCGAGCAGTGTCTGGGAATGTACATTGAAACGATAGGTCTCTCCGGACTCTTTATCCTCATAAGCTGCCGTAAATCCGCTGACGCCCTCGTTCTGGTTTACGATCGGGTTCTCTACATTTGTCAGCTTATCTGTCTGGCTTCCGCCGTGGATCACTGCGCCGACTGCTTCATCGATCGTGATCTCTGCGACAAGTTCATCCCATACCGGATCGTTGATATCTTCCATCTGATTCGGCTGGATCGTCGCAGTATCAAAACGGATGCCCTGATCCTTGCCCTCTTTTGCCGGATCGTCTGTCTGGATCGTGTAGGTCTCTCCGCGAAGTTCTGCAATCCATTCCTCACTCTTCGGGCTGTCTCCTACCTTGATCTCCACCTCGTTGTAGTTGATCGGATAGGTTCCCTCCCAATCCTGACGGGACAGGTATGTCACGGTCTCCTCTTCTGTCCAGTAATTCAAATCTGCTTCCTCTGCCACATTGGTGACTTCCGTACCGTTTTCAACGGCAAATGTGGTATTGTCGAACTCATCCAGCTTCCATGTCTGGACTGCGCCTGATGCTTCCGCATCCATACCGTCTTTGACTGTATATCCCTGTTCTGCCAGAATATTATTCACTGCCTCATGGGATCCTGCTGCCGCGGTAAAATAGTAATCTCCCTCATCCAGAATATAAGTTTTGGCATTTGTATAATCATAACTTGCGAGATACTTTGTCGGGATCGTGATCGTTACTTCTTCTGTTTTTCCTGCCGCCACTTCTGTCTTGGCAGAATTCAGGAACATCACTGCGGATTTCTCCACATGATTTTCTTTATCATATTCCGTATATGGCTGCTGCACATACAACTGTGCCAGAAATGTTCCGTCCTGATCGCTGTTGTTTTTCAATTCTACAACTGCCGTAATATTGCCGTCTGCCGTCTTATCTACTTCGACGCTCTTTAAGTTCTGTGCATAATCCAGATAACTCAGACCATGCCCGAAATCATAAAGCACTTCGTTGTTATAATCCCACGCTGCCGCCTGAGTCGCTCCTGCCGCTGAATTCGCACCGGAATCCGGATTGGCAACCGCGTCGTAATAACGTGTCTCAAAATATTTATATCCGACATAAATGCCCTCTGCTTCCACGACATAAGTACCGCCGTTATATGTATCGGATCCTCCGAAAGAACCGGCTTCGGTATTGGCGATCTCAACGCCCGGATACCGCGGGTCATCTCCGTTTCGTCCGATGGATTCGTAATCAGCATAATATCCTCCGCCGAAATTCATCACCGCCGGTATGGAGGCATTGTCTGCCACATAGGTATCCGGAAGCGCTCCGGTGGCATTCACGTTTCCGGTCAGTACATTGACAACTCCGGTCGCCTGATAATCGTTCAGACAGCCGATGTAGGCGATACCGTCCACCTCATGTGCGCCGCCCTCTGCGATTTCTTTCAATACCATTGTATTTCCGGAGTTGATCAGAACAACGACCTGAGAACAGGTTTCTTTTGCCGCGTCGACAACTGCCAGTTCATCTGCTGAAAGTGCAAGCGGATCTGCTCCTGTTTCTTTGCCTGCACGGTCTGTCGCGGAACCCGGCGCATAAGTATTTCCCTCTCCTGCGCCCCTTGCAAATACACAGATTCCGACGGTTTCGTCCTTATTGATCTTGGACTTCCAGTCTGCCGGAGCTCCGAGGCTCTCATATTCTGACGGAGGAACTTCGTTGATCTGATACGTCGCCATATCTCCCGGAGCGGATACATAGATGTTATCATATGCAACCTGTTTCTCCTTTTCTCCTGTCCATTTGTTTTCTACTTCTTCAATATGTTCATTCAAAATATTTTTCTGATAGAAATCCATCACCGTCTGGTTGATCTCAACCCCTGCATCTGTAAATGCTTGAACCAGATTCACCGCATCTTCATTTCCGGCTTTCAGATCCTTTTGTGCGTATGGATACGGTACATACGCCGCAAGACCAAACAGCGCCACACTCTTACCGGATAAAGGAAGAACGTCGTTGTCATTTTTCATAATGACCGTTCCCTCCTCTCCCTCTCTTACGGCAATGTCTTTTGCTGCCGCTTTCATCTCTTCGAATGTTGCGTAATCGCTGACAAATCTCGCCGAATCTTCATCATTCTTCGTCACATAGCTCTGTGTTCCGAGCGCGCTGTCTATTCTTGCGCGATAACCGTCTGCGATGTCTGCCCCAACGATGGAAAGAGCCATAACAGATGCTGTAACTGCCGCAAGCCCACGCATCGCCGGTGCAATTTTCTTTGTTTTCATATAGATTCCTCCTCCTTTTGTTCATTTGATCTATTTTCTCAGCCCGCACGGCTGAAAGATCCGATCTCATTCCTTTTTAAATTTCCGCTTTTTTCTCTTTATTTCTGCATTCGATCTCATCCTGCTCCGCTTTCAGATTGTCTTCCACCCGGAAGAACAAAAACAACAGCACTGCGCAGATCAGATATGCCGCGGTCTCGACCCAGATATAACTGATGGAGATCCCGGCCTGTGCCGCCGCACTTTGCACATCCACTCCGACCACCGAATTCTGATCGTATCCGACGATCTTCAAGATCAGGGAAAAGACTGCGTTCATGACCGGAGACGCCGCCACCATAAGCGAACTGTAAATCGACATCGTCAATCCGTCCGTACGAAGTCCGGTCTTCCATTCAATATGATCGATCACATCCGCCAGCATTGCCAGGATCATATAGCATGCCGGAGACGATCCCAGACATTTCAATGCTACGCCGGCAGCAACCGGTACGATATGATTTCCTCCCATTCCTGCGATCGCGCCGCCTATAACGCCCAGGATCAGAAACGCGCTGACTGTTTTCCGCTTTCCGAATTTCTGACACAGCGGATTGACAAATAACATCGCCACTGCCATCGGGATCGCTCCCATGATCGCCAGGATCGACTGATATGTTCCCCATGCATCAGCTCCCATGACCGAATTATCCAGCACCCATTTACAAAAATAGGACATCGAGCCATTCTTGATCGCACCGGAAAACTGAAAGATCATATAGAATACCATGACGATCCACCACCATTTTTCCGATGCAACTGCTGCAAACTGTGCTCTCATAGATACCGATGTCTGCGGTATCGTTCCCCCATCCTCTTTGTTTTGCTCCAGCAATTCTTCCGTCACACGTTCACGGCTGAACTTATATTGTAAGAATATGGTAAGCGCCGTGAGGATCCCGACTGCCAGCATCGCCATAAACCAGAGATTTTGTTTCTCTTTTAACGCAAAGGATACGAGAATCGGAAATACCATCGAACCGGCTCCCATCGCCGCAAGTCCTGCGATATTTGTAAAGGATGCGAGCTGTCCTCTCTGGTCGGAATTTCTTGTTGACACTGCCACAAGTGTGGAATTGGCGGTATTATAAATCGGATATGCCACGGAATAAAACAAGTTATATGCCACTGCGATCCAGATCATCTTTGCCGTGCCCTCAAACGGTACGATAAACATCAGAACCGAGGCGACCGACAGCGTCAGTGCCGATAACAGAATCCACGGTCTTGCCTTGCCCGCCATCACTTTTGTCCGTTCGATCAACTGTCCGACGATCAGGTTGGCGATCACAATGAATATCGTCGATACCAACTGCAAGGTTGTCAAAAACGTCAGATCCAGTTTCAGTACATCCGTGAAATATGTATTTAAAATACTGGTAAAAATCCCAGATGAAAGCAGCCCTCCGATGGGACCGATAAAATATCCCAGCAGCATTTCCGGCATCCGCACATCTTTCGTCTTGATCATAGACGCCGTCAACGGCGTATTCCAGAAATTTCCTTTCCTCTCTTCTCTCATACTTTTACTTCCTCACTTCTCCTTTTGCATAAGCACATTCCATCCTGTATGTTCCGCTTCCCGTCTCTTTCACGGAGTCGTCGGGCAGTATGACCGTACATTTTGTGCCGACGGGAACTTCGGCTTCCAGATAAAATCTGCCGTTTTCGATCTTCCATTTGGAAGAAATCCGTCCATATGGCGTTTCGGTGCTTCCCTCTGCCCAGGTCAGCCCGCCGCCCACGACCGGTTTGATCCGAAATGTTTCATATCCCGGTTCGACTGCCTCGATCCCGGCGATCCGCTGATACAAGAAAGCGCCGACTGAACCGGAGGCATAATGGTTGTAAGAGATCATCTGGTCTGTTCCGTCGTTGCCGATCGGACACTCTCCTTTTTCATCTAGCCCGTCCCAGCGCTCCCAGATCGTCGTTGCTCCGGCTTTCACTTCATACAGCCAGGACGGGCACCTCGTATTCATCAGCATCCTAAACGCAGTCTCTTCCTGCCCGTTATCTGCAAGAGCAAAGAGTATATACGGCGTCCCCGGAAAGCCTGTTCCGATACAGTAATCCGCTTTTTCGACAAGCCCCGCCAGATTATCCGCAGCCTTACGCTTTGTTTCCTCCGAAAACATGTTCAAATACACCGGCAGTACATATCCGGTCTGAAATTCCTCTTTCAGTTTTCCATTTCCGTCTGTAAAAATCGAAACATATGCATCCGCTGTTTTATCTGCCAGTGTGTTGAAATATTTTGCGTCTGCTTCCTCTCCCAACAATTTAGCCGTCATTCCGGTGATCCTGCTCGTATTGTACAGGCTCGCGGTGGCCGTCCATTTACTCCGGCTCTGCCACTGAGACATCTTCGGAACATCCGGTGCCACCCAGTCACCGAAATGCAGCATGGACGGAGTGTGCCAGATATATCGATGTTTTCCGAGCCCAAATCCCGCCCAGAACCGACATGCTTTCACATATTTTTTCATCGTCGGATACATTTCCTTTAAAATCTGTATATCCCCGCATGCCTGATACTGTGCCCACGGAACGAGAACGCAGGCGTCTCCCCACCAGTCGATTGCCATGGTCGGCATCGTTGCCGGAAATCCGTATCCCTGCGCCGGCACTGTATTCGGGATGCCTCCGCTTGGAAGCTGTTCCGCCTTTACGTCCAGCAGCCATTTTTCCGCAAATCTGCTGAGATCAAAATTAAAATATGCTGTCGGCGCAAATACCGCGATATCTCCTGTCCACCCCATACGCTCGTCACGCTGCGGACAGTCGGTCGGGATCTCTACAAAATTAGATTTGCTGCTCCACTCGATATTTTTCTGCAGGCGGTTCAGCCGTTCGTCGGAACAGGTAAACCCGCCGATCTGTTCCATATCCGAATAAAGCGCAATAGCGGAAACTTCCACATCCGCTTCCTCGGTCCCCTCAATCTCCGCATATCGAAATCCCATGTACGTCAGCTTCGGGCTGTACTCCTGCTCGCCCGCCTTACAAATATACGTTGCCGTCGCCTTTGCGGTCCGCAAAAACGTTACGTTCAGACTTCCGTCCGGATTCAATATTTCAGCATGGCGGACCGTGATCTTCTGCCCGGCTCTTCCTTTGAGCTTCAGTCGGATCACCCCTGCGAAATTCTGTCCGAAATCATAGATCAGTGTTTTTCTCTCTGTCCGTCTGCATGTAAGCGGCTTCATGATCTCCTGCGCCTTGACCGGGCTTCCGTAATCTGCGATCAGATTCGGCACAAACTTTAATTTCTCCGGCGCTGCTTTTCTCCATGCGATCTGTTCTGTATCGATCGTCGCATCGTACGTTTCTCCGTCGTACAGATCTGCCATGCGATACGGTCCGTCCTCTGTCACTTCCCATGTCTCATCTGTACCGATGATCTCTTCCGAACCGTCTTCGTAAGTGATTCTCAATTCTGCCAGAAATGCCTGCCGGTCTCCGTCGAACCGGTTTCCTCTTGTAAACACGAACGAACCGACTGCCCATCCGCCTGCAACGACTGCCGACAAGACGGCTTCGTTTCCCGTGAGCAGATCAGTGACGTCGTATACCTGATACTGCATTTCATGTCGATACGAAGTGAATCCGGGCGCAAAATACCGGTCTCCTGCCTTTTTCCCGTCGATCTCCAGCTCATAGATCCCAAGCGCCGACGCGCAGATCTTTGCCGACGCGACGCTGCCCTTGAGCGTAACTTTTTTGCGGAACATCATCGGGAGAGGCGATACTTTTTTCTCAGTAAAGGAATATGCCGGATCGCTAATCCACTGTGCCTGCCACGGTGCTCCCATTCTTCCGGTCTCAAACTGCATCGCTGCTTCCGCGGTTTCTCCTGCGTCATCCGTCACCTTTAGCCGCACCGGGTATGTCGTAAATGGCTTCAATTTCTGACCTTGATAAGGGATCAGAATCTGTTTGTCCGTCTCAATCTCCCAATCTGCGATCTGAAGCTCCGCACATTTTAACCGCACGTTTGCTCTGTCACTTTGCACCTGAAACGATACCCGTGGCTGCGCCCTGTCCGTCACGCATCCTGTACGCAGATGTTCTACCGAAAGCCTGCTGATCTTCAGCATATCCGTTTCCTCCTCACCGTCTCTCTTCTTGTTGCTATTATGTTATCACGTTTTAAAATACAGGCATAAAAAAAACGTGAATGGTTGCTTTTTTAACGCAATCTGCATTCACGTTTTTGTATGTTTTGCACAAAATCACTTTTTATTTTGTATGGTTTCACTTCTTTCTAACGGGATCTCTGCCGATGCCCGCAGCTTGCCGTCGCTTACTTCCAGACAGACCGGTCCGCTTCCGTCCGCCTGTACAACCGCCAATGCCTCGCCCCAATAGGTATCCGTGTGATTTTTGCAGTAACCGATCTTATTATACGGACATCCGTTTCCAACTCCAAGCAGTCTGCCGCCTTTGACCCGAACCTGCAAAATCCCCCTTTCCAGAGGCTTGACCGTTCCGTTCGCATCGGTGTACTGCAGACGGATAAAACTGAGCTTCCCGGCTTTTACCGTTTTTTCTTCCGGAACCGCACGAAGCATCGTCTCCTCTCCTGCTGTACAGAGCTTATGTTCCGAGATCACATTTTCTTCGGCGTCATAAGCCACCGCCTTTAAGACTCCCGGCTCATATCGGATCTGAAACTTCGTATCGCACCCATCTTTCAGAAGATTGCTTCCGACTTTCTTGCCGTTCAGATACAATGCGACCTTTGCGGCTCTTGCATAGACTTCGACCACTGCCTTTTTCCCCTCGCATCCGTTCCATGACCAGGATTCCAAGGCATTTGTCATTTTCCAGGCGGACGGAGAATGCCGTTCTCCCGTATGGTTGACCGGACGCACTGCGATGACCGGTCTGTCTGTCAGTTCAAACGCCGTCTTTGTATATCCCGCTTCTGCCAGCGGTTTTCCTGTCAGATCGATCCGTCCGCTTCCCGCAGTGATCCAGCCGGGACCGTGTGAAAAGTCCGGGGCGTAATCTTTGTATTCCCAGGAACCTACTCCTACCTCTCCGAGATAGTCCATCCCTGCCCACACAAAATCCCCGATGATCCTCGGATTTTGTTTTGCCAGCTCCCAAAATGTATACGCATCGTCACAAAATGTCTCGCTCCCGAGTATCAGTCTTTTTTTGTATTTTTTCAGATCGTGCCGATAACGGTTGATCCCATAATTGTAGCCGGCAATATCCATATTTGCAAAGGCATCGCGTGTCTTCAGATCGCAGCCGTAAAACGTCGCTCCCCATTTCATAAAACCGCTTCCGAGCATTCCCGCCAGATCATTGAAAAACTGACTTCCGACCGCTTTCTTTTTTTGTTTTCCTTTTGTCTTTTCTGCTTTCTCGACTTCTTTTTTTGCTTTTTTATCACTGTATACGCCAAAACCCACAGAACTTAAAAAATTAAAGAAGATATTGATGCCGCAAGAAACCGGTCTCGTATCATCCAGCCGATGTAGATATTCCGTCATTTTCCTTGTCAGCTCGATTCCTTTCGGCTGTGCCGTTTCCGACACCTCATTTCCGGTGGAATACAGAATGACCGACGGATGGTTAAAATCCTTTTCTACCATATCTTTCAGATCCTGCCGCCACCATTTCTGAAAATGATCCACATAATCATATTCCGTCTTATGGATGTACCAGACGTCCACAAACTCATCCATAACCAGCACGCCCTGACGGTCACAGGCTTCCAGAAGCGCTTTGGAACATGGATTGTGTGCCGAACGGATCGCATTATATCCGTTTTCTTTCAGGATACGCACTTTCCGCGCTTCCGCATCCGCGTAACAGCAGGCTCCAAGCACACCATTGTCGTGATGGATGCACGCTCCGCGCAAAATCACCCGTTCCCCGTTGATACACAGTCCCTTTTTCACATCCCACGTAAGAGTCCGGATTCCGAATGTGACCGTTTCTTCCTCTGTCACAGTTTCTTTCTCTGTCACGGTCTCTTTCTCTATGACGGTCTGGTCATCTGCACCGCTCTCTTTTCTTCCGGTATACCTTACCTTTAACTGATATAAATTCGGCATATCGACATTCCACAGTTTTCCGCCGGGAATCTCCATCTGCACACAGGCATGTCCGTTCGTCTCCATATTTGCCGTGACCCCCGTCTCCAACACTTCCAACTCCAATTCCCCTGCCGCAGTTGTCTGCACTTCGACTTCTATTACAGGCGGCTCTGCACTGACCGTCCGGATGCGAATGCCATTTCTTTGAATATGCTGTTTTGAAAATACATCCATCCAGACGGGGCGATAAATTCCCGCGCCGGAATACCATCTGCTGTTTGGCTGGTCGGCATTGTGAGCAATGACACGGATCACATTTTCCTCTCCGTATTTCAAATACGGATCCGCCTCCACATAGAAATTCGTGTACCCGTAAGGATGGAATCCCGCTTTCCTGTCATTGATATAGACCTCCGCATTGTGGTAAACTCCCTCAAATTCAAAGCTCACCTCATTTTCTTTCATCTCTTCAGGCACTTCAAATGTTTTCTCATAAACATAATCATATCCCTCAAACCAACCGGTATTGATCCCCCCGGCGCTGTCGGCTGTCCGTCTCTCTGAAATCATCGCATCATGTGGAATCGTCACTTCTTTCCATGACTCATTTCCTCCTGCACGGCGGTATTTCCACCCGTTGTTAAAATCGATCCGTTTCATGCCGTTCCTCCTTTTTGCATTTCTGTATCTTTTGTTTCCCTGGCGTCAATGTATAAGGGGAAACACGCCTCAAACCGCGTAATTTCGGTTATTTTTCGTCAATTCAACCATATCACGTTTTCCGATTGAAAAACAGGAATATCCGTGAACGGTACTTTTTTTTACGCAAAAAGTTTTACCGGATGCAAAAGGAGAACGCAAAATCAAATTAAATCAATCGATTCATTAATCATGATACTAATTTGATCAAATGTGTAAGTTTCATACAACGGAGGATTTTCATCTGCAGCTTTTTCCTCAATAGAAAGACTATTTTGATATCCAGCCCATGATTCCATTTTTACGAACTGCCCATCTTCCAGTTCAAAATACTCTGCTTCTGGTCCTGTTACTCGTGTATATAATTCTCCAAATCCTTTATGAGGTGATTCAACCAAAAAATAAATTATTCGATCGCCAGGCTCTTGCAATTCCGTTCTCTGGAGTTACTGACTCTATTTGTACAACTTCGCCATATATTATTATTTCACTATTTTTTGTTAATGAGGGAATATCCGGATAAGATACAGCACTTTCTGATACATTATAAAGTGTACCTATAATTTGTTCTCTCTCAATATTTTCAACTTTTTTACTTGAACTACATCCTGTTAAAACAATTATACATAAGAAAAATGTTATTATATTTTTTTCATCTTCTTTCCTACTTTCTATCTCATCTCTAAGTAGCTGTATTATACTTATGATCAGCTTATTTGCTATCCTCTTTCCATGATACTGATCCCTAAAACTCTCCACTAACTTTATCATATCTCTAATTTTCAGAATTTTCAATTATATTTCATTTTCACCTTTTATGTTCAGAAACATTTACCAATATCGTAAAATATAAAATCAGAGAATTGACCGACGCCCTCGCGTTATATATAAAAGTCCCAGTTTCACCCTAGTTTTACTGAAATAAGAATCTTTGAAATATAGAACTGTTTATTCCATTCTGCTTTTAGGACATAAAGAGGAGCTGCTGCTCCAGTAGATGATTTTATCTCCTAGAACAACAGCCCTCCATTTACAATGTTTCTCATCACATAGTTTCCTTATCAGATTCCGCGCATCGTCAGTTGGATCCGTTTCTTCTTGAGATCCACGCTCATGACTTTCACATCCACGATGTCTCCGACGCTGACCGCTTCCAACGGGTGCTTGATATAACGGTCCGTGATCTGGGAAATATGTACCAGTCCGTCCTGATGCACGCCGATATCCACAAATACGCCGAAGTCGATGACATTGCGCACCGTCCCTTTTAAGACCATTCCCTCTTTTAAGTCTTTCATCTCCAGCACGTCGGTCCGCAGGATCGGTTTCGGCATCTCCTCACGCGGATCGCGCGCAGGTTTTTCCAGTTCTTTGACAATATCGCGCAGAGTGATCTCCCCGATTCCCAGTTCCTCCGCCAGCTTCTTATAGTCTTTGATCGTCAGCGAAAGTCCTGTCAGATTGCCGCCTGTAATGTCTTCCGGCGTATATCCCTGCTTTTTCAGTAATTTTTCCGCCGCCTCGTAGGACTCCGGATGCACGCCCGTTCCATCCAGCGGATTTTCTCCGCCCTGGATCCGCATAAATCCGGCGCACTGCTCAAATGCCTTCGGTCCGAGTTTCGCCACTTTCAGCAATTCTTTCCGGCTCGCAAAGCGACCGTTCTCCTCGCGGTATGCGACAATATTTTTTGCGATCGCACTGCTGATTCCCGAAATATAAGAGAGCAGCGGCGCGGAAGCCGTATTCAGATCGACGCCGACTTTGTTGACGCAGTCTTCCACAACACCGTTCAATGATTCGCCCAGTTTCTTCTGGTTCATGTCGTGCTGATATTGTCCGACTCCGATGGATTTCGGATCGATCTTCACCAGTTCCGCCAGCGGATCCTGCAGACGTCTCGCGATAGAAGCCGCGCTCCGCTGTCCCACGTCAAATTTCGGAAATTCTTCACTTGCAAGCTTGCTCGCCGAATAAACCGACGCGCCCGCCTCGTTGACGATCACATACTGTACGTTGTCCGGGATCTCTTTTAACAGTTCCACGATAAACTGCTCCGACTCTCTGGATGCGGTTCCGTTTCCGAGGGAGATCAGGGAGACATGGTACTTCGGAATGATCTTCTTGAGCAGATCTTTAGACGCCTTGATCTTCGCAGGCGTTGTCGGCGCAGTCGGATAAATGACGGTTGTTCCGAGCACTTTTCCGGTCTCGTCCACGACTGCCAGCTTACATCCGGTACGGAATGCCGGATCCCATCCGAGTACAACTCTTCCGGTGATCGGCGGCTGCATCAAGAGCTGGTGCAGATTCTTTCCGAATACTTCGATTGCACCGTCTTCCGCTTTTTCCGTCAGTTCGTTTCGGATCTCCCGTTCGATCGCCGGCGCGATCAGACGCTTATAACTGTCTTCCACAACATCTTTCAACACCGGCCTTGTATATGGATTGTCCCGCCGGATCACCTGTTTTTCGAGATACCGCAGGATGTCTTCCTCCGGCGCTTCGATCTTCACCGTCAAGAACTTCTCTTTTTCCCCGCGGTTCAATGCGAGGATCCTGTGTCCTGCCAGTTTTCCGATCGGTTCTTCAAATTCATAATACATCTCATATACGGACTCTGCCTCCGCATCTTTCGCCGCAGAAATGATCTTTCCTTTCTGCATCGTCTGTTTCCGGATCCAGCTCCGGTAATCCGCCTCATCGGAAATCGATTCCGCGATGATATCCATTGCTCCTGAGAGCGCCTCTTTCGCGGATTTCACTTCTTTTTCCTCGGATATATACTTCTCCGCCTCCACTTCCAGCGGTTCTTTCGTCTGCTGCAGCATGATCAATACAGAGAGCGGTTCCAGTCCTTTCTCTTTCGCGATCGTTGCGCGCGTCCGCCGTTTCGGACGATACGGGCGGTACAGATCTTCCACGACAACCAATGTTTCCGCCGCAAGGATCTGCGCTTTCAATTCTTCCGTTAGTTTTCCCTGTTCCTCGATACTGGAAAGTACCTGTTCTTTTTTCTCTTCCAGATTCCGCAAATATAAAAGCCGCTCATGTAATTTTCGGAGCTGCTCGTCATTCAGCGATCCGGTCGCCTCTTTTCTGTATCGTGAAATAAACGGGATCGTATTTCCCTCATCGATCAAATTTACCGCAGCGTCTACCTGCCAGCGTTTTACACCTAATTCTTCGGTCAGTTTCTGATTCAAATCCATCTGTCAGTCAATCCTCTCTTCTATAATTTGGACGCTTCTTATTATACAGGAATCCCCTTTATTTGCAAAGTCCCGAAAAAAACAGAAAGCCCGGACATACCGTCTCTTCCGGTACTATCCAGGCTTTCTGCTTTCTATTCTCTATAATCCCTATTTATCCTCCGCGTACAAAAGGACTTGCGCCCTTTATTCACGGATCGTACGCTTTTTCCTACGCTGGTCTTTATTTTCCGTAGTAGCATTTCAGGTAGATTTCTTTGATCTCCTTGAAGAGCGGGTATCTCGGGTTTGCTCCTGTACACTGGTCGTTAAATGCCTGCTCTACCATGTCATCCAATGTATCGAGGAAGTATTTCTCATCGATTCCGTACTCTTTGATGCTCTTCTTGATTCCGATCTTTTCTTTGAGGTCTTCCAGTTTTGCAAGGAAGTTTTCAAATACTTCATCGTCGTTCTTTCCGGTACATCCTGCGAAGCGTCCAAGCTCTGCGTATCTTGCTTTTGCGTGCGGATACTGATACTGAGAGAATGTTCCCATCTTTGTCGGAACTTCCGCCGCATTGTAACGCATTACTTCTGTCAGAAGCACTGCATTTGCAACACCGTGCGGCAGGTGATGGAACGCACCCAGTTTATGTGCCATGGAGTGATTCAGTCCGAGGAATGCATTTGCAAATGCCATACCTGCCATACAGGATGCGTTTGCCATTTTCTCTCTTGCGATCGGATCGTTTGCTCCGTTCTCATATGCGGACGGCAGATAATCAAATACTGCTTTCACCGCTTTGAGCGCCAGACCGTCTGTGTAATCCGATGCCATGATCGAAACATATGCCTCGATCGCATGTGTCATAACGTCGATACCTGAAGCACTTGTCAGTCCTTTCGGCTGTGTCATCATGTTGTCCACGTCTACGATCGCCATGTTCGGAAGAAGCTGATAATCTGCCAGCGGCCATTTTACGCCGGTCTCTGCGTCTGTGATGATCGCGAACGGTGTCACCTCGGAGCCTGTTCCTGAAGAAGTCGGGATCGCTACAAAATAAGCCTTTGTCCCCATCTCCGGGAATGTATAAACTCTCTTGCGGATGTCCATGAAATCCATCGCCATATCTTCAAAGTTTGCTTCCGGATGCTCGTACATTACCCACATGATCTTTGCGGCATCCATCGCAGATCCACCGCCGAGCGCGATGATCGTATCCGGTTCAAATGCACGCATCTGATCTGTACCAAGACGTGCACACTGCAGTGTCGGGTCCGGAGCTACTTCGTAGAAACATGTGTGCTGGATTCCCATTTCGTCCAGTTTCGCCTCGATCGGAGCTACATATCCGTTCTTGTACAGGAAAGAGTCTGTTACGATAAATGCTTTTTTCTTATGCATGATCGTTCCAAGTTCATCCAGTGCAACCGGCATACAGCCTTTCTTAAAGTATACTTTCTCAGGTGTTCTGAACCAAAGCATGTTCTCTCTCCTCTCGGCAACGGTCTTGATGTTCAGCAGATGTTTCACTCCTACGTTTTCAGATACGGAGTTTCCGCCCCAGGATCCGCATCCGAGTGTCAGTGACGGAGCCAGTTTGAAGTTGTAAAGATCTCCGATTCCACCGTGTGAGGATGGTGTGTTGATCAGGATACGGCATGTTTTCATTGCAGCCGCATGTTTTGCGATCTTCTCTTTCTGTGCAGGATGTACATACAGGGAAGCGGTATGTCCGTATCCGCCGTCTGCTACAAGCTGCTCTGCTTTTGCAAGCGCCTCGTCAAATGTCTTTGCTCTGTACATTCCGAGTACCGGAGACAGTTTTTCGTGTGCAAATTCTTCGGAAATGTCTACGGACTCTACTTCACCGATCAGGATCTTTGTATCTTCCGGTACATTGACTCCTGCCATTTTTGCGATCTCGTATGCAGATTTTCCCGGGATTTTGCTGTTCAATGCGCCGTTGATGATGATCGTTTTACGAACTTTGTCCAGCTCGTCGCCTTTTTTCAGGAAGTAGCATCCGCGGTATGCAAATTCTTTCTTCACTTCGTCATAAATGCTGTCCAGTACAGTTACTGACTGCTCGGATGCACAGATCATACCATTGTCAAATGTCTTGGAATGGATGATGGAGTTTACTGCCATCTTCACATCTGCTGTATCGTCAATGATGACCGGTGTATTTCCTGCTCCTACTCCGAGAGCCGGTTTTCCGGATGAATATGCTGCTTTTACCATTCCCGGTCCGCCTGTTGCGAGGATGATGTCTGCCTCACGCATAACGGTGTTGGTCAGTTCCAGTGACGGAGCGTCGATCCATCCGATGATCCCCTCCGGAGCGCCTGCTTTTACTGCCGCGTCCAGAACAACTTTTGCTGCCGCGATCGTGCAGGCTTTTGCAGCCGGATGCGGGCTGATGATGATCGCATTTCTTGTCTTCAGACAGATCAATGTCTTGAAGATCGCTGTGGATGTCGGGTTTGTTGTCGGGATAACTGCTGCCACCAGACCGATCGGCTCTGCAACTTTTTTGATTCCGAATGCCTCGTCCTCTTCGATCACGCCACATGTCTTTGTGCTCTTATATGCATTGTAAATATATTCTGCTGCGTAGTGGTTTTTGATCACTTTGTCTTCCACGATACCACGCTGTGTCTCTTCCACTGCCATTTTTGCAAGCGGAATACGCTGTTTATTTGCCGCCATAGCAGCTTCATAAAAAATCTTATCTACCTGTTCCTGTGTAAATGTAGCAAAAACTTTCTGCGCCTCGCGCATTGCTTTCATTTTTGCTTCCAGTGTTTCTACACTATCTACGACTGTCGGCACAACTGCCGCTTCTTTCTGCTTTGCCATGTTCATTTCCTCCTGAATCATTTTCATGAATGGAACTTTTTCTTTAATACGTGTTTAGTATAATGCATTTGTTAATTATTTGTCAATACTTTTTTGTTAAAAATATAACGTTATTTTTTTAACGTTATTATGGATATTGACGGAATCCGTAACGCACTTTTGTACATTGACGATGTAAGGTCTGTGGATCTTGCTGAGAAAAAATGCGTGCGTAAGAAACCCTTTTGTTGTTTCTTACGCACGCATTCTTTTTATACACTACTATTAATGACACCTGTGGAAACAATACTGATCTCCCCGCCACTTCCGCCTGTAAGTGCTGTCTGCGGAACCGTTGTTACAGCCGAAGCCGAAACCGACGCCGCTCCCACTCCTAATGCTGCAACCGACGCATACTGTTCACTGATCTGCCTGTATCGTTCGTCATTTACAGACGGTTTTCCAAAAATATCATCGAATGAGGCTGTCTGACAATGTTCCTGCGCTTTACGGGCAATCTTTTTTTTGCGGAGCTGCTCTGCCAACTGACGTTCCAACGCAGCTTTCTTTCGTTTCTCCGCCAGACGTTCCGCTCGAAACAATCGTTCTTCCTTATGCAGCCTCGCAATTTTAATATTCCCATTTCGTATCACATTTTTGATCTTCCGTATGATGACTGCCGCCTCTTTTGGATCTGAAATTTTCAACTTTACTTTTCCAATTTCACTTTGACTTGCCGCAATCACACCTCTGACACTTGTAACATTCTTTGCGTTGGCAAGGCGCATCATATGACGGCTTTGTGAATATTTGTAAGGAATCTCATATATATTCTTTTTTTCCGTCGTTGAAGAAAAGGATGATGTCGTCGATTCTGTCTCATGTTTTGGAATCCAGTATGTTTCTTCCGGAATTTCTTCCATATTCGTCCATTTGGAGACTTCCCCATTTTCGTCAAGCACCAAACCCATTCCATTTAATTTCTTCCCTGACAGATAAGCTTCTATCATAGAATTTTCTTGATACTTCGATAGTGACGATAAAATTTCTTTTACTTCTGTATACAGCTTTTCGTCCTCTGCCATTTTATTCAGTAACTCTTTCGAGATCGCAACATGATTCATTCCCGGTTTCGACATCGCATATTCTTTCAGTTGAGAATCATTTTTGAAATCAACAAAATCAAACTGAATATTTTTATAATTATTTCTCAATTCTTCCATCAACTTTTCCGATGTAGAAAGTTCTCTCGTTCTCTTTTCTTCCGGTTGAATCGATCTGGTTCTCACTAGATTTCGAGTTGAAAAATCATTGGGAATTGTTTCCTGAATTTTCATGATCCTGCTCCTTTCCTCCATTTTTCCGATACATAGTCCTATATATTTTATCGGCAGATTTTTCAAAAAGGAAAGGTTAAAAATCATCTCCAGGAATCCAAAATCTCCGCCAAACCTTTGGGATTCTCTTCATTCACAATGTGCCCGGTATTTTTTATCACTTTCAACTCTGCATGTGGAATGTTCTCTGCGAGATAATATGCGGATTTCTTATTGGCGCTGTCCTTTTCCCCGCATAGTACCAGTGTCGGACATTGCACCATTTTGACTTTATCCGTAAAATCCAGTTCCCTCATGGAATTTGTCAATACGGAGGTTGCATTTTTATCAAAGACCATACCATCAAACATGGATTTTGGGAAAAAACGGAAAATCACGTTTTGAACGGAGAGCATAAATTTCGGTATTTTGTGCGGAGTGCCGATCAGAACCAGTGACTTCACTTTCTCGGGAAACTTCAAAGAATAATCCAACGCTAAGACGCCTCCCAGTGAGAGACCGCATAGATGAATCTGCTCTTCAAACTGATTGCAATATTCTGCAAATGCAGAACATAAATTAGGATAACTGGCTTCTTTTCCGTTCAAGATCGCCGATAAATCCGGGCATACAATATCCTGTTTATTTTTCATATATGAAATTGTCTCTTCCCAACTTGCTGCCGTATGTCCCATACCGTGTACAAAAATAAATTTCATCGGTCTCACCTTTTCTCTGCTTTACATCTCCTCAAATGCTTCCGGCATCTCGATGGTCTGACATTCCGGTGAATAGCGATACTGCTGATGGCAGACGATTTTCGGATAATCATATTGCCCGACGAGTTCCTCGATCTTCTCGGAATGTTCTTTCATCACATTGACGTAATACTGAAACGTATAATCCCGCTCGATCTGTACCATTACGTCATTGTTATCCACCCATACGAAAAATTCTTCCGCATCCTTGTTGAAACTTTCTTTTAAAAGACGGTACACCTGTGGATAACTTGCTTTTAATTCCAACACATCCAAACCGTTGGCGCTGATCGCCTTACGGAATTCAAAGTCACTTTCCTCACCGCTTTTTTCCTGTCTTAACGTATTGCGTACGCGTACCTTGTATTTCCGGCATGTCATGCCGCCCACATCTTCCGTGTCTTCTTCCTTGATGCTCAGAAGATAATCCGGATTTTCCAGATACCCATAAGAAATGAAATCCGTCATACCTTTGATCTGCTGTTTTCCGTATGTTTTAGCGCCCTCATATTTCAGCCACCGATCCAGAAGAGCTGTGCGCAGCCCCTCGCCGTCCGGAATATAAACAGGAGAAATGCCGCGGGAATACACTTCAATATCTTCTTTCGTATAGTCGATGATCTCTTTCTTATCCGCTTTCATGGTCTGGAATTTCTGATGTTCAAAATCGTGGACCATTTTCACATCATACTGCGGATC
This sequence comes from Mediterraneibacter glycyrrhizinilyticus, assembly GCF_015560805.1. Classification (GTDB taxonomy): domain Bacteria; phylum Bacillota; class Clostridia; order Lachnospirales; family Lachnospiraceae; genus Schaedlerella; species Schaedlerella glycyrrhizinilytica_A. The sequence goes on along the minus strand of NZ_JADMSO010000001.1, from coordinate 253,643 downwards.
CCAAAGCTCTTCCTCCGCAAGATCCCGGTAAACCCATGTATAACACTCCATACGATCTGCATTTTTTACGGACGAAAGAATCTTTTCCGTTGCCATTTCCACTTCTTTCTTGTTCTCTCCAAGTAAAAAGCGGCTGCTTAAAAGATTCCAGAACGCATAAAGCAATCCGATCCCCATAATTATGATAAAAACAATTTTTCCGATATTTTGATACTTCTTTTTCACAATCCCGCCCCCCTCAGAGAAACCTTATACACATTAGAATAGCATTTTCCACATTGAATGTAAAGAAAGAGCATCATTCCATTTCTTCCGAAAATGAAACAATGCTCTTTCCACATGATCAATTTTTAATTAAACAAGTTCGATCAGAACTTCCATTGCCGCATCACCTTTACGCTGACCGATCTTAACGATTCTTGTGTAACCACCGTTACGATCTGCATATTTCGGTGCGATCTCTGAGAACAGCTTATCTACGAGATCAACTTCTTTTGTATTTTTCTTTCTTCCTGCTACTGCAGTCGGAACTTCTTTTACAGGATAGAGAACTTTCAGCATCTCTCTTCTTGCATGAAGTCTGCTCGGCATATCTTTCTTGATCGTTTTTTCAACTTCGTCGTAAACAGTTACTTTCTTTCCGTCTACTACTTCTTTCACTCTCTTGCCTTCGCTGTCTTTACGAGCAACTTTTGCTTTTACAGTTACTTCTTCAAAGTTGTCTTTCTCTTTTACAGCCATAGCGATGAGACCTTCAGCGATCTTGCGGATCTCTTTTGCTTTCGCTTCTGTTGTAACGATCTTTCCGTTGTTCAGAAGTGCTGTTACCTGGTTTCTAAGCAGAGCCTTTCTCTGGCTTGCTGTTCTTCCGAGTTTTCTATATTTTGCCATTTTCATTTTCCTCCTACATTTGGTTATGCAATCTTCGGGCTTATTAATCAAATGCTCCCGCCGTACTCATCGGGCTTACCGACAGGATATTTAAGTATTAAGCAAATATTCTCCGGCTCCTACTCGTCGCCTGAGTTTAGTTCTAAGTTGAGTTCTTTCAATTTGGCAAGTACTTCTTCCAGAGACTTACGTCCGAGGTTTCGTACTTTCATCATATCTTCCGGTGTCTTGTTCGTGAGTTCTTCAACGGTGTTGATTCCTGCTCTCTTCAGACAATTGTATGAGCGGACGGACAGTTCAAGTTCGTCGATGCTCATCTCCAGAACTTTCTCTTTCTCATCGTCTTCTTTTTCGATCATAACTTCCGCTGCCTGTGCAACTTCGGACAGATCGATAAATAATTTCAGATGTTCGCTGAGTACTTTCGCAGCAAGGCTGACAGCCTCGTCCGGAAGTAATGTTCCCTTAGTCCATACGTCCAGTGTCAGTTTGTCATAGTCAGTGATCTGACCGACACGCGTGTTCTCTACTGTCAGGTTCACACGCTCTACCGGTGTATAGATGGAGTCGATCGGGATCACGCCGATCGGCATATCTTCACTCTTGTTCTTGTCTGCGCTCACGTATCCTCTGCCTTTTGTAATGGTAAGTTCCATATACAATTTGCTGTCTTTGCCGCCGCTTAAAGTGGCAATGACCTGCTCAGGATTCATAATCTCAATATCAGAGTCTGCCTGGATGTCAGCGCCTGTTACAACGCCCTCACCCTCAAATTCGATATATGCAGTCTTCACTTCGTCTGATTCAGATGTGTTTTTGATCGCAAGAGACTTTAAGTTCATGATGATCTCTGTCACATCTTCTTTTACACCCGGAATAGAACTGAATTCATGAAGAACCCCGTCAATCTTTACAGAACTGATCGCAGCTCCCGGAAGTGAAGAAAGCATGATTCTTCTCAGGGAATTGCCGAGAGTCGTTCCGTATCCTCTTTCCAGAGGTTCTACAACAAAACGTCCATATTTCTTATCTTCTGAAATCTCTGTAATTTCAATATTAGGTTTATTAAAATCAAACACTACACAGACCCTCCTTATGGGTTAATATATGTTGAGGGGATACGATATACCAATGCACAAGACACGTTTCCGCGCCTTGCGCACTGATTGGATTCTATTATTTAGAATACAACTCGACGATCAGCATCTCGTCAACCGGAACATCGATCGCTTCACGCTTCGGAAGTTCTTTTACTTCACCTTTCAGGTTCTCAGCATCTACTTCCAGCCAATCCGGAATCATGTTTCCGCCTGTTACTTCAAGAATGTCTTTGTATCTCTGGCATCCTTTGTGTTTCTCTTTGATTTCAATAACGTCTCCTGCTTTTACAAGGTAAGACGGGATATTTACCTGTTTACCGTTTACAAGTACGTGTTTGTGATCAACGATCTGTCTTGCTTCTTTTCTTGTTCTTGCAAATCCCATACGGAACATTACGTTGTCCAATCTGGATTCTAGAATGGTCATCAGGTTTTCACCTGTCATTCCTTCCATCTGTTTTGCTTTTGCGTAGTAGTTTCTGAAAGGTTTCTCCAGAACTCCGTAGATGAATTTTGCTTTCTGTTTCTCACGCAGCTGAAGACCATACTCGCTCATCTTTCTGTTGGATCTTTTCAGCTGTCTGTTGGATTTTTTATTAATTCCTAAATAGATCGGGTCCATGCCTAATGAACGGCATCTTTTAAGAACTGGAACTCTATTTACTGCCATAGTTATGCTTCCTCCTATATGATTACATTGCAGAATATCTGCAACTCACTTCGTTACCTCTATCTGACCTGCCTGCAATTCGTCTTCGATTAGACTCTTCTGCGTTTCGGCGGGCGGCATCCGTTGTGCGGTACCGGAGTAACGTCTTTGATGCTTACTACGTCAATACCACATGCCTGAAGTGCACGGATCGCTGCTTCTCTTCCTGATCCAGGTCCTTTTACGAAAACATCTACTGTCTTCAGACCGTGCGGCAGAGCTGCTTTTGCTGCTGTTTCTGCTGCCATCTGAGCTGCATATGGAGTAGATTTCCTTGAACCTCTAAATCCAAGACCGCCTGCACTTGCCCATGAAAGAGCATTTCCCTGTGCATCTGTTAATGTTACGATCGTATTATTAAAAGATGACTGGATGTGAGCCTGTCCCCGTTCAACGTTTTTCTTGACACGTTTTTTTGTCACTTTCTTTGTAACTTTCTTAGCCATTTAAACTAACCTACTTTCTTCTTTCTACAAAATTGGTTTACAAGTTTTATTTCTTCTTGTTTGCTACTGTTCTCTTCGGACCTTTACATGTTCTTGCGTTCGTCTTTGTCTTCTGACCACGAACCGGAAGTCCTTTTCTATGACGGATTCCACGGTAACATCCGATTTCTTTCAGTCTCTTGATGTTCAGCTGGATCTCTCTTCTCAGGTCACCTTCTACAACCTGAGATGCGTCGATGATCTCACTGATCTTCTTTACATCTTCCTGAGTCAGATCTCTTACGCGAGTGCTCGGATCGATTCCTGCCTCTGCTAAGATACGGTTTGCGCTTGTTCTTCCAATTCCATAAATATAAGTCAAACCGATTTCTACACGTTTGTCTCTTGGTAAGTCTACACCTGCAATACGAGCCATGTGTCTTTCCTCCATTTTCTTTTTGTCTCTGTTTGCTTTGCCAGTCTGACTGGCTTGGCGTGTTACATATTGTCCCTAACTGGGGTTTCCCGACATGATCTTTCGAGGTCGGTACCGCCCAGGCATGCTACCATGCCCTTTCCCGGCACGGTTCTTTTTTATATACCGCTCTTTCTCCGGGTATTATAAGCAATATACATTCTGCATCCGACGGTTTCTTCAAACCGGATTTTCCTGCTGTGAATGCCAGGTCCTCTCATGTATCGGCATGGGAATATGCCGTACAGCCCAAATGCAGCGAACACCGACTCTACCGGTACCTGTGATAGTCGCCTGGTGTAACCTTACTGTATATTAAACAGTCTACACACCGCCTGGTGTGTCGCACTGTCAGCCGCCTAATTTTGTTGCACAAATTCTCCTCAAAACTAATAAATTAGCCCTGTCTCTGTTTGTGCTTCGGATTTTCGCAGATTACGCGGATACTTCCTTTTCTCTTGATAATCTTGCATTTTTCACAGATTGGTTTTACTGATGATCTAACCTTCATGTCAAATCCTCCTTCCATCCTTTGCTGAATCCTTATGCTACGGATATTTTTGGACACACCTACCCAAAAACAACCATTTGATATTATAACGCCTAATTCATCGCAAAGTCAACACCTTTTTGTGTTATTGATTCACAATTTTGCATCTTTTTTATACTGTTTCGTTGTTTTATTTCACTATATCGATATTTATTTGTCTCTCCAGACAATTCTACCTTTGCTGAGGTCATACGGAGACATTTCCAAAGTTACCTTGTCTCCCGGCAAAATCTTAATAAAATTCATACGCAGTTTTCCGCTGATATGCGCCAGAACAATGTGTCCGTTCTCCAACTCAACTTTAAACATCGCATTCGGCAGTTTTTCAACTACGACTCCTTCGATTTCGATTACGTCAGCTTTTGACATGCTTAATCCTCCCGTGCGCTTCGCACTTTACATTTCCTGTTTTCTTTATTACCTGAATATGTTTCCGGTTCTTTTTCTTGATCCGGCGGGTTCCCTCCTCGAGAGAGTCCGCCAGATATACATATTCATCATTGACAGATCTTATAACATATATACAATCCTTATCCCGCCCGGCTTTCGATCTGGCGAGCATTCCCGGCTTCAGTTCCATTGACTACGCTCCCAGGATCTTTACGATCTCGCCGAACACATCTTCGATCTCGATCGTGCCGTCTACTTCTTTTAAGATTCCGGCATTTGTATAGTAGTCGATCAGCGGCTGTGTCTGGTCATGATACACACCGAGACGCTTCTTCACCGTCTCCGGTTTGTCATCATCGCGCAGGATCAGGCTGCCGCCGCATTTGTCGCAGACTCCGTCTTCTTTGGTCGGAGCATACACAATATGATACGTTGCTCCGCAGTCCACACAGGCTCTTCTTCCTGACATACGGTTGACGATGTTCTCATCCGGAACTTCCACATTGATCGCGTAGTCCATCTTTTCTCCCATCTCGGCAAGCGCATGATCCAGAGCTTCCGCCTGCGGGATCGTTCTCGGGAATCCGTCCAGCACATAACCGTTTTTGCAGTCGCCCTGCTTCACGCGGTCGGCAACAAGATCTACGACCAGTTCATCCGGAACGAGAAGTCCCTGATCCATATATCCTTTTGCTTTCTGACCGAGTTCGGTTCCGTTCTTGATATTTGCCCGGAAAATGTCTCCTGTTGAAATGTGCGGGATCGCATATTTCTCGGCAATTTTCTTCGCCTGTGTACCCTTGCCGGCACCCGGTGCGCCTAACATAATAATCTTCATATTGTGTAACCCTCCTTTATATGTATTTGCTGTCATCTTTTTAGTACGCCGGAACGCACATTAACCCGTCGCACCTGTCTTTTGATCCGGACAGGTACAACGAGCTAAATCTCTTAGTATCCAAGGAAACTGTTTTTCATTGAATTTCCTTTGTTGTTCAAAAATCCCGTATAGTTGCGTACAAGCATCTGGGATTCGATCTGCTTGATCGTCTCAAGCACAACACCTACGATAATGATCAGGGATGTTCCTCCGAAAGAAACGTTTGCCCCGAATACACCATTGAAGAAAAATGGAATTACCTGAACGATAATCAGTCCACATGCCCCAATAAAAATAATGTAGTTCAAAATCTTCTGGAAATATTCTACGGTCGGTTTTCCCGGACGGATTCCCGGAACAAAACCGCCGCTTTTCTTCATGTTGTTTGCAATCTCCAACGGATTGAATGTGATCGACGTATAGAAATATGCAAAGAATATCGTAAGGATAATGTAGAAAATCAGCCCTATGGAATATATTAAGTTATCCGGATCACACCAGTTATTGGAGTTCAACGCCCGAAGAATCTGACTTCCGATCCCTGTTCCGTCTCCTTTTCCGAGGAATGTAGCGATGACGATCGGCGTCTGCATCAGCGATGATGCAAAGATGATCGGGATAACTCCTGCGGTGTTCACCTTAAGCGGAATATGTGAGGACTGTCCTCCGTACGTCTTCCGTCCCTGTACTTTCTGTGAGTACTGTACCGCGATTCTGCGTTCCCCATCCTGAAGAATGATGACAAATACAACAACTGCCAACAGTACAAGCAGAATGATCACTGCCGCGAGGATTCCTTTTGCCAGTGTTTTTCCACTGATGAACTGTGTATACAGCTGCACAAGATCCTGCGGTACACGGGAAAGAATATTGATCAAAAGTACGATAGAGATACCGTTTCCAACACCTTTTTCCGTAATACGCTCACCGATCCACATAAGGAATGCGCTTCCTGCGGTCAGTGTGCACACAACGATTGCCGCATTGACAAAATTAAATTCAACGAGAAGTCCCTGACGTCCGAATCCGACTGCCATTGCAGTAGACTCGATCAATGCAAGAACGACCGTCACATATCTTGTGATCGCCGCAATCTTCTTTCTTCCATCCGCACCCTCTTTCTGCATATCTTCCAGTTTCGGAATCGCGATCGTCAGAAGCTGCATGATAATAGATGATGTGATGTACGGCGTAATACTGAGAGCAAACACCGACATCTGGGTAAAAGAACCCCCGGTAAATGCATCAAAGAAATTGAATGCATCACCGGTCTGGTTCGCGAAAAAATTCTGAATAAAGGTTGGGTCCACGCCTGGAGCCGGCAATTGGGAACCAAATCTAACAACGATAAGCATCAAAAAGGTATAAAAGATTTTCTTGCGGATCTCTTCTATACGAAATGCTCTTCGCACTGTATCTAGCATTAGATCACCTCTGCTTTTCCACCAAGCGCTTCAATCTTCTCTGCAGCTTTTGCACTGAATGCATTTGCCTGAACTGTAAGCTTCTTAGTTAACTCTCCATTTCCAAGAATTTTAACACCATCTTTTGGATTCTTTACGATACCTGTCTCGATCAGAGTCTCAACAGATACTGTTGCGCCGTCTTCAAAGATTTCCAGCGCGCTAAGGTTGATGCCGATGATTTCCTTAGAGTTTCTGCATGTAAATCCTCTCTTCGGAATTCTTCTGTATAAAGGCATCTGACCACCTTCAAAGCCCGGTCTTGTAGCTCCGGAACGAGCTTTCTGACCTTTGTGGCCTTTACCGGCTGTCTTGCCGTTTCCTGAACCATGTCCACGGCCTCTTCTGAAATTATCACTCTGCTTTGCACCGTCTGCCGGTCTCAAGTTTGATAAGTCCATGACGTTACCTCCTTATCGTTTTTGATTTACGCTTCTTCTACTTTCACTAAATGTCTAACCTGCTGTACCATTCCTCTTGTAGCTGCGTTGTCCGGCAATACGACCGTCTTGTTCAGCTTCTTAAGTCCCAGAGCTTCTACTGTTCTTCTATGCTTCGGGATGGCACCGATTGTAGACTTTACCAAAGTAACTTTTAAATCTGCCATTGTTTTACCTCCTATTGGATAGGATCACGCTCTGTCCGCCAGATGCAGCAGAGCTGATACGCTATCTTAGCCTACGATCTCTTCTACTGATTTGCCGCGAAGTCTTGCAACTTCCTCCGGAGTTTTGATTCCTCTCAGTCCTTCGATTGTAGCAAGTACGACGTTCTGTTTATTGTTAGAACCTAATGATTTTGTACGGATGTTCTTGATTCCTGCAAGCTCGATTACCGCACGTGCCGGACCTCCGGCGATCACTCCGGTACCATCCGGAGCTTTCTTCAGCAATACGGAAGCGCTTCCGAATTTACCGATTGTATCGTGTGTAACGCTTTCATTCTCATCCAATACAACTTCGATCAGTTTCTTTGCTGCATCTTCTTTTCCTTTGCGGATTGCTTCCGGGATTTCAGTAGCTTTTCCTAAACCTGCACCAACATGGCCTTTTCCATCGCCAACAACAACTAAAGCTGTGAATCTCATGTTGCGACCACCTTTTACGACCTTGGTTACACGTTTGATTGATACCACTTTTTCTTCTAACTCTAACTGACTAGCATCAATACGTTCCTGTCTCATATGTGTTCTCCCTTCCTAGAAATTCAACCCAGCTTCTCTTGCTGCGTCTGCCAGTGCTTTGATTTTTCCCTGGTAAATGAAACCACCTCTGTCGAATACAACCTCTGTGATTCCTTTTGCCATTGCCTTCTCAGCGATAACTTTTCCAAGATATGCTGCAGCATCAACGTTGTTGGTCTTCTCAAGTTCTGCTTTCACGTCTTTCTGAAGAGTGGAAGCTGCAACCAGAGTGTTTCCAACTGTATCGTCAATAATCTGTGCATACATATGATTATTACTTCTAAACACAGCCAAACGTGGTCTCTCAGCTGTACCGCTGAAACGGTTACGTAATTTCATGTGTTTTTTTCTACGAACTTCACTTCTTGATTTTTTACTAACCATTTTCACACCCTCCTTAATTATTTCTTACCAGTCTTACCAACTTTACGTCTGATCACTTCATCAGCATACTTGATTCCCTTGCCCTTATATGGCTCCGGTCTTCTCTTGTCTCTGATTTCAGCAGCGTACTGGCCAACTTTTTCTTTGTCGATACCTTTTACAGTAATCTTATTCTGACCCTCCAGAACAGTCTCAACGCCCTCTGGATCGATCATTTCTACCGGATGTGAATATCCGAGGTTCAGTGTCAGTTTGTTTCCTGACTTAGCGGCTCTGTAACCTACACCGTTTACTTCCAGGACTTTCTCATATCCTGCTGTAACACCAACAACCATGTTGTTGATCAGTGTTCTTGTCAGACCGTGAAGAGATTTCATTTTCTTCAGATCATTCGGTCTTGTTACGATTACTTCTTCGCCTTCCTGTTTGATTTCCATTTCAACCGGAAGCTCTTTTGTCAGAGTTCCTTTCGGACCTTTTACAGTCACTACATTATTCTCAGCAATCTCAACAGTAACTCCTGCCGGGATTGTAATTGGCAGTCTTCCAATACGTGACATACCTTTATCCTCCTATTAACTTAGATTTTCGGAGCGGATGCTCGCCCGCTCTGTTTTCAGTTACAGTGGGGAGATTTTCTCCCCGGACTAGTTCCGTGCGCCTGAGCGCCGGTCTAAGGTAGTTCTTCTCGCTAAGCTCGACAATACCTCGACAAGCTCCAAGAACGACCTCGCACTAAGTTCAAGCTGCGCCTTTCGGCTTGCTTTCACTAAGTTGCTTTCGGTCTACCAGATAAAGCAAAGAACCTCTCCGCCTACGCCGAGTTTTCTTGCTTCTTTGTCTGTGATTACACCTTTGTTTGTAGATACGATAGCAGTTCCGAGTCCACCCAAAACTTTCGGCATATCTTCGCTGTTTGCGTATACGCGCAGACCAGGTTTGGAAATTCTCTTCAGACCGGAAATAACTTTCTCATTCTTATCTGCACCGTATTTCAGTGTGATATGAATTGTCTTAAATACTCCATCTTCTACAATGTCATACTTTGCGATGTATCCTTCATCCAAGAGAATGTTTGCGATCGCTACTTTCATCTTAGATGCAGGTACGTCTACTGTATCATGTTTAGCAGTATTTGCATTACGGATTCTTGTAAGCATATCTGCGATTGGATCACTCATAGTCATGTGGAAGTATCCTCCTTTTTTATATTTATCAATTCTATTCAAGCGCTGCCGCGCTGGGTCGGCAGTTCTTTTCGCCAGACCTGTCGATGACTGCTAAGCTCCAAGAACAACCTCGCTGTTTCCATTCGGCATTCGGAAGAATTCCGGCTTACCAGCTGGCTTTCTTAACTCCCGGGATCTGTCCTTTGTATGCCAGTTCGCGGAAGCAGATACGGCAGATACCATATTTTCTTAAATATGCATGTGGACGACCACAAATTCTGCAGCGGTTATATTCTCTTGTGGAGAATTTAGCTTTGCGCTGCTGTTTAATTTTCATAGATGTCTTAGCCATGATTTTCCTCCTTACTTTTTGAACGGCATGTTGAACTGTGTCAGCAGTTCACGAGCTTCCTCGTCAGTTTTAGCGGTTGTAACGAAAATTACGTCCATACCTCTAACCTTGTCGATTTTATCGTACTCAATTTCCGGGAAAATCAGCTGCTCCTTGATTCCAAGTGCGTAATTACCTCTTCCGTCGAACGCGTTCGGGTTTACACCGCGGAAGTCACGTACACGAGGAAGTGCAAGATTGATCAGACGGTCAACGAATTCGTACATTCTCTCGCCTCTCAGTGTTACTTTACATCCGATCGCCATACCCTCTCTGATCTTGAAGTTAGCTACGGAATTCTTTGCTCTTGTCACAACTGCTTTCTGTCCTGTGATCTTCTCAAGATCAGCAATTGCAGACTCCAATACTTTCGCATTGTCTTTTGCTTCACCTACACCCATGTTGATAACAACTTTGTCGAGTTTCGGTACTTCCATGATATTTTTATATCCAAATTTTTTGATCATTGCATCAACGATCTCATTCTGATATGTCTCTTTCAGTCTACTCAAAGTTCTGGACCTCCTTCCTTGAATTAGTCAATAACGTCGCCTGTTGATTTCGCAACACGAACCTTTTTGTCTCCATCCATCTTGAATCCGATTCTTGTTGTCTTTCCGTTGTGTACATACATAACGTTAGAGATGTCGATCGGTCCTTCCTGATGAACGATACCGCCATTCTGATTAGACATGCTCGGTTTTGTGTGCTTTGTCAGCATATTAACGCCTTCAACCAGAACTTTTCCGTCTTTTTTATTTACAGCAAGAACTTTGCCTTCTTTATCTTTGTCTTTACCGGCGATCACTCTTACAGTGTCACCCTTTTTAATCTTCATACTTGACATTCTTACGCACCTCCTTACAGTACTTCCGGAGCCAGAGAAACGATCTTCATGAAGTGTTTCTCACGAAGCTCACGAGCTACTGGTCCAAAAATACGTGTTCCACGTGGGTTCAAATCGTCTTTTATAATTACAGCAGCATTCTCATCAAATCTGATGTAGGATCCGTCTTTACGACGAGCACCTTTTACAGAACGAACAACAACCGCTTTAACAACGTCACCTTTTTTAACAACGCCGCCTGGTGTTGCATCTTTAACAGTCGCAACGATCACATCTCCGATGCTTGCATATCTTCTTGTAGAACCACCAAGCACACGGATACACAGTAATTCTTTCGCACCTGTATTGTCAGCTACTTTAAGTCTACTTTCCTGTTGTATCATGCAGGTAAACCTCCTTTTATATACTCACAAACGTAAAGCAAATTATTTTGCTTTCTCCATGATTTCTACAAGTCTCCATCTCTTGTCTTTAGAGAGCGGTCTTGTTTCCATAACTTTTACTGTATCACCTACGCGGCATTCGTTCTGCTCATCATGAGCTTTCAGCTTATAAGTTCTCTTTACGATTTTCTTATACAGCGGATGCTTAACGTGGTCTTCTACGGCAACTACGATTGTCTTGTCCATCTTGTCGCTGACAACCTTGCCAACACGAGTTTTTCTCAGATTTCTTTCTTCCACAGTTGCTACTCCTTTCAAATTCTTTTATAAAGAAGTTCTTTCACTTACTTCAAATCAACCAGCCGCCGATTAACGAGCGTTCTCTGTGATCAGAGTCTGGATACGAGCAATATTCTTTCTAACTTCTTTGATTCTGCTTGTGTTATCTAACTGATTTGTTGCATTCTGGAATCTCAGGTTAAAAAGCTCTTTCTTAGCAGCTACTAATTCTTCATTCAATTCCTCTACGGATTTTCCTCTTAATTCGTTTACAAATGTATTAATTTTCACTGTTATCACCGCCTTCTAATTCTGCGCGAGAAACGATTTTGCATTTGCAAGGTAATTTGTGCATTGCAAGACGAAGCGCTTCTCTTGCTACTTCTTCAGATACGCCTGCGATCTCGAACATTACACGACCTGGTTTTACTACTGCTACCCAGTACTCTAATGCACCTTTTCCGCTACCCATACGAGTTTCTGCTGGTTTTGCTGTTACCGGTTTATCTGGGAATATTTTGATCCAAACCTTACCGCCACGTTTGATGTAACGTGTCATGGCAACACGGGCTGCCTCGATCTGGTTGGAACGGATCCAGCATGGTTCTGCTGCAACGATACCATATTCACCATAAGAAATCGTGTTACCTCTCAGAGCTTTGCCCTTCATAGTACCACGGAACTGTTTACGACGTTTAACTCTTTTTGGCATTAACATTATTTATCGCTCCCTTCCTTGTTCCCTTTAGTCGGAAGTACTTCGCCTTTGTAAATCCAAACCTTTACACCGACTTTTCCGTAAGTTGTGTCAGCTTCTGCGAATCCATAATCAATGTCAGCTCTCAGTGTCTGAAGCGGAATTGTTCCCTCGCTGTAAAACTCTGTACGAGCCATATCAGCTCCGCCGAGACGTCCTGCAACTGCTGTCTTAACTCCAAGCGCTCCGGACTTCATCGTTCTGGACATGCAGGATTTCATAGCACGTCTGAAAGAAATACGGTTCTCAAGCTGCTGAGCAATGTTCTCTGCTACAAGCTGAGCGTCTTTGTCCGGTCTCTTTACTTCTTTGATGTCAACGATAAGCTTCTTGTCTGTGAACTGTGCCAGTTCAGCTTTTACTTTTTCGATCTCAGAACCGCCTTTACCGATCACAACGCCCGGTTTAGCAGTATATACGATGATCTTCACGCGGTCAGAAGCTCTTTCGATCTCGATCTTGGAGATTCCGGCACTGTATAATCTTTTCTTCAAAAATGTTCTGATTTCATGGTCTTCCACAAGGTTATCTGCGAAATCTTTTTCTGCATACCATTTGGAATCCCAGTCTTTGATAACTCCGACTCTTAAGCCATGAGGATTAACTTTCTGTCCCATTGTGTTCCTCCTTCTTATCTTTCATTCAGCACGATGGTGATGTGGCTCATTCTCTTTTCGATTCTGTAAGCTCTGCCCTGTGCTCTCGGTCTGATTCTCTTCATTGTCGGTCCTTTATTTGCATAACACTCTTCAATATAAAGGTTTTCTGCGCTCATACCGTTGTTGTTCTCAGCATTTGCGATTGCTGATTTCAATAATTTCTCTATTACGCTTGACGCATATCTCGGGTTGTAAGCCAAGATACCAAGCGCTGTCTGTACATCCTTGCCTCTGATTGCATCCAAAACGTAGCATGCTTTCTGAACAGATACTCTAGCATAAGAAATCTTAGCTGATGGTCTTGTATCCTTCTGCTCATTTCTTTCTCTCTTGATCTGCGATCTATGTCCTTTAGCCATGGATGAACCCTCCTTTCAAAATCTCGATTTATTATCTAACTCTGGACTTCTTCTCGTCTTTTCCATGTCCTCTGTATGTTCTGGTTGCAACGAACTCTCCGAGTTTGTGTCCAACCATATCTTCTGTAACATATACCGGCACATGTTTTCTTCCGTCATGTACGGCAAAAGTATGCCCTACGAATGACGGGAAGATTGTAGAACGACGTGACCATGTCTTAATAACTGATTTATCACCTGCAGCGTTCATAGCGTCTACTTTTTTCAGTAAGCTTTCATCTGCAAATGGTCCTTTTTTAAGTGAACGAGCCATAAGTTCTAACCTCCTTGCGAACAATTATTTGATTGCTTTACCATCTCTTCTTCTTACGATCAGTTTGTTAGAAGATTTGTTTTTCTTACGTGTCTTCAGACCGAGTGCAGGTTTGCCCCATGGTGTACACGGACCCGGGCGACCGATACCAGTCTTACCTTCACCACCACCATGCGGATGGTCATTCGGGTTCATAACGGAACCACGAACAGTAGGTCTGATTCCCATGTGACGTTTACGTCCTGCTTTACCAACGTTGATCAGGTTGTGTTCGCCATTTCCTACAACACCGATAGATGCTCTACAAATGATCGGAACCATTCTCATTTCACCGGACGGAAGTCTCAGTGTTGCGTATTTTCCTTCTTTAGCCATCAACTGTGCGCTGTTTCCTGCGGAACGAACAAGCTGTCCGCCTTTTCCCGGATAAAGCTCAATGTTGTGGATCTGTGTACCAACCGGGATTTCAGAAAGCGGCAAGCAGTTTCCTACTCTTACTTCTGCTTCCGGTCCGTTCATAACTTTCATACCGTCTGTCAGTCCTTCCGGAGCGAGGATGTATGCTTTCTCTCCGTCAGCGTAGCAGATCAGTGCGATGTTAGCAGATCTGTTCGGATCGTACTCGATACCGATTACAGTTGCCGGAATTCCATCTTTTCTTCTCTTGAAATCTACGATTCTGTATTTTTTCTTAGCTCCGCCTCCGCGGTGTCTTACTGTAATTTTACCCTGATTATTACGACCAGCTTTTCTGCTCTTAGAATCCAACAGAGATTTCTCAGGAGTTGTCTTTGTGATCTCAGAGAAATCAGAACCAGTCATCTGTCTTCTGGAAGGTGTATATGGGTTATAAGTTTTGATTCCCATTACTGTCTCTCCTTTCGTTTGCTCTAATTATTTGTTATCACGGATTTGCACCGTATACATTGAGCACTTAGCGAGGTATCCCCCGAGCTTAGTGCGAAAGTACACCCGGTCCGCTTAGCGAGGTATTCTCGAACTTAGCGGCTGTGGTGTTTCCTATTTTACAGTCCCTCGAATATTTCGATATCTGCGCTGTCTTCTGTCAACTGCACGATTGCTTTTTTCGCTTTTGCAGTTTTTCCGAATGTCATACCACGTCTCTTTGTTTTTCCATCAAGATTCATGGTGTTTACGCTTTTTACTTTTGTTCCGTTGAACATTTTTTCAACAGCTTCTTTTACCTGATTTTTTGTAGCTTCTGTATGAACCATGAATGTATATTTCTTGTCAGCCATCAGCTCCATGCTTTTTTCGGTGATAACCGGTTTCAGGATTACATCATAATATTGAATGTTAGCCATTATGCGTACACCTCCTCGATTGTTGCAACAGCAGCTTTCGTAGCGATTACTGTGTTGTATTTCAGGATGTCAAATACGTTGATCGTATTGGTACGTGCTGTTTTCACATTTGCGATATTTCTTGCGGAAATCTCTACATTTGTGTTACCGTCTTCCAGTACAACCAATGCTTTATTTACGTTCAGGTTGTTCAGAACTTCCTGGAATTTCTTTGTTTTGATCTCATCGAATTTGATCTCGTCAACTACGATAAATTTGTTCTCTGCTACTCTGGATGAAAGTGCAGATTTCAGAGCTGCTCTTTTTTCTTTTTTGTTCATCTTGAAAGAGTAGTCTCTCGGTACCGGAGCAAATACAACTCCGCCGCCTGTCCACTGTGGAGCTCTTGTTGAACCCTGTCTTGCATGACCTGTTCCTTTCTGTCTCCACGGTTTTCTTCCGCCACCGGAAACTTCAGAACGTGTTTTTGCTTTCTGTGTTCCCTGACGTTTATTTGCAAGCTGGCTTACTACTGCCATGTGTACAAGGTGTTCATTCACCTCAACACCAAATACAGCATCGTTCAGATCGATTGTACCAACTTCTTTACCTTCGATATTATAAACAGATACGTTTGCCATCTGTGTGTTCCTCCTTTCTACGATGTCAGACTATTTTGCAGCCTTTACTGTTTCTTTGATTGTTACGAGACATTTCTTCGGTCCCGGTACAGAGCCTTTTACCAACAGCAGATTGTTCTCAGCATCAACTCTTACAACTTCCAGATTCTGTACAGTAATCTGCTTGTTACCCATCTGACCTGGCATCTTCTTTCCTTTGAATACTTTACTCGGATCGGATGCCGCCCCATTGGAACCTGCGTGACGGTGGAACTTAGAACCGTGAGTCATAGGTCCTCTGCTCTGTCCGTGACGTTTGATTGCTCCCTGGAAACCTTTACCTTTGGAGATTGCTGTTGCGTCAATCTTATCTCCTGCTTCGAAGATGTCGGCTTTGATTTCCTGAGCCAGTGTGTATTCTTCAGCGTTCTCAAATTTGAACTCTTTTACATATCTCTTACCGGAAACGCCAGCTTTATCAAAGTGACCTTTTTCCGCTCTAGTCACACCATTTCTGTGTGCGATTTCTTTTTTGCCGCTCTTGTCTTTTGTGACAATCTTTTCTTTCTTGTCAACAAAACCAACCTGAACTGCGCTGTAACCATCGTTCTCTACTGTTTTAACCTGTGTTACTACACAAGGACCAGCCTGAAGAACTGTTACCGGAATCAATGTTCCGTCTTCGTTGAAGATTTGAGTCATTCCGACTTTAGTCGCTAAAATAGCTTTCTTCATTATAACTACCTCCTGTAATTTACAGCGGAACGCCGCATGGACGTTCATCCTAAATATTAGGAATTACTGTTTCTTAATTAAATGTTTCTGCCTTGCTAAGTGTTTTACTTATTTTTCATCTTGATGTCGATGAACACACCTGCCGGCATTTCCAGTCTGGACAGTGCATCAACTGTCTTCTGGGTTGGTGTAATGATATCGATGAGTCTCTTATGAGTTCTCTGCTCGAACTGCTCTCTGGAGTCTTTGTATTTGTGTACCGCTCTCAGAATTGTTACAACTTCCTTCTTAGTCGGAAGTGGCACTGGACCGCTCACCTGTGATCCGTTCTTTTTTACAGTTTCGATGATTTTCTTTGCGGATGCATCTACCAGCTGGTGATCATACGCTTTCAATGTGATTCTCATTACTTGACTTGCCATAAAAAAAGTCGCCTCCTTTTCGTACTTTTAAACTCAGTACGACAAGCGGTGACTGTACACTCTCCCGTGTGTGTCGTGAGAAACTCACACGTTGTTTCATACTCTTCCCTTTTGGTAATAAGTAATCAGTTGTGATTCGTACAGTGACTTGTCGCCAGTTTCCTAACTTGACATTCGCTCCACGGAAAACCTGCTATCGACGATTCTTCGTCTCGGCAGCAACCTCGCGCTTCACAGCTATCATGTCACAGCCCTCTTAGTATAGCGAATCACATCGGATTTTGCAAGTAGTTTTTTTAAATTTTTTAAAAAATTTTAACACCAAATTTTTAATACCGGGTTTTAGCACAATACCGCCGCACGGAAATCTGTACCTGCGCTGCGGCATTTCTCCTCCCGATGACAACGCCGGTGCACAAGAGGCAACATGCTCTCCTGCACACCGGCGCTATCTTATCTTCCTATGACTTTCTTCCTATTATATATAGAAGAAACTCTTTTCATTTTTTCAGAAATGATCTGTTTTCTTTCTTACTCGTAATGTGTCAGGCTCATGGAATCTACCAGTCCCGTTTCCAGTTCCGTGTCAATCGAGCAGCCATCGTAATAGTTTTCGCTGTTTTCGTCATACCACATAAAAGAGTTTCCATATTCTTCACTCTCATATGTGTCGGATGGTTCTCCGTACGCCGCCAGTACATCTGCCTCCGTCGATCCGATCTGGATACCTCCCGGGAAGATCACTGTGAGTCCGCCTTCTTCCACGCTGTATGCATCTACCGAAATTCCGCCTACAACACAATCTTTTAACGCGATCGGCTTGTCTGTCATATTCACCATTTCTACTGTGATCTCATTTCCGTTTCCATCCATAAACCATGCCAGTTCATATTCTTCCACATTTACCACATAGTCTTCCGGCGTGTATTCTCTGTCAAGCGTTACGCCTGCACTTTCCAGCTCTGCCAGTGTACATGGCAGTGTCAGCACTTTGTCATTGATCTGTACGGTATAGCTGTCCCATGTCTTTCCCAGCTCTCCGCTCTGTTTTGCCGGCTCTTTTGCCTGCCCCTTCTCTTTGTCATCGGAATCTTTGTCGTTCTTCTCTTCTTTGCTGTCGGAATCGTCTTCGTACAATGCGCTCAGTCCGCTGTCAGAATCTTCTACCGCCTCGATCACATCTTTCGGAACTTTGATCTCGTCAACACTGTCAAATTCTACGTAAGTAACGTCCATGTAGAATTCATTGATCTCCAGACCGCTCTCCTCTGCCATATCTGCCATTGCGGATTTCATATCAAAGGAAATCTTTGCGGGAAGAAGATCTTCTTCATAAATCTCCATCGTACATGGGATCGTCACCTCGTCCAACGCCTCGGAATCCATACCGGCGGAAGAAAGGTCACCCATCATCTCGTCTTCCATCAGATCGGAAACTTCACTGCCGTCAATCTTTCCTTTCAGTTCAAAACATTTCTTTCCGTCTACTTCCGTCTTTTCTTCTGACAACGTAAATGCATCTGCACTTTTCGCGATGTCTTCTGCTATTTTTTCAAAATCTCCAGTGGAAGCATCTTCGGAATCACTGTCCTCAACGTCTGTTTCTTCTTTTGTCCACTGATCCGCCGCTTTCATATATGTGACATATTTGTCATCTTCTTTTACGCTGTACAGCTCGATCTCGGTTCCGATCTTAGATCCCATCATTTCGATGTTCATTTCACCTTTTGCGTGGGTATCCTCTGTTTTCAGGATCGTTTCCAGATCCATTTTCATCTCAAGCCCCATCGTATCGGTTCCGTCTGTCATCTCCATTCCGACTCCGATATTCGCCATCAAAGACTCTACCTCTGCGAGATTCTTCGCCATATCTGTCAGCAGGCTTTCCGGCGTCGCTTTCTTTCCGCATCCGGCTATCAGCCCGGCTGTCATTGCTGCTGTCATTCCCAATGCCACTAATTTCTTTGTACGTCTTTTCATACCTTTTTCTCCTTTTTGCTATGTATATTCTTATATATAAAATGCCGGGGAGTGCATAGCACGAAACAATGTGTCAGGCATCTTTTGCCCCGGCAGCTATATCCTCTCAACTTCTCCCTTTCGGGAAGCTGCAGCGCTTCGACCGCGCCGCTCAGACTACACTGCGCTGTCCCGCCAATTTACGGCTCTGCCATCTCTTCTTTTGTCAGATAGATCACGCCCATCCAGTAATAACCAGAAAGTTCCTCCTGTCCGGACTGTTCGACCACCGCCTGTGCAATGTTCATGAACTCTTCGTCACTCAATGTATAATCTGTACGAAGCACTGCCGTTCCCTCTTTTCCGAGTGCTTCACTCAGTGGCTTTGTGATTTCACTTTGCTCGAAGAATTTGCCATTGATCCGATAATATTCTTTCTCGTCCGTCTGTGCCTTATACTCTTTGACGATTGGATCCAACGCATACCGTTCATCTTCCACAAGCACTTTATCCGCCGCATGATCCGGCAGGTTCAGAAGCGCATTGAGTATCAGCTCATTGTCATTGTTGGTGGAATCGACGATCTGCCATTCGCCGTCGATCTTCACCTTGTTCCATGCGTGCGGCAGATCTCCGTCCAGATTGCCGGTCACCACGATACATTCCAGTCCGGCTTCCTGGGCCAGCAGCTTAAACGCCCCCGCATAGCTGGAACATACTCCGACCTGATTCAGAAGTACGCCGTACGGAGTAAAGGAATCGTTGAATTCTTCATCCACGCCTGCGAAATTATTTTCCTCGGCATTTTCCAGCGCCTCCATATCATACTCTGCCGTATCGCACAGATACTGATTGATCGCCATCTCTTTTTCCAGTTCGGTCATATCGTCTTTGATGATCTGACCGACAACTTTTTTCACTTCTTCCGTGATCTCTTTTTGTTTCTCTTTGATCACATCCGCTTCCGTATCGTATTCCACCGCCAGCGTTCTTCCATCATCTAAAATGGAGGCGCTCGTAACGCCGATCACAAGCGGATTCTGGTAAACAGCTTCCTCCCATGCATCCAGAAGATAGGACGTATCTGCACTTTCCGGAAAATCTTTCAGATCGATCCGTGTATTTCCATTCATCATATTCACTGCCAGATACTCGCTGAGCGCACTGTTCGCGGTTACCGGATATTTTGCATCCTGCACGTTTTCCTCCGGTTTCGCATCCTCCGATTCCGCATCATCCGGTTTCTTATCCTCGTTCTTTCCGCCTTCACCGCTTTCGCCCTCGGTCATCTCCGGCGTCACGGCTCCGCCCCGGCTCCGAAGCTGTTCCTGTCTCTGATGGATTCTTTCCAGTTCTTCTTCCCATGTATCGGGATTATAATTTTCAATGACAACCGTTCCGTCAAAACCGGTTCCGTCGATCACATAAGGTACTTTGACAATGTCTTTTTCAACGACTTTCAGATCCGACATATCCTCTTTTTCGTATTCGCCCCATGTCTCGGTTGTCGCTTTTGCATTTTCAAAATCATAATTGATGATCTTCTGAACCAATGTTCCGTCGCACATCGTCACCCATTTGTACGACGGCATCTCCGCAAAGCTGTCCACATAATTGGAGCCCTCCTGATCCAGACTCATCTTAACTTCTTCCATATACGGAACTTTTCGGGCGATCGCTTTCTCGTCCAGCAGATTGCTCATCGCGGAAGTACCGTCTTCCGATGCCGCGATCACGCAATAATAAGTCTCATACTCGGAATCTTTCGGGATCGCTCCGGTTCCCTCTCCATACTTTTCTACGACAGCCGGATCCTGCCGCTCCGCTTCCGACACATCATAAGTGATAAATTTGGCCGTCGACTCCGGTTTCCACTCGGTCTTTGTCGTACTTCCTTCTACCCATCCGTCTCCGGAAAGACCGTTCTCTTCCGAATACGTCATGCTCATCACATAATAACGTTCGGCTCCGTCCACCTCTTTCCAGCGGAACACCGGTATTCCGTCCTCGTCGATCGAAAGCGAGACCTTTGGCGCCCGGTCCACTTCAAAATCAACGGTAAACACGGTGACGATCGGCTTTTCCAGTTGTTCTCCGGTCTCCAGATCCACATACTGCACCATGTAATACTGCGGGAGGTTTCCCCAATCGTTGAGTTCTCCTTTGTCAAACAGGGAAGTATCTGCCGGTTGATAACCCGGATCTTCCTCGCTCAGTCCCTCGCTCATGATCCCGCCGACACTCCACCGCGGCGGAGTGACCTCCAGCTCTTTTGTCTCCTCATCCCATTCAAAATGAGATCCGATGGGCTGCGTCAGTTCCGCATCTTTGAACACATTTACGATCTGCGTGTATTCAGTAAATTCAGAATTCATAATGTCGAATCCCATCTGCAGTTTCAAATGTTCATCGCGCGCCACATCTTTGATCGGCTCTGCATACACATAATTCTCTTCGTATTTCTGCCGGATGGAATCCGCCAGCTTTGCCGTCTCCATCGACGCCTGCTTTTCTTTTCCGTCCCCATCCGTCTTCTCTTTCGTCTCTCCCTGTCCCTGACATGCCGTCAGCAAAAGGGAAGATGCCAATAATACACTGATTCCTATCCGCTGATATTTTCTCTTCATGCGCTTTTCCTCTCGATCAACTTTTCCCAGGCAACTGTCTGCCGCGCCCCCAGTTCGTTTCCCTGCTTTGAGCGGCTGTATTTTTGTGTTTCTGATTATAATACCTTTCCGCGTTTTAAAAGGTTACAGATTTCACAAAATATTTTATAAATTATTTTTCAAATATTCGATCAGAAAATCGCGGTCGCCGCTTTCTTCTATTATATAGTAAATCTGTCCGCCTGTTTCATATGCTGCATGAAGTCTGCCGTCTTCCGTCTGTCCAAGGAAAACCTCTTCTCCATTGATCCGGCTCGGTTCCACCGCCCACAATTCTTCCGGAACGTTCCCCTTTTCTTCCATCTGATATGTCTCAACCGTAAGCTGTTCTTTTTTCTCCTCACCATCCGGCTTCGCCTCTTGATTCCCAAGGGTCAGCCCGATCTGCATCTCTCCGGAAGAAAATGTCACATCCTGCACGCGGATCCGATCACCCATCGTCAGTTTCCAGCCGCCAAAACAGACAATACAGACACATGCCGCCATCGCCGCATATTTCCAAAAATACCTCGTCTTCTGTCTGCGCTCCTCGGTTCTGACTGCCTTTACCGTCCGCTCCATCAGTTCTTCCGGTACATGAACACTGTCATTGGCTTTTCGATATTCTTCTCTAAATTCTTCCTGCACTCTCCCACTCTCCTTTCAACGCTTCTTTCAACATCTCGCGTCCACGGTAAAGCCGCGTCTTGACGACAGACTCTGAAACTTCCAGAATCTTGCCGATCTCCCGCACGGAATACTGCTCATAATAGAACAGGTGCACGACGCTTTTATAATTCTCCGGAAGTGCAAGAACCGCTTCATACACCGGATTACCCGGCATCTCCATCTCATAACTTTCTTCGCTTTTGCATTCCTTTTCCATCGCAACGGTATTCCTGCGAAAGGCTTTGTCGAACTCTTTTTTACAGCAGTTTAATGTCACCCGCAAAAGCCATGCTTTCAGATGTTCTTCACTCCGGATCCTGTCTTTATATTTGACCAGTCTCAGAAACACTTCCTGAAACACATCGTCCGCTTCGCTCCTGTTCTTCATCTGGATCAATGCGAGCCTGTAAACCATCTCTCCGTAAGTATAAATCGCCGTCTCTGCATTGACGGTCCCATGTCTGCCAAACAGTTCTTCTTTCATAGGTAATACCTTTTATCTCTCTCAAAAGTTACATGCTCTTATTATATCTTATCTGTAAATTCTGTACAAGAAAAAAGACGATAAATACAATCTTTTTATAACAAATCAACACCTGCCAAAGCAACACTTTTAAACCGGTCTTAAAAATCGTGCCCAGACCTTTTACTGCGGCATGAAATCTTTCAAATCACCGGAAGTGCCAAGAGGCACATTCCGGGATTGTAAGCAATCGCCAAGGTCTCGGGCAAGCCCGGACTTTGGCTCGTCGTCTATACAAAAAAAGACAATCAATTTCTTATGTGAAATCAACTGTCTTTCCTATCATCTTTGCTTTTTCTTTTTTTGGCGAGGACATGTGGGAATCGAACCCACCCGGGACTTCTTCTTTAAGCCCCACACTGGTTTTGAAGACCAGGAGACACACCAGTCGCCTTTCTGCCCCCAAAATCACTCAGACCATACACTCATGCAGTTCTTCCTGCTCGATCCCGGTCTGTTCCATCAATCCGACGATCTGCGCCCTGTTCTCAAGTCCGGCGCACCATGCCAGTCCGCAGCCGGCAGAGATCATCCTCGGAACCGGGATCAATCTCCCCGGAACCGCTGCGTTTTTACACGCTTTTTCCATCGCCATCGCATCTGCCGTTGTATGAAATGTCACGACCAGTTTTAATTCTTTCTGTCTCATCCTCTACTCTATCACGATTTCAAATCCATCTCCACTTTCCGTGGAAACTGCCTTTCTGCCGTGATCCTTTGCATATTTTTCCACATTCATTTTCTGATGCGGTTCTGTCACAAGAATTTTAACAGATTCATCGGAATTTTTCAATGCCTCCGCCGTCAGCATCAACGGTTCCGGACAGGAAAGTCCTCTTGCGTCTACTATTTTCATGGCTGATTCCCTCCTACGCTTCTTTTCTTTTATTCGTAAATGCGATCACAAAACAAACGACGATGCAGATCACAAGCGCGATCTTTCCGTTGGTCGTCACTGCTCCCGCCACCAGTTCTTTCGTCTCCGGATTCAGGGACGTTCCGCTGGAAGCCAGTCCGAAATTGTGGCAGAGCGCCGCCCCGACAAACATTCCGAGAACCGTCACTGCGGAATCGGAAGATCCCTGTCCTGCCAAGATCAGCTGGCGCAGCGGACATCCCCCTGCCAACACTGCCGCAAATCCGACCGCATACATTCCAAGAATATTCCACAGATGTTCGGAATGGGCGATCACACCCGGTGTGTTGAATCCCAACACGAAATTGCCGCTCACAAGATTGTACACAAGCATCACCGCAAATAATCCGACGATCACGGTCAGCAGATCAAAATTTTTCATCAGGATCACGTCGCGGATACCGCCTGCAAAGCACATTCTGGATTTCTGTGCAAACGCTCCGAAGATCAGCCCGCCGATCAGAGAAAGGATCAGCGGCGCATGCATGCTTCCCGGACCGGATTCACTGGATTTCAGAAGCGACGTAAACACACTCAGCAGCAGCACGCCCACCATCAGCGCCGGCAGTACCATGCCGCCTGTTTTATTCGTCACATAGGCGCGTCCCAGACTGAACCCTTTCTTCAATGCAAACGCTCCGGTTCCCACGCCGAGGATAAATCCGATCAGCGCCACCCACGCATTTCCGTCGCCCGCGGACATTCTGAGGACCATACGCAGCGGACAGCCTAAGAATACAAGCGATCCGATCATAATGATCATCCCAAGCACAAAACGGATCATCGGAGATGAACCCCCGGTGGAACGATATTCTTTTGTTGCAAATGAAATGATAAACGCACCGAGCACCAGTCCGATGATCTCCGGTCTCGCATACTGAACGACCTCCGCCTGATGCATCCCAAGCGCACCTGCCATATCACGGATGAAGCACGCGATACAAAATGCCATATTCGCCGGATTTCCATAGATGGCAAGACATACCGCCACAAGTCCGCATACGATGCCCGCCAACGCAAGTTTTTTCTTTGAGTCTGATAAATTCATAGCCTATTACTCTCCTTTTCCTTTTTGTAGAATGCCTGTGCCAAACTGTCGGCACAGCAGACTGTTATTCGGCGATCTCCCGGATCGCCCGGATGGCGTCCTCCACTTCCGCCTCCGTATTGTAATGGGAAAAACTGAATCGCACCGCGCCTTGTTCTACATTTCCGAGCGCTTCGTGCATCAGCGGCGCGCAATGTCCGCCGGGTCTGGTCGTGATCCCATAGGTCATAAGCAATTCATCGCTGACCTCCGCAGAATCATAGTCCCTCACATTCAACGAGACGATCGGACAGCGGTCTTTTTGAGAAAAATCGCCGTACACCGTCACGCCCGGAATCCGCGACACACCGTCATAGAATCTCCTCATTCGTTCCAGAGCAAGATTGCCAATCGTTTCCAAACCTGTTTCTTCTATATAATAGAGTGCGGCGTTGAGTCCTGCGATCCCATGACCGTTGAGCGTGCCTGCCTCCAACGCGGTCGGCATCTGCGGCGGATGATCTTTATTGTATGTATCGATCCCGCTTCCGCCCCGTTTCAGCGGACGGATCTGCACTCCCGGACGCACATACATCCCACCGGTTCCCTGCGGTCCGAGCAATCCTTTATGTCCGGTGAAGCATAACACGTCAATCTGCATTTCCTGTACGTCGACCGGCACATGCCCCGCTGTCTGCGACGCATCCAGTACAAACAATACTCCGTGCTTTTTTGCGATCGCGCCGATTTTTTTCGCATCGTTCAGATTTCCCGTCAGATTGGATCCGTGGGTACAGATGATCGCTTTTGTATTTTCCCGGATCGCCGCTTCCAGTTTCTCATAAGAAATATTTCCTTTTTCATCACATCCCAGGATCGTCACTTCTGTCCCCGTCTGTCCACACGCATACAGCGGGCGAAGCACCGAATTATGTTCCATCGCCGTTGTGATGACATGATCTTCCGGATCGATCAATCCCCCGATCACCGTATTCAGACTTTCCGTCGCATTCGACGTAAATACGATCTGCCGCGGATCTTCGCCGTGAAACAGCCGGCACAACTGCTCCCGCGTCTCATAGATCACACGCGCCGCGCCAAGAGACGCTTCGCTCGCCCCACGTCCGGCGTTTCCAAGCGTGCCCATCGCACGGACGACCGCTTCCGCCACCTGCGGCGGTTTCTGCATCGTCGTCGCCGCATTATCCATATAAATCATTCTCTCACCTCGTCTGTCCTCTGCATCTTCCCTTTCTTTAGTATACGAAATTCCTCTCCGTTCGTCTAATCGAAAGGTATAATAAAACAGACTACTTATTGATAAAATCTATAAGCAGTCTGTCGCACTTCATTCTTTTTTTCAGGAAATCTTCCTTATTTCTGCTCCGAAACCGGATACATTTTACGGATCAGCTTTAAAAAGCGGCTTGCTCCGGCAGAAAGCTGAAAATTTTTGTTATAGACGGCATAAATCTCCCGTGTGCTTCTCTCTTCTCCCAAAGAAAATGCAAGCACCTGTCCGCTGCTCACCGCATCCTGTGCCGACAATGCGGATAAGATCGAAATCCCCATTCCGCTTGCGACCGACCGTTTGATCGTCTCCGGATTTTCGATGCTGGCGATCACCTGAAGTTTCGATTCCTCAATCCCGGCTCTCTGCAAAAGTTTCATCGCTTCCTTTCTCGTGCCTGACCCCTCTTCCCGTAAAAGCATCGGCTCACCTGCGATCCATTCCAGCGCGCTGCCGCTCTGTTTCCGGTTCTGATATTTCACGGAATTCGGTGTGATCACGATCAGTTCGTCCTCATAAAACGGAACAAATTCGCAATATTTCCCTGCTGCATCCGTTCCCGTCAGTCCGATATCCGCCCTGCGCGCCGCCACTTTCTCGACAACCCTCGCGCTGTCGCTCTCAAGAATGCGGAACTGCTCCATCGGATACAGGCTTCGGAAACGCATCAGGATATTCGGAAGAAGATACTGCGCCGGAACCGTCGACGCCGCGATCGTAAAATATGGTTTCTCGCCGCGTTTTTCTTTTTTTCCGAATTCCTGCTCGATCTGCGCCGTCAAAAGTACAATCTGTTTTGCATATTCATACAGACGCTTCCCCGACTCGGAAAGTTCCACTTCTTTTGTGTTGCGGATCAAAAGCCTGCTGCCCAATTCTTTCTCAAGCGCCGAAATATGTGCGCTCACGGTCGGCTGTGTCAAATACAACGCCTTCGCCGCTTTGGAGAAACTATTTTTCTCCGCCACCTCCACAAAAGCTTCCAACTGTTTCAAATTCATCTTCCTCGTACCCTCTCACTTTCCGCCCCGTCTTTTCTCGTCACCCGGATCCGATCCGTGTGATCCAAGATCAGCTTCCCCTGTTTGCGTCCGCATGCCAAATGATCCCGCAATTCGGAAACTGTGATCTTTTCCCGTTCGGAAAGCTGCGCTTTGATCCATGACACCGCCTCATCCAGATCCCGCTTTCCTGCATAAATCCCGTCATCCAGACGGACGATCTCCTCTTCCTCTTCCAGATAAGTAAGGAAATCTTCCGTCGCGTTTTCCGGCAATACATCTGACATTTTATTCTTTTTTATTTCCTGTTTCAATTTTTCCCGCAAAGATTCCACCGCCGCTTTTGTAAACTGAAATCCCGCTTGTTCAAGTTCCTTTTCAAACGCTTCTCTGCATTTCCGAAAAGCAACATTTTGTTGCATTTTATATGTTCTTTCGACAAGATATCCACGCTCTGCCAGAAAATCCGACTCGTTTTCCAGATATGCAAGATAGGAATCCCATGCCTGCTTCCGTTCTCCCTCGGAAATCCCGGCATTTTCCGCTTCCTGAAGAAATACATTTCTTGCTTCCGAAAGGCTCATGCCTCTTCGGAACGGGCGCGTCCTGTAACTTGCTTCCAAAAGTCCCGAAATTGTCCGGCGAAGCCATGCTTCTTTTTTCCGATGACAGAACAGATTTCCGAACTGTAAAACGTTTCCCGTCTCGATAAGCGCCGCAAGAAGCGCCTGCAAATATTTCTCTTCGATACGGAGCCGATCTGCCAGTCTTTT
Source organism: Mediterraneibacter glycyrrhizinilyticus (assembly GCF_015560805.1). Lineage (GTDB taxonomy): Bacteria > Bacillota > Clostridia > Lachnospirales > Lachnospiraceae > Schaedlerella > Schaedlerella glycyrrhizinilytica_A. Next base: position 226,151 of record NZ_JADMSO010000001.1, on the reverse strand, counting down.
CTCCGTACAGAATATGCCTCTGTCTGAAAAAATCGCCTGCTCCAATCGTTCCGCTTCCGATCCGTTTTCCCATATGTTCAGTTCTTCCAACACATCCGGTCGGAAACGTCTCCGTTTCTTTTGATCCACATGCAGGATTTCTCCGCCGCCGATCGTCTCAAGTGGCGAATAGTACCGCACGACAAACCGGTCTCCCCGGACAAACGCCGCATCCGCCTCCAGCTGAAGCTGAACATAGGCTGATTCCCCGGGTGCCAGGACATCCCGATCCAAAAGCACCGCGCGACAGAGCACTTCCGTTGTTCCGCAGTACAGATGCAGTCTGCTCCGGTTTTCCAAAAGCCGTTCCGCCCCCGGAAGCAAATGCAGTTTCACAGCAAACAGCCGACTCACTTCCAACGTCCCCGGCGTCGCCAGCACGCATCCTCGGTGCAGAAGTTCCTTTTTCACACCGGAAAGATTGCACGCCGCCCGTTCCCCTGCTCTGCAAAAATCGGTTTCTTCTTCATATACCTGCAAGTTCCGCACACGGCAGATTTCCCCGCGCGGATAAAGTTCCAGCTCATCGCCCTTTTTCAGGCTGCCGTCCATCACCGTACCGGTCACGACCGTGCCGAATCCGTCTTTGGAAAACACCCGATCTACAAACAACCGGAATCCCCGCGTTCCGAACGCCGTTCCGTTTTCTCCTGCGATCTGTATCGCGGTCCGCGTGATCGTCTCGATCAGTCTTTCGATACCCTCCCCGGTCACTGCCGACACTCGTAAAAGAGGTGCGTCCGCAAAACAGCATCCGTCCATCTCATCCAATTCCTCCCGGATCTCCTGCTCCGCAAATTCCAACCATTCCGCATCCACAAGGTCGCATTTGTTCAGCACAATGATCCCTTTTCGGATCCCCAGTTCCGAGAGAATATCGATATGCTCCCGGGTCTGCGGCATGATCCCCTCATCGGCTGCGATCACTAACAACACCAGATCCATTCCCGGTGCTCCCGCCGCCATGTTCCGGATAAATTTCTCATGTCCGGGGACATCGATGACCCCGGCGCGCATCCCATTTTCCAGATCCATCCAGGTAAATCCCAGATCGATCGTGATCCCTCTGCGCCGTTCTTCTTCCAGCCGATCCGTCTCCCGTCCGGTCAGTGCGCGGATCAGCGCCGTTTTTCCGTGGTCGATATGCCCTGCCATCCCGATGATGATCGGTCTCATCGCTCCTCCTCCGCACACATTTTCCCGGAAAATATTTCCGCCTCTTTCAGCATCCGCACAAACTCCGACGCATACTCCATTTCAAATGTGCGCGCATCCACGAGTACATTTTCATCTTCTATGCGCGTCACGACCGGGATCGGAAGTCTGCGAAGCCGCCTGCTCAATGTCTCCGCGCTGATCTTTGACGGACGGATCCCCACCGCCATGCTCGGAAGTTCCGTCACCGGAAGCGCGCCGCCGCCCACCTTGGATCTGCATGGATATAAGGCGATCTCCGCGTCAAATGCAGCCTGTTCCAGCAAAATCTTCAATTCCGCCGCATCTTCGGCAATCTCTTTTTCATTTTGCGTCAGCATCCGCAAGGTCGGTATCCGCACGAGAGCCCGTTCCATAGAGCGGTACTCTAACAGGATCGTTTCCAGAAACGCCGCCGTGATCTTGTCGATGCGAAGTGCGCGGAACAAAGGATTGGAACGCATTTTCTCAATATATTCCTTTTTTCCTGCGATGATCCCTGCCTGCGGACCGCCAAGCAGCTTATCTCCGCTGAAGCAGACAATGTCCGCCCCGCGGCGCAGCGCATCCTGTACGTTCGGCTCGCCCGGCAGTCCGTACTTTGTCAGGTCGAGAAGCGCGCCGCTCCCCAGATCCTCGACCAGAGTGATCCCGTATTTCTCCCGCAGCGGTGCCAATTGTTCGATACTTGTCTCCTCGGTAAACCCGATGATCCGGTAATTACTCGTGTGAACTTTCAGAATTGCTTTTGTCGTTTCCGTCACCGCAGTCTCATAATCTGAAAGCCTTGTCCGGTTCGTCGTCCCCACTTCCACAAGCCCGGCTCCGCTTTGTTTCATCACATCCGGAATCCGGAACTGACCACCGATCTCCACCAGCTCGCCGCGGGAGACGATCACCTCTCCGCCCTGCGCAAGCGTACACAAAATCAGGAGCAGAGCCGCCGCATTATTGTTCACCGCAACAGCAGCCTCCGCCCCCGTGATCTCGCACAATATGTTCTCAATCTGTCCGCACCGTTCCCCCCGGCGTCCTTTTTCCAGATCGTATTCCAGATTGCAGTAGCCGCTCACCGTCTCCAGCACGCGGGACGCCGCTTCCTTTCCGATGGGCGCTCTGCCGAAGTTCGTATGCAGGATCGTCCCGGTTCCGTTCAATACCTTTTTCAGACCGGGCGACTGCATCCGCCGAAGCCGCGCTCCAATCCGATCTGTCAGTAATATCCGAAAATCCGCAGACTGACCGGACTCTGCGTCATCCTGCACGCAAATCTCATTTAGAAGTACGTCTTCGTCTGCCGCCCCCTCCGCAAACTGCGCGATCTGTGCGCGCAGATCCGAAAGTTCTGCGCGCACGGCTTCCCGCACACACTCATATCCGTATGCGGGTATATACTGCCGGATTCCGTCCGTTTCCAACAACACGTCCACTTTCGGGATCCTGCGGTACCATTCCTGTTTTTCCATCTGTTTTCTCCTGTCTGTTTACAGAAGCCGGATCCATTTCTCACTGCGGGCTTTGACCGTCCCGATGACTGACACTTCCGTTTCCGGATCCCGCGCTCTCAATTCTACGACAATCGCGTCTGCATCCTGAGGCGGTACACTTGCCAGAAGACCTCCGGATGTCTGTGGATCATACATCAGATCCAAAAGCGCCTCCTCCGTCGTTCCGGCGTCGACCATCGCCTCCGTATGTTCCCGGTTGCGGTATGCTCCTGCCGGAACCAATCCCATACTTGCGTAAGATTTCGCTTCTTTGATCAGCGGGATCTGTTCCGGATATAATTCCAGCGTCACATCACTTGCCGACGCCATCTCCGCGCAATGTCCGAGCAGACCAAATCCGGTCACATCGGTACACGCCGAGATCTCATATCGCTCGAATACTTCTTTTGCATACTTATTTAACGACGCCATCACGCGGATCGCATCATTGGCGGCTTCCTCCGACGCCATTTGCGCTTTCACCGCAGTGTTGACGACGCCGCTTCCGATCGGTTTCGTCAGAATCAGAACGTCTCCCGGTCTGCACCCGTAATTCTTCCACACTTTTTCGGGATGTACAAATCCGGAAACACACAACCCGTACTTCGGCTCGTTATCCTGGATCGTATGTCCGCCCACAAGAACGGCTCCTGCTTCTTTTACTTTCTCTGCGCCTCCGCGCAGGATCTCTCCCAATATCTCAACATCCAAACAGTTCGGAAACGCCGCGATATTCAGCGCGATCTTCGGTTCTCCGCCCATCGCGTAGACGTCGCTCAACGAATTCGCCGCCGCAATCTGTCCGAATGTATACGGATCGTCCACTACCGGCGTGAAAAAATCCACCGTCTGGATCATTGCGATTTCTTCCGTGATCCGATAGACTGCGGCGTCATCCGACGTCTCCAGTCCCACCAGGAGGTTTTCATCCTGGAATTTCGGCAGCTTGCCCAGAACCTGGGCAAGGGTCTCAGGACCGATTTTGGCCGCTCATCCGGCGGTACTGCTCATCTGAGTCAGACGGATCTCTTCTCTTGTCTTCATCTGTGAATTTCTCCTTTCTCCAAACACCCTGTCGACGTCATTTTCCGGCGTCATTCTCTGCTTACGGGCGGATGATCTTATCTGCCCGGTTCATCGCTTCCACGATCGCATACATATTCGTCACGCTTCCGACCTGCAATTTTTCTTTCAGACCGTAATAATCCAGACAAGTTCCGCAAGTTAAGATCTCCACGCCCTGCGCCTCCAGATTCTTCAGATCTTCCAGCGTATCTGCCCCCTCGCATGTCAGCACTGCGCCGCCGTTGTAGAATAACATCTGCTCCGGCAGTTCGTCCAACTGGGTCACTGCAAAAATAAATCCTTTGATCAGCACTTTTCCCAGTTCATCATTTCCGCTTCCCATCCGGTCGGAAGACACAACGACGATCGTATGTTTCTTCTCTTTTCCGGCAGTCTTCTCTGCCTGTTTTTCTTCTGCTTTTTCTTCCGCTTCTTCCGTATCCCTTTCTCCGGCCGTACCATCCCCCGCCAGACGGATTGCCACGCGGTACTTTCCCTCGGAAATCTGTTCGCTCGCCACATCGCCGCCCGCATTTGCCGCCATCTTGGATACATTCTGCACTGCGATCTCATTGTCCACAAAGACTTCCAATTCTCCGCTTCCGTTCAGCTCTGCCAACGCTTTTTTCGTCTTGATCACCGGGATTGGGCAGGCATCCCCCATCGCGTCTACTGTAATCATAAACCTCATCCCCTTTCCTGTTTTTCGCACTTATAGATGTATTCTATCACTGAATCCCAAAAGAGTAAAGAGGACTGACACGCCTCGACTCATTCTCATTGCGCATCAGCCCTCTGTTCTTCTCTTTTCGTTTCCTACTTCCATCCATCCGGAAGATACTTCGCCGTTGCCGCGATCATATCATCCACAAGCTGTCTGATATCTTCCTCTTTACAATTCTTTCCTTTGACGATCGGATCGTTCAAAAATGCTTTGACTACCAGTTCTTTATCGCATGTAAGCGCCGCCTGCAAGGTGTATGCATGATTTTCAACATGCGGCATGATCAGCGTCTTTACATTTTCCGGGATTTCCCCTGCCACAACCGGACGGATCGCATCCCGCTCAAATACCGCGTTTGTCTCCACGATCGCATCTGCCGGAAGATTTTTGATTTGTAAACTCGTGTTCGGAATGTTGACGTTACTTACCATTCTTCGCAGTCCGCAGAGCGCTTTGATCAGCTGAATGCCCTCCTCGCCGGTCGGCTTCAATTCTACCTGCTCTTCTCCCGCTACTAATTTACGGCTCTTCTCCAGTCTGTTTTTCAGATCTTCTTTTCTCCAGTCAACCGTTGTCAGCCCGAACTTCCATCCGGTCACAGTCTCCGGATCGTTCAAATATTTATTTCCCGGCATAAATTCTGCCAGATGACGGTCTCCCGCCGCAGCGATCATGCCGTAACGACGGAACAGATCGAATTTCACGCGGTGCGCGCACTCAAAACTGGAATTCATCCAATGCTTGTCGCGCTCATGGTGTCCCTCCTCGTAATGTGCGTCGATATATTCTTTGTAAACCGGGAACAGGTCGATCCCTTTGTAGGATGCATAATCAAACCACGTAAAGTGATTGATTCCGAGTACATTGACCTGGATCTCGGAACGGTCGATCTCTTCGACGCCGAATTTCTGCTCCACGATCTCTTTTAATACTTTTTGTGTGCCGAACACTTCATGGCAACATCCGAAAGCTTTGATCTGCGGAAATACATGATACAATGTTTTCACACAAAGGCTCATCGGATTGGTGTAGTTGATGACCCATGCATTCGGCGCATGATCGCGGATCGCCTCGGCGATCTCCACATACATCGGGATCGTACGGAGCGCACGCATGATCCCGCCCGGACCTGCGGTGTCTCCGACCGACTGGTAAATACCGAGACGTTCCGGCATATGTACGTCCACAGCCATTTCGTCAAATGTTCCCGGCAAGATCGAAAGGACGACAAAATCCGCGCCCTCCAGCGCCGTCTGAATACTGTCGTACGCTTCGTACTCCCATTTTCCGACAGCATCTTCTCTTGCCGTCACCTGATTTCCGATGATCTTGTTCGCTTCCGCCGCCTTTTTATCAATGTCGTACAGGCGGATCGTTCCGCTCATGTCCGGCTCCAGCGCAAGGTCTGTCATAAAAGTCCACGCCCAACCGCGGGATCCTCCTCCGATATACGCGATCTGCACATCTGACATTTTTCCATTTTGATACTTCATACTCGTATCCCCTTCCATTTATTTATCGTAAATTCTTTATATCTACTGGACATTATACTGATATATAGTATAATATTCTTATAAAATTTCACTCTTTTTTATCATTTTTCCAACTATATTATCTTTTTGATTTTTTCTTAAAACGAATCGGCGCCGTGTATTTTCCTTATTCCCGGCACATGCCGAATCTGTTTTAGGATGGTAAGGAGGTCGCCTATGCGTAATATTGTTTACAAAGAATCCGACGTCGGTCTAACGATCGACCGCATTGTCCGGAATTATGATTTTGACATGCCGCACAAACATGTCCATGAAGAATATGAAATCTACTATCTCGTAGACGGTGAACGCTACTACTTCATCGAGAATCAGATTTATCATGTCAAAAAGGGAACTCTCGTTTTCATCGACCGGAATCAGATCCATAAGACGGGACAATACGGCGACTCGCACCACGAACGGATTGCCATTGAATTAAAGGAAGAACCATTTTCTTCTTTTCTCGCCAGCACCGGCGAACTGGTTCTTTCCGATTTCTTCCGCAGAAATCAAGGGGTACTCGAACTCTGCCCGAAAAATCAGGAATATGTTCTCTCTCTTTTAAACGGGATCGCCGCCGAGATCCGCACAAAAGATCCCGGTTACCGAATGATGGCGATGACCAAGCTTGCACGGCTTTTGTTCTTTGCACAGCGGTTTTGGAACAACAACCGCCTGAATGCCGGGACAACTTCGATCTCTACCACTGCAACACACCAGAAAGTCTCCGAAGTTGCCTCTTATATCACGGATCATTATGACGAAGCCTGCTCTCTCGATGATGTTGCCCGTCACTTTTATATCAGCAAAAGTTACCTCAGCCGGATTTTTAAGGAGATCACCGGATATACGGTCAACGAATATATCAATGTCAACCGGATCCTGCAGGCTCAGAAGCTGCTGATCGAAAGCGACATGAACATCACCGAGATCGCCGCCTGTCTCGGTTACGAAAGCATCACCTATTTTGAGAAGATTTTCCGAAAATATACCGAGACTTCTCCGCTGAAATACCGCAAGCGTTTTCTCAAAGAAACCGAACGCCCCAAATCCTACGCCGGAGAACGTTTGTCCCCGGATGAGCTTTCACACTCCTAACCATGTTCACAACGCCAAACGCTATTTCCGGACAGCACCTCAACGGTGTGTCTGCAAAATATTGCCGGCATAGTCCGTGATCACACGCGTCCCCGACGGAACCGTAAAGAGTTTTTCCCCATTTCGGAATCCCTCTGCCTGACTGCCGTCATTTACGATCCGGTAGCGCACGCCGTTCCACTCCTGCTCATATTCGGTCTGTTCTTTGCCCCAGCTTCCAAAACACACGGTTTCTTTCTCAATGTGGACGCCGTGCATTCTGGAAATATATTCCAATACCGAGAGCATTGCCGGACCATAGGCGTCCTGCTCTCCCTCCAAAGCGACCGCGGACGGAACCGATGTAAACGGATCGTACTGCTGTACAAACACGCACCGCTCTCCGATCGCCTCAAACAATTTCCGCCCCAACACCGGGATCAGTTCGTCATATCCGTATTTTTCCAGCGCGCGGATCGCCCGCTGATACGTCAGAGCCTCCACCTGACCGCTCCAGTTATTCGTCGTCACATTCCGGAAGAGCGGATCATTGACCGCCACAGACGGAAGCGGCAGTTTTGTCCAAAACTCGTTCGGATTGAGCAGATGTTCTTTCACAAATCGATCTGCCATCTCCTGCGTGATGCTGCCCCAGTACATCGTCCGCAATGTATTATGGATGAGCACCGGCATCTGCTTGTGATGTTTGTCCCGGTCAAAGTACGCGCCTTTTTCTTCGTCCCAAAGGTAATCTTTCATCTTCTGAAGCACCTGACTGCTTTTCTCTTCCCATTGCTCCGCCTCGTCCTCTTTTCCGGCGATCCGGCAGATTTCCGCAAGAACACTGCGGCAGGAATAGGAATAGCTCATCACATCCATGGACGCGATCGGCACTGCCTCGCAGCCCTCGGGCGGCGTCTCCTCCTCCCATGCATCCGGCGCATCCCCATACCGCATCGCATGATCCTCTCCGGTATCATATTTGCACCATGTCTCCAGACATCCGTCCCCGTCGGAATCCCGCGTCTTCCACAAATATTCGTCAAACCGCCGAAGCGTCCGGTGGAGCAGCTCCAGGTAATCCGCATCTTTTCCCATCAGATAGTACATGTTCAGCGCCGGTTCCGGAAAACAGAATCCCTGAAACTTGTTGAACTGCGGCGTGATCTTTCCGTCGATCAGCGCGATACTGCCCGGAATCCGACCGTCCGCACGCTGACATTCCATAAATAAAAGCTGATTGTTCAGCGCCGGAACCATATCACGTTTCGCATACATCTCCCCGCCCATTGGCTGTGTTTCCAGCCATATCTTTTCATATCCGCCGCCCTCGATCAGCACCGTTCTGCCCGCAAAATCTTTCAGATTCTGCTTTAATTTTTCTTCCGCCGTATCGAACAGCTTCTGCACAAGGCTGTCGCTGCTCTGAAATGTCACTCTGCTCATGTTTCATCCTCCTGTGGTTCTCCAAGATAAAACCATTCAAAATCCGCATGCAGGGCAAGCCCTGTCATATCATGGACATACATTCCGAAATGTGCCCCTGTAAACCCGCGGCAATGTTCATCTGTCAAAATCTCCGTCGTGCAGTCTTCTTTCACCGTATTCCACACACCGTTCTGCCGATAGGAAAACGTTACTTTCGCTCCGTCCTGACCGGTACGCGCACGGAAAGCCACCGCATCGTCTGTCTCCAGCCGGATCGGTTCCGTTTCATCCGTGATCACACCACCGTCGCTTTTTAACAGTACCAGAACCGGATCTCCCTCCGCATCCACGGTCTTTCCGAACAGATAGAAATTCATCGCGTCATACATATAAGCGAGCCCAGCCAGTTGTTCCTCGTATTCCGGATGAAATTCCATCCGCGTGCACGCTTCCATACAAAGCGCCGTCTGACGCTTTGCCGCCAGCGTCACCCGATGCAGGGAATTGAGAGATTCTCTTCCGATCAGCCTGAGATACCCGTTTCGCGCAGTCAGGCTTGCGTCGCTTCCCAGCGGTCTTCTCGGGGAACAATAACCGTTCTGCCATCGGTTCCATCCGTTTTCTGTCAGATTCTCCGGCACAAATCGATCAAGCGCCGGAACTACTTCCGCATTTCCCGGCACGATCTCTTCCGGACTTTCCGTCTGATTTTTGGCATACCGTCCGCCACATTTCAAACGGAACCATCCGTCCGCATCCAGCACCAGTTTTTGAATGGCAGTTTCCCGACCGAGCACACAGAGATCGTCTCCATTCTTCGGTCGTGCGCACAGATGTGCCAGATACCACTCGCCGCTCTGGGTCTGCACCAGATCTCCGTGCCCGCATTTCTGCAAGGCATCATCCCGTCCCCGCTCGGAAGTCAGAAGCGGATTGTGCGGATCGGTCTCAAAAGGTCCCCACACGCTCCTGGATCGTGCGACCGTAACACAGTGATCGTAACCGGTTCCTCCCTCCGCCGTCAGAAGATAATACCATTCTCCGATGTGGTACATATGCGGTCCCTCGGTACAGCCGATACCGGAGCCCGCATAGACTTTTTTCCGCTCGCCGATCAGCTCCCATGTCTGCGGATCGATCTCCTGAACAAGCACGCCTTTAAATCCGTTGACCATATTGATCAGATATTTTTTTCCGTCATTGTCATGGAACAAAGACGGATCAAATCCAATACTGTTCAAATAAACCGGTTCGGACCACTCCCCCCGGATGTCGTCTGTCCAAACCAGATAATTATGCGTATTATAAAACCTGCCTTTTTTCGTCTTCACATCGGTGAACACGAGATAAAACCGCCCGTTATCATAACTCAGGCACGGCGCCCATACCCCGCCGGACGTCGGGTCCCCGATCATGTCCAGCTGGCTTTTTCTCGTAAGCGCCGCCCCGATCTGCATCCAATTCTGCAGATCTTTCGAGAGAAACAGCTTCACTCCCGGCCACCACTCAAACGTCGAGACCGCAATATAGTAATCATCCCCTGCCCGGACAATACTCGGGTCCGGGCAGAACCCTTTTAAAATCGGATTTTGAATCATCGTCATTCTCCTTTGTCGTCATTCTTGCATGATCTGCTGTTATCCTTTCAGTCCGCTGCTGCTGATTCCCTCAACCAGATATTTATTGAAGAACAAAAAGATCAAAAATACCGGGATCAGAGACAATGCCGACATCGCGAACATCGCGCCGTAATCGGTTGTCGAAGACGAATCCGCGAACTGTTTGATCGCCAGCGACGCTGTGTACATCTCCGGTTTGTTCAGATAGATCATCGGCCCCATAAAATCGTCCCACTTCCAATAGAACTGGATGATGATCGTCGTCACGATCGACGGTTTCAGAAGCGGCAGGATGATCCTTGTAAATATCGAATATCTGCTGCATCCGTCAATGGTCGCCGCCTCGTCAAGTTCCCGCGGGATTCCTTTGATAAACTGCATCATCTGATAGATAAAAAATGCCTGACCAAAGAAATGCGGCAGGATCAGCGGAAGATATGTTCCGACCCATCCCAGTTTATTGTAAATAATATACTGCGGCACCAAAATGATCTGCGCCGGAAGCATCATGGTACAGAGCATTGCCGTAAACCAGATCTTGCTTCCTTTGAATTTGATCCTTGAAAATGCATACGCAACACACGCGGAACTGATCACGGTTCCGAATGTGGAAACGCCTGCCACGATCAGCGAATTTTTGAAGAATGTCCCGAACGAAATGCCTCCGAAACCGGACCAGCCGTTGACGAAGTTTTCCCAACGCCATACCTCCGGGATCAGGCTCAGACCGCCGTTCAATATTTCCGTATTGTTTTTAAATGCACCGCTGATCATCCATAATACCGGATATATCATAATGAACCCGAAACCGCAGATCAGAACATGATATAATACACTTTCTATACGATGTTTTGTTCTCATAACGCTTTCTCCTCCTAGCTGTCAGATTCTGAAAATACCCAGAATTTTGATGTTTTAAAGATGATCAATGTCAGTGCGCTGATAATGATCAGCATGATCCATGACATTGCGCTCGCATATCCCATGTTCGACCACTTGAACGCATGATTATAGACGTACAGTGCATAGAAGTTCGTCGAATCGTTCGGTCCTCCCTGTGTGATGACAAACGCCTGCGTAAATGACATAAACGCCGAGATCGTCTGCATGACAAGGTTGTACAAAATGATCGGGGAAAGACACGGCAGTGTGATCTTCACAAAACGCTGGAATTTATTTGCCCCGTCAATGTCCGCCGCTTCGTAATATGTTGTCGGAATCTCTTTCAATCCCGCCGCGAAAATGATCATCGAAGATCCGAACTGCCATGCCGACATCGCGATCAAAATTCCCATTGCCGTTTTCGGATCACCGAGCCATGAGATTTTGTCCAGACCAAGCCCGGCGAGTATCGCATTTGCAAGACCTCTTCTGGAAAAGATCGTTTTCCAGACAAGCGCTACCGCAACACTTCCGCCGATCAGAGACGGCACATAATACAAAGAACGATAGAACGTAACGCCTCTTCTCTGTTTGGTCAAAAAATATGCCACAAGCAGGGCAAACGCCAGTTTCACGGGTACCGAGATCACAACATAGATCACCGTCACCTTCATGGAATTCATAAAACGTTCATCCGCAAAAAGATCGAGATAGTTCTGTAAACCGATAAAATTTGCCTCTTGCCCCAGTTTGTAATCCGTAACCGAATAGTACATGGATACAAGGATCGGAATCAAAGTAAATCCGAGGAATCCGACAATAAAGGGCAACGAAAAAACATATCCCGCCGTATTGTTGCTGTATAAAAATTTCTTGAAATTTCGTTGTTTTTCCATATCATTTCCATCCTTCATAGATTCGCCCAGAGTAAAAGAAGCGGGCAGAAACATCTGAAATCCAAATATTTCTGCCCTTTTCTATGTCCTGGTTAGAATTTTCCTTTTGCAAATTCGAGCAGATCGTCTGCAGCTTCTTCCGGCGTCATCTCGCCGTACTGTACTTTTTCGATCAGCAGTTTGTCATAGTCTTCGATCTCTGTCTTCGGTTCCGGACTGATCACGTTGCTGTTTTCCACAGGGAAGTTACCGATCTTGTCTACAAAGTCATAGATCATCTTGCTGGAATCATCCGCCTGCGCTTTTACCGTCTCGCGAACTTCAGTCATGATCGGAACGCCACGTTCTCCGTTGAGCACTTTATTTGCTTCGATGTCGTTTACAAAGTAGTTGATGAATTTTGCAGCTTCCTGTTTGTATTCGGAAGTTTTGGATACGCAGAGCATCTGGGATGACTGTACGATCATTCCGTAAGCGCCGTCTTTCTCCATTCTCGGAACCGGTGCAACCTTGATCTCTCTTCCCGCTGCGTTTACGATGGAGTTGATCTGGTTGGAAGCTACCCATGTCATTGCCGCGTCGCCTGTTACAAGGTAGTCGTTTTCAATATCTTTGATCTCCTTGATCGCTCCAGCATCCGGATAAGCTCCTGCTTCCGTCAGTTCCTGGATCATTGCAAAATAGTCTGCGATCGGCTCCGGATCATCCCAAGCGAGTCCTGTTCCCTCCATATTAAAGAAGTTCGCATCTTTCTCTGCCTGAGATACTCTCTGTGTCACACCTGCGATGAAGTTGTCCATCTTGGAACTTCCGTACACACCAAGTTCTTCTGTGATCTTTAAGCAGGCATCTTTCCACTCATCCCATGTCCAGTCGTCCGTCGGTTCCGGCACGCCGGCTTCTTCAAACATTGCCGGGTCGTAAGCGATTCCATATGTATTAGTTCCAACGGAAATACCAACCTGATCGCCATTGTTATTCTGTGTTGTTTTCAAAAACGCATCTGTTGTATCACTGACGTCGATCGTTCCATCTTCGATATAGCTGTCCAGATATTCAATACTGTTTTCATATTTCGGGAAGTTTCCGCCCATCTGGATAATATCCCATGGATCTTCTGCCGCTACCAATGTATCCAATTTTGTAAAATAGCTGTCAAAGTCATAAAATTCCGCTTCGATATCTACATTCGGATTCTGTTCCTCGTACATCTCGATCACTTTGTTTGTCGCATCATGTCTTGTCTGTGATCCCCACCACGCCATACGAAGAGTGATCTTGTCTCCGGAAGCTTCCTCTTTTGCCGCATCGTCTTTTTTCGTGTCTTCTGTCTTTGTCTCGTTCTTTGCGTCGCCGCCTTCATCGGATGAACTGCTTCCGCATCCGCTTACCAGTCCCATTGTCAGTAAGCCCGATAAAAGTAAACAAACAATTTTTTTCCTTTTCATAACCATCTCTCCTTTTTCAACAATTTTTTTCGGAATTCCTTCTTTTTTCTGTACACATTCTATCAAAGCTTTTTTCAAATATCAATATTCATTCATAAGTCTCATAAAAACGGTTGAATATTTATATTTTTCAACCTATATTGACTTTTTTAGTTTTCTCTTCTGCCTGTTCGCCTGATTTTTCCCGCCATTTTCTTTCGGTAGCATAAGTGTACAAGGGGATAAACGCCCTTTGCACACTGACGCTAAAAATTCTTTAAAAATAAAAGAACGATTTTTAAAGATGTATGAATTAATGTATAGATTATTTGCTCCATTTCTGGTAAAGTAACAAAGAGAATCGATTAGAATAGTTTGTAAGAGAAAGGATAGATCAAATCATGTGGATTGCAGATCAATGGAAAGATTATGAAGTAATAGATTGTTCCTCCGGTGAAAAATTAGAGCGCTGGGGAAATTATACGCTCGTTCGTCCGGACCCTCAGGTCATCTGGAACACCCCGAAGAACGATCCGGGCTGGAAGCACAAAAACGGACATTATCACCGCAGTAAAAAAGGCGGCGGCGAGTGGGAATTTTTCGATCTCCCGCAGCAGTGGCAGATTCATTATAAATCGCTGACTTTCAACCTGAAGCCATTCAGTTTCAAACATACCGGACTGTTTCCGGAGCAGGCGACAAACTGGGACTGGTTTTCTGACCTGATCCAAAATGCCGACCGCCCGGTCAAAGTCCTGAATCTGTTCGCCTACACAGGCGGCGCCACACTCGCAGCTGCAGCTGCCGGCGCACAAGTCACTCATGTGGACGCTTCCAAAGGAATGGTCACATGGGCGAAAGAAAACGCGGTCTCTTCCGGTTTGAAAGATGCGCCGATCCGCTGGCTTGTGGATGACTGTGTCAAATTTGTAGAACGGGAAATCCGCCGCGGCAATACTTACGATGCGATCATCATGGATCCGCCGTCTTACGGGCGCGGACCAAAAGGAGAAATCTGGAAGATCGAAGATATGATCCACCCGCTGATCCATCTTTGTACGAAAATCCTGTCCAAAGACGCGCTGTTCTTCCTTGTAAACTCCTACACGACTGGGCTGGCCCCGGCAGTGCTCACCTACCTGATCGCAACAGAATTAAAAGACTGGAACGGACATGTAGAATCCCAGGAGATCGGACTTCCGGTACGAAATACCGGACTGGTACTGCCGTGCGGCGCCTCCGGACGATGGGTGCGGAAATAAGACGACTGAAAGACAGTTGCTGTGTCGCTGCGCAAGGATGTATTTTCCAAGCGCAGCAGCATTTTATTTTTCTATCTTTTTCTCAAATTCTTCAACCGTCTCCGCTTTTGCCGCCAGTTTCAGCCATTTTTTCAAAATATCCGGTTTTTCTTCTTGCATAATCTTGCTTTTCAAAGTCTCCGGGATTTCTCCCAGATCTTCCAGGAATTCCAGGATATTATTCACAGTTCCCAACCGGATTCCCTCTTCTTTTGCTTCTTCCCTCTGCACTTTAATATCCATATCATAATCATACTCAGCTATTAGCATATTGACCGCCTCGCTTCCCTTTTTCCGCAGATATTCTGAGAGGATTCCTCGCCTGATACATTCGTCCACCGCGTTCTGCAATGCATTTTCTTCTCCTGTCCGCTGATGGGCTCGCACTGCTTCTACAAACTGGCTGTACTCTCCGAGCACAGGGCATTTTTCAAGTATCTCATGATGCTGATCGGGATTGATATTAATCATTTTTACTTTCAAGTTTCAAAGTACCACAAGATGTTATTTCTCTACACTTTTCTCAAATTGCTCAATCGTCTCCGCTTTTGCCGCCAGTTTCAGCCATCTTCTCAAAACATCCGGCTTTTCTTCTTGCATGATCTTGCTTTTTAAAGTCTCCGGGATTTCCCCCAGATCTTCCAGGAATTCCATGATATTATTCACAGTTCCCAATCGGATTCCCTCAACCTTACCAAGTTCCTTTCCCCTTGCAATGCCCTGTTCAATTCCCTCTTCTTTCGCTTCTTCCCTCTGCACTTTAATATCCATGTCGTAATCATACTCAGCTATTAGCATATTGACCGCCTCGCTTCCTTTTTTCCGCAGATATTCTGAGAGGATTCCACGCCTGATACATTCGTCCACCGCATTCTGCAATGCATTTTCTTCTCCTGTCCTCTGATGAGCTCGCACTGCTTCTACAAACTGACTGTACTCTCCGAGCACAGGGCATTTTTCAAGTATCTCATGATGCTGATCGGGATTGATATTAATCATCTTCACTTTCAAGTCTAAGGTCTTTTCGCCGCCCTGTTCCAAATAGGCATCCGACAGCTTCAGCACCTCTTCCTTTGCCCACGCTTCTTCCCCATTGTAAAACGTATAAAACTCGGGTTTCGGAAGTTTCACCTGCTTCTTTTTGTATCGGTCTTCCACCGGAACTAATTGCTCATATGCCCGCCCGACATACAAAAGATTTCGAAGCGGCATATTCTCGTTGATTGTGGACTGATGTTCTCCAAATACGATCAGCTTTCCGCCTGCATCGAAAGAAATATCGTTCTTAAAATTCATATACAGCACATTCTCCACCCGGATTTTTCGGATTTCCGTTCCCTCCGGAAGAGGTTCTTCATGCAATGCATTATATAACGAGATTTCATTTGCCTCCGCAGATTCATCCGCATAAAATAAATCTACAAATACACTATCTTTGTACTTTTTGTTTGCTTTTTCTGCCATAAGTCTCCTTTCTCTTTCTCCGGTTCAGACTTATGACACCTCTCAGATTTTCTCAGAATCTTTTTTTCAGTATACGAAAAATTTCTGTACCGTTCAAGTCCTCCCCAACAGAATCCACACGATTCTTTTGTACACTTTTTTGTTTTCAAAATCGGTTACTTGGGGGGAATCCCCCGGATGGCGTTCCCGCCGATTCGCAGTTTCCACGGACAGAACTTCCGTGAGTGTATTTAATTTATCATGAGATTTGAAAAGATACAAGATGACATTTTTCACAAAATTCCGGAAATTTTACAGATATAAAACCGGATCAAAATCACCGGAAGTGCAAAAGGCTCATTCCGGGATTGTAAGCAGTCGCCAAGGTCCCGGGTAAGCCCGGACTTTGGCTCGTCGTCTATACAAATAAGAGCTGACACATTCTTCCAAAACGTCAACTCCTACTTCCCATTTTCTACTATATCTCCGGCTCTAATATATGACCGGTCATTTTCCGTATGATTTTTTATTTTATCAAACAAAATCGGTAAACTTGCTGATAACAAAAAACTTTTCCCTTGTTGTATTTGAAAATGTATATGTGGCTCACTCGTATTCCCGCTGTTTCCGCAACATGCAATCTGCTGCCCTCTGCAAACTTTGTCGCCTGCCTTGACACAAAAGCTTCCTTTCTTTATATGAGCGATCATACTGTATTCATGTTTTGAGTGCCGGATGATCACATAATTCCCTCTCAGATCAGAAGCGCTGCATACTGCTTCTATTTTCTCCGGAATAGGTGTGTCATCAAACGCATCTTTGATTTCCACAACGGTTCCACTTTCAGCTGCCAAAACAGGCTTACCATAACAAAAATAATCCGTCACATTTTTTCCACTATTGCAAAAAGTTTTCCCATGCTCTTGAATATAAAAGTCATACGCATATCTTTGATTGCAAATATTCCATGAATGCGAATCGTCTTTTGTGATTCCTCCATTTGCAACGATCCACCGTCCCTCAAACGGTAAACCGTATCGCACTTCCGGCTTATAATTTTTGATATCAGGCAAGTGAAATAAATTTCGCAAATAGATAATCGGGATTCCCAATAACATGCCCAAATTCTGAAACAGGAACTTTAAATCATTGATCGTTTCATCTTCTGACTTCGTTCGCAGAACAATAAAAAACGATAAAATAAAATCCACGATTCCCAATAGAAAAAATAACGCAAACCACTTTAGCGATGAAAGATCAAAAAGAATCCCTATGATCCCTATCCCGCCTAACCAGTATAACTTTTTTGTGATTTTAATAAAAGTTTCCATCGCGCCTCCCGGATCATCCGCCGCGGATATTTCGGTGCTTTTCAAAGCTGATAATTAAAAAGCACCGCAATTACGCGGTTTAGCACGTAATTTTCCTTGTACTCTGACTCTTCCTCCCTTGCAACAAAAGGGGGACTATCGCCCCCTCTGCTCTGCATGGTTTATTTCTGCAAATATTTCACCGCCGCAAGCGCCGCCACAGCTCCATCTGCCGCCGCGGTCGTCAGCTGACGCACTTCTTTTGTCCGGCAGTCTCCGGCCGCGAATACGCCCGGTGTTTTTGTCAGACAGTCTTCCCCTGCCTTAATAAATCCGGCTTCATCCAATTCCACCAGCTCCGCAAACAATTCATTTTTCGGCGCATGACCGATCGCCACAAAAATACCGTTCACATCAAGCTGAAAATCTTCTTTTGTCTTCTGATTTGTCAGGATCAGTCCGGTCACCATATGTTCTCCGACGATCGCTTTCGGGACTGCACTCAGAACAAACTCTACATTTTCACGTTTTCTGAGCATTTCCACCAGCCCTGCTTCCCCGCGGAATTCATCCCGCCGATGCACAAGATATACTTTATTACAATAATTTGCCAGAAATGCCGCATCCTGAAGCGCAGTATTTCCGCCGCCGATCACTGCCACATCTCTTCCGCGG
Source organism: Mediterraneibacter glycyrrhizinilyticus (assembly GCF_015560805.1). Classification (GTDB taxonomy): domain Bacteria; phylum Bacillota; class Clostridia; order Lachnospirales; family Lachnospiraceae; genus Schaedlerella; species Schaedlerella glycyrrhizinilytica_A. The sequence goes on along the minus strand of NZ_JADMSO010000001.1, from coordinate 208,052 downwards.
AAAAACATTCCGTCACAAGTCGCACAGTAAGAAATCCCGGAACCGACAAGCTGTTCTTCGCGTTCCAGTCCGAGATGCCGGTGCGTCACGCCTGCCGCAAGGATCAGCGACTTGCATGCATAGTCCGTTCCCGCCGTCTCGATGACTTTCATCCCGTTTGAATCACGCACGCCGGTCACCTGCTCCATCACCGTCTCCGCTCCGAGATTTACTGCTTGTTCCATCAGCTTCATGGAAAATTCTGCGCCGCTGATCTTCGCGATCCCCGGATAATTTTCCACTTCCGGAGAGGATGCGATCTGGCCGCCGAAATTCGTCCCCTCAAATACGATCGTCTTCTTTCCTGCCCGCTGCCCGTAAATTGCCGCGGTCAGTCCGGCTGTTCCGCCGCCGATAATCCCAATATCATACATCGTAAAAACCTCCTTCCTTGTTCTGCTCTTCACTGATTTTACATATTTCTAGAAACTTCCGCACAGGCTTTCATTGCTTCGATCAGTGCGCTTCGGAACCCTTTTGCTTCCAGCACACGAACCGCCTCGATCGTCGTTCCGCCCGGAGAGCATACCATATCTTTCAGTTCGCCCGGATGCCTGCCGGTTTCCAGAACCATTTTCGCACTTCCGAGTACTGCCTGCGCCGCAAATTTATAAGCCTGCGGACGTGCCATTCCGTCGGCAACCGCTGCGTCTGCCATCGCTTCGATCATCATAAATACATATGCCGGAGAACTTCCGCTTGTGGATACGACTACGTCGATCAAATGCTCCGGCACCACCTCTGTTTTTCCGAATGCATTCAACATTGTAAGAACCTCTCCCAGTTCTTCTTCCGTCACTCGCTCGTTTGCGCAGACGGCAGTCATCCCCTCTCCGACCATCGCCGGCGTATTCGGCATTGTGCGAACGATCTTTAACGGTCTGCCAAATTGCTCTTCCAGCCACTTTAATGTTTTTCCCGGCGCGATCGTGATGATGATCTGGTCTTCCCGGACAACGTCCTTGATCTCTTCGATCACAGATGCATAAAACTGCGGTTTCACCGACAAAATGAATTTATCCGCTTTTTCTACTACTTCCTTATTGTTCTCGGTCACATGGATTCCATACTGATCTTTTACTTTTTCTCTTCCCGCTGCAAAAACATCCGATCCGATGATCTCCGATGCCGGGATAAGTCCCTGTCCGATGATGCCTCCCATGATCGCTCCCGCCATATTTCCTGTTCCGATAAATCCTAATTTCATTTGTGCTTGTCCTCCTGTTTGTTCTTATCTCTTATGTTCTTATATTTTAAAATCCATTTCGGATTTTTTATCCTCTTACTTTAAAACCATGCTCTTCCTTGAGCGGGACTTCTTTTGTGTCCATCCATTCGATCGTGATGAACTGCCCGTGGTTCAATCCCACCAAAAGCTTGTTGATCAACGCTTCGCGACCTTGGATCTCCATGGAAACCGTGCCATCCCACTCATTTGCCACCCAGCCGGTCAGCCCAAGCGACTGCGCCAGATATTTTGCAGTGTAACGGAATCCCACGCCCTGTACACGCCCATGAAATATAATATGTTTTCGTACTTCCGACATAATCTTTCTCCTTTTTCCGATGTATGCTATAAAAAGAAACACACGGCAATTCCCCAGATCGCCAACAGATGAAGTGGATAAAATAAATAGAAAAACCATTTTGAAAATGTTTTCCCACGCACAGCACGCTTTCCGTTGTAAAAACACATCAGCACGACCGCCGCCGGAACCGCTCCGAGCACGCTTCCCGCTGTGACAAGAACTGTCATCCCCGGAGAGTAGTACAGCATATTTCCGGTAAACATCATAAATGCAAACAATGCCCAACTGATCAGAAAGGCGCGCCACATTTTCTTTTCGGAACCGTATGCATACGCAAACAATAACGTGTAAGCTGCCGCCATCGTCGGCCAGTCACAAAATCCGGTCAGAAAGATCAGGATCAGATAGCCTGTCCACCGAAAGAACGGACTCTGAATCCGTGCCTTTACCTCCAGAAGCAAAAAGCAGAAAAATAACGTAAACAACATGTTCAGTACCGTCGTCTGAAACACCAATGTATACGGTATCTGCGCCAAAACTGCAAACAAAAGCAGTCTGCCCGCATAACGTATCCGGGAATGTGTGTGATAATATCCCTCCACAAGAAAATAACACATGACCGGCGCGGTAAAATAACCGATGTCAACCAACAGTTCCCTAAGGAACGTCCCCGGCATAAGAAACACGATCCCGATATGATTCAGGACCATTGTAAAAGTTGCGATATATTTGATCACGTCACGATTTAAAACGCGTAAATTTTTTTCATTCAAGCTGTTCATCCTCTTCTCCTGTATCTATTTCCGGATTATTTTATTATATAAGAAAAAGGAAGCAATGTCACTTCCTTTTTCCTACATCTCACGATTCTCGCGCCATTCATTATTTCTTTTTTTCTTCCTGCTGCGGTTCGATCACAATCGTACTCAACGTATACGCCGGAATCCGGATCCGGATTACATTTCCCTCCAGACGGATCGCATACTGACAGTCTGTTCTCGTCTTATTTAAGATCACCGCCACAATAGATCCATCCACATTTTGCGCCGCCGTCATTTCAATTTCTGCATCGCATTTAGAAAATCCGATCCGTTTCGCCCCCGGCAAAATATACCGTGAAAAATGCGCAATAAAATCAAACGTAAGATTTTTCCGATAGGTGCCATCCTCATTTGCGATCATCGGTGCCGCAAATCCACTCGGCACATGTCTCGGACCTCCGTTTTTGTCCACAATCAGATTCCAATCGATCCAACGGTTCATTCCCGCATTCAGATTACCGATCAAATCATGCGCATAGGCAAATGCATCTTCTGTCTCCACAGTCTCCGGCAGTTTCGGATCTCCGAACAGTCCTGTAATTCCTGCTTTTCCGGGTTCATGCAGCGCACAACATTCGCTGGACATCAGAATCTTATCCGGATAACATTTCTTCGTCAGATCCACCGCTTCAAAATGATCACCGGAATACCAGTGAAATGCGATTCCCTCGACCATCGACATCGTTTCCTCGTCAAGGATCTCCTGTGCATATTCCAAAACCCGCTCTTTATTATGGTCCCAGATATAAATGCCTACTTGTTTCGTCAAGCCCGCTTTCTCAAATTCCGGGTATAAATAGTCGCGTAAAAATGTCTTCTGCTCTCCTGCCGTCCACACACAGCTGTCCCAATTCGTTGCCGCGATCGATTCGTTCTGGATCGACATCATTGTCACCGGGATCCCCTCATCCAAATACGCCTGCACAAATTTCACAAGATATTTTGCCCATGCGCCATAATACTCCGGTTTCAGACTGCCACCGTTGCACCTTGATGGTTTTGTGTAATCGACCGGTTCCACTTCAAATCCGAACAATGCTCCGTAAACGGCAAGATCATTTTGCTGCTTTTTCGGCGGAGTTTTCCATGCTGCCGGAGGAGACCAAGGACTCAAAAGCACCTCCAGCGGCTCCTTAGAAATTGCCATTGCCTCTTTCAGCATCGGAATGATATACTTCTGATCCCGTTTGATTGAAAATGTCGCAAGCTCCGGATCCGCGATCGGGTCTTCCACCGCGGCATATTCTTCCAAAGAGAAATCACAGCTGTCCATATGTACGCGGACAAAACGCGTGTGATTTCCGTTTTTCCCGAAATATTCTTCGAGAGCCGCCTTTCTCACCGCCTCATCCATTTTCAAAAATAAATATGCCGAGGACTCCGTCATCGCTCCGCCAAATCCCTCGATCTCCTGAAATGTGGTCTGCGGATACAGATTCAATACCCCCGATTCCAAATGTCTTGGCTCATCCGCCTCTTTTGTGACCGGGATCTTGCACGTCTTCGGATAAGCATTCCCATTTACTGTAAAAGTTGTGATCTGTCTACAATTCATAATTGGCTCCTTTCCACTCTCATGATACAATTAAAATTATCATAGAATCCGATTTTCTTCTTATAACATCGGAAATATTTTTTCCAATATTCGATCAAAACAACATTGTTTTTAACTCGGAGGAATTGAAAATGAAATCCAAAGGCTATTATGAAATCAAGAAAATGAACAGGCTCATCCCGGATCTGAACGTAGAAGCTTTTGCCGGAAACGTAAGATTTAACCGTCTGCATTGGCACGAGCATTTGGAGATCCTCTGCTGCATCGCCGGAAGTTTCCAGATCCGGATCGACGGCACACTTCTGACACTGCAGGCAGGTGATCTTATAACGATCAACAGCGGACTGGATCACGAGATCTCAAACGGCACTCCCGATGGACTGCAGCTCATCATTTCTGTCGATCCGCAATATTTACGTAATCTTTCCACAGAAGTTTATTCCTGTTCGACCATCGGAGAATGCGCACTTCCGCCAACCGATCCGGATATCCAAAGTCTCCGGCACAGCCTCGGAAAAATGACCTGGCTTCTAACACCGGATTTTCAGGATCTTCCGACGCTTCCCCCTTATGAGCATACTTCCCACCCATCCTGTACGCCGCCTGTCCTGCAGACCGAGGAAGAATGGAATGCATTCCATATGGAGCTTTACAATGTTCTCCGCATCCTGTCCCGTCATAAGCAAATAAAAAAAGAAGAAAGTACACGTTCTGTATCCAGAGAATTATTTTCCAAATGTATTCAGATCGTCCATGAGGAATATAACCGCCCCCTCAACGCAGAGATCCTGGCAAAACGCGTCCATGTCAGCGAACCGACGATATACCGGATGTTCCACCAGCGGCTCGGTATCAGCCTTATCAATTATCTGAACACCCTCCGTGTCAACATCGCCTGCGGTTATCTGGAAAACACCACGCTCCCGGTCACAGAGATCGCGGAACGGTGCGGTTTTACAAGTTTGAGTAATTTTTACCATGTATTTCATCTCATCAATGGAATCGCCCCAAACAAGTACCGCAAAAAAACCGCCGGAACACTTCCCCGCAAAGAATTACTCCATCAGGATATTATGGACTTCAACCAATTCCAACATTTCTGGGAATTGCCGTATAAAAAAGGGGATTTGCTGATCTGAAATAAATTTTTCTTTACCAAACTCCGCTTCCTTTTTCTCCCCCTCCATGCTAAAATCATCTTAAATCGTTCTGACTGCAAAGGACTGTTCTTTTCCGAACCATACGAACCGTACCTGCGCAGAAAGGCGCGCATATTTTCAAATCATACAAGAGGGCAGCGCCCTCTTACTTCTGATACCCGCGCCTTTGATTTCGGAATGGCACGGGTATTTTTTATGCTACGTGAACATCCATCCCGAAACCGGAGCCTTGAACCTTGCCGGATCTCCGGCCCAAAAAGCAAACGTCACTTTGACCCTAGACATAAGAAAGGAGAGTTTCATGGACACACGGATCGCTTTGATCGGGATCGTGCTCATAAGCAATGATTCCGTCGAAGAACTCAATCACCTGTTGAGCCGGTACGGAGAATACATCATCGGACGGATGGGACTTCCGTATCGCGAAAAAGGCATTTCCATTATCAGCATTGCCATCGATGCACCGGGTAATATCATCAGTGCGCTTTCCGGAAAACTCGGCATGCTGCCCGGCGTCAGCACAAAAACCATTTACGCAAAGACTACGGAGCCGGCTGCGGATAAGACGCTGACAAAAGCTTCCGAAAAAACACAGGCAAAGGAGGACACGTCACGTTTATGAAAGATATGAAACAGCTCATCGACCGCCTTGAAAATGAACAGGCGCTTCCCCGCGAAGACTGGATCCGGCTTCTCGAAGATTTTACACCCGAAGACGCCGCGTATCTCAGTGAACGTGCGCGTCATGTCCGGCAAATGCATTATCAAAACCGCATCTTTATCCGCGGACTGATCGAATTTACAAACTACTGTAAAAACGACTGCTTCTATTGTGGGATCCGCAGAAGCAATTCCAACGCCCACCGCTACCGTCTGCCAAAACCGGTCATCCTGGACTGCTGCCGCAGCGGATATGAACTCGGCTTCCGTACATTTGTCCTCCAGGGCGGAGAAGACGGACATTTTACCGATGCTGTTCTTACCGATATCGTTCATGCGATCCGCACGGAATTTCCGGACTGTGCGATCACGCTTTCCATCGGAGAACGTTCCCGCGACAGCTATCAGCAACTGTTTGACGCCGGAGCCAACCGTTTTCTTCTCCGACATGAGACATTTGACAGCACCCATTACGCGTCGCTCCATCCCGCCGGACTGACCGCCGCTTCCCGGCAGAAATGTCTTTGGGATCTAAAGGAGATCGGCTATCAGGTCGGAAGCGGATTTATGGTCGGTTCTCCCGGGCAGACAACGGAAAACCTTGCCGACGACCTGCTTTTTCTCAAAAAATTGAATCCGCAGATGGTCGGGATCGGACCGTTTATTCCGCATCATGACACGCCGTTCGCCAAAGAACGGGCTGGAAGTCCGGAGCTGACTTTATTCCTGCTCAGCGCCATCCGGCTGATGCTTCCGAAAGTTCTGCTCCCGGCTACGACCGCTCTCGGAACGATCGCGCCGAACGGAAGAGAACAGGGGGTTCTCGCCGGGGCAAATGTCGTCATGCCCAATCTGTCCCCGAAAGATGTCCGCGGCGATTATCTGCTCTACGACAATAAAATCTGTACCGGCGACGAAGCCGCCGAATCCGTAGCCAGGCTGAAACGCTCCATGCAGGCGATCGGCTATGACGTCGTTGTGGATCGGGGCGATTCACTGAACATGTAGCGTATTGAAAAAACAGGTAACATATAAAAAACAGTATCAACAGGCGCCGACCGGCAAATTGCTTTGTGCTTCGCACCCCCGCAATTTCGGCGTTTCAAAAATATAATCTCAGGAGGGAAACTACAATGTATGACGTAACTTCAAAATGTGCCGATGATTTTATCAACCACGAGGAAATTCTGGAAACACTCGCCTACGCCGACGAAAACAAAGACAATCTCGCATTGATCGATTCTCTGATCGAAAAAGCAAAAAAACGGAAAGGACTGTCTCACCGTGAAGCTTCCGTTCTCCTCGCCTGTTCCGACGAGGAAAAGAATCAGGAAATCTTCAAACTTGCGGAACAGATCAAAAAAGATTTCTATGGAAATCGGATCGTGATGTTCGCGCCGCTTTACCTGTCCAACTACTGCATCAACGGCTGCACTTACTGTCCGTACCATCTGAAAAATAAACATATTGCAAGAAAGAAACTGACACAGGAAGAAATCCGCAGAGAAGTCATTGCCTTGCAGGATATGGGACACAAACGTCTTGCACTGGAAGCCGGCGAAGATCCGGTGCACAATACGATGGATTATTATCTGGATTCGATCAACACCATTTACAGCATCAAGCATAAAAACGGCGCGATCCGCCGCGTCAACATCAATATCGCCGCAACGACCGTGGACGATTACCGCCTGCTCAAGGAAGCCGGCATCGGAACCTACATTTTGTTCCAGGAGACTTACCACAAAGAAAGCTATCTCGAACTTCATCCGACCGGACCAAAGCACGACTACAACTACCATACGGAGGCAATGGACCGCGCCATGGAGGGCGGGATCGATGACGTCGGACTGGGTGTTTTATTCGGACTGGACAAATACCGTTATGAGTTTGCCGGACTTCTGATGCATGCCGAACATCTGGAGGCGGCGTTCGGCGTCGGACCGCACACGATCAGCGTTCCGCGTCTGAAACATGCCGACGACATCGACCCGGATCAGTTCGACAACGGAATCGACGATGACATTTTCGCCAAGATCGTTGCCTGCATCCGCATCGCCGTGCCGTACACCGGCATGATCATTTCCACCCGGGAAAATCAGAAGACAAGAGAACGCGTCCTGCACCTCGGCATTTCCCAGATCAGTGGCGGCTCCCGCACAAGCGTGGGCGGTTACTACGAACCGGAACCGGAGGATGCGCGCTCCGAGCAATTCGATGTCAGCGACACACGTTCTCTCGACGAAGTCGTGCGCTGGCTCATGGAAATGGACTATATCCCGAGTTTCTGTACCGCCTGCTACCGGGAGGGACGTACCGGCGACCGTTTCATGTCCCTCTGTAAGAGCGGACAGATCCAGAACTGCTGCCATCCGAATGCACTGATGACATTGAAAGAATATTTGATGGACTATGCTTCCCCTGCAACAAAAGCGATCGGCGACAAACTGATCGAACGGGAAGTCTTAAATGTCCCGAACGAAAAAGCCCGCGCCGTTGTCCTGGAAAATCTGCGCCTGATCGAGCAGAACAACCGGAGAGATTTCCGTTTCTGATCCGCTTCTGACAACGCATTTCAAGAAAGGATGCATTTTATGAGTTTAAATTCCACACCATCTGCCGACCGGATCCACATCGGGATCTTCGGTCGGCGCAACGCCGGTAAATCAAGCATCATCAATGCGATCACCGGACAAGATCTTGCGATCGTTTCCGACGTAAAGGGAACGACTACCGATCCGGTCTTAAAAGCAATGGAACTGCTTCCGTTAGGTCCAGTCGTCCTGATCGATACCCCCGGATTGGACGACGAGGGCGCACTCGGACAACTGCGGATCCAAAAAGCAAAGCAGATGTTGAACAAAACGGACATTGCACTGCTTGTGATCGATAACACGCTCGGACTGACCGACGTGGATTGGGAAATCCTCGCGCTGATACAAAAGAAAGAAATCCCCTATCTTCTTATCCGCAACAAGTGCGACCTGAAGATGGAGTCGCATGATTTTCCGCAAATGCCGCGCTCTCCGGAAGAAACTCCCGACGCCAGCCGCGCTTCCGACTTTATGGCAGTTTCAGAGGAACATCAGATCACAGTCAGCGCGAAGACCGGATTTCATATCGAGAAATTAAAAGAACGGATTGCGGCGATCGTTCCAAAAGAATCCCACTCCCGGCGCATCATCGGCGATCTGGTCGCACCGGGAAGTCTCGTCCTGCTCGTCGTTCCGATCGATTCCGCCGCCCCGAAAGGCAGACTGATCCTGCCCCAACAGCAGACGATCCGGGATCTTCTCGACGCCGGAGTCGCCGCCGTTGTCGTCCGGGACACCGAGCTTTCCGATACACTTTGGCGGCTTGGCTCCCAGATTTCCCTCGTCGTGACCGACAGCCAGATCTTCCCGAAAGTGGCAGCGATCGTTCCGCCGGAAATTCCGCTGACCTCTTTCTCGATCCTGTTTGCGCGGTACAAAGGAAATCTGGAAACGGTCGTCCGCGGCGCACAGGCGCTTGACGATCTGCAGGACGGAGACACGATCCTGATCTCGGAGGGCTGCACCCACCATCGCCAATGCGAAGACATCGGGACGGTAAAGCTTCCCCGTTGGATTCAGGAACACGCGAAGAAAAGTTCCGAAACGAATTCCGAAAAATCACCGGAAGTACCAAAAGGCACATTCCGGGATTGTAAGCAGTCGCCAAGGTCTCAGGCAAGCCCGGACTTTGGCTCGTCGCCTATACAAAAAGAGCTCCGTTTCGAATTCACGAGCGGAGCTGAATTCCCAGCCGATCTGTCGCCTTACCGGATGATCATCCACTGCGGCGGCTGTATGTTAAACGAGCGGGAAATGAAATATCGTTTGAGCTGTGCGAATGATGCGGGTATTCCGATCACCAACTACGGAACTGCGATCGCCCATATGAAAGGGATCCTGAAGCGCAGTACCGAAATATTCCGTCACAACGAAAGTATCGGCGGCGAAACGAACATTCCGTAGATCATTATGACAAGACCGGACAGAAACAGGATTCCCGACACGGCGATGAGCGTGATCACAATATCCGCTCTTTTGCTCGGGAAAAGTTTCTTCCGGTAGCCGGCAGCCTTACTGTGCATCAAATAATTGCCGATATAAATACATGCCGGCGCCGCCGCGCTCAAAAACACATAAAGCCCAACGGTCGCCAAAGGCATCTGCGTACTTTCCAGCAATTCCGTCCCCTGATTCAGTTCCGGCGGAAGCTGTGAAAAAATCTGCTGCACAAAATAAACCGACAGCACCGAAAAGAGATTGTTTACAAAATGAAACAAACAGTTATAGAACAGATTCCCGGTCTCCAAAAGCAGGTAACTCATGACGATTCCCGCGATTGCGGTCGGGATCATCCGGATCCAGTCCCCATGGAACATCCCGAACACCAGCCCGCAGATGACAACGGAAATCCAACGGTTCTTCCACCATCCGCCGCGCTCCAGACTATTTAAAAATACGCCGCGGAACAACACTTCCTCACAGATTGCCGGTGTGACCGCAACGACCAGAACCAACATCCCCAGCGGTATGCCCATAAACTGATCCTGCATTCCGCTCTGCACACCAAAAAACTGTTCCGGAAAAAAGACAGCGATCACACAGAGCAACGCCATTTCCAGAAGCATCACGCCGATCCACATCATTACAACACCGATGGAATTGACAACCCGGGGCGTTTTCAGCGGAAATATGTCGCGCACATCCGCCTTTGCGAACCGGATCACCGCGATACAGACTACAACAAGCACCCATTCTCCCAACAGGCTTCCCCAGATTCCAAGCGGAGCGAATATATAAGGCGCTGCAATAAATATAAGAACAGCACTTACGATCAACGCCACAATCCCATGCCACAGTTTCAAACTTCTCTTCACCTCTGTATCCATCCCTGTCACATCCTTTCCTGTCGGACTCATTTTCAACAGATTCTTCTCTGCCCGATCCTATAAAAAGCCGGTGTCAATACATCGCGGCACTACCCAAAACGAACACTTTCAATACAAAGTGTTCGCTTTTGGTATCACCATCTTATCACATTTCCATTCAAAAGAAAAACCTTACCGACATTCTGCACGTGAAATTCCACTTGTGAAATTTCGCTTGTAACATGCCGATAAGGTCTCTGTTTTCATCATTCTCTTATAGTTTCTTTCATCCTTTCGCTCACTTTGCAGTCTCCGTTCTCTTCGGGAAATCAATCTCCACCTTGAACAGATCCGCGTCTGTCGAAACTTTCAATGTTCCGTATTGTAACTCTGTAAAGCTCTGGGCGATCGCCAGTCCCAGCCCGGACCCCTCCGTATTTCTGGAAGAATCTCCGCGCACAAACCGTGCCGTGATCTCGTCCGGATTAAAGTTCAGCTCCGCCGCGGACACATTTTTCATGGTGACCGTCACACCATTCTCCTGCTCGATAAGATCGATATAGACGCGCGTATGCGGCATACCGTATTTCGTGATGTTCACAATCAGGTTTTCAAAGACACGATAGGTTTTCTGGCTGTCCAGTAAGAGTACCACTTTCTCTTCCGGAAGATTCCACCGGAAATCCAGATCCGCCTCTTTGATCTTCCGATCGCATTCCAGTCCGACCTGTTTTAAGAGTCCCACAATGTCCACTTTCATAAAATTCATCGTCACATTTTTGCTTGTGGCTTTGCTGATCTCAAACAGATCTTCGATCAACACTTTCAACCGCAGTGATTTCCGTTCCAGAACTTCCAGATATTCCTTACGTTTCTCCGGATCTTCCTCGGATTTCAAAAGATCCACATATGTGATGATCGCGGTCAGCGGCGTCTTCAGATCGTGGGAAACATTGGTGATCAGTTCCGTCTTCATCCGCTCGCTTTTCACTTCTTCCTCGACCGCTTTCTTAAATCCTTTCTGGATCTTCTGGATCTCTTCTTTCATCGGATTAAAGATTCCGAGATCGCCGTCGATCGGCGCGTCTAAATTCCCGTCCGCCAACAGATTGGTCGATTCCAGAAGCAGCTGATATTTGTTCTGGATATCCCGAAAATATTTCCGCAGGAACAAAAACAGCAATACAGAATAGATGATCAAAGCAAAAATTCCGAAAAACCAGAAACAGGTGATGATCACAAGTACGATAAAATTGAGGATCACGATACGCAAGATATTTTTATTTGTCTTCTCCTGAATATCCATATGGAGCAGACCGTCATAAATCCGGTGGATCCACCCTCTAAACGTCTGCCAGCAATGTTTTACAAAGCCGGTGATCCCATTCATTCCCTTGCGGATCTTATCATCCGAGTCCTCTCCGCTTTGTTTATACCATGTATACACGAAACCGCAGATCGTCCGTTTTCTCCAATATTCTTTCTTCATAAACAGGATCGCGGACAGACAGGTCACGCCCCAGTACACACCTGCAAATACAAGAAACCACATTCCCACATTGAGCAGCTGCTCTGTCATCGCCGCAAAGTCACGCTGGATCCCGCCGAGCGAAGAATCCGATGCGAAACGTCCGCTGATCGCACTCCATGCAGCCTGCGCGCGGCTCAGCCGGTTTCCGGCAAAATATGCCCACACAAGCAGCACCAGACCAAGCGGCGCCCGGAAGATCTTCCAATCCCAGATCCGCAAGCCTTTATTCAGTGCGATCACAAATGCCGCCGCTCCGACGAGAAGCACCAGTCCCCATTCCAACATGATATAGGTACTGTCATCCGAAAGAGCGACCGCATACATCCATGTATCATAGGAATTATCCGTCATATACGCGTCCAGATTTTCCTGCGTGATCGCAAAAACTGCCGTCACATCTGACGGTTCCGAAACATAATCCCAATTATCGTCGTATTCAAACGCATTATACAGAGCCTTTTCGATCTGATACTGTTCCTGCGCTTTCTGCGCGCTTCCGTCAACCGTGACCTCGGTCAATTCTCCGCCTGCATCAACATCAAATGTTGCCCGAAATGCATAGTTACTGTCTTCATCTTTCAGTTTCTTTGCAAATTTCTCATCATTGTTTCCGGTCAGCGCATTGCCGTCTGCATCATACAATTCACACTCGATATATTTCCGGAGTAAGAAAAACTCTTGCCCGCCATAATTCTCCATGACGTATGACTGATCCGTCTCCTGATACACTTCGTTATACAGGAAATGGATTCCCGGGACCAGATTATCCCAAATGTTCTCGATCGCATCTTCCAGTTCTGCCCGGTCTCCGGCTTCACTGATCCGATTTTTATACATCGGATACGAGGCTGTCATACTGATCGAACAGATCAGAAGAAACACGACGATCAAAATACCTGCGAATTTATGATTGTTTTTCAATTTTGTATCCAACACCCCACACCACCTTTAAATATTTTGGATTTTTCGGATCGATCTCGATCTTCTCACGAATGTTGCGGACATGTACCATGATCGTATCCGTATTGATCGCACGTTCCTGCCAGACCCGCTCGTAAATTTCTTCCGCCGAAAATACATGCCCCGGATTTTTTGCCAGCAGCAATAAGATCTTGTACTCGATCGGCGTCAGCTTCACCGGGCTTCCGTCCATTGTGACCTGTACCGTATCTTCGTTGATCTCAAGACCGCCGATGACATGCACATTTTCTTTTGGCTCCAGTTTTTCCATAAATCTCCGGTATCTGCGAAGCTGGGAATTGACCCGCGCCATCAGTTCCATCGGCGTAAACGGTTTCGTCACATAGTCGTCCGCCCCGATGTTCAATCCCATGACTTTATCGACTTCTTCTGATTTCGCCGAGAGCATGATCACCGGAAAATCATGCTTTTCCCGCAGCTTCATCGTCATATGGATCCCGTCCATCCGTGGCATCATAATGTCCACGATCGCCAAATGGATCTCCTCTTTTTCTATCACTTCCAATCCCTCGATCCCGTCTGCCGCCTCAAAGACTTCATATCCCTGACTTTGCAGATAGATCCGGACTCCCTCTCTGATCTCTTTATCGTCTTCCACTACCAACACATGATTCATTTCCATATGATGCTGTCCCTCCTTGCTGTTCTTCATACCACCCCGGGATACCGGGGGAAAAAGATACCTAAGCGTCAATGTACAAGGGGAAATACGCCTCAAACCGCGTAATTCCGGTGATTTTCAGCGTTATCCTCAATCGGCGTACATCCAGTACGCTTCAATCGTCTGCCTTGAAAAGCACCGAAATATCCGCGGTTGAGGTCTGCGAGTCGAGAAGAGACAAATCTCAGCCTCTTTTAGGCACTTGAACGACGCGTACAGAGACGTACGCGGAGCGAAAGTAACAACAAAGAGGCTGAGATTTGCGCTTCATCGACCGTTTTCCCCCTTGTACACTGACGCTACGAATTGTTTTGTGCTGTGCACTCCCACAATTCCGGCGTCTTTTTATAGTATATCACACAATTTTCTGATAGCGGAGTGTATCTTTGATCATTTGTCCGGCGCGATGTACCGGAGGATGGGATTCCCGAGCCATAGCCGGAGCCGGGACACCGGAAACTACCGCCGTGACCGGAAGCTCCGGGATCGTGCGCTTGCTGACTTCCCCGTAATCCCGGATCGCCACGGTCACTGTGGAAAACGGAAGCGGTACCGCATAGTGATCCCATCTCCAGAACATCCGGAAACAGGAAGAATAGTGCACGCTGATCCCGACAAAATCGTCGCCGCTTTGTTCCGAAAGATAGAATGCCAGCTTTTTCGGCTCGTGACGCGGTCCCAGCGGACCGTCCAATGCGATCGCCAGCGAACGGGTCTGCTCATAGGACGACTGCATTAATTTTTTCAATGCGCCAAACGCCGCATAACCGTCCGGGATCCGCAGCGCATTTCCTCCACACTTTTTGATCATATGCTCAATATAATTTCCTCTTGTATCTGCGGTCACGATCACATCCACCGGCGCTGTCTTTCCGCGCAGATTTTTCAAAACCAGATTCATGATAAAACTGTCTTCATGCCAGAACCCGAAGATCTGACTGTTCCCGTAAAGCCGGTCTTCATCCCATTCCATATGTACGGTCTTTTCAAGAAGCTTTAAATATCCGGAAAACACCGCCTGCAGTATGTTCTGTCCGATCTTCTTTATACTCATAATCCATTTCCTCCTCATATTCTCCGGCAATTTCTTTCGCCACAATGCACTGCCGATACAGCAGTTCCTCATACATCGCCAGCCGCGCGGACCGGTATCCTGCCGCCGTCACTTTTGCACGTTCGCTCATCTCTTCCCTTTTATCTAACATTTCCAAGATCTTGTCTGTCCAGATCTCGACGTCTTCCGCTGTACGGAATCCATTCACTCCGTTTTCCACAATGTCCTCCACGCCGGACGCCTCCACAGCCACAACCGGAAGTCCCGCCGCAAATGCTTCCGCAAGCACGATCCCCTGTGTCTCGGATTTTGACGTAAATAAAAATGCGTCGCATGCCTGAAGATAGCAGTTCAGCTTTTCATTCGGAACTTTTCCGACAAACACGATCTCTTCTTCGATCCCGAGTTTTTTCGCTTCCGCTTTCAGTTCTTCCGTCATGCTTCCGTTTCCGATCAGGAGCACCCTGAAAAATGTTCCGTCCATTTTTTCTTTCAGTTTCCGGATCCCGTTCAACAGGAAATGGGGATTTTTCTCCTCTTCCAGACGTCCCGCCGTGCAGAACATGTACCCGTCTGTTCTTCCGGATACGTTCTGTTGTCCTCCCATATATTTCCGGCGGATTTCTCCGGCTTCTTTTGGATGTTCCTGATAAAATGTCTCTTCCAGTCCTGTCGGGAAAACTGCCATCGGCATTCTCGTTCCGTTTTCACGGATCCGTTTCTGCATCCCCGCCGTCGGCGCCAGCACCAGATCGCATTGGTTCGTAAACCATCTCATAAATTCCGGAACCACTACATTCTGCCCCAATTTCAAAAGCTGCTGCTTCAAGATCCTCCCCTTTCCCTCGGGCTTCAAAAATCCGATATAATGCAGATAATCTTCATATCTTGTATGATAGGTATAGATCACCGGAAGCTGATATTTCCGCCCCAGATATAATGCCGTCATCCCGACAAACATCGGATGATGCGTGTGGATCAGATCAAACGACTCCTCTTCAAACACTTTTGTGATCTCTTTTAAGATCAGTCTCGGATAGACCATCCCGTTCTCCATACATCTCGCCGATGTCTCATAGCGAAAGATCCGGATCCCGTTTTCGTCAAAATGATCCTCTCCCTCCGGAAGTTCTCCGTCATATTCCGGCGCAAACACCGTTACTTCATGTCCCAGTTTCACCAGTTCTTTCGCCTGCCGTTCCGCCGAGATCGGAACTCCTCCTAAAAATGGTTTGTAATTATTCGTAAGCATTGCGATCTTCATTCTCATTCCTCCCCGCTATCCCAGAATCCGGATCGCCGTCTCGCCGAAAAAATATCCGGCTCCGACGAACACAAGATTCCAGATAAAAATTCCGCATACAGAACTGACCGTATATTTGAGAAAGTCCATGCGCACCATTCCCGCCGGGATCGAGATGATCGTCCGCACCATCGGGAGCAGTTTGCTCACGAACACACCGATACAGCCTTTTTCCCGGAGCATCTGCATCTTGTCCTCAATGACCGGCTGCTGCTTCGGAAACTTCCGGAAATAGAATTCCATCACTTTCGTTCCTCCAAGCCGCCCCAACAGATACAACGCCCAGCTTCCGACAAGCCCTGCCGCAACGGACAAAAGCATCACCATCGGAAATCCGATCTCCCCTTTTGCCGCCCAGATCCCCGCCAGCGGCATGATCACGCCCGCCGGAAATCCCGGTAAATTCAAATATTCCAGCAGTACGATCAGGAAGATAAAAAATGCTCCGTATTCTATAAAATAATTGGTCAATACCTGAATACTCATAAAAAACAGCCTCCTTTAGAACTGTCTTTATCATATCGGACAGTTCTAAAGGAGACCGTTAGAAGAATCAAAAGAAAATCTTAAGAAGTTTAAAGAAATTGTGAATGCGTCGTCAATCTATCTTGATCTGCAGCGAATCCAAAAGCCTCACCGCCTTCGGAAACGAAAATCTTGTATCGCTCATTCATGTTCTGTCCTCCAATGTAATTCTTTTCCGTCGCTTACACAGGTGATCGTTCCCTGCTGGTCGGTGCGGTATACCTGCACGTCCGCATCTTCCAGCGCAGCCATTACTTCCGCATGCGGATGTCCGTAGGAATTGTCTTTTCCGCAGCTGATGAGCGCCCATGTCGGATCGGTCGCCGCCAGAAATTCCGGTGTGGTTGCCGTACTGCTGCCGTGATGTCCGCATTTGAGCACGTCGCATTCCAGCGCAGTTCCAAACTGCGCGGTCATCTCCTGTTCCGCCTCTGCTTCCGCATCCCCGCACATCACAAAAGAATTTTCACCATGCACAAGCTTGATCCCGACCGAAGAAGAATTCAGATCATTTTCACTGACTCCGTCCGCCTGAGGACAAAGCACCGTAAACGCCGCATCCCCCAGCGCATATTCAGCACCCGCATAAGGATGATCGACCGGGATCTGCTTTTCTGAGATCAGATTTTCCACTTCCGTATAAGTCACAGTGTCATTTTCCACATCCGGCATCAATACCTTTTCTACCGTAATTTCCCGGAGTACATTATCGGCTCCCCCGATATGATCCGCATCCGGATGGGTCAGAATCAGATAGTCCAGTTCTTCGATCCCACGCTCATCAAGCGCAGCCACAACAGTCTCTCCCCAGGAGTTGTTTCCCGCATCGATCATCATATTTCCGTCTTTCGTCTGGATGATCGTGCAGTCTCCCTGTCCCACATCCAGAAAGGTGACGTACATCTCCCCCTCCGCGACAGTCGATGAAGCCACATCCTTTTTCTTCTGAAACAGATCTGTAATCTTCCCGACCGCTTCTTTTGCCGGAATCCCCTGCGAATCCAGATAATCCATAACGCCGTAAAGACCGCCGCCGGAAATCAATATGACTGCGACGGCTGCCACAAACCCTTTTTTATTTTTTTTACGTCTTTTGCGTTTTTTCATATTCTATACTTCCCTTCTTGTCTTTTTAGTGCTATAATCTTTATATGTCTTTGGGGTATTAGCGCAGTTGGGAGCGCGCAACATTCGCATTGTTGAGGCCACGGGTTCGAATCCCGTATACTCCAGTTCTCGAAAAAGGAGAATGCATTTCTGACTGTAAAACAGTCTGCATTCTCCTTTTTCTTATATCATCCCGATCACATCCGTCAGACTGTCGCACCGCTTCCATGCAAGCGCCAGTATCTCTTCCGACGGCTCCACCAGATCGGGCACGACGATCACACGCATCCCTGCCGCCGCTGCCGAGCGCACGCCTGACGGCGCATCTTCCAGCGCGACCGCATATTGAGACGGAACGTCGATCAACCGGCATGCTTTTTCGTAAATCTCCGGATCCGGCTTACTTCTCGTCACCATATCGCCGCACACACATCCGTCAAAAAACTGCGCAAGATCGTAACGCGCCAGCATCGCTTCCGCGTGATCCCGACTGGAAGAGGTCGCCAATGCGATCCGAAGCCCCTTTTCCTTAGCCGCCCGAAGCAGTTCTTTTGCGCCGGGCTTCATCGGAATTCCCGTCTGTTCCAATATTTCATAATAGCGTGCTCTTGTCACCTCATTAAAACGTTCCATCGGAAAATCCGCGTCGACATGTTCCCTGAAATAAATTTCTCTTCCCCCACGGTTCATTCCGATCGTGTGGTAAATATGTTCGCCCAGATTCCCAAAACCCAGCAGATTTCCCGCATAATTCCAAGACTGCTGCACAACCCGCTCCGAGTCGAACAGCAGTCCGTCCATGTCAAATACAAGTCCTTTGATAACATCGGTGTACAAGGAAATCCCTCCGTGTACACCGACTCTTTTATTGTTCACGGAATACAACCTCTCCGGTCGATGCGTCCATACTCTCCACGATCGCCAGTGATTCCAGTTGGAATCCCAAGTTGCGGATGATCCGTCCACCGGACTGGAATCCTTTTTCCACCGCAATACCGATTCCCTCTACGGTCGCCCCCGCAGACTGTACGATCTGGATCAGACCCTGGAGCGCGCACCCGTTGGCCAGGAAATCATCGATGATCAGCACATGATCTTCCGGTCCGAGGAATTTCTGCGAAACGATCACATGGTTTTTGCACTTATGTGTGAAAGACTCCACTTCTGCCACATACATCTCACCATCTAAGTTAATGCTCTGTGACTTCTTTGCAAATACAACCGGAACATGGAAATGCTGCGCTGCGATACAGGCGATACCGATCCCGGAAGCCTCGATCGTCAGGATCTTATTGATCGGCTTGTCGGCAAAACGCTTTTTATATTCCGCACCCATCTGATCAAACAATTCGATATCCATCTGATGGTTCAGAAAACTGTCTACTTTTAATACATTTCCCTCTTTTACGATTCCGTCTTTTTTAATTCTCTCTTCCAAAAAATTCATGTCAGTTACCCTTTCGTCCTTCGTCTATTTCTTCCCTTGTAAAGCTTTGGCTTAAAAACTTCACTTTTAAATCGCCGCCTTGAAAACAGCGTTCCATTCCTTTTCTAACTCAATCGTTCAAAATCCGATGCCGGATGCTTGCAGATCGGACAGATATAATCTTCCGGAAGCTCTTCTCCCTCGTAAACATATCCGCAGATCTTGCAGATCCATCCTGTCTTTTCTGCCGGTTTCGGAGCCGGTTTGATATGCTTCTGATAAAAACTGTAAGAAACCGGAGCCGCATCGCTTAATACTTCCGCATCTGTGACGTCTGCCAAAAACATCGTATGTGTTCCGAGATCCGTCTCTGCAACGACATTTCCGGAAATATACGCACACGCTTTCTCTTTCAGGTACATAATCCCGTTTTCCGCACGCGGATAGGATCCGTCCGGCATCTTGTCTGTGTCTTTCCCACTCTGAAAGCCAAAATGCCGGAATACGTCAAATGTCGCTTCCTCACTCAGACAAGATACATTGAACTTCTTCGTCCTCTGGATCATATCATGTGTATAGTTCTGCTTGTTCACGACTACGATCATGCGGTTCGGGGTTGTCGTCACCTGCATCGCCGTGTTGATGATGCAGCCGTTGTCTTTCTCCCCATCCCGTGCAGTCAGTACAAACAGACCATACGTCAACTTATACATTGCTTTTTTATCCATTCTCGTTCTCCTTTCTGCTCACGCTTTACGTCTCAAGTATTTCTATTATAACAAGTCCGGATGAAAAAAGCACCTGTTTCTTTCTTCCTGTTTCTTTCTCTATTTTTTCCACTGTGTCTTCTCTGCTTATTGCGGTTCAAAATCCGCATGATCTCCGATTTTTAAGATCCTCTGATTTCTGCTTCCGCGAAACTGGAGCGACAGATCTTTCTCCGCCTGCACAAATTCTCCGTCCACCAGTATATCAATATAGGAAAGCATTTCCTCCGTCGCATCGGTGAAAACTTTTCCGTCCGGAATCAGATCCACGTCATACAAATATCCTGTATAGCACCAGATGCTTTTCTTAGGATACGTCTCACGGATCTTTTTCAGCAAATGTACCAGTTCCACCTGATTCTCCGGCTCAAACGGCTCTCCGCCAAGCAACGTAAATCCCTGGATATAATCCGGTTTCAGAAGCTCTAAAATTTCCGCTTCCGTCGCTTTTGTATACGGCTGACCGAATTTGAAATCCCACGTCTCCGCATTGAAACATCCTTTGCAGTGATGCCGGCAGCCGGAGACGAACAGGCTCACCCGGACGCCGGGACCATTGGCAATATCGCAGTTTTTTATATTAGCATAATTCATGACACAACCTCCTTATGATACAGCACACGGGCAGTCTGATGTCCGCCATCATTCTGCCCGTATTTCCGGAAATAAGGGATGTTCCCTGCTCCCGCGTGCTTTATTTGATTCCAGCGTCAGTGTACAAGGGGAAATACGACCGTTTTCCCCCACATATACCGACACTATATTTTACAAATGAAGAACTCTGTCCTTGATCTCCTGTGTACGTCCCTGATTCCAGAACTGTGTTCCGATATATCCGCACGTTCTTCTCGCTACGGACATCTTACTCTGGTCACGGTTTCCGCAGTTCGGGCATTCCCATACGAGTTTGCCGGACTCTTCCTCTACGATCTTGATCTCCCCATCGTATCCGCAGCATTCACAGTAATCGCTCTTTGTATTCAGTTCTGCGTACATGATATTGTCATAAATAAACTTCATAACAGTCAGTACCGCCGGAATATTATTCTGCATGTTCGGCACTTCCACATAACTGATCGCGCCTCCCGGAGATAATTTCTGGAATTCCGACTCAAATTTCAGCTTGCTGAACGCATCAATCTCTTCCGACACATGTACATGATAGCTGTTGGTGATGTAGTTCTTATCGGTAACGCCTTTGATGATACCAAAACGCTTCTGTAAGCATTTGGAGAACTTGTAAGTTGTGGATTCCATCGGTGTTCCGTATACGGAATAGCTGATATTCTCCGCCGCTTTCCATTCATTACACTTGTCGTTCAGACGCTGCATAACTTTCAGCGCAAATTCCTTTGCTTCCGGATGGGTATGGGATTCTCCGTACATCCGCACGCACATCTCGTTCAGTCCTGCATATCCGAGGGAGATCGTCGAATATCCGCCGTAAAGAAGCTTATCGATCGTCTCACCTTTTTTCAGGCGGGCAAGCGCTCCGTTCTGCCAGAGGATCGGCGCCACATCCGAAACGGTTCCGAGCAGACGCTCATGTCTGCATCTCAGCGCACGATGGCAAAGTTCCAGACGCTCATCCAGGATCTCCCAGAACTTCTCCATATCTCCCTCGGAAGAACAAGCCACGTCTACAAGGTTGATCGTCACAACGCCCTGATTAAAACGACCGTAGAACTTGTAGCTTCCGTCCGGATTCTTCTGTGACTCTTCCACAGTAAGGAAAGAACGGCATCCCATACAGGTATATACACAGCCTTTTTTCAGCTGACGCATGATCTTTGCGGAAATATAATCCGGAACCAAACGTTTTGCGGTACATTTTGCCGCCAATTCCGTCAGATACCAATATTTGGAATCTTCTGTAATATTATCTTCATCCAGCACATAGATCAGCTTCGGAAATGCCGGTGTGATCCATACGCCTTTCTCATTCTTCACGCCCTGCATTCTCTGGATCAGAACTTCTTCGATGATCAGCGCAAGGTCGTCTCTTGTCTGTCCCTCCGGAACTTCATCCAGATACATGAACATCGTAACAAACGGAGCCTGTCCGTTACAAGTCATCAATGTGATCAGCTGATACTGGATCGTCTGGATACCGCTCTTGATCTCATCTTTCAGTCGGCGCTCTGTCACCTTGGAGATGATCGCTTCATCCAGGCTTTCTCCGCACTCTTTCCGCTCTTCGATGACATTTTTACGGATCTTCTTTCTGCTGATATCCACAAACGGCGCCAGATGGGCAAGTGTAAAAGACTGTCCGCCGTACTGGTTGCTGGCTACCTGTGCCACGATCTGTGTCGTTACGTTACATGCGGTAAAAAAGCTGTGCGGCTTTTCGATCATCGTCTCACTGATCACCGTACCGTTCTGCAGCATATCTTCCAGATTGATCAGGTCACAGTTGTGCTCTTTCTGCGCAAAATAATCGGTGTCGTGGAAGTGGATGATCCCCGCCTCATGCGCCTGCACGATCTCCTCGGGAAGCAATACCCGCTTAGAAAGGTCTTTGCTGACTTCTCCCGCCATATAATCTCTCTGTGTCGAGTTGATGATCGGGTTCTTGTTGGAATTCTCCTGCTTTACTTCCTCATTGATATGCTCCAATAATGCAAGGATTCCGTTGTCTGTCGTGTTCGACTTTCTCTTGAGCTCTCTCTTATAACGATAGCGGACATACTTCTGTGCCACTTCGTATCCGCGCATCTCCATGATCCCTGTCTCTACCATATCTTGTATGTCTTCCACATGCACTGCATGTGTTGACTTCTCAACTTCCTGCGCGATCGTATCTGCGATCGCCTCGATCTGATACTCGCTCAACTGATGGATCCGATCCATCTCGTCATTGGCTTTGCTGATCGCATTCGTGATCTTTTCTACATCAAAATCCACTTCTTTACCATTTCTTTTGATAATCCTCGTCTTAACCGCCACTTCTTTATACCTCCTCATTCATCAATATATATTGTTCTCTATAAAAATCTCTGTACTATATCTTGTGTTACCCCCTTATGATAACTCATTTCCTCTCAAAATGGAAGCATAACTTTTATAAAATAATCCCTCTGTTTTCTGACAATTAAATTTGCTATTTTTCTATCGTCCCACAAATGAAAAAGAGACTGTCCCGTTCGAGAACATTCAGCAAAATCTTCTAAATCTGCTCTCGAATAAGTCAGTCTCTGATCCTCTCTTCTAACCTTTCTGCCCATCGTTTAAAATTGGGCATGAAAAAAGCGGGTGATGGGAATCGAACCCACGTATCCAGCTTGGAAGGCTGGTGTTCTACCATTGAACTACACCCGCGTTTGTCGTGTTTCTGATGTCTTATCCTTAACACGAGTGTTATAATACCATAGCTATTTTTAAAAAGCAAGTACTTTTTTTAATTTTTTTAAATTTTTTGATCCAGTCATAGAACCGGTCACCCTGTAATAAGAAAAATAGCGGTAAGAACCTCCATCATCTCGATTCTCACCGCCATTATAGTTCATTCTATTTTCTATTATTTATCTCCGCTGCAGTGTCCGTGACACTCTTTGCCGTCAAAGCAATACGTACACAGTTTACATGCCGGAAGTCCGATCGCCTCCACCAGATCGTCCAGACGGTGATACCGAAGACTCGTAAAGTTCTGTCTCTTTCTGATCTCCTCCACCATCTCGTCATAGCGCTCTGTCGTCGGATCCGCATACTCCGCCAGGATCTCCGGCGTCACTTCTTCCTCACGCTCCTCAATGATCCGTCGTGTGATCAGATCCAGCTCGGATTTGGAGCGGGAGAAATTTAAATATTTACATCCATACAGAAGCGGCGGACATGCCGGGCGGACATGCACTTCTTTTGCTCCGCTCTGATACAGAAATTCCGTCGTCTCTCGAAGCTGTGTTCCGCGCACGATGGAATCGTCGATCAGAAGCAGCTTCTTATTCTCGATCAATGCCTGCACCGGGATCAGTTTCATCCGCGCGATCAGCTCCCGCTGGCTCTGGTTTGTCGGCATAAACGAACGCGGCCAGGTCGGCGTATATTTGATAAACGGTCTCGCATACGGGATCCCCGACTCATTGGCGTATCCGATCGCATGCGCGATCCCGGAATCCGGTACACCTGCCACAATATCCG
Organism: Mediterraneibacter glycyrrhizinilyticus; assembly: GCF_015560805.1. Classification (GTDB taxonomy): domain Bacteria; phylum Bacillota; class Clostridia; order Lachnospirales; family Lachnospiraceae; genus Schaedlerella; species Schaedlerella glycyrrhizinilytica_A. The sequence goes on along the minus strand of NZ_JADMSO010000001.1, from coordinate 183,893 downwards.
GCTGCACGCTGTCTCCGTCGCGCTTCGCCAGCATACTTCCGCATTTGTAACGCATTTCTTCTACATTTACGCCCTCATAAGAAGACGTCGGATATCCGTAATATACCCAGAGAAATGAGCAGATCCGCATCTCCTCGCCTGCCGGACTTACCGTCTCCACGCTCTCCGGCGTGATATGGACGATTTCCGCCGGTCCCAGTTCTTTATAATCGGAAAATCCCAGATTGATATACGCAAAATTTTCAAACGAAACACAGTAGCCGTCTTCCCGCTTTCCGACAACGAGCGGAGTTCTTCCGTATTTGTCCCGCGCGGCATAAAGCCCGTCTTTGGTCATCAAAAGGATCGTCATCGAGCCGTCCACAAGCCCCTGCACATAACGGATTCCCTCCACAATGCTGTCCGCCTTGCAGATCAGCGCCGCGATCAGCTCTGTCGCGTTGATCATGCCGCCGCTCATTTCCTGGAAATGAGACCGCCCCTCCTGATATACTTTTTTCAGAAGTTCATCCTGATTGTTGATCTTTCCAACCGTTGCGATCGCAAAGCTTCCGAGATGAGACTGGACGAGCAGCGGCTGCGGCTCATAATCCGAAATACACCCGATCCCGAGATTTCCCTCCAGTTCCTCCACATCTTTCTCAAATTTTGTACGGAACGGAGAGTTCTCGATATTATGGATCGCTCTCTGAAATCCCTGTTCTCCGTACATCGCCATTCCGCCTCGTCTCGTTCCGAGATGAGAATGATAATCTACTCCGTAAAACAATTCCAATGTGCAGTTTTTCTTTGATGCTACCCCAAAAAATCCACCCATGTTTTATTCTCCCTTTCTTCTGTCTTACCGTCAAAAGACAAGATGACTTCCCGTCCCCTTGCCCATCGATGATAGTTTACCACGAACCGCCGACAAAAAAAATGGTTCCTCTTGATTTTTCTTATTACTTTAAATTATAAATTCTCATAAGTCACCGGCAGCATCCGTGTACAAGGGTAAAATTTCCCCTTATACACTAGCGATACAATTCCGCTTGCTTCTCCAACAGTTTCCATATCTTTTTCAAATTTTTATCGGAATGTTCCAGCTCACGGGAATAGCGGTAGATCACTTCGATCACATCATCCTGATCCAATGTCTTCCCGTTTTTCAGCCAGCGCGCCGCCAGAAAATCCCAGATCAGCGCAACGCTTCCCGCCGCCACCTGCGCGTTTACGAAAATCTTCTCATCGTAGACCGCGCCGCAGAAATAAGTAAAAATGAAATAGACAAGCAGCTGCTCCGTCAGGATTTCCCGGTCGAATCCCGTCACTTCCGCCCGGGCAAATTCCTTATGGAGATTCCGATACCCTCTCCAGCCGCCCGAAAATAAGATCCGGCTCGTTTCCGTACGCATCTGTTTCCACTCCGGCTGCAGAAGTTCCAGTTTACGGATCATCGCAAATGTCCGGCGTGAAAATGTGTACCGCCGTTTCCAGTCCATTTTATATCGCTCCGCTTTTCTTGCCGCCGCGGAGAAATATGTTTCTTTCCGGTAAGTATCCAACACATCGCCGCAGGAGAACAACGCGCCTTTTTTCACACGTTCCTCCAGATCATGCGCCATTCCGAGCATCAGCATCATCCGGTTTTCCACAGGAAGCCGCCGATTTTTTAAAGTTATCAACATCAGATCACGCGTATCCACAAGATAGGAGTATAAAAACGGATCGAATCCGTCAAATTCTTCCTCTCCCTCTTTTTCGTAATTCAGAAATTCCACCGGTTCCTGTCTGCCGACCAACATTCTTGTCACTTCCGGACAGGACAACGAAAGAGAGATTTCCCGGACGCCCTCAAACTCTTCCGTATGACGCGGATACGTCCTGCAAGTCTTACAAAGGCTGTCCGCTCCGAGCTGCTGATACATTTCGCACAAATTATCTTCTTTCAGAAACTTGCATCTGCGAAGCGGATCCTGCCGGAACGTTCCGTCGCGCCAGCAGATCGCCTCTCTTAATTTTTTCCGATAAGGTCCTTTCTCCGCCCGATACCGTTCCAGTGCTTCCTCATCGACAACGATCTGCCAGCCTGCGCAGCAAGTATCTTCACACGCATCCGCCGTACAGGAAAACGCTTCGTAATAATCCGGTATTGTATAAAGCATCTTTCGTTCCTCCTCTTCACTCTGACAAATCTTCCGTCAGGCTTAACATCCTGACTTGATCAGCCTGTAACTGCCGTACCCGCTCTCTTCCACCGAACTTTCAAACAACGCTTTCGCCGCCCGCACAAGTGCTTCCGTATCTTTCACACCGGCGGTCTCATACGGCGAATGCATGGCAAGCTGAGGTAGTCCGATATCCACACAGCAGACCGCAACCTGATTTCCCGACAGATTGCCAAGCGTCGATCCGCCGATCATATCCGCCCGGTTCAAAAAGGTCTGATACAGAACATTTGCATTTTCGCACAATTGTTTCCACAATGCCGCAGACACACCATCGGTCGTATATTTCTGGTTGGCGCTGTATTTCAGCACGATTCCCTCATTCAGCACCGGACGGTTCGTCGGACATGCCGCCTCCGCAAAATTCGGATGCACGGCGTGGGCATTATCCGCCGACACCATAAAGCTCGACGCGATCGCCTGCCGGTATTCTCCCGGCGTTCTGCCGAGCAACTCATTGATCCGTACAAGCGTATCCGCAAGAAATGTGGACGCCGCTCCCTGTTTCGTACTGCTTCCCACTTCCTCATTGTCAAACACACAGTGCACCGGAATACTCTCGCACTCTTCTGCCGCAGCCTCCGCGGCGAGAAATCCTTTCAAGGATGCAAATGCGCACTGCAGATCATCCAGCCGTGCAGAAGAAAGAAACGCATCCTCCGCTCCCCAGATCGTTCCTCCGACCCGGTTATATAAAAACAGATCGTGTCCTAAAATATCTTCTTCGGAAACGCCCGCCGACTCCGCCACTGCCCGGAGAAATGTTCCTTTTGCGCCGATCATCCCGTAGAGCGGAAGCAGTTCTTTCTGCACATTATATTTGTGCCCCTCGTTCGCCTGCCGATCCATATGGACAGCAAGACTCGGGATCAGAAGCAGATCTTTGTCCACGTTCACAAGCTTTGATACGATTCTTCCGTTTTCACGCACGATCAGACGTCCCGCTACCGAAAGCGGACGGTCGAACCACGGCGCGATCAACATGCCGCCGTATTTCTCCACGTTCAATTTCACATATGCTTTTTCCGCTTCCATCTCCGGATTCTCTTTCACCTTAAATGTCGGCGAATCACTGTGGCTCGCCATAATCTGAAATCCGCGAAACCCGCCGTGGACACGACTCTTGATTTTCGCAGACGGGATCCGAAATGCGATCAGCGATGTGCCTCCCCGGATCACATAATATTTTCCTCCGGGGGAAAGTTCCCATGTATCCCCCTCCAAAAGCTGTTCGTATTGTCTTGCATCCAACATCCGTTTCATCGTATCGACCGCGTGGAATGCACTCGGGCTTTCCCCGATAAATTGAAGTAACTCTTCTGCTGTTTTACTTTCCATTTCTTTCCTCTCCGCATTCTATTCTTTCTGCTCCATCGTTTTCCGCCATTTCCCGGTCCGGTATTCCATAAACGAGATCGCCCAGTTTAAGAACCATCCGATCGGAACGGCGATCCATACCATCGCGATCCCGAAACGCGGCGCCATCGTCACAGCAACGATCACCCGCACAGACAGATTGACCAGATTGGCGATCGTGAACATTTTCATATCGCCGGCGCCGCGGAGCAATCCGTCCACCGCCATTTTAAATCCGATCAGACAGAAGAACCATCCCATGAATTTCAGATAACCGACTCCGGTCGCAAGCGCGGTCTCTGTTCCTCCGCCGCCCAAAAACAATGTGATGATCGGACGATGCGCCGTCTCCAATACAACCGCGATCAGAACCGCGCAGGCGATCACCATCCGGTTCGCCGCATGATATCCCTCCACTACACGCTCCTGTTTTCCCGCACCCAGATTCTGTGCCGTGTAAGAGGAAACAGCATTTCCGATCCCTGCCATCGGAACCACGCAGATAGATTCGATCCGCATTGCCGCCGAAAATCCCGCCAACGCTTCCGAACCGAAGCTGTTGACTACGGACTGTACAAGCATCATGCCGATCGAAACGGTGGACTGCTGGAAAATAGACGGGACTGCCACGCGCATCATCGCCCACATTTCCTCTTTATCAAAAATCTTTCCGCTGTATTTTGCTTTCCTGCAAGATTTTTCATCCTGACCGTGTTCGTTTGTCTGCTCCTGACCGCACATTTTGCGCAGTTCTTTTAAAAATACAAAAAATGAGAGAACGGCCGAGATTCCCTGCGCGATCAACGTCGCCCATGCAACACCCGCAACGCCCATTCCGAACTGTGTGACAAATACCACGTCCAGTATCACATTGAACACCGAGGAAAAAATCAGAAAATACAGAGGGATCCGCGATTTCCCGAGGGCGTTGAACATCGCCGAAAGGACATTATACATAAATAAAAAAGGAAGCCCCAGAAAATAAATATTCAGATACTGCACCGAAAGATCCAGTACGTCCGCGGGAGTATTTAAAACGACCATGATCTGTCTGCCGAGCAGAAGACCGATCCCGCCCAACACGATACTGACTGCCAGAAAGGAAAGCAGTGCGGTAAAGACCGCAGACTTCATATTTTCATATTCTTTCGCGCCAAAATAGCGGCTGACGATCACCGACGCACCGATCCCGCCGCCGATCGCCACACAGATAAATATATTCGTCAGCGCATAGGACGCGCCCACCGCCGCCAATGCCTGTTCACTGACAAAACGCCCGACGATCGCGGAATCTGCCATCGTATAAAACTGCTGGAACAGATTTCCGACGATGATCGGGACAGAGAACAACACGAGCGCAGACAGAGGTTTCTTTTGGATCAGATAATCATTTTTCATTCTTTTCCCTGCTTTTCTCGTTATTTTCGGTGTTTGCCGATGCACAAATATCGCTTAGGCAACACCGTTCACAGTGCGGCGTTGTCCGCGCCGTACACACTTCCCGCCCATGATAGACAAGCCGGTGGCAGAAATCGCTCCCCTCCTTAGGCGGAATCAGTTTCCAAAGTTCCATCTCCACTTTTTTCGGTTCTTTGATCCCATCCACAAGCCCGATCCGGTTCACAAGACGGATACAATGTGTGTCTGTCACGATCGCCGGTTTGCCGAACACGTCGCCCACGATCAGATTGGCGCTTTTTCTTCCGACGCCCGGAAGTTTTAACAACTCGTCAAAATCGTCCGGAACCTGTCCGCCGTATACGTCCCGGATCATCCGCATGCAGGCGCTGATGTCCCGCGCCTTGCTTTTCCCAAGACCGCAGGGGCGCACGATAGCCTCGATCTCTTCCGCCTCTGCGGCTGCAAGCGCCTCCATCGTCGGATATTTTGCATAGAGCTCTTCCACGACCACATTGACCCGCTCATCCGTACACTGTGCCGCAAGCCGCACGCCGACAAGCAGCTTCCATGCATTGTCATAATCCAGCGTACACGCGGCGTCCGGGTATTCCCGGCGGAGCCGTTCGATCACCTCCGCCGCCAGCTTCTGCTTCTTTTTATCTCCTGTCTGATAAAGCATTTCTTTTTTTATTTGTTTTGCCATCACGATACCGCCTTTTCTTTCCATTTTCCTCTTTTATAGCAGACTGCCGTCATCACCGCGCCGATCAGCCATGAGATCAGAAGTGAAACAAAGATACATTCTTTTCTGCCCTGCGGGAACTGTGTGCTTCTTGTCAGATACACCAAACCGTACGCCAGCGGTACACGGATGATGATCGTCATGACCAGTGAGATCCACATCGGCGTCATCGTGTCGCCCGCGCCGCGCATCACACCGGACAGGCACTGGATCACTGCCATCGCAATGTAGCCGACCGCAAGGATGCGCATCATATTCATACTCATTTCCACCAACGCTTCCGTATTCGTGAAAATGCTCATCAGACTTCTTCCGAACAACAAGATCCCAGCCGTGATCGCCGCCGACACGCCAAGCCCCATCAGAGTTCCCTGTTTCGCGCCTTGGGTGACACGGTCATGGGCGCGCGCGCCGATGTTCTGTCCCGCATACGTTGTCATCGCCGTTCCGAATGAGAAGTTCGGAAGCATCGCAAATCCATCCACACGCATCACGATCACATTTGCCGCAATAAACTGTTCTCCAAAACTGTTGGTCAGCGACTGTACGACCAGCATCGCCATGGACATGATCGCCTGCGTCACCCCCGACGGTACGCCGAGTTTGATGATATTCATCGTATGCATTTTACTCAGACGCATGTAAGACCATTTCATATCAAATAAATCCCGCATACGCGCCAGTTTCCACAGGCAGAGGATCGCCGAGACTGCCTGTGCGATCACGGTTGCCAGCGCCACTCCCGCAACGCCCATCTTAAACTGTGCGACAAACACCAGATCCAGCACGATATTGGTCACACTTGCCACGATCAGATAGACAAGCGCGGAGATCGAATCCCCCAGTCCGCGGAGCACACCGCTCAAAATATTGTAATATGCCATTCCTGCCGCACCTAAAAATAAAATATGCAGATAAGACGTACACCAGTCCAGAATACTGTCCGGCGTCCCGAGCAGAACGAGCAGCGGACGGGACAGCATCGTCGCAACCACCATCACAAACAGGGACGCCAATCCAGTCAGCACGATACAGCTTCCGATCGTGCGGGACAGATCCTCCCGGTTTCTCGCCCCGAAATACTGGGACACCATAATGCTCGCGCCCACACTGATCCCGATAAATAATACGATCAAAAGATTTAAAATCGGTCCGGCGCTTCCGACTGCCGCAAGCGCGTTGTCTCCCACATATTTTCCAACGACCACACTGTCCACAGTGTTATATAACTGCTGTGCGATATTTCCGATCAGCATCGGAACCGTAAAAATCAGGATGTCCTCCCACGGACGCCCCACGGTCATATCGACCGGCGCAAATAATTTCTTTAACCACTCCATAATTTCCCTCTCATCTTCCAGCGTCAAACGGAGGGGAGACTCTCACGCTCCCCTCCGTCCTGCTGTTTCCACCTGTTTCATTGCTATTTTTTCATTCGTATTTTTTCACCGCTATTTTTCTACCGATATTTTTCCATCAGCATTTTTTCATCAGACGTACATAAAATTCCACCGTTTTCACCAATGTACTGACCGGAACACGTTCGTTGTTTCCGTGGATCATACCGCGCTCTTCCTTGGAGAGCTTCATCGCGGAAAATTTATATACCCGATCCGTGATCCGGCAGTAATGCCACGAATCGCTGCACGCCATCATCAGATACGGCGAGACAAGCGCTTCTTTCCATGTGTCCGCAACCGCCTGACAGAGTGTCTCCCACTCCGGGCAGGATGTGTCTGATTCGATGGACGGATTTCTTCCCTCATATACAGATACTTCGATCTTCGGATTGTGGATCACTTTTTCCAGATAATCCCGCGCCGATTCTACGGTATCATTTCCGATCAGCCGCAGGTTCATTCCGACGGAAGCTTTCGGCGGGATCACGTTGAATGCCTTTCCGCCCTCCATTTTTGTGACCGCACAGGTTGTACGGAGCATCGCGTTCAGTTCTCCGCCCGCTTTTTTGCAGACTTTATCGAACAAGCCCTCAAAACACCAGAGATTTGCAAACAAGATCTTATACAGGAATGTCGAGTGCCGCCCCAATGTGTCCAGCATCTCCCGCACCGGTTTTGTCATCTGTCTTGGGAACGGATGCTTCTCCACATCGGTCACAGCCTGCGCCAGTTCTCCCACGATCGTATGTACCGGAGGCATCGACGCATGTCCGCCGCCGCTCTTTGCGTGAAATTCAATATTGGTCAGACCTTTTTCCGCAATACCGATCAGCGCGCATTCCCGATCCACGCCCGGGAATACATTGTCCACAACGGCTCCGCCCTCGTCGACGACCATTGCCGGATGGATCCCTTTTTCTTCAAACCAGTCCACGATCGCCGGACAGCTCTCGCCGTTGACTTCTTCCTGACCGGAAAATGCAAAGTAAATATCATGCTCCGGTACGAAGCCCTCCGAGATCAGTTTCTCTGCCGCTTCCATGATTCCGCACAGCGTTCCTTTCGTGTCCAGCGTTCCTCTTCCCCAAAGCACGCCGTCTTCCACGATCCCGTCAAATGCCGGTTTCTCCCACTGGCTTTCTTCCACCGGAACAACATCGTAATGAGACATCAGCACGATCGGATCTCCCTCGTGTTTTCCTCTCCAGCAATACAGAATCCCGTTCACACCATGAAAGGTGCGTTCACACGTCTCATGGATTTTCGGATACATCTCCGGAAGCAATTCTCTGAACTTTAAAAACTCCCTTTTGTCGATCAGAGAATCATCATTGTAAGAAATCGTCTTACACCGGATCATCTCCTGCATATCTTTCACGATCTTCTCTTCATTTAATTCGACGGTTTCCTGAGAACGTTCCCGTTCCGGCTTCGGCGTAAACATCGCCGCGCGGATCAAAAGTACCGCCAGAAAGATCAGCACTGCCGCCCCTATGATCATAAAAACTGTTGTCATACTATCCCAACTTCCTTTCTGTCACATTTTATAATTTTCCTTTTTTATAAAGTACACGCGCAGAGCCGATCGCGATCAATGCTCCTACCGGAACAAGCACGCCGACAGAACCGGACAGTGACGGTACAAGTAAAAATAATACGACCATAAATACAAGCGGCGCAATCGCAATCTTCCAATTTTTGCTCACATAGACAACCGCAAGTCCGCCGAACAGCGCCGGCAGTATATTGTCGAATGCCGGTTTGATCGCCGGATTTTCCAAAAGCGGAGTCAGCGGCACGAGAAGCGCCACGCCAAGTGCGATCACCGCAGTCGTCACGATCGAAGATGTCGCCACCGCGATCGTCGAGATCACTTCGCCCTCATCCGTTCCCGGTTTCGTTCCTGCATTTTCCATCGCAGTCAGCGCCGCCGGAACTTTTAAGTTCGTCAGGTTGCCGGTGACAAACGCCAGATAAGAGCTTGCCGTTCCAAGCATCGGTACAAACGTCAGTACTTCGATCAGACCCACCGTCCAGAAGATCGGCGCCACCCCGAGAAGTCCTTGAAGAACCGGTTTCCATCCCGGCCATGCCCCATAATAGATACAGGTGATGATCGGGTAAGAAAAGATCATGCCAAGCGCGCTTAAGATCCAGATTCTTCCATATATATGTGTCATTTCCTCATAGCTTCTTTTCTTCATTGTCCTCGCCTCCTATCCGATCATCGGTGTGATCACTACCGCAAATACCATCGCTCCAAGCATACTGATCGGCAATGCATAATTTTCCAGCCACTTCATGTTGCATTTCTTGATCAAAATACCGCAGATTCCCATCAACAATGCGGAGAACAATAAAACAAAGATCGGGATCCATCCTTTCAGACCGGAACGGATATCAGAGAACACCATTCCTAAAAATGCGGAGATCATACCGAGGAACATCGCCGTCATCAGGATGTCGCCCCACTTACCGTCCTTATTCTTGATCTTCATCAGACCGCCCTGGATCTTCTTGATAAACAGCGGAACCCACAACAGTCCCGGAAAGATCCCCAGTGTCATAACCCACGCGATCGCCGTGTACACCTGCGGATCGGTAATTGTCTCCGAAAGGGAGATCCCAAGCGCATTCGCCGTGGACGTCGCCGCCGGAAGCTCATAGGTGATCGCGCCGATGACGCTCAGACGCAGCCACGGAAGCGGCAGCCCAAGAAACTTCGATAATGTGATCACGCCCAACAGGATCGAAACCGCCGGCGCGATCGTAAAGATCGCCGTGGAGACCATTGTGCGGCGCATCTGCGCCGTATCGATCCCCAGCTCTTTTCCGCGCCGGTACGCGCGGATCAGGAAAAACAATGACTGTGCGATCACAAACACGATGATCGCCCCCGCCAAAATAAACAATATAGATGCATTTGGATGAAACTTCATGCCCCTCTTCTCCTATTTTTACCCTCATTTGTATTTATATAATGTAAGCGCCATGTACACGGACGCCGTCCTTACCGCAGATTTTCCAATACAGATGTTCCGATCGTCCCCTCCGGCATTTCCACCTCAAAATTGTCCGCGATCGTCGCTCCAACTCTCGCAAACGTCTCTCCGTCTTCCAGTTTTCCGGATTCTTTCATCGACGGAGAATACAGCAAAAACGGCACTTGCTCTCTCGTGTGATCGGTTCCCATATGGGTCGGGTCATTGCCATGATCCGCTGTGATGATCAGAAGATCGTCTTCCCGCAGTTTTTCCATCAGAATGCCTAGCTTTTCATCGAATTTCTCCAATTCATGAGCATAACCTGCCACATTCCGGCGATGTCCCCACAGTGCGTCAAAATCTACCAGATTTGTAAAACAAAGTCCGGTAAACTCCCGATCCGCGATCTCGATCGTCTGCTCCATTCCATGCACAGAACTCTTGGATTTGTTAGACTCGGTCAAGCCCTCCCCATCAAAGATATCAAAAATCTTTCCCACGGAGATCACATCATATCCCGCGTCTTTCAGCGCATTCAACGCAGTTCTTCCATACGGTTTCAGCGCATAGTCATGCCGGTTGCTCGTACGTTTGAACTCACCTTTTTTTCGTCCCACATACGGACGCGCGATCACCCGTCCGACTTTCCATTCATCTTTCAGCGTGATCTCCCGCGCGATCTCACAGCATCGATATAACTCGTCAAGTCCGAACGTCTCCTCATTTCCACAGATCTGCAGCACAGAATCCGCCGATGTATAGACGATCATATGTCCCGTTGCGATCTCCTCCTCCGCAAGTTCGTCTAAGATCTCTGTCCCGCTTGCGCTCTTATTTCCGATGATCACATGTCCGGTTCTCCTTGACAATTCCTCGATCAGTTCCGGCGGAAATCCGTGCTCGGAAAATGTCTTGAACGGCTTTGTGATATGAAGCCCCATCATCTCCCAATGTCCGGTCATCGTATCTTTTCCGGTACTCGCCTCTCGCAGATTCGCGTAATAACCAAGCGGTCTCACCATCGGCTCCACCTGTTTCAGCGGATGAAGATTGGCGATTCCCAGCTTCTGCAGATTCGGTATATGAAATTCTTCCATGTTCTCGGAAATATGTCCCAGTGTATCCGCGCCCTCATCTCCGTATTCAGCCGCGTCCGGCAATGCTCCTGCGCCCAAAGAATCTATCACGATCGTAAATATTCTCTTATATTTTTTCATTCCGGCTCCTCTCTTTTTCTGTCTCTTTTCGCCTCTGTTTTTGCGTCTCTTTCTGCATTATACCCCCCTTTCCTTGTCTCACGCAAGAGTCAAAAAAAGAAAAAGACACACGTCAATTCCGTGTGCCTCTTTATACGATCATCGAATCTCTTGATCCCCTCAAAAAATCATTTACCAGATATTCATAACATGCTGCAGTCCCAACGACACCAATGTAATCCCGATCCAGCAGGACAATCCCATCAAAATTGGTTTCGCACCGCTTTTGATCAGTTTTACTACATCTGTCTGAAGACCGATCGCTCCCATCGCCATCACGATAAAGAACTTGGACAGATCTTTCATCGGAAGAAATACTTCTGCCGGAACGCCTGCAGCCACTGCCACCGTTGTGATCACGCTTGCTCCGATAAAAAACAGGATGAAGAACGGAAAGACCTGACGCAGCGATATCTTCCCGCCGTTTTCCGACTCCGCTTTTCTCGCCCTCCGAACTGCCAATACAAGTGTGATCGGGATGATCGCCAGCGTTCTTGTCAGTTTTACCGTCACCGCCTTGTCCAACGTCTGTGTTCCAAGATGGTAAATACTGTCCCATGTCGACGCAGCGGCGGTCACGGACGACGTATCGTTCACCGCTGTTCCCGCAAAAATCCCGAACGCCTCTCCCGAAGTCGTAGAAAATCCGATCGCCGCTCCCAGCGCCGGAAACGTCAATGCCGCCAGAATATTAAACAGAAAGATCACTGAGATTGCCTGCGCCACTTCTTCTTCATCCGCATCGATGACCGGAGCGGTTGCCGCAATTGCCGAACCGCCGCAGATCGAAGATCCCACACCGACCAGTGTGGATATGTTTCCCGGAATATCCAATGCCCGATGCAAAATGTAGGCGATCACAAGTGAAGTTGTGATCGTACAGATTATAATAGGAAGAGACTGCTTTCCGGTCTGCATCACGACTTCCAGATTCATCCCGAATCCCAAGAGCACAACCGCATACTGCAAAATCTTTTTAGACGTAAATTTGATTCCGGCTCCAAACGGTTCATATCGTTTCACTAGCGGCGCCAGGATCATTCCCGCGAGGATCGCAAACACAGGTCCTCCGATGACCGGAAACTGACCGCCCAGCAAACTAGCCGGCACAGCCAGCCCGATACATAATAAAATACCTTTCCAATTTTCCTTGATAAACTTCATCCTCATTCTCCTTTTATCCTCTGATCGATTTACTGATTGTTTTACCGATCGATCTGCTGATTTTCATCACTGTTTTATCTGTTGCTTTATCTGCTATTTTATCTGCTGTGCCGCATGGACTGCAGCGATTGTTCCGTCCGCGACCGCGGTCGCCACCTGACGTACTTCTTTCACCCGGATGTCTCCCGCCGCATAGACACCCCTGATTTTCGTTTCCATATGTTCGTCCGCCGGTATAAATCCATCCTGCAATTCCAGCGCCTGATACAGTTCTGTATTTGGAACTGTTCCTGCATAAACAAAAATGCCGCATCCTGGATCCTCGATCATTTCGATCGCGCCTGTCTTTTCATCCGAAATCTCCAGTGATTCCACTTGATCCACTCCGTAAACTGCATGGAGTCTCGATCTCAGCCGAAGTTCTATGTTAGGCATCCGGCTGACTTTCTCCTGAAATTCCGCAATACAGCCTAATTTTTCTTCAAAATGTATGATCGTCACTTTAGAAGCGTATTTTGCCAGATACAATGCTTCTTTCACCGCACCGTCAGCGCCGCCCACCACATAAACATGGCGTCCCTGATATGCATCTTTATCCCGTGCCGCATTCATCGCCATTCCTTTTCCTGTCAATTCCGTTTCTCCCGGAATACCGAGACGGCGCGGCGACGTTCCATTTGCAAGGATCACTTTCTTCCCCTGCACCAGCCCACAGTCGGTATAAATGAGTTTGATCTCCCCTTGTAGTTCTACCCCTTTCACTTCCGCATACATGATATCCACACCGGTATTCTCCAATTGGCGGTTCAGCCGTGCGGCAAATGTCTCTCCGGTTTCCGCTTCCATGACCGCCGCATAATGCGTCACAGTCGATACCTTTCCGATCAAACCGCCCACTCTGTTTTTCTCGATCACAAGTGTATTTTTCCCTCTGCTCGCCGCATAAACTGCCGCGCTGACTCCTGCCGGACCTGCCCCGATAATTACGATATCATACATATTCTTCTCCTCCTGCCTGATCTGACTTCCGCTTACGCTTCCTATCATTCATTTTCTCTTGTTCTTCTTTACTATAATCCAGGTTTATCATTTTGTAAAATTATAATAATTGATAGAATCATAAATATTTGTTATGATAAAACCAAAACAAACCGGAGGTGACCACTATGTTAGATTTTCGTGCCGAAACGTTTCTTGCCGTCTGCAAATATATGAATTTCACACACGCGGCAGATGCGCTGAACCTTACCCAGCCGGCGGTTTCCCAACATATCAAATATTTGGAAAACCGTTATCATGCACCTTTATTTCTGAGGGAAAATAAAAAGCTGACGCTGACCCCGGCAGGAGAAATCCTGCGTTCAGCGCTTGAGACTATGAGAAATGATGAGACAACGATCGAAGAACGGATGAAAGAAAGTCTTTCCGCCAAAAAAGTTCTGACCTTCGGCGTCACAATGACGATCGGCGAATATGCCATCGTTCCTGCACTTTCAAAATTTGTGAAGCTGCATCCGGATACGGATTTTCATATCCGCTATGGAAATACGCAAACCCTGCTTTCCGCTCTCCATGAGGGAACGATCGATTTCGCGATCGTGGAGGGATATTTTCAGAAGGAAATGTATGAAACCCGGGTATATCGTACCGAAGAATATATTGCCGTCGCTTCCGGCAACCATCATTTTACAAAGTCGGTTCGCACACTTTCCGATCTGACAAGCGAACGGCTCCTCGTGCGCGAACCCGGCTCCGGTACCCGCGCCGTCCTCGCAAAAACACTGGCGCTGAAAAATATGTCGATCCGGGATTTTGCCCATATTATTGAAGTGGAAAATATCCATACGATCGTTTCTCTCCTGCGCCACGACTGCGGCATTGCATTTCTTTATAAAGCCGCAGTGGAAGAAGAGATCCGATCCGGTGTGCTGCGGCAGATTCCGCTTTCCGATTTTATGGTAAAACATGATTTCACATTTCTTTGGAATAAAAATAGTATTTTTTCAAAAGAATATGAGGAGATTTTTGAAGAATTGAAATGAAATCACCTTTTTATACCATTTCCTCAAACGCCACGATCCGAATCCCGTACTGCTGTGCTGCTTCCTCTCGTTTCTCTTTCGGATTGGTTCCCCACAATCTCCCTAGCTTTCCAAATAAGAACGGAAGCGTCCGGTAGATTTCCGAACGATACAGATACTGCCTGCTCTTCCGGAGTAAATTCTTCCCACAATTGCCATAGCATGCTTTGACTCCCTCTCTGTCTCTAATTTTAATTTACTAATTTATAAATTACTAATTCTAAACTTAGTAATTTTATAATTAGTTTAATATATGACAGCAAAAAGAAAAGAGGTCGTCGATTCATTAACCGATACCCCTCTCTTATGCCATAAATACAAGCGATATTCTATAAATTAAGTTTATTCTCTAAAGTCATATTCTCCCTGCTTTCAACCTATAAATTTCCGCGCCCGCCCCCAACGCCTCATCAAAGAACCTTGTTTTCCAGATAACATTCCAGCAAATATGACGGATTTTCATAATACATACTACTGTTATAATCATCGATTTTTTCACTGATAAAAGAATTATAAATCTTCATCAGCGCATCGATCACATCGATCTTTTCATATTCGGATACACTTTTTATCAGCCGTTTATACACTTTCCCAATATCCCAATGAGATGGTATCGCATATCCACACATTTTCACGTTGTCAAATGTGCCGTCTTTCATTCCAGACTCGCAAATGAAATCATCACTGACACGTTCTATACTATCACAGTGATATACGTCCGCCAGATCATAAATTTTTCTGATCCGCTCTACCCCCAATGTGTTTACAACGTCTGCTCTTTTATTCTTTGTTTTCCTCGCAATATAATCGATCAAACTGCATGTAAAAAATAAATCGTTGTCTCTCGCAGTTTCCCGTCCTTTTTGCTCACTCATCACAAAACCTCCTCAAATCAAACCGGATTCTGCCATCGCTTCCCTCTTCCCGGACGGCAAAACCCAGTTTGAAAATCCCCTACGCTTCCAGATCGATCACATCCACCGGACAGCCATCTCTGGCTTCTTTTGCCTGTGCTTCCGTCTCGTCTGTCACATCGGCATAAGCAACGGCGAGGTCATTCTCATCAAATCGGAACACCTCCGGGCAGGTTGCCACACAGGCTCCGCAGGAAATACAGCCTTCGTTCACTCTTGCTTTCATTGCAACTCCTCCTTCTTCGGAAATGCTTTGCATTTCCTCTGTTCTCTTCCGAGAGTCTGCCCCGACTTTCCATTTTTTATACATGTTTCCAAACCACACATCTTCCGGATTTACCGAAAGCACATACCGCATCTTGCCAAGCAGACGCATCCGCTCTTTTTCGTCATTCTTCGGTCCTTCCTCCGTTTTTATTCCGTAACGGTCGAACAAATACACTTCCTGCCGCAGTTTTCTCCGATACGCGCGGCTCACCTGCGCTTTTTCGTTGACAACGATCCCGGTCACACTCTGCGCGTTCCCTCTGCCAAGCACGCGCGTCTTCTTTCGATTCAGTTCAAATCCATATACTTGCAGAAATCCTCTGACTTTTCGGATCACTTCTTCCGGCGCAAACGCTCCGGAGAAAGTCAGATCATCACAGTATCTTGTATATCGTATCTCCCGTTCTCTGCACCATTCCCCCATATGCACATCAAACGGGCGCATGACCAGATTGGACACGGTCGGGGAAGTCGGCGCACCCTGCGGAAGCCGGTCTCTCACACAACAGAACTCTGTCAGCATTTTCCGGATCGCCGGAGGAAAATGTGTTCCCGGAAATGCATTTTGATAGACCAGAATCCATGTGATCTGATCGAAAAAATCCTGAATATCCAGTTTTAATACCAACTTTGCTCCGACATGCGGACGTGCATTATCCACGATCGAGGTTCCTTTTTTATATGCACAGGCGAATTCCGAAATCTGAAATTCTTCCAACACATGATGCAGAAGATTCCGTTGGATCGTCCTAAGAAGCGCATCCGGCACGAGTAATTTTCTCCTGCCGCCGCTTTTCTTCGAAATCACCACCGGATGATAATGCGTCTCGATCTGATTACTTACTGTATACAGACACGGAAGATATGCTTCCTCCGGCACATCCAGTCCCTTGAGAAGATCAAACGTGCGCAGGGTTCTCCCGATTTCTTCCGTTGTACAATATTTCCAAAAATCCTGCCCTGCCAAACGCACACCTCCACACTTGCCTTGAGAACAGCACTTTCCGATTGCCTCCTGGCTGTTTCAAAACCATTTTATACCCAAAGCGAACACTTTTAAACCAGTATTGAAAGTGTTCGCTTTGGGTATAAAAAATATTTCAAAAGTTTTTCCAATAACACTTCCTCGTGAAATCATCTTATCACAGGGACAATACAATAAGGAGATTCTGTAAGCCGGTTCCGATGCACCATAGGCGCAAGCCGATCCAGCACACGCAGTGTGCAGTAGTGCCTCGGAAACGGCGTCAGTTTCCTGCATTCGGTTAGAAGTTCCGGGCGGCGTCTCGCCGCCCGCCCACAAAATACTTACGGCGGCTCCTTACAGAGCCGCCGCAAAAATCAATGGATATGCTATTGTCCCTGTCATTTCATCATAGCACAGCCGCCGTGATTTTGACAGTCTTATATACATAAATTATAAGCGTAGAAATTGTCAACAGTTCAGTCCGCGCCATTCGTAAAACCGCACTCCGTGCTTCTTGCGGCTCTCGCCGCCGTTTTACTCATAAGCGGGCGCTCAACTCATAGGTCATCCTGCTCGAAAAATCATGCAAGCATGATTTTCTCTCTCGTTCAGCCCTATGACTGAACTGTTGTCATAAATTACATTACAAAGAATGTACAGGTTCCCGGAGCAAGTTCCACTTCTCCTGCTGCCTGCTCTGCTCCCTCCAGTGACGGAAGTGCGTTGCCCTCGCCCAGTACGAGCGGTCTTCCGTTCAGAGTCATAACCGTTGCGCGCATATTTCCGTTTTCACCTGCCAGTGTATAACGCACTGCGTTTTTCGGAAGTTCCACGGTTGTTGTCTCTGTAAATGAGTTGTTGATCACAAGATATACAACGCCGTCTTTTCCGTCTTTGCGGGAATGTGCGAAGACATGTGCGCCTTCTCTGATTTCTTCTTTTGTATCAAAAACAGTCGTTCCCATCAGACGGTTCCACAGAAGTACTGCGAAATAGTTCGGGCGCGGATCGAAAACTTCTCTTGCTAAAAATCCATAGTCGGAAGAAGCCAATGTATTGTGGAAGATCACACCGTTTGTAACCGTAGCAAATCCACCCAGCTCATTTAGCGTGCGGAATACATCAAGGTAAGTAGACGCCCAGGTGTCTCCGCCGCCGCCTGCATCTCCGGATTCTGTCACCCACATTTCTCCGCCCGGAACATATTTATCTCGAAGCGGTACATATGTATGAGCGAAATTCAGCGCTGTTTCCAGATAAGCTTCGGAGTTTGCTTCTTCTGCGGACCAGTGTGCATTCGGCATTACGGATGCAAGACGCTCGGATACTCCATTATAGTAATGGTAGCTGAATACATCCAATGGCTCTGTTGTTCCGTCCAAAAGATCTGAACAGTTACAGGTTTCTGCCGCAAGCTGCTCGATTCCGCCTACTCCAGCATCTTCCGAATCACCTTTTCCAAATTTGATATTGTCTCCACCTGTTGTACTTGGTCCTACGCACAAACATTCCGGATAATTTTCACGAAGCCACTTAAAGAACAAATCCTGATCTCTGCGATAATGTGCCGGCGTATATCCTTTCGGGAATCCGGTTTCTTCCATCATATTCGGCTCGTTTGCAAACTCCGCCGCATCGATCGGCACGCCGTATTCTTTACTCAGTGAGAAGAGTTTCTCTGCCTCAGATGGGTTCCACGGCTCTTCTGCCGTATGAAGCCCCGGACAGTTTGCAACAGATACGATCAATTTCGCGCCGATCTCTTTTACAAAATCAAGCACACCGATCCACTGCTCTTTTGTCAGCACGTTCAGATATCCCTCCGGAACCTGTCCGTTCATTTTTCCGTCAAAATCATAATAAGTCTTTGTCGCCCATGTTCCGGAAACACGAACCCATACCGGTCCCAGTTCTTTTGCCAGACTGCGCAGTTTTTCATTGTACAGATCGATCGGAGCGTAGATCTGCATCAGATCTTTATACATTGCCGCAATCCCCTCTGTTGTCGGCTCCACATAAAATTCTTCCGTTCCTGCTACCTGTTCCGGTGTGTAAGCTTTCCAGAATGTTCCTCCTGTTACTTCCGCAAACTCCACATTGTAGGACATCATCATCGGATTGATCTCGCGAAGCGCTTTTAATCCGTCCGGATCCAGTTTTACAAATTCACCCATGTTCTTATCTCCTTTTCTCTTTCCGCATGCCTTTCCCATGCTTTTTATCTTTTTAAAATGTGCGCGCCCCTGCTTTTTCTTCTTTTGGCGCACGCACATCTTTCAACTCTTTCAAGCACATTTTCTCAAATACAGTTTACAGACGCGCGTCAAACAAACCGCAGAAGCTGTCGATCGGGTCGTTTCCTTTAAATGCGTCTTCTCCGCGCATCAATGCGTCTACGAGCGCGTCAAATGTCGTGTCTTTTGAATCATATGTGTTGATATACGTCCGTGCCTGCGGAATATCCGCAAGCATCGTCGGCTGTCCGCATCCTACGACGACAACCGGCACTTCAAATACATACCACGGGATCTCTCCGCCGCCCTTGGAAAGTCCGAAGCTCGGTCTTCCGCTCGGAACATCACACAGTGTGATCACAAGATCCATGTCTTTCACGAAATCTGCGATCGCATTTTTTCCTGCAAAATACAGATTGATGCTTGGCTTCTCTCCTGCCTCGATCTGTTTCTTCATCTGATCCAGCGGACTCTCATAGACAAATGCGTCAAATCCTTTTTCACAGAGCGTCTCTTTCAGTCTTTCTGCCGGATTTTTTCCGCCGCCCATTCCCATCATTTTCATCAGAGCGCCCATTCCGCTCTCTGCGGCTTTTACATGGACGATCATGATTCTCTTATAACGCTCGGGAACGACCGGAAGCACGTCTTTGTCTTTGTATTTTACAAGTGTCAGGGAATCCCGGCAGATCTCCTTGTGCATCTCTTTAAATTCTTCGCTTCCGAGTACCTCATCCACATTCTCCGGCGCAGGAACGATCTCTTCTTTTGCTTTCTTGTTCAGTCCCATGTGCGCTTTCAGTCCGAGGATTCTTGTCAGCGCCTCTGTCATTCTCTCCTCGCTGATCACGCCGTCTTTGTATGCGTTCAGCATCGTCTCGAAATCTTCGTCCGGATCGTTGAAGAACAGGAACATATCACATCCGGCATTGATCGAAAGCGGTAGCATTTCCGCACGTTTCATCCGGTCCGTCATCCCTACCATATGAGAAGCGTCCGTCACGACCATTCCGTTAAATCCGAGACGGTCGCGAAGCAGCGTCGTCATGATCTCCGGGGAAAGTGTCGCCGGCATCATATCCTCGTCTTTCAGCTCCGGGTTGATCGCTTTCGCATACTTCGGCATCATGATATGTCCGCCCATGATCGCGTCCAGACCGTTGTCGATCAACGTCTTATATACCATTCCGTAAGTCGCGTCCCACTCGTCCACATCAAAATAGTTCACATTGTTGGAAAGATGCGCGTCTCGGAAATCCTGTCCGTTCCCCGGGAAATGTTTTGCCGCACAGGCAAATCCCTCGTTCTCATGAGCGCCGTTCAAATAAGCCGCGCTCATCTTCGCAACACGCTTTGGATCATTTCCGAACGCTCTCGTGATGATCTCGGTATTCTGCCAGTTATATGCGATATCACAGACCGGCGCAAACGCCATGTTACAGCCGATCGCTGCCGCCTCTGCGTTGGACATTTTTCCGAGCGCATACGCATAATCCTCGTTGTCCGTCGCCGCGATCTTCACGCCCGCTCCGATCGGCGTTCCGTCCGCGCAGGCTCCGTCTCCGCCTGCTTCGGTATTACATGCGATAAATACCGGAACTTTCGCATATTTCTGCAAAATACGGTTCTGCTCCTGCACTTTCTTTCCCGGCATCGGATTGTAACGGCATCCTCCCAGATGATATTTCTCCATCAATTCTTTCAGATACTCTTCTTCCTGTGAAGAAGTCAGCTGGAAGAAAAGCTGTCCGACTTTCTCTTCCGGCGTCATGGATGCGATCGTTTCCTCCACCCATTTGCAGTCCTCATCCGACAGATAATACGGATTTGCTTTCAAATCTACCATATCTTGATTACCCCTTTTCTATTTTTTCTCTAAGTTCGCTTTAAATTCTTCGATCTTTTTCTCTTGATAAGCGCCGCCGTATGTGCCGTCCAAAAGTCTGCCGACCGCGGTCTCTTTAAACTCTTCCCAGGAATCTTTTTCATGGCGCACACAGATCGGGAAGTAAAATACGTCGTTTTTCTTCGCTGCCTCGTAATCTCCCAGCGCGTCTCCGGTCATCAGGATCTTTACTTTCTCATACCCTTTTTTCGCCAGTTCCTGAATGCAGAACGCCTTACTTCCGGTGTCCTGCGCCAGCACGATATCCACATGATCCAGCAGACCGTACCTTTCCCATTCTTCCAGAACCGCCTGCAGATTCGCGGAGGACACGATCGCCACATCCGCATACTCATGTGCAAATGCCAGCCCCTCTTTTACTCCCTCAAACGGTTTTTTATCTTCAAAAGAAAGCTCGTTGATCTTCGCATTCACACTCTCCGACCAGGAAAGCGCTTTTTTCAGGATCGTACTTCCGCTTTTCCCGATCGCACGCTGCAGTGCTGCGTTGGAAAGCTCGTCACTTTTTTCCACCCAGTCTTCCAGGATCTCGATCTCCTCGATCTCCGTATACGTCTCATGTACCTCTCTGAGCATCTTCACAAGTCCCTTAAAACGGTTGATCCCGCGGGTCATCGTATACAGATTCATCTCGTTCCATCTGGCGAGGATCGGTGTCTCCCAATCTTTCAGATTCCACTCTTCCACCAGACACGGACCAAAGCATCGGAAATGCTTGATATCCATCGTGTCCATCGCACACCCATCGGAATCCACACAGATCAGAAAATCTTTTTTTCTTGTAAACTGTTCCAGATTTTCCACGTTCTACTCCCTCCTTTTTCTTTCCTGCGGGCATCTTCTTCCCTACTGTCCAGTATACCCGATTTCTCTTTCATCTTAACGGAAAATCCGATAAATTCGTTAGAACAATTTCTTTGATAATTGGTATTTTTTTTAGGAAACGCTTTCGCCCATCAGATAGAAAAACAACTCGAACTGTCTCTCCCCCGTCCGGATCTCCATCGTCCCATGATACCTCTCCACGATCTCGCGGATACTGCGAAGTCCCAGACCGTGATTTTTCTTATCCTGCTTCGTCGTCTTCGGAAGCATCCCCGGCTGAAAGATCCCCTTAGAACTTTCCGTTTCTTCCATCGGATTTTTTACCGAAACTACAAGCATTCCTTTTCGGAATCTGGCATCCAGCGTCACCGTCAGTTTTCCGTCCGCACATTCTCCATCCGCACATTTCCCGTCCGGATATTTCACATTTTTTCGGTATGCTTCGCATGCCTCTGCCGCGTTGTCCAGAGCATTTGCAAATAATGCGCAGACATCCGCTTTCTGATACGGCAATGTGTCCGGTATATCCAGTTTCCAGTCCGGGCATATCCCTTTTTGACGCATCATCGCTTCTTTGGATGTCAAAACCGCATTGACCGTCGCGTCTCCGCAGTAATTCAATGTATGCGCCATCGCATTGCCCTCGAGCATTTCCCGGATATAGGCATCCCGCTGTCCGTCCGAAAGTCCCGCAAGCGCCTGCAGATGATTCGCCATGTCGTGCCGGAGTCTCCGGATCTCGAAATGCTGTTGTTCCATCGCCTCGTAGTATGCCTGATTCATCTCCGCAAACATACTCTGCTGTTCCAGTTTCCGCTGACGTGCCAGCGCAGACACCATTCCAAGCAGTCCTAAAAATGCTGCCATCGCAAGGAAAAGCAGGATCACATACATCGTCGGATTCGGGATCCGATTCGTATCGACCGGCGATCCCAGCACAACCACGACAACGATCCCTAGCGGGATCAGCGACACTTCCAACAGTAATTTCCACAGCGCCGGGGAAAGCTCGTAGTCTTTTTCCGGTGCGAAATATTTTGTGACAAGAAACAATACCGCTGCGAAAAACAGCCGGCTCGGTGCATAGAAATCAAACGGCAATTCCTCAAGCACCGCTCCGAAAAAACTGTCGATCCAGGCATTGTACGCAAACGTCAGACTGGAAAACATCACGCAGACCGTCACGGTTTTTAAAACGCCGTCACCGCCTGCCAGAAGCATCCCGATAAAAAAAGCCGCAATGGAATAGGGCAGATTTCCCCAGTCTCCCACAAAAATGATCGTGCCCGCAACGCCCCAGTATGCCAGAAACGCAAGCGGTTTTGCCCACCATGCTTTCCGGAACGTCACATACCGTTCCAGTGCTTTTAAATTCAAAAACATCGCCAGTATCATCCAGAACAAGCGTACCCAAAATTGTATAAAATCCATCCCGTTCCCTCCAAGTCTTTTCCATTCCTTCCCCCGATCGGTTATCGTTTCGCGGTATCAGCGCATTCCGCCAAGCATCGCTTCCGCCAGCTTTTTGACTGCCGCTTCTTTATAAGCGCGGCTGATCGGCAGTTCTTCCCCGCCGATCTGTACCGAAGCGCTTCCGATCTGATCTACCCATTTTGTATTCACCAGATACCGCTGATGGATCCGCACAAACTGCCCCGCTTCTCCTCCGTCCTTAAGCTGCTTTTCCACTTCGTCTAATTTGGCGTAAAATCCATACTCGCCCCGGTCTGTCACAAGCATCACTTTCCTTTTGTCGCTGTAAAACCACCGGATCTCTTTCTTTAGAAAACGGTACGTTCCATCGGTATTTTTCACGATAAATTCTTCCGCTTCCTCCTGCCCGAGCTTCTCCCGCACCCGCGTAAGGAGCGCCTGCAGTTTTTCCTTGCACACCGGCTTCATCAGATAATCCATCGCGCCGACGCTGTACCCGTCGAATACATAATCCGCAAATCCGGTCACAAATACGATCAGCAGGTTTTGATCAAACGTACGGATCTTTTTCGCGGTCTCCATCCCGTTCATTCCGTCCATTTCCACATCCAGAAACAGAAGGTCGATCTCGCCGGGATGCTTTTGAAGCCAGTTCGCCGCAGCCGTTCCCGTCGAAAATTCGTACACGATCTGTTCACTCTCCTCGTGAAGTTCCTGATCCAAAAGTAAATAGAGCGCTTCTCTCGCCTCTGTCTCGTCATCACACATCGCTATCCTAAGCATCCCGTCTTCCTCCCAAATATTACATTATATGTGCTAAATTTTACAACGTCCGCAGAACCATGTCAAACGTTACAACAGCGCCGCCAAACTTTACAGCCCGGATTTTTTTCTTCCGTTTTTTTGTTATGATCACCTCAACAAGAAAAAAGAATCCAAACGAGGTGAATGTAATGTTATATGTAAATAATCTGCACAAATCTTATCAGACCGGCAGCAAGACATATCCGGTATTAAAAGGCGTCAGCTTTCAGGTAGCAAAAGGCGAATTTGTCGCTGTGATGGGACCGTCCGGGTCCGGAAAGAGCACACTTTTAAATTGTATTTCCTGCTACATTCCATTTGAAAAAGGAAATATCAAACTCGGCGGACAGACACTTGCCAACTTGAACGACGATGAGCTTTCCAAGATCCGCAATGAAAAACTCGGTTTTGTCTTTCAGGATTTCATGCTGCTCGACGGACTGACGATCCGGGAGAATATTCTCGTCCCGCGCATCATCCACGGCACGGTCGGAAAAGAGGGCGAACAGCTTGCCGACCGTCTGCTGGAGCTTTTCGGCATCGACCACATCCGGAACAAATATCCGGCGGACGTCTCCGGCGGCGAGCGGCAGAGAACCGCAGTCGCGCGAAGCCTAATCAACCAGCCGCTGATGATCCTTGCCGACGAACCGACCGGAAACCTGGACAGCAAATCAAGCCGCACCGTGATCGAAGCATTTGAAAATGCAAAATCACAGATGGACGCGACGATCTTCATGGTCACACACGACAGCTTTTCCGCTTCGTTCTGCGACCGGGTGATCTTATTAAAAGACGGACAGATTTTCCGTCAACTTGTAAAACATGGAAAACGGAGCGAATTTCACGATCAGCTCCTGGAAACGATCAAAGAAATGAGTGGTGACGAATCATGATGACAATGCAGAAATTAGAACAAAAATTACAGAGGGCAGACCGGAAGCAGGCAGCGCTTTACCTGTTCTGCAATTTCATTTCCCTGATGCTGATCTCGGCATATTCTGCCATGATCTTTTCGCCGACGGTCCTGACCGTGCTCCCGGAGGGCGGCGACAGCCGGAAACAGATGATCGCGATCTTCGTACTCGCCTTATTCGGATGCACCGTTTTTACCGTCTATGCGGCAAGCCTGTTCTTCCGCAAGAAATCCCGCCAGATCGGAACGCTGATGGCGCTCGGCGCTTCCCGACGCAGGCTGGCTCCGGGCTTGTTCCGTGAAGTCTTTACGCTAAGCACGGTCTCCGCACTTGCCGGACTCCTGACGGGCTTCCCGTTTGTCTGGATCTTATGGAGCCTGTTCCGTATGCTGATCGTGGACAGCGCGCAGATGGATCTCGTCCTCGATTTCCGCTGCCTGTTCGTCTCGATCCCGTTTTTCCTGATCGTTGTACTCTTCTCCTGTATCACGGCATTCCGTTATCTGAAACGGACAAACATCATGGATACGATCCGGGAAGAACATAAGAACGAACCGGTCCGCGAACTGGGCAGATGGTGCGGTCCCGTCGGTATCATCGTCCTCCTGATCGGCGCCGTTGCAGGATACAATGCTTCTGCCGTTTATCAGCATTTGTTCAGCGCGTTCCCGCCGATATGGATCAACGTTCTCTATGCACCGGTCTTTGTCGGACTTTACATGATCATCCTGCACACCGTTGTACACGGTTGGGTACAAAATAAAAAGACCCCTTACAAAACGCTGATCTCCCGAAGCATGATGAAATTTCAGGGACGCCAGACCGTCAACAATCTTCTGGTCAGCACCGTCTTGATCGCCGGCGGCTGTTTCGGACTGTTTTTCCTGCCGATGATGGGATCCAGTCAGCTTCTTGATACAAAAAACCGCCCGTTCGACTATTTGTTCCAATACCGCGCCGATCAGAACGTACCGACGCAGACAGCGGTCGAAGAACTTGCCGGGCAATACGATCTGGATCTCAAAGACTGGAGCAGCGGCGAATATCTTTATCTTGCGATGGACGGTCAGGAAATGTTTGAGGACGGAAGATCTTACCACTACGAATATACGCCGCTTCTGCAAGGCGGAAAGTTCCTGTCCGAGAGCAGTTTCTCCGAACTGACCGGTATGGATGTGGATGTAAAACCGGGAACTTACAAAGGAATCTCCAACGACGAAGAGACCGGAACTTATTTTATGAAGCTGGAAAGTGAACTGTTGACCAATCTTTCCACAATGTCAACCTGTGATACGAAGTTCGACGGTTTTATCCACTACGGTCTGCTCGTTGACCAGCGAGGATATTATGTGCTGGATGACGCCGACTATGCGGCAATAAAAGAGGGGATTTCCGACGAGTACCGCGGAAATATGTTCGCATTCAACATCAACGGAGAAGATTCCTATGATTTCGCCTATGAATTATTCCTTGCATTTATGGGGTCGTTCACAGAGGACTGCGAACTGCCGATCTACTACGATCCGGTAGAAAAATATGCCTGTGAACAGCGAGGCGAAACCTACTGGGGCGACACCGATGAGATGGCGCAGGTTTCTTTTGACGATCCGGATTCCTCCGATTTCCGGATGTACTGGACATACATGCCGAAGATCCGCATTCTGGATCAGAACGACTATATGAGGACTTACGCCGTTTATCTGATGATGTTCCTTTTCATCGCGATCATCTGTATCCTCGCGGCGATGGTCATCGGTTACACCCGCTGCCAGACGATCGCGTTAAACAACCGCTACCTGTTTGACGATCTGAAAAAGCTTGGCGCTTCCTCGGCATTTCTGACCCGCGAAGTAAAAAGCCAATGCAAAAAGGTATTCCGGACTCCGTCGATCATCGGCATCTCTCTGATGTTTTTGCTCTATTCCCTGATCATGTTCGGAAACGACGGAGCGCTCACATACAGCGAGATCATCGGGCTGTTCGCCTGCGCCGGCTCTCTGCTGATCGTATCGCTCGTGATCTACACGGTGTATCGCCTGACGGTCAGAAAAGTGAAAGAAGAACTGAACATCCATTAAAATTTAAAAGATTGAAAAGACTTCTATCATTGCATTGTAATTCAAAATCAAATCGACTAAAATAAGATTGACAGTCCGGTATGTTTCCGGGGCTGTCAATCTATTTATGTTTAGGAGGGACCTATGCAACATATCAATCCTCTGCTGGTACCTGCCAGCGACGAAAAGTTTATCACGATCGGCGAGATCCTGCTTCGTCTGACTCCGCCGAACTACGAGAAGATCCGCGTGACGACCAATTTTGAAGCAAGTTACGGCGGAAGCGAAGCCAACATCGCTCTGGCGCTCGCCAACCTCGGCGTGGACAGCACTTTTTTTACGGTTGTGCCGAACAACAGTCTCGGAAAAAGCGCGGTCCGGATGCTCCGCAGCAACGACGTCCACTGCACGCCGATCATCTTGAGCACACCGGAAGAGACGCCGACGCACCGGCTCGGAACGTACTATCTGGAAACCGGATACGGGATCCGCGCCAGCAAAGTCACTTACGACCGGAAGCACAGCGCTTTCAGCGAATATGATTTCAATGGATTCGACATCAAAAACCTGCTGAAAGACTACACATGGCTTCATTTGAGCGGCATCACTCCGGCGCTTGCAAAAAGCTGTGCCGCATTTGTCATGGACTGCCTCAAAACCGCAAAAGAGCTGGGACTTACCGTCAGCTTTGACGGCAACTTCCGCAGTACCTTGTGGAGCTGGGACGAGGCGCGCGATTTCTGTACCGCCTGTCTTCCTTATGTGGACGTGCTCTTCGGCATCGAACCGTATCACCTCTGGAATGACGAAAATGACCACGCAAAAGGAGACATCAAGGACGGCGTACCGCTCCAGCCAAGCTACGAACAGCAGGACGAGATCTTCCGCCGGTTTGTAGAGCGTTTTCCGAACATCAAGTGCATCGCCAGACATGTGCGTTATGCGCACAGCGGAAGTGAAAACAGCCTGAAAGCATTCATGTGGTATGACGGACATACGTTTGAAAGCAAGTTATTTACGTTCACGATCCTTGACCGGGTAGGCGGCGGAGACGCTTTCGCAAGCGGTCTGATCTACGCGATGATGCATGAATATCCGCCGATGGATATGGTCAACTTCGCCGTGGCAAGTAGCGTCATCAAGCACACGATCCGGGGCGACGGCAACATCACGGACGACGCGGACACGATCCGCAATCTGATGAACATGAATTACGACATCAAACGGTAATCACAAAAACATAGCATAGGGACTTAAAAAGAAACGGGGAGACTGCGAGACGGCAGTTTCCCCGTTTAAAATATACTTCACTTAAATTCAGCGCCGACGTTCAAAAACCAAAACGCTAATATTTCTTTTTACAACTTTCACTTATCAACTTCAACAATCGAGAATCATCTCGCTCTTCCATACCACATTCTTCCGCAAATATCATCCTGTCCGGATGCTCTTTCGTGTAAGGGCTCCATTTCAAAGATCTTGTTGACGGATTCCCTTTTTTCATAAAGGCGATCCAGGCCTTGCTGATCTGATCCTGCAGTTTTTCCGCATATTGATATCCGGTACAATGAGCCGGTTCCATCTCTACATTACGGAATACATACGGTATATCCGCACAATGCCACGGAGCAAGCCCACCCAGATATGGAATAATAACGTTCATCATATAACTGTAGCATTTTGCTTTTGTAAACTCGGATCGTCGATCCAGAAATGCGGTTGTCTGCGGGCGAAACAATGTATCGACACTCAATGCATACAAAATATCCATTCCCGGATACAACTTGCGGAACTGTTTGATGATACTCATTGTATTTTTTCCATAGTTCTGCTCCAGAATATTATATTTATCCACTTCCGTATAGCGTGTCTTATCGCCAAGATAATGCATAAATGCAAATTCTCCGAGCACTGTCCCCGCCATAACCGGTATATGTTTTGTTTCTTCCCGGAATCCCACGATACTGGCAAGCCCCTCATAGAATCCCTCTGTCGGCGATGGTTCAAAGAGCAGCATCCCTCCCGGAAGTCCCAGCTCCTTTCCTGCCTGCACCGCCGCTTTTGCCAGTTCTTCATAAGGAATGCCGTCGATCGTCTCAATATTCTCTTTCGTTAAGCCAAGTATTTCCGCTGTTTTTTCTCCTAAACTCTGCCAATGTCTTTTTTCATCTGTAATATTTGTACCCGAACGATCCCGTAATGCTCCGCTTTGTGAGATCACTTTATGGTAAAGCCCGTCTGCCAGAGGCATCTGCATTAAGATCGCTGCCTTTCCGCCGCCCCCGGACTGCCCGGCCACAGTCACATTGTCCGAATCTCCGCCAAATACTTCAATATTCTCTTTTACCCACTGAAGTGCAAGTACAATATCCGCCATGCCTGCGCATCCGGAATATTTATAGTTTTCTCCAAAAGAACTCAGATCCAGAAAACCGAGACAATTCAGCCTGTGATTCAGATTTACGATCACCACATCTCCATAATCGCATAGATTATGACCGTTATATGCCGGAATTTCGATTGAAGAACCACACGAGAATCCGCCGCCATGCAGCCATACCATGACTGGTTTTTTTGCAGACTTTTCTAAATGTTTTGTCCAGACATTTAAATACAGACATTGTTCTTTCATCGGCCAGTATACATGCTGCATCTCGAAAGAATTTCCCGGCGCAGACATCGGACTGTCTTCCTGCTGTTCTTCCTCCGGCATCAACGGACAGATATAACCATAGGATTTGGCATCCCGGATCCCGTCCCATTTCGGTTCCGGCTCGGGTAACTGAAATCGTTCTGCTCTTCCGTATCGGATCCCGTAAAAGTGAAATACATCATCTTCCTGATATCCATGAAGTTTTCCCTGCTTTGTCCTTACGATCGGAAAATCCGGAGTTCGTATCACTTTCTTCATATTTTTATTCTCTCTATTTCATAAATTTTTCCGCATAATGACATGCAACAAAATGATTTGGTTTTACTTCGCGCAGTTCCGGTTCTTTCTCCATACATCCCTCGCTTGCATATGGGCAACGTGCCGCAAAACGGCAGCACGGTTTCGGATCGATCGGAGATGTCAGCTCGCCTTTCAAGATCATCCGCTCTTTTTTCACATGCACGTTCGGAATCGGGATCGCCGAAAGCAGCGCCTGCGAATATGGATGGATCGTATTTTTAAAGATTTCGTTGGCAGGACATTTTTCGATCAACTGTCCAAGATACATCACCGCAATATCATCGGAAATATGCTTTACAACAGACATATCGTGCGTGATGAACATATAAGTCAGTCCCCGCTCCTCCTGCAGATCCTGAAGCAGGTTCAAAATCTGAGCCTGAATCGACACATCCAGCGCGGAAACCGGCTCATCACATACGATGAAGTCCGGATTCAATGACAATGCTCTTGCAATTCCGATACGCTGGCGCCGTCCTCCGTCCAGCTCATGCGGATAAGAGCCCTCCAGACGTTTCGCCAGTCCTACCAGTTCCATCATCTCTTTTGCTCTCGCCGTCACATCCGCTTTCGACATATCTTTATGATTGACTTTGATCGGTTCTTCGATCAGCTGCAATACATTCATACGCGGATCCAACGATGCATACGGGTCTTGAAAGATCATCTGGATATTGGTCCGATATTTTTGTTTGAACTCTTTCATCGGCATACCCGCAATATCTTCTCCATTGTATAACACTTCGCCGGACGTCGGCGTATGCAGTCTCATCAATGTTTTTCCAAGCGTAGATTTTCCACAACCGGATTCACCTACAACCCCGATCGTTTTTCCTTTTTCAATATTCAGATTAACATTATCGACCGCGTGTAATTCTCCGCGGGGAGTGGAAAAATATTTCTTCAGATTTTTGATTTCAAGCAAGTTACTCATTTATTTTTCCCTCCCATTCTTTTGTGTACTGCAGACATTTCACACAATGCTCTTCATTCAATCGGATCATTTTGGGATCCGCTTTCTCACACAGGTCGCATTTTGCTTCGCAGCGATCTGCAAAACTGCAGTATTCCGGCAGATTTGATGGGTCTGTTACCATCCCCGGAACAACATGAAGTCTGTCCACATCTTTATCCAATGACGGAATAGACTGGTACAATGCTTTTGTATATGGATGTTTCGGATTGTCAAAAATTTCTTCAACTGTTCCGTATTCCACCAGTTCGCCCGCATACATCACCGCACAGTGATCGCACATTTCCGCTACAACGCCGAGGTCATGCGTGATCAGGATCATGGATGTACCTTGTTTCTTTTGCAGCGATCTCATCATATCCAAAATCTGCGCCTGGATCGTAACGTCAAGCGCTGTTGTCGGCTCATCCGCGATCAGAAGTTCCGGTTCGCAGGCCAACGCGATCGCGATCACGATACGTTGTTTCATCCCTCCTGAAAACTGATGCGGATAGTCTTTATAACGTTCCGGGACAATTCCTACCATGGCAAGCATGTCCTGCGCACGCTTCAATGCCTCCACTTTTGAACAGCGGCTATGTAGAAGAACTACTTCCGCAATCTGTTCTCCTACTGTTTTTACCGGATTCAGCGCCGTCATCGGATCCTGAAAGATCATCGAAATCTTTTTGCCGCGGATGTTGCGCATCTCGCGCTCTGACTTATCAAATAAATTTTCGCCGTCCAGTTCAATCTTTCCCTGGATCACATGTCCCACCTTAGGCGGCAGCAATCCCATGATCCCCAGCGCAGTCGTTGTCTTTCCTGCGCCGGTCTCTCCCACCAGTCCGAGAACCTCTCCTTTTTTCAGCCGGAAGCTGATATTATTCACCGCTTCCACCACTTCTTCATCCGTCTCGTAATGGATGACAAGATTTTCTACATTTAACATATTTTCACTCATACTTTATCCCGCTCCTTATTTCATTTTCGGATCGAATGCATCACGCAAGCCGTCGCCCATCAGGTTGAATGCAAAACAGGTGATCATGATCATCAATGCCGGGAACAGCATCATATATGGTGCGGATGTCAGGTATGCTTTTCCGTCGTTCAGGATCAGTCCCCATTCCGGAGTCGGCGCTGTAAGACCTACGCCGATGTAACTCATAGAGGACATCATCATAATCGATACCGCTAAAAATCCGACAAAATAAATGATCATAATTCCCGCCGCATTCGGAATCATATGTTTCAAGATCATCTGGATCTGGCTCACGCCGATCGCTTCGGATGACTCAATGTAATCACTTCCGCGGACCCGAAGTATCGCGGCCCGGTTATTTCTTGCCATCGTCGGCATGGATGCAAACATGATCGCCGCGACAAGCTGCGGAATACCGTTTCCAAGTACCGCAACGATACACATTGCCATCATGATCATCGGAATCGACTGGAAAATATCCATGACACGCATGATGATCGTATCAACCGTTCCACCGAAATATCCTGCGATGATTCCGAGAAGTCCGCCGCTGAACAGTGCGGCGATCGTACAGAACAAGGCAATGATCAGCGAATATCTCGTACCATAAATAACACGGCTGAAAATATCACGTCCGAACTGATCGGTTCCAAAGAGGTGCGCGCTGCTCGGCGCCTGCATCATCGCGCTGTAATCCTGCACCTTATAATCATATGGAGCGATCAGCGGTGCAAAAATCGCAACGAGGATCAAAATACAGACTACGCCCAAGCCGATCAATGCGGTCGGATTACGTTTGAACCGTTTCCATGATTCACGCATCGGCGTCGATTTCACCGGTTTCTTTCTTTTCGCATTTTTCTTTTCTATTTTCTCCATTGCAGGAGTTCTCATTTTCGACATCTCTCATTCCTCCTACGCTGCTGCATTTATCTTTTTCATCTTTTTTTTCTTCGTTTTTCCGCCGGATATGATCGTCGTCTTCAAACGCGGATCGATCAAAACAAAGCTGACATCTACTAAAAGATTGATAAGTGTCAATACGATCGCAATGATCAATGCGCCGCCGAGAACGGATGGATAGTTACGCTGTGCAATGGAATCTACGATATATTTTCCGACGCCCGGAACACCGAATACGGTCTCCAGTACCATTCCTCCGCCGATCGTATTTCCAAGACTGGTTCCAACAGACTGTGCAACCGGGATCATTGCATTCCGAAGTGCGTGGTGATATGTAATGTTCTTTTCTGACTGTCCTTTTGCCCGTGCCGTCCTGATATAATCTTCCCCCAAAACTTCCAGCATCGAAGATCTTGTGATACGGGTGTAACTCGCTACCGAAGACAATCCTATACACAGCATCGGCATAATATATCCGGTCCATGACTCAATACCGTTTGCCGGTAAGATATGCAGATTTACCGCAAAGATCATGATCAGTACAAGCGCTACGACAAATTCGGGAACCGATTGGAAGAACATGGATATGACCAGAACTCCCGAATCCACCCATGTATATTTTTTCAACGCCGATATGATACCGAGCAGGACGCCGATCACCGCTCCGATCAGGACTGCTCCCAGTGTGATCTTCGCAGAGGTCAAAAGTCTCGGTGCGATCTCTTCCAATACCGGTTTGCCGGTTCTGTAAGAAACTCCGAAATCTCCCTCGGTTACAATTCCTTTCACATAATTAAAATACTGTACGGGAACCGGATCATTTAACCCAAGTTCTTCTCTCTTTTCCTGAACCTGTGCTTCCGACGCACTGTTTCCCAATATCTGTCTTGCCGGATCTCCTGGCGTAAATGTTTTTAATCCAAAAATAATGATTGATACACCAAACAAGATCGGAATCAGATATAAGATTCTTTTTACTATATACTTTAACATATATCATTCTCCTCTTATTTCAAATATTGCCCGGAGATTTTCATCACCGGGCAACTTAAGAATCTGGCCGTTTCTCACTTATTCATAGAATCCAGTTACATCAACGAAACCTCTTTCGATCGTATTAAATCCTTTCAGATCTTTTGCATATACGCTTGATTTCATCTCTGGATAAAGATTCGAGCAAACAGTCTGGTCTTTCACCATTTCATCCAATGTCGTAGCAAGCTCTGCCGCTTTCTCTGTGTCAGCTTCGCTGATCAATTCTGTGATCGTAGAATCAAATTCATCATTCGTCCATTTTGCTCCGCCGATGACCATGCCCGGTCCCTCAACATTTAACTTCTGAAGGAACGGCATAACACTTGCAGGTGTTCTGATCGCTGGTGTATCTCCAACACAGATCAGATCGTAGTTTCCGCCAAATGCGCCCTCTACAAACTGTGCCGTATCCGGTGTATCGATCTTTAATGTGATTCCTGCTTCCGCAAGGTTTGCCTGCATAACTGTCAATACCGGAGTGATATCCTGAAGTCCTAATGCTGTCACTTCCAGTCCGTCTGCATATCCCGCTTCCTCAAGAAGCGCTTTCGCGCCCTCTACATCAACAGCTCTCTCTTCTACTGTATAGTTTTCTGTATAGTAGTCGCAGCTTGGATCCCAGTAAGAAAGAGAAGCATCCGCAAATCCTGCTGTTCCGACCTGTGCGATCGCATCAAAGTCTAACGCTTTGTCAATTGCTTCACGAACTTTTTCATCCTTTGTTACACCGGCATTTTCGCCCTGGTTGTACCACAGATGTGTTGTCTGACCAAACTCATAGATTGTTGTATTTACAGAATCATTTTCTGCATATGTAGAAGCCTGACTTACCGGTATATCATACGCAATATCAGCATCCCCTGATTCTACTGCCATCTCTCTTGCCGCCGCATCACTTGTGAATGTAAATACGATTTCTTTGTAATATCCGGCATAATCTTTATCCCAGTAGTTTTCATTTCTTTCCAATGTAACGGACTGTCCGTTTTTCCACTCTTTGAATTTGTATGG
Source organism: Mediterraneibacter glycyrrhizinilyticus (assembly GCF_015560805.1). Lineage (GTDB taxonomy): Bacteria > Bacillota > Clostridia > Lachnospirales > Lachnospiraceae > Schaedlerella > Schaedlerella glycyrrhizinilytica_A. The sequence goes on along the minus strand of NZ_JADMSO010000001.1, from coordinate 149,138 downwards.
ACCGCTTCCGGCTAACGGATTTGTTGAAATCTGTTCAAGACCTCCGGCTGCATTCACTTCATCTTCCGACACGATTCCGAAGTTTGTCCAGCTCATCATCTTCAGGAAGTCCGGCGCTACCGTGTTGAACTCGATCACAACCGTATGCTCGTCCTCAGCGGTTGCTCCCACAAGATATTTACCGGTATCATTTGTTGTATTCTTTTCGATCCAGATCTTATTACATGTATAAACGACGTCATCTGCGACAAGCGGTGTTCCGTCGCTCATTGTCACATCATCACGAAGTTTGAATTTCAGATGTGTGTCATCAACCCATTCCCATTCCGTTGCAAGACTTGGTTCGATCTCATTTGTAGAATAGTTAAATTTTACGAGAGAATCTAACATTGCATTTCCGATGATCTGCTCCTCATTCTCTGTCTTACCAACAGATGCTCCATACAAACTGGACGGTTCAGATGCAAGCCCCACAGTTAATGTCTCGTCTGTCTTCTCCGTATTTGCCGCGTCTTTGTTCGGCTCCACAACATTTACCGTCACTTTTTCTTCTGACTGTGTTTCTCCTCCTTTTGCTGCATCGTCAGATGAATTTCCGCCTCCACATGCTGTCAGCGAGAGAATCATTGCGCTTGCCATAGCCATTGCCATAACCTTTTTTACTTTCATAATTTTCCTCCTTGTTGATGTGCCTCTTTTATTTGCACTTAGTTTATCAGTCCCTACTCTCTCCCGCTATTCACTTTTATTACTTATTTTGTCTTAAAAATGACCTTATCAAATCGCTTTTGTTTTTTCAGGTCACATTTTTACTTATGTTTAATGACATTGTGAATTTCTCCCGTAAATATATACAAAAAAAGACTTCTATTTTGGTGATATTTACCATAATAAAAGTCTTTCTACTATTCATTTTATTTTTCTGCCGGAACAAGAAATTCCTTGATATACTGAAAATCATCCGGGTTATAACATACGATCTCATATGCCTCGATATTTGGATTGCTGAATACCGTTGTCAGCCCTATAAACTGTGTCAATGTAGATGCTAAGTTCAGCACATCCCGATCGTCCGTGATCAATTCCACTCTTCCCTGACATTTTGCCAGTGCTTTATAAAATCCGTCTACATTCACAATCTGTTTTACTCTCATTATTCTCTGTCCTCCGCGTATTTATTTTTGTTTGATTATATCTTCCATATTCAAAATGAAATACGCGTATCCTGCCCAATTTATATATCATTTCTGCCCTTGTTCTATACACTCATCCTATTCTCGCCTTATACATGCAATTCTACAATCTGTGGTTCATGACCTAACGCCGGGATCAATATATTCTCCACATCCTGCATCCGCATTTTCAAGCTGGAAGTATTGATACACGGATGGCATCCGAACCATTCTTCTTTTAACACATCCGCATCGATCAAAAGACGGACTTTCTTTTCCCGGTCATTCATTAATCCTAATATACTCAGCGACCCCGGTGTAATATCCAGATATTTTTCCATATATTCCGGTTTTGCAAAAGATAATCGCGCCGAGCCGATCTGCGCCGAAAGATTTTTCGTCTTGAACGGTTTGTCTCCCGGCATCAGAAGCAAATAAAAATCCGTCTCCTGACGGTTTGTCAGCATCAGATTCTTACAAATACTGCATTCCAATACTTGTTCGATTTCCTCACATGCCTCCATCGTCATCGCCATTTCATGGTCGATCCGCCGGTATGGGATTTTCAACCGATCCAGAAAATCATAACAGCGTAGTTCTTTTTCAAGACGACCGTCTTCTGATTCCGGACGATCATTTTTTACAATATCGCTCATTCTTATTAAGCCTCCATCTGATCCACCCGGTCCAACACTTCCGCAATCCGGAGAATCGTCTGATAACACCGCTCTTCTTTTGAGAAAAACTGTGGTTTCAGCATCTTGCACTGTTCCGAGCCGTATTCCGTCTTTACAAGACGGATGTAAGTCTTCACTTTCTGCATCAATGTCGGGCTGGTGTGTCCTCCGTCTCCCTCTACATATTTACAGCTCAATGCCGCAACGCCGCCTGTCACTGCGCCGCAGACATTACCGCAGCCCATACCGCCGCCAAATCCTGCCATCGCCTTGACCGTCTCTTTCGGCATATCCAGTCCCCAAGCTTCCATTGCCGCGCTGAACACTGCCTCCGCACAGTTATAATTCGTATCTTTATAATATTTTTCCAGATAATCTACTACATTCGCCATGATCCGTACCCTCTTTTCTCTTTTTATTTTCTTTTGTACAACGATTTTTGTACACCGACGCTATCATCATATCATATTCGGGCGGGCGCAATTAACTTTCTTTTCTCTTGTTCTTACTATATTTACAGAAAAATCCACATAGAAAAGGAGCTGCCGCTCCGCCGGAAATTTTCTGACGTTGCAAATTGTTTTTCCAACACTGTATGCCTCTCCCTTTCTTCTCTTTATATATTGTACTTTCATGATTTTAATCTTAACCTGAAACACATTATTTGTTTTTTAACATGTAAGCTTCATATTTTCTGTTAATTTATATATTTTTCGATATTTTTCTTATTTTATTATTGACATTCTTCTTATTAAGAGATATTATAAAGTCAACAAAAGAAAAGGAGGACGGACCACCAGAAACTTAATCTTTTAAAACGGACAAAATTTAATGAAGAGAGGTACAATCCAATGGATACGATATCTTAAAAATCCACTGTAACGAACAAAGTCGATACAGTGGATTTTTATTTTTCATATTCAGACATCATCCTGCAAGGAAAAAACACTGAAAGCACCGAAATCACGGCTTTAAGACGTATTTTCCCTTGTACGCTGTCGCTAAGATATTCCCAGTACATTTTTCAGCATATGCGGATACTCGCGTTCCGCATCCGCCTGATACACGCCGACATGATTCAGATCACCGCCTCCGTCGGTAAACATTGGAAACAAAAATCCCCATTGCGGTTCTCCCGGCTCATAATCTCCGACGAGAGGACATACAACCCCGATCAGATATTCAAACATTTCCTCCGACTCGCCCAATCGTTCCTGATCCGCCGCTTTTGCCGGAATATCATAGCGGTCGTGAAATACAAATACCGCATATTCTTCTTTTTTCTGCCCACAGCCGTCTTGATCGGATTCTAAATTCCAAGATTCCATCACTTTATCATAAAACACGTCCATCAGAGCATCATTTTTCAGACCACATTCCCGCACCGCCATCAAAAGCTGCCACATACTGCCATTCTTCTGCATCTCCCTTTGATATTCATATTTTTTCAAATGCGTATTTGTTTCGGCAAACGGTACTGCCTTAGCCAGCTTTAGGTTTTTTGCGCGGTCTGCAGAAGATAGTTTTAAAAAATTCGTATTAAAGCTTCCGTCAAACTCTCCATCACGATCCACATAACAGCCCGCTACTCGTGTAAATGAATTTCTCGAAAGTGTCATGCGCCTTGTAAGAGTGAGCATATCTTCCCGATCAATTTTCAATTGTTTCAAATGTCTGCGATTCCTTTCATAAATTTTCTTTTATCTGTCCCCCCGGAAAACCCTGTCTATTATTATATTACTGAAACGCTGGAAATTACAAGCAAGCATATTATTTTTTCTCTCTGTATTTGCCGATCATACCGCCGCCTCTTCATTGCTTATTCACTGTATTTATGTTACACTTTCATTAATGTCAATGTAAGAGGGGAATGAACGGCTCCCTTGCACATTGACGCTAATGATAGACTTTATGAGGAGGAACTTCTATTGGCTTCTACTATTCGAGATGTTGCAGCTTATGCCGGACTTTCTGTCGGCACAGTTTCAAAATATATTAACGGAAAACCAGTCAAGGAATCTACTCGGTCAGCTATTGAAGATGCAATCAAGGTTTTAGATTTTCATCCGAACAATATTGCAAAGGGGCTGAGAAATGCAAAATCATTTTCTGTTGCTATTTTACTGCCAATGCTTGATTCTACATTCTGTACTTCCATGATTTCATCGATCGAATCTACATTATTACCTCTTGGATATAGTGTGATCGTATGTGAATGTCATAACGACGCGGAAATGGAACTGCGCAAAACACAGTATCTGATCGATCGCATGGTTGATGGGATCGTTTTGATTCCTTACGGACTGGACGGGAAACAAATAGAACTGATCCAGAAAAACAATATCCCTTTAGTTCTCCTTGATCAGGAAATAAAGAAGCATAAAGCAGACTGCATTGTATTAGATAACGAATTAGCCGGATACGAATCTACTCATCGTTTGATCGAATTAGGTCACAAAGATATCGCCATCATTACCGGTAATTTTGAGCACTACACTTCCAGAGGTCGTTTAAAAGGATTTCTTGACGCTATGAAAGAAGCAGATTTAATACCTGTTGATGAGCACATCCAATGTGGGGATTATAGTATTGATGGCGGATATGAAGCAATGCTTCGTATCTGGGATACAAAAAAAAGACCAACAGCCATATTCATCAGTAACTATGATATGACCATTGGCGCTTATCTTGCTATTAACTATTTAAATTTAAAAATCCCGGATGATATCTCTGTTATTGGATTCGACAACTTTCCTCTTGCCAATGTCGTAAATCCGCCGCTCTCTTTTGCTGAACAACCAACAAACGAAATGGGAACTGAAGCCGGAAAGTTACTTTACAAGCGGATTTGCGGCGATTATTCGGATTATCCGCAAACAATCATGCATAAGCCGACTATGTACTACAAGGAAAGTATCCGAAAAATAAATTAGTTATTGAATTACCATGGAGCACAAATCTAAAATTTGCTGCTCCTCTTTCTTTAATTCAACAAATCCTCCAATCCGTTTTCCTTTATAAACGATCTCAACATTCTGGGAATTTTCACTGAATAATGAGATTCTTTCCGGTTTACCATCTTTCCATGAAAGATCTACCCTGATATTCCCCACTGCTAAAAGCCCTTTTATAGAACCTGTTTTCCAGCTTTCCGGCACTGCCGGCAAAATCGTAATTTTTCCTTCTTCACTTTCCAACAACATTTCCGCAACAGCACTTGCACTTCCGAAATTTCCATCAATCTGAAATACTTCTCTTTCTCCATCCGTTTCACCTAAAGGCGGATGCAGATCAAATAAATTATCGTAGACAGATTCACGAAGCAGTTCTTCATAATAATAGTTTGCTTTCGTTCCATCTCCTAATCTTGCCCACAGATTGATCAGCCAGGCACAGCTCCATCCGATTTGTTGAGAATAATTTTTCACTTTTTCTTCTATAAATTTTTTACAGGCTTCAACTAATTCCGTATCCGTCTTTTTAATAGAGTGTCCCGGATGAAACCCAAAAACGGGGGAAAAATGTCGATGTCCTGCATCGATCTCATCAAAGTCTTGAATCCATTCTTGAATTTTTCCTGTTTTGCTTATCTGATATTCGGGCAATCTTTTTTGATACTCCTCAATTTTATTTGTCAAATCATCCTTTACTTCAAGAACTTTTACAGCCTCTGCATAATTCAAAAACATTTCTTTTATAATTGCCAGATCCGATGTTGTCATGTAACTGACTCCACAAGCCCGCCCTTCTTTATCAGCAAATGTGTTTTCCGGAGATGTTGACGGCGCCGTATAATATTTTCCATCTTCCCGCAACTGTAACCAATCAAGACAAAATTCTACCGCGCCTTTCATCGCAGGGAAAATTTTTGTTTTTAAATATTCTATATCTTTGGAATATTTAAAATATTCATAGCTCTGCGCACATAACCAGATTCCGCCCATCGGCCAATATGCATATTTAGGCTCACCGGCTACAGGACCTGTTTGTCTCCATATATCTACATTATGATTTGCCGTCCATCCGGAGCAGTGGTATTGTTTTCTGGCTGTTTCTTTTCCTGCATCACTTAATTCACTTACAAATTCAACAAACGGCAGATAACTATCCAACAAATTACAGGAGCCATTCATCCAATAATTCATTTCTGTATTAATGTTAACCGTCCAGTTACTACTCCATACAGGACGAATGCTTTCATTCCAAATCCCTTGCAGATTAGCCGGCTGGCTTCCTTTTCTTGAAGATGCAACCATTAAATATCGATTATAATGAAAAAATAAACACAATAATCCCAGATCTTGTTTTCCGTTCCGAAATTCAGCCAGCCGCTGATCCAACGGCATATCACTTTCTTCTTTTTCCAATTCCAGTCTTACATCTTTATAAACTGATTTATAATCAATAATATGTTCCTGTTTTAATGACTCATAATCTCTGTTTTTCAAAATCTCCAAAGATTTCCTACATTGGGCAATGCATACTTCCGGATCTTTTTCAATCCTCTTTTTATATCCCCGATATCCATCTTCCGCCGTCAAATAGAAAAGAACTTCATCTGCATTCTTCACTTTTAATTCATCTTTTAATGCAGTAACTTCTCCTCCTGTATTCTCAATATGCAAATAACATCCAAACGCCATTCCCGGATTTTGTTCATCATATGTAATGGGATGGTCGCAAGTTAAATAATTCGGTTGAACATTGGACGGTGCATTTCCAAAAATATACAGATCCTGTGAAACTTCTGCCTTCATATCATGCCTTACTTTACTATTCAGATTTACAGAAAGATTCAGCTTCTCAGATCCGGATACTTTCATTCTCAATATCAATGCCTTTGCCGGATATGATATAAATACTTCCGTCTGATATAACGTATTTTTCGAACAAAACTCCGAAGAAAAAATTGCATTTTCCAAATCAAGATTTCGAGAATATTGTTCAATCTCTCCGATTTCTTCAAACCGGTAATTCAATTCTCCCAAAGGCATATAGGATTCATTATAGAATCCAAGCATATGTTCTTTTATAAATTGTTCCGCTTCCCAAAACTTTTCTTCAAAAAGTAATTCTCTTGCATGCCCCAATATCTTCGCATCTATTTCTTTTTCCGGTCGTCTCCCTGTTCCTGACCAAAAAGTATCATGATTCAATGTAATATGTTCTTCCGGAACACCGCCATAAACCATGGCTCCCAAACTTCCATTTCCCAGAGGCAAAGCCTCGGTAAATGATTTCGCCGGAGTAATATACTTCAATTTTGTGTTCATATTGCCAGCCCTTCCTTTATTACTCTTTTACAGCGCCAGAAGTAATTCCGTTCACAATAAATTTCTGTGCAAATACAAATATCAAAATACTCGGAATTGATATCAATACCAACGCAGCATTATATCTTCCCAGATTTTGCGGCGTCATTCCATATGCACCTTTAAAAGCATTCACTGCAACCGTTGTCGTATAAGCACTGTCTTTCGTCAAGAACATCAATGGGAACAGAAAGTCCTGGAAAGACCACATGATCTGCAATACCGCCAAGTTAATGATCGCCGGTTTCGCCAGTGGCAGATAAATATTAAAGAAACACCGCTGGATCGATGCTCCGTCTACATTTGCAGATTCCATCAACTCCATAGGCAATCCGTCAAAAAAGTTCTTCATCATTAATACACCAAACGGAATTGTGATCAGACACTCTGAAAGTATGATCGCCATATGTGTATTATATAAATGCGCGGTTTTAAAAATATAAAATAAAGGAATGATTAAAATAGGTCCTGAAATTGCAAGACACATCAATACAAAATTATAAATCAATTTTCTTCCTGCAAATTCAATCTTGGAAAAAGCAAAACCTGCAAATGAACAGATCAATACCAATAATGCAGACGCGCAGACTGCATTAATGATCGAATTAATAAAATACTGATAAAACGGAACTCCGTTTACCTGATTTGTCAAAACATACCAGTAATTTTCAATACCATGTACTTTCAAGGAATCTTTTAGTAAAGAATAAATCGGTATACACCACAATGCCAGCATAATGATGAGAAAGCCCACCATTACTCTTCTGTTTGCTTTTGAAATCGAAAATAAATCTTGTTCTAATTCTTTTTCTTTTCTTTTTTTCATCTCTCACACCTGCCCATTCTTTGCTGTCATTTTCAATTGAATAAATGAAATCACAAATGCAACAATCAAAATAATTACTGCCGCTGCACAAACAAGTCCTATATTAGATCCTGCTGATCTTGTCGCCCGATAGATGTAAGTTCCCACAATTTCCGTACTTCCTCCCGGACCGCCGTCCGTCATCAGAAATACACGTTCCATTTCACGGAATCCACCTAAAAGCATTGAAAGTATAATTGTTTTATGCGTATTTTTTAATACCGGGAAAATGATCAGCATTATCTGGTCTTTCATACCGGCTCCGTCAATCGTGGCAGCCTCCATAATACTTCTGCTGATAGTAGTTAAATCTGCCGTATAGTACATGATCGGAATACCAATCATAAAAATAGACACGGAACATACTGCCCACATCGCCAGTCTTGGATCCGCCAGCCATCGCTGTGCAAGTTGTCCCAATCCAACACCTCTTAACAATTGATTTACGATACCGTTCTTATACTCCAACATAGAGCCAAAAACCGTGGCCATCAATGCGATAGGCAGCATGGATGGAATAAAAAATAATGCATGGAAAAACCGTTTTCCCTTAATTTTAAAATTCAAGATAATAGAGATGATAAATCCAAACGTCAATCCACAAAAAATATTTGCAAAAGATAAAATAAATGTGTTTAACAAAGATCTCCAAAATGATTTGTCTGCGAAGATAGTCTTATAATTTAACAATCCCGTAAATTCAGATCTGCGAAAAGTGATTGTTACATCCCGAAAACTGTTCGTGATCAAAAAGTAAAAACTATATCCTAATAATCCAATAAAAATAACAATCAGTGGAAGTAAAAACAGATATCCTGCCTTGTTATTTCTTTTATCGATACTTAATTTTCTTTTTTTCTTTACCATATCAGTAACCTCAATTCCATAACCTACTATATAAAGATAGACTTCTAACCGCTTTACTTTGTATTTTCATAAGTTCGCAGCCAGAAGTCTATTTCACCTTTAGAGTCGTTGTACAAATGATCCCCTTGTACACACTGACGTTATGCTGTCGCAATCGTATACTTATTTAAGACTATCAGTATTTTCCACTCGTCCATTCTTTCTGAAGATCTTTCAATACATCTTCCGTTGTTGACGACCCGTTCAATACACTTTGAACAGCGGCGCCCTCAACATCTGAATATCCGGACACATTATTTCTATCAGCAGTTGCTGTATTGATCAACTCGTTCACTGTATCCCAACCTGCTTTAGATTCCTCTGTATCAAACAATGTTTCGTCTACTACAAAATCTTTCTTTGCAGATGTACCTGTCAACTGTTTTCCGAAAATGTCTGCTCCCTCTCCAACTGTCAGGTATGCAACAAATTTTGCAGCCGCTTCTTTTTTCTCAGAATAGTCAACTACTCCAATACCAGAATCTATGTAAGAACGAACTGTAAGCTGTCCGCCTTCTTCCGCCACCGGAAGCGCCATTGCTCCTACATTTTCCAATTCAATTCCATTGCCCTCACGCAACTTATTTGACAATAATGGAGCTTCCCAGGATCCCATATAATAAATCAATGCATTTCCATTTGTAAATTCTTCGGTTGCGCTTGCGTAATCTAAATCAAGAACATCCGGGGAAAAGATTCCTTCATCAAAATATTTCTTTAATCCGTCAATTGCCTGTTTGTATTCCGGACTATCCACCGGAGCCTCTTCATATCTCCATTTGTTATAGTAATCTCCTTGCTGTCCAAGTACGGTTAACATCATCTCATCTACTACCCATGCGTCTTTTCCTGCAAATACACTTACATATTTATCCGGATATTTGGCTTTAAACGCTTCAGCCACCGCTTTATATTCTTCAAATGTTTTCGGCACTTCACATCCAATCTCTTTTAACAAAGCCGCATTATAAAATCCAACCATAGAACCTGAGTTTGTCAGCACGAGCATTTTTGTATCACCGCCTGTAAGCTGGTTTCCTTGTTCCAGACATTTTTCTGAATATAACTCTTTCCAATCTTCACCTGCTGCTTCCGGCATCAGTTCGTCCAGATCCGCCAGATAATCCTGTACTTCTTCTGCAAACGCAGATGGTTGCACGCCGATGACATCAATATCTTCTTCTGTGCTTAATGCCAGAGGAACTTTCTCCTGGAATGCCTTACTTTCCATAACCGTCATATTGATTTTAATGTCAGGATTTTCTTTCTCAAATGCATCGACTGTTTCCTGAATCTGATCTTTACTCGGAAACCATGTCCAATAATTTAATGTGATCTGTTCTCCGGTTGTTTCACCCTCACTTTTTTCTGATGATCCACACCCACCAAGCATACCAATTGTCATTGCTAATGTTAAACAAATAACCGCTACCTTTTTTGCTTTCATACATTTTTCTCCTTCTTCGTGCGTAATCTTTTTCAAAAATGAACCGGTTCATTTTTTTGGTAAAACACCAAGTTATGTATTGATAATAACAGCCGATTATTACGATGTCAATATTTTTTATATATTTTGTGTACTTATACAATTTTTGCATTTATTTTTTGTATGCTTTTCACAAAGTTTTTTTTAATCGAAGTTAGCGTCGATATACAAGGGGAAACACGCCTCAAGCCGCGTAATTCCGATGATTTTCAGCGTTATCCTCAATCAGCGTACGCCCAGTACGCTTCAATCGTCTGCCTTGAAAATCATCGGAATTATCTGCGGTTGAGGTCGGTGAGTCGAGAAGAGACAAATCTAAGCCTCTTTTAGGCACTTGAACGACGCGTACAGAGACGTACGCGGAGTGAAAGTAACAACAAAGAGGCTTAGATTTGCTCTTCATCGACCGTTTTCCCCCTTGTACACCGACGCTAAAGATTATAAACAACAGGCAATCAAATTGACTGCCCGTTGCTCAAAATTTTTCTTCATTCTTCCTATTCATGCGCTTCTTCTCCGATCTGTACCATCTTAAATCCCTCTCCATGAACTTCATTGGATTCAAGTACGATCAGAAAAGATGCCGGATCTGCTTTCTTTACCGCTTGCTGTACATGGAACATTTCTTTATTGCTGCAAGCACACATGACCACTTGTTTTTCTTCTCCATTATAACCGCCTTGACCTTTTAAGATGGTAGTTCCCCGCTGACAGCATTCGTCTATCACTTCACAGATCTTAGGACCATGTTCTGTAACGATCAATGTAAGTTTCCCCGAATTAATTCCATACATCAGCTTATCGACTGCGACAGCAAAAATAAAATTGACAACCATCCCATAAATGATACCGTCAATGTCCCGAAATAAAATTCCGCCAACCAGAATGATTCCGACATCTGACCAAAACGCGATTTTCCCAAGAGATAAATGTGGTTTGATCGCTTTCACCGCCATAATGATAAAATCGGATCCGCCCGTCGAAGAATTTTTAGAATAAATCAACGCATACCCAATACCGCCAAATACTCCCGTACAAAGAGCCGCCAACAGCCGATCTCCTGTGTATACCGGAAACAGGGGCGCTACATAATCGATCATAATAGAAGAAAGTATCATACAGCGCAAGGAACTGACAAAAAATTTCTTTCCGAGAAGCCGATAGCAAATAATAGCCAGCGGAATATTCAGCAGAATCGTTGATAATCCGATCGGTACATTCAGCAATCGATATAAAATAATAGAAATCCCGGAAAATCCTGTCATCGGAAACTTTGCCTGCACAGCAAAATTATAAATTCCGGCTGCAATAAATACGCTCCCTATAAATTCCCATATGAATTGAACTGCGAATGTTTTTACTTTTCTCAGCGAACATTGTGCTTTCATATCTTTTATACCTCCATTTCATCCAAGCAATCACCAAGGTCTCGGGCAAGCCCGGACTTTGGCAAGTGTGGTCCAGTTTCACTGGACACACCCTATACAAAAAGAGCGAAAACGCATTATATATAAATATAATACGCTTTCGCTCTTCGGACACTAGACTAACATCATTTAAGCTGCTTTGTCAAGTATTATTTTCTTCATACTATCTTTTCGGCATCCTGTTTTTCTTCATCCTCATATGAAAGAAATTCTTCCTGGAACATCCGGCGCGCCCGCCTCCTGCACAGGCACATGCGCAGGCACATGCACAGGCGCACCCGCTGCTGTGACTATGGTGTCGTCCGCTTCCCACATAAACGCTTCCCATTCCCCGATTCCGCTCATAATGATCTTTCGGCTTTCCGGAATTTTTTCGTGCATACAAAAGAAATGCATACGCTGCCGGACCGCAGACTACGACAAGAACTACAAACACGACAAACCAAACAGAAGAACTGTCTGCACTTTTCTCATACTCATCCTGAAACAGGAAGTCTGATTTCGGATAAACAACCCGGACTCTCACTTTTTCTCCCGGATGCAGATCCCGAAATACGACCTGATACGCCGCTTCCGATGCTTTCTGCATATCCGATACTGTATTTTCATCATACTCCCATCGGATCGTCAACTCATCTACCGGAATGTCATCAAACCACCCCGGCGTAAACTCATACAAATATTCGTCAGCATTTTCTTCATACAGACAATGCTGGTGGATGGAAAATTTTAAATCTACCACTTCCCCCTCTTCATATTCCCGATCCAGATCCAGCCGCACATAGTCTCCGCCGTCCCCATAATAACTGATCTCATCGATACTGTCGCTAAGCGCTGTCAGCTCCTCAGCATATTCATTCGGAATGCCGATTTTCACCCAACTGAGCGCTCCCTCGCTCGTACTGTCCAGTACTCTCCAATCCAGATCGTACGTCAGGATCGCCGAGCCGTCCTCCTGTACATCCACCTCGATCGTCTCCTGCTCAATCTGATCCAGATATGCCGATGCATTCCCCCGGATCTCCGGAATCCAGACTGCCCCAAACAGTACAACGGCAGACAACACTATTCCTCGTTTTGTTTTATTTTTCCGCATCCGAAACCTCCTTTCCAAGAGGACATTTTTGCTGCATCTGTCTGGAATACTCCCGATATTTCTTACATACCGGATGATTCCATATCTGTTTCCAGTCTGTGCGCAGTATATTTCCGAATGTCTCCCGATCCAGACAACTCTGACATGCCACCACATCTCCCGACGGCGTCACTGCCATATTGCTGAGAGCCGCGCCGCAAGACGGTACGTCCAGTCCCATTTCACGGAGTGCTTCTTCCCGGATCCATCCCGGAGACGTAAAGCTCAGTTCCATCCCATTCTTTGCACAATACTCTACAGTCTCGCGGACGACCTCTGTAATCTCCGCCTCCGAAAGCCGCATCGATACTTGTGCGTCTTTCGCTGCATTTCCAGCCGGGATCAATCCCGAACAGGTTACATAGGTCACGCCAAGTGATTTCAAAAACTCCGCCGTCTCACGATAATTTTTATTGTCACGACAAAGCGGCGTGTTGACGTTCACCGACAGACCTGCTTCCAACGCATTTTGGATACCCTCCACTGTTTTTTTTAAATAGTCCGATCCGGTCAGGCGGTTATGAATATTACGATCCGATGAATAAAATGTGATCTGTACATTATCCAATTCTGCCTCCGCAAGCGCCTTGCAATATTCTTTCGTGAGTCGTACGCCGTTCGTATTCAGTCTGGTAATAAACCAACGCGCCGCCTTAATCAGCTCACACAGATCCTCCCGCATCGTCGGTTCTCCTCCGGTAAATGTCACCTGTGGGATCTGCGCTTTTCTGCATCGCTTTAAAATCTGCTTCCATTCATCGGTTCCAAGTTCTCCGTCATTTGCATAAGTCTGCCCTGCCGCATAACAATGTACGCAATGCTGGTTACAGTTCCATCTCCCATCCTTTTCCATCGAACTGACCATCAGATCCATCCGATGCGGTGCCGTCATATAAGGGGCATAAGTCCCGATATCCATCTGACCGATCTCGATCTCCGGCTCCCGACCGCGCGCCACATCTTCAAATACCCCGGTGATCGTCTCCAGATCTTCCAACAGTTCTTCCGGATCCACATCCGGGTAAACCTTTTTCACATTCCGGCATGTATTTTCCAGAATCTTTTCCAACGCTTCCTCCGGCATCTCTCCGTCCCCAAATGTATTGAGTTGTCGGATGAATTCCGTCAAGAGGATCGCCCACGACTCATTGACCGGAATGATCTGGTTTCCATTTAAAATTGCCACAGACGGAACGAACCGAAACAACTGAAATTTCGGCGGAATCAGGTGGATCCTGACTGCTCCCGGATCTTTTGGATTCCATGTCGTATGTACCATCTCCCGCCAGTTTTTCCATTCATACCACTTTTCCCGAAACATGATTTCTCCTTTTCTCTTATTTCAACCGCGTTTAAAGTCTCCGCCACCGCGTCAGTCAACAAACGGCATTCCTCTTTATGCGCTCTCTTTATACACTACTCACTTTATGCGTCCTCTTTACGCGCTGATGCTGACCACAAACCAGAACAAATTCCCCAATACCATCACAATGGTCATTCCGAATAATTGTAAATATGTAATGTGTGTGTTTCTTAAGTCCACTTTCGGACAGCCCGAAAATACCGCCTGTATCTTTTCTTCAATCGTTTTACCGAAATAGATGCTCTTAAACAACGTTCGGATCTGCGTATACTGCACGGCTGCAAGAACCGCAACAATACAGAACAGCCCGAATTCCATTTCTCCGCCGAGAGCTGCACACAGCAACGTAGAAATCAGCATCCAGATACTGCTGTTCCTCCGTCCTTTTTTGTAGAACCAGCTTCGATCCATCTGTCCGACCAGACGCTTTGTCAGTTCCGGGAAAGATTTTTCTTCCCCGACACCGAGAGCTTCCATTTTCTTACACAAAAACTGATAACTCTCCAGAACTCGTTCCTGCGCCGCCGCGTCCCCTACCTCATAATGAAACGCGATATATCCCCGACTTTTCGGCACTTTAAAAGACGTCATCGTAACTTTGATGTTTTTTGTTCGAAGTGCATCTGCGATCTCCTGATAGGAAATCTTCGTGCAATGCCCAAACATTATCCGTTCTGCCTCTGTCTCTGTAAAACGCCAGATACATTTCCTCAGCGGTCTTTTTAACAATCCCCCGCCGATCAGAAGTGCCGACAGTGAAATAAAAAAAATGTGCGCACCGTTCCATCTGTTTCCGATCATGATCTGGATCAGACATAGTATGCCGACCATCGTAAAAATTCCCACAAACGGTTCAAGCTTTTTCATTCTCCACTCCTGAAAGACCGGAATTTCCAATTTTCGTTTTACCACCATCTTTGTTTTCCCTCTTCGCTTTTTTCTTTGCTTTGATCTGAATACACATCCCGGCACGCCTCATCCTGTCAGCCATGTCACCCGCGCAGTCCGGCAATGATCCGTTTTGGATAGATCAGAAGATCCAACGCATCTTCTATACATCCCGTGCAAAGATCCGCCTCTCTCATCACTTTTCCATATGCCCCCTCCTGATCCATGACCGCGATGGAAAGCGCTGCTTCCCGCAGCATCAGTTCGTCGTTGCGCCCATTGCCGATAGCCGCACAATGTCTGGAACCGATGGATTTTAACAATTCCTTTTTATATTCCCGCACATTTCCGGCCGGAAACGTCTGCAGGCAGACCGGAAGTCCCTCGCACTGCTCTTTTGCGGTTCCGTTCGTGTCTGCCGTCAGCACATAAATCTGGAAATTCCCAGCCAGCGTCAGGATACGCTGGCGCACACTTGGCGGGATCACACCATCAATCGCAAGCGTCCCGTTGAAATCCGCAAAAATTGTATCGATATTTAATGTCTTGTACTCCGGTATTTCGATTCTCATGTAGATACCTCCTGTGGATTAAATTTACAATGGTTCTTTATCCGATCATCTTCTTTCACTTAAAAGCTTTCTCAGACTCTGTGTCTCTACAATCCGATAATTTGACAGCCACAACTGTTTATCTTTTCCTACAAGCTGCGGGTTGGATCCTGTCTCGAACACATTTTGAATAATGCTGACTCCGACCTCGTTCCAAATTTCAATCGGATCAAATACCCATTCTACTTCCCCTGTTTCGTCATTCATTTTTAAAAGAGAACGAAAGGCACCGTAAACTGGATAAATGTATCCGCTTGAGATTGAATATTTAATCTTGTTTTCAAAAAATTCTGTCTTAACTCCGCTTTCAACATACTCAACGCCTTTGACTCCTCCGAATCTTGGAATGGCGACTCCCAGCGCTCTCTTATATTCTCCGTATTTATCAGACATTTCTCTCTCTATAATGTCATAAAGCTCTGTTAATTTGGGTAGTTGCTTTGTGAGTGATTTATAAAATTTACCGTTGAATGCATCTTTATATCGTTTAAACACCTGCGCTTTCCCGGAATAACTTTGGATCGGCGCCATCTTGTCATCCGGATATTTCTCAATATCAAAAGCATACATCAAACGCAGTAATTCCGAAATGCCGATCGGTTTCGTTTCATTATCTTTATATGCAATTTTGGACGCATATGGTTGATCCTGAATAGACAGTTTAATATCTTCAAAACTATCTTCCAAGTTAAACAATGCAATGTCCGAAACCTGAACAGATGTATTTCTTGCATCCGACAGTCTTGTTATATTTACAACATTTGTAATGACTTCCATACGGACATATTTTTCAATATCACTTGGGATCTTATCTCTGTTCTGTATGATCGCCGTATACGTATGGCCGCCATCGAGAATCCCATAACTATACTTATCATTTTCATCCTCCTGATTGCCAATATCGATTGTAACTTCAGATTCAATACTGTTAAAACTCAGCGATTTTGCAGCAATAATAATTCCTCTGTTATTAATGTAAAAGTCTGTTTCCGGTTCGGTCACGGCCTTTACCAGTCTTTTTGCAACATTTGTTCCCATTTTCGGCACTCGTGGGTTTACATCCAGCGGTATATCTTCCGGAAGATCTTTCATATTCACCAGCAAATAATAGATCGTTTCTTCTGCAGATTCGTCCTTTTCCGTTCTCTTATACGGTGAAGCCAGTGTTCTCATCGAATGAATCTTGAATTTAATTTGATTTGTCATAACCATAAACTCCTCCTGAATTTATTAATATCATAAATTTGATCTTGATCTTAAATAAAATATACTCTACAATACTTTTAAGATCAATGCACCATAGTACATATTGTGAGGATTATTATGTCAGAACGAAAACAATACGATGATGGTCTTGTTCGCGTCGGTCTTCTTTTAGCAAATAAACGAAAGTCTCTTGGCGAACCTTATCAGACCAGAGAAGCTTTTATAGATCTGCGAAGTGTAGAGCTATTTGATGGAGAACCTTGGATTTCCATTCGCCATCTTGCCAATATCGAATCGGGGAAAAATTGGATCAGTATAGAAAAATTATTTGCCCTTGCCATCGCTTTGGAAGAAGATCCGGTCGATCTTTTTGAAGAAATCATGTTGGCGTACCAAAACCGACCGGGGAGATAATATAAGAATTGAGAAAAGATCAACCGCCCACGCAGCACTTCCTCCTAACTATTTAATGTACACCACATTTCATGCCATTTTTCTCCGCCCCAAGTAGATTGTGATTCTCCCCGATCCATAAAACCAAACTTTTTATACATCTTCACTTTACCCGGCACACAGGTCAGTATCGCACATTTTTTTCCTAATTTCCGCTGTTCCAACAGCAATTCCCTCACCATTTCTCTGGCAATCCCCCGACCTTGATATTGAGGAAGAACAGCCACGCTGCAGATCATCACATTTTTACCATTCGGATTATGAAGACTTATATCTGTAAAAAGTTCATCCCTCAATGACTCTTCATCCGTGCAAAGGGCATTTATGAAACCAACCATCTTCCCTGTCTCGCGATCCATTGCCACTAAAAATGACCGGGCTGCATATTGGATGCGTTCTTTCATGATCGGTAATGTACATGCCTCGCTCGGCAGAAAACAAATCGCTTCAATTCCCGTTGCCTCTTCCGCATCATCCGGACAAACCTGACGCAATTCATAATATTCATTAAAGTCTCTGGCATCTCCTTTATTTTCGTATTGTTCCAATAATCTTCGCGCTTCTTCTTTCATCTGTTCCTCCACTTCTCCCGGTCCGATAATCTTAATTCCCTCGCCAAGCGAAAAGATCCATCCGAAAAACTGTTTGCTGACATGAATGTCTACATTTACGGTAAAATGTTGTTCATCCGCAGGAATCATCCTCACATCTTTCCCAAACCGGTCTATGATCACTCCCACCAGATTATTTTTTACCAATAATCTTACTGTCCGCTCGTTTCCCCTGAACATTCCAAAACTTTTCTTCGCATAATCCGCCATATCCAGCTTTTTAAAATATTCTTTTCCCTCTCTGCTTTCCGCAGACAACCTGATATGAAGCATTTTGTCTACCCGATAATGCTTGATCTTTCCCGCCTCTGAATCATACCCTACCAGATAATAGTTCTCATTATACCAGGACAATCCCCAGGGGCTGATATGATACCATACACCGTTATGCCGCAGTTCCATTTCCTTTTTTACATTCCACTGATAATACTGAAATTTTATCTTTTTATTCTCGGAAATCGCATTATGAATCGCATCCACCGTATAGTAAATACTTTCATTCATCGTTTTGATCCTGCCGGATACATAAACCTGCCGCTGTAATTTCTGCGCATCATATTTACTGACCAGGGTCTCCAGCTTTTTAATCAATGCATTCGTTTTCTTTTCCGTAATAAATTTGGAGGACTGGATTGCATCTACCAGAAGTTTTAACTCCGGAAGCTCAAATGCGCGGTTGACCACATGATAATGATATCTGTTTCCAATCGGCTCTCCCTCTACGTCAATTCCCAGAACGCTCAAATCTCTCAGATCATTATACAAACTCTTCCGGTCCGCTGTGATATTATATTTTGCCAATTCATCCATAATCTCCGGCATAGTAATATAATGTTCATCATCCGTCTGCTCCTGCATGATCTGAGCAAGCCGGTATAATTTGAATTTCTGATTACTTCCTTTTGGCACGCATTTCATCCCCTTTCATCCATCAATATAACCAGTATATCACAAATGAAAGGCATCGAAGTCATCTTTTCATATATCAAATGCAAATTCAGATGTTATCTTTATTCTTTTCCTCCGGCTTTTTCTCCGCCTCGTTCTTTAAACTTTTTTTGCAAATCGTTCCCCTCTGTGTAACCAGTACAACCTTCGCATATGCAATATCTCCTATCTTGTCATACAAACGTCCGGCGCTCATCGCCTCTCTGATCACAGTATAAGAGCTGTTAGCCACATATCCTACTTTCCCCAGCCCTTCATATATCACTTTGATCGCCTCTTTGTCATACTCATTATCCGGCTCTTTCTCCAACCGGATCTTCATACCTTTTTCCAGAAAATCATCTCCAAAATAATACTTTGTTCCTGTTAATGTGATAAATACTTTTTTCATCATAATTACTCCTTCCCTGCAGCTTCCTTTTCAATCATTCATGTACTCATAGTAATCGGATTCGCTGGCAAACAAGATATATCTGCCCTCGACCAATCCCATGTAACCATCACCAGTATTAAACCCTTTCATTGCCAGTTCCTCCATTTCTTTAAAAAATCATCTTGGTTCTGCTTTGATGGTTACAGTATATAATAATAGGTGGGGTATAAAAACCCCACCTATAACATTCCTATCTTTCCCCACAATAAACTAAAAATGCCGGAGGCCGCATTTCTGTCTGCAGTCTCCGACATTTTCTGATCATTTACACCAAAACAGCTTCCCTTATCTTTCATCCCCGACAACAAGATATGTCACGGTACATGGCGCAAGAGTAATTGTTCCAGCTTCTTTTTCTTCTCCCTTTAACTCCGGAATTGTTCCATCCTCTCCGGAGGCGATCACATTGCCATTTAATTTGATTTCCTGGCTGCGAAGCGAATCCGCGCTTAATGTGTACTGTACACATGCCGGAACATGAACGAGAGTTTCTTCTTCTCTGCTGTTATTGATGATCACATAGCAGAAACCTTTTTCTCCGTCTTTTCTGCTCTGTGCATACACATGCGCGCCCTCGCGGATCTCCTCTTTTGTATCATACACCGTTGTTCCTGCCAATCTGCTGTAAAGCAATGCACCCCAGTACTGCGGTCTCGGCATATGTGTGTCGGCATCCAATAAACCATAAGCGCTGCTTGCCAGTGTATTATGAAAAATGATCCCTCTTGTATTCACATTAAATCTGGCTAATTCATCTACATAGCGAATGGTTTCGACAAATGTCGGTCCCCATGTGTTTCCGCCGCACGCGGCGTCTGCACTTTCCGTCACCCACATTTCCGCACCCGGCGCATATTTATCCCGGATCACTTCATTATAATGAAGATCCTCCATTGTAGCACCAAGATAATACTCCGATGTAACTGCATCAAAATCAAAATGTGCGCCAAACATCTGCCCCCGTTCACTGATTCCGTTATAGCTATGATAGCTATAATAATCCGGAGCCTCTTTGCAGCGTTTCATAATATCCTCGGTTCCAAGCAGCAGAGCTGCCATTCCGCCCGCTGCAGCGCCGCGCTCATTTTCAGCGGAACAAGGTCCGACCAGTTTGGTCTCCGGATGATTTTCACGCAGCCATTTTGCGAACAGATCATAATCTCGACCATAATCATCCAACGTATATCCGTCCGGCAGACACATTCCATTTAACATGTTCGGTTCATTCATGAACTCGGCATACTCGATCTTCATTCCCTGCTCTTCTGTATATTTCCACAAAAGTTCAGCCTGCTCAGGCATCCAGGCGCCCGTATGATCCTCATGTACTCCAAAGCTGTTCGCAACGCTGACAAGGATCTGTCCGTTCACCGCTTTTACAAAATCAAGCGCTCCCTGCCACTGTTCTTTTGTCAATACAAACTCGAATCCCTCCGGCGCTTTTCCGCCTGTATGTCCGTCAAAATCATAATAGGTACGCGTTGCCCAGCTTCCGCTAAATCTGATGACTACCGGTCCAAATGCTTTTGCAAAAGAACGGATTCTCTCATCATACAAATTGATCGCCGGAACTTTTGTCTGCATACCGGCAAGCATTTTCATCATATCCTCCATCTTATCACATGTCGGAAATGCTTCCTCACCGGAAATCTGTTCCGGTGTGTAAGGTACCCAGAATGTACCTCCGGTCAGTTCTGTCATCTCAATATTGTAACTTTGTACGCGCGGATCCATCTCCCGAATGACTTCTAACTTTTCAGGATTCAAGGTCAATTCTATACTCATACTGCTTGTCACTCCTTGCTTGTAGTTAAATTAGTTGTAGTTAAATTGCTTGTAATGAAATAATTTTGTTCTTCTATCGCACAACTACTATTGATCTTTTGAACGCAATGCTTCCATTTTCTTTTCATTTTCTTCAACACGCTTTTTATTCAATGGATAGAACAGCATGAAAATAAGCGTCAATGCAAAGCACAGCAACGGAAGTCCTACAATAATATT
This sequence comes from Mediterraneibacter glycyrrhizinilyticus, assembly GCF_015560805.1. Lineage (GTDB taxonomy): Bacteria > Bacillota > Clostridia > Lachnospirales > Lachnospiraceae > Schaedlerella > Schaedlerella glycyrrhizinilytica_A. The sequence continues at coordinate 127,641 of NZ_JADMSO010000001.1, read as the reverse complement.
AAACAATGCCTGCCGTACTTCTTCTGTCTGTGTAACTGCCAGTTCGTTGTATCCGATCCATGTCAAAGCCCATCCGCCGATACCGGTACAAACTGCGCCTGCCATCTTACGCACGAAACTTGCCATAGCATAAACGGTTCCCTCTACACGGTCTCCTGTTTCCAGATAATGATTGTCTACACAGTCGTTTGTCATAGCATAACTTACCATACCCATAATTCCGATACCAAAGAATGCAAAGAAAATCAATACCAAATATACATACGGATTTGTAACACGCATTACGAAAATAACGATATAGGAAACAACTGAAATTGCCAATCCTACAATACTTACTTCTTTCTTACCAAATTTCTTGGCAAGAGGAACCGTGATCGGAGCCGTTAAGATCATTCCAAAGAACATAACAACACTTGCCAGACCGGATAATGCCGTGCTCTGGAAATAATCCAGGAACATATACTGGTTAAATGCAAAGAAAATCTGAATCGCCGCGTACATAAAAATCTGGAATCCAAAACTTGACAACAACGCTTTGTCTTTAAAACAATCTAAAATAACCGCTTTTGTATTTGAACTTTTCTTTACTTCCGATTTGTCTTTGTCTGCAAGACGAACTCTTTCAACACTCCATTTCCAGCAGATCAGAATCGTGATCAGCGCCGCGATTCCCAATACAACCGATGCCCAGAAAAATCTTTCTCCGCTGGCAACACTGTTACCATCCTCATCTTTGACGTAGATCAGCATCGGGATCAAAACACCCAAAACCACTCCGCCGACCTGGGCGCCCACATTTCTCCATGTAGATAAACTCGCACGTTCTCCGCTGTCTGCCGTAATAACGTTAGACATTGCGCCATACGGGATATTCACTGCTGTATAACAAACCGATCCAAATAACAAATACGTCACAACAAGCCATGCAATTTTTATCCCCATTGCCGCATCTGCAAGAAAATAATTGTACATCATACAACTGCTGATCACCAGCGGCACAGATCCATATACCATCCACGGTCTGAAACGATCTCCATGCTTATCGGAATGTAAATCAACCATTCTTCCGACTGCCACGTCCGTAAATGCGTCTACAAAACGTGCCAGCATAAAAATCGTACCTACAATTGCTCCGGACACACCCATAACCTTTGTATAAAATACAAGAAGATAGCTGTTTGCCAATGTCAATACGAGGTTGCAGCCTACATCTCCAAGCATATACGAAAACTTATCACGTATTCCGAATTTTCTTACATTTGTTCCACTTTCCTTCATAATCTTCCTCTCCTTCGTATTGATTTATCATTCATTAAATCAAGTATTCATTATACATGTGAAAGTGCGTCTATTCAATTTACAGAAATGCAAAACTGTTACTTTCCTTTGAAAATATTTGGTGTCATTTTTAGTCATCATTTTTGAGGGTAGCATTTTTACACACATTTAGGGTGTTGAAACAAGTTAGAAAATGTTATAATAAAAAAGAATGAAAATAATTTCTATTTTTACATATATTTTTTGCTGAATCCAAAGGAGGTTTCTTTCGTGCCGGATATTCCTTTACTGCCAAATCATACAACACAAGATCGTTTTTTATCTGCATTATTTTTATTGATGGAACACAAGGAATACCATGAAATATCCATTGTAGACATTTGTAAAGAAGCAGAATTGTCCCGCAAAACATTTTATCATTATTTTAAGCACAAAGATGATCTGCTGGATTATCTTGCCCAGATTATTTGTCTATGTTACAGCAGAACAGACGATCGCTCCGGGCATTATCACTATTTTAATTTCTTCTATCATATGCAGAATTCCGTTCGATTACTTTTGAAGAATGATCTATGGTACGACGTTACCCAAAGAACGATGAGACAATACGAAGACTTGCTTTACCCGCACGACTGGGAAAAAGCGCTCGGAGATCAGATCGATAAAAAAGAATGGTTTCTTGAATTTATGAGTTACGGCAGTGCCCGTTTAGTCGAATTATGGTGCAAAAACGGATTTCAGGATCCTCCCGAAAAGCTCAGTTCACTGGTGGAAAAAATCCAATCCGGTTCCTTGGTCATTTGAATCGGCAGTACATGGAATGGGAATTCTATATACACACAAATTACTGGTCATTTAAATACAAGCCCCGCTATGATGCCGCATGGGATTGTGCCCCCACAAAAACAAAATATCATTCAGCATTGCAAATTTTACATCACCCGCACCACGTAAAATTCCCATTGAATTCATTGTTTGTATCAATCGGCATAATTCCACAAACGCTCCAACCAGCATGATCGTCATTCCTGCTATTCCAAGCGCTATGGAAATTCCATCTATATAAAATCAAAAAGTGATAGCTGCTCACACTTATCTTTTTCTTCATATGTCCGCAGATACTCAAATATTTTATCACTGTCATGAACAATATGGTGTTTATCACATGTTTGGCTGAATATCTCTAACAATCGTTTTTCATTTGGACTTGGTAAAATATATTGATTCCCATAACAGGCAATATATTTTTCTTTCAATCCGGGAAACAGACGCTCCAGTTGTTTATAGAAATATTCACGGTTGCCATCCCGCAAAGTCATACCCATACCAAAATTAATGATCCCATACACTTTCGCTTCAATACAGTAATTTAGTATCCCATACAGATTTTCCTCTGTGTCATTAATAAACGGTAATATAGGACACAACCACACCACAGTGGGAATCCCCTCCTGATGCAGAATCTTTAACGCTTCATACCGTTCTTTTGTTGTGCTGACATTAGGCTCCAATTCCCGACACAACTGTTCATTGTAAGTAGTCAATGTCATTTGTACGACACATTTTGTTTTTTCATTGATCCTTTTCAAAATATCTAAATCGCGAAGCACTTGGGTTGATTTTGTGATCAAGGTAAACCCAAAACCATATCGTTCCGCAAGTAACAATGATTTTCTCACATACTGCAAGTCATTTTCCAACGGGACATATGGATCAGTCATTGCTCCGGTACCTATCATACATCGTTTTCGTTTTCGTTTCAGCGCATCCTCCAATAACTCAAGTGCATTCTGTTTTACTTCAATATCTTCAAATGCATGGTCTATATGATAGCAATTACTTCTTGAATCACAATAAATGCAGCCATGCGTGCATCCCCGATATAAATTCATTCCATTAGATGCAGACAGAATCCCCTTTGATGTTACATAATGCATTTCCACATACCTCGTTTCCCCTTTCATCTTTTATTCGACCACAACGAACATTGTCAATGAATCCAAAAAGGGCACTCTCTGAAAGATTTTTCTTTCAAAAAGTGCCCGCAACACTCAATCCTTGTTGGAGTGATTTTACTGACAACTAATCACCTTTCTTCATGATGATTCATGTTTGAATACAAATTTGTTGTCAAATTGTGAAAATTTCTTGCTCTTAGTACAGTTTTGCTCCTGCTGGAATGTGATCATCAAGGATCAGAACATTGAGTCCTTCTCTTCCTTCTACAAGGTGTGTAGCGGAGATAATCATACCGCAAGAATCAATTCCCATCATCTTACGTGGTGGAAGGTTTGTGATTGCAAGCAATGTCTTTCCTACTAAGAATTCTGGCTCGTAATAATCGTGAATACCGCTTAAAATCACACGATCTACGCCACTTCCGTCGTCTAATACGAACTTCAGAAGCTTCTTGGATTTTGGAACTGCCTCACATTCTTTAACCTTTACAGCACGGAAATCTGACTTGCTAAATGTATCGAAATCAACCATATCTTCGAATAATGGTTCTACTTCTACATTAGAGAAATCAATCTCAACCTTCGCCGGTGCAGCTGATTCTTCTACTGGAACAACTACTTTTGCAGCCACCGGAGCAGACTGTGCAGCATTGTTAGCTTCATTCTTAGCAGCGCCCTGTGACTTCATTGTTGGGAAGAGCAGTACATCACGGATCGCTTCCGCGCCGGTCAGAAGCATACACATACGGTCGATTCCGAATCCGATTCCACCTGTCGGCGGCATACCGATCTCCAGTGCATTCATGAAATCTTCGTCGGTTGTATTCGCTTCATCGTCTCCCTGCGCCAGCAATTCTTCCTGTGCACGGAAACGCTCTCTCTGGTCGATCGGATCGTTCAGCTCGGAGTACGCGTTCGCCATCTCCCAGCCATTCATAAAGAACTCAAAACGCTCTACATATTCCGGATTCTCCGGTTTCTTCTTCGTAAGCGGAGAGATCTCGATCGGATGATCCATGACAAAGGTCGGCTGGATCAGGTGTTCCTCTGCAAATTCTTCAAAGAACAACGCCAGGATATCACCTTTTTTATGGCGTTCTTCATATTCCACATGATGCTCTTTCGCAAGCTCTCTTGCCTGCTTTAATGTCTCTACTTCATTCCAGTCCACACCGGCATATTTCTTGACTGCATCGACCATTGTGATACGCTCGAACGGTTTTCCGAGATCGATCTCGATTCCTTTGTATACAATGTGTGTCGTTCCGAGCACTTCCTGCGCCACATAGCGGTACAGGTTCTCTGTCAGATCCATCATGCCGTGATAATCGGTATATGCCTGATACAGTTCCATCAGTGTGAATTCCGGATTGTGTCTTGTATCCAGACCCTCATTACGGAACACACGTCCGATCTCATAGACGCGCTCCATTCCGCCGACGATCAGTCTCTTCAGATACAGTTCCAGAGAAATACGAAGCTTCAGATCCTCATCGAGCGCATTAAAATGTGTCTCGAATGGTCTTGCAGCGGCTCCGCCCGCATTTGCCACGAGCATCGGAGTCTCCACTTCCATAAATCCCTCTCCGTCCAGATATTTCCGGATCGCACGCAAGATTTTGGAACGCTTGATAAATGTATCTTTTACGTCCGGATTCATGATCAGATCCACATATCTCTGACGGTAACGCAGATCGGTATTCGTCAGCCCGTGGAACTTCTCCGGGAGGATCTGCAGACTCTTAGAAAGCAACGTGATTTCTGCCGCATGGATCGACATCTCGCCGGTCTTTGTACGGAATACTTCTCCCTTGATTCCGATCACATCGCCCACGTCAAATTTCTTGAAATCTTTATATGCTTCCTCGCCCACGCTGTCTCTTGCAACGTAAGACTGGATATTCCCCTGAAGATCCTGCACATTACAGAAAGAGGCTTTTCCCATCACACGCTTGGACATCATACGTCCTGCGATGGATACCTGTTTTCCCTCCAGTTCCTCAAAATGTTCTTTGATCTCCTGGCTGTGATGTGACTGCTCATACTTTGTGATGACGAACGGATCTTTTCCGTTTGCCTGAAGATCTGCCAGCTTCTCACGACGTACTTTCCGCAGCTGGTTCAGATCTGGTTCCTGCGCATTTTTCTGCTGTTCACCCATCGGTTGGTTCTCCCTTCCTACTCTATTGATCACAGGGAACGGCTGATGTCCAATACTTTGTACTGGATCACGCCTGCCTGCGTCTCTACATCTACCACATCGCCGATCTTCTTGCCCATCAGAGCCTGTCCGACCGGTGATTCATTGGAAATCTTTCCCTCCAGACTGTTTGCCTCTGTGGATCCGACGATCTTAAATTCCATCTCCTCGTCAAATGTCACGTCAAATACTTTGATCGTGCATCCCACATTGATCTTATCCAGATCTACTTCATCTTCAACTACGACTTCCGCATTCTTAAGGATTCCCTCTAACTCCTCAATTCTTGCCTCAATATCGCGCTGTTCGTCTTTTGCTGCATCGTACTCTGCGTTCTCGGAAAGATCGCCCTGTTCTCTCGCCTCTTTGATCTTAGCAGCGACTTCTTTACGCTTGACTACTTTCAGATTCTCAAGCTCGTCCTCCAATGCTTTTAAGCCTGCATAAGTAAGTAATCTTTTCTTTGACTCTGCCATAGTTACATGTCTTCCTTTCTTTATTTCATGCTGTCATTCTTATAATCTCGCTGCCTTAACAACGTAGTCTTAGCCCATTTTCAATTATATTTCACAATTTCAATATTATAACCAATGGCTATAATGATGTCAAGATTTTTTCCAGCTCTTGATAGGTTTGAACCGCATTGATCTGCTCTCTCAAACGTGCCGATCCGTGCAGCCCTTTCGTATACCACGCCACATGCTTCCGCATTTCCCGGATTCCCTGATATTCGCCTTTATATTCCAGCTGCAGTCTGGCATGTCTGAGCATCGTTTCACGGATTTCATCGACGGATGGGCGCTCCGGGACCGTGCCGTCCTTTTCATACGCGATCAGCTCCGAGAAGATCCACGGATTCCCCTCTGCCGCGCGGGCGATCATAATGCCGTCGCATCCGGTCTGCTTTCGCATCGCTTCCGCCTGTTCTCCCGACGTCACGTCTCCGTTGCCGATGACCGGGATGTGAACCGCCTCTTTGACCTGACGGATGATCTCCCAGTCTGCTTTTCCGGAATAATACTGTTCCCGCGTCCGTCCATGGACTGCCACCGCGGATGCTCCGGCTTCCTCGATTATCTTCGCGATCTCCACCGCATTGACATGCTCGTCATCAAATCCTTTCCGGATCTTGACGGTCACCGGTTTCTCGATCGCTTTCACGACCGCGCTCACAAGCTCGTAGACAAGCCGCGGATTTTTCATCAGTGCGGATCCCTCTTTGTTCTTCACGACTTTCGGCACCGGACATCCCATATTAATATCCAGAAATGTAAACGGTCGCTCCTCGATCCGTTTTGCCATCTCGCTGACGATCTTCGGATCGGAGCCGAACAACTGCAGTGACACCGGCGTCTCATCCGGATGGATCTGAAGCAGACTCTCCGTATTTTTATTGTTATATAAAATCCCTTTCGCGCTGACCATTTCCATGCAGATCAGCCCGACCCCCTGCTCTTTGCAAAGCAAACGGAATGGCAGGTCTGTTACGCCTGCCATCGGTCCTAATACGTAGGAATTTTCAAGTACCACATTTCCTATTTTTAACTGTCTCATCGTTTATTTCACTTTCCGGTTCTTATTGTAGATCAGCCGAAGTCCGGTCAGCGTCAGATCCGGATCATAAATGTCAATGCAGTCTGTCTCGTCTGCGATGATCTTTCCGAGTCCGCCTGTCGCCACGACTTTGATGTTGTCATACCCACATTCTTCTTTGATCTTCTGCACAATATATTCGGTCTGTCCGATCGCACCATACACAAGTCCTGCCTGCATACTGGAAATCGTCTCCTGCGCCAGAATGGACTTTGGCTTTCGGATCTCGATCGCAGGAAGCATCGCCGCGCCGCCCCAGAGGGAGCGCCCTGCCGTCTCAATGCCCGGCGCCGTGATCCCGGCTTCAAACGTTCCTTTTTCCCCGATCAGGTCGTAAGTCGTCGCCGTTCCGAAATCGACGACAATGATCGGTCCGCCATATTGTTCATACCCTGCCACCGCATCGACGATCCGGTCCGGTCCGATCTCTTTCGGATTCTCTGTGACGATCCGGATGCCGGTCTTGATCCCGGCCGAGACGATGATCGGTTTGATGTTCAGATATTTGATGATCCCGCTTGTGAGCGAATGCATAATATCCGGCACAACAGACGCGATGATCACATCCTTAATGTCCTGCGGCATAATATTCCTGTGTTCCAGTATGCCACAAATATTGAATCCATATTCATCGGAAGTTCTGGAACGCTTCGTCGTCATACGGAATGTGCCCTTTAACGTCTCATTTTCAAACACGCCCAATGTAATATTGGTATTTCCCACATCAATCGTCAACAGCATCTTTTTTCAGCTCCTCTCCGAGAAAGAACACTTTGTAGTACAATTCCAGAGATTCAAACAACTCTTCTTTTGTACGCTGCAGTTCCTTAATCTTCAGTACGCTTCCGATCTCGTCAAATGCAAAATCGTCGCTTGCATGTTCTACTTTTAATTCCAGTTCCCCGTCTTCATTATATACGACCATAAAGATTCCGCCTACATCTTCCGTGTAAAGTACGCACATGATCTGAAGTTCCTGACGGATACTTTCCGGAAGAGAAGCAAATTCCGGATTCAGATAGAATTTTCTTTCATAGGAATTTGCCACACATAATACTGTTTCTTCCATACTACACCTTTTTCCTTTTCTTATACATATCCATAAATACCGCGGACAGATACTTCTCCCGCATACACAGACGTCACAGTCCCGTCTTCTTTTCGGACCAGAAGCTCTCCCTGATCGTCGATCCCGAGCGCCACCGCCCGATAACCGTCTTTCTCTCCGAGGATCCGTACTTCCCGGTTGCAGTTCACAAGAACCGCATCGTATGCTTCCCGCAGATAAGCGAGATCCTCCTCTTTCACAAACCGTTCATACTGCACTTCAAACTGCCGGAGGATCGCCGCGATCAGCTCCGCGCGTCTCCATGTCTTTCCGGATTCCAGTCGGATCGAAGTCGCCGTCGCACAGATTTCCTCCGGAAAAGCTTCCGTATTGACGTTGATCCCGACGCCGATCACCACATGATTGATATACTCGATCTCCGTGCTCATTTCCGTCAGGATCCCGACCACTTTTTTCCCGTTCAGCACAATGTCGTTGGGCCATTTGATCCGGAAATCCAGCCCGGTCTGCTCCCGCAGCGCGGTTGCCACACTATAAGCCATCACGATCGTCAGCATCGGCGCTTTGTTCGGCAGAAATTCCGGGCGCAGAAGAAGCGACATATAAATGCTGCTTCCCGCCGGCGATTCCCATCCTCTGCCCCGGCGTCCTCTCCCGGCAGTCTGCTGTTCCGCAACGACAAGCGTTCCGTGCGCCGCGCCGTTTTCTCCCAGCTTCCTTGCCCGGACATTGGTCGAATCCGTTTCCGTAAAACAGACGATCTCCTGCCCCGCCCAACGGGTCGCATCGCCGATCTGCACCGACAGCTCTTCTCTTGTCAGTACGTCCGGGCTTTCTATGATCCGGTAGCCTTTGTTCCGCACCGCTTCCACCTGATAGCCCTCTTCTTTCAGCTGATTGATCACTTTCCACACTGCGGTCCTGGATACTTGAAATTGTTCACACAACTGCTGCCCGGAAATATGATCATCCGCTTCTTTCAGCATTTTCAAAATTTCCGCTTTCAAACTACTACCTCTTGTCCTTATTCAACTTCTCCCAGCGTAGCTACCATGACCGCTTTGATCGTATGCATCCGGTTCTCCGCCTCGTCAAATACTTTCGACTGCTCCGATTCAAACACTTCGTCCGTCACTTCCATATCGGTGATTCCAAAACGTTCGCCCATCTCTTTTCCGATCATTGTCTCCAGATCATGAAATGCCGGCAGACAATGCAGGAAAATTGCGCTTTCTTTTGCATTTTCCATCACTTCTTTTGTCACCTTATATGGGGAAAGTGTCTTGATCCGCTCCTCCCATACTTCATCCGGCTCACCCATGGATACCCATACGTCCGTGTAAATAACGTCTGCGTCTTTCGTGCCGGCTTTCACATCTTCTGTCAATGTGATCGTCGCACCGGACTCTTTTGCATAACCGCGGCAGATCTCCACCAGTTCTTCATTCGGGAAATATTCTTTTGTTGTACATGCCACAAAATGCATTCCCAGCTTCGCACATGCGATCATCAGAGAATTACCCATGTTGTATCTTGCATCTCCCATGTACACCAGCTTGATCCCCTCGAGTTTACCGAAGTTCTCACGGATCGTCAGCATATCCGCCAGCATCTGCGTCGGATGATATTCATTCGTCAGACCGTTCCATACCGGGACGCCCGCGTATTTTGCCAGTTCTTCCACGATCGCCTGTCCGAATCCGCGGTATTCGATCCCGTCATACATCCGTCCGAGTACCCGCGCCGTATCTTTGATACTTTCTTTTTTGCCGATCTGAGAACTCTTCGGATCCAGATAAGTCGATCCCATTCCGAGATCATGCGCTGCCACTTCAAACGCACAGCGTGTTCTTGTGCTTGTCTTTTCAAAGATAAGCGCGATATTTTTTCCTTTGTAATGATCCACCGGAATCCCGTTTTTCTTCTTTTCCTTGAGATCTGCTGCCAGATCAAGCAGATACAAGATCTCCTCCGGTGTAAAATCTTTCAGTGTCAAAAAATTTCTTCCTTTTAAATCCATCGTGTTCTCCCTTCCCATCTTCATTAAAGTATGTGTAAATTTCGGCAGATGCTTCGGATCCTCCAGACTTTCATAACGTCGGTATACCTGTCTCCAAAATTCATCCACCGTATATATTTGATACTTCGGCACACGCAGTAATTTTGCGCTTGCCTCCAGCATCGCAATCAATAACTCTTTGTCGCTGCATCCCGGTCTGAGCTTCAGCACGAACCGGATCTCCGCTTTCTCAAGCTCGCCGAGCACCCGCATCCGCCGCTCGTACCATGCTTCCTCATGCGTCTGTTCCAGATAATACATATATCCGTCCAGCCCATAGATCAGCCGTTTCGCGTCGAAATATCCGATTTTTAAATTCTGACGGCTTCGCTTTCCGTCAAACTCGATGATATTTCCCAGATCCACCCGCGCGCCGATCCGATAGAGTTCCCCGTCCTCCGGCAATTCAAAAGACGGCTCTCTCCCCGGTCCGTAAATACGGATCTCGATCAGATCTTTATATCCTCTCTCGATCAGCGAATTCACCGGCACATTGTTGACTACGCCGCCGTCGATGTAACGTTTCCCATGCAGCTTTTCATTTTTAAATCCAAACAGATACGCGCTGGCGAGCAGAAAATCTTCCAGAAGCCCCTCCGGAATCTCCTCGAGGCTTAAGTCTTTCTCCTCCATCTCCGACAACGAAAAGGTCAGAATGCAAAATTCTTTGCCCGAAGATCGGATCTTCTTCTCGTCGATCATTTCATGGATCAGATTTTTGAGCGGCGTAATATCAACTCCGCCCTCCCCGAGCACTTTCCACACTTCTCCAAATGCTTCGCCAAGTGGGATCTCCCCGTCAAACAACCGGGTCATCCACGCATCGTCCACATCCATCACTCTGGAAAATGTCAGCTCACTCCAGATCCTGACCGCATTCTCCACGTCGTCCATACAGATCAGCGCACCGTTCAGCGCTCCCACCGAAGTTCCTGCCACCGCGTTGATCTTCACGCCGGCTTCTTTCAGAGCTTTCCATGCACCGATCTGATATGCGCCCCTTGCGCCTCCGCCATCTAATACAATACCATATTCTTTCGTCAAATCCAATACCGGTTCCATGTATCTCCTCCATTCAGCCATCCGCTCTACAATACGGCGACCGCCGCTTTCTATCTGCGCTGTCTGCTCACCTCGAACATCAGAACTGCCGACGCCACCGCGGCGTTCAGCGATTCCACCTGCCCCGCCATCGGGATCCGGATCCAGGTGTCTGCACAGTCCGCCACTTCCTGCCGCAGTCCGTTGCCCTCGTTTCCGATCAGAAACGCGCAACCGCCTGCGTAATCTTCCTGATCGTAAGTGTTCTTTCCGTCCAAATGTGCGGCATACACGCCGATCTTTTTTTTCTTTAACTGCCTGATCATCCCCGGCAGATCTTCTGCGATCAGGAACGGCATCCGGTAGATCGCACCCATCGTCGAGCGGATCGTCTTCGGATTGTAAATATCCACACAGTCTCTGCTCATCACGATCCCGGTCACGCCCGCCGCTTCCGCCGTCCGGAAGATCGTGCCGAGATTTCCCGGATCCTGCAGGTTGTCGAGCACCATCAGAAACGGCGCCGCCTGCCCCATAAGCGTCTCAGCCGTATATTCTGCCCTGCGAACGATCCCCAGAACTCCCTGCGGTGTTTTCGTGTCGGACATTGCCGCGAAGACATGATCTGAAACAAGTTCTATCCCCGTTCGTTCCGTGAATCCCTCCGCTTCGAGTTCCGCCCAATATTTTTGATAAAATCCCTCTGACACATACAGCTTTTCCAGACGGTCTTTCGGCACTTCCTGTATCATCCGAAGTCCCTCCACTAAAAAGATCCCCGCCTGATTTCTTGCCCTGCTTTTTTTCTGGAGCTGTATGATTTCTTTTACTTTTTGATTTCCTGTACTTGTGATCATAATATTTTCCTATCTCTTTGCTTCAAATCGTTCCAGCACTTCATTGGATCCGATGATGATCAGAACCCCCTCCGCCGGAAGCGGTTCGTGCGGATCCCATGTCACATTGACTTCTTCGCCCTGACGGACGCCGACTACATTGACGCCGTATTTCTCCCGCACCCGCAACTCTGACAACGATCTTCCGATCCATTGTTCCGGCATCTGTGCCTCCGTCAAACTGTACTCCGAAGAAAGCTCGATCCAGTCCGTAAATGTCGAGGAGACCAGACTTTTCGCCACACGGGTTCCGGTATCCCGCTCCGGATATACGATACAGTCCGCGCCGACTTTCTCCAGCACCGCGCCGTGCCGTTCATCTTTTGCTTTTGCCATCACATACGGGATCCCCATTTCTTTGGAAATGATCGTCGCCATGATGCTCGCCTCCAGACTATCCGATACAGCGACGACGACCGCGTCCAGATTCCGCGCCCCTAACTCCTGCAAAGCTTCCGGATCCGCCACATCCGCCCGCATCGCATACGCCACACTGTCGGAAATATCCTGCACCTTTTCCAGCGAATTATCCACTGCGACCACGTCGCACCCGAGACCTTCCAATGTCAGCGCCACGCTTTTCCCGAAAGTTCCAAGTCCCAATACCGCAAACTGCTTTTTCATATTTCACATCCTCTTTTTTCATTCTCTTTTTCAGCCGGATCTCCGGTCTGTTCTATCCGATCATGATATGCTTCTCCGGAAGTTCCCGGAGCTGACTCGATTTTCTCGCCTTTCCGGCAAATACAAGCGCCATCGTCACCGGACCGATCCTGCCCGCATACATCAAAAACATCAGTACCGCCTGACTTCCTCTTCCGAGCAGCGGCGTCAGATCCGCAGACAGTCCCACCGTCGCGATCGCCGACGTTGCCTCGTACATAATGTCCAGAAAGTCTACATTTGGTTCTAAGATCGTGATCACTGCGATTCCGCCGACCCAGATCAGAAACGTCACCAGAATGATCGTGACTGCGGATCTCACGACTGCCGAAGCGATCTTTCTGCCGAAGCACTCCGCATCTTTAGATCCGCGGAGCACACTGATACACACAAGCAAAAGCAGCGCGACCGTCGTTGTCTTCACACCGCCCGCAGTTCCGCCCGGCGATCCGCCGATAAACATCAAAATACAGCCCAGAAGTTTGGACGCGGAAGTCAGATCTCCCTGAGACACCGCCGCAAATCCCGCGGTTCTCGACGTCACCGACTGGAACGCCGATGCCATCAGTTTTTCTCCGGCACTCATCGTTCCCATCGTCTCCGGATTGTGATATTCCAAAAAGAAAAATCCGATCATCCCGAAAAAGATCAGAAATCCGGTCATCACAAGTACGATCTTGCTCTGCACTCTCAACCGGGTCCACATCCGTTTTTTCGGAAGTTTCTGCTTCCACACACGAAAAACATTTTTCCCGATATCATGCCACACAAGAAATCCGAGACCGCTCAGAACGATCAGCGCCATCGTTGTGAAGTTCACGATCGGCGACGTCGCATAGCCTTTGTAACTCTGATCTCCGAGAATATCGATCCCCGCATTGCAAAATGCCGAGATCGCCTGGAAAATACTGTATGCGATCCCTTTTACGACGCCGAATTCCAGAACAAACCGGAATGCATAACAGCATGCGCCGATCCCCTCCACAAGAAAGGTTCCCTTTAGGATCAAAAGCATATATTTTACAAGCCCCGACAATGTATCCAGTCCGTAAGTCTGCTGGATGATCACCCGCTCTTTCATCGTGATCTTTTTCCGGAGGATCAGGAAAAATGCGACCGTGCACGCGATCACACCCAGACCGCCGATCTGAATCAAAAGCAACAGGATCACTTTTCCCGCGACCGTAAACTGTGTCGCCGGAACAATCGTCAAAAGCCCGGTCACACAGACCGCCGACACGGACGTAAACAGTGCGTCGGCAAATGCGATGGGCTCCTGATTGGAAAAAGGAAGCCAGAGCAGAACGCCTCCCAGCAGGATAACGCCCAGAAAGCCTAGGGCGATCATCTGCATCGTGTTCAAACTAAGTCTTCCGTCACTTTTCTTTTCCTTACTCATAAATTCTCATCATACCTTAAACCGGTATCCCACTCCCCATATTGTCTCGATATACTGCGGATGCGACGTATCGTACTCGATCTTCTCGCGGATCTTTTTGATATGTACCGTAACCGTCGCGATATCCCCGATCGACTCCATATCCCAGATTTCCCGGAACAGCTCTTCTTTTGTGTAGACATGGTTCGGATGTCCCGCCAGAAATGTCAGAAGATCGAACTCTTTCGTCGTAAACGAACGTTCCTCCCCGTTGACCCACACCCGTCTCGCCGTCGTATCGATCTTCAGCCCGCGGATCTCGATGATCTCATTTTCCTCCACATTGCTTCCGATCAGCCGCTCATATCTTGCCAGATGTGCCTTTACTCTTGCAACCAGTTCGCTCGGGCTGAACGGCTTCGTCATATAATCATCCGCACCGAGTCCCAGTCCCCGGATCTTGTCAATATCGTCTTTCTTCGCCGATACCATGATGATCGGCGTATTCTTGCTGTCGCGCACCTGACGGCAGATCTCAAATCCGTCCACGCCCGGCAGCATCAGATCCAAAATGATCAGATCAAAATCCTGCTCCATCGCCTGGGCAAGTCCCTGCTCGCCGTCATTGGCAACTTCCACTTCAAAATTACTCAGTTCCAGATAATCTTTTTCCAGATCCGCAATACTCTCTTCGTCCTCAATGATCAAAATCCGTTTATTCATTCATCGGTACCTCCTGATACTTTCTTACTACAAAATACATCACGGTTCCTTTCCCCTCCGTGCTTGTCGCCCAGATCTTGCCGCCGTGCTCCTCGACGATCTTCTTCACAATCGACAGACCGATCCCGCTGCCGCCTTTCGATGAGTTTCTGGAAGCGTCCGTGCGGTAAAAGCGGTCAAAAATATTCGGCAGATCTTTTGCCGCGATCCCTTTTCCGTTGTCTCCCAGTTCTACCTGGATAAAGTCTCCCACATCCCGGACGTTCATCGTGATGATCCCCTGCTCTTTATCCATATATTTCAGCGAATTGGAAATGATATTGTTGATCACGCGCCGAAGCTGCTCCGGATCTACGATCACCTTGGAGTCTTCCTCCATATAATTGCGGAATTCAAACCGTACGCCCTTGGAGTCCAGTTCCATATACAGATCTTCCGCGCAGTCGATAAAATACTGCTGCGCCGAGATCGTCGTAAAATTGTACGGGATCCGGTTCGTATCGATCTTGGAATACAGCGTCAGTTCATTGATCAGAAGATCCATCTCATTCGCTTTATTATAAATCGTTTTGATGTATCTGTCCATCTTCTCCGGCGTATCCGCCACACCGTCCATGATCCCCTCCACATACCCTTTGATCGCTGTGATCGGCGTCTTCAGATCGTGGGAAATGTTACTGATCAGTTCTTTATTTTCCTTGTCAAAGGCAACCTTTTCCTCTGCATTTGCTTTCAGGCGAAGCCGCATCTCCTCGAAATCCTGACAGAGCTGCCCGATCTCGTCGTCCGCATCCGCCTTGATCTCAAAATCCAGATTGCCCTCTTTGATATTCCGAGCGGCTTTCTGCAGCTTTGCAAGCGGTATGGAAACCGTCCGATAGATCCAATACACAAGAAGCGCCGCCGTCATAAATACGATCAGCAGATACAACTGCTGGATCTCCCCTACCTTGCGCGGCGCGATCGCATACATCGCCACCATCGTAAATATCGTCGGCAGAATCATCACCGCCATAAATGCGACGACCAATTTTGTCTTTAATTTCATTGTCCTGCCCTCCCGTCCGACCGATTCATCTAACTATCTTACAGTAACATAAATCAGGCGGATACCGCAAGATATCCGCCTGGAGTTTATAAATATTTCATCAGTGCATCAACGCGATCCAGCTTCTCCCACGGGAGATCCAGATCGTTTCTTCCGAAATGTCCGTACGCCGCAGTCTGTTTGTAGATCGGACGGCGCAGATCCAGCATCTTGATAATGCCCGCCGGACGCAGATCAAATTCGTTCCGGACGATCTCCACCAGTTTTTCATCACTGACTTTTCCGGTTCCGTATGTATTGACCATGACCGAAGTCGGCTGTGCAACGCCGATCGCATAAGACAGCTGGATCTCGCATTTCTTCGCAAGTCCTGCCGCCACGATATTTTTCGCCGCATACCGCGCCGCATAAGCTGCCGAACGATCCACTTTCGTGCAGTCTTTTCCGGAGAACGCACCGCCGCCGTGGCTTGCCATTCCGCCGTAAGTATCTACGATGATCTTCCGTCCGGTCAGTCCGCTGTCTCCGTGAGGTCCGCCGATCACGAAACGTCCGGTCGGATTGATAAAGAATTTCGTCTCCTCATCCACCATCTCTGCCGGAAGAATCTCGTCAAACACATATTTTTTGATGTCCGCATGGATCTGTTCCTGCGTCACTTCCGGATCATGCTGTGTGGAAAGTACGACCGCGTCCAGACGTTTCGGCACGCCGGTTTCATCATATTCCACGGTAACCTGTGTCTTTCCGTCCGGTCTTAAGTAAGAAAGTGTACCGTCTTTTCTCACCTTGGTCAACTGAAGCGCCAGTTTATGCGCCATCGCGATCGGGTACGGCATATATTCCTCCGTCTCGTCGGAAGCATATCCGAACATCATTCCCTGATCTCCGGCTCCGATCGCTTCGATATCGTCCTCGGACATTTTATTTTCTTTTGCCTCCAGCGCTTTATCGACTCCGAGCGCAATATCCGCCGACTGCTCGTCAATGGAAGTCATGACGCCGCAGGTGTCCGCATCAAATCCGTATTTTCCTCGTGTGTAACCGATCTCGCGCACCGTATCGCGCACGATCTTCTGAATATCCACATATGCCTTTGTCGTGATCTCTCCCATGACCATGACGATTCCTGTCGTCACACACGTCTCGCATGCAACGCGGCTCATCGGATCCTGCTCCATCAATGCGTCCAGGATCGCATCGGAAATCTGATCGCACATCTTATCCGGATGTCCCTCGGTTACCGACTCTGAAGTAAATAATAATTTTTCCATCTCTTGTTCTCCTTTTCTTGTCTGGTTCATGAACCTTTCTCTTAAGGAAAAGAAAACAGCCCACGCAAAGTGGACTGTTGGATTCTTCATAACAATCCTCTTATTGTTCGATTACTCGCTCAGGTTGGCACCTTCCTGTTCTCAGGGGTTGCCGCAGCTTCGCAGGTCCTTTGTACCTCCACTGCTCTGAATAAGAGAAAGTTTCATTGTTCAGTTATCTTGTAATACATTAGCTACTTTACACCGTCCCCGGTGAAATGTCAACCTCTTTCAGCTCACCTTTAAGGTGAATTTCTGGATTTCCTTTTCGCTTGCCACTTTTTCGATCATACCGCCCAGACCACGCAGCTTCTCTTCAAACCGCTCATATCCGCGCTGGATATACACAATATCGTCGATGATCGTAATGCCGTCTGTTGCCAGTCCCGCGATACAGAGCGCCGCTCCTGCACGGAGATCCGGTGCGCTGACTCTCGCACCCGAGAACTTCTCCACGCCCTCGATCGTTGCGGAATTCCCCTCGATCTTAATATTCGCGCCCATTCTTGCAAGCTCATCCAAATATTTGAAACGATTTTCAAAAATACTTTCGGTGATCGTGCTCGTTCCATGAGCCAAAGCAAGTACAACGCCGATCTGCGGCTGCATATCGGTCGGGTATCCCGGATACGGAAGCGTCTTCACCTGTGTGCTGCGCAGACGTCCTTTCGCCACAACACGAACCGCATCGTCAAATTCTTCCACTTCACATCCGATGTCGATCAGTTTGGAGATCGTTGCATCCAAATGCTTCGGGATCACATTCAGTACGGTAACGTCTCCCTTTGTCGCTGCCGCCGCAAACATAAAGGTTCCGGCTTCGATCTGATCCGGAATGATCGAATACTCACTCTTATGGAGTGTTTTCACTCCGCGGATCTTGATCACATCGGTTCCGGCTCCGCGGATATTCGCTCCCATACTGTTCAAAAAGTTCGCCACATCCACGACATGCGGCTCTTTCGCCACATTTTCCATGATCGTCACACCGTCTGCCATTGCCGCAGCCATCATCACGTTGATCGTCGCGCCGACACTGACCACGTCAAAATACAAATGTGTGCCGCGAAGCTGTTCCGCCTCCGCAACGATCTTTCCATGCTCGATATCCACATCGGCACCCAATGCGCGGAATCCTTTCAAATGCTGGTCGATCGGACGGCTTCCGATATTGCATCCGCCCGGAAGCGCCACCTCCGCACGTTTATATTTTCCAAGGAGAGCACCCAGCAAATAGTACGATGCCCGGATCTTCTTGATATAATCATACTCAATATTGAAATCCCCGATCGTGCTTCCGTTGATCTTCACTGTATGCCGATCGATACGCTGAACCATCGCACCGATTCCCGCGATCGCCTCCAGCATCACATTGATGTCGTTGACATCCGGAAGATTCTCAATCTGAACGGTCTCGTCTGTCATGATCGCTGCTGCCAGAATCGCAAGCGCCGCATTCTTTGCACCGCCAATTTCTACTTCCCCTACCAGCGGATTTCCGCCCTTAATAATATACTGCTCCATATTGCACCTCAATTATCCGATATCGTCATTTTCATTGCCGACTTCACTCTTCTGCTGTATCTGCGCCGGTATGCAGCAAGTATACTCCCCTCGTACACCGACGCCGCACCGACGATATATAAAAATGTCAAAACTAAGTTCGTCTTATAATATCCGCGGATATTATACCACAATTTACAAAAATGTAAAATCTTTTTCACAATTTTGTTTCTTCGGTCACTTTTTACGCCATTTTTTCGATTTCTTCCAGCACTTTTTCTATCGTTTCCTCGATCTGGCATCCATCTTCACAGATCGTAACATCCGCGTATCTTTCAAACAGCCGGACGCGTTCATTATACAGATCCTGAAACGTCTGTCCCTCTCGCAGGACAACACCACGTTTTTTCGGACTTTTTATCCTACGCTTTATTGTCTGATAAGATGCCTGTAAATATACCACCGTTCCGATCTCTTTATAATGCTGCATCGCTTCCTCACAATAGACAACGCTTCCCCCCGGCGAGATCACTGCATTTTCCGTTTCCAGATCCCGGTTGACCTGATTCTCGATCTCCAAAAATCCGTCTTCTCCCACTTCCGCGATGATCTCACGCAACAGTTTTTTCTCCTGCTCCTGAATCAAAAGATCGGTATCGATAAAGTTCTTTCCCAACCGTTTTGCCACTACAACACCGACCGTACTTTTACCGACTGCCGGCATACCGATAAAGATCAAATTATTTTTTTTCATATGTATTTTGCTCCGTAAATTCATTTGTTACAGTCGTCATTATAACATACATTTTTTCATTAGTAAATTCTTCGTCCCCGTCTCCTGCCCTCCCGTCTTCGTCTTAACAATTCCTGATAAAGCATGACTTCCACCAGATTTTGCAGCCAGTCCTGCCGCATCGGGCCAAGCGGTCGTTCCTGCCCTCGGATTTTTCCTGTATCTTTCACAGCGCTGTTCTCTTCCAACTCTCTCTCTGAATGTGAGGATATTTCAGGATATTCACATTCCATCCAAAATTTTTCATGTTTTTTCACATTTTCACAAATTCTTTTACACATCATCCGCAGCTGCAGCTGATCCGGATACTCATCGTAGATCATACTGCACTGATATTCCAATCGGTCACATTCTTCTTCAATATATGGTAAAATTCGTTTTGCCGCATCCGGATACAAACTCTTCATATACTCCATATCCCGCTCCTCGATTCGCTCGTCATCATACACAAACGGCATCGGATACACCATATAATACGGCAGTTTCTGCATCATTTTCACAATCCTTTCGGCTATAAACTCCCTCTGATTTACAGCACGTTTTCCTTTCTTTATTATATGTAATTTTTTCCATTTGGTGCGATGCGGATCGAACTGTAACTATCAACAAATTCACAGATGTGTATTGTCATTATGCGGAACAGACATTTAATACCGGTTTAAAATTAGAACTTCTGCAAAAATATGTCTTCGTTGCTCTTGACATCTTTCAGAAAAACATCCAAAATAAAATCACCTGTAAATTCGAAAATAAACTGGAGGCATGGCTGACTTTTCTATCGGAAGATGACCCCGAAATCATTCTAAAG
Source organism: Mediterraneibacter glycyrrhizinilyticus (assembly GCF_015560805.1). GTDB lineage: Bacteria > Bacillota > Clostridia > Lachnospirales > Lachnospiraceae > Schaedlerella > Schaedlerella glycyrrhizinilytica_A. Next base: position 107,318 of record NZ_JADMSO010000001.1, on the reverse strand, counting down.
CTTATCGAAACATATCCGGAATTCAAGGCGCTTTACGAAGATGGATACAGGCTGTGTCTCAATATCGAGGAGGTTATGAGAATGTTTTCTAAAGAACTTGCCGAATTAGACAAAAACACCGTTCAGCTGATGATCGATGAGATGCAGGATGAATTAGATGAGAAAAACGATATACTAGCTGAAATGAAAATCCAGATTTCCGAAAAGGACAACGCCATTTCCGAAATTCGAACCAAACTCTCCGAAAAGGACAACGCTATTTCCGAAAAAGATCATCTCATCGATGAACTCACCCAAAAGCTCCAGCGTCTCACAGAAGAGCTTCAAAATCGTTAATCAAAAGCAGCCGGGACAAAAATTGTTTCGTGCTCCGCACTCCTGCAATTTTTGTCCCGGCTGCTTTTTTATTAATTATACTGCTTCGTATTCTTCTGCTTTCTGGCTGTATCCATGCGCTTCCTCAAGCATCATATCCTTTACTTTCATCAAACGAATCTGGGTACTTCGTTCATTCTCATCCAGCTTCATCGTAATATACTTGATATTCTTTTCAGTCTCCGGAATAATGACATGTTCCAGCGCATTTACACGGCGTCTCGTCTTCTCGATCTCCGCCGCCATCAGCTGACACGCTTTCTCGCATTCTGCAAGCCGTATCATATCCGGCAGAATATCTGCCAGCGACTTCACCGCACCATCCAGATCACTGGATGTGAATGCGAAACCATAAGAATAGATATCGTTTTCATCGGCTGTCCTTGTCTTGTATTCAAATGTCGGAATGTTTACACTCATGACATTCTTCTCACCCGCCTCCAGATTGATCTCCTGTTTCGGAGCCATCAGCGCTGTATTCAGCGCCGCCTCTGACATGCCGGCTTTCGCAATGACAAAGTTCTTGTTGGCAGAAAGGATCCCTTTCTCCACCCGCAGCCGTACTTCCATATTTTCCCGTACCAGATCAAGATACTGGCGCATCAGCTCATCCCGCTTATCTTTCAAAAGCTTATGACCGCGGATCGCAGTGATCCGCTTCTTTTTCAATCTGGTCAATTCCATACGGGTTGGATTTACCTGTGTCGATGCCAACTGCCGTCACCTCCCTTTCCAATCTGAGTCCTGAATTTTTTCACAATAGTCCGAAAATCTTAGGCTAAAAACATAAACCTACTTTCCGTAATATTCATCCAGGAATTTCTCATCGATTCGTTTCAGTTCGGTTCTCGGCAGCATGGACAGCAGCTTCCATCCGATATCCAAAGTCTCTTCAATGCTTCGGTCTGTATTATATCCCTGCGATACATACTGCTCTTCAAATGCATCCGCAAACTTCGCATACATCAGGTCGATCTCCGTCAGCGCAGCTTCTCCAAGGATCACCATCAGCTCTTTCGCATCTTTACCACGGGCATATGCGGAGAAGAGCTGGTTCATCGTATTGGAGTGATCCGCACGGGTCTTGCCCTCGCCGATTCCCTTATCTTTCAGACGGGAAAGAGACGGCAGTACGTCGATCGGCGGCGTCACGCCTTTTCGATACAGATCACGACTCAGGATGATCTGCCCCTCGGTGATATATCCAGTCAAGTCCGGGATCGGATGGGTCTTGTCATCCTCCGGCATCGTCAGGATCGGGATCATCGTGATACTTCCCGATTTTCCGTTCTGACGTCCTGCTCTCTCATACAGAGACGCCAGGTCTGTATACATATATCCCGGATATCCGCGTCGTCCCGGAACTTCTTTTCGTGCTGCTGATACTTCACGCAGCGCATCTGCATAGTTTGTAATATCCGTCAGGATAACCAGTACATGCATATCTTTTTCAAATGCCAGATATTCTGCTGCTGTCAGCGCCATACGCGGCGTTGCGATACGCTCGATCGCCGGGTCGTTTGCCAGATTGACGAACAGAACCGTACGGTCGATCGCACCTGTTTCTTTAAAACTTTCCACGAAGAAGTTGGATTCCTCAAATGTGATACCCATCGCAGCAAATACAACGGCAAAGTTCTCATCGGTTCCGCGTACTTTTGCCTGTCTTGCGATCTGTGCCGCCAACTGCGCATGCGGCATACCGGATGCCGAGAAGATCGGGAGCTTCTGTCCGCGGACCAGAGTGTTCAGACCATCGATCGCAGATACACCTGTCTGGATAAATTCCTCCGGATAACTTCTGGCTGCCGGGTTCATCGGCAGACCGTTGATGTCCATACGGGCGTCCGGCAGGATCTCCGGACCGTCGTCGATCGGACGGCCAAGACCGTCAAAGACACGTCCCAGCATATCTTCCGACACGCCAAGCTCCATACTGCGTCCAAGGAAACGCACCTTACTGTTGGACAAATTGATACCGGTAGAGCTTTCAAACAACTGTACAAGTGCATCGCTTCCGTTTACTTCCAGAACTTTACAGCGGCGTACCTCACCGCTGGCAAGCTCGATCTCCCCCAATTCATCATAGGAGACATGTTCCACGCCCCGTACCAGCATCAGCGGTCCGGCAACTTCCTGTATAGTACGATACTCTTTCGGCATTTACATCATCTCCTTTCCCAATGCATTGGCAATCTCAACGTGAAGCTGTTCCTTGACTTTTTTATACTCCACATCCAGATTTTCTTCGGTCACATATTTGAAACGACCGATCTGCTCACGAACCGGAAGCGAGATCAATGCATTCAGTCCCGCGCCCTCTTTCAGAGCCTCAACCGCGTTCTCATAATATGCGATCACGAGTTTCATCATCATATACTGTTTCTTCAATGATGTATAGGTGTCGATCTCATGGAACGAGTTCTGATGCAGGAAGTCCTCACGGATCGAGCGCGCAGCTTCCATTTTCAGACGGTCTCCCGGTGAAAGTGCATCCATACCTACCATCTTAACGATTTCTTCCAGTTCCGCCTCTTCCTGAAGAAGCGTCATCATCTTCTGGCGGTTCGCCATCCAGTCAGATTCCACCTGCTCATTGAACCATTTTTCCATATCATCCAGATACAGCGAGTAACTGTTCAGCCAGTTGATCGCCGGGAAATGTCTCTTATACGCAAGTGCGGAATCCAGTCCCCAGAATACTTTAACAATACGGAGCGTCGCCTGGGATACCGGCTCGGAAATATCTCCTCCCGGAGGGGATACCGCACCGATCACTGACAGCGCGCCCTCTCGTCCGTCTTTTCCGAGGGAGATCACATGTCCGGCTCTCTCATAGAACTGCGCCAGACGGCTTCCCAAATATGCCGGATATCCCTCTTCACCCGGCATCTCTTCCAGACGTCCGGACATCTCACGGAGCGCCTCTGCCCAGCGGGATGTGGAATCTGCCATCAATGCAACCGAGAATCCCATATCACGGAAATATTCTGCGATCGTGATTCCGGTATAGATCGATGCTTCACGCGCCGCAACCGGCATATCCGATGTATTTGCGATCAGAACCGTTCTCTGCATCAGAGACTGTCCTGTCTTCGGGTCTTTCAATTCCGGAAATTCATTCAGAACGTCCGTCATCTCATTTCCACGCTCTCCGCATCCAATGTACACGACAATGTCCGCTTCCGCCCATTTCGCAAGCTGATGCTGGATCACGGTCTTTCCGCTTCCGAACGGTCCCGGAACCGCTGCCACACCGCCCTTTGCGATTGGGAAAAATGTATCGATGACACGCTGTCCCGTGACAAGCGGCATCTTCGGCGGCAGTTTCTTCTGGTACGGACGTCCGCGGCGAACCGGCCATTTCTGCATCATTGTCAGTTCTTTGTCTCCGTTCTCCGTCTCGACAACGCAGACAACATCCTCCACGGTAAACTCACCGGATTTGATCTCTTTGACCTTACCTTTGACTCCGTACGGAACCATGATCTTCTGCTGAACAACGATCGTCTCCTGCACGGTTCCGAACACGTCGCCCTCCGCGACTTCGTCGCCAACCTGTACGGTCGGGACAAATTCCCATTTCAGATCCCGTTTCAGGGACGGAACTTCCACACCACGTTTCAGGCTGTTTCCCGAAACTTTCATGATATCGTCCAGCGGTCTCTGAATTCCGTCGTAAATACTCGTGATCAGTCCGGGTCCCAGTTCAACGGACATCGGTACGCCCATAGACTCCACCGGTTCTCCCGGTCCGAGTCCGGAAGTCTCCTCATAAACCTGAATAGACGCCTCGTCTCCGTGTATCTCAATGATTTCGCCAATCAGTCTCTGTTTACTGACACGAACCACGTCAAACATGTTCGCGTCGCGCATTCCCGATGCAATGACAAGCGGTCCTGCGACTTTTTTAATTACGCCTGTGCTCATTTTGACGAATTACCTACCTTTCTTATTCCTGTGAAAACAGAATATCGGAACCGACCGCCTGCTCCACAGTCTTTTTGACGCCGTCTACTCCTGCGCCTGTGTTGCCCGACACGCCCGGGATCTGAATGATCGCCGGCAATGTCTGCTCCTGATATTTTTCGATTTCTTCTTTGATCTCGGCAGCCACAGCTTCTGTAATATAGATGATCCCATATTTTCCCTCTGCAAGCTGTTTTAATTTATTCTTCGCTTCCTCGCGGGTCTTGACCGGGCAGATGCTCAGTCCCAGCGTTGCGAAGCCGTAAATGCTTCCGTAATCGCCGATCACTGCAATTTTATACATACATCTCCCTTACCCTTTCCCGGATCGCCTCATCCGAAAAGCCGTTCTGCTTTCCGGTCAGGATGATCCGAACCGTTTTGATCTCATTTTCTCTCGCGATCAGATACGCCACCAGCGGTCCTACGGAAAAACTGTTGTATTTCTGCGGACGGATCGTCTGGATCATCCGGTTGTCGCACCACCGCTCAAACGCCGACGGTGAGTCGCCAAGCGCCTGCGCGCCCTCCGAATACGAAGTCCCCGACAGATATTCGCTGATCGCATCCATACCGGACAATGCCGCTTTCATCAGCTGTTCGATACTGATACTTTCACATTCTGCCATCGCGCGCCGCATGAATTCTATTGATTTCCCGGTCTTCTGGGAACGTACCGCGATCTTGATATCCGCGATCGCAACCGTAGATTCCGCATAATTCCGGATGATCTCGTCTTCCGACTCCTGTCCCACCGCATAAATCGCTTCCAAAGCCGCCTTATCGATGATCACATCGCAAAGCTGTCCGTCTCTCGTATGGAGCAGCGTATCGTAAGCATCCTGCGCCGCCTCCGGCATCTTTCCCGGAAGCCGGGAAAATTCTTTGTTCTCCACGATCCGAAGCATTTCCTCACCGGAAATCTCGCAGTCGTCATAGAAAATATTTTCATTGCGCACTTCCGTGCAGACTTCTTTGATCGCCGCTTTCAGATTATGGTACAGTTTCGTATAGGAAAACACATCGAATACGTTCAGATCCGGCGCCGCCTCGCGAATCACTTCCCAAGTCTTCTTTTCTTCTGTTTTCAGCATCTCCTCTGCATCCAGATCATTTCCGCCGTCGCCCCATCCGCGCTCACGCAGAAGTTCCAGGCACTGTTTTTCTCCCGGACTGTTCACAAGCTGGTCGATAACCTGATCTGTCAGAAGAGACGCTTCCAGCGCGCGGATCCGCGCGACCGCAAACGTATACTCTAATTCATTCAAATCTCTATCCCTCCATTATGCGAACATGACTTTGTGAACACAATCGGACAGCTCATCTCTCTTTGCCTCAAACATCGCGCCGATCGTACAGTTTTCTTCAATTCCTCCATATACAAGGATGAACCCGCCGTCCAGATCTGCCGGATCTTTTTCCAGTGTAAGGCTTCCGCCCTTTTCTCCGGCTATGTTCTGAATCTCCGACTCAAATCCCTCCGGCATCCGTTCCAGATCCTTTTTAGAGAAACGGATCGTGCCCGCTTCCGGCTGCGCATACTTTTTCAGCATTTCACGGATCATATCAAAATATGCCGGTGTCTCCAGAGACAGGATCTGCGCCTGCGCTTTTTCCAGCACGCCGCGGATCAGTTCCTGTTTTGCCTGAAGCAGCGCTTTTTTCCGCTGCATATCGCAGGAAGATTTCACGCGTTCCCCATAAATAGCAACTGCTTCTCCGGATTTCTGAGAGATTTTTCCAGCCTCTTCTTCTGCTTTGGCCTTAGCCGCCTGAATGATCTCTTCGGCTTTCGCTTTCGCTTCCGCAATCTTGGCTTCCGCTGAGTGGTTCGCTTCATCCAGAATCTGATTTTTCATTTTATCTAATCCACTCATCTTAAAATCATTCCTCCTATTATACCTGAATTGCGCTCACTGCAAGGAATGAGATCAGAAGTGCAAGGATCGCATATGTCTCAACCATTGCCGGGAACAGCATTGCTTTACCGAACTGATCCGGTTTCTTTGCAACGATACCGATCGCAGCAGCCGCTGTTTTTCCCTGAGATTTTCCGGAGATCAGACCAACGATACCGATCGGCAGACATGCTGCAAGGATCAGAAGACCTGTCTGTACGGAAACGTCCACCGGACCGCCGCCGAGAAGACCGATTTTAGAAAGTGTTACGAAACCGATGATCAGTCCGTACAATCCCTGTGTACCCGGAAGAAGCTGCAGGATCAATACTTTCGCAAATTTGCTCGGATCCTCCGCCATAACGCCTGACGCTGCCTGACCTGCAATACCTACTCCGAGTGCAGAACCTGCTCCTGCTAAAAATACCGCAACTGCCGCACCAAGAAGTGCATAAACAATACCTAACTGACTCATAACTTTGTTTCCTCCTTAACATCTGCATATTTTGTATTTGCTTTAAATGGATTAAATTCTCTTCCTCCGCCCTCATAGAATTTTCCGAAGAATTCTACGAACTGAAGACGGTTCGTGTGCACATAGGCTCCCAGTAAATTGATCGCCAGATTAAAAATATGACCGCCGATAAATACAACCGTAAATGCGATTGTTCCGGGTATACTATTTCCGAACATACTTCCCATCTGGTTGATAACGGAAGCGATCACCCCTGTCGCCAGTCCCAGCGCCAAAAGTCTGGAATATGAAAGTACGTCGCTGAGCCATCCGCTCACATTGTACAGGTCATATGCTCCCAGCGCGAGACGAAGCGCAAAGTTCTTGTTGCTCCGTCCGGACATCAATACGATTCCGACTGCGCCGACGATCGCCAGCACTTTGCCGAGTGTGTTCACAAACGGCGGGAATACGATCGTCATCTGTGCGATGGATGCAAACAGTTCGCTTGGGATCAGCATGATCAGAAGTCCGATCAAAAGTGCATACCACAATACGACGTCGCACAAAAAGTCCATATATTTTTTATCCCGCAGGCACATATAGCCTTTGATGCCGAGGCCGGTGAACAAATGAATCACACCGAACAGCATCGAAAATACCAGCAGTTTCATCGGATCGTCAAGGGGTGCAAACCACAATGGTTTGATTCCGACCTCATGTCCGAAAAATACTCTGGATATGACGTTGATCGCGTCTCCGAAATATCCGCCGAACAAAATTCCCCAGAACAATGTGGATAATCCACACCAGAAAAATAACTGGAACGCCTTTTTCATACTCTCGCTCATACGCGGGAATTTCAGCAGCAGCACACCGCACGCGATCGATACGATCGCACCGTATGCCGCATCGGAAAGCATCATACCAAATAAAAATACATAGAATACCGCCATGATCGACGTCGGATCGATCTCTCCTTTTCCAGGAAGACCGAATGCCGTCAGGACGCTCTCCGCTCCCGATGCAAATGAATTGTTCTTCAAAAGCACCGGCGCTTCCTCATCCTCTTTTAAGTCCTCCACGTCAATGACGCAGTCATACTTGTCTTTTAAGGCGCGTTCCATATCGGCAACGCACTTCTTCGGAACATAACCGCTGATCACAAAGGTGCGGTCCGACTGCGGAAGTTCTCCGAGCACGGCATATTTCTCCGAACGGACACGGTAATAATCTGCCAAAAGCTGCAGATTCTCCCGCTCAGACGCCAATCCTGCCACATCGCTTCTGATCTGCTCGATCTTCGCGTAATGCGCCGCGATCTGTTCTTTCATCGCTTCCACAGCCTGTGCCGGAACGTCTCCGCAGATCTGTGCCGGTTTGGCAAATCCGCCGCTTCGCAGCGCTTCCTCCACTTTTTCCGCATCTTTTCTCAAACAGAACACCGCCAGATAGGTGCTGTCCTGTTCCACGGAAATCTCATGTACCTCCACACCGTCTACTTCCGGTGCCTGCTCCGCCACCAGATCGTAGACCTGTTCCATCGTCGTGCCGCCGGGCATCGTTCCCGGAAGCATCACGGTGTGGGCAGTTCCGCCGTAATTCATCGGCGCGTCCAGATTCAGCCATGGATTTAATCCCTCGATCGTATTTTCCAGTTTCAGGATCTCTGCCTTTTCTTCCGCCTGCTCCCGATCCAGAGCCTGGATCTTCGATGCAGTCTTTAAAAGCCGTTCCTTATCCCGGATGATCTGTTCGTACACTTCCTGTTCTACCAGGTCTTTTCCCTCGAGAGCCGAAAACATCGACTGCTTCTTCGGTGCATACTCCTGCAGAATATCAAGCGCCTTGTCTGCTGATGACGCCGCCTTGTCAAAACTGATCCTGGCATTCGCGGTATCCATCCTATGAAAATCTTCATCGTCCTCAAGAATATGGTTGATTTCCATGACTCCCATTGCCTGCAGCTTTTCGAGGATCGCCTTTCGGTTTTTCTTCAATGCGCAAATACTGATCCGCTGCATCTGCAATACCGCCATAACATCATCCCTCCTTTTTCTTTTCTATATCCCCCCGGTTGTTCCCCCTCCGGTCTTCATTCAGACCAATTTGGAAATAACCAGTTCAACCGCCTCCGCTTCTTTTTTCAGCGCGTTTTCTTTCAACGCTTTGATCTCCTGCTCGATCGCTATATTGGCTGCGGCCGTTTCTCCATCTCCGCGGGATCTCGCAGCTTCCATCTCCTGCTCGGCTTTTTGCTTCGCACTCTGAAGCTGCTCTGTTCTGATCTTATCCGCCTCTTTTCTGGCTTCTTCCAGAAGCTTATTATACTGATCCTGTGCATGTTTCACAATCTGATCAGCCTGTGACTCGGTCTCTCGGATCACCCGGATGGTCTCTTCTACCATGATTCTGTCACCACCTTTCTGAAGTCACACTTCGCTTATAACGTTCACCTTAGCACACTCGTTATGAAAAGTCCATAATTATCTGCAATTTTTTCATCCTATTGCTGTACAATCCGATTTATTTTATGATATTTTTTGTCATTCTTATAAGTATCCAAGCTATTGTCAGTTAATTTTTTATATCTATAAGATTTTCTAATAAAGCAAGAGCATCTGTCTTCTTTTTTTACAGATGCCCCTCTCTTTATTATAACCATTTTTCCCTTTTTTACCACTGCAGTTCATGCAGTTTTCCCTCCTGCTCCAAACCTGCAAACGCATTCTGCCGCAGCGCTTCATACAGGACGATCGCCACCGAATTTCCGAGGTTCAGTGAACGGATCCCGCCGCCCATTGGGATACGGATACAATTTTCTTTATTTTGCACGAGAAGTTCCTCCGGGATCCCCGCGCTTTCCTTTCCGAACATAATATAACAGTCCGGCTCATATGCGACGTCCGTGTAGACATGCTGTGCCTTTGTTGTTGCCATGTAAATCTTTACCCCCGGATTTTTCTTGAGAAAATCCGCATAATCGATATAGGTTGTCACATCCAGATCTTTCCAGTAATCCATCCCGGCACGCTTCAATGATTTTTCATCCAGCCGGAATCCCAGCGGCTCGATCAGATGGAGTCTTACGCCCGCCGCCACGCAGGTTCTTCCGATATTTCCCGTATTTGCCGGAATCTCCGGCTCAAGCAATACAATATTGAGCATCGCTTCCTCCTTTTATCTGCTTCTGTTTTCATTTTTGCTACCGCTCGTTCCGCAGCCGCTCGATAAAATGTCCCAGTCTTCCAAGCGCCACTTTCAGATCCTCCAGCGAATACGCATAGGAGATCCTTAAAAATCCCTCGCCGCACGCGCCAAATGCCGTTCCCGGCACGACCGCTACCTTTTCTTCCATCAAAAGACGCTCCGCAAATTCTTCCGAGGACATCCCAAACTCCCGGATACTCGGGAATACATAAAACGCCCCGAACGGCTCAAAACATTCCAATCCCATCCGCGCAAACTCGTGCATCAGAAAACGGCGCCGCTGATTATAGGATTTCCGCATTTCCGCCACTTCATCCTCACAGCTTCTAAGTCCCTCCACCGCCGCATACTGACTGTTGGTCGGCGCGCACATGATCGCAAACTGATGCAGTTTGATCATCTGCTTTAAGATCACTTCCGGTCCGCAGCAGTATCCGAGTCTCCATCCGGTCATCGCAAATCCCTTGGAGAAACCGTTGATCACGATCGTGCGATCGCGCATCCCCGGCAGGCTTGCGATCGACACATGCTCGCCTTTATAACTCAATTCGGAATAAATTTCATCGGAAAGTACATAGAGATCGTGCGTTTTTACAAACTCTGCGATCGGTTCCAGATCCTCCTTTGTCATGATCGAACCGGTCGGATTGTTCGGAAACGGCATGACAAGGATCTTTGTCCGTTCACTGATCTTCGATTCCAGATCTTCCACCGTCAGTTTAAATTCATTCTCATGCTTTAATTCCACGATCACCGGAACTCCGTCCGCCATGACCGTGCACGGCAGATAGGAAACATAACTCGGCTGGGGGATCAGTACTTCATCTCCCGGATCGAGCATACAACGCAGCGCCACGTCGATCGCTTCGCTTCCGCCGACCGTCACCATCGTTTCTTTTTTCGGGTCATAAGAAACATGTATCTTTCTCTCCAAGTATTTGCAGATCTCGTCCCGCAGTTCCTGCAGTCCGGCATTGGACGTATAGAACGTCCGCCCCCGTTCCAGAGAGAAGATTCCCTCTTCCCGGATCCGCCACGGCGTATCAAAATCCGGTTCCCCAACGCCAAGCGAGATCACATCGTCCATCTCCGCTGCCACGTCAAAAAATTTCCGGATTCCCGACGGCTGTACCTGTACGATTTTTTTCGATAATGGATCTCTCATCACGGCGTCATCAACATCCTTTCCGATTCTTTTTTCGGAACCATGATCGTCCCGTGATCTTTGTATTTTTTCAAAATGAAATACGTTGCCGTACTGATCACGGAATCGATCGGCGACAATTTCTCCGATACGAACCGCGATACTTCTTTCAGTGATTTTCCGTCCAATGTAACGAGCAGGTCATATCCACCGGAGATCAGATACACCGCAAACACTTCCGGATAATTGTAGATCCGCTCCGCGATCCGGTCAAATCCCTGATTTCTCTGCGGCGTCACGCGCACTTCGATCAGCGCAGTCACTTTCTCCTCTCCGGTCTTGTCCCAGTCGATCAGAGTGTGGTATCCGCAGATGATCTTTTCCTTTTCCATATCTGCGATCTCATTTGCCACCAACGTCTCGTCGACTCCGAGAAGCACTGCCAATTCCTGCAAATTCACCCGACTGTTTTTCTCCAGATAACGCAATATTTCATGCCGCATTTCCTGATGCATATCCATCTTAATTCCCTCCCGTTTTCTAAATCTTCTATATAGTTCTGTCATCCGTTTCGTTTTATCGATCCGTCACATGTTCTGCCATCCAGCGCGCCAGTTCATCTGCCGCCGGACGATCCAGATACCGTACCTCTTCTCCGCTTGTGATCACCCGCGCGTTTCCGTCGTGGATCATCCCAAGCCTGGCGGCTCGCACGCCCTCCTTTTCCAGCAAATGTAACAGCTGCTGCGCTTCGTTCGTCACGATCAGAACCGCGCCTGCCGACGTCATCTGATACGGATTCAAGCGGTAATATTCACAGATCTCCACCGTCTCCTGACAGATCGTCATCTGTTCCATCGCAACCTGAAATCCTGCTCCTGCCGCCTCGGACAGTTCCCAGAGCGCCGCCAGGATCCCGCCGCTTCCGATCTGCTGCATCGCGCGCACATGCGGAACCGCCGCTTTCAGCGCCGTGAGCGGGCAAAGCTCTCGTTTCAGCGCCTTTGTCTGCCGCAGAAATGCCGGAACAAATCGCTGCGACAATTCCGCTTCCTGTTCCTCTAAGATCCGAAGCGCGCCCTCCAGTCCAACCGAACCGCACAGCACGATCTCGTCTCCTTTTGATGCCCCGCCAAGTGGAAGCACACCGTTCTTTCCGATTCCGACCGCTCCTGCCTGCACAAAAATCTGCCGGACCGCCGGACTTGTCTCCGCTGCCACATTGATCAGTTCCAGATCATGCTCCTCACAAAATGCTTCCGCTTCGCCGATCAGATCCCGGAATTGTTCCTCCGTCATCGATTTCGGCAGAAAACACTGCAGCCGGATCCCCGCCGGATCTGCTCCCCGGCACGCCAGATCGTTGACCGCGCGGATCGCGGCATACGTCGCTGTCTTCGCTGTATTCCCGTTGGCAGATGCATTTGCCGTCACCACCACGGAAGTCTGTGCATCGACTTTCATCGCACTGCAGCGCTCCCCGTTCAAAGGTTCCGTCAGAAATGCTTCCCTCCTCTTATGAAGCTGCTTCTTCACAGAACGTTTCCAGACGGTCTGTGTCAAATTTCCAATTCTCATAATCTCTCCTGTCGATTCTGTATCCGTCTCACTGCGCCGCAGGCGCTGTCTGCGTACCGTCCGCCGGCACCGCGCCATTTGCCGCTGTCGCATTTGCGGCATCGCCTGCGGCTTCTGCCGATGCTCCATCCGGCGTTCCCGTTCCCGATGCAGTGTTCTCCGCCGGAACTCCATAAAGGATTTCCTGGATCGCCGCCTGGATCTGCGCTTCATCCTGCGTCAGGATTGCCTGATTCATCTTCTCCGTCGCCGCCGGATCGTCCGATACGGTTCCAACACCGTATGTCTCCGGCGCCGCAACATAGGTACTGTAATTGATCACGTCCCGGCTCACTTCCACACCGTTCTCGTAAACCACTTTCCAGAGCTGTGCGGAAATCTCCGGATGTGCGGCGCTTTGAAGACCCATATAGCCAATATAGTCTTCTGTTGCGACAAAACGTTTTCCCTCGGTCTCTTTGCTTTCCGTCGTCTCGCTGACAAACTCCAGCGTCCGCCCCGGATCCCGGGTTTCCTTTCCGTAAATATTAAATGTCAGATTGCCTCCCGACAGCACGCTTTCAATATAAACCGGCGTCTTCTGATTATTTTTAAACACAAGATCCAGCACGTCGTCCGCGATCGCGGCATCCATCGACGGCTCTACATAGCCGACCAGCATCGAATGTGGATAGCGTTCGACAATTTCCAACTCCGCATACAGGATCGCATTGTACAATGTTGTCGAAACCTGACAGATTCCGCCGCCCATTGTCTGCACAACGGTATTGCTCTCATAGGACGCCGCCTCTGCGTAGCCGTTTTCATAGGTATAAGGTTCCATCGCCGCATTCGCCGACAATTCTTCGCCCGGAGCGAGCAGTGTTCCGCCGATATGAGAAGCCCCGGTCTCAATATTCTGCGCCCGTCCGCTTCCGTCGCTTCCATAAAATGTCGTATACGTTCCGAGCAGATCCGTCACGCCTTTCAGATCTTTCTCGGTGATCTCAGGATCTGTCTTCTTCACTGCCGCCCGGATCGTTCCGTTTTTCCCGTTCCAGTCCTCATTCAGCCAGTTGTTGAGCGCCTGGATCGTCTTTGCATGATCCGGAAGCTCTCCCTGCTTTTCTTTCACGACTTGTACGCTGCCGTCCTGCTGAGTCACATAAGCATTCTGCGGCTGTGCCAAAAGCTCGCTGCTTCTGGTATCGAGGATCTCTCCGGTCTCTTTCTCCGAAACCGCATACTTCAAAGGGATCGTATGCCGGAGTTTTCCTTTCTCCGCCTTTTTCAACGTCTTATACGCGCTGACTGCATTGCCGCTGTATCCATACTTCGCCGCCTGCGCGACCGTCTCTTTCAGATCCGGCGCATCAAGTCCCATTTCCGCCAGTGTTGCCTCAAACGTCCCGCCCGATTCCAGTTCAAACGTCACTTTCACACCGCCATATCCCGACAACGTTTTTTCCACGGCTTTTGTCGCTTCTTTTTTCGTCATCCCGGATACGTCGGTCGTTCCGATCTTCACGCCGTTCAGGATCGTTCCGTCATTCTGTTTTTTTACATAATTTCCGAGAAAGAGCTGTACTGCCCCGATGCTGACCGCCGCGATCACTACGACCGTCAGACACAGATACAGACTGCGCCGGTTCCGCCGATGCCGTCTCCGCCCTCTTCTCCGTCTCTTTTTCGTTCCTGTCATGTTTTTGTTCAAACCTCTCCGCAGCGTCTAACCCATCAGATACGGGATCACCATTGTCAATACCATCGCCAATATCACGACAAGCACGATGATCGATACCAGTTTGCGAAATTTCTTATTATACATCACGAATTGCCTCCATCTATTCGATACAAATTAAAATTTGGTAATTATTTTATACTTTTTGAAATTGTTTTGCAATATGCACGCAGAAAACATTCTTCACATTTCGGGCTTCGTGCCGTACAAATGCTCCGCCCAAACGTAATGATCTGGATATTATACAGGATCCAGTGATCTTTCGGCAGTTCTTTCATCAGATCCTGCTCGATCTTCTCCGGATCCTGATTCTTCGTCAGACCCAGCCGGTTGGAAATCCGTTTAACATGTGTATCCACCACCACGCTCGCATCATGGTAAATATTGCCGCGGATCACATTTGCGGTCTTCCGTCCGACTCCCGCAAGACTTGTCAGATCTTCCAGACTGCGCGGAACTTCGCCGCCGAATCTGTCCCGCACATCCCGCATACAGGAAATGATATTTTTCGCTTTATTATGGTAGAAACCGGTGGGCTTAATGTCCTGTTCCAGTTCCCGCAAATCTGCGTCCGCAAATGCATCGACCGTTTGATATTTCCGAAACAGATCTTTTGTCACGATGTTCACTCTGGCGTCGGTGCACTGCGCGCTCAGCATTGTCGCGATCAAAAGCTGCCACGGAGTCTCGTAATTGAGATAACATACATATTCCGTCCCGTACTGCGCGTCTAATATATCAAGAATTTCTTTCGTCCTTTTTTTCATAATCCCTCCACTGCGGTCACTCTCGCCTGATTACAGAGCGCGTCCCTGTTCTGATAATCAAACAGCAGCAGCTTTCCGCCGATTCTCTCCAAATGTGTCATCTTCCGCATCTGCCGCCTGTCTCTTCCCTCGTATCCGCTCTTCAGATATTGATGTTCGCTCTCTTCCCGTTCATAAAATGCCGCGGCGATCCGTTTTTCCACGGTCTCTTCCCCTGCAAATGCCGGACGGTTCTTTACATTTTCCCGCAGATACAGATCATAAGTGAGCGCCTCCCGAAATTCCTCCTGCCAACCGTCTGCCGATCCCACGAGCGATTCCCCAAACGATTCCAAAGAAGATTTCTTAGATTCTCTAAGATACTTTTCAAGATATTCCGTAAGAAATGCCCACAAAATCTCATATCGACCGATCCGGCTGTGATTGACCTGATCCAGTCCGTGCGCTTCATAATATGCCCGGAGCGCATCATACATCGAAAACGCGTCGCCGAATATCGGTTCCAGCCGTTCCATCGTATGCACAAACTGCCCACTGTTGTAATGGACTTCCACCATCTCCTCGATGCCTTTTAGCCGGATCACATCCTCATATGAAAGCCATTTCGTAGACAAGACTTCAAATGGCGGGCGTTCCTGAAATACGAGCTGATACTCCACTGCCTTTTCTTCCATATAAGAGCCTTTCAGCACTTTCAGGAATCCAAGCTGGAGCTGCTGCGGACGCAATGCATACACATCGTTAAACGAACGGTGAAAACTCTCCATATCTTCATACGGAAGCCCTGCGATCAGATCCAGATGCTGATGGATATTTCCGCCGGAGCGGACTTCGCTTACAATCCGTGCAACTTCGGAAAATTTCATCGTTCTCCGGATTTCCTTGATCGTCCGTTCATTCGTCGACTGCACGCCGATCTCGAGCTGGATCAGTCCCGGGCGCATAGAGCGGATCAGACGGATCTCTTCTTCATTGAGAAGATCCGCCGCCACCTCAAAATGAAAATTCGTCGTTCCGTTGTCATGTTCCGCGAGATATTTCCAGATCGTCATCGCATGATCGTGGCGGCAGTTGAACGTCCGGTCCACAAACTTCACCTGCGGTACTTTTCTGT
Source organism: Mediterraneibacter glycyrrhizinilyticus (assembly GCF_015560805.1). Lineage (GTDB taxonomy): Bacteria > Bacillota > Clostridia > Lachnospirales > Lachnospiraceae > Schaedlerella > Schaedlerella glycyrrhizinilytica_A. Next base: position 91,089 of record NZ_JADMSO010000001.1, on the reverse strand, counting down.
CAATAAAAAACTGCAATTCCCGCTTCACAAGCTCCGAATCACGGAACCGCAGACATTTGTCGATCGAAGAGAGACAGTAACTGCAGGAAAACGGGCATCCCCGGCTGGATTCATAATAGATGATCTTATGCTCAAACGGATCCATATCCTTGTAGACGAACGGAATTTTGCTTAAATCCATCGGTTTTCTCTCATCCGTCGCCAGAATCGTCTCCTGCTCCCTGTCATCATCGTTCCGGGTGTCATTGTTCCGTGCTTCATTGTTCCAGACCTCTTTGTTCCGGAACGTGATCCCGTCGATCTTATACAGATCTTCATTCCGCGCCCGCAAAAGCTGATAAAATGTCTCCTCACCCTCACCGCGCATCACGCCGCGCACCTGTGGGAATCGCAGAAGCACCTCTTTGGCATTCCACGAAACTTCCGGTCCGCCGAGCCAGATTTCCGTCTTCGGCAGGATCTTCGGGATCTCCCGCAGTAAATGTTCTACATATTCGATATTCCAGAGATAACAGGAAAAGCAGAGCATATCCGGCTTTCTGCGGTACAGATCCATCAGAATCTGATCTACGGTCTGATTGATCGTATATTCCGCGATCGCAATGATCGGCTTTGTATCTTCCTGTATTTCCTTTTGTCCTGCCTCGGAATCCCATTTTTCCTCCGCATACGCCTTTAAGCTGTACACAGCCAGATTGGAATGGATATATTTCGCGTTGATCGCCGCCAGCAATACGTTCATCGTCCGCCTCCCATTTTACATCACTGTTTTACGTCACTGTTTTCATCATAAACTCCTACCATTATAGACAATTTCTCGATATTACACAACCGCCGAAAGCCGCATTGCCGATAAAAAATCAAGACTTCCTGCCAATCCATTGACTTTTTGCAAAAAACATTGTAAAATTAAAGCTCGTGCAGCCGGGGTGCTAGCGGTACCTTGTACCTGCAATCCGCTATAGCAGGGGTGATATTGCGCCGAGGGTGTTGATCTGCAAAGCTGCCCTTGATAAGTGACGTTGAAAATCTGGGTCTCATGCGACGGGAATCTGTGAACCGTGTCAGGTCGGGAACGAAGCAGCACTAAGCAGAACCTCCCGGGTGTTGTGAGGGTGCCTGGGTCGAGTTGGCTGTCAAGGTAACGTTTGTGGAGATACATTCGAAGCGCAATGCACGAAAAAAGACGATCAGAATCCGAAAGGAGCCCACATATTTTCACGGGATTTCCTCTCGGATTTTTTTATTCCTATATATAAACGCGAAAAAAGCTCACAAATCAAGATCTGCTTACACAGTCATGACTTATGAGCTTTTTCTATATCAATTCTTTTCCGATCCGCTTGCCAGACGACATTTACCGGATCGCATTTACCGTATCATATGCGGTTCTTACCGCGTTGGAAATGTCTGACGCACGCTCGCCGCAGTCTCCGATTTTCGCAAACGGGATTCCCGCTTCATCCAAAAATGCGGTGTCAAATGCAACCGGTCTCGCACCCATCGCAAGAACAACGAAATCGCAGTCGATGACAACTTTTTCATCCTCTTTGTTCTTGCAGATCACAGAGCTTTCCTGAATTTTTTCTACTTTATGAGATGGATATTCTTTCACGCCGAACCGTTCATAATTCTCTTTCAAAGTCGGGAGGATCGTCTCGCTTTCGCCTGCCGCGATCTTATCGAGCATCTCGATCACCGATACGCTGCATCCGCGTTCCGCCAAATATTCTGCGGTCTCGCATCCTACCATTCCGCCGCCGATCACCGCGGTTCTTCCGTATACTTCCGTCTTGCCGCTCAGCACATCCCATGCATCGCATACGCAGGCACGATCCATTCCGTTGATCGGGAAACGGGCGCTATTTGCACCTGCCGCCACGATCACATGATCCGGTTTCAGATCCAGGATTTTTTCCGGCGTCGCAGCTTCGCCGAGACGCAGGGTGATCCCCTCCTGTTTCATACAATGGGACAGGTAGTTTGTAAACCGGCGCATCTCTTCTTTGCGCGGCGGTACGCTTGCGATCTCCAGCTGACCGCCAAGGCTTGTCTTCTGCTCAAACAAGGTAACTTTATGACCCTTTTTCACAGCGACACGCGCCGCTTCCATTCCGGCAACGCCACCTCCTACGATCACGATATGCTTCGGTGACTCTGCAGGAGTGATCTTTCTTGTTCCCTCATATCCGTTTTCCGCATTCAGGATACAGGACAAAAATTCACGGTGCTGGATTTTATCGGTACATCCCTTGTTACAGGAAATACATTCGCGGATGTCACAGCTTTTTCCTGCCGCCGCTTTGTTCGTCCAGTCCGGATCTGCCAGAAGCCCACGTCCGATTCCGACCATATCCGCTTTTCCTGATGCAAGGATCTGCTCTGCCATTGCCGGAGAAATGATCCGTCCGACTGTGCTGACCGGAATCGAAACCGCTTCTTTTACTTTTCCGGAAATATCCGCAAAGAATCCATACGGCTGTACGCCCATCGGCGGGATCGTATCCGCCATGTTTCCGGTATGGTTTGCCTGTGCCACATGAAGCATATCTACGCCTGCCGCCTCCAGCATTTTCGCAAATTCCGGTGCGTCCGCCTCATCGATCCCGCCTTTTCCTCTCTCAGGAGTCACAACGGAGAATTTATAATCGATGATCATATCCGGCACGGCTTTTCTGAGCGCTTCCACGAGCAGAAGCGCAAACCGTGTCCGGTTCTCAAGGCTTCCGCCGAATTTATCGGTACGGTGGTTCATTTTCGTACTGCACAGCGCTCCGACGAGACGGTCGCCGTGGATCTGGATCACATCTACGCCGGCTTTTTCTGCCCGCACCGCACATGCGCACATTTTATCGATGATCGAAAGCAGCATTTCCTCGCTGACTTCATCCACAAAGTGCATCATATCGTGGTGCAGCTTTGTCCGGACTTCGTCCATCTTTCCCTCTGCGAACAGACGCATCATCGTCTCGCAGTCATATTCCGGATGGAAGATCTGGATTCCGAGTTTTGCGCCATATACGTGCACACTGTCCGCCAGCTTGCGGAAAGACTCGATCTGCGCATCGTCAAACAAACGCGGGGTCGGGGTGAAGTTCTGGATCGGCGCCACGTCTCCGATCACAATATAACCGGCGCCGCCCTCTGCCAGTCTTGTATAGAATGCGATATCCTGCTCGGTGATCGTTCCGTTTCTGTCCTCGTAGCCGGTTGTCAGCGGCGGGAACATCACACGGTTTTTAAATGTCGTATTTCGGATCGTGATTGCTTCTGTTAATCTCATAAAAATCCTTCTTTCTGAAATCATTGCTGTTTTGTAGTCATTACTATCGCGTAATCGCTGCTATTTCGTAACTTCTTTTGCAAATTTACATACTTCGTTTGTCAATGCCGTTCTGCATGGGATTCCGACAAAATTATGATTTGCATTTTCCACATGGACAAGACGGCTCTTGCTGTTTTCATAAAGGGAGAGGTATGTCTCGCAAGTCGCCTCATCCACCAGTTCGTCTCTTGTCCCTCTTACAATCAGCGTCGGTCCCGCATATCCGGCCGCATCTTCGAACGGATTATATTTTTCCAGATCGTAATTAAATGCATGTGAAAATTTCAGTCCCTCGATATCGCCGAATGCGATTCCTTTTGCTTCCATTGCGCGGGAGCGTTCTCCGCAGCCGTCCCACATCTGTTTGCCCGGGCACATCAGTATCAGCGCTGCCGGATCTATTCCCGGCGCAGCGCTTGCGGCTACAAAACCGCCCATGCTGTGACCGGAAAGGATCATCTTTTCCGGATCCACAAAATCCTGTGTCTTTGCCCAGTTCCACATATCCTCAGTATCGTTGAGAAGAGACGTGAACGTCATGTCTTCAAATTCTCCGTCGCTCTCGCCGTTATAGGAAAAATCAAAACGGATGCAGCCGATCCCTTCTTCTGCCAATGCTCTTGCCATTGTTATATGGAGTCCTTTGTAGCCGGCTTTCATCCCGCCGAATCCGTGAAGATTGATCACCGTTGGAAAATGTCCCTCTCCATCCGGCATCGTCGCGATCCCGCGCAGGGTCAGTCCATTTCGGTTTACAAATTCAATTGGTAATGTTTTCATTTAAGTAATTCCTCTTATCTGTGTCATTATTTTGCCGCATTCGCCGCACGTTTTGCTTTCAGCTGTTCCAGCATTTCCTGTGTTTTCTTCTTTCCAAGCGGGTAAAGCAGGAACAATACCAACGCTGCCAGACCATATCCGATCACATAGCTTCCTGTGTATGTTTTCCAGATCCGGTTTACAACTTCTGTTGTCTGTACCGCTTCCGATACCTGATATCCGATGATCCCGAGTGCAAAACTGGAGAAGCTTCCGGATACTGCATTTGCAAGTTTACGGAAGAATGAATATGCAGAATACATGATTCCTTCGTTTCGCTCTCCTGTCTGCAGTTCCTGATAGTCGATCGCATCATTAACAAGCGCCCATACAAGCACCTGCATTCCGCTTGCTCCGAGATAACACAGTCCGTTGATCACGATGAACAGTACCGGATTGTGGATCGGGAAGAAGAACAAAAATGCGAATACGATCGCCGCGCCGCCTGCACCGGCTACACACCATTCTTTTTTACCAAGTTTGTTGGCTACCGGCTGTGTGAATGCAAATACGATCAGCGCATATACTGTATTCAGCGCTCCGGAGGCTGCCATCACTTTGACATCGCCGAACCAGTCGCGGAACAAGTAGGTATTCAGACCGTTTACGATGGATGCTCCTACCATTCCGATAAAGCTGAACAGAACAACACCCATGAACGCACGGTTTTTTGCAACATGTTTGATGATATCAAGATAGTGCAGTTTTTCTTTTTTCTCCGGAACCGGAAGTACCACACGTTCTTTACACCATACACAGGTGATCTGCAGGCAAAGCAGACCTACCAGGGCACAAACGGACGCCATCATCAAAAATCTTCCCGGCAGCGGCTGGTTGTTGTTGTCATACAATACAAGCGGTCCTACCATTACGATCACTGTCATGAAGATCGTTCCGCCAAGGCTTCTGTAACGGGACAGAGCGGTTCTCTGACGTGTATCGTCTGTCATAACACTGGATAAGCTTCCGAACGGTACGTTGACACATGTATACATCGCTTCATAAAGCACATAAGTCACAAACATATATCCGATACGGAATCCGTAATCGAGATTGCTCACATTTACAAATCCGAGTATACAGAGGACTGCCATCGGGAACGAAAATGCGCGGATCCATGGAATGAATTTTCCGCCTTTTTTCGCACGCCGCATATCGACAAGCGCACCGATGATCGGGTCGTTCACCGCATCCCATATTTTGGTGACAAGCATGAGAATTCCGACATGGAACGGATTTACCTGCAGGACCAGTGTGTAGAACACGGTCAAAAACATCGCGCGGAACTGCTCGGTACAGCAGCATCCCAGGTCGCCCAGTGTGATTCCGATCTTGTCTTTCATCGAAAAGGGTCTTACATTTGTACTTGTTTCTTTCACTGAAATTTCCTCCTTACATCTGAACAGTTTTATCTACTGTATGTTTATGCTCGATTATAGAAGAAGCGTCTCTTAAAACATATACATTTCTTGCTTGAAAACTATTGTAAATTGACTTATTATTATATTTATCTATATTGATGCCGCTTTCTGAAAATTCAATTCAGCAACATGCACAATTTGCTTGTTAAATTTTTGTCTACTTTTAATAATCATGCTGTTTTTGCCAAAAAGGAGGGTTCATGGAACACAAAACATCAGAAAAGAAACGATACCAGCTTTCCCGCATTATTCTGGAAAATACAAAGAAGAAGCGGATTTCATCCGGAAATTATTACAGTGTGCTGATCGTACGCGTCGGCAACTGCTCATTCTGCAATGAAACGCCGGCAAAAAAACATAAAACTTCCTCTATCCACGCTGATACTGTCGTCGGTTCTGCCGTTCCTCCGGACGATGACGCCGTACAGCCCGAAAATCCAATGGGGCAGCCCGTCGTCTGGCACTGCGGTCCCAACGATCTGATCCTGATCAAGCCGAAAGAGACGATCCAGATCCAATCCCGGAATTCTCAGCATGCCGCGGAACTTCTCTGGATCCAATATTCGGAAGAACTGTTGGCGGAACTTTCCGAGGAGGGGACGGATCTCCTGAAAAGTATGGAAGTCGTTCCTTTCTCCTGCATCAGCGTTCCGACCGACGGAGGTACTGCCGCGATCCTGAAAAATCTGTTCACCCGTCTGGAACGTTCCGAACAGGAAAAAGACGATTTTGGTGCGCGGCTTTTTGAAAAAAATATGCTCTCTCTTATGATCGTCATCATTTTGAGAGCCTGCATCCGTTCTGAATTTGAAAAGACAAGGAAAGGTCACCGGCAGTTTGTACTGGACGATCTGTTCGCCTATATCCACCGGCACATTTCCGAGGAACTCACTCTGGAACGTCTGGAAAAAGTTTTTTTTGTGAGCCGCTACCATATTTGCCGGGAATTCAAGAAACAGACCGGACAGACGCTGCACAGCTACATCACCAAAAACCGGCTCCGTATGTGCAAGAAATACATCATCGAGGGCATGCCGATCACCGAAGTTTACAAAATGGCTGGATTCGGAGGATACAATCATTTCTTCCGCGCCTTTAAAAAAGAATACGGCATGACGCCGAAAGAATATTATAAAAGCCATATGACTCTTTGATATCTGTCTGTATATCCTGCGATATACTCCGACACAAAAGAGCCATATGGCTTTTTTACTTGCTGTCTCTGCTTTATTTCTTACTCTTTGATCTTACGAACTGCTCCGATTCCGAGCGCCCCCGGTCCGACATGGCATCCGATGCTCAGCATCAAAGTTCCCGGAACGATCATCTCCCCCGGAAATTCTTTGGCGAGCTCTTCTTTCCAAACATTTAACTCTTCCTCTTCCATCCATGTATATGCGATTCCGAGAACCAGTTCCCCGCGGTCATGCAGATCTTTCAGTCTTCCGTCAAGATCTTCATGCAGCGCTTTGCACATCTTTCGGAACGCGCCTTTCATGCCCCGCGCTTTCGCATGTGCATCCAGCTTGTCCCCTCCGATCCACATGACCGGTTTGATATTCAAGACACTTCCGATCGCCGCCACTGCCGGTGTGATACGTCCGCCTTTTTTCAGATATTCCAACGTATCCACTGCGATATAGATCGTCGCGTCGAGCGCCTCCTCTTCCAGACGCTGTTTGATCTGGCTTCCTGTCATCCCCTGCTCTGCCATCTTACATGCGTCAAATACGGACTGCATCTGCGTTACGGAAATCCGTTTATTGTCCACAACATGCACCCGTCCGTCATATTCTTCCGCCAGCATCACAGCGCTGTGGCAGGATGTACTCAGTCCGCTTGTCATCGGTATATAGACAACCTCATCATGTTCTTTCAAAAGGGCTTCCCACATATCCATCACATCTCCCGGCGACGGAAGCGACGAGGTGATCTCCGCCCCTGCTGCCTGTCGTTTGTAAAATTCTTCCGCCGTAATATCTACGCCCTCATAATAAGTCGTACCATCTATGATCACCGGCATCGGGACAATGGAAATCCCGAGCTTTTTTCCTTTATCCGGTAACATTCCACAATTACTGTCTGTCATAACTGCAATCTTCTGCATTTTTCTCTTTCCCCTTTCAGGTTCTTTTATGTTCCCAAACGTTCCTCTTACGCTTCTGAACACATTGACCGTTACTTTAACAGATGTTAAAATTATAGCAACCAAGCCCTATGATAACAATGAACAATATTTCAAACTTGTCAGTTATTTATACAGAATGGAGAAATTGTAAATTATTATGGAAGACCGTCGTATCAAAAAGACAAAACGAGCTTTAAAAAACACACTGATCGAAATGATGACTGAACTACCGTTTGAACAGATTTCGATCACAGCGCTGTGCGACCGCGCTGAAATCAGCCGCATTACATTTTATTCACATTATAATGACAAATACGCACTCGTCGACGACATTTTTCAAGATATGATCCGAAAAGGAAATGAGCTGTATCAGAAGCATCAGGCGGAAAATAACCCGGAACATGATCTCGTACAGAATTACCGCAATGTGCTTTATGCCATCGTCGAGCTTTATTATACGGAATATGCCTTTTTCAGTCAGACGATCCCCGGGAAAAGTCCTTATCTGGCATTTTCATTCTACAATTATGTGCTGAAAACAGTCGAAAGCTACACGACAAAAGAGGGGATCAAACAGAAACTCAAGCTCAAATATTCTCCTAAAAAAACTGCCGGATTTCTCTGTTACGGTCTGGTCGGGTTCATCAACGAAAGCCATGCCGAGACAGATTCCGTCAGCGAGATCATGGAAGAAGCTTCCGGACTGCTGACCGATCTTCTGACTTCGGATGTGTTGTTGGAGCGTTAGACATTACTGCTTTTTCACTTTCTCTCCCGACCCGAACATTTTTGCATAGTCCTGCTGGATATCCGATATGTCTTCGGTGAGAAGATGCCACATTTTCTGTCTTTCATCCGGAATCTCCGGTAAAATCGTAAGATACTTTTCCCTGATCGGTTCCTGCCGCGTCATCCATGCCCGATTTAAAAAATGGATCTGACAGATTTCTTCCAAGTTTTCCGGCATCTCTCCGGAATATTTTCCTCCCAGATAAAGATCCGTCGTTCTCGTGCAGAACGTCTCTCCGTTCAAATACATCCCTTTGATCCGCGAACTTCTTCTCGATATGGAAACAATAGCATCAATATACAGACTGATCGCCAGCTTTCTGGAAATCAAAATCCCCTCGATCAGCGCCCAATTTTCACTGACCAGAACCGGAACATATTTCTTTAAATCTTCATCTTCAAAAGAGACTTCCCTGAAATGTTCCCCGACAAGCAGCTTCTTCATCTGCTCTTTAGATAAAATGTGGTTCAGCACAGGCATGCAATGATACGGCGTTAAAATATATCGCCACGCTTTCTTCGCCGTCAGCGCTGCGACCACAAACAAAAGCGGGATTACCCACAGTGAATCGGTATCCGGAACTTTCAAAAATGACACGATCCCCAAAATCCCCATGACCGGACAGAAGATCCACATTCCCGCGATCAGGACTCTCTTCAATGGAAAACATCGGATCCACTCCATTGTCCGCAGCTGCTTCTCTGCAAATTTTTCGGCATCTGCTTCTAAATGTTCCTGAGCAGCGAGCAGCTTATATGTAAGCGATCTGCCAATCTTTCCGGGCAAATTCGCCATAGCAAACATTCCGCCTATAAATATCGTCATAAGAAGCAGCAAAGGAGCACCGGTCGTCAAAAGTCCGATTCCGAAATAAGGGATCAGCATACAAAATCCGAGCGCAACATAATGCTTTTTCTCCGATTTTGTCCGATAATATCCATACAAGCACAAGATCAATGCCATTCCTGCCGCTACGCTGTGCAGAAACCAGCGTGGATGCACCCACACTTTCCGAAATGCCACACTCCAAAATTCGTATTGAAAATATTCATTTTTCCCCGTCAAGCCGAAATAAATCCCGATACACATATAAATTGCCGCTGCCACGGCAAGGATCAAAAAAATAATCCGGAGGACTTTCTTTTTCTTCTCAGTCCGGTCAATCTCCCACGGTACATTTTTCAGCTGTTTGTCTCCTGATCGATCACGTTTCCCCATATTTCCCTCTCTGTTCTTTTCATCACCTTAGTGCGGTGTTCCTATATGTCCCGAACCTATTTACATCCTGCACATTGCGGACGCTTCAATGTTTCACCAAGCCTCTGCCCTGTCGGCGTCGCCGCGCATCCGCCGAGCGCCGTCTCCCGAAGTTCCATCGGCAGACTTCTTCCGACATGATGCATCATCGACGCCATCTCATCAAACGGGATCGGATGACAGATTCCCGAAAGCGCCAATTCCGCACAGGTCAGCGCATTTGCCGCTCCCATTGCATTCCGGCTCTGACACGGAGATTCCACCAGTCCCGCGATCGGATCGCAGACGAGCCCCAGAAGATTGGAAAGTGCAAGAGAAGCCGCTTCCAGACACATCTTCGGACTTCCTCCCATCAATTCCACAGCCGCGGCTGCCGCCATCGCGGACGCGGAACCGATCTCCGCCTGACAGCCGGCTTCCGCTCCGGACACGGAGCTGTTCAGCATCAGTAGACATCCAACCGCACCGGCGCAGAGCAGTCCTTTTTCCAATTCCGCCTCAGACAGCCCCCGTTCTTCCTGCAACGCAAACAACACCCCCGGAACGACCCCCGAAGAGCCGGCCGTCGGAGCGGCTACGATCGTTCCCATCGAAGCATTGACCTCCAACACTGCCATACTGTAACGGATCGCCTTTCCGAGCAGCGTATCCACTGCGCATCCGGCGCTCTCCGCATGCGCCGCCAGACGTTTCGCTTCTCCTCCGATCAGTCCGCCCATTGATTTTTGTGGATGCAGAAGCGGTCCGTGAGCGGAATTTTTCATGATCTCCAACGCTTTTTTCAATCGTGCATCGACGATCTCTTTGCTCTGTTCCGTATTGTCTGTTTCCCGTCTTTTCATCACTCCGGAAATCGGAAGTCCGGAGTCCTCACATCTCGCAAGTAATTCTTCCCCTGTTAAAAAATCCATTTGTTTTTCCTGCCTTTCACATTTGGATCAACATCAGATCCTGTATATTCGGACTGGACTTGATATCTTCCAGTATTTCATCCGGGATCCACTCGTCCGACTCGATCACGGTATACGCTGTCGTTCCCTTTTTCTCCCGGAATAATCTCATAAATGCAATGTTCACATTATATGCGCTCAGACATGAAGAAATATGCGTGATCACGCCCGGCACATCCCTCTGCGCGCAGATCAACGTACTGTATTCCCCGGTAAACGCTACCTCGATCTGGTTGATCCGCACGATCTGCATTTTTCCGCCGCCGATCGATTCTCCGCGAACCAGCAATGTGTATCCGTCCGGATCCTCCAGCAAAATATCCGCGGTATTCGGATGTACGGTCGCCGTCTTTTCATCCGCTATGAACTCATATGCGATCCCTCTTTCTTCTGCAATGGTAAACGCATCCCGGATCCGCGGGTCGTCGGTCTCAAACCCGAGCACGCCGCCGAGCAGAGCCCGGTCTGTTCCATGTCCCTGATACGTCTGCGCAAAAGATCCATACAACGTAAATACAGCTTTCTTGATCGGCCGCGCAAACATTTTCGACACAAACAGTCCGATCGACGCCGCTCCGGCTGTATGCGAACTGGATGGACCGATCATATTCGGACCGATCACGTCAAAAAGACTCAAAAATTTCATTCCTTGTTACCTCCGATACTTTTCTGGTACAAGCATAACACATTCTGTGCCAAATCATGTACTTTTTTCTGAAAATATGATATGCTTTCTACATTCTTGTTATAAAAAGAGGAGAGGAAAACAATCTTATGCTAAATGTCATCGAAACAATCAACAGTGCAGTCAATAACTTTGTCTGGGGCGTTCCGGCAATGATCTGTATCTTCGGCGTCGGTCTCTATCTGAGCATTCGCACCGGATTTTTGCAGATCCGCAAATTTCCCTACGCCATGCGGACAACCCTCGGACGAGTCTTCCGCAAACGGGAAGCATCAGACGGAGCTCTGACGCCGTTTCAGGCTGTCTGCACCGCGCTTGCAGCCACCGTCGGAACCGGCAACATCGCCGGAGTCGCAGGAGCGATCGCGATCGGCGGTCCCGGCGCGGTCTTCTGGATGTGGATTTCGGCGTTGCTCGGAATGTGCACCAAATTTGCCGAAGTCACGCTTGCCGTTCATTTCCGCGAGCGGAATACACACGGCGACCTTGTCGGCGGACCGATGTATTACATCAAAAACGGTTTGTCAAAAAAATGGCACTGGCTTGCCGTTTTATTTTCCATCTTCGGCGTCCTGACCGTATTCGGCACCGGAAATGCCACTCAGGTCAACACGATCACGACTGCGATCAATTCCGCGCTCCTGAATTTCCATATCATCGATCAGGATTCGGTCTCCACGAGCAATCTGATCCTCGGCATCCTGATCGCGGTCGTGGTGGGACTTGTCCTGCTTGGAGGGATCAAGCGGATCGGAAGCGTGACCGAAAAACTCGTTCCGTTCATGGCGCTCTTCTATATTATACTCGCTCTCGGCGTAGTCGTTATGAATTATCAAAGCATCCCTGCCGTATTTGCTTCCATCATTTCGGGAGCATTTCATCCGTCCGCCGTTACCGGCGGTGTTGTCGGCAGTATGTTCCTGAGTATGAAAAAAGGAGTGTCCCGCGGTATTTTCTCCAATGAGGCCGGACTCGGTACCGGTTCCATCGCCCATGCATGCGCCGACACAAAGAAACCGGTCAAACAGGGATTCTTCGGGATCTTCGAAGTCTTCATGGATACCATCGTCATCTGTACGCTGACTGCGCTGGTCGTACTTTGCAGCGGCGTGCCGATCCAGTACGGCGTGGATGCCGGAGCAGAACTGACGATCCAGGGATTCATCGCCACATACGGAAGCTGGGTTTCTTTATTTACAGCCGTTGCCATGTGCTGCTTCGCCTTTTCCACGATCATTGGCTGGGGACTGTACGGTGCACGGTGCATTGAATTTCTGTTCTCCGAAAAAGTCATCAAGCCGTTCATGGTCGTATATTCTCTTGTTGCGATCCTCGGAGCGACAGCCAACTTAGGGCTTCTCTGGAGCATCGCGGAAACGTTCAACGGACTGATGGCAATCCCGAACCTGATCGCAGTCTTCCTCTTGTCCGGTACGGTTGTAAAACTGGTGAAAGAATATTTTGCCGGGGAGGGGAAAAAGGGAAACTGAATTTTCTCCCCCCATCTAATCACCGGAAGTGCCAAAAGGCACATTCCGGGATTGTAAGCAGTCGCCAAGGTCTCGGGCAAGCCCGGACTTTGGCTCGTCGCCTATACAAAAAACCAGTCAATCATCTTCCACTCGATGATTGACTGGTTTTTTCACCCAATCCGCCATGCATTTTCTTCCAGTAGAACAGGTACGAGATCCCTCCCGGAATCCCGATCCATAAAAGCATCGCGATCAATGAGATCTCCTCCATTCGGTCACTTGTCAGAGAACAGACAACGTACAGAAGCGCCAGCGGCAAAGACAGGATCCCAAGGATCCGATGTGCCAGATTCCATGTCTCCTCGTCCCGGACAGTCCAAGGCAGTCTTAACCCCGTATGCCTTGTAAACGGAAGTTTCGGCGATACCATGCCCGCAAAGATCATCACACAGGCGACAAGAAACACTGCAAACATCTGCTCATGCTGCTCCGAAAAAGTTATCACATCCGAAGCCGTGAGCACTGCCAGCAAGATTCCCAGAACCAACACCACCGTATTAAAAACGGTTGTGATACGCAGCACGTTTAACCGCATATCCTCTGTCGTCACACTGGTCAGCAGTGTCAGATTACGGTACAGGATCACAACAGCCGTCAAAATACATACTCCGGATAAGAAAAGTGATACCGCCTCCTGCTTGATCGCAAGCGAAAGAAACATCGCGGCAAATGATAAAAACAAGATCAAGCCGCGCTTCTCCCCCGCCTGTTTCATCCGGTCTTCTTTGCGATGCAGCCCGGCAAGCTGTTCATTTACTCTGGCAAGTTCTTCTGTCAGATCTTCCATATCCGTCTGCTCCACCTCTGCACCGAGCAATTTACTGACCGGTACTTCCAAAAGCTTGGAAATCCCGATCAATGCTTCCGCGTCCGGCACCGATTTTCCCGTTTCCCTTAATTAAAGATATTGTTGGGTAAAAAAAGAAAGGTCAGTCGATTTTGCCGATGAAGCGGTAGTAGATTTCTACTTCCTGCTCACGACTTCCGTCCTCGCCCTTGACAGCTTCGTGGACGGTTATTTTTTCAATTAGAGTGTTCAGAAGTTCGGCGGTCAGCTCCACAGGGTTGACATACTGTTTCATTAGGGCAATCCACTTTTCAGCATCCGCTGCGGTCTGTACGGCGGCTTCCATCATTTCGTGAAGCTGTCTTATTTTTGTTTCAAGCTCCTTTTGCTCGTTCTGGTACTTCTCGGACAGCATATTGAAATTATACTCGGTTATGCGTCCGGCAGACCAGTCCTCATACATTTTAGCAAACAGCCCGTCAACCTCGGCTTTACGCTTTTCCGCCTTTTTCAGCTCCGCAGCCTGCTTTTTCTTCGCAGAGTTTCTTTCTCTGTCGCTGGCATTGAGCAGCCGTTTCAGCAGCTTGTCCTCGTCTTTCTGTGCCAACATAGACCAGTATTGCAGTCTTGCAAGCACATAGGCATACAGTACATCATAACGGATATAGTGCATGGAACACTGGCGTAATCCCTGTCCGTTCTTGCTGCAATGGTAGTACCCGTATGGGTTCTTATTCTGCTTGTTTTCCCCATAGGCTAAAGACCATCCGCAGTCTGCACATTTTATCAATCCTGCGAAAATCTGTGTTGTACCATTTCTGCGTTTCCTGCGTCTGCTTGCAATCAGCTCCTGAACTTTTTGGAACACTTCTTCGGAAATGATGGCTTCGTGGGTATTTTCCACACGATACCATTCTTCCTGCGGCTTCCGCACTTTTTTCTTGTTCTTGAATGAAATGTTGCTCTGCTTGTTGTGAACGCTGTGACCGATGTAAGTTTCCTCTTTCAAAATGCTCTTGACCTGTGCAATCGTCCACGCATAGGCTTTTTCTGCGGGCGCACCGGCGTAGATATTGGCGGAAAGTCCCATATCTTTCATAGTTCAGCCAGCCGGGGGTAGGTACTTTTTCTTCCACCAGAATCCGTGTAATGCTGGCGGCACCCCTCCCGTGTACGGCAAGGTCAAAAATCTTTTCTACAATCCAGCGTGTTTCCGGGTCGATCAGAAGATGACCTTTTTTGTCCGGGTCTTTTACATAGCCCAGCGGTGCATACGCTCCATAGTGTGCGCCATTGGCAAATCTTGTGTGCATGGCAGCCTTGACCTTTTTGCTGGTCTGTCGGGCGTGCATTTCATTCAGGATGTTTAAGAACGGTGCAAGCTCGCTTTCTCCGTTGATGGTGTCCACATTGTCATTGATGGCAATGTAGCGTACTCCCTTGCTGGGGAAATAGATTTCCGTGTACTGACCGGTCAGGATATAGTTTCTTCCCAGACGGGATAAGTCCTTTGTGACAACGCAGTTGATTTTCCCGTCCTCGATGTCATCAATCATCCTTTGGAAACTTGGACGCTCGAAATTTGTCCCACTCCATCCGTCGTCAATGTACTCGTCTACAACGGTCAGCCCATGCTCTGCGGCATACTGCCTAAGATCCGCAATCGAATCCGAATGCCAGTACCGGCGGACGAACATAATTCTGTTTTCCTTATCCAAAGTTTCAAGAAAACGGTCAATACTTCTTGCAATCTCGCCTGCGTTAAATTCATCCTCAACCGAGGTGGACGCAGGGAAACAGTTTTCTAGCTCGTCCAGAGCAACATCATAGCTACTGTTCCGTTTCGCTGCAGTATTTGCATGATACTTCTTGATGGCAAGATTACGAACAATGCGGCAGACATAACTCAGAAGCGGATTTGGTCTTTGAGGCGGTATTGTATTCCACGCTCCGAGATATGCGTCATTCACGCATTCTTCGGTATCCCGTACATCGTTCAATATATTGTTAGCAACCTTTGTGCATACAGAGCCATATTTCTGCGATAGTTCAATGATTGCCTGCTCTGAGCGCTCATAGAACAAATCAATTATTTTACTATCGTCCAATCTGCTCACCATCCTTTCTGCCTCACCTTTATTCTACGGATTCGGCAGCATTTATCTCATCCTTTTTGAAAATTATATCAGAAAAGTATGTCTTTTTCTACGGACAGCGAAAAGGCGCCGCTGTGGTAGCGACGCCTTTTGCTTACTCTCTATCTTTTATCAACAACAATTTTCCTTCCAAAACAGTAACCTTTGCTCTTCTGCCCGGGAGCACTTCATTGCTGATTCCATACTGGTATTCACAGGTAATCTCTGCATTTTCAAGTGGATACTTGGCATTCTCTATCGTGATGCCCTTGGCAGTGCCAGTAACATTCAAAAGTGAAAAGAACGCATAGGAATCCTCAATATAAGCAGGCTTATTTGAAATGATCTCCATTTCAGAATAATCGTCAATAATGATTCCTTTCTTACCAAGCGAATCCAGGTAGAGCAAAATCGACACATTGCCAAGTGTGTGGTCGAGCCTTGCTCCTACAACACCGATCAGCAGAAAATCATCAAAACCACGTTTCAGAGCTTCCTTGACTGCAAAAACGGTATCCGTATCATCCTTCTCGCAGGGAAGTACAATGGTCTCAATATCAAAATGTGGATTATCGTGGGAGTCAAAATCTCCCACGATAAGTCCGGGTATTACCTGAAGGGCATCCATATGTTTCAGTCCGCTGTCACAGAAGATAATGTAATCATCCTCACGAAGACAGTTTCTGATATATGAATAGTTGTTTATGTCAGCACCACCGACAATCACACATCGTTTCATTTTCTCACCTTACAGAATATCAATGTACTCTCCACTCAACGCCTTGTTCATACTTCTGACTGCACAGAATTTGCCACACATCGAGCAGCTGTCCTCGTGTTCAGGAGCACGGCTGTCACGGATGGCTTTCGCAGTTTCAGGATCAATGGAGCATTCCCACTGCTTTTCCCAATCAAAAGTTCTTCTGGCATCTGCCATTGCATCGTCAATGTCTCTTGCGTGAGGAACCTTCTTTGCAATATCCGCAGCGTGAGCTGCAATGCGCGATGCAATAATACCTTGCTTTACATCCTCTACATTCGGCAGAGCAAGATGTTCAGCGGGCGTTACATAGCAAAGGAAAGCAGCACCGCTTGCTGCAGCAATCGCTCCACCGATAGCTGAAGTGATGTGATCATAACCGGGTGCAATATCCGTAACAATAGGACCGAGCACATAGAACGGCGCACCCATACAGATGGTCTGCTGCATCTTCATATTGGCTTCAATCTGATCCATCGGTATATGTCCGGGACCTTCCACCATAACCTGAACATCTTTTTCCCATGCACGCTTGGTCAGCTCGCCAAGACGAACCAACTCTTCAATCTGACATACATCACTTCCGTCGGCAAGACAACCGGGACGGCAGGCGTCACCAAGCGAAATGGTCACATCATACTCACGGCAGATATCCAGGATCTCGTCAAAGTATTCGTAAAAGGGATTTTCTTCGCCCGTCATACTCATCCAAGCAAAAACCAGGGAGCCGCCGCGGGAAACAATATTCATTTTTCTCTTGTGCTTTTTGATCTGCTCAATGGTCTTACGGGTAATACCGCAGTGAAGGGTTACAAAATCAACACCATCTTCTGCGTGAAGACGAACCACATCAATGAAATCTTTTGCTGTAAGAGTTGCAAGGTCTCTCTGATAATGAATCACACTGTCATAAACTGGAACAGTACCGATCATTGCGGGACACTCACTTGTGAGCTTTCTGCGGAAAGGCTGCGTGTTACCATGGGAAGAAAGGTCCATAATGGCTTCAGCACCCATACCTACGGCTGCCATAACCTTTTGCATTTCGATATCGTAATCTTTACAGTCACGGGAAACACCGAGATTAACATTGATTTTAGTGCGGAGCATGGAGCCTACACCGTTTGGATCAATGCAGGTGTGGTTCTTGTTTGCACAGATAGCAACCTGTCCTTTTGCAACAAGTTCTCTGATTTCTTCTTCTGTTCTGTATTCCTTCTTTGCAACCGCCTTCATTTCAGGTGTAATAATGCCTTGTCTTGCGGCGTCCATTTGTGTTGTGTAATTTCTCATTGTTTTGATTCCTTTCAAGCAATTTTATTTGGTAAACTCACTATTTAGATGAAAAGCGTGATTCATAGGTCCTGAGCCTTGCCCTAAGTCAAGCATATCGGAAAGTGCGCCCGAAATATAATTCTTGGCTCTCTGTACGGAGGTTTCGAGATCATAGCCCTTTGCAAGATTCGATGCTATGGCTGATGACAGCGTACACCCCGTCCCATGGGTGTTGGGATTATCGATTCGTTTGCCATAGAACCATTTGAAATTTCCATTTGCGTATAGCAGATCATTTGCATCATGGATGTTATGACCGCCCTTGAGAAGCACGGCACATCCGTATGTATCGCCGATTTTCTTTGCCGCTTTTATCATATCTTCCTTATCAGAAACAGCCATTCCCGAAAGAATTTCCGCTTCCGGAATATTGGGCGTGACTACATCGGCAATGGGGAGTAGTTCATCCATCAACGTAGAGACCGCATCCGTCTTCATAAGTGATGAACCGCTGGTAGCCACCATCACAGGATCTACTACAATACTCTTTGCCTTATAAATCTTCAGTCTGTCGGCGATAACCTTGATAAGCTCCGCCGAAGATACCATACCGATCTTGACTGCATCAGGGAATATGTCCTCAAATATCGCATCAAGTTGATGCTTTAAAAATTCAGGTGTGGACTCCTGAATCGCTCTTACGCCGGTCGTGTTCTGTGCTGTCAGTGCTGTAATCGCACTCATGGCATAAACACCATTCATCGTCATTGTTTTCAAATCTGCTTGAATACCGGCGCCTCCACTGCAGTCGCTTCCTGCAATGGTCAATGCTGTTTTCATTTTCATAGAAATACTCCTTTCGTTTTTCAGCATCGTTTTGTATAGCGGCATAAGGTGGTGCCCCCAATCTGCCGCTTATTTCACTTAAATCAGAGCAAGCTCATGTGCTCTTGCTTTCAGTTCTTCTGTCGCCATCTTTGGATCATCTGCTTTCATAATGGCAGATACCACGCAAATTCCGGCAATAGGAATTCCGGTGAGAACATCAATGTTACCTTTATTGAGTCCGCCAATGGCATTCGCAGGAATGGGTACCGCATTACAAATATCACGAAGGGTATCCGTAGATGTCAGAACTGTCTTCACCTTGGTTGTGGTGGGATAGATTGCACCTACACCAAGATAGTCAGCACCCTGCTCGTAGGCTTCCTTTGCCCAAGGAACGGTTTTTGCGGTTGCGCCTACGATCTTATCGTCACCCATCAAGCGTCTTGCGGTTGCAACAGGCATATCCTCGGCCCCCACGTGAACCCCCTCGGCATCCATAGCAAGAGCTACATCTACACGGTCATCAATAATCAGCGGCACATTGTAACGCTTGGCAATGGCGTGTACCTTCTCGGCAAGTTCGATATACTCCCGTGTGCTTCTGTTTTTCTCACGGAGCTGAAGAAGGGTTACACCGCCTTTCAGAGCCTGCTCCACACGGCAGAGAAATTCTTCCTCGGTGTAGTTCGTGCTGTCAGTGATAAAATATAAACTTGGATCAAACTTTTTCATTCTCTTTCCCTCACACATACAGATAGTCATTCAGAACCGGCTGCAGACCTTCCTCTGCAATGTCCCTATACATCTTGTCAAGACTGCGGTTATCGTCAATCTCAAACTGCTCGTCGCCCTGTACTTCATCCGTTTCTTTTCCTGTATATTTACTTTCGTGATCACCAATACCGGTGGAAACACCCGCAGAAACCTTCGTTGCCGCAATCTTCACAATACCGTTTCTAAACTCAGCACTCTCACGGGAAGATACGGTAATACCTACATACGGCAGGAAGATACGGTATGCACAAAGCACCTGACAAAGCTGTTTTTCGTGAACATCCAAAGGGTTGATCTTGTCGTTATTGATGATCGGTCTGAGTCTTGGACAGGACAACGACATTTCAGCGTGAGGATATTTTCTCTGCAAATAGTAAACGTGCAATGCACTTGCGAGAGCATCCTTACGGAAGTCAGAGAGTCCAAGCAGAGCCGAAAATGCAACCCCTCTCATACCACCACGAAGCGCACGTTCCTGGGCATCGAAGCGGTAAGGCCATACACGCTTGTGACCGAGCAGATGAAGCTGCTCATATCGATCCGCATCGTAGGTTTCCTGAAACACCGTTACGTAGTCTGCACCGCATTCGTGAAGGTACTTGTATTCATCGGTATTGACAGGATAGATTTCAAGTCCTACCATACGGAAATACTTTCTTGCCAGCTTGCAGGCTTCACCGATATATTCCACGTTGCTCTGGCCTCTGCTCTCACCGGTAAGGATCAGGATTTCCTCCATACCGCTGTCGGCGATGACCTTCATCTCTTTTTCAATCTGCTCCATACTGAGCTTCATGCGGTTGATATGGTTGTAACAGTTAAAACCACAATAGACACAGTAATTCTCGCAGTAGTTGGCTATGTACAGGGGAGTGAACAGATACACGGTATTACCAAAATGCTTACTTGTTTCCAGTCTTGCACGCTGCGCCATCTGTTCAAGGAACGGTTCCGCTGCTGGAGAAAGGAGTGCCTTGAAATCTTCTATCGTACAGGTATCGTGTTCCAAAGCTGCTTTCACATCGGCTGCAGTATATTTTGAATAGTCGTAGGAGTTCATCTGCGCCATTACACTTGCACACACATCCGACTCAATCACTTCCATCCCCGGCAGATATTCCATGTGGCTTTTACGTGAGGACGGATTGTTTTCCAGCCGATGCTTTTTTGCAAGTGCTTCTGGAGACAGATGCTCCGAATCCACAAAAAATTGATTATCCATAGGCCACCTCTTAATCACGAAGGAAACCGGTCAGCGGATCGGAGGCGGATGCACCACGGGTCAGCACTCTGCCAAGGCCCGCAAGGTATGCCTTACGACCGGCTTCAATGGCATTCTTGAAAGCAGAAGCCATCATAGGAAGATCTCCTGCGGTTGCAAGTGCGGTGTTCGCCATAATAGCGGCGGCGCCCATTTCCATTGCTTCGCAAGCTTGGGACGGTCTTCCGATACCGGCATCTACAATGATAGGCAGGTCAATTTCGTCAATAAGAATCTGAATAAACTCTTTAGTTGCAAGACCTTTGTTAGAACCAATGGGAGAAGCCAGGGGCATAACACTTGCGGCACCGGCATTTACAAGGTCACGGGCCACGTTGAGGTCAGGATACATATACGGCATAACTACAAATCCCTCGTTTGCAAGGATCTCTGTCGCCTTGATGGTTTCCTGATTGTCAGGAAGCAGGTATTTAGAGTCACGCATAATTTCAATTTTTACGAAATTACCGCAGCCAAGCTCACGGGCAAGTCTCGCAATACGCACGGCTTCTTCTGCATTTCTCGCGCCACTGGTGTTCGGGAGCAGGGTAATTCCTTCGGGGATATAGTCAAGGATGCTTTCCTGTTCCTTGGTGTTTGCACGGCGAACGGCAAGTGTGATGATCTCTGCGCCAGCATCCTTCACCGCTGCTTCAATGAGCTTCATGGAGTATTTGCCGGATCCCAGAATAAAACGGGAGTTAAATTCGTGTCCGCCTATGATCAGTTTATCGTTGTTCATTTTTTATTCCTTCTTTCTTTGTTAATCAAGCATATCGATCAGGTCCCGGAGCGCTGTTTCAAATTTGGCCCCGTACCAATGATCTGCATCGCCCTGGGTATTGATGATGCATTTCACGGTATAATCCGCAGCAATTTTTGCAGCTTCAAACATACTCTTGTCGTTCATCAGTGCGCCGGTGAATGCGGACGCATAGATATCGCCGGTTCCGTGGCAGCCCTTTGAGATCTTGTCATGCTCATAGTAGCGCATCTCGCCGTTTTCATAGACGACAACACCAGTCTTTTCAGGAGCATAACCCACACCGGTCAGAACAATCGATTTTGCTCCAAACAGAGAGAGTTTTTCAAGTAGTACCTTGATATACGTTTCATCGTAGACTTCATGGTATTCCATGTCTGCCAGGAAGCAGGCTTCAGTAATATTGGGAAGAAGAATATCTGCAGAACCGCACAACTCCTTCATTGCTTCTACGTATTCACCATCAAATGCCGGATAGAGCTTACCGTTATCAGCCATCGCAGGATCCACCACGCGAACACAATCGGAAGTACCCATTGTACTCAGAATATCCTTTACATAGCCGATCTGTTTTGTGCTGCCAAGATAACCGGTGTAAATGGCACTGAACTTAATATTTTCCTTCTGCCAATGCTTCTGGATATTCGGCATATCATCCGTAAGATCACGGAAAGTAAAATCCTGAAATCCTGCAGTATGGGTAGAAAGGATCGCAGATGGCAAAATACAGGTTTCCATTCCGCACGCAGAAAGGATTGGCAGCGCAACGGTCAGCGAACACTGACCGACACATGAGATATCCTGAATCGTTAAAATTTTCTTGTAAGACATGATTTTCATTCTCCTTATATCAGTTAAACTTCATATTCTTCTGCTAAGATTCGCAAAACGA
This sequence comes from Mediterraneibacter glycyrrhizinilyticus, assembly GCF_015560805.1. Classification (GTDB taxonomy): domain Bacteria; phylum Bacillota; class Clostridia; order Lachnospirales; family Lachnospiraceae; genus Schaedlerella; species Schaedlerella glycyrrhizinilytica_A. The sequence goes on along the minus strand of NZ_JADMSO010000001.1, from coordinate 68,707 downwards.
TATGTGCCTGATGTGCGGCACAAAGCATCACACGGGAAGAGACAAGACCTATCCCGTCTTTCACATCGCTGACTTCATCACCGCACAAATAAAATTTGTTGGTCACTTTTCGCGTTTTGATCGTATTGGCACTGCCAAGTCCCGCCATCCCTGATGCCGCTACAAGATATTTCTTGGGCATCACCTCAAGAACAAGGTTTGTCAGCATTGCCTTGGCTTCAGCACCATCAAAAGCCTCACAGATGATATCGGCATCTTTGAGAAGCTCCACAGCACTATCCTCTGTGATACGAACGGTATGTGTTTCAATCACAACATACGGTGCAACCTCTTTCAGGTTCTCACACAACGCTTCCGTTTTATATATTCCAATCTGATCTGCTTTGTACTGCTGGCGGTGCAAATTGGAAATGTCCACATGGTCGAAGTCAATGAGGATCAGTTTTCCAATGCCGGCTCTGGCAAGTGAAACGGCAATATTGGAGCCAAGGCCACCAAGTCCACATATAGCAACTGTCGCTGCCGAAAACTTTTCCTGCAGCTCTTCGCCATGTCGTTCTTTTAGTGCCACGTCCCAAGCTTCTTTTGTCGGTATCAGATTAACCACCTCCCACAAAGCTAACGACCTCAACACTGTCACCATCCTCCAGAACGGTGTCAGGATACTGAGCCTTGGGAACAATATCACCGTTTCGTTCTACAGCGATCCGTTTGGGATCGTATTTCGTTGTTGCAAGATACTCTGCGATTGTCTTGCCTGCAACATCCAACTTTTCACCATTGATTTTCACCATACAAATCACCTCCATGACAATAAAAAAAGGAAGCTACCGATTTGGTAACTTCCTAAAACGTACTCTGTTATTCCTAATATCCTTGTATCAGGCATCCCTACGTTGGCATTATCCAAATCAGGTTCTCGGTCGAAGGTCACACCTTCCTCTCAGCCTGTTTACAAGCTCCCGTCTGTATAATTGTCGCTGACATTATACACCCATTATCCTTTAATTGCAATAATCTCCACAAATATTTACAAAAAGGTCAAAGTATTGCAATAATTCAATATATTTCTTTCCCATTCACTTTTGGCTTCTCATTCCAAAGCATACCGTAATGGAGGCTCCGCCATTTTTTTGGTTCTTTAGGGTAATGCCACCACCATGGCGCTGACACAAAACCTTGCTGATATTAAGACCCAATCCGAAATGTTCTCCTTCAGACTTTTTCTCAGTGGTATAGAATGGATCTGTTGCAATCTTTAAGGCATTACTATTAAATCCTTTACCATCATCGGCGACCGTAATCAGAAGTTTTTTGCCTTTTGTACGGCATGCAACTGAAACTGCAGTATCCGCATATCGCATGGCATTAGAAAGCAGGTTCTCAAAAACCTGCAAAACTATTTCCAAATCTACCGACACCATATCTACCTTGCCAAACTGTCCGTAGTAACTGCAAGCATAATAACTGTATGGCGTTTTATTTGCCTTATTCGTTCCAAATCTCATAGACCAGCCACAATCCGCACACTTGACAAGCCCTGCAAATATCGGCGTTGCCTTTTCCTTTGTCTGTCTGCGTCTTGATTTTATCTGCTCCTGCACACGATAGAACACTTCCTTGTCAATAATCGGCTCGTGAGTGTTTTCTACTCGAAACCATTCACTTTCGGGTTTACGCACTTTCTTTTTGCTCTTGAACGATACCGTAGACTGCATATTGTGAACACTGTTTCCGATATAAACCTCACTTTTCAATATTGCCTTGACATGAGCAATCGTCCACTCATAACGTTTACTTTCGGGTTTTCCCTCAAAGATATTGACTTTTTGGCTTATCGTCCTCTCTATCAACAAAGCGTACATAATGATTGATAATAGAAAAAGCGGTACGTTCAGCGTCCCGATAGGTCAGTAAATCTACAACCGCATAATAGGCTCGTTCATTCTTCATACGTATTTCAAAACGGTTCTTAATCTCCGTATCTTCAATCTCTGTGCCATTCTTGACATACTGCTCATAATTCTTCTGATAAGCACACATATATAATTCGCTACTTGTTGAGCCTAAATATAAGGTTTCGCCTGTATTCTTCGGTGTATCATTACCGCATTTCTCCGTACCGCTGTAATCTTTCTGCATACGGAAGTAGGAAATACATTCGCCTGCCTTGTATTTTTCCTTTAATTTTGGAATATCTAATATCCCTACTCGGTCATTGATAGCCAAGTCAAGCCGTTTCATCACACCGCCAGCCGTCATACAATCCAGCATGAAGTCATACCATGAGCGTTCCTGTGCCAGCAGATAACTTTCCATTTGCCGACAACCTCTGCCTTTCAGTTCCAACAGAACCCCTAAATGCTCCTGCATGGAACACATGATGTTGATGTCGCCAAGCACATATTTGCTTTCATAGCCGTATTTTCCATAATCTTCATAAAGCATATAGTCTGCTTTCAGTTGTAATACATCACGGATAATCTTTAATGCGTCCGTAGTAGTAGGAAAACGGACACGGAAGTAATCAATCAGCAAAAACAACGGTTCTTGCGGATTAAAACACTCAATCTGTTTTTCTAATGTTTCTTTTAGTTCTTCCGTCAATGGAAGTTTTTCTTTCTCAATGCGGTTATAATGCTCTCGACTGATACCACAGGCAACGGCAAGTCTTGTTTGTGTAACTCCGTATTCGTCACGTTTACGTTTTAATTCTTCAATAAAATCTTTATCATTCATTCTTTAATTCCTCCAATCAAAAAAAAGCAACTACCGTTTACTGATAATTGCCTACATTTCTACAAAAGAAAAAGACAATCAATTTCTTATTTGAAATCAACTGTCTTTCTTAATGTTATATTCTATTTTCCCAAGTGATAATGGCATAATTTATATCACACCATGTAAAATGCAGTTTCGCCTTGTAAATACAGCGTTTTCCGCTTGTTAATGTATATTGACTCTTGTTTTTTGTGCCCCCCTTGTTAGATAACGGGGGCTTGATGTTCGCTCGCAAGCTCGCTCACAGATGAAGTGAACCAGCCACTTGCAAGCATGGCGGAAAAATCTTGGGGATTTTCCCGCCACCATGTCTGGATCACTCCGTCTTTGTAAGAGATTTTAGGTCATCTTCCACATAAACTGGGGTTGTACTTATTTATCATTTTTCAAATGTGTAGTTGATAAAAGTAAAAAAGAAATACCTAATAATAAAAATATTATTGCTGAGGCAGTATTCTTATCCATAAATTTCATTATTGACACTATAAAGAAACATATTGAGGCAAATAAAAAACATATAAACCTAATTTTATCTTTTTCCATAATTTTTCCACCTTTTTAACTGCTAATTATATAAAACTCTTTTCCTCTTTGCAAACTGGGATTTACCTATTTCAAATCAAAGAGAGAATTTTCATAGTCCTTTACATAGTACCGTACATTTTTCCGCCCTTTTTGAATAATGGTGTGTCCTTCTGCTTCTAATTTTTCTTTTTGTGCTTCAATACCATTTGGATATTTAGCATTTAGTTCTCCGTTCGCTTTCAATGTTCTCCAATAAGGCGTTTCATCTTCTGAACGCTGATAACTCGCCCATGCCACAATAGAAACAAAAATTCCTGCTGTAATCGGTTCTGTAAAATCTGCACCACTTAACTCCGCAAAGTATTCTCGTATTTTCCCGACGGTAATCACTTTACCATACGGAATTTTTTTCATTACTTTGTCATAGTCGATTGGCGGTGCAAAATACATTTTACTTCCACCATATTTTTCAATGCTTTTCTGATCTTTAATGATTTGAAATTTTGGCATATCCTTATTATCGTGCAACATAGCATTAAAATCTTTTTTATCTTCGTTTGCCATTTCTGCCACCTCCTACTTTAAGGATAATCTGTTTGGCATTCCTATGCAATGAGGCTGTTTGAAAAAACTTGACAACTTCAAATTTATCCTTTCAAGTTTTTCAAAGCAGACGGATTATTCTCATGGATTGCCCTAACAGTAGGACAATTTTCTAAATTTGAACAGTTGGCACAACTAGTAACACCTTTTTTCATTGCACACTGGCGAATACCACAGATACTATCACAAAATACGGTTTTAAGTCCGTCCACACGACAACCTTGACAGTTAATGTGCTCTGGAAGAATAGGAGCATTATTTAATTCAGCCCATAGTTTTGCAGTTTTTTTTCGCAATTTTTGATCGTCATTGATTGTTGCAATATATGCGTCGCATTTTTCACAATCTAGTCCACAATATGCAATCATTTTTTTCATCATCGTTATGTACCTCCACAACTTCAAATTTATTGCTCTCTATATAAACTGGAATTGTCTATTTGACGATAAATCTATAAAGTGCATAGGCAATCCATATAATCCAAGAATAAGCCCATAAATCAAAGAGAATACTTACTGCTAAATAAAAGATAGCAACAATGATTGCTATTATCCAATTTTTCTTTTTAGTCTTTTCCACAATCGACCACCTCCGCATCTTCCAATTTATCTTTATGTACATTATATCATACCCCTTCAATATCGTCATTTCTTTTCTGCTTTTGAAAAGCTACTTATCCGTCTATGATTTGTAAAGGGTGCTAAAGCATTGCTTACGCAACAAGCCCTTGACAACCCACAGACTAATAAGTTTTAGGACAATCAAGCAGAAATGAAATAGCCTGCTGTTTCACTACATAGAAAAAGAGATACCAACACGTTTATGTAGTATCTCTTAGCTTACTTAGTAGCGATATTCTTCTATTTGCAAGCAGGTAAACACAGGTTATTTCTCAATATCCTTTTGTTTGGGAAACTCCAGTTTCCCACTTCGAGACCGTCTGGCGCACCACATGAAGCCGCACCGCCATTTCTTCCTGACTGATCCCTTTTTCTTTCCGGTATTTTCTTATATTATCGTTGATCATATCTTCTCTTCCTCTCACTTAAAAATACAGTACCGGAAGTATCTTTCTGCTCCGATACACAGTTCCTGCCACCGGTGAGCCAAGAAAGCTACGCTCTCCTTGCACACTGATGGTATACAAAAAAGAGAAAAATTACAAGCAACGAAATTTAACATCCCGGGAAATGTCGGGGATTTCCCCCCTACAACGGATCCCAATTCATTTTCGTTTTTCCCCTCTGTCGATCAGCCGCTGGATATGGATCGCAACGTATGCCGTTTCCTCATCGGAGATCCGATAGTTCGTTTTCTTTCTAAGATAGCTCCGCACCTCCTGCGCGACCTCAAATGCTTCCGGATAATCCTTTTTGATCTCCTTTGCCCAGCGCTCGCCCGCCCCCTGATATGCTTCTTTTTTCTCTGCGCGGGCAATCAGACACCGCATATGCTGCACAAAACGTTCGTATGAAAATCCGGACTCACGGAATTCGATCTCCGCCGACTCCTTGACCAGTCTAACGATTTCCGGAACATAGTCCTCCATTTTCCCCACTCCTCTTTCCTCTGTATAAAACATATTACCGCTCGCTGCGTTTTACTCTGTCCGCAGCGCTGTCACCGGATCGCTCTTCGCCGCTGTCCGCGACGGGATCAAACCGCCCAAAAGGGTCAATACGACGCTGAGTAAGATCAGAATGATCGCCGGAACGACCGGAAGTACCGCGCTCACATCATTGTTTCCTGCCAGATGATGGATCAGCGCATTTCCCGGAATCAACAGCAGAAGCGTCACCACGATCCCGATCACTCCGGCGCACAGTCCGATGATAAATGTCTCCGCATTAAATACCTGAGACACATTTCCTTTGGATGCCCCGATCGCGCGCAGGATTCCGATTTCCTTTTTCCGCTCCAGCACGCTGATATATGTGATGACTCCGATCATGATCGACGAGACGATCAGCGAGATTGCCACAAATGCGATCAGCACATAACTGATGATATCGATGATATTGGTAACGGAAGACATTAATGTTCCGACCGTATCGGTGTAAGTGATGACCTGCTCCTCTTTTCCGGCTTTCTCCATCTTCTGATTGTAATCATCAAGGATCTGTACGACCTGTTCCTTGCTCTCAAAATCTTTCGGGTAAATGTTGATGCCGCTCGGAACCGCAAAATCGATATATCCCAGTTTTTTCAGGTTGCCGTCATAAGAAGCTTCCTCCGCAGTGCCCATGGACATCAGAAGTTCTTTTAACTCTTCCTCATCCATGCCCATCTCAAACGCGCCTGCAAATGCATCCGCATTGATCGACAATGCATTTCCCATCGCGCTCTGCAGCTGGCTTCCGACCTGTGTCATCGCCTGACGCATCACATTTTCCAGATTTCCGGTGATCTGCGCGGCGATCTGCTGCATCGCGGTGGTGATCTGTGTCTGCAATGCCTGACCGACTTCCGTCGAAAATGTTCCCATCACTTCTCCCATGTAATTCTGCAGGGAGGCGGTCACTTGTTCCTCCACACTCTGCATATCGACGATCCCTGCGATCCCCTCCGTCAAAATCTGTTTGCCGGATTCCGTGTTCAGATATTCGGTAAAATGATCATCCATCTTCAATGGATCCGGAAGTCCGTTCGCTTCCGCATATCCCTGATAGCCTGCTGCCAGATCTGCCGCAAGCATCTCCAACTGCTCGAACGGGATTGAAATATCTCCCTCGATCTCAAAAATCTGATCCGACCATTTTGCCATGATCTGCAAAGCGCCCTCGGTCTGCAGATATTCCATCATATATTTGTCCGCCTGATTTTCCACGTCTTCTTTTCCGGCGACATATTCCAGATAGCCGCTCATCAGTTCCTGCTGCATCGCCTGCATATTTTCGACCGAAACATGGACAGATCCACTGTTTTTGATGATCTCTCCGATATGTTTGGAGAGGATCGCTTTCGCATCGTCGGTCGTCAGATAATTCAGGAACGCTTCGCCAAGTCCCGAATAATCCGCCTGCGGATTCTCTGCCGCATACGCCTGATAGCCCTCCATCAGCTTCTGCGCCGTCTGCGCCATACCCTCAGCAGATACATTTAACTGGATCCCCGACATCAATTCTCCGAGATCAAACGGCGGAAGGCTGGAAAGATCGATCTCCACCGCGCTTAAATCGATCGCGCCGGACAGATCCAGAGACGCCGCCCCTGTCTGAAATGCATCGGAGAAGTCCGGATTTCCAAGCCCTCCTGCCAATGCGCTCTCATCAAATGTAAATGCATTTTTCAAAGCATCTTCATTGACGGTAAATAAAGAATTCATATCCAGCGCTTTATTGCCGTTCTCTGCTCCAAATTCTTCATTCGTGAAGACGTCGGTATTTTTATTGGCAAGTTGTTGTTTTACGATCTCGCTCTTCTCCGCTTTTTCCGCCACATGCTTTGTAAGCGACGCCGGATATGCGATTCCCGGTGTCAGCGCGGACGCGTTGGCATCCTCCGCCGGCTGTACCACGCCGACGATCCGGATATCCTCGCCGTCTGCAACAAGCTGTTTCATATACGTCTGATTGTCCGATTTATCTTTCCATACCTGATATTCCGGATCATACTCATAATAATCGGAGCTGTTGACCAGTTTAAATTCTTTTCCGAGGAAATCATCGTATATATAAGTGCCCAATTCCTCCGGCGTCTCGACGTCCTCCTCCTTTAAGAACTGCTGTACCATCGTATCCAGTTCTTTGGAATCCCGCAGTCCCATCGTATAAAGCAGCATATCGCTGACACTGCCGCCGGATGTCAGTACGACGACGCATTCGTTGTAGGCTTCCGGCCAGCGTCCCGCACGCACGTCGTATTGTTCTTTATACAGGTTCTCGTTTTCCGGCATTTCATAAAAGGTATTGGTGCTCATCATCGACGACATCATACTGTTGGTACTTGCAGACGAGCCAAGTCCCATTGCGGAAAAAGATTTGTCCGGATGTACCTGCCGGATGCCGTCTCCGTCCTGACGGAAGATCTGCGGCGTCACGCCGTAAGAATATTCCACCGCATTCGTGTATGACTCGATCCCGCTTTTTCCGCTTTCCAGATAAGATTTCAGAGAACCGAGATCATTGGAATCCATCGTGGAAAACATATCCGTCACCATCTCGATCACACGGACGTCTTGTTCTCCCACCTCTTCTTTCGTGTTCGTCGGATCGACCGCCAGCATCGCCGTCATGTCCACTCCGGTACTCTGGATCTGGAGCGGATATTCCGACAGCGTCTCTTCCTCCACCGACTGAATGTATCCGTCTACTCCCGCGGACAGCGACAGGATCGCCGCAATCCCGATGATTCCGATCGATCCCGCAAATGAAGTCAGAAGCGTCCGTGCTTTCTTCGTCCGCAGATTGTTAAAGCTCAAGGACAACGCCGTCAAAAATGACATCGACGATTTTCCCATGTTCTGATGTTCCGGCTCGGCAAGCGTCGTTTCATCCACGATAAATTCATCCGTATCCGAGCGGATCTTTCCGTCTTTCAAGTTGACGATCCGGGTAGCATATTCCTCCGCCAGTTCCGGATTGTGGGTGACCATCACGACGAGCCGGTCTCGCGCCACTTCCTGCAGAAGTTCCATGACCTGAATACTCGTCTCGCTGTCCAACGCCCCGGTCGGCTCATCGGCAAGCAGAATATCCGGATCGTTGACAAGCGCCCGGGCGATCGCCACCCTCTGCATCTGTCCGCCGGACATCTGGTTCGGTTTTTTGTGGAGCTGGCTTCCGAGCCCTACCTTTTCCAACGCCTTGACCGCGCGCTCCCGCCGCTCACTTTTCCCGATGCCCGAGATCGTCAGCGCCAGTTCCACATTTGCCAGAACGGTCTGGTGTGGGATCAGGTTGTAACTTTGAAAGACAAATCCAATCGTATGGTTCCGGTAGGAATCCCAGTCTCTGTCTTTGTATTTTTTTGTCGAAATGCCGTTGATGATCAGGTCTCCGCTGTCATAGCGATCCAATCCTCCGATGATATTCAAAAGCGTCGTCTTTCCCGAGCCGCTTGGTCCCAGAATCGCCACAAACTCGTTGTCGCGCAGATTCAGACTGACGTCATCCAGCGCTTTCTGCACCAGATCCCCGGTTCTGTACTCTTTGCATATATGCTGAATCTGTAACATATATTTCCTCCTTTTTCAGGCTCCGTCCCGAAACCGGATTCCCTCTGAAATAAAATTTTGTTTCTTTAAATATCCAAAGTGAACACTTTCAATACCCAAGTGTTCGCTTTGGGTAATGCGAGATTTATAATTTTTTCACAAACAATGCGCGGATCGCATTCAAAACTGCCAGGATCATCACGCCCACGTCGGCAAAGATCGCAAGCCACATATTTGCGATGCCGAATGCACCGAGGATCAGACAAAGGATCTTTACCCCAAGTGCGAACACGATATTTTCGTGTACGATGCGAAGACATTTTCTGGAAATACGGATCGCTTTCGCGATCTTCAAAGGCTCGTCGTCCATCAATACTATATCCGCCGCCTCGATCGCCGCGTCCGATCCCATCGCCCCCATTGCGATCCCGATATCGGCCCGGCGGAGCACCGGCGCGTCGTTGATCCCGTCGCCGACAAACGCAAGCTTCTGATTCTCCGGTTTCTTCGCCAGCATTTCTTCGATCTTCTCCACCTTATCCGCAGGAAGCATCTCACTGAATACCTGATCGATACCAAGATGCGCCGCCACCTGCTCGGCAACGCGCTGTTTGTCTCCGGTCAGCATCACCGTCCGCTCGATCCCGGTCTTTCTCAATTCCGCAACCGCTTCCACCGCATGCGGTTTTTCAATATCCGAGATCACGATATGCCCCGCATATTTTCCGTCGATCGCCATATGCACGATCGTTCCGATGGAACGGCATTCAATATAAGGAACATTCAGCTTTTTCATCAGCTTGTCGTTTCCCGCCGCTACAGACATCCCATCCACGACCGCGGTCACGCCGCTGCCGCTGATTTCCTCAATATCCCGCACCCGGGAATGATCCAGTTCCTGTCCGTAAGCCCGGCGAATGCTCTTGCTGATCGGGTGCGAGGACGCGCTCTCCGCCAGTGCCGCATATTCCAGAAGCTTCTGATTCTCCAACTCACTGTGGTGGATCCCGTTGACTTCAAATACGCCTTTGGTGAGCGTCCCTGTCTTGTCAAATACAACCAGCTTTGTCTTCGCCAATGTTTCCAGATAATTCGATCCTTTGATCAAAATTCCCGCATTGCTCGCGCCGCCAATCCCCGCAAAGAAACTAAGCGGAATACTGATGACCAGCGCGCACGGACAGCTGATCACAAGAAATGTCAGGGCACGGTATACCCAGGTTCCCCAGTCCGCCGGAAGCCCGAAAAACAACATTCTGGCAAGCGGCGGCAGAAGCGCCAAAGCCAATGCACCGTAACAGACGACCGGCGTATAATATTTGGCAAATTTCGTGATAAACGCTTCCGATCTGGATTTGTGCGATGTGGAATTCTCCACCAGTTCCAGAATCTTCGATACCGTAGATTCGCCAAACTCCTTTGTCGTCTTCACACGCAAAACACGGGTCATATTGATACATCCGCTGATGATCTCCTCGCCCTCCACGATCTCCCGCGGCAGGCACTCCCCGGTCAATGCACTTGTGTTCAGCGTCGAATATCCCTCCACAACGATACCGTCGATCGGCACTTTCTCTCCCGGCTGTACGATGATCTCCGTTCCGACCGCCACTTCATCGGGATCGACTCTCACCAGTTCGCCCTCTTGTTCCACATTTGCATAATCCGGTCGGATGTCCATCAGTTCGCTGATATTCTTCCGGCTCTTTCCGACCGCATAACTCTGGAACAATTCTCCGATCTGATAGAACAGCATCACCGCGATCGCTTCGGTATAATCACCTGTTCCCGCAAGCCCCACGGCGATCGCCCCCAGCGTTGCGACAACCATCAGGAAATTCTCATCGAAAATCCGACGGTTCAAAATCCCGCGGAATGCCTTTCGTAAAATGTCATATCCGATCACCAGATATGGGATCATGTACAATACAAAACGCAGGATTCCCGTTGTCGGAAGCAATTCCAGTACCACCATCATCACTGCCGCGATCAGAATCCGCGTAAGCATTTTTTTCTGTTTCTTATTCATTTTATCAACCTCCATATCTTTTTATTTTACCGAATTTGTTTTATTTGTTCCAGAGTTTTTACGAGATTTTCACAAAAACATTTTCGCAAAAAGTATTGTGTGAAGAATTATTTGGCTGTATGCTTTTGGTAGCGTCGGTGTACAAGGGGGAAAACGGTCGATGAAGAGCAAATCTAATCCTCTTCATCGACCGTTCCCCTTGTACACCGACGCAAATACTCTGCTGTACCGGCAGAACGGAAAGGAAACTTCTGAATATGAAATTCATCCATCTCTCCGATCTTCACCTCGGAAAACGTGTCAACGGCTATTCCATGCTGGAAGATCAGGAATATATTTTAAATGAGATCAAAGCGGTCATCACAGCGGAAGCGCCGGACGCCGTTCTGATCGCCGGAGACGTCTACGACAAACCGGTTCCGCCCGCGGAAGCCGTCCGCCTGTTTGACGATTTTCTTGTACAGCTCTCCCGATTGGGACTCAAAGTATTTGTGATCAGTGGAAATCATGACTCCCCGGAACGGATCGCTTTCGGCTCCCGTCTGATGGATGCAAGCGGAATCTATCTGTCTCCGGTTTACGACGGTACGGTGACGCCGGTTTCTCTGCACGATGCATACGGGGTTGTCGACGTTTATATGCTGCCGTTCATCAAACCCGCGCATGTCCGCCGTTTTTATGAAACGGAAACGGAGCAGATCCAGTCCTACACCGATGCCATGCAGACCGCGCTCTCTCATCTGCCGCTGAATCACACACACCGGAACGTTCTGATCACCCATCAATTTGTGACCGGATCCGTCCGCGCCGAATCCGAAGAGATCTCCGTCGGCGGTTCCGACAACATCGACGCTTCCGTATTCGCACCGTTTGATTATGTTGCTCTCGGACATCTCCACACGCCGCAGAACTGCAGGCAGACTGCACCGACAACCGCTGCAGAATCTTCCGCGGATGCACAAGCAGGCTCTCCGCGCGATACGGAACTTTCTGCAGTCGACCAAATCGGCGCGCCGCACGACACGGAATCTTCCGCGAACGAACAGGCGGATGCGCCGCGCATCCGCTACTGCGGCACGCCGCTGAAATATTCCTTTTCCGAAGCAAAAGTCCAGAAATCGGTGACCGTCATCGAACTATACGAAAAGGGAAATCTTCATATTCACACGGTTCCTTTAAAACCACTGCACGATCTTGTAGAATTAAAAGGAACTTATGACACTGTCACCGCCCGCTCTTTTTATGAGGGAACTTCCTGGCAGGAGGACTATACCCATATTACGCTGACCGATGAGGAAGATATTCCCGACGCGATCGGAAAACTCCGTGCGATCTACCATCATCTGATGAAACTCGACTACGACAACAAACGGACCCGCTCTTCGTCTGAGATCACAGCCGATCTTGCCGTGGAAGAAAAGACGCCAATCCAGCTCTTTTCCGATTTCTACGAATTACAAAACAATCAGCCATTGAACGAAGAACAGGCTACATTTTTGAATGGACTGATCGAAACAATCTGGGAGGAGGACGTATGAGACCAAATCAACTGACTATCTCCGCTTTCGGACCTTACGCTGACCGGATCATACTGGATCTGGATCAGCTCGGAACAAGCGGACTTTATCTGATCACCGGCGATACCGGCGCCGGAAAGACAACAATTTTTGACGCCATCACCTATGCGCTTTACGGGGAAGCAAGCGGAAGCCAGAGGCAGCCGTCCATGTTCCGCTCCAAATATGCCGCGGAAAACACCCCCACCGAAGTGATCCTTACTTTCACCTGCTTTGACCGGCAATACACCGTGCGGCGCAATCCCGAATATCTCCGCCCGAAAACACGCGGGGAGGGGATGACTACGCAGAAAGCCGATGCAGAACTTACACTTCCGGACGGGACGATCCTCACCAAGCCAAAAGAAGTGGATGCTAAGATCAAAGAGATCCTCGGGATCGACCGCAGCCAGTTTCTCCAGATCGCGATGATCGCACAGGGAGATTTTCTGAAACTTTTGCTTGCCTCCACCGAAGAACGGAAAAAAATCTTCCGGCAATTGTTTCAGACGAAGCATTTTTATGAACTGCAGGAAAAATTAAAGCAACATTCCGGCACACTCCATGACAAATGTACCGCCGCCCGTAACAGTCTTGAACAATATGTCGGCGGGATCCTCTGCGACGCTGCTTCCCCATTTACACAGAAAGTCAACGCTGCCAAGTCGGGGGAACTTCCTATGATCGACGTCATGGATCTGCTGGAACAGCTTCTGGGGCAGGACCGATCTCAATTAGAAACTCTGAACCGCACATTGACCGCATTAAATGAAAAACAAAATGACGTTCACCGTCGGCTGGAACAATGGGAAGAACGTCAGAAAATTTTCAAACAACTGGAACAAAACGAACAGTTATTACAACGGCATCAGCTTCTTCAAAAAGAAGCTGCCGATCGTTTAAAAGAAGCACAGGATCAAGAACCCGAACGGCTTCAACTGGAAGAAAAGGTAACGCTGCTGCGCGCGGATCTGCCGAGATATGACGAGCTGGAACAAAAACGGAATTTACTTCAAGAACAAATCCGCCAGTTGGAACAATTAAACACAGAACAGAAACAGCATTGCAGACAATTTGAACAGGCAAAGCAAGTTCTGGACTGCCTGAAAGCGGAACAGACCGAATTGTCTCCGGTCGGAGAACTTCTGGAGCGGAAAAGCAACGAACAAAAAGAACTCCGTTCAAACTGCGACCTTTTATACGCTTTCCTCCGCCAATACAACCATTTAAAAACATTGTATCCGGACAAAGAGAAAGCCAAACAAACGTGGGAAACATTGGATGCTCAAAAATCGGAACGGGATCGTCTCACACAGGAGATCACATTGCTGGAAGCCGAGTTGCCACATTACAAAGAATTGTCCGAACTTCAAAAACAATTCGCGGAAAAAGAGCAGGAACTTACCCGATTCCAAAATGTAGGAGCAGAAAAAAAAGCGCTGTTCCGGCGGCTGGAAACACAAATCAGAAATGAAAAACAGGAAAAAGAACGTTTGCTTACCGCCGCTGCCGAAAGAGAAAAGCTGGCGGCACAAAAAGCGGTGCAAAATACAAGAATTCATTCCATGCAGGCATTATCGAAAGAATTATCACATTATGATACGCTTGCCGCCGCCTTGAAGAAACTTCAGACTTCCTACCTCAGCGCTTCGGAAACCGCCGCCTGCGCGGATAAAATCTATCAGCAGAAACATCAGGCATTTCTCAACGAACAAGCCGGGATCCTTGCGGAAACATTAAAAGACAACATGCCCTGCCCGGTATGCGGTTCGCTGACACATCCGCATCCTGCATGCAAATCCGCACAGGCTCCGACAAAAGAGGACGTCGAAGAAGCCCGCGCCTATGCAGCTGAAACGAATACCGCAATGCAGTCGCTCAGCAAACAATGCGCATCTCACAAGGCGCAGGTGGATTCCGCCGAAACAGCGATCCAGCGTTCTCTCTCGGAACTTCTGCCCGAAGAAACAATCGAATCCGCAAGAACGCATCTGTCCATATGGATTTCCGAAGAAACCGAGCGTTTATCTGAGCTGGAAGCCCTGCTTGCGGACGAAGAACAGCGGTTCAAACGCTTCCGGCAGTTAGAGCAAAACCTCCCAGAGAGAGAAGAACAGTTCGACCGGCTCCGTACAGAACTTACCGAACTGGAGCAAAGAACAGCTTCCGCCGAGACCGGACTTTCGGCGCTTTCCGGGCAAATCCAAAAACAACAGAACGCACTTTCCTTTGCATCGGAATCCATTGCCGCCAAAGAGCTGCGCCAAAAACAACAAACATTACAGCAAAAACAAACCGGACTCCAACAGGCAGAGCGTACTTACCGGGAGCTGGAACAGACTTTTACCGAGGAGCGGGCAGCGTGGGAACGGACAAAAGAACAAGTACAGACCATTTTAAATCTTGCATCCGATGATCCGTCTTTCAATTCCAAAACATACCGGTTCTACAACGACTGGAACGAAAAACTCCCCGCACTGCAGTCCGAACTGGATCAGTTGAAAGAAAAACAGCGCCGCAGACAGGAAGTCGATCGTTTGTTGCCCAACGCGGAAGAAACCGTGCAGACCGTACAGAATATACTTACCGGACTGGACAATCGGATCGCAGCCTCCAA
Organism: Mediterraneibacter glycyrrhizinilyticus; assembly: GCF_015560805.1. Classification (GTDB taxonomy): domain Bacteria; phylum Bacillota; class Clostridia; order Lachnospirales; family Lachnospiraceae; genus Schaedlerella; species Schaedlerella glycyrrhizinilytica_A. The sequence goes on along the minus strand of NZ_JADMSO010000001.1, from coordinate 53,441 downwards.
AGCGGCAAATGCTGCCTTGGAAGAACAGACGCAAAACCTGTCTCAGACACTGTCTTTTGAAAATAAAAAGGACGCGCTTCTCCATCTGTCGCAACTCGAAGAACAGTGCAGCATTATGAAAAAGAGATTAGAACAAGCACAAAACGAAGAGAATGAACAGGCGAAAACGATCGTCCGTCTCCATTCCATTCTGGATCAACAAAAAGCACAGTACGAACAACTGCCCGAGATCGATCCCGAATCGGAAAACGAAACACTTCGCGCGCTCCATTCTCAAAAGGAAGAAACTGAGGCACAGCGCAATCAGGCAAATGTACGTATTTCCACGAACGGCACCATTCTGGAGAACATTTCCCGGAAATCGAAGCAACTGATCGAGCTGGAAGAAAATTACACATGGGTCAAGGCGCTTTCCAACACCGCCAACGGTTCCCTTGCCGGAAAAGAAAAGATCATGCTGGAAACTTACATTCAGATGACATTTTTCGACAAGATCATCGCCCGTGCCAACACGCGGCTCATGATCATGTCCGACGGGCAATACGAATTGAAACGCCGCCGGGAAGCGGGCAACAATAAAACCCAGAGTGGTCTGGATCTCAACGTCATCGACCACTACAACGGCACGGAACGGAGCGTCCGCACACTTTCCGGCGGAGAATCGTTCAAAGCCTCACTTTCTCTGGCGCTTGGACTGTCCGATGAGATCCAGTCCTCCGCCGGCGGTATCCGCTTGGATACGATGTTCGTAGACGAGGGCTTCGGCTCCCTCGACGAAGAATCCTTGGAGCAGGCGATGAAAGCGCTCTCCAACCTCACGGACGGAAACCGCCTTGTCGGCATCATTTCCCATGTGGGAGAACTCAAAACACGCATCGAAAAACAGATCTTAGTCACAAAAGAAAAAAGTGGCGGAAGCCGGGCGGAAATTTCCGCCTGAGCCGCCCATAACAGTCATCTGTGCAATGGTTCTGCCGTTCTGAAACACTTTTTGATACACTTCTGTACATTTTCGGAATCGCTGAAACATTACAGACTTTTTTTCTTCCTCACAATATACTTTCCATAAACCGCAGCTTTTGCAGTTCTGTCCGCCGTTCTCTATAAAACCTTTTACATCTTCCGGCGGATAACCGAGAAAAATTCCGATCTCATGCGGAAAGCAGGCGCATTCACATACACGTTTTCGTAAAAATCGAATACAGTCTGTAATCTCCGTTGCTTCTCCGCATGGGTATCCATAATCTTTTAAAATTTTCCTCGCTGTCGTATCTTCCCAGTCATATCGCAGCATGAGAGGGCGATACGCATAAATCAACACGGATTTTTCACGCCATACCAATGCGTCCACATACAAACCGCGCGGATTCAAAAGCGCATTGATCTGATCGAGTTCTTCTCTTACCTTTTCTTCCTCTTTATAGAAATAACTGAACAGCCCGGCGCTCTTCATTCCGGCTAATGTAGGCGCACAATGTGCGATTAATTTTTCTTCCATACTCTTGATTCTCATAGTTACAGTCCGCCAAGTTCTTCCCCAAGCTTTTCGCATTCCATCAACATATCTTCATCCGGCTCTTCACAACAGATCAGCCCTTCTCCATGCCAGATAACCGCTCCGACATTTGCCATTCTTTCTTCCCAATCACGCATCCACTCTCCATCTCCCCATCCATAAGAACCAAAAAGTGCGATCGTCTTACCCTCGGCAAACTTCTCTACTTCCGAAACAAATGGTTCCATCTCCTCTTCTTCCAAAACCTCTGCCCCCATCGCCGGGCATCCAAGCGCAAAGCAAGGTGCCTGTTTTAAAACATCTAACGCTGCATCCTCTACCGAAAGTACTTGCGCCGTCTTTCCTGCCTTTTCCACACCTTTTCCGATTGCCTCCGCCATCGTCTGCGTATTCCCTGTCTGAGACCAGTAAATAATATAGATTTCTTCCATTTCTCTCCTCCTACTTTATCGCTTCTAAGTTAGTCTTGGCTAACTTTCATTTATGATAACATAAGAAAAAGCAGATGACAACCATAAAATGATATGTCTTCTGCTTTTTTTAACACGGTTTCATTTCCAACGACATTCCAGATTCAGCACCGACTCCGGCATCTGGAGAAACTGTACGTCAAATTTCAGACTCGGTTCCACCGCGGATCTGGCATTGTGGATCCGGAAACTCAGCTTCCACCCTTTATCCAAATGCATTTCCAGCGTGTTCTTGCTGCCATTCCGGAATTGAAGACCGAGCATCTTTGTCGGCCATTCCACCTCCGGAACCACCTGAACCTTGGCACAGTCCGGAGTCTCCTGATTCAATGTTTTGTGCATATTGAACGTATGGATAACTGTGAGCCTTTGCTTGTCTTTACTGACGATCTTATAATAATCCTTTACGCCCACAAGATACTCCACCATCTTCCGCGGAACGTCCGCATCTTTCGCATACGCCCGTTCCACTTCATCCATAAATGCACGCAGAAGCGGCTGATAGACTTTCAGACCTTTGTCTCCGATTTCAGACCATTTTGCCTGATTTTTCTTTTCCTCTTTCAACATCGTGAAAATGGGATCCACCACATTCCAATATTGACTGCTGCAAGGAATCTGAAACCATTCTTCCCCGAAATCCAGCTTGTAACTGAGGCGGCTGTGCTTCACCGCATCGTGATTATGTTTGATGCTGAATCCGACTTCCCAGCCGATCTTCGGGCGCTTCGCGACAATATCCCGGACATCGCCTTTCATGCCCGCCTCGTCTTTCTGGAACTCCAGGATCAGCTCGTCTCCGCTGTTTTCCGAAAGTTTCGGTTCCATCGCAAGAACAGCTTCCACCGCGGCATTCGCAGAAGTCCGAAAACTTTTCCGCATCGCTTCATCCATCTCCGACCACGCTTTTTTGTTCACCGCAAGACTGGAATTGCCGGTCATCCGGGTCTTTCTGACTTTCCGCAGTTTGCCGTATAATGCCTGCATCCATGCATATTCGTAGGCGCGTCCCTGTCCGTTGCTCGTTGTTTTTCCTTTTATCGTCTGAACTTGCGTTTTCTCCCCGGGGACTGCCGGCGCGGCTTCCCGATCTGCCGCGTCCTTTACCGTCGTATCCTTTGCCGACACTTTCTGTAATATTGCGGTTTTCGTCGCTTTCTTTCCGCTCCTTTTTTGTGTACTCAGCTTCTTGCTCGTCACTTCCTTTGCATCGATCGCCTCCGCGTCGATCTCCACATGTTCTCCGTTTCCCTCCAGATATTTCCGGATCGCCACCGCAATTTCATATGCAAGATTCACCGGAACTGCGTTGCCGATCATCTTATACGCGGTATTCGTATCTTCATATAGGAACTGGAATTCATCCGGAAATCCCTGCACCCGCGCCACTTCCCGGATCGTCATGCGACGGTAAAGGTGTTCTTTTCCCTCGACGAACCGACACGCATTATTCCCGAGTTTCTCCATTTTCGGCGCCTGCGGATGGAGCTGACACTGTCTGCCGGACGCCTGCACGGTAAACGCCTGCTCATCCCATGATTTCACCCGGTTTCTACTCATAAAGATCGGGGAATACGCCCCGGTAAAATATTCATTGTTATTGACCGCATCCGGATTGTGGTGGTTCTTCGGTCCCGCCGGAACCGCACTCTCCTGCAGATCCCAGATCACATCCCGAAGCGTCAGCTTTTTCTCATCCTCTTTCGTTGATCCTTTCGGAAATCCAAACCGGATATTGAGATCATGTCGAAATCCAATATAGAACACACGCTTCCGCTCTTCCGCCACACCGTAGTCTTTCGCATTTACCATCGTAAATGTCACGTCATATCCCGCGCTCTCAAACAGCCGGAAGATATTCTGGACGGCTTCCGAATGGCGGTTTGCCAACATCCCGCTTACATTTTCCGCGAGAAAAAATTTCGGCTGAAATTCTTTCAGGATCCGGATATAGTCGAAAAACAGCTGTCCTCTTGCATCCTCGATTCCTTTGAGAGAGCCGGCCTCCGACCATGACTGACACGGCGGTCCCCCGATGATCCCGTCCACTTCTCCGCTCAGAAATTCCTGGAGGTCTTCTTTATTCACTTTTCGAATGTCCCCTTCGATCAAATGTGTCTTCGGATGATTCGCTCGAAAGGTTGCCCATATTTTCTTATCGATCTCATTTGCAACCGGAATCTCGAATCCGGCTCTCTCAAAACCGAGATCGAGCCCTCCGCATCCGCTGAACAAACTGATTAACTGCATTCTCAAAACTCCCCATTCTTCCTCTTCTCTCTCAGCTCCCTGAAAAACTCTTTCATCATCCGGCTGCACTCCTCTTCCCGCACTCCGGTCGTAAGTTCCACCTGATGATTAAATTCTTTTACATCCAACAAATTTAAAATCGAACCGGCGCATCCCGCTTTCGGATTCATACAGCCGACGACCACCCGCTTGATCCGCGCCTGCACAATCGCGCCGGAACACATTTGACACGGTTCCAATGTTACATACAATGTGCAGTCTTCCAGCCGCCAGTCGCCCATCTTTCGGCTCGCTTTCCGGATTGCCTGGATCTCCGCATGTGCCAGAGGATTTTTGTCGATCGTCCGACGATTATATCCCCGTCCGATGATCTTCCCGTCATATACAATGACACAGCCGATCGGAACCTCTTCCAGCGTATACGCCTTTTTCGCCTGTTTGATCGCTTCCCGCATATATTTCTGATCGATCGCTTCCTGATCGGCACACTTCAAATCTTCTGTTTTTTGATCCATTGCTTTCTCCTTCCACGGCATTTTCTTCTATTCTTTTCACTTTCTGCTTTCCCGTTCTTTTTCCCTACCTGTCCGAATACAATAATACCAGAACAGACAAAAGGAGGGTATCATGAACAGCGGAACTTACTATCTATACGAATATAAACACGACCGGCGGATTCGCACCGCCGGATTTCTGAAACTGACCTGCGCCGCTGCCGGCTCACAGCTTCAGCTTCACGCACGGGGGCTTCCCCCCACACGAAATGAATCTCTGAAATTATGTTCTTTCCATACAAACGACACCGTTATTTTACCAGAATTTTTGACAGAAATGAACGCCCTTTCCGGAAATCTCTGCGTCAGGCTTTCCTCGGCAGAATATCCGTTTCTCACCGCGTCCTCACTCTCGCAGATTGACGGATTTTTCCTCGTTCTCCCGGATCAGACTCTACTTGCTGCTGTCGCTCCTGACATCGCTTTCGACACCCGCAATATCCAAAAGTCCGGACAAGCGGACACGAGCATGGACGGTATTGATGCGAATAGCATCGACACCGGTGACACGAGCCCGGAAAACACCGACACAGATGTCACAAGTACAGATGCTGCCGACACAGAAGACATTGCCGACGACAACGATCTCCCTAATGAGCCGCATGAACAAGACAAACAGAATGACCGGAACGAACGAAATATCCTGAGCGATATCGACACGCACACGTCTGAAATTTCCGCGGAAGAGATAACTCCCGATCCAAAACCATCCCCGAACAGCACTTCCAATGTGCGGAAACTCCACCGCTGCGACCTCTCGGGTCTTCCCCGGAAACAATGGTATCTCGCCAACAATAGTTTCCTGCTCCACGGCTGCCACAATTACGGACACCTGATCCTGTTCAAAGAAGAGGATCGCTACTGGCTCGGCGTTCCCGGCATCTACGATCCGAAAGAAGCACGCGCCGCGGAAATGTTCGGTTTCCCAAAATTCACAGATTCATACAACGACCAGATTCCCCGGACCGAAGATGAAGAAAATTCCTACGGAACATTCGGCTACTGGTGCCGCGCTGTCTTTCCCGACGCCGCGTCCCCGCTCTGTTTCTGAAACGATCTGCTTTCAAACGATCCGCTTTCAAACGATCCGTCTCCAAAAGATTCACATTTACAGCATCGCTTTCATTTCCTGATACAGCCGTTTTGCATAGCCGTCTGTCATGCCGCAGACAAAATCTGTCACAAGAAGCAGGCGGAGATACAGCTTCTCCGCTTCATTCTTCCCCTCTGTCTGAAGCCGGTAGGCATTGCGGTAATTATCGGAAATAAACGAGACAAGTCTCTCGTCAATTGTTCCGAGCGGATGATTCGTATCATAATAGAGAACCGCTCCGACAAACTGATCCATCAGAAAATCCAGCATCACCGATTCCGAGATTTCCATCCGGTAAATGTCCCGGGAACAGAATACATTTTCATATGCCATTCTTCCGAGCAGATCCATCAGCTGCTCGCCAAATGTTCCATAAAACAAGTCCTTTTTATATGTTCCGCTCATGATCGCCTCATAATTTGACGTAAATCCAAACGTGGCGCAGTTGATCAAAAATCCCTGAACCCGGACGATCCAGTTTTTGAGCGCATAACTCTCCGGATTCCGCACACCCTTTTCTTTCCCGCGCGTATACAGACTCTGCAATTTTTCCAGTCCGTCAAACGCCGCGTCCGGACACTGTTTTTTTAGTTTCTTTAACTCGGATTCCAACATCGGATAAGAAATATATCCTTTCACAAACGCGTCTTCAATATCCGCCGTCTTATATGCCAGATCATCTGCCGCCTCCAGGATATACGTCAACGGATGCCGCTTTCCATTCGTCCCGGTCTCTTTTGACACGTCTTCAAAAATCTTCTGCTCCGCCAGATAATACCCCATCTTTTTCTCTTTGATATCGCCGGACTCCTCTCGTATCTCCATAGAAGATACCGGATATTTGATGATCGTATTTAAAAGCGCATACGTCAGGTTCATCCCGTTTTCATCAACCAGATAATGAAGCTTTGTCACGAGACGGAGCGCCTGTGCATTTCCCTCAAAATGATACAGGTCTTCCCGCATCTGTTCGGTAAGGATCTCGGATACCGCTCTTCCCTCAAATCGGATCTGACTGAGATTCCGTTTAAACCATTCCCGGATCGCAGTCTCCCCAAAATGTCCGAACGGCGGATTTCCAATATCATGGATCAAGCCCGCACATTCCAGAATATGACAGATATCTTCTTTCATCTGCATCGTGAACCCGGAATCTTTACGGTATTTCAAAATATTTTCACCAATATTCTGTCCCAATGATTTCCCGAAAGAAGAGACTTCCAATGAATGGGTCAGCCTTGTGCGGATAAAATCACTTTTATCCAGCGGAAATACCTGCGTCTTATCCTGAAGTCTGCGAAACGACGCACTGCCGATGATCCGGTGATAGTCTTTCTCAAACTCACTTCTCAAGTCTGCGCTTCTGTGGACCGTGTTTCCGTAATTCCCACGCATTCTCCTTTTGGAAAGCAATCTGTTCCATTCCATTTTCATCCCTCCAATCAGCTTTACCTCTTCTGTTTAAGAAAGGAAAGCGGATTTCCCGCTCCGAAATCCGCTTTCTCTTCTTGTTTCTATTTCACGCTCTGTCACAGATCCGGAAAAATCATCCGCATCTCAGTCCAGATAGATCGGCGGTTCGTAATCCTTTCCAAGCAGTGCTTTTTTCCTCTCCTGATATCCCAAAAATGCCCACTCCGTCATATCTGTCCACTGATGATGACTCCGGTCGTATACCTGAACATACCCGATTCTGGACGGATGCATTCTCACACTGTTTGTCTGGTACTCTCTTCCGGTATATGGATTCACTTCCCCGACACTTAAGTCTTCCTCTGCATCTTCATGCTTGATCACCGGCTCAAAATCTTCCGCTGCCGAAGACTGTGCCGTTCTCGCATGCTTTTTATTGGCTGCCATACGGCGCTCTTCTTCGGCGCGCCGCAATGCTTCCGCACGCTTTGCTTCCTCTACCAATCGCTCTTCTTCCCGGCGTTCTTCCTCGGCGCGCTGCTTTGCCAGCCGTTCTTCCTCTTCTTTCTTTTCCGCCTGCTCTTTCGCGATCCGCTCTAAGCGTTCCGCTTCTTCCCGCTCACGGTCTTCCCCATGTTTTCCTTTTCTGCGGAAGAAAAGACCTCCGGTACGGAAACGGTCCGTGCCGCGCTTCTCTGTCTCCGCTTTTGGTTTCTGCTCTTCCAATTCAGAAAGTTCTTCGTGGATATCATAAAGCTCCCCGATCGTCATGTCGCGTTCATCTTCTTCCGGCAGTTCTTCCGGCTCTTCTGCCGGCATCTCGTCCTCTTTTGTCATGAGATCCTTGTCTGACAGATCCGCTTTCGGCTGCATCCCGATCGGTTCCGGCTCGATCACCGGTTCCAGCTTTTCATCAAATACCAATGTCTGCTGGTACATCTCTTCCGTCTCATTCTCCGCTTTCTGTTTCCGGCTCCGTTTCGGACCGCCGACCAGATTGGCATACTGCATCATATGCGCATCTTCCTGGGCATCCTCCGGAAAAATACTCAGTCGGAACGGACACCCTAAGATCGTCGCGATCATACGCATATCCTGTTCCTGAAAATTATCCCGTCCGAGCCGCTGTGTCAGATTCTGTCTGGACATTGCTTTTCCCGTCTTTTCTTCGATCAATTCCGCCAATTCTTTGATCGTCATATTTTTCCGGCTGAGAATGATCTTCACCTGTTCGCCAAACGATAACCCGTCCATCGTCTTCCTCCTTGAAGTTCATAATATAAAAGAAATTTTTTTATTTCTTGATAAATTTAAGTTTTTCCTTTTATATTTTAACAAATCTCATTTTAAATGTAAAGCCGGAAACCATTCTCCCGAACCTGTTTCTCCCGGGTCTGTTTCCTCGGATTTCTGGTTCATCCCCGCTCACTTCACACCTGACTGCTCCAGATATTCTTCCAGAGTCAGCCCGCTTTCCGTGATCTCTTTTGCCGCTTCTTTTCCGACATAACGGTAATGCCACGGCTCATAAATAATTCCGGTCACGTCAGATTTCTCCGGGGGATACCGGAGGATAAATCCATACTTCCAGCAATTCTCGGCAAACCATTTCGCCTCCGCGGTGTCTGCCTGCGCGTCATCCAGCTGTGCATAATCTGCGGAAGTAATATCCAGCGCCAGTCCGGTTGCATGTTCGCTTGTTCCCGGAACAGCCACCGATTTCTTCGTCTCATCATAAGCATCCAACGGCGTATATCCCTGCGTGATCCAATCAACCATCGTATCGTTGAACACGCTTCTCTGATAGTCATAATTCCGGTATGCCGAACAAACATACGGGTTCAATCCCGCATTCCTTGCGTCCGCCAGCATCTGCTGCGCGTCTTCTAAAATCCTCACATCTACCTGACGATCCGGTTCCAGTTCCGCAAGTTCCGGCACGTAGGAAGCATCCAGCGGATGGGATTCATTGACAAGCACCATCTGCCATGCATCCCCCTGCTCCGAAAGCTGCTGTGCGCTAGTCTGCGCCATCACTTCCAGATCCGTCCCGGTTTCTTCCTCTTCTTTCTGTGCATTTTTCAACTCTTTTTCCAGCGATGTGATCTTGTCCTGATACTCTTTTTCTTTCGTATTTCCCGTCACCGTTGTAAAAATCCCGGTAGCAGCCACACCGACGATCAGCCCGCCTGCAAGCCCGGCTGCCATTATTTTTTTCATTCTCGATTCAATCTTATGATTCAATGCCATCACACAAACTCCATCACTCTTATCTTCGGATCGATCTCCTCGTCCGTCGAGCAGACCGCGATCCGGTACTTTTGATCTTCTGTTGCCGATTCCATATAATAAAAAGGCTCCCGGTAGCGGCTCGGACGTTCCAACAGCACCGACGGATTTCCGTTCTCACCCAATGCGATCTCAAACGTATCCAATCCCATCGCCATCCCCTCTCTGGTCGCCTTGATAAAACTCTCTTTCAATACCCAATACCGGAAGAACAACTCCCGCCTGCGCTCCTCATTCGTCTCCGAATCGATCTTTTCATATTCCGACCGGCAGAAAAATCGGCGCGCGATCTTCATGTTGCAGATCCCGATCTCCTCAATATCGCATCCCACACGAATCTTCGGATCCTTTCCCTCATGAACAGAACACAGCACATATTCTCCCGAATGTGAAAGATTATATGCTGCATCCTTTTGAATCCCATATTCTTTTTTCATCTGTTCATACAGATACCATACGCCGATACTCTGTGCTTTTCCCTGTACAAGTTTCAGCGCATCCGCCTTTTTTTGACGGAACTTCGGCATATGTTCATAATATTCCTGATAACACGTCTCATCTAACAGCGGTCTGATATCCGCAACCCATGTCCGTATCATCTTATCGCCTCATGTAACGCACTTCAAACGTATCGATCGTGATCGCCTTGTTAAACAGCGATCCCTGCACACTTTCGCAGCCAAGCTCTTTGAGCACATTCAACTGATCCTGTGTCTCAACGCCTGCCGCCGATACCCGCGCTCCGAGACGTCTGCACACATCGATCACCGCTTTTGCTACGATCTGGCTTCTGCTGTTCCCTACAATATTCGTCACCAGACTGGAATCCATCTTGAGCCCGTCAAACTCCATCAATGCAAGGATTGCGAAACTGGAATCTTTCGCACCGAAATGATCCAGCACAACCCGGATATTTTCTTTGCGGATCTTGTTGCTTGTCTCTGCCAGCATCTCCTGATTCATCTCATGACTGGATTCCGAAACCTCCACTTCCAGATATTCACAAGGAACCTGATATTTGTTGACGATCTCAAGCATCTTCTCCGCAATACTTTCCTGACGGAGAGTCGCTCCCGCAAAATTCACGGAAACCGGGATCATTGGAAGCCCCTCTTCCTCCCACCTGGCCAATGTTCTGCAAACTTCTTCAAATACATATAAATCCAGATAATGAGAAAGCTTCGTCTCTTCAAGAAGTGTGATATATCGTCCCGGATTCATGATCCCGAGATCTTTATGATGGTATCTCACAACCGCTTCCGCGCCGATGACTTCCTCAGTAGCCGTATCCAGCATCGGAAGCAGGCAGACGATAAAACGTTCGTTCTCAATATCGGAGAGCAGATCTTCTTTGATGATCGGCTCATGATGTCCTTTTTTCAGATTCTTGTAATACTTCTGCTTTTCCTCCCGCATCATATTTTCCGCAGCGGAAACAAGACTGCCTGCATCGATATCTACTTTTTCCCACGCATACCCGAATGTAGCGAGACCAAGACTGATATTCTCCAGTTTATCATGCGCGCCATGAACCAGCTTCATGAACTTTTCATAAGAAATATCTTCCGCCACCGCAAGATATTCGTCGCCGGTCAGCCGATACACCGATCCCGGTCGGAAATATTCTTCCAGAACTTCACCGACACGACTCACCACTTCGTCGCCATATTCCCGTCCGAACTCTTTGTTAAAATTCTTCAGTCCGTTAATGTCCACGGAAAGCGCGCCGAGCGACTGCAGTTCGCGCTCCTCCGCCTCTGACAGATACACGACAAAACTGTTGCGGTTCATCAGTCCTGTCAGGCTGTCATGGTAGCACAGATATTCCTGCTGTTTCTGCATCTTCTGCGAGATGATCACCTGCGTCACATACGGGATGACCGCATGAAGAAGCGATAATTCACAGCCTCCGCGATGCACTTTCACAGCCGCAAGAACAGCGGTCACACCGTCATCAAGCTGCCGGTGCACGCTGTAACTTTCCTCCGTTGTATTCAAAAGTTCCTGCTTCAGCCACTTTGGCCACTGCTCCGGATCCATCATCTTGATGCGGTCTCTCTGCCACGGAATGAATTCCGCACACCACTCATAGATCGTCAGGATCTCGTCCTCGTCTCTCTCTATATAATAAACATATTCTGAATCATAATAGTCCCTGACTGTACTGAGAACATCATTCATGATCTCCAGCAAAGACGGAACCTTCTGTTTTTCACTCATAAAACCTCTCCCACACAAATCTGTTTTGAGTCACTTAACCATACTTATTGTAGTATAAAGCCTTTCAAAATGCAACCAGAAAGAATCGGGCTTTCCTTCGTTTTCATTCCGTTTTTCCGCCGTTTTCCTCTCTGTTTTCCATCCTGTTTTCCACGCGTTCTCCGGCTGTTTTTTCCTCTGTCCGAACTTCCGTCCACTCCTCTTTCCGAGCTTGTGTCCGCACTTTGGTCTGCGCTTCCGTCTCCTGCGCGATCCGCAGAAAATCCCGTTCCGCTTTTTTCCTGCTCGGCACAAATCCGCGAACAAGTCTTCCTTTTCCACGGTTCTTGACATATACGAATCCGATACAAGAAAATACGACCGCACCGATGAAATTAACGATCAGATCTTTCATCGTATCGATCAGCCCGATATCAAGATAACCTCCCAATCCCAGTTCCTGACCATTCACCGTCACACTGCGGATCCCGTCAAGAACAACGACAGAGTTTCGCCCCTCCGGATGCAGGCTGACAGAACGGATCGTCTGGATCACGGTGTCTTTCTGCATATCGAATCCGAGGATCTGATCCATCCCGAATTCAAAAAATTCCCAGACCACGCCGATCGTCATCGAAAAACAGAACGCAACGATCGCCATAAAGAGCGGCGACAGTTCAAATTTCAGCCGGTCGCTCCGGTTCAGCAGATCTACCATCGAAAATCCGATCGCCGCAGCCAGAAATCCATTGAGCGTATGCAGCACCGTATCCCAAAACGGAAATGCGAGGTAAAACTCCTGGATCTCCCCTAAGATTTCCGCCGCAAAAATAAAGATCAGGATCGTAATTTCCAGCGCCGACGGCAATTCGATCTTAAATGTCACCTGTACAAGACTTGGCATGATCAAAAGGATCAACGTCAAAATACACAAAAAAGCATTCTCATAATTCCGGTTCAGAATTTGCAGAACTAGCATCACGATCACCAGGATCCGCAGTACAAAATACACAAGAAAGGAACTCCGGTGCTCCCGAAGCTCCATTTTAAGCGCCTTTAAAATCGTACGGAAACGATTTTGTTTCGTTCCTTTTTTCTGCTTCCCCATATGGACGTCCTCCCTCATCTCTTTGATTCTTCCACAGATTCAACTCATCACATACACCATTAAGAATTTCATCGTATTTTAACATTTTATAGTTTCAGAAGCAACGATTTTCATCAAATAAGCATCTTCTTCCATCCAAAAGGATCATCTGTCGTTCACACATCGCAAAATCCCCTCCGCCGCGCCGTCTTTTTCATTAGACGGAAGCACGATATCTGCCGCCCGTTTTAATTCCTCAACCGCGTTTCCCATCGCCATCTTCATGCCTGCTGCCCGAAACATCGTCAGATCATTTTCTCCGTCTCCGATACATGCGATCTCCGAGCGTTCTATGCCCAGCTCCTGTGCCAATGCACACAGCGCCGTTCCTTTGGACGCCTGTTTTGAAAAAATCTCCACATATTGGTCGGTATAAGCCGCCGACAGATCCGCATAACGCGCCAAGATCCCCTTTGTCATCTCCCGCGCATTTTTTCCGAGAAAATAAAACTGGATCTCCTCAATACCGTGCCGTGTTCCGGCAATTTCTTTCATCATATCTGTAACCCGCCTCACCTGACGGGCATCTTTTCCGTAAATCACTCTCCCGAGAAGCACGAGGATCTGTCCCTGTAAAAGATACTCGTGATGCACATGGGAAGTGATCCCAACATGCAGCCCTTTCGTATTTTTTACTTCCTCCAACAGAGAAAGCGCACTCTCTTTTTTGATATCCGCCCGAAATACCGTCCGTTTCGTCTGAAGATCGGTCACTTTCGCACCGTTAGACGTGATCACATAACGGAATATATCACTCCGTCCGACCAATCGGTGGGGAAGACACCCCAATGTACGCCCGGTTGTCGGAACAACCCGGATTCCGGCTTTCGCCGCCAGAGACAACGCGCCGAGCGTCGCATCCGTCATCCGGCTCTTTGGATCCAGACAGGTTCCATCCATATCTACTGCAAGTAATTTTATCATTTCCGTCTATTCCTTTTTTTACTATTTTTTCACACTTTGCTACTTGATTTCTCATTGCATTTCCTTATATTCCCTGCTACACTCCTCACTGGGATATCGGATTCCCATACGATCCGTCATCCCTAAAGATTCCATCCCACAGACAGGAGAATATTTCATGTATCAGCATCCATTTCCTTACGAAATCATATACAGTAACCGCAAAACACTGGCGATCCAGATCACATCGGACAGCCGGGTGCGTGTACGCGCCCCGCGGCAGATGTCCCGCGCCGAGATCGAATCCTTTCTCACGGAAAAAGAATCCTGGGTATTGAAGCATCTGCGCAACATGACGCAGACTGGCACCTCCGCTTCCGATCCGGCATCTGCGCCGCTTTCCGATTCAGAACGCCGCCGTTACATCCACATGGCGCGCGAGATCTTCACAAGACAAGTGTGCTTCTATGCCGACCGGATGAACGTCTCTTACGGTCGTATCTCCATCCGCGAGCAGAAAACACGCTGGGGAAGCTGCAGCAGCGCCGGCAACTTAAATTTTAACTGGCGGCTGATCTTCGCACCCCCTGCAGTGCTCGATTATGTCGTCGTACACGAACTGGCTCACCGCAAAGAGATGAACCACTCCGCCGCTTTTTATGCCATCGTCGAACAAGTTCTTCCGGACTACCGTTCTTCGCAAAAATGGCTCCGCGAAAACGGTCATCAGCTCTGGCTGCGAAAATAAGTGCTCTTTTCCGATTTTTCCGGACTTTTCCGGATTTTTCATCTCTTCTCACTTTCGTCTGCCTGCCCGAATACCCCCAGTTCCTTGAACGTCTGATATACATAGGCAACCGGCAGACCGACCACATTATAATAGTCTCCCTCGATCCGGTCGATAAACGGAGCAAATTTCCCTTGGATCCCGTAGCTTCCCGCCTTGTCCATCGGTTCCCCTGTGTCAATGTAACAGCGGATTTCCGCTTCCGTCATCGCATGGACATATACGTCCGTCCTTTTTGCGTCACAAATACTCCTGCTGTTCCCGTTTTCATCATAATCCAGCATCGCCACTCCGGTGTACACCTGATGCGCACGCCCCTGAAGCGCTGAGAGCATCTGAAATGCATCCGCCTCGTCTTTCGGCTTCCCGAGTATTTTCCCATCCAGCACCACGACCGTATCTGCGCCGATGACGAGCATCTTTTTCCGCGCTTCTTTGCTTTCCCGGATATCTTCCGACACATGGCTTGCTTTCTCCAATGCCAGCTCTTTAACGATCGCTTCCGGCTCTGTCGCCGTGTAAATCTCTTCCCTGCTGCTGACTTTTACCTCAAATTCTATCCCGATCTGTTCCAGCAGTTCCCGCCGTCTCGGGGACGCCGATCCTAAAATAATTTTTTTCATAGATTTCTCCCGTCACTGCATCATTCTACTTCTTTTATCAGAACCGCGCGGCACGGCGATCCCTCCACGCCTGCCAGTTTGAGCGGCTGTGCGCACAGGAAATAATCCCCCGGTTCGACTCCGTCGAGACAAAGTCCCTCGATCAGCGCCATATCCGCCCCGAGCAAAATCTCATGCACGCCTTTTGTATCCCCGTCCGGACCTACGGTCTGCCGTTCCACTCCTAGAAGTTCGATTCCCGCGTCGGCAAATACCTGTGCCGTTTCCTCATGAAATACACAACGATTTCCTTTGAGAAGTATCTTTTTTTCTTTTCCGCAGATCAATGCCCGCGCAGTATTTGCATCCAGCATTCCATCATACTCCACAACGCTACACATTCCCATCACCTGAGAGAGTTCCAGCTCATCGATCGTGCGTCCTCCCTCCACAAAGTGCCTCGGCGCATCCATATGTGTCGCATTATGTGCGCATAACTTCAAATACGTTAAATTAGACGAATCTCCGTTCTTGATCTGTTTCAGCCATTCATGCTCCGGCACCGGATCTCCCGGGTACACCGGCGTACTGAACAATTCTCTTGTAATATCGTAAAATTTCATTTCCTGTGTTCCTCCCATACTTTTTCCAGACATTTCGGATCTTCCAGTAATTTTGCGCATCCCAGCGCCATACATTCCGCCGCATAAAGCATTCCCTTTGTACCGATACTCATTCCTGCCTGCGCCGTTGCCGCCCAATGATGCAGCGGCGTCCCCTTACACATTGCCGCCGCGCTCAGCATCACGGTCGGCACTGTATGGCTGACATCCGACACATCCGTACCGATCGCGAGCCGTACCGGTTCCGCCTCCAGCGGTTCCAGCCCGGTAAAATAAACACCGTCGTTGGCAAGCCCGGCTTCCTTGCTGATCTTCGCCGCAAATTCCAGTTCTTCTCCGGTATATTCCGGAACAGGTACTTCCTCCATTGCATGGTAAAATGTTTCGGCAAGCGTCCGGTTCACTTTCATCTCCTTGTTCTTCGTCACGCGCTCGATCTCCACCCGGGTTCCGGTCATGATCGCCGCTCCGCGGGCACAATCGTCCACACGGCTCGACGCATCTTCGGTGCGTTCCCATTTGGAAGAGCGGATAAAATAATTCGTCGCCGCATGATCCGGCACGATATTCGCCGGACCGTCTGTATTCGTATAAGTATAATGCATCCGCACATCGTCCGCCACATGTTCCCGCAAATAATTCACGCCCACATTCATCAGTTCCGCCGCATCCAGCGCGCTCCGCCCCAGCTCGGGATGCTTTGACGCATGCGCCGCCGTCCCGTAGAACCGATAGTTCTTGATGTCCTGCGCCTGCCAGATATCGTAGCTGACCCGGTTCCGATCAAACGGATGCCACGTCACCGCCACGTCCAGATCATCAAACACTCCGGCTTCGTTCATCCGGATCTTTCCGACCACGATCTCTTCCGCCGGACAGCCGTAAACCCGGATCGTTCCCGGAATCCGCTCTTTTTCCATCCACGCTTTCAATGCTCCTGCCGCTCCGGCGCAAGCCGTTCCGAGCAGATTGTGCCCGCATCCGTGACCTGCCTCCCCGGTCGGCGCATGTGTCGCAGTTACTTCCTGTCCCAGTCCCGGAAGCGCATCGTATTCCGCAAGAAATCCGATCACCGGATGTCCGCTTCCCCATTGTGCGGCAAACGCCGTCTCAAATCCGGCAAGCTCCCACTGTACCGAGAATCCCATCTGTTCCAGACATCCGGCAAGAGCGCGGGATGACGCTTTCTCTTTCAAAGAAACTTCCGGATGACAGAAAATAAAATCTGCCGTGTCCAGAAGTTTTCCCTCATATTCTTTCATCCATTTTCCGATCATCTCTGCTGCAAGTGTTCCCATCATGATTCCTCCAATCTCTATACATCTTTATAACACAATCCCCCGGATTTCTCAATCGGAGAGACGGATTTCTGCCCTTTTCGCATCCCATTTCCGAAAGACCGGAACAAAATTTTCCGTATTTCATTCAAAAATGTGGTTTTATGTGGTTTTTATCTTTCGCTTTTGTGGTTTCGTGCTCATTTTTTCCAACATAACATTGCTATTTCCTTGGTTTTAATATATAATAGGGAGTAAGAGATGCCTGACGGACTGCTCCGCGCATTCCGTTCCCGCAATCCGGCATCTGACCTATATCGAACATACGGCAGAATCCAACAAAGAGGGAGTAAAAAGCATGAAAAGATCAAAACGAATCGAGACCCTGGACAAGCGACCTGTCAATCTGGACGGCTACATCAATGAATGGCCGGAGATGGGGTTTGCCGCCATGTCCAGTCCTTATGATCCGGAACCGTCCGTGCGGGTCGAAAACGGAAAAATCGTAGAACTTGACGGAAAAAAGAGAGAAGATTTTGACTTTATCGACCAGTTTATCGCCGATTACGCGATCAACATCGAGCTGGCAGAACGTTCCATGAGCGTCCCGGCTTTAGACATTGCGCGGATGATCGTGGACATCCACGTTTCCAGAAAGGAAATCCTCACCCTGATCTCCGGTATCACCCCGGCGCGCATGACCGAAGTGATCAATCATCTCAATGTCGTGGAACTGATGATGGGGATGCAGAAAATGCGTGCAAGAAAGACGCCCGGAAATCAGGCGCACATCACCAACTTAAAAGACGATCCGGTGCAGATCGCAGCCGACGCGGCGGAGGGCGCGCTCCGTGGATTTGCCGAGGAAGAGACGACCATGGGCGTAGCACGGTATGCGCCGCTTAGTTCGATCGCGTTGCTGATCGGTTCGCAAGCCGGACGTCCGGGCGTGCTGACCCAGTGCTCCGCCGAGGAAGCGACCGAATTGGAGCTCGGGATCCGCGGTCTGACGACCTATGCCGAGACCCTTTCTGTCTACGGTACGGAAAAAGTATTCATCGACGGAGACGACACACCGTATTCCAAGGCATTTTTAAATTCCGCGTATGCATCCAGAGGTCTGAAGGTCCGTTTCACCTCCGGTTCCGGTTCCGAAGTTCTGATGGGCAACAGCGAGAAGAAATCCATGCTCTATCTCGAATGCCGCTGTCTCTATGCGACAAAAGGCGCGGGAAGCCAGGGCATCCAGAACGGTTCCGTAAGCTGTATCGGTGTGCCGGGCGCAGTACCGGGCGGAATCCGCGAAGTCATCGGAGAGAATCTCGTCGCAGCACTGTTAGGATTGGAATGCGCTTCTTCCAACGACCAGAGCTTCTCCAATTCCGATATGCGCAGGACTGCGCGCACGATGCTGCAGTTTTTGCCGGGTACGGATTTCATTTTCTCGGGATATGCCGCAGAGCCGAACTACGACAACATG
This sequence comes from Mediterraneibacter glycyrrhizinilyticus, assembly GCF_015560805.1. GTDB lineage: Bacteria > Bacillota > Clostridia > Lachnospirales > Lachnospiraceae > Schaedlerella > Schaedlerella glycyrrhizinilytica_A. Next base: position 34,838 of record NZ_JADMSO010000001.1, on the reverse strand, counting down.
TTCGCGGGTTCTAACTTTGATGCGGAAGATTTTGACGATTACAATGTATTGCAGAGAGATATGCAGGTTGACGGCGGTCTCCGTCCGGTTACGGAGGAGGAAGTGATCCGCGTCCGCCGCAAAGCCGGAAAAGCCGTGCAGGCTGTCTTCCGTCAGCTGGGACTTTCCCCGATCTCGGACGAGCAGGTGGAAGCCGTGACTTACGCGCACGGCAGCAAAGACACCCTGCCCCGCGACGTCACCGCCGATCTGATGGCCGCGGAGGACGTACTCAAACGCGGCATCACGGGCGTGGACATTGTCAAAGCACTTGCCGAGACCGGATACGAAGACCTCGCCGAGAGTGTATTGAACATGTTAAAGCAGCGCGTCGTCGGCGACTATATGCAGACTTCCGCGATTCTGGACCGCGATTTCCACGTTCTCTCCGGCGTCAACACACCGAACGACTACATGGGACCGGGAACCGGCTATCGTGTAGAGGGAGAACGCTGGGAAGAGATCAAGCGGATCCCGCACATCATCAACCCGCAGGATATATAGGAGGAGCCCGATTATGCAGATCAGTGAAGATTTAATCAAACAGATAACCAATGCCGTTATGACCGAAATGCAGCGGCGCAGTGAAGATCCATGCGTCAGCTCTTCGGACTGTGCATCCACTGCCGCTTCCGCCCCGGTTCCGTCCATGGCGGGAAGAGACCGCATCAACCCGGAAAAGACCGACTACTCCGGATATCCAAAAGCCGCGCAGGGAAGCGATCCGAAAGAAGTCGTGATCGGAGTCGGCGCCGCATTTCAGCGTGAGATCAAAAAGACCATCTGCGGGATCCCGTTGGACGACGTACTTACCAATGTCAAAGCCGGCATCGAAGAAGAGGGGATGAACGCCCGCGTGGTCAAGATCCTCGACACCTCGGACGTCTGCTTTATGGCGCTGGAAGCTGCCAAACTGTCCGGTTCCGGAATCGGCATCGGCATCCAGTCCAAAGGAACGACCGTCATTCACCAGAGAGATCTCTATCCGCTCTCCAATCTGGAATTGTTTCCACAGGCGCCGCTGATGGACCTCGCTACTTACCGAAAGATCGGACAGAACGCCGCCAAATATGTCAAAGGCGAACAGGTTGTGCCGATCCCTTGTACGAACGATCCGATGTCCCGTCCGAAATATCAGGTCAAAGCCGCCCTGATGCACATTGCGGAGACGGAACAATTGGATCCGGAAAACGGCAATATCGAATGGGAGGGAAAATAAGATGCAGTATCCTTTAGGCGAACACGAAAAAGAACGGATCACTTCCAAGACCGGAATGAAACTGACCGATATCACACTCGATGAAGTGATGAAGAACCACATTTCCGCCGATGACATCAAGATTTCCCGGGAAATGTTAAAGGCACAGGGTCAGGTAGCCAAAGAAGCCGGAAACGATCCGATGGAAAAGAATTTTGAGCGCGCCGCTGAGTTAGTCGACGTGCCCGACGAAGTCATTTTGAAAATGTACGACAAACTCCGCCCGAACCGTTCTACCAAGCTGGAACTGGTCATGATGGCGCAGGAACTTCTGGAAAAATACAATGCAAAGAACTGTGCGAAACTCGTAATGGAAGCAGCCGAAGTGTATGAAAAGAGAGGGATCTTACGTTGAGTTATATTGCCGGAATCGATATCGGAAATTCAACAACTGAAGTATGTGTCGGAGAAGTCGGCGCTGCCGGGACCGTTCATTTCCTGACGAGCGCTTCCTGCCCGACCACCGGGACAAAGGGAACCCCTGCCAATGTGCATGGGATCAAAGCCGCGCTGAAGCAGGCGATGGCACAGATTGGTCAGGAGATCGACGCGCTTTCCTGCATCCGTCTCAACGAGGCCGCGCCGGTCATCGGCGATACCGCGATGGAGACGCTGACCGAGACGATCATCACCGATTCATCGATGATCGGGCACAATCCCTCCACCCCCGCCGGAGCCGGACAGGCTGTGGGAAAGATTCTTCTTCTGGAGGATCTCTCCCGTGCCGAGCGCGGCGTTCCATATATCGTTGCCGCATCCGCTACATATACATATGAAGAAATCGCAGCAAAGATCAACGCCGTGTCCGATGAAATCACCATTACCGGCGTGATCCTCCAGGCGGACGAAGCGGTTCTTGTTGAGAACCGTCTGAACAAGAAACTGCCGATCGTCGACGAGGTGGCGCGGATCGACAAACTGCCGAACGGCGTATCCGCCGCCATCGAAGTGGCGTTGCCGGGACAGACGGTCCGGATGCTCTCCAATCCATACGGGATCGCGACCCTGCTTGGGCTAAATGCCGAAGAGACGCGCACAGTCACACCGATCGCCAAAAGCCTGATCGGAAAACGAAGCGCCGTTGTGTTGAAGACGCCGGGCGGCGACGTCCATGAAAATATCCTCCCTGCCGGGGAACTTTATTTCCATGCAGGAGCCGTAACCTCGGTCAATCTGGACGAGGGCGCGGAAAAGATCATGCAGGCGCTTGCAGATGCCGGAGATATTCAGGACATCAGCGGACAGCCCGATACCAATGTCGGAAACATGTTAAACCGCATCCGCAAAGGAATGAGCGAACTGGATCCGACTGCGGATGCCGATGTGCGTATTACCGATCTGCTGGCAGTGGACACGCTTGCGCCGGTTCTGATCTCCGGTGCGCTGGCCGGGGAAACCTGTCTGGAAAAAGCCGTCGGCATTGCAGCGATGGTAAAAACCCAAAAACTTCCGATGCAGGAAATCGCGGACCGGCTCCGCGCAGAACTCGGAGTCGCCGTCACGGTTGCGGGTGTGGAAGCAGTCATGGCAAGCCTTGGCGCGCTGACAACCCCGGGAACCAAACTTCCTCTGGCAATCCTCGATATGGGCGGAGGCTCTACCGATGCCGCCGTCATTTCCGAGACCGGAGAAGTCACGATGACCCATCAGGCAGGCGCGGGCGAACTTGTTTCCATGCTGATCGAGACCGAACTCGGACTGGGCGACCGCCATATGGCAGAGCAGATTAAAAAATATCCGCTCGCCAAAGTGGAAAGTCTGTTCCATATGCGCATGGAAAACGGACAGATGACATTTGTGGAAGATTCCATCGATCCCCGGTTCTACGGACGGGTCGTATTGCTCGCCGAAGACGGGCTGATCCGTATCGAGCAGGATATTCCGATGGAAAAAATCGCGGCAGTGCGCCGTGAAGCAAAACGAAAAGTATTTGTGACCAATGCATTCCGCGCACTGAAAAAAGTCGCGCCCGGTCACGATCTCCGCAAGATTTCCAACGTCGTACTCGTGGGCGGATCGGCGGAAGATTTCGAGATCCCGGAAATGCTGATGGAAGAATTTGCCGGATACCGGATCGTCTGCGGACGCGGAAACGTCCGGGGCAGCGAGGGACCGCGCAACGCCGTTGCGACCGGACTCGTACTTTCATATATAGGAGAACAGAAATGATCGTCAAAAAACCTGCCATTTTCATCTATACATCGGAACCGGACAGAGAAATCCTCCGGGAAATCTGTGCCGGAATAGAAGAAGAGGGTGTTTTCTATGAGATCAAAGAGCAAACTCTTGTTCCTAAGGATGCCCGCAGTACTGCCGCCCGTTTTGCCTGGCAGGCAGCGCAGGATTCGATGCTCGGCTCCGGGATCGGCGTCAGCCAAAGAGACGCCGCCTTGCAGATGCGCGGACTTTCCGTCGACCGCTGCGTTGAATCCTATCATGTACCGACTCAGGCGCAGTGCCGGAAACTTGGCGCCAACAGCGCCCGGGCGATCAAAAAAATGCCTTTTAAATAGTATACGTTTCATATAACATAAAAACCAACCGATTTCATAAGGGGAGTCAATCAAAAATGAGTATTTATACCAAACGTGGAGACAGCGGAACAACGTCGCTGATGAACGGCATCAGCGTTTCCAAATCCGACGACCGCATCGAACTGCTGGGAACGATCGACGAATTGAACAGCGCGCTCGGACTTGCAAAAGTCATCAGCGAAGACAGTCTCAAAGAACATTTATCCCAGATCCAAAGACAGCTCATGCAGATCATGGCAGGGATCGCCGATCCCCGGAATCTGGACTACCGATGCCCGAAAGAGGAGATCCTCGCACTGGAAGAGGGGATCGACCATATGGAAGCCTCGTTCCCCCGCGCGAAAGAATTTGTTCTGTACGGCGGATGTGAACTTTCCGCCCGACTGGATATGGCGCGCGCCATTACAAGACGCGCCGAACGTCGTTTCCGGAAAGTGGCACAGTACTACGGCGCAGACAATAAAGCGATGCAGTATTTAAACCGCCTGTCCGACTATCTGTATGTAGCGGCCCGGTACAGCGACTACCGGAGTGTATCCTGCCCGGAAGAAGCGATCCGGCAGGAAGTCATTCGGAATGTGATGAGAGAAACGAAAGCCGCACGGTAAACTCCTGAGCGTTTTCCGAGCAAAGCATTCTGCCGCCGAGAAGCGCCATCATTTTTTCCACACTTTTTAATCCGATGTGGTTGCTTTCAATATCGGCGCTTACTTTTTTCACTTTATTTTTCAGCTGGATTTTCAGTTCTCCCTCCTCGATCGTAAGGGAAAGTGAGACTGGGACTGCTTTTTCACCATATTTTAAAATGTTGGAGAATAAATTATTGAAGATCCGTTTCAGCATCGTCTCATCTCCGGCAAACGAAAGCGTGCAGTCCGGACATTTTTCTTCAACGGAACACTGAAATCCGGCAAGCTGGATAAAATCGCAATTTTCCCAAAGACATTCCCGGAAAAATGTATACGGAACAGGAACGGTCTTTGGGATTTCTATTTCTTCAAATACGAGCGCATATTCAAACATCCGGTCTGTCAGTTCTTTGATATCTTTTGTCTTTTGCAGGCACCGATCCAGATACTCGTCCTGCATATCCGGCATTTTCCCTAATTTTAAGACTTCCAGATACCCGTTCAGGATCGTAAGCGGCGTCCGCAGGTCGTGGGACATCGCGGTGATCAGATCCTGATTCGCCTGCCGGCTCTCCTGCTCCTGCCTGAGCGTATCGTTCAATGTGATCCGGAGTTTGTCCAGTTCCGACGACAAAATTCCGATCTCATCTCCGCCGTATTTCGGCGTAGGCGTTGTCAGATCTCCGGAAGCCATCTGCAGGATACTCGTCTCGATCTGTGAAACCTGCTTCATTTTCCGGGAAATAAAATATAAGATCACGATCAAAAACAGCAGCCCCGACAGCAGAACACAAAAAACCGCATACGGATAAAGGAATCCGATATTGTGATAGTAGAAGATCATAACATTTGCTTTTCCGTTACGAAATTCCAGATTCAGTTCTCTGTATCCCTCTCCGACACCGCCTGTAAGCTGATAACCAAGATCAAAAAATGCCCGGAAAAGACTGTCATCCATGATCTTTGCCCATTTTCCTGCGCGAAAAGTCCCATCGCTTCCATAGATATAGAGACTTGTATAATCATCGGCAAGTTCTAAAAACGGCTGGATCTTCTCAATGGCTTCAGTATCCTCTTCCGATTTTGGAACATCATATTTCGGCGCTTCCTCTACGAGAAGATCAAAAAAATCATAATCGCCATGTGGAGAAGCCAGATGAAAAACCGGTTTTAAAAATTCGTATACATTCCATTTCTTATACCACATAAACTCAAACAACGTAACGCTGACGACCCCCGTAAGGATCAAAAGTCCCGCAAACTTCGTGCGTATCTTTACATTTTTCAGTCTCTCAGTCACATCGGTACCCCTTTCCCCATACTGTTTTGATCACCCCCGGCTTATTCGCGTCGTCCTCGATCTTCTTTCGCAGATTCCGGATATGCACCATCACGGTATTGTTGGCTCCGTAATAATATGGTTCTTCCCAGATTGCTTCATAGAGTCGTTCGGCTGAAAAAATCTGCCCCCGGTTCTTCAGAAAAAGTAAAAGGATCCGGTATTCGGTGTCGGTAAGTTCGATGGAAATCCCGTTTTTCGTGACCTGTCCGACCGATTCGTCGATCTTTAACTGCTGGTACTGTAATGTACGGGATCTGTCGTCTGTCTCTTCTTTTCCTTTATATACATGATAACGGCGGATCAAAGCTTTTACACGGTTCAGCAATTCATTATAAGAAAACGGTTTCGGAAGATAATCGTCTCCGCCGCTTGAAAATCCCAGCGTCTTGTCGCTGTCCTTTGTTCTGGCGCTCAAAAACAAGATCGGCGCATTGCTCATTTTGCGGATTTCCAGACACGTCTGATAGCCGTTCATCCCCGGCATCATAATATCCAGAATGATCAGGTCAAATTCCCGCTCTTTTAACAGTTCCAGCGCCGTCATGCCGTCTTTCGCCTGCACCGCCTGAAATCCCTCGCCCGTCAGTAATATCTCTATGATCTCCCGGATCTCCTGATTGTCGTCCACGATCAAAATTGTCGAATTTTCCATCATACTTCCTCCTGCCATCTTCCGTCGTTGTCTGCTCTTTATTATAACAAATATCCTGCCCGCTGAACGCAAACTTAAGGATTCTTAAAGTTTCATTTTGGGTAAACTTAAGATATGTTTGTTAGACTACTCAAAGCGAGGTGAGAAAAATGCAATATGAAATGATCCGTTACCTGATCGGCGGAATCGGTACAACACTTGTCAATCTCTCTATATTCGGCATTCTGCGATATGGTCTGGACATGAGAATGCAGGCGGCGAACATCCTCTCGATCATCACCGCGATCTTATTCGCATTTATCGTGAATAAAAAATTTGTATTCCGCGCAGACGACTCCGGATCAGTGTGGAAAGAATTTCTGCGGTTTACAGGAATGCGCGGAGTCTCTCTTGCCGTGGAAGTATTCGGAATGCAGATATTGACCATGTTGTCTGTCCCGGATATTGCGGCGAAGATTTTGCTGCAGGCTGTGATCATCGCTATGAATTATGTGATAAGTAAATGTTATGTGTTCAAAGGAGGACATCTCAATGAAGAAAATAACCGTGATCATACCATGTCTGAATGAGGAAGACGCGCTTCCCATTTATTATAAAGAAATGTCAAAGATCATGAAACAAATGAAAGAGACTGAAATCGAATTGTTATTCGTCGACGACGGTTCCACAGACCGGACGCTTTCGGTCATGAAAGATCTGCATGAGCTGGATGGAAGATGCCATTATCTGTCTTTCTCAAGAAATTTCGGAAAAGAAGCGGCGATTTATGCCGGACTTCAAAATGCCGACGGAGATTATGTGGCGATCATGGATGTGGATCTGCAGGATCCCCCGGCGCTTCTGCCGAAAATGTATCGCATTTTGGAAGAAGAAGGCTATGACAGCGTTGCCACAAAGCGATCCACGAGAACCGGAGAGCCGAAAATCCGCTCCTTTTTGTCGAAGAGTTTCTATAACGTGATCAACCGGCTCTCCAAAACCGAGATCGTAAACGGTGCGAGAGATTACCGTCTGATGAAACGGAACATGGTGGACGCCGTGCTTTCTATGAGCGAATACAACCGTTTTTCAAAAGGTATTTTTGAATGGGTCGGATTCCGCACAAAATGGCTGGAATTTGAAAACCATGAACGTTCCGCCGGAGAAACAAAATGGTCGATGAAGAAATTATTTTGTTATTCTCTGGAGGGGATCACCGGTTTCTCCGTGGCGCCGCTTTCCTTTGCCTCGGTCATGGGAATTGCATTTTGTATTCTCTCCTTTCTTATGATCGGCGTGATCATTTTTCGTACGCTGATCTGGGGAGATCCGGTTTCCGGCTGGCCGTCTCTTGCATGCATCATCTTTTTTGTCGGAGGGATCCAGCTTCTTTGCACCGGGATCGTCGGGCAATATCTCTCCAAAACTTATCTGGAGACGAAACACCGCCCGATCTATATTATAAAGGACAGCAGTGAAAAAGAGAAAGGAGCCGCGCATGTTCGGGAAAGTATTTGGAGCAAATGTGGACTGGATCAGTCAGCATAGCGTGCTGCCGGAATATTTCAGACAGCAGTTTTATGACACAGGGCAGCTCTTCCCTGAATTTGCGGCAAATATCGGCGGCGGACAGAATATTTACAACTTTTCCTATTACGGACTTTACAGTCCGCTGATCCTGCCGTCCTACTTCCTGCCCTTTTTGAAAATGAGCGACTATATGATCGCGGTCAGTCTCCTCTGCCTGCTCGCGGACGTCCTGCTTTTTTTTAAATGGCTCCGCCAAAATGACGTCTCGAAAGGCAATGCCTGCCTGACTTCGCTTTTATTCCTTTTATCAGGACCTTTGATCTTTCATTCCTACAATCAGACCATGTTTGTCAATTATATGCCGTTTCTTCTTCTCGGACTGCTCGGAGTCGACCGGTATTTTTACCGAAAAAAGAGCGGTTTGTTTACGGTCAGTGTTTTTCTTATGATCATGACCAGTTTTTATTTCAGTATCGGCGGGATCCTCGTCCTAATACTTTATGGGATTTACCGTTATTTGACGGTGCAAGCGTCTCCCGCAGACAGAACGCTACCGCAATCACAGGCTTATTCCTCTCAAAAAGTGACGTGCCGCAGTTTTTTACCGGACGGAATCAAGTTCTGTCTGCCGATTCTGAGCGCTGTGCTGATGAGCGGATTTCTCCTCGTACCGACGGCGCTGACGCTGATACAGGGAACTCGGTCACAGGGGACTCAGACAGAAGAAACGGCGCTCTCATTTGCGTCTTTATTTCTTCCCGACTCCGACCTGCTGCGCGTTCTCTACCATCCGTACGGCATCGGGCTTACCACACTTGTGATCACAGTACTTCTGACCGGACTTACTTACCGTACATGGCGGGAAAAATACATCCATATTGTCTGTATCCTTGTGATCTCGATCCCGTTCTTTCTATATATATTGAACGGCGGTCTCTATATCCGCGGAAAAGTACTGATCCCGATGATTCCGCTTCTTTGTTACCTGACCGCAATCTATCTGGAAAAACAAAGACATCTGGAGATCCCGTTTTTTCAAGGGGTCGTTCCTTATGTAATAACGCTTGGAATCGTATCGTTTGGACAGCTCAACGAAAATAAGCAGTCGCTTCGCTGTTTTCTCATTGCGGATGCGATAGTGATGTTGTTGTGCGCCCTCTTTTTCTATTGGAAACACATAGAAAAACTGATCGTTATCATTCCGATCGGCTTTCTGATTTTGTTCGGAACTGTCTATCAGATCCGAGCGGATCATATGTTGGATGCGGCTTTTTATCATCAGGTAACAGATAAAAACATCAAAAAGACAGCGGAACAGGTGTTAGACAGTGAAAACGGATTTTACCGGACGGAACAGCTTGGAACGGATACGGAAAATGCTGCCAATTTAAACCGTATCTGGTCAACGGATCAATATAGTTCCTCGCTCTATTCCTCCGCCTACAACAAAGATTATCAGAATTTCCGTCAAAATATATTCGGCGTCGATCAGCCCTACCGCAATCTCCTGATGCAGGCACAGGCAAAAAATCCTTTTTTTCAAAATCTGATGGGTGTGAAATATGTGCTCTCTGCTGAACCGGTTGCGGGATATGAAAAAGTCACAGCCTACAACGCGGAAAAAAACGCAGTGAGCATCTACGAAAACAAAGAGGCTCTTCCAATCGTCTACACAACTCGGCGGACCATTTCACAGAAAGAATATGAAAAGCTTCCGTTCCCGTACAATCAGACTGCATTTTTATCTTACGCGGTGACCAAAAACGATTCGGATGTCACTGCAGAAGATCTGATACAGGAACAGGCGGCACATATACAGACTCTTGCTTTGCCACTGGAGCCCAAGATCCAAACAAAGAAAAACATCCGGAAAAATATTTCCATTCCACAAGCGCAAGACGGGGATATCCTGTTCCTGCAGTTTCGCGTAAAAAATCTGAAGCCATCCCGGGATGTGTCCGTGTGGGTCGAGGGAATCCGCAATAAATTAACTTCCGAAGAGCATATTTATTACAATGAAAACGAGCTGTTTACCTACGCAGTTCCATTACAGGAGGGGCAGGATTCCATCCGGATCGTCTGGGGCGGCGGCTCCTATAAGATTTCCGATCTGCAAAGTTATATGTGGCATCCCGGAAATAATACAGATGAAATCGGTAGAGAAATTCTTTGTGAGGGTGAATTTTTCCCGGATGAAGAAAAGACAACGGGAAACGTGATCGCCGGTACAATAAATACAGAAAGCAGCGGATATTTGATCACTTCCATTCCATATGATAAAAGCTTTGAAGTGTACGTCGACGGGCAGCTTATAGAAAATGAAAAAGTAAACACCGCGTTTCTCGGGGTGTCATTGGACAGAGTATCGTCGGAAAAAGTATCATCTGAAACAATCGCTCCAGAACCAACACCGTCGGAGAACGAAACGCACGACGTTCGGATCGTGTATCATGCCCCCGGATTGAAAATCGGGAAGATACTGTCGGTTCTGGGCATCCTGCTCTGGATCGGGATCAGCCGAAGCAGGAGAGTTACATTTTCCCGCGCTTGAAATTGCCACAAGACAAGATACGCCTGTTGGAGTATGAGAGAAAGGGCACAGCTTACGGAACCCCGTCGGCTGTACCCTACTTTCCATTATTTTTCCTCAGCAAAAATTATTTCTTTCTCTTCCTATTCTCCACAGTGATGTCCGCATCCATCTCCATGATGACCGCAGTCTCCGCCCTCATGATCGTGATGCTCATGATGGCTGCATACGGTATCCGGATCGTAGTTCAATGTTCCGGCGATAAAAGATTCTACCTGTGCATCTGCGTCTCCCTGTGCGCCCGGGTAAAGCCGGATGTTCGCTTCTGCAAGTGCATTTCTGGCACCGCCGCCGATTCCTCCGCAGATCAGTACGTCTACACCGCCATTGAACAAGAATCCTGCCAACGCGCCATGTCCCTGTCCCTCTGTGTCAACGATCTCGGATTTTACGATCTTTCCGTCTTCCACTTCGTATACTTTAAACTGTTTTGTGTGTCCAAAATGCTGAAATATCTGTCCGTTTTCATACGTTACCGCAATTTTCATGATCTGATTCTCCTTTTTCTTATTTTCTGTCTCGCATATGCTTTTTTGACGCTCTCTCCCATATTCTTTGCAGTCTTCACAACTGCCGGGAGTGCTACACAAAATGTAATCTCCACCGTCGATCTGAAGGGGGATCCCCTCGATCAGAAACCGCGCCAGCTTCTTTCTGGCTCCCGCGTAGATCATCTGCACCGTCGCTCTGCTCACCTGCATGCGCGCCGCACACGCTTCCTGTGTAAATGCCAGATGGTCGATCAGACGGATCGTCTCATATTCTTCCACGGTCATCGTAATTCCATGCTCTTTTTCCGCTCCTGCCGCATAAAAATGAATACTCTTCGGCATACGGCATACCCGTCTTTTCTTCTCGGCTCTCGGCATCCTTGCTCCTCCCTGTCTGAAAATAAACCACCAAATAATGCATCAAAAAGCTACATCGTTATTGGCATATGCTAACTTTATTTTTATAATACTCCTGTTATTAGCATATGTCAATAATAAAATTCATTTTCTTCTTCCCGTTCTTCTTTCCACCAACATAGTGTCAATGTACAAGGGAAAATACGTCCCCCTTGTACACTGACGCTATACATGCAGACGCACAACAAAAACAGACCGTAAGACTTTGATCTTCTCAAAATCTTACGATCTGCCTTAAGTTTCTTTATTTTGTCGGTCCATCGTATTCACGGATGATCTGTCTCACCGGATAGATAAATGTCGGTGAAACGGACAGTTCGTCTACGCCCATTGCCAGAAAGCGCTCGGTCAGTTCCATATCTGCACCCAGTTCTCCGCAGATTCCTGCCCAGATCCCTGCCTTATGCGCGTTATCTACAACCATCTCGATCATACGCAGTACCGCCTCATGATGCGGATCATAGAACTCGTCCAGCTTTGCGTTCTGACGGTCGATCGCCAATGTATACTGTGTCAGGTCATTGGTTCCGATACTGAAGAAATCAACTTCTTTCGCGAGCAGATCGCTGATTATGGCTGCTGCCGGCGTCTCGATCATGATACCCTGCTCCACATTGCCGTATGCGATGCCGGCGTCGTCGAGTTCTTTCTTCACATCCTCCATGATCGCTTTGATCTGCCGCACTTCCTCGACAGAAATGATCATCGGATACATCACGGCAATATTTCCATATGCGCTTGCACGCAAAAGCGCCCGAAGCTGCGTCTTAAAGATCTCCGGTCTTGTCAGGCAGATACGGATCGCCCGAAGTCCCATCGCCGGATTCTCTTCCTTATCCAGGTCAAAATAATCAACCTGTTTATCTGCACCGATGTCAAGCGTACGGATAATGACTTTTTTTCCCGCCATTGTCTCCGCTACCATCTTATAAGCCTTAAACTGTTCATCTTCTGTCGGATAAGTCTCGCTTTCCAAATACAGAAATTCGCTCCGAAACAGACCGATTCCGCCGGCGTCATTGCTCATCGCTGCCGGAAGATCGGACACAGAACCGATATTGGCAAACAATTTGATCGCCTTTCCGCCCTTTGTGACCGTCGGTTTTCCTTTTTGCTCTGCAAGAAGACGTCTGTGTGCCTCCTGCTCTTCTTTTTTTGCCTGATATTTTTCCAAAATCTCCGGTTCCGGATCAATATAAAATTCTCCGCTGAATCCGTCGATCACTGCCATTTTCCCATTCCATTCTTCCTGAATGTCTATCTGGATCAGTGCCGGAATATTCATCGTTCTTGCCAGGATCGCAGTGTGGGAATTGGAAGAGCCAAGCTTCGTCACAAACCCAAGAAGTTTACTCTTATCAAACTGAACGGTCTCGCTCGGCGCCAGATCTTCCGCCACGATGATCGACGGCTCGTCCCAGCTCTTCGCCTCTCCGATTCCCATCAGGACATCGATCACCCGCTCGGAAATATCTTTCATGTCAACGGCTCTCGCCTGAAAATATTCATCTTCCATCGCCGCGAACATCGCCGCAAAATTATCTCCCGTTGTTGCGACGGCATATTCTGCATTTACCATCTGTGTCTCAATGATACTTTTTACCGAATCATTGTAATCATCATCTTCCAGCATCATCTGATGTACTTCAAAAATCTGCGCGCCGGATTCGCCAACTTCTTTGAGCGCTTTCTCATAAAGCTCTCCCAACTGTTCTTTTGCCGCCTCGCACGCATCTTCGTAACGTTTGATCTCCGCCGCGGCATCCTCGATCTTTGTACGCTTTACCTGTTTCTGTTCTTTTGTAAAAAAGTAAATCGGTCCGATCGCAATTCCGCCGAAAATGGATTTTCCCTGAATGACTTCCATTGCCTCTCTCCTGTTCCTCTGCTAAATGAAATTATAAAAACGAAATTATAAATTCTCTTTGAAGAATGCTTCCATCTCTGCTGCCGCAGCTTCCTCGTCTCCGCCCTCTACGGTTACTTCTACTTCCATATCTTTCTTTACGCCCATGCCCATGATCGCCATCAGTTTTGTAGCGTCCGCGCTTTTTCCGTTGCAGGATACCGTCACTGTCACGTCTGCGCCTTTCATCTCTTTTGCTTTCTTTGCAAGAAGTCCTGCCGGTCTTGCGTGAAGTCCTACCTCGTCTGTGATCACATACTTAAACTGTTTCATTTGATTTTCCTCCTTTAATTATCTTAAAATATCCTGTTTATGCTTCCATCGCCTGCTGCAATACAGCTTCCGCATCCATCCTTGCAAAGGTCTCCGGTTCGATCAGCGCGACCCGTACACCTGCCGGACAAAGCTTCTGCTTCATCTCTTCCAACCGAAACGAAACCTGCGGTCCGAGAAGCAAAACGTCCGTCGGTTTTTCATAACGTGTAAAAGCAAGTTCCGACATCGCGCAGATCTCCGCTTCGATCCCGCGCTCCTTTGCCGTCCGCTTCATCTTATTTACAAGAAGATTCGTCGACAGTCCGCTCATACAGATCAGTACAATCCGTTTCATCTTGCCGCCCCTTTCCAAGCCCTCGCAGCTTAGGTTTATAGTAACATATTTCCCACTGCATCTCCAGCCCAAAAAAGGGCACATTCAATCTGGCAAAAATTATAACTCCTCATTTCCTCAGCATCCGCAAAAACGTATCATAGTCCGGATGTTCCACGAGATACCTGATATCCCCCGGACGCAGGATCAGATCTGTCGTCGCCTCATAGAATTTCTCCAGTTTCGGATCTTCCTCGCTTCCGACCACGGTCAGGATCACAACCTGTACTTCATTCCGTGACCACCATACCGGTTTTTGAAGCACTGCCACCGCAGCGAACGTCCGCGCGCTGTATACCTGATCCGGATGGGGAATCGCCACCAGACCGCCGTAATCTGTCGGTGAAATCTGCTCTCTCCGGATCACCGATCCATAAAAATCTTCCGGAAGCCCCTGCTTCTCCCGTACACATTCACACAGATTGTTCAACACTTCCTCCCGGCTTTCTCCGGCAATGCCCGGGAAAAACAACTCTCTTTGATAATATTCGTCCAGACAATCCCTGCTCTCACGCTCAAACAATCCCCGAACCGCAGCCACATCCCCCTCTTTCAAAAAGGAACTGACTTCCAATACCGGAACAGGCACAGGCATTTCCAGCGGGACCGTCGTAAATACATAATCTACTTTTGCAAAATCGAACCCTGCCAGTTCATACCGGTTGCACACATAAATCTGATCGATATTCTCCCGGAACTCCCGGCTGTATTTATATTTTAACAGCTGGGAACTGCTCGCCCCCGACGCGCACACGATCAAAATCGAAAACTTCCGTTTCGCCGCTTCCCGCTGTTCCAATGCCAGTTCAAAAATCTCTGCCAGTTCTCCGATCTCATCATCGGAAATCTCCGCCTTAAAATATTCCCGCAAGATCCCCGCTGCCTGCGACGCGATCGTATACGCAAAGATGTAATGCTCTTTGATCTCTGAGAGCATGGGATTATGCTGTCCGATCTGATAGCGCATCCGGATCGCAAACGGGATCATATGTCGCAAAAGCGCCCGTCGAAGCTCCCGGTTTCCACGCAGATCCACACCGAATTCCTGATTCACCATATCGAGCATCCGGTCAATCAGCCGCTCCATCTCACGGTTCGTTCTGTCATTTTCCGCACATTCCTTTCCGGAATCCGGGACGGAGATTCCGCTTTTCCCGGCCAGCTGCAAAGCAAAATACGTCCGCTCACAGCTTGGGATACGGATTCCCAGCGCTTCTTCGATCCGTTTCGACAACTCTTCCGCAAATCCGATCTCTCTGCTTCCGAGAAAATCCACTTCCTGCTCCTCCACCAGACATCCTCTCCAGATCCTGCGGAGCGCCACATACAGATGTTCCACAAAATCATGATATCCGCTTTCCGACAGCGTCACATCATAACTTCTTACGCATTCGTATACGAGCTGTCCGAGCAGACGCATTTTATCCGCCCGCCGCGTACTTCCGATTCCCTCCAATCCGTCATGCTTCACAAAAAGTTCGGTCATGCACTGCCGGATCTGAAATTCCGTTCCGGTCACTTTCATTCCATATCCCGGTTTCTTTTCCAACGCAAGACCATACTGCTGATAGGTTTTTTCCACTTCCCGCAGCGCCGCCGTCAAAGTTCCTCTGGAAATATACAAAAATTCGCACAAATTTTCCGCTTTCACATATTCTTTTTGATTGAGCAGATATGCCAGAAGATAATTGACGCGCTCTGCTCCGGTCTCGGGAATCTTCTTTTCCTCGCCGCCGTTCTCTTCTAAAAGTCTCTCGAGCCCTCCGGGCGTACTGCTTACGATATAATATCCATACCGGGGCTTTGAGAGGATCTCCACACCGCTTTTGCGAATCTCCGGGTTCATCTCCTTGATCCGTGTCCGCACAGTTTTCACACCGATCTCCAGTTCTTCCGCCAGACTCGCCGCTGTCGTATATTCTCTTTTCGATAATAACCGCAGGATCCTGTGGTCTCTGGAACTTAACACGCGCTCACCTCCTGTGCCGATCCGACTCTTTTCAGTCAGTATGTCCACAAACGTATAAAACCACTTATGTGCAGACACAAAGTGGTTTTATACGCTCGAACCCGCCATCCGGAAAAATTATATCACGGATTTGGCGCGCCGTCATTGCTTTTATTCTTTTCCGTCACCGAGTAGATCACCGCTCTCTCGCACCGCTCACGATCGAGTAATAAGCCTCTGATGTCAGCCGGTATACAAGGACATAGAACAGACCGAAGATCACGAAGCAGATGCCCGCCGCACAGATCAAAAGCTGCAGATTGTCGATCCCGAATAACTGGATCAATTTGTAGATCAGCGGGAAAGCAAACGCCAGATGAACGCCTGCCGTCACCAGCGGCAGGAAAAATACCGTCAGCATCTGTGAATTGATACTCTTTCGGATTTCCCGTTTTGTCATTCCGACTTTCTGCATGATCTCAAACCGGGACTGATCTTCATATCCCTCCGAGATCTGCTTGTAGTACACGATCAAAACAGCCGCAAACACAAAGACGATTCCGAGCATGATGCCAAGGAAAAAGATTCCGCCGTACAATGTGTAAAACGATTCCCTTGCCGTCGCCACACCGCCGGAATAGATCTCGAATACTTCCCCGTTTGTTCCCGGATGTTGTCCTTTATACGTCTCGATCGAATTTTTCAGTCCGGCAATGATCTGATTCTGTATTTCATCCTCACAGTCCAAATCATAACCGTAAATCCAGCAATACTGGATTTTCCGATCCAGCATCAGCGAAAATTCTTCCGGCGGGATTGCCGCAAGCAGCGCTTCCGTCTCCTGTGTCCACGCGTCAAAATCCGGCACGATCAAAAACATCGACGCAAAGATCGACATCGCATCGCTGGCAAGCGGTACAAACTGCTCCACTTCTTTTTTGATCTTGTAAGTCTTTCCGCCCTCCACTGCGATCGTATCTTCTTTGTAGTCCGCCTTTATCGTGCAGATCATCGCCTCATCTTCTTTTAATGTCTCTTTTGTTCCCATCACGCGGTTATATTGATCCAGTGACACAACAAAGAACTGCCACAGATCGGAATAACTATCTACCTGATACTGCTCCAATGTTGTCTTGGAAAGGCTGATCTGCCCCTCGTTGATCGATCCTGCGATCGCTGCCGTCTTGTAATCGATCACATTTTCCGGTTTTTGTCCCAAAGCTTTCGCCGCGTCTTCGGCCTGCCCTGTCAGGTCTTCACAGATCCCACTCTCCAATCCTGCCTGATCATAAGTTGCCACTGTAATATTGATATTTCTCGGATACTGTCCCCGGAGAGCGTCCTCCGCTCCCACATACATACAGATCGTAGAGGAAAGCATAACAAGCACCATTGTTCCGAGGATGCAGATTGACGCAAGTCCCGCTCCGTTCCGTTTCATCCGGTACATCATCGAAGATACCGAAATAAAATGCTGTGTCTTATAATAATATTTCTTCTTTCTCTGCAGAATCCGGCACAATGTCACCGAACCGGCAATAAACAGCAGATACGTTGCGATGATCACCATTACGACCGCCACGAAGAACCAGAGCATCGCCGTGATCGGATCCTCAATGGAAACTGCGATGTAATACGCCCCTGCCAGAATCACCGCCCCTGCGATCGCCAGGATCCAATTCGCCCTCGGCGGTTTTTCACCGACCTGCTCGCTGTGCAGAAGCTCGATCGGATTTGCCAGACGTACCTGACGCAGCGCATTGAGTAAAAGCAGCAGGAAAATAACCGCAAACAACGTCACTGTCCTGCATAATGCTTCCCAGTCAATCTGCATGGAAAATCCCGTCTCCATATGCACCAGCTTCAAAAGACAAAGTTCCGAAAATTTGGACAGCAATATGCCGACCGTCAGTCCGCCTCCAAGCGAGATCAGAAAACTCATCACATTTTCCCAGATCAGTACATGCGCCAGATTCGCTTTTCCCATGCCTAAAATGTTATAAAGACCGAACTCCTTTTTTCTTCTCCGGATCAAAAAAGAGTTTGTGTAAAATAAGAAGATCAGTGCGAACACTCCGATCACAATACTGCCAAGTCCCATGATCGAATTTAAAATTTCTCCGCCCTCTACCTTTAACAGCACATTGCTGAATGCCAGAAATGCCATGATATAGTACATCGCGATCATTCCCGCGCAGGTCAGCAGATACGGAACGTACATCCGGCTGTTTTTCCGAATCCCCATCCACGCCATCTTTGGATAAAATGTCATTTTCATCGGTTCTCACCTCCGGTCGTCAGCACGGTCAGCGTGTCGGAGATTTTCTGGTACATCTGTTCCTCCGTACTGTCGCCACGGTAGATCTGATGATACACTTCTCCGTCTTTGATGAATAACACCCGTCCTGCATGGCTTGCCGCTTTCACCGAATGTGTGACCATCAAAATCGTCTGTCCGTCCTCATTGATCGTATTGAACAGACGGAGCAGTTCGTCGGTTGCCCGGGAATCCAACGCTCCGGTCGGTTCGTCTGCCAGCACCAGACGCGGATCCGTGATCAGCGCCCGCGCCACTGCCGCGCGCTGCTTCTGTCCTCCCGATACCTCGTACGGATATTTCTTCAGAAGCGATATGATCCCCAGTTTCTTCGCCAACGGTTCCAGTCGGGAGTGCATTTCCTGATACTGTTTTCCCGCCAGTACAAGCGGCAGATAAATATTGTCCTCCAATGAAAATGTATCTAACAGATTAAAATCCTGAAATACAAATCCAAGGTGTTCCCGCCGAAATGATGCGATCGCCGAATCTTTGATCGACGCAAGATTCTTTCCGTCCAACTGCACGGTTCCCCCGGTCGGTCTGTCAAGCGCCGCGAGAATGTTTAAAAGCGTTGTCTTTCCGCTTCCCGACTCCCCCATGATCGCGACATACTCTCCCTCCTCCACGGAAAAATTCACGTTTCGGAGCGCTTCCACTTTATTTCCGCCAAACCGGGTTGTATATACTTTCTTCAATCCATTTACTTCCAGAATACTCATTCTTTTTTCATCCTCCTGTCATCCTTGTTCTTCTTACGTTACCCAGTATAGCAGAAACGGGAAATGCAGCTCCATCGAATCCGCTTACATTTCCCATCTCATTTCTTACATTTGTGTAAGAACTTTTTCGTGCCAATGCTATTCCACCTGTAATTCTTCCCGTTCCAGATCGATCTTGATCACAGTTCCAACGCCGGGCGCAGATTCCGCCCAGATCCGATGTCCGAGCTGTGTGCAGATCCGCCGGCAAAGATAGAGGCCGATACCGCTTGCTTTTTTATCGGCGCGTCCATTGTATCCGGTATATCCCTTTTCAAAAATACGCGGCAGATCTTCCGGAGCGATCCCGATCCCGGTATCCCGGATACAGAGCGTCTTCGGTTCCTCCAATGTGATCGTGATCTCCCCCTCTTCGGTATATTTCAGCGCATTGGAGATCACCTGCTCCACGACAAACGCCAGCCATTTCTCATCCGTCAACACTTCACAGCCAAGCGGTTCATACCGCAGCCCGATCTTTCTCCGGATAAACTGTCCCGCAAATTTCTTCACTTCTCCGCGCACGATCTGATCCAGATCACATTTACGAAATACATGATCTTTCGATTCGGAATCCAGACGCAGATATACAAGCACCATTTCCACATACTGCTCGATCCTCGACAGCTCCTCCGAAAGCCGTCTCGCCTGATCGGAATCCTCATTCTGTAGCATCAGACGCATGGATGCGATCGGAGTCTTGATCTGATGCACCCAGACCGTATAATATTCCATCATGTCGGTATAACGCATATCCAACTGATTCTTCAGACTGCTCTGCTCTTCACGGAGGTGTCCGATCACCTCCTGATAATCCCAATCCGCCGCCGTTCTCTTTTCCGGAAAATGTTCCATCAATTCAGAAGACAGTTGTGCAATCCTGTCCAGTTCCCGATGTTTTTGATACGCACTGTAGTAACCACGCACCAAAACACCCGCGCCAAGTACCGAACAGATCAAAGCCGGATATACAACCGCGCCTGCCGGCAAATCATACAAAAGAAAAATACAAAGAAAAACGGCACAAAACAGGAAAAAGATCCCGATACCTTTCCGGCTCTGCCGCAGATAAATCTTAAAAAACTGCTCTCTACTCAACCAAATACCCCCTGCCGAATTTCGTCACGATGAAAAGATTTCGCCCTCTGTTACATTTTATTCTGCCGTACAAGCTGATAACGTGTACTTCTTCCTTTTCCCACCTGAACGATCTCTCCGCTTTCTATCATCTGTTTTATCAGCCGTCCACACGATGTCTGACTGATATCTAATCGCTTTTCCAGATCTTTTCGTGTAAAAGTTCCCAACTCTTTTGCCAGATTGATCACAACATTCTCCCGCAGACTTTCTGTCGTATTTTCCATATTCATATCCTTTTGTTGCGTACATAAATTCAAATTAGGAAGTACAATCTTAAACGCATTGTCTGAGACTTCGATCTTCGGTTCCTTTCCGGTTCCGGCATAAGATTCCTGGATTTTTCGCATTCCCGTCCCATATGCTTCAATTAGTTCCAAACGATAAAATACATTTGCTAATTTCACATTCCTGCATACGGAAATCCCCATCAATACGTCCTTTAATGTCACGCCATTTACCAAACCTCCGATTGATGTAAACTCAATCCGATCGGTATAAATACTGATAAATGTGCTCGCCCGAAATGAATATTCACGATGTACAAGCAAGTTCAGCAGCGCTTCTCTGACAGCGGTTTCCGGATAATCCCTTTGATCGATCCGGCGTAATTTTTGAAATGTTGAATGCATTTGATTACGAAAATCAATATATTCATATACATCTTCCATTTGCCGAAACAGTGAACCGGAAAATTCTTTTCGGTCTTTAAACTCATTTTGAGTCGTTCCCTCAAAAACTGCCGCTTTGATTGTATGCACACATTGATCCGACAATAAAAGTCCTAAATTGGTATAAACTCCATCTTGTGTCATGATTCCCAATGTTTTCATCTGCGCCGTTCCAAATAAAATATCCCGCTCGGAAAACTCTTTTTCTGCCGCTTCAAAAGTCAAATTCTGTTCCAAAGACCGCCTTTCCTCAAAATGATCTCCATCGGTTTCTTTGATCATGTATCGGATCACCGTATTCGTTGCAGGCACCGATGAATATCCTTGCCGAACATAAACACCCTCGGGGCGAAGTCCTTTTTTCGCAATATAATAGGGGCGCTCTGTTCCCTGTTGTACGGAAACCGCGACAATCTTTTTTTCATCTACATCAATCGTTTCATAATGCAGAAACATCGTGAGATCCGGTTTGATCGCATCCCGAACCATGTTGCTGATCTGCAAAGCAGTTTCATCCGGATCATCCACGCCAAGCACCATACCGTCATACTGAACCCCAATATACAATATCCCACCTTCACAATTAGCAAACGCTATAATCTCTTTCTTTATATCATCCACTACAATAGATTTCAATTCCACGGTTTCGCTTTCTTGAAAATTCATCTGATCGCCTCCCCCTCAAAATATTCTACCCATATTCTATTCTTTCTAACCATTCTTGTCAAATTTTGGTTAGAAAAACGGTTAGAAAACTCAAATGCAAATATTCAAACTTCTCTCTACTCAACCAAATACCCCCTGCCGAATTTCGTCACGATAAACTCTTCCAGTCCCGCCCCATCCAGCTTCTTCCGAAGCCGGTTGATATTCACGGTCAGCGTATTGTCATCTACAAAACAGTCCGTTTCCCACAGACGCTCCATCAATCGTTCGCGGCTGACTACTTTCCCCTTATTCTCCATCAGCGCCAATAAGATCCGGTATTCATTTTTGGTCAGTGAGATCTTCTCCTCCCGATAGGTCAGCGTATTGTCTCCGGTATTTAAGATCGCGCCGCGGTGCTCCAGCACCGGAACCGTATTTCCAAAATCATAGGTTCGTCGGAGAAGCGCCTGGATCTTCGCGATCAACACGTTCAGATCAAACGGCTTCGCAATAAAATCATCGGCGCCCATATTCATCGCCATTACGATATTCATATTATCCGACGCCGAAGAGATGAAGATCACCGGAACTTTTGAAACCTTACGGATTTCCGCGCACCAATGATAACCATTATAAAAAGGAAGCGAAATATCCAGAAGTACAAGCTGCGGATCAAATGCGGCAAACTCTTCCATGATATTGCTGAATTTTGCCGCACATTTCGCTGTAAATCCCCACATATTCGCCTGTTCCCGTATGGATTCCGCAATCCCTCTGTCATCTTCCACGATCAAGATCCGATACATATCCTTTCGCCTCCTTTCAGGAATGCTTTTTCTCATAGATTTTCAGACATCCCCAATAACTAAGCGCCAGCAAAGGGATCGCGACTGCAAAAGCAATTCCAAGCAGATTCCACCGCCCAAATGCCAGTATCTTCTCCCACGGCGCTACAAAACGTAGGATTACATATAGAAATGCCCAGATTAAAATAGAAACAACATACACGATCGTTCCTTTTTTATTTCCAAGCAGATAAAAACCTACGCTGAATACAGCCACCGCATATAAGGAGATCACACAGCCCGCCAGCCAGATAAAGATACCGTTCTGAATATCCGTTGTTTTTCCGCCATATACATAGCCCAGCATCAGCAGAAAAGAAAGCGCCATGTTCAGCAGGATCCCGATCAGATTGCCACAGAATCGGGTCAGGATGATCTGCTTTTTACTGATCGGATAGGTAAGCAGCACATCGTCAAACCTCACACTTTCATCCTGTTCGATCGCCGCCTGCAAAACCATCACCGAGGTTGCCGGAATCGCAAGCATAATAAACACCATCATCATATAATAATTCGGTCCTAAAAGATAGGCGAACAAGAACATAAATAAATACCCGAATCCATTGGACAGTATATTTTTCGGAATCAAAAATGTATCATACAAATCTTTTCTCAAAATCCCCAGCATTTCACATCTCTCCTTTTACATAAAATAACATGATGTCTTCAATCGACGCCCGCTCGATCTCCAGTTCCGGAAATACGTTTAAAATCTCGCTCTTATTTTTTACAAGTACTTTATACTCATACGGCTCCTTTTTAAAGGATACGATATCTTCCTCCCGCATCGATTCAAAGAAATCTTTGCCACAATGCAGAATCCCGTAATGATCCCGCAGTTCATCATACGTCTTTACAAACTGAAGTTCACCCTCATGGATAAATGCAATGTAATCCGCAATCTTATCCAGATCACTTGTAATATGGGATGACAACAGTACCGTATGGTCTTCGTCCTCCGTAAACTCCCGGATCAGTTCCAGTATCTCATCCCGGAAGATCGGATCCAGACCGCTGGTCGCCTCATCTAAAATCAATAACTTCGGCGCATGACTGAATGCGATCGCAAACTCCAATTTCATCTTCATTCCTTTGGAGAACTTTTTAATCTTTTTATCTTTCGGCAGATCAAACCGTTTCAAATATTGTGTATACAGACCCATATCCCAGTTCTTGTACACACCGCTTAATATTTTCCCGATAAATGCCGGCGTATACTGCAAGTTGTAATGGCTTACATCGAAGATCACCGCAATATCCTCTTTGATCTCCCGCTCCTTCGTCTTCAAATCCTTTCCAAGTATAAAAATTTCATCGTAATCCGCCTTGAGCAGTCCGAGAATTGACTGGATCAATGTGGACTTTCCCGCTCCGTTTGCTCCGATCAATCCCATCACACAACCTTTCGGAATATTCATTGTGATCTGTTTTAAAGAAAAATCTTTGTATTCTTTTGTCAAATTTTTAATCTGAACTGCATTTTCCACTCTTTATCCCTCCCGATACAACAATTCCAATGTATTTTTCAATGTCTCCTCCGACACGTTATTCTGCTTTGCGATCTCAACCGTTTCCGTCAGAAGCGTTTCGATCTTCCGGAGATTTTCCTCCCTTATAAAATCCTGATTCTGAGCCGAAACAAATGTCCCTTTCGCCGGAACCGTCACGATAAAGCCGTCTTTTACAAGATCGTCATATGCCCGCTGTGTCGTGATCACGCTGACATGCAGCTCCTTTGCCAGCTTTCTCATCGATGGCATCGCATCTCCCGGCTTCAGCTCCCCGCTCATGATCATCCCTTTGATCTGAACTGTGATCTGTTCATAAATCGGCTTGCTGCTCACATTACTTAAAATAATTTCCATAATACGGTCTTCCTTTTTCATTATTTCAAAGGAAAAATTCACTTTGAGTATGATATACGTATATACTGTACTTAAGTTACAAGTACAGTATATCTTATCATGTACTATCTGTCAATATACTATATATACAGTTTGTCTCTAAGCAATAAAAAACAGACATCTCCGCGTTTTCCCCCTGAAATCTTTTCAGAGATTTTCGCCAAAATGCCTGTTTTTTCATCTATATCAATTTATCTACTTCTCTTCAGTCTTCCGTCTCTCACCGATCATACTGACAAACATATCCACTGCCTCCGGTGTTTGATGATCAAAGAATAAGCTCTCTTTTGCATCCAATTTACTGATCGATGCCATGTCCTGCTCCGACAATTTGAAATCAAAAATATCAAGATTCTCTTTCATTCTTTCTATATGCGTTGATTTCGCCAAAGCGACAATATTCCTCTGCATTAACCAGCGCAGGATTACCTGAGCGACAGATTTTCCGTATTTCTCTCCGATCGCCAAAAGAACCGGATTGGAAAACATATGATTCCGCCCCTCGCCAAAAGGCGCCCAAGCTTCCATCTGTACATTTCTTTTTACCATATTCGCCTGCGCGTCGATCTGCTGGTGAAGCGGATTTGTCTCCACCTGGTTTACCTGCGGAACGATCTCGTTAAACGCAACCATATCCGCCAGCCGATCCGGATAAAAATTGCTGACACCAATCGCCCGGATTTTTCCCTCTTTATATAATTCCTGCAAAGCCCTGTATGCCCCATAATAATCTCCAAACGGCTGATGAAGCAATACCAGATCCAGATATTCTGTTTTTAACTTTTTCATGGAATCCAATACGGAATGCTTTGCTTTTTCATAACCATAATTATCGATCCATACTTTCGTAGTAATAAAAAGCTCTTCCCGTGGAACGCCACATTTCATAATGGCATTTCCTACTTCTTCTTCATTGCGGTAAGACTGCGCAGTATCGATATGTCTGTACCCGACTTCGATCGCATCTAACACACAGCGTTCACAGTCCTCCTTTGCGATCTGAAACACGCCAAATCCTAATTTCGGCATTTTCACTCTATTATTTAATGTTACATATTCCATACCATGATCCATTCTCTGTCACTCCTTGCAATTGATCTCTTTTTTTATTACAATGATATTGTAATACCCGGTAGTAACTACCGGTCAACCTTTTTTTGAATCTGTTTCAAAAATTTTATTTCAAAAACACATTGCCAAAATCTATCACATCCGTGTGTAAAAACTGACAGGAGGAAACTAGCTTGATGTATTCGATGAAAGAAGTCTGTGATCTGACCGGTATGAAATATGAGACATTAAAATATTACTGCAATGAGGGTTTGGTTCCCAATGTAAAACGAAATGAAAACAATTACAGAGTTTTCGACGACAGGGATGTGGCATGGATCAACAGCCTGTCTTGTCTGAAACGATGCGGCATGGGAATCGTGGAAATGAAAGAATACGTCGCCTTGTGCTTCAAAGGCGAGCGTTCCATTCCCGAACGCAAACAGATTTTGGCTAAAAAGAAAGAATTATTGGAAAGGAAACTGCGTGAAGTTGAGAACTGTATTGACTATATCGACGGAAAACAGCAATTTTACGACGACGTCCTGTCCGGAAAGATCCCATACACAAGCAACCTGATCGACATACCAAAAGAAACGTGATCTGCCCCGGTACAACAAAGCCCCTCACCGAAGATCCGGCTTCCTCTGCCTTCAGATCTCTGTGAGGGGTTTTTATATCTCAGCCGGCTGCTCTCGCCTCTTTCTTCTGTTTCATTCGTTTGATGACTTTCAGTCTCGTAAACTCTTCACGCTCTTTTTCTTCCAGCGCATTGGTAATGTTGTATACAAGCTGTGTGTACATCGGAATGGTAATATTCTGAAGCGCATTCGCACGCTTCTGTGTCTTCTTGATATTCGTAGCCAGACGGTACGCGGCATTTTCCACCATCGAAAGCTTCACCGTCAGGTCTTTTACTTTCTGAAATGCTTTTGTCGCCTGGTCAATCGATTCTCTCGTTGTGCTGAACGAATAAGTCGGCATCTCATTTGCCGGGGTATAACGCACATGCGGAATCTCGGTTCCCATGATGCTTCGTGTCTGGATCGTGATGGAATTTTCGATCGGCACCGTATAAGCAAGCTGCGCGACCATATTGATCCCATGCTCGATATTGGCACGCTGCAGACATTCATACGCATGAGTAAATGTACTGTCAATCTCGTTCTGAATGTCCCGGGCTTCATCGATCAGATCCATCAGCTCCCGGATCAGAATATTACGTTTCTTATCCATCAGATCGTATCCCTGTTTCGCAAGCGTCAGGGAATTCTTTGCAAGCATAAGATTTCCTTTTGTGGGAAACGTACGCGGATCCATAGAATGCCTCCTCTCGTGATCGTTGTGAAATCAGGCGCCGCCGGAAGATCAGTCTTCCGGTTTTGCCTTATAATACTTATCCAGTATCTTCGTATCCACACGGTCAAGTTCTTCTCTCGGAAGAAGTCCCAGCAGCTCCCATCCAAGATCCAGAGTCTCTTCCATGCTTCGGTTCTCGTTCATGCCCTGTCCGATATAACGTGTCTCAAATTCTTTTCCGAACTCCAGATATTTCTTGTCGATCGGAGACAGTTCGTCCTCACCGATAACGGATGCAAGGTTTCTTGCGTCTCCTACTTTTGCGTAAGCGGAGAACAACTGGTTCGCCAGATCCTGATGATCCTCTCTCGTATATCCGGCTCCGATACCGTCTTTCATCAGACGGGACAGTGACGGCAGGATATTGATCGGCGGGTAAATCGACTGTCCGTTCAACTCACGATCCAGTACGATCTGTCCCTCCGTGATATATCCGGTCAGGTCAGGGATCGGATGTGTGATATCATCGTTCGGCATGGTCAGGATCGGAAGCTGTGTCACAGATCCGTTCACGCCCTGCACGATTCCGGCACGCTCGTAGATCGTTGCCAGTTCACTGTACAGATATCCCGGGAAACCTTTACGGCTTGGAATCTCTCCCTTGGAAGAAGATACCTCACGCATCGCCTCCGCAAAAGAAGTCATATCCGTCAGAATGACCAGAATGTGCATGTTCTGTTCAAACGCCAGATATTCCGCAACGGTAAGCGCCACTTTCGGCGTGATCAGACGCTCTACGACCGGATCGTTTGCAAGGTTCAAAAACATCGCAACGTGATCGGCAACACCGCTGTCCTCAAACGTACGGCGGAAGAAATCCGCAACGTCATGCTTGACGCCCATCGCGGCAAATACGATCGCGAACTGCTCGTCGGAATTTTCACCGAGGGAAGCCTGTTTTACGATCTGCGCTGCAAGCTGGTCATGCGGAAGACCGTTTCCGGAGAAGATCGGCAGCTTCTGACCACGGATCAGTGTTGTCAGACCGTCGATCGCGGAAATTCCGGTGTGGATATAGTTACGCGGATACTCACGTTCCACCGGGTTCAGCGGCAGACCGTTGACGTCCCGCTTCAATGTGGAAGTGATCGGTCCCAGATCGTCGATCGGCTGACCGATTCCGTTGAACGTCCGTCCCAGCATATCCGGGGAGAGTGCGATCTCCATCGGATGTCCGGTCAGACGGGTATGTGTATTTTTCAGAGACATATTCTCGGATCCCTCGAACACCTGGATCACGGCTTTGTCCTCGTAAATCTCGACAATACGTCCGATCTTGCGCTCTGTGCCGTCTACGACAAATTCCACGATCTCATCGTAAAAAGCATCCTGCACGCCCTCCAACGCGATCAGAGGACCATTGATACTGCTCAGTCCTAAATATTCAATTGACATCGCAAATTCCCTCCTTACGCATTTTTCTCCAGCACACGCTGATAGAATTCATCAATATCCTTGTGGTACTGCGCGAACATTTCCAGACGGTCATTCGGCACGTCATATTTGATCGCGATGACTTTCTCGAAAATATTTTCCGACTTCAGTACGGACATCGGATGTCCCATCGTCACAAGTGCACGGCATTGTTTATAAAGATACAAAATCGTGTCCATCATCAGGAACTGCTTCTCCATAGAAACGCAGGTATCGTCCTTGTGGAACGCATTCTGCTGCAAAAATCCAAGACGGATCACACGGGCGATCTCAAGGATCAGCTTCTGATCATCCGGAAGCACATCGCTTCCGATCAGTTTTACGATCTCTAAAAGACTGCTCTCGGAGTTCAGAAGCGCCATCAGGCGGTTCCGGTAATCAACGAACTTCGGAGATACATGATCCTGATACCACGGCGCAAGATCGCCGAGATACTCGCTGTAACTTGTCAGCCAGTGGATCGCCGGGAAATGTCTCGCATAGGCAAGGCTCTTATCCAGTCCCCAGAAGCAGCGCACGAAACGCTTCGTGTTCTGTGTCACCGGCTCGGAGAAGTCACCGCCCTGCGGAGATACCGCTCCGATGATCGTAACCGAACCGTCGGTTCCGTTTAAGTTGTGCATCATTCCGGCTCTCTCGTAGAACGCGGACAGCTTGGATGCCAGATATGCCGGGAATCCCTCTTCCGCAGGCATCTCTTCCAGACGTCCGGACAACTCACGCAAGGCCTCTGCCCAACGGGATGTGGAGTCTGCCATGATCGCCACGTCATATCCCATATCACGATAGTATTCTGCCAATGTCAGTCCGGTGTAAATACTTGCCTCACGGGCAGCAACCGGCATGTTGGATGTGTTGGCGATCAGTGTCGTCCGATCCATCAGCGGATTTCCGCTCTTCGGATCTGTCAGTTCACTGAACTCTTCGAGAACCTGTGTCATCTCGTTTCCACGCTCTCCACATCCGATATAAATGATGATATCAGCGTCAGACCATTTTGCGATCTGGTGCTGCGTCATTGTCTTTCCTGTTCCGAACCCTCCCGGGATCGCAGCCGTACCGCCTTTTGCGATCGGGAACATCGTATCGATGATACGCTGTCCGGTTACAAGCGGGATGGATGCCGGGAAACGGTGATGCGTCGGACGAGCCACACGGATCGGCCAGCGCTGCGTCATCGTCAGCTCTTTTTTCACACCCTCCGAAGTCTCGATCACAACGAGCACCTCGTCGATCGTATACTCGCCGTCCGGGACAACCGAAAGAACCGTTCCCTCCAGATCCGGCGGAACCATACATTTGTGCACGATCGCGCGTGTCTCCGGCACTTCGGCGATGATGTCGCCGCCGTGCAGATAGTCTCCGACAGAAACGGTCAGATGCGCCGACCATTTCTTTGTGCGGTCCAGGTTATCCACACTGACACCGCGTGTGATAAACGCGCCGCCGGTCTCTGCGATCTTTTCCAGCGGACGCTCGATTCCATCAAAAATATTGTTCAGGATTCCCGGTGCAAGCGTAACAGAAACCGCGCTTCCTGTTGCGGTCACTTCCTCGCCCGGACGAAGCCCCGTCGTCTCTTCATATACCTGGATCGTTGTCAGATCCTTGTCCAGAGAGATCACTTCTCCGACCAGTTTCTCATGTCCCACATAAACCATCTCCGACATACGGAAACCGGTATTTCCTTTCAGGTAAATGACGGGACCGTTGATTCCGTAAATAGTACCAGTTTTAAGCAATTCCGTCACCTCCCGAGAATAAAAAGCTGTCGTATTCATTGCGCAGCTGTGTCTTAAATGAATTGTCGATCAGAATATTCCGTTCGCGGATGACCGCGCGGATCCCCCCGATAAAATCTTCCGAACTGACAGTCAGTTGAACGCCGCTCGCGTCTTCCAGTGAAAAACGGCAATTCTCATCGGATGGGTTAATATAAATTGTCATCTGATCTCCATCTGCAAATGCAACCGCTTTGCGGATACATTTAAGCAGATAATCTTCATATGCGTCTGTCTTCATATAGTCCTGCACAAGCGCACAGGCTTCCTCAAACACCTTGTCTTTCAGTTCCAGCTGAATCTTACTCTGTCTGCGTTTCAACTCCAACTGAGCCTTTGCGGATGCCTGATTGATTTGCTGTCTTGCATTGACAGTCTCCGCTTTGATGCGTGTTTCAGACTGAAGCATCGCTTCCTCTTTATGATCATCAAACACTTTCTGCAGCGCTTCGCGGTAAGAATCAATGATTGCATTTCCCTCCGCGCGGGCCTCCTCCATCGAAGTGGCCTGCAGATGTGCGATTTTTTCTTCCAGCGTCAAGAGGGTTTCCTCCTTTTCCTACAATTTCAAGCCAATCGCTTCTGTAACATAAGATGTGATAAAGTCTTTCTTACGGCCGGTTCCGTGTCGGTCAGGAATCTCGACCAGCAGGGGAAGTTTTCTATCCAGGCGGAACTGATCGAGAATGTCCGGGAATTCCCGTCCGAATTTCTCGGTCAGAAGAACAACTCCTACCGTCTTGTCGGTCAGTACCTTCTCCAGCGCTTCGCGGAGTTCGTCACGCTCATGCACGACAACTCCGTCCACGCCTGCAAGCCGCATCCCTGTGTATGTGTCGACATTATCACTGATCAAATACATTTTCATATTATAATTTACCTAAGATCATGAAGGAGATGATCAGTCCGTACAGACATACACCTTCCGCAAGACCTACGAAGATCAAGGATTTACCGAGCACACTGGAGTCCTCGCTGATTGCGCCAAGGGCTGCGCTTGCTGCGCTCGCTACGGCAATACCACCACCGATACAGGATAAACCGGTAACCAGAGCGGCTGCGATATAGCCAAGACCTGTTGACAATGCTGCGCTTGTATCTGCTGCTGCGGCTGCGTTTACCTGCGGTCCGCCGAGAAGCATTACAGATGCGATCGCAAATGCGCCAAAGAAGAAGAATGCGTTCACGCCGATCGTTCTTTTATAGCGTTTCTTGTTTTTCTCTCCAATCAGATAATATCCGAAAGGAATGATGATGCTTAAGATCAATGCTGTGATTAAGATGATTTTTGTTGCTAAAGTCATAATGAAATCCTCCTTTGATTCCTGTTCTTTTCTGAAATGTGTATCTTTCTGAAATATATATCTTTTTGTACGCTTTTACGCATACAAGGATTTGATTCAGCGGCTTTCACCGCAAAATACCGTTATCTGGCAGCTCCTTTTTTCTTTTTCTTCGGAGCCGTCTTTGTATATGGATGGAACTCCCGACCGGAACCGCGATAGAACCGGCTGAACATCTCATAGTATTCCAGACGAAGTACCTGGATACCGACGATCAGTCCCTCCATACCGCAGACAAACAAGTTTCCGAGGATTATGATGATCCAGTTCGGATTTCCCTCCTCTGCACCTGCAAGCATCAGTACTACTTCCATCATTGCCGCATGGCTGACGGCAAACGCTCCGATACGGACGAATGAAAGTGTATTAGAAAAGTAGCTGAGCAATGTCTCGAACAATTCAAAGAATCCCTGTACAAGGAACATCGCTTTACTCTCTTCCATTTTGTCCGCACGCTTCTGGATCTTCTTTGTCAAAGGTTCTTTGAACAAGATCAAAAGCAGCGGCACACCGAACATCACTGCAAGAACGACCGCTCCCGGAGTCTTATGTCCTGTCATGAACAGTACGACCGTTGCGACAACCGATGCATAGAACACCAATCCCGCCACACCGTTGACATCGAACCATGTTCCCTCGATGTCTTTACTGCGCGCCGCATTTATAATATGAAGGATCATCGCCAAGATGATCACGCCCATACCAAATGCGACCGCCACGATAAACACCGTGTTCAGCTTTCCGATAAACGGAAGCGTCATCATACTGTCGATTGGACG
Source organism: Mediterraneibacter glycyrrhizinilyticus (assembly GCF_015560805.1). Lineage (GTDB taxonomy): Bacteria > Bacillota > Clostridia > Lachnospirales > Lachnospiraceae > Schaedlerella > Schaedlerella glycyrrhizinilytica_A. The sequence goes on along the minus strand of NZ_JADMSO010000001.1, from coordinate 2,845 downwards.
AAGCCACATCGGTTCAATGATATCTTCAAATCCAAAGATACTTCCAAACATAAATCCGAAGAATGTGGAGAACACTCCCGCGCAGCCGATGATTCCCGCCAACGGGATCTTTTTCAGCCAGTAGAGAAGTCCGCCGCCGATCGCGAGCAGAAGTCCCTGTCCCACATCTCCAAACATCGCGCCGAAAATAAAGGAATACGTCAGTCCGACGAAGACCGTCGGATCCATCTCATTGTGAGCCGGAAGTCCGTACATCTGTACATACATCTCAAATGGTTTGAACAGTTTCGGGTTCTTCAGTTTGGTTGGCGGCTCGCCAAAGTAACTGTCCCTGTCATCTTCCACAACAACAAAGACTTTCTCGTCATTCTTGATCTCATCAAGGAATTTGGCGACGTCATCCTCTGCCATCCATCCGCACAAAATGTAGAAATCTTCCTCGTTATCCTGCATGCGCGCCGCAAGTTTACGAACGTCAAAGTTGTTGGTCAGTTCTTCCAGACGTTTCTGCGCCGCGACAAGCTGCGGAGCGCGTTCTGTCAGCATTTCTGCCGCTTCTTTATCCAGATCCCGAATCTGATCTTCCATCTTGCTGATCTCACGGTCGAGACGCATAAATGCTTCCGTCGGCGTACCGTCAAATCCGCCCTGCAGCGCTACCCGCTCAAAATGAAGAGAGCGGAATACCGCATCGACTTTCAGTGATTCCCCGGGAGATACGAAATACGCGCCATATACGGAACTTTCATCCCGCTCTCCCTCCACGAAGATCGCTCCCAGATCGTCCATCAGATATTTCTGCATCTTATGATAGTATTCGATCGGGATCTTACCAAAACGGAAGTTGATATACTTGTAATCGAGTACATCCTGCAGATTGCAGTCCAGCGGTCGAAACGGTGCGATGATCTGCTGTTTCCCGCGGTTTTCTTCGATCCTGCGCTTTAATTTTTCTTTCTTTTCCTGAATCTCCAGATAATCGTCGTTGGTCATCCGGACGAGTTCAAACATATCATCCAGTCCCATCGAAGCATCCGGCGTCACATCGTCCGCATTTTCCAGAAGACTTACGAATTGATTGGCTAACGCAAGCGAATCTCTGTATGGATTCAGTTCCACAAACGGACGGAGATTCTGGACCGATTTCAATTCAGAGAGCGCCGACTCCAACTGAATCTCATATCGGGAGAGGTATTGATCCGTTACCCGGTCAATGTCATCCCGCGGTCCGGAGATGTTGATAAATTTCATTTTTACGATCATATAGCTTTCCCTCCCACGTAGGCCAACGTCTCGCCCGGTGTAAGATTGTAGCGGATACACTCGATGACAGTAGTCAGCTTTCTGAGTTCTTCTTCCTTCAAAAACAGGTAGGTATTGATCGCCGCGATCGAATACGGATTTCTGCGCTTGTCTAATACATAAAGCTTATGCAGACACTCCGTATAGGTCTGCTCGATCGTAAGTTCCCCGCTGAACTGATAGCGTTTTCCATAATATGTCTTCTGGATCTGCACTTCAAATTCGTCCAATGACGGAGATTCAACCAGATCTTTTACCTGTTCTGTTTTTAATTTGTAGTGAATCGGAACAAGCAGCGAATAAATATCTGCCGCCTGCATATGGTAATACTTTTTCGCACGGTAGATCCACTGCAGATTCAAAAGATCCAGTTTCGTGCCGCAGTCACGCGTATACAGTTCCAATTCTTTCTTTTTCAGTACCTTCTTCCGGTCTTTCCAGACCTGTGAAAAATAATATTGATCCAGCGTCAGGTCATAGTCGAACAAAGTAATCGACGGTTTGTCCCTGAGTCTGCTGAGTGGTTCGTAATACTCCGTACCTTTCAGATTCTCAACCAGTTCATCGGTCGTTCTGGACGTGATCAGCTTCTCGATCGAAATCTGCGAATAGCGGTCAAAAAACTGTTTCTTATAGTTCAGGTCAAACGGCTGTTCATAATGGTTGATCACGATCCGGAAACAATAATTGATCAGATCGATCTCATATCGCTTGATATACAATTTCAGGAACTTCCTCTGTTCCAGATTGCAGAAACGATAAATCTTGGAATAGTCATAATAAAGCTGCCCGATCAGAATCTTTTCGATATCTCCACGGTGTAGCTGACTTTCATCCAGATTTCCCAGCACAAACGCATAGGAAGAATTATCTCTCAGATAATTCACGACTTCCGGTACGCTGTGCAGGTTCGCAATCTCCACGAAATTCTCTTCTCTTAAAAGTCTTGCTTCCATCGCACGGATCTTGGTTACGATTCCACTGTAAGTAAGTAGATTTCCCATGGCTTATACCTCTGTAATCCGTTTTAAAATGTCCTTCGCGTACTTTGTGTGATTTATCTCATATTGCTGTTTCAACAGTGCGATCGAATCATTGTTCTCTCCGCTCTGTTCATCCAGAAGTGAAGAAGTTGTCTTTTCCAGTTCTGAACGGATCTCATTGATCTTCTCCATCGTCTTTTTTTCAAGTTCTTCGTCAAATTGATTCCGTTTCTCACGAAATTCATGATCCAGGACTTCTTTCTGCTCCTCCGCATGTCTCACGATCGCTGCGGCGGCAGATTCTATTTCCGATAATTTCTTTACAATAGAGTCCATATTTTTTCCTCCTGTAATCCTTAATCGCTGATAATATTCTAAACCTTTTTCACGAAATGTCAACGACGATATGTGAAAAAAATAACCGTATTCCGTGGAAATTTTCGTCATTTTGTCTTTGACCCTCCGGACAAGACATGCTATGATCTATAAATGAGCAAATTTAAAAAATTGCACAAAACTACACTGCGAATTTCATAAATGAATCAAAATCATTACTTTCC
>NZ_JADMSO010000019.1 GCF_015560805.1 Mediterraneibacter glycyrrhizinilyticus | reverse complement strand
AAACTCCACCTCGTGGAATTTAGTCCTACAAGGTGGAATTTAACTTTACAAAGTGGAATTTACTTTTTCAATTGACCTTTGTACAATAAAAAGTAACGTTTGTCTTTTTTGGAAAAAAAGATTAAAATGAAGTATAACGTCAGCAGACAAGGAAATTAAAAATGAAAAGAAACAGAGGATAGAAGATGAAAATTTCAACAAAAGGAAGATATGCATTGGAGATTGTGACAGATCTGGCAGTTCATTCGGATCGGGAACATCCGGAAAGTCTGAAGGCAGTGTCGCTGCGCAGAGGATTGTCGGAGAAATACTTGGAGCGAATCGTCAGAGAGTTAAAAACAGCCGGGATTCTGAATAGTTCCAGAGGTGCAAAAGGCGGATACTGGATAGAAAAATCTCTGGAAAGTCTGACTGTGAAAGATACTCTTCGCGCGGTAGAGGGGGAGATGGCTCCGGTGGAATGTTTGACAACAGTAAAAGAATGTGGGATTGACTGTAGCAAATGTCCTACAAGAGAGACGTGGGGTGTGATGTGGGAGATCATCCTGCAAACAATGGAAGATGTTACGATCTCAGACTTGGTAAAAAGAGCGATGGAGAATGCAGGATCGATAAAAACTGAATACGGAAGAATGAGTTAAAACGTCCTTTTGGGCGTTTTTCTCATATAAAGAACAGTAAAAACAAAAAAGTTTATAAAACATATTGACATAGTAGGAATTGAATGGTATAAAAGAATACACAAAATACTTATCGGAAAAGTAGGAAATGAAAGAAAGGAGAAAAGCCGGGTGAAAATTTCAACAAAAGGAAGATATGGGCTCCGTGCACTTGTAGAACTGACAGCATGTAGCAGCGGGCAGGCAGTTCCGCTTCTTCGTTTGACTGAGAATCAGAAACTGTCTCAGAATTATCTGGAGCAGGTTTTTCAGACACTACGGAAAGCCGGGATCGTGACCAGCATCAAAGGGATGAATGGCGGATATCTTCTGGCAAGAGCGCCGGAGGAGATCACAGTACGGGAGGTGTTGGAAGCATTGGAGGGAAAGTTTTCTATCATAGACCGCGACGTGTCGAAGCAGCCGGATGCATTGCAGACGGCGGTCGAAGAACTTGTATGGGATGAGATCAATCGTAAGATCAATACCTTTCTGGAGAGTCGGACACTGGCTCAGCTGGCAGAGGAATATCAGAATAAAAAGGATATGGAAGCCGGCATGTACTATATATAGAGGGAACAGAAAAATTCTCATGTCTGTATGGGAGAAAGGATTTTTCAAGTAAAAGATATGAAATAAAGGAGGACACAATATGGAACGAAAATTTCAATTTGAGACATTGCAGGTACACGCAGGGCAAGAACATCCGGATCCTGTTACGGGAGCAAGAGCTGTACCGATATATCAGACGACTTCGTATGTGTTCAATGACTGTCAGCATGCTGCGGACCGGTTCGGACTTCGGGACAACGGAAATATTTACGGAAGACTGACTAACCCGACGCAGGATGTGTTTGAACAGCGGATTGCGGCTCTGGAGGACGGAACCGCCGCACTTGCAGTTGCATCCGGGGCAGCAGCGATCACATATACGTTTCAAAATCTTGCGAAAGCAGGGGATCATATTGCTGCCTCCAAATACATTTACGGAGGAACGTATAATCTGCTGGAGCATACGCTGCGGGATCAGGGGATTGAAACAACTTTTGTAGATCCGGACAAAGAGGGCGCCTGGGAAGAAGCGATCAAAGAGAATACGAAAGCAATATTCATCGAACCGATCGGCAACCCTAATGCGAACCTTGTGGATATTCAAAAAGCAGCGGATGTGGCACACAGACATGGAATCGTGCTTGTAGCGGATAATACATTTGCGACGCCGTATCTTTTGCGTCCGTTTGAGTATGGAGCAGATATTGTTGTACATTCCGCAACAAAATTTATCGGAGGTCATGGAACTGCGCTGGGTGGTGTGATCATAGAAAAGGGAACATTTGACTGGAGTGCATCCGGAAAATATCCACAGATTTCAGAACCTGATCCGAGTTATCACGGAGTGGTATTTGAGGAGGCAGCAGGAAGTGCGGCTTTTGTTACAAGAATCCGTGCGGTGCTTTTGCGGGATACGGGAGCGTCCATTACACCGCTGAATTCATTTCTGTTTTTACAGGGGTTGGAGACTTTATCACTCCGTGTAGAGCGTCATGTGGAGAATGCGCTGCGGATCGCAGAGTTTCTCAAAAAGCATCCGAAAGTCGCGAAAGTGAACCATCCGGCGTTACAGGAAAGTCCGTATCATACATTGTATGAGAAATATTTTCCGAAAGGAGGCGTGTCGATTTTTACATTTGAGATCGACGGTACAGAAGAGGATACGAGAAAATTTATCGATCATCTGGAATTATTTTCTTTATTGGCAAATGTGGCGGATGTGAAATCGCTTGTGATCCATCCGGCAAGTACGACGCATTCACAGATGACGGAGGCGGAATTGAAAGATTCCGGAATCATGCCGAATACCGTGCGGATTTCGGTGGGAACAGAGCATGCGGATGATCTGATTTATGATCTGGAGCAGGCATTGGCAGTTATATAACAGAGTTTGCATTGGTGTACAAGTGACCGCATTGTCTTTTGTACATTGACGTTACCGTCAGTGTGTTGGGAATATCTGTCCTACACTTTTTGACGGAAGAAGAGAAAAGGAGAAAAGAAGATGGGAAAGATTTATAAAAGCGTAACAGAACTGGTAGGGAGAACTCCGCTTTTGGAGGTACAGAATATCGAGGAGCAGCTTCAGCTTGGCGCAAAAGTGCTTGTGAAACTGGAATATTTCAATCCGGCAGGAAGCGTCAAAGACCGCGTGGCATTAAATATGTTGGAAGAAGCGGAAAAACAGGGGAAAATCAAGCCGGGAGCAACGATTATCGAGCCAACAAGCGGAAATACGGGAATCGGTCTGGCGTCGATTGCAGCGGCAAAAGGGTACAAAGCTGTCTTTGTCATGCCGGAAACAATGAGTATCGAAAGAAGAAAACTGCTTCTTGGATATGGTGCGGAAATTGTATTGACGGAGGGCGCGAAAGGGATGAAAGGCGCGATCGAGCGTGCGGAAGAGCTTCAGCAGGAGAGGGAAAATGCGATCGTCCTTGGACAGTTTGTGAATCCGGCGAACCCAAAGGCACATGAGCTTACAACCGGACCGGAAATCTGGGAAGATACCGAGGGAAATATCGATCTGTTTGTTGCCGGCGTCGGAACAGGCGGAACGATTACCGGAACCGGAAGTTATTTGAAAGAAAAAAATCAGAACATGAAAGTGATCGCAGTAGAACCGGCGAAATCAGCGGTACTTTCCGGAAATAAACCGGGACCGCACGGTCTTCAGGGGATCGGCGCGGGATTTGTGCCGGAGATTCTCAAAACCGAACTGTTTGATGCGATTGTACCTGTGACAGAAGAAGAGGCTTATGGAGCAGCGAAACTGCTGGCAAATAAAGAGGGGATCCTCGTTGGTATTTCTTCGGGGGCAGCGCTTCATGCGGCGATCGAGGAGGCGAAGAAAGAAGAAAATAAAGAGAAAACGATCGTAGTGATCTTGCCGGATACCGGTGAGAGATACCTTTCTACTCCGCTGTTCGCATAGGCAGGCGGTGTGGCAGAAAAGAACCGGGAAGAGAGTGTATGTATACTTTCTTTTCGGTTCTTTTCTTTTATAAGAAATAAAACAGAACAGATGTTCTCATTACTGTTGCATAAAATAAGCAGATGTGATATATTAGACACAGAACAAATGTTCTGTGTCTTAAAGGGGAATGTATGAAAAGGAAGTGTAAGAAGATGCCGGAGACGATTTTAAATAAAATAGGGATGTACGAGAAATTAAAGATTTTGTCAGATGCTGCCAAATATGATGTATCGTGCACATCCAGCGGTGTTGACCGGAACGGAGATGGAAAAGGTATGGGAAACTGTCGGGCTGCCGGGATCTGTCACAGTTTTTCGGCAGACGGAAGATGCATTTCCCTGCTGAAAATTCTTTTTACGAATGAGTGTATATTTGACTGTAAATACTGTATTAACCGATCGTCTAACGATGTGGTGAGAACTTCTTTTACACCGGAAGAAGTCTGCACACTGACCATGGAGTTCTATCGGAGGAATTACATCGAGGGATTATTTTTAAGTTCCGGAGTTTTAAGAAGTCCGAATTATACGATGGAATTAATTTATGCGGCGTTGTACCGTCTGCGAAAAGTCTGTAATTTTCAAGGATACATTCATGTGAAAGCAATCCCGGGAGCAGATCCGGAATTGATCAAAAGAGTTGGATTTCTGGCTGATCGGATGAGCGTGAATATGGAACTGCCGACTGCGGAGAGTCTGCGGCTTCTGGCTCCGCATAAGACAAGGAAGAGTATTTTAACGCCGATGCGTCTTGTGCAGAATCGGATGGAAGAAAACAAGGAAGAACTTGCAGTATACAGGAATGCCCCGAAGTTCGTTCCGGCAGGGCAGAGCACACAGATGATCATCGGGGCAACGCCGGAATCAGATTATCAGATCCTGAACGTTGCAGAATCCCTGTATCGGAAATTTGATCTGAAACGCGTGTTTTATTCGGCTTTTGTAGCAGTGAATGAAGATACGCTGCTTCCGCAAAAGACATCCGACGGACCGCCGCTTTTAAGAGAACATCGGCTATATCAGGCAGACTGGCTGCTTCGATTTTACAAATTTAAGGCGGAGGAACTATTGGATGAAAAGAATCCGAATTTTAATTTGTATCTGGATCCGAAGTGTAATTGGGCATTGAAACATCTTGAGATGTTTCCTGTGGAGGTGAACCGGGCAGATTATGAAGTCTTATTGAGAGTTCCGGGAATCGGCGTGAAATCAGCGCAGCGTATTGTAAAGGCAAGAAGAATGGGGATACTTGACTTTTCGGATCTGAAGAAAATGGGTGTCGTCTTAAAAAGAGCGCTGTACTTTATAACGTGTGGAGGCAGGATGATGTACCGGACGAAAATCGAAGAAGACTATATTACGCGGAATCTTTTAAATACCAAAGAGCGTCTGCCGGACTCTGTGCGCGGGATGACGTACCGGCAGTTATCTTTATTCGATGATGTGGATTGGGGGAGCGACAATGAAAACAATTTATCTTTGTGAAGACAGCGTGACAGGGATGTTGTCGGCGATTTACGATGCATGGATGGAAAGCAGGGATAAAGAAGCAGGGATCGGTTTAAAAGAATGTCTGGAACAGCAGTTGTTTTGTGAATATAAAGAAGTAGAGGTATCAGAACGGAAAGCGGGAGCAGTTGTGCGGCTGATCCGAAAATATCTGGGAGATGAGACATACCGGGATTTTTATCAGGCTCTTCTTTCGGAAGACCCTGAAAAGGCAGATGCAGTGTTTCGGGTGATGCAGTCTGCGCGCAGTGTGAAAGACAGCAGGAAGATCATGGAACATCTCAGTGATCCGGCGGTAGAAAAGGTTTTTTCCCTGAGCAGACAAGTGGGAAATGAGGCACATCGTTTTCTGGAATTTGTGCGTTTCCGGGAATTGAAAAACGGAGTCCTTTTCTCAGAGATCGTGCCCAAAAACCGAATTCTGTCCTGTATTGCCGATCACTTTTCCGATCGCTTTCCGCTGGAGAACTGGATGATCTGCGACAAGCGGCACAATGAATGCGTGATACATCGCGTCCGCTATCATTGGGTGCTTGTAAAAGACAGGGAATGGGATCAGGAGATCAGGGAGAGGTTTTCAGAATCAGAAAAAGAATTTGCTCGTTTATGGACAGGATTTTTCGACTCGATATCCATTCCGGAGAGGGAAAACCGAATGTGTCAGATGAATCATCTGCCGCTTCGGTACAGAGCGGAAATGACGGAATTTCAAGGGAAGCCTGTTTTTGAAAAAAGCAGTTGATTCAGACAGAAAAACACTGCATTCACGCAAAAAGTATTGTATAATAGAGCGAGACAGACTAAGATAAGAACAACATCAAAAGGAAGAGCCGGCTGATGGAAAATATGAGAAAGAAGGGAGAACTATGGAGGACACAGTAACCGTATATGTATGGCTCGGATTGTTGATCTTGTTTCTGGTGATCGAGATCGCGACGGTGGGACTGACTACGATCTGGATGGCTGGCGGAGCATTGGGGGCGTTGATCCTCGATCTGGCAGGATTGAACCTTTGGTGGCAGATTGGCGCATTTCTGGTTGTCTCGTTCACGATGCTTGTATTTACCCGTCCGTTTGTGGTAAAATACATCAATTCCCATCATGAAAAGACGAATTATGAGGGGATTATCGGAAAAGTGGTTAGAATAACAGAGAAAGTTGACAATCTGCAGCAGACCGGAACAGCCGTTGTAAATGGTCTGGAATGGACGACCAGAGCAGAACGGGATGATGTGATACTGGATCCGGGAGATCTGGCAAAAGTTGTAAACATTTCCGGTGTGAAGCTGATTGTAAAAAAGTATGAGGAGGAATAAGTTATGGGATTTATTATCGGGGCAGTGGTTTTAGTGATTATTTTACTGATCTTGGTTTCTAACATCAAGATCGTGCCGCAGGCACATGCATATATCCTGGAGCGTCTTGGCGGATACAAGGAGACATGGGGAGTCGGACTTCATTTTAAGATCCCGATCCTGGATAAAGTGGCAAAGAAAGTATCTTTAAAAGAGCAGGTTGTAGACTTTGAACCGCAGGCAGTTATCACAAAAGATAATGTTACCATGCAGATCGATACCGTTGTATTTTTCCAGATCACAGATCCGAAAAAGTATGCATATGGAGTAGAAAGTCCGATCGCGGCGATCGAGAACCTGACAGCGACCACGCTTCGTAATATCATCGGAGACTTGGAACTGGATGAGACGCTGACTTCCAGAGAGACGATCAATACAAAGATGCGTACGATCTTGGATATTGCGACGGATGAATGGGGAATCAAAGTCAACCGTGTTGAGCTGAAAAACATCATGCCGCCGAAAGCGATCCAGGATGCGATGGAGAAGCAGATGAAAGCGGAGCGCGAACGAAGAGAAGCGATTCTTCGGGCAGAGGGTGAAAAGAAATCAACAATCCTCGTTGCAGAGGGAGAAAAAGAGTCTGTGATCCTGGAGGCAGAAGCTTCAAAGCAGGCGGCGATCCTGAAAGCAGAGGCGGAGAAGCAGAGACGGATCAAAGAGGCAGAAGGTCAGGCGGAAGCGATCCGAAGCGTGCAGAAAGCAACGGCTGAGGGTATCGAATTTATCAAAGCAGCAGGTGCAGACAATGCAGTTTTGACGATCAAGAGTCTGGAGGCATTTGCGAAAGCAGCTGATGGTAAGGCGACGAAGATCATTATTCCGTCGGAATTACAGGGGATTGCAGGATTGACAAAGACGATTGCAGAAGTGGCGGGAGTAGATCATCCTGAGATCACAGACATCAAGTAAGCGGCAGCGATCAGACAGGAACGAAAGAGCAGGGAGACATGACAAGGATATTAGTGCTGGAAGATGATGACAGAAGCAGAGAATCTCTGTGTCGGATGCTCGAAAAGATTTCGGATCAGATAACGGTGGATGCGGCAACAGATCTGGCGGGTGCCAGACTGCTGCTTCGCAGCGCCGTTTCTTTTGATTTATTCCTTTTGGATATTCATTTGAATAGAGAAGAGGAAGAGGATCGATCGGGGATCTGGTTTGCGGAAGAAGTGCGTTCGATGCAGCAGTATGAGTTTACGCCTCTTGTGATGGTCACATCGATCGCAGGATTGGAGATAGAGGCGTATCGGAGGCTGCATTGTTACCAATACATTGTAAAACCATATATCCAGGCGGAGATTGAGGAGATCGTGAATAAAGTCCTGTTTCATATCCGAACAGGGAATACACCAAGCATTTTGGTGAAAAAAGACGGAATCAATTACAAGATCTCATGCAGTGAAATTGTGTACTGCAAAGCAATACCGAGGGGAGTTTGTCTTTGTCTGAAAGAAGAACAGTTGAATGTACCGTATCTGAGTATAAGGCAGCTTTTGGAACAGCTTCCGAAGGAGCAGTTTTTTCAGTGCCATCGGATGTATGTGGTCAATCAAGATGCGGTTATGTATTATGATCTGGTAAACCAGGTTATACAAATTGAGGGATATGAAGAACGGATCGACATCGGCGTTACCTATAAAGCCGATGTAAAAAAGCGGATAGGAAAATAGCGAAAGCAGAGGGGACGATGAGAAGAACGCAGACAAACAAGCAGGGAAAACAGCAGATGGGGAAACGCACAAGGAGACATTTGTATCGGATGTTCTGTATGGTGTCTCTGGTGATCGCAGTCTACCTTGTGGCGGATCTGATCATAAGCGGTACGTTGAACCTGAAAGTGATCCTTGTATTTATCTTGTTTTTAACAGCGATCATATGGGGGACGATCAATCAGAAGTTAAACGAAGAAGAAATTCGGAATCAGGAACGTGAACTTAAACTTTATCAGTTGTATATTCAGCCGCTGGAAGAACTTGTAAAAGAAATCCGGGTCAGACAGCATGAGTTTGACAATCATATCAATGCGATCCTGAATATGCATCTGACCGTAGATGATTACGATCAGTTGGTGGAGTGTCAGTCTGCATATATCCATGAAGTACGCAGAGATTCCGCAAACCGTTATCTGCCGCTTCTCAGGATCAGCGATAAAGTACTGGCAGGATTTCTGTACAGTAAGATCGTGAATGCTCCGGATGGGATTGAGACGGACGTGGAGGTAAGAAACTGGGAGATTCTTTCACGGGTATCGGAACATACGTTGATCGAAGTGATCGGAAGTCTGGCGGATAATGCGTATGAAGCAAGTATGGAGACCGGAGGAAGAGTAAAGATCTTTCTGGATTCTCAGGATGATCGCCTTGTATTTGAAATCCTGAATCGATATCGGAAACTTTCAATCGAAGAAATCGGACAGTTCTTTTCTTACGGATATTCTACGAAAGAAGATAAAGGAACACAGAAACAGAGAGGAATCGGTCTGGCGCGTGTGAAATCACTTGTAGAGAAAGCGGGCGGTGAAATTACGGTTGGACAGGAAGAGATCGAACAGGAAAATTATGTACATTTTACGGTTGTGATTTAGAGGTTTGGAATGGAAGAAATACAGACGATCCGGATTTCGGTCCGGAATCTCGTGGAATTTATTTTGCGGGAGGGAGACATTGACAATCGGATATCGGGAAGTATGGAAAAAGATGCCATGCAGCAGGGAAGCAGACTGCACCGGAAGATCCAGAAAAGAATGGGAAGCGGATATCGGGCAGAGGTTCCGTTGAAATTCCAATACCCGTGCGACTGTTTTATGTTACAGATTGAGGGAAGAGCAGACGGAATCGTGGAAGAGGCGGATGGGATCGTGATCGATGAGATCAAAGGTGTGATGCGTGATCTGGATCACATTACCGGGCCGGTGGGCGTACATCTTGCACAGGCAAAATGTTATGCGTATTTTTACGGAACGCAGAATGCCTTGGAAGAAATCGGCGTCCAGATGACATATTGTAATTTAGAAACTGAGGAGATCAAGCGGTTTCGGGAGACATATTCTGTCGGGGAACTAAAAAAATGGTTTGAAGAACTGGTACATGCTTATGAAAAATGGGCGAGATATCAGATTGAATGGAAAGAACTTCGGAACAACTCGATCCGCAGGACCGAATTTCCATTTCCGTACAGAGAGGGACAGCGAGAATTGGTATCTTCTGTATACAGGACGATTCTCAGGAAGAAGAAGTTATTCATTCAGGCGCCGACCGGAGTGGGAAAGACGATGGCGACGATTTTTCCGGCGGTACGAGCTGTGGGGGAAGAGTTGGGGGAGAAAATTTTCTACCTGACCGCCAAGACGATCACAAGGACAGTCGCAGAGCAGGCATTTGACACATTGCGCGGCACAGGACTGCGTTATAAAGTCATCACGCTGACTGCGAAAGAAAAAATCTGTTTTTGTGATACACCGGAATGCAATCCGGAAGCGTGTCCGTACGCAAAAGGGCATTATGACCGGGTGAATGATGCGGTTTTTGACCTGATCAGTCACACAGAAGAACTGACAAGGGAAGTGTTGGAAGAACAGGCGCAGAAATTTCAGGTCTGTCCGTTTGAGATGAGTCTGGATATTGCGCTTTGGGTAGATGCGGTCATTTGCGATTACAATTATGTGTTTGATCCGAATGCACATTTGAAGCGATTTTTCTCGGATGGGGGAAGCGGAGACTATTTGTTTCTGATCGATGAGGCGCACAATCTGGTAGAACGTGGCAGGGAGATGTACAGTGCGGCGATCTATAAAGAAGATATTCTTTCGATCCGACGGCTTGTAAAGGCGGAAGCGCCCAAACTGGCGAAACGTTTGGATGAATGTAGCAAACAGTTGTTGGAATTAAAGAAAGAATGCGAAACATATCAGATACAGGAGAGTGTTTCTCATATTGCGTTAAAATTGATGAATGTGACCGGAGAAATGGAAAAGTATCTGGAAGAGTGCGAGGCGGGCGAAAAGAGAGAACAGGTACTGGAGTTTTATTTTCAGGTTCGGGATTTTCTGAATATTTATGATGTGCTGGATGAAAATTATGTGATCTATACGGAACTAGAGGCGGGAGGACGGTTTCGGCTGAAACTGCTCTGTGTCAATCCATCGGTCAATCTGCAAAGTTATCTGGAACAAGGGAACAGCACGATATTCTTTTCCGCTACACTTTTGCCGATCCATTATTATAAGAAATTACTGAGTACGGAGACGGACGACTATGCGGTTTATGCGGAATCGACGTTCCCGGAAAAGCACCGTTTGCTGCTGTTTGGAAGAGATGTCAGTACAAAATATACGATGCGGTCTGAAAAGATGTACGAGAGGTTTGCGGCGTACATTTTGCAGATGGTTCTTGGAAAGACAGGCAATTATATGGTGTTTTTTCCATCATATCGCTTTATGGAAGATGTTTATGCCTGTTTTATGGAATTGTTGGAGCAATCCGGTATTCAAACAGTGGAATGTATTTTACAGTCACAGTTTATGGGAGAAGAGGCAAGAGAGATTTTTCTGGAAAATTTTGAGGAAGAGAGGGCGGGATCACTGGTCGGATTCTGCGTGATGGGAGGAATCTTTTCGGAGGGGATCGATCTGACTGCAGACCGACTGATCGGCGCAGCGATCGTTGGAACCGGGATTCCTCAGGTGTGTACGGAACGGGAACTGATCCGGCAGTTTTTTGACAGGATGGGGATGTCAGGGTTCGATTTTGCTTATTTATATCCGGGAATGAATAAAGTCCTGCAGTCGGCGGGGAGAGTGATACGGACTGAGGAGGATAAGGGCGTGATCCTGCTTTTGGACGATCGTTTTCTTGGAAGACGGTATCGGGAGATATTTCCGCGGGAATGGAGCGGATATCAGATATGTAATTTGAATGAAGTGACAAAGATCACGGAAAAATTTTGGAAAGGAAAGTGAAAGAGTTGCGTGATAAATTGACGAAAAGTGATGTGAAAAAGATTCAGGAAGAGATTGAACACCGGAAGCTGGTTGTAAGGAAAGAAGCGATTGAGGCAGTAAAAGAAGCGCGTGCGCACGGAGATCTGAGTGAGAATTTTGAATACCATGCGGCAAAAAAGGACAAAAACCGGAATGAAAGCCGCATCCGTTATCTGGAGAGGATGTTGAAGACGGCGGAGATCGTGGATGATACTTCCAAAGAAGATGAAGTTGGGATCAACAATACGGTGGAGCTTTATATGGAAGATGACGATGAGACAGAGACATACCGGCTTGTAACATCAGTGAGGGGAAGTTCTGTCAATGGTCTGATCAGCATAGATTCGCCGCTTGGAAAAGCGATTCTCGGACACAAAGAGAATGACAGGGTATATATCAAAGTGAATGCGGATTATGGGTATTATGTTGTGATCAGAAAAATCTTGAACACACAGGAAGACGAAAACGACCATATCCGAAGTTATTGAGCAGGATCAGATTTGTAAGGGAACAGGAAAAAGGAAAGGGCGAGAAAAGAATGGATATCAAGACGATTTTATTTGATCTTGACGGAACGCTTACCGATTCCGGAGAGGGGATCATGGATGCAGTGCGCTATACGTTGGAACGATACGAAAAAACTGCGACGGAGGCTCAATTGCGCAGCTTTATCGGTCCTCCGCTCCAGACGCAGTTCCAACAGTTTTTAAATGTATCGGAAGAAGAGGGGAAACGGGCGGTTTCTATTTATCGGGAATACTATACGGAGCGGGGCATCTTTGAAAATAAAGTGTATGCGGGCGTGATCGGATTGCTGGAACAATTGAAAGCATCCGGATTTCGTATTTGTATGGCGACGTCAAAACCGGAGACGTTTGCAGTACAGATTGCAGAACATTTTTCGTTTGCATCATATTTTGACCGGATCGGCGGTGCATTGATGGATGGAAGAAGAACGAAAAAATGTGAAGTGATCGAATATGTGCTTGCAGAAGAAGGAATCGGAAGAAAAAGAGATGACAGGGACAGTGTGCTGATGATCGGAGACCGGGAACATGATATTCTTGGCGCAAAACAGACCGGGATTCATTCGATGGGCGTACTGTACGGATATGGAAGCAGGGAAGAACTGGAAAAAGCCGGAGCGGAGTGGATCGCGGAGACACCGGGACAGATTTGGGAAATCCTGCGGACGGAAAGCAGAAAATGAAAAATAAAAACGGAAAACGAAAAGAGAAGTTAAAAAGAATCACCGGAAGTGCCAAAAGGCACATTCCGGGATTGTAAGCAGTCGCCAAGGTCTCGGGCAAGCCCGGACTTTGGCTCGTCGCCTTTACAAAAAAAGGAGCGCAGCTTCATAGATGATCGATCTATGAAGCCGCGCTCCTTGTAAATTACAGGTCTGACTGTGCGGACTGTTCCTTTTCCAGTTCTGCCTGCAGATTTTTATTTGCAGTAGAGAGCATCAATTTGATTCGGTTCAATTGGTTTACTTCACTTGCACCCGGATCGAAATCGATCGCGACAATATTGGAATGCGGATAGAGTCTGCGCAGTTCTTTGATAACGCCTTTTCCGACAACATGGTTCGGAAGACAGGCGAATGGCTGCGTGCAGACGATATTGCCAGCGCCGCTCTGGATCAGTTCCAACATTTCCCCGGTCAGAAACCAACCCTCTCCGGTCTGGTTGCCGAGGGAAACGATCTTCGATGCCATTTCGGCAAGATCTTCGATCTTTGCCGGCGGGTTGAAATGCCGGCTCTCCCGGAATGCTTTTGTCGCAGGCATTCTCAGCCATTCCAACGCTTTGATCCCAAGATTTCCGAGCAGAGCTTTTGACTTCTTCATGCCGAGGTTTGATACTTTGAAATTCTGGTTATAGAAACAATAAAGCAGGAAATCCAGCAGATCCGGTACGACGGCTTCCGCTCCCTCGTTTTCCAGCAGATCCACCAGATGATTGTTGGCAGCCGGGTGGAATTTTACAAGGATCTCTCCGACGATGCCGACTCTCGGCTTTTTCATATCCAGAAGTTCGATCAGGTCAAAATCTTCGATGATCTCCCGACATAATTTTTTGAAACGTCTTCTGGACGGATAACCCTCGGAGACGAACTGCTTGCACACATTGACCCATTTGCGATGGATTTCGTTTGTTGTTCCCGGTACGGCTTCATAAGGGCGGATCCGGTAGACACATTTCATGAAAATGTCCCCGAATACCGCGGCATATAATCCACGGATCGCCAGCATCGGTGTCAGTTTAAAACCTGGATTGGCTTCAAGACCACTTAAGTTGACCGAGATCACCGGGATATGTGCGTAACCGGCTTTTTTCAATGCGCGCCGGATAAATCCGATGTAGTTGGAAGCACGGCATCCGCCTCCGGTCTGGGTGATGACGATGGCCAGGCGGTCGGTGTCATATTTTCCGGAGAGGATCGCATCCATGATCTGACCGACGACGATCAGCGATGGGTAGCAGGCGTCGTTGTTGACATACTTTAAGCCCACATCCACAGCCTGCTTGTTGTCGTTCGGCAGAACTTCCATATGGTATCCGCTTGCACGAAATGCCGGTTCCAGAAGCTCAAAATGGATCGGTGACATCTGCGGGCAGAGGATCGTATGTGTTTTGCGCATTTCCTTTGTAAACGGTACTTTTTCAATGGATGCCGGGTGGATCGTGCGCTCGATCTTATGCTGTTCCCGTACGCGGATCGCGGCAAGCAGGGAGCGGATCCGGATTCTGGCTGCTCCCAGGTTGTTGACTTCGTCAATCTTCAGGGAAGTATAAATCTTGTCGGAATTCGTCAAGATCTCAGCAACCTGATCTGTTGTGACTGCATCCAGTCCGCAGCCGAAAGAATTCAGTTGGATCAGATCCAGATTATCCACTGTTTTCACATAATTTGCCGCAGCGTAGAGCCGGGAATGGTACATCCACTGGTCCATGACGTTTAGCGGACGTTCCACCGGATTCAGATGAGAAATCGAATCCTCGGTCAGCACGGCAACATTGTAGGAAGTGATCAGTTCCGGAATCCCGTGGTTGACTTCCGGATCGATATGATAAGGACGTCCGGCAAGTACGATTCCGCGGTTTCCGGTTTCGTTCAGGAACCGAATGGTCTCCTCGCCTTTTTTTCGCATGTCATTGCGGCAGGCGGCAAGTTCTTCCCAGGCAGCGTGAACAGCCTGACGGATCCCCTCGTCGGTCAGAGCAAATTTCTGTCCAAGTTCATCGCGCAGCCGGTAGAAGATCGTCTCCTCACTCTGGAAATTCAGGAAAGGGTGGATAAAATCAACGTCCCCATGGACGATCGGGTCCATATTATTTTTAATATTTTCCGGATAGGATGTTACGATCGGACAGTTGTAGTGATTGTTTGCATCCTTGAACTCATTTCGTTCATACGGGATGGACGGATAAAAAATATGTTTGATCCCTGCGTTGATTAGCCACTGTACATGCCCATGCGCCAGTTTTGCCGGATAACATTCCGATTCGCTTGGGATAGAGTCGATTCCAAGCTCATAAATCTTTCTTGTGGAAGCCGGCGACAAAACGACGCGGAATCCCAGTTTTGTGAAAAAGGTAAACCAGAACGGATAATTCTCATACTGGTTCAGTACACGGGGGATTCCGATGGAGCCACGCGGCGCATCTTTTTCGTCAAGCGGTTCATAACCAAAATAGCGTTCCAGTTTGTATGCGAACAAGTTCGGCATTTTATTTTCGGTCTTTGCTTTTCCAAGTCCGCGTTCACAACGGTTTCCGGTGATGAATTTCCGTCCGCCGCTGAAATGACTGATCGTCAGACGGCAGTTGTTCGTACAGCCTTTGCACTTGGTCAGTGTTGTGGAATATTCCAACGCCTCGATCTCATCAATGGAAAGCATTGTGGTTCCCTCACATTCTATATAACGTTCCCGTGCGATCAGCGCAGCGCCGAAAGCGCCCATGATGCCGGCGATATCCGGACGGATGGCTTCACACCCCGCGATCTTTTCAAAACTGCGCAATACGGCGTTATTGTAGAAAGTACCGCCCTGTACGACGATATGATTTCCGAGTTCGGAGGCGTCGGAAACTTTGATCACCTTAAACAACGCATTTTTGATAACGGAATATGCAAGTCCGGCTGAAATGTCAGCGACGGCAGCCCCCTCTTTCTGTGCCTGTTTGACTTTGGAGTTCATAAATACGGTACAGCGGGTTCCGAGATCGATCGGATTCTGCGCGTATAGTGCTTCGTGGGCAAAATCCTCCACGGAATAGTTCAAAGATTTTGCAAATGTTTCGATAAAGGAACCGCATCCGGAGGAACAGGCTTCGTTCAGCTGTACGCTGTCAACGGTCTGGTTTTTGATCTTGATACATTTCATATCCTGACCGCCGATGTCGAGTATACAGTCCACATCCGGTTCAAAGAAAGAAGCGGCATAGTAATGGGACACCGTTTCCACTTCGCCCTCATCCAAAAGCAGCGCGGCTTTGATCAATGCCTCGCCGTAGCCTGTGGAGCAGGAGTGGACGATCTCTACATCTTCCGGGAGCCGGCTGTAAATATCTTTGATCGCGGAGATCGTTGTGCCTAACGGGTCTCCCTCATTGTTATGATAAAAGGAATAAAGAAGCGTTCCGTCTTCGCCGACAAGTGCGGCTTTTGTCGTAGTCGATCCGGCGTCGATCCCGAGGAAAGCCTTTCCTTTATAAGTGCTTAAATCGGTAACCGGCACATGGTGTTTTGCATGCCGCTCGGTGAATGCTTCGTATTCTTCCATTGTTGCAAAAAGCGGTTCGAGACGCTCCACTTCAAATTCCATCTCGATCTTTGCTGCCAGCCGTTCCTGCAATGTGCGCAGGGCAACCGGCGTATCTTTTTTTGAGTTTAATGCGGATCCGATCGCTGCGAACAGATGAGAATGATTCGGTGCGATGATATGTTCGTCGTCCAATTTCAATGTGCGGATGAAAGCGGCGCGAAGTTCGGATAAAAAGTGCAGCGGTCCGCCCAAAAATGCGACATGTCCGCGGATCGGTTTTCCACAGGCAAGCCCGCTGATCGTCTGATTGACAACTGCCTGAAAGATCGAGGCAGACAGATCCGCTTTGGAAGCCCCCTCATTGATCAGCGGCTGGATATCGGATTTGGCAAATACGCCGCAGCGTGCGGCGATGGAGTATAATGCCTGATAATGCTTAGCGTATTCATTGAGACCGGATGCATCGGTCTGCAGAAGAGATGCCATCTGGTCGATAAAAGAGCCGGTACCTCCCGCACAGACGCCGTTCATACGCTGCTCGACATTGCCGCCCTCAAAATAGATGATCTTTGCGTCTTCTCCGCCGAGTTCGATCGCAACGTCGGTCTGTGGCGCATAGTCCTGTAATGCAGTCGATACGGCGATCACTTCCTGGACGAAAGGAACACCGAGATGTTTGGCCAGTGTCAGACCTCCGGAACCGGTGATGACCGGGGAGACACGGATCGGACCGAGCGTATAAAGCGCGCGCCCGAGGAGGTCGGATAAAGTCTCCTGAATATTCGCAAAGTGCCGTTCGTAATCGGAGAAAAGCACTTCGTTCTCATTGTTCAGAACCGCAATCTTCACCGTGGTGGATCCGATGTCGATTCCCAAAGTATGTAATTCGTTTTGTTTCATAAAAAACCCTCATTTTTTAAAAGCGTTGATCCGGTTATTTCCTATTAAAAAGTAGTGCCGGATTTATGACAAACTACATTATACGACAAGATCATGAAATGTCAATTGGTATTCTGACGAGGATTGTCGTGTTCTGAAAGAGATTCCTTAAAAATTTTACTAAAATTTAATGTGAAACGTGCGTTGGATATTTGACAAACTACGGGGCAAACGGTACAATTGAAATCAAATTATAAAAAAGAGGAGAATGACATTTGAACTGGCTAAACAAACTGGAAAGAAAATTTGGGCGTTATGCAATTCACAATCTTACCCTTTATCTGATCGGAGGGTATATCATCGGATTCGGTGCCTATATGTTTGTACCGAATTTGTTGAATCTTCTGACACTGGAACCGGCGTATATTCTGCACGGACAGATCTGGAGGATCATTTCATGGGTATTGATCCCGCCAAGCGGAAATATTTTTACGACTGTGATCATGATGCTGTTTTATTATTCACTCGGTACGGCATTGGAGCGGACGTGGGGAGCGTTCCGCTATAATGTATACATTTTTTCGGGGATCCTGTTTACGGTGATCGGGGCATTTCTGCTGTATCTGATCGTAGGTGTGGATGCAGTCGGCTATGGTGTATTTTTCAGCACTTATTATATTAATATGTCGATCTTTCTTGCATTTGCCGTAAGCTATCCGGATATGGAAGTACTGTTATATTTCATCCTGCCGATCAAGATGAAGTGGATGGCGCTTGTCTATGCGGCGCTCACGATCTATGATCTGGTTCGGGGAAATCTGTTCACACGGATCGCGATCATCGCATCGCTTTTGAACTTTATCGTTTTCTTCCTGTCGAGCAGAAACGTGAAGCCGTATATGCCGAAAGAGCAGATGCGTAAGCGGAAATTTAAGCAGGAACAGGAACGTCCCCATATGACATATGCAGGCGGGGCAAGACACCGCTGCGCGGTATGCGGACGAACAGAACTGGACGATCCGAATCTGGAGTTCCGTTTTTGTTCCAAGTGCAACGGGAATTATGAGTACTGCCAGGATCATCTTTTTACACATGAACATGTGAAGTAAATTCAGAAAAAAGCAAAAACGGCACAAGGCAAATGTACCGATGCAAAATGCATGACAGCAGACAGGGATACATCAGACTTAAGAGCATAAAGGAGAGTAAAGATGAAAAAGACAAAAGTAGTATGTACGATGGGACCGAGGACCGACGACCGCAATATGATGCGTGCATTGATCAAAAACGGGATGGACGTGGCGCGTTTCAATTTTTCACATGGTTCTTATGACGAGCATAAGCGGCGTATGGATATGCTTAAGCAGCTCCGAGAGGAAGAGCGTTCCAATACGGCGATCCTTTTAGACACGAAAGGACCGGAGATCCGGACCGGGCTTTTGAAAGACGGAAAAAAAGTAATGCTCAAGGCGAATGAGACATTCCGTCTGACGATCGAAGAGGTTGTAGGGGATGAAAACCGGGTTTCTATTTCTTACACCGGACTGCTCGATGATGTAGATAAAGGAAGCCGGATCTTGGTTGATGACGGTCTGATCGAGTTGGAAGTGATCGACCGGGAAGAAAAGGACATTGTCTGTAAGATTTTGAACGGCGGAGAACTGGGAGAGCGTAAAGGTGTGAACGTACCGAATGTTGCGGTACGTCTTCCGGCGATCACAGAGAAAGACAAAGAAGACATCAAATTCGGCGTGGAACAGGATGTGGACTTTATTGCCGCCTCGTTTGTACGGAATGCAGAGTGTGTGCTGGAGATCAAAGCATTTTTAAAGAGTCTGAATGCACCGTACATCCCGATCATTGCAAAGATCGAGAATGCGGAAGGGATCCGGAATATCGATGAGATTCTCCGGGCAGCAGACGGGATCATGGTAGCCCGCGGCGATCTTGGCGTGGAGATCCCGGCGGAAGAAGTGCCGTATCTTCAGAAAATGCTGATCCAGAAGTGTAATAATTCTTTTAAGACTGTTATCACCGCGACGCAGATGTTGGATTCCATGATCCGCAATCCGCGTCCGACGAGAGCGGAAGTGACCGATGTGGCCAACGCAGTGTACGACGGAACAGACGCGGTCATGCTCTCCGGGGAGACGGCAGCCGGAAAATATCCGCTGGAAGCGCTGCAGATGATGGTGCATATTATTGAAAATACGGAACAGCATCTGGATTACGCGCATTTGAGCGGAAACGCATGCGATCATCTGAAATCCAGCGTGTCCAGCGCAATCGGATATTCTTCGGTTGTTGCGGCGGCAAACTTAAATGCAAAGTGTATCATTACTCCGACGGTATCCGGCGCAACTACAAGAGTTGTATCGAATCTGCGTCCGAAGCAGGAGATTCTCGGCGTGACGCCGAGTGAGCGTGTACTTCGCCGTATGTCGATCTACTGGGGCGTAAGACCGCTGAAATCTTTGGAGCATTCTACAACCGATGATATCTGCAATGCGGCGATCGAACTGGCAAGCGTAAAACAGTATGTGGAGACCGGAGATATTGTCGTTCTGACGGCAGGGATCCCGTCCCCGAATGTACTAAGAGAAAAGAGCGGCGCGAGCAACATGATGCGGATCGCGACAGTGGAATAAAAGAAAAGCCCGGAACAATGAGGAAAGGAATCTGTTTGAAATCCTGTCCGCTGTATCTGGGCTTTTTAAAACGTGATAAAGGTTTATGACCGTTCGGTACCGCAGTCTTCAAAATAGTTTAAAAATTCTTCGGAAGCTTTTGTGAGCGGGATCTGTTCATTGTGGGCGATCACAAGCTCCCTTGTCGGAAGTTCCTCTTCGGTCTCTACGATAAACAGATCGTCGTTTGGCTCCTGAATGCAGAAATCCGGGATGAAAGCAATCCCCAGACCGATCCGGGCGAGATCGATGAGCAGATCATTGCTGGTCAGTTCGATCTCCGGAACGAGATCCAGATGATGCTGCTGGAAAAGCCGATGCAGAAATTCACTGGTCGTGCTGCGCTTATCCAGCATCAGGATCGGGTATTTGGAGAGCTGCTCATAGGAAAGCTTTTGACCTTTCAGCTGTTCAAAAGATTTGTTCGCAATGAACACATCTTTGAATGTACGGATCTTCTTGATCGAAGAAACGTTGCTCAGGTATTGGTTCGGGTAGTTGGTTACGATTAGATCGACCTGTCCGGTTTCCAAAAGCTCTACGCACTTGATCGAAGTCTGATTGATGACTTTGATATGTGCGCTCGGAAAGTCCCGGTGAAACCGTTCCAGATATGGGACAAGAAAATAGCGGCAGATCGTATCGCTGGCACCGATGCGGATCTGACCTCCCGTGGCGGCAGCGTCAAGCAGCTGCGCTTCTCCCCGGCGGATAAAATGCATTGCCGGTTCGATGTGGCGGAGCAGGATCTCCCCCTCGGGAGTCAGCTGAACATGCTTGGTGCTGCGGATAAACAGTGTCTGATCCAGTTTGCGCTCCAGAGTTTTAATAGACTGACTGACAGCGGACTGGGAAATAAAAAGCTGTTTGGAAGCTTCGGAAAAACTTAAAGTAGAAGCAACGTGATAAAAAACTTTGTATAATTCATAATTGATGTCCATTATTAGACCTCCTAATAAATATTAATCTTATTATAAGATAAAAACAGCCAAAATGCAATTAGAAATCAGAACTGATCTAGTGGGCACAGATGAAATGGAGGAAACAAGAGATGAACAAACAATTGAAATGCACGCTGCAGTGGATACTGGGGATCGCAGCAGCGGCGGCAGCAGTTGTGATCTTGCTGATCACGGCATTTGAAGCGGCAATGTATCTGGATTTCAGTTATTATCAAAAAGAATATGATAAATATAATGTGCTGGAAGATCTGGATATGGAAATGGAAGACGTTATGTATGTGACGGAAGAGATGATGGCATATCTGCGGGGGGAGCGGGAAGAGCTGCGTGTGATCACGACCGTTGACGGTGTCAGACAGGATTTCTTTAATGAGCAGGATCGTTTTCATATGGAAGAGGTGCAGGGGCTGTTCCTCGGCGGGATGCGGCTTCGGGAAAGCGCGGCGGTCGTTCTGGTCGTATGCGTTTTGTGTTTGATTTTGATGAAAGCGGATTTGCTACGGATCCTTTCAAAGAGCTGGCAGATCATACTCGGAGTGCTGCTGGCGGCGGTAGCGGTTCTCGGAATCGCGGTAGCACGGGATTTTAATGCAGTGTTTACGTTATTCCATGAGATTTTCTTTGACAACGATCTGTGGATATTTGACCCGGCGACAGACTATATGATCCGGATGCTTCCGGAGGGATTATTTTTTGATTTTGTGATCAGGATCGGCTGGATGTTCCTGCTGGGCGCAGGGATCCTGCTTCTGCTTAGTCTTGCGGCGAAACGAAGATGGAAGAAGGAAGAACAAAAGAGGAGGAATACGGAAAATTAGTGTTGCTTATGAATAGCTTTAATTCTATTAATTATCCTTATGCGGGAAAATGTGATAAGATAAAACAAATGGATTCAAAAGGAGACAGAATATGAGTAATGTAAAGCGTGTTTATGTAGAGAAGAAAACAGATTTTGCCGTGCAGGCAAAAGATCTGCGTCATGAGATCAAACATTACCTCGGTATCCGGACGGTGACCGGCGTGCGAGTGCTGATCCGCTACGATGTCGAGAATATTTCAGAGGATACATTTGAAAAAGCATGCAGAGGTGTGTTTGCGGAGCTTCCGGTAGATGATTTTTATCTGGAAGAATTTCCGCATCAGGAAAGCGACCATATCTTTTCCGTGGAATATCTGCCGGGACAGTTTGACCAGAGAGCGGATTCTGCGGAGCAGTGTATCCGGTTCATCAAAGAGGATGAGGCTCCGGTGATCCGTACGGCAACAACCTATGTGATCGAGGGAGCGTTGATAGAGGAAGAGTTTGAGGCTGTGAAAAACCACTGTATCAATCCGGTAGATTCCAGAGAGACAGGAATGGAGAAGCCGGAGACCTTGGTCACGGTATTTGAAGAGCCGGCGGATGTAAAGATTTTTGACGGATTTGCAGAGATGGCGGAGGCAGATTTAAAAGAACTGTATGATTCTCTCGGACTTGCGATGACTTTTAAAGATTTTCTGCATATCCAGAATTACTACAAGACGGAAGAACACAGAGACCCGTCGATGACGGAAATCCGTGTGCTGGATACTTACTGGTCCGATCACTGCCGTCACACGACATTTTCTACCGAACTGAAAAATGTGCGGTTTGGAGACGGAGATTACAGAGAACCGATTGAAAATACATACAAACAGTATTTGCAGACACACAGTGAGATTTTTGCCGGAAGAGAAGACAAGTTTGTCTGCCTGATGGATCTTGCACTGATGGCAATGCGGAAGCTGAAAAAAGAGGGAAAACTGGAAGATCAGGAAGAATCCGATGAGATCAATGCATGCAGTATTGTTGTGCCGATCAAAGTAGACGGCGTGGAAGAAGAGTGGCTGATCAATTTCAAGAATGAGACGCACAACCATCCGACCGAGATCGAACCGTTCGGCGGGGCGGCAACCTGCCTTGGCGGAGCGATCCGCGATCCGCTGTCAGGACGTACTTATGTATATCAGGCAATGCGCGTGACCGGGGCGGCAGATCCGACCGTTTCCGTAAACGAGACATTGAAAGGAAAACTTCCGCAGAAGAAACTGGTGCGGGGGGCAGCGAACGGATATAGTTCTTACGGAAATCAGATCGGTCTGGCGACCGGAAGCGTCAAAGAAATCTATCATCCGGATTATGTGGCAAAACGTATGGAGATCGGGGCAGTGCTTGGCGCAGCGCCGAGACGCGCAGTGATCCGTGAAACTTCCGATCCGGGAGATATTATCATTTTGCTGGGCGGACGTACCGGACGTGACGGCTGCGGCGGCGCGACCGGATCTTCCAAAGTACATACAGAAGAGTCGATCGAGACATGCGGAGCGGAAGTTCAAAAAGGAAATCCGCCGACAGAACGTAAGATCCAGCGTCTGTTCCGCAGGGAAGAGGTAAGCTGCCTGATCAAAAAATGTAATGACTTCGGTGCAGGCGGAGTTTCCGTTGCGATCGGAGAACTTGCAGAGGGACTTCGTGTGGATCTGGATAAAGTACCGAAAAAATATGCCGGACTGGACGGAACAGAGATCGCGATCTCGGAATCCCAGGAGCGTATGGCTGTTGTGGTAGATCCAAAAGATGTGGAACAGTTCCTTGCATATGCGGAGGAAGAGAATCTGGAAGCGACACAGGTTGCTGTCGTTACCGAGTCTCCGCGACTTGTCCTTGTATGGAGAGGAAAAGAGATCGTGAATATTTCCCGCGCATTTCTGGATACAAACGGGGCGCATCAGGAGACGGATGTGGAAGTGGAGATCCCATCCAGAGAAGATTCCCTGTTCGTGAAGAATGAAGTGGGAAGTGTAAGAGAAAAATGGCTTGATACGCTGAAAGACTTAAATGTCTGCTCGCAGAAAGGTCTTGTGGAGATGTTTGACGGTTCCATCGGAGCCGGTTCGGTGTTCATGCCGCACGGTGGAAAATATCAGATGACGGAGACACAGACGATGGTGGCGAAAGTTCCGGTTCAGAACGGAACGACCGACAGTGTATCAATGATGAGCTTCGGTTTTGATCCGTATCTGTCCAGTTGGAGTCCGTATCATGGTGCGATTTATGCGGTTGTGGAATCTGTTGCAAAGATCGTAGCATCCGGCGGAGATTATCGGAAGATCCGCTTTACATTTCAGGAGTATTTCCGTCGTATGACAGAAGATCCGAAGAGATGGAGTCAGCCGTTTGCAGCGCTTCTCGGCGCATATGATGCACAGATCGGATTTGGTCTGCCGTCGATCGGCGGAAAAGACAGTATGTCCGGAACGTTCCAGGATATAGACGTTCCGCCGACCCTGGTGTCTTTTGCCGTGGATATGGCGACGGAAGACGAGATCATCACACCGGAATTCAAAAAAGCGGGCAACAAGATCGTCTGGATGAAGATCGAGAGAGATGAGTACGATCTTCCTGTATATACACAGATCATGGAGCAGTACGGTAAATTCGCGGATGACATCCACAGTGGAAAGATCGTTTCCGCATATGCACTGGATCGCCACGGAATTGCGGCGGCTGTAAGTAAAATGGCATTCGGAAACGGATTTGGTGTGAAACTGGAACATTCTCTTGATCCGCGCGATGCGTTTGCACCGGCATTCGGAGATCTGGTTGCGGAAGTTCCGGCAGATCAGGTTGGCAGTTTGAGTATCGCTTACACGGTGATCGGTGAAGTGACCGCAGAGCAGACATTTGCATATGGCAGTGAGAAACTGGAACTTGGCGAAGCGAAAGAAGCGTGGATGAATACGCTGGAAAATGTATTTGCTACAAAATCAGCAGCGGACAGTGACGAGCCGGTGGAGGAGAAATTGTACAACGCTTCCGAAATCCATATCTGCAGTCATAAGATCGGACAGCCGACCGTATTTATTCCGGTATTTCCGGGAACGAACTGCGAGTATGACAGCCGACGGGCATTTGAGCGTGCCGGAGCGAAAGTCATCACAAAAGTATTTAAGAATCTGGACGCGGCGGGAATCCGGGATTCCGTGGAAGAATTTGAAAAAGCGATCTCAGGGGCGCAGATGATCATGTTCCCGGGCGGCTTCAGCGCAGGCGACGAGCCGGATGGTTCTGCTAAATTCTTTGCAACGGCATTCCAGAATGCAAAGATCAAAGAAGCTGTGGAGAAGCTTTTGGAAGAACGGGACGGACTGGCGCTTGGTATCTGTAATGGTTTCCAGGCATTGATCAAACTGGGGCTTGTGCCATATGGAAAGATCGTAGGACAGGCGGAAGATTCTCCGACACTGACTTACAATACGATCGGACGTCATATTTCAAAAATGGTATATACAAAAGTCGTCTCCAATAAATCCCCTTGGCTTCAGGAAGCAGATCTGGGCGGCGTATATACGAACCCGGCTTCACACGGAGAGGGCAGATTTGTGGCAAATGATGAATGGCTGAAGAAATTATTTGAAAACGGTCAGGTGGCGACACAGTACTGTGATCCGGAGGGCAGAATTTCCATGAACGAAGAGTGGAACATCAACGGATCTTACTGCGCGATCGAAGGAATTACAAGTCCGGATGGAAGAGTGCTCGGAAAGATGGCACATTCCGAACGGCGCGGAGATTCCGTGGCGATCAATATTTACGGAGAACAGGATCTGAAGATTTTTGAATCCGGAGTGAAGTATTTTAAATAAGAGACAGGAACTGTAATATCCCCTTGGTGTGCACAGAGTAAAGCGGCGTCCCAAGGGGATGTTGCCGTTATTTATACGGAAAAGGAATTGTTTGAATTGTATAAAAATTTATCGCGTTTTCGAGAAAAGAGCAACTTTAACAAAGATGAAAAATAGCGTTGACATTTCCGTGGGATTAATAGTATAATAGCAAAGCAAGTTACGGGTAAACAACTTGCAAAGTTGAAATTCGGGGTCTTAGCTCAGCTGGGAGAGCATCTGCCTTACAAGCAGAGGGTCACAGGTTCGAGCCCTGTAGGCCCCATATA
>NZ_JADMSO010000018.1 GCF_015560805.1 Mediterraneibacter glycyrrhizinilyticus | reverse complement strand
TTTAAGAAGTACCGCTTTATAGCGGACCAGTAACAATGCTTGCGATACCCGCCCTTTTGGGCGAGCATGTAACCGGCACTTATTAGGGCCAATTCAAACCACCACTTGAAGTGGTGGTAATGACTAGAAGGAGGTGTTTTATGGTAATTGGTAAAAGACTGCAGAAACGCCGCAAGGAACTGAATCTGTCCAGAGCGCAGCTGGCAGAGATGGTTCATGTGACAGCCTCGGCAATAGCAAATTATGAGAATAGTATCAGCTATCCGAAACCCGATATTTTGATTTCACTAATTTTGGCACTTAAAATAGACGCAAACTATTTGTTTGAGGATTATTTAAAAGATCAAATGGTTTTAACGACATATGGTCAGGAGTTGTCAGCGGAAGAAAAGGATGCCATAACAAAATATCGAGAATTGAGCAATAAGGGAAAGCGGTTCGTGAGAACTGTGATTGATGAGGAATACGACCGGATGCAGCATGAGGAATGGGTTGTATTTCCTTGTTATCAACCGGGCGAACGAAATGGCGATGCAGCATTTCTTATGACGCCTCACCCCGATGTGTTCCGTGTCAGACGGGAGAACATCGTGGACGGGATGGAGTATTGCTTCCAGATTCAAATTGATCGATATGAACCGGTATTTAAAAAGAATGATGTCATTGCGTTGGCACAGCAGCCGGTAGGAGAAAATGAAATCGGGTTTTTTTCATTGAATGGGGCATGTTACATTCGCCTGTTTTACCGAAAAGATGGTGTGATCAGGCTGCGTGCATTGAATGTCATGGATCCGGATGTGGAAGTTCATGAGAATGATCGATTTGAATGTTTTGGGAAAATACTTGGTAAAGTTCAGGGAATCTTGGATTCGTAGAGCTCAGATATGCAAAAACTTGGTATGAATAAGTATGCAAAAAACCGCCTGTATAGGCGGTTTTTTGTAATTATTATAGTTATAAAGGAATGAGAGTAAAGTGCGGTACCCCGGTTGCCCGGGATACCTATACTTTATGAGGGGGGAGATAGTTGTTTATCAACTATCTGGTTATTAGTATAGCCAGAAAATGTGTATAAACCGTGTTCAATATATAAAAGAAAAAGAAAGATTCTTAATTATCTTGTTAATGTTACTTCATCTGTTTGCTTGTTACTATTATAAAAGACCTTATTTATAGCTTTTTCTTCATAGGTTTCTACTGGGATCATTACAGTTGCTACAAAATAGTTACTTTCTGTTGTGACATCAAACATTCCGTTTGAGTTACGGACAGCTTTTTTTATGATCTTTATTCCCAACCCATGTGCAGATTTATTATTTTTAGAAGTATGAAGTTTGGGGTTAGTTTTAAGTATGTCGTGTCCAACTTTATTTTTGATGCAGAAGACCAGATAATTATTTTTTATATTAAGATATATTTGAATATCCGGATTTTTTTCTTTTATACTGGCTTCGATAGCATTATCCAATAAGTTTAAGATAATCGTGCAGAAATCTTCTTCATTGATAGAGAACTTTTCCGGAAGAAGAATTTCAGTATAGGTTTTAATACCATATTTTTTTGCCTGTAACAACTTAGTATTAAGGACGTGGTCGATTAAAACATTATGAGTGTAAATGCCGGAATCATCCTGAGATAGTTCTCCAATGTGATCGACCAGAAAAGTATTTAGTTTGTCCAATTTTTTCTCTTTTAGAAGTGTTTGGATATAGAAATACTTGTTTTTTAATTCATGGCGTTCTTTCCGAGCCTGTTCTTCAATGAGAATAGTGTAGCGATATCTTGCTACTTGTGCGTTTGTCTCTGCTAATGCTTTTTCGAGCTGGAGTCTGGACTCATTATTTTCGCCAAATTTTGTAAATAAATAATAAAAAATTGGAAGATTAAAAATCAGTAAACAGGCAGATATGGAAATAAAATAACTTGGATTAAATTGTACAGATGGATCAGCCATCTGAAAGGTTATGAAAATTGAAAGCGGACAGTATGCCATGAGTAGAATCTGTTTGCGATCCAAGGATTTAGCAACGGTATTAAGCGGATGAGCAAGAAAAAATTTGCTAAATTTCCATAAACTTACAATCGGAATAACAGATGAACCCATATCAAGCAGAATGTATGTATTTCGATCGAGAATATACTGGTAGTCATAAATAAAGGCGCCCAGGAAAAATACGATACATTTATAAACAGTAAAGAAATACAAATAGTAAATCATTTTTTGTGGAATAGAGCCTTTCAGAAATAAAAGTATCCATATTAAATTTATGCCCATTAAAACCATAAAGTGGTAAAAATAGGGAATCAAATTATAATGAAGGGCATACTCAGGATAAAAATAAATTGCTGAGTAAATAACAAGTGGAAGAATGTAGTATGTAAAAAAATTTGTATATTTTCGTTTTGCAAATAATGAAGCCATCATATTCAGGAAAAAAATGTTTATGATCATTGCTACACCCGAATGAGTATAGATAAAATATATAAATTCTAACATGAGAGACTCCTGTTTGTATACTTAATAAAGTTTCTTTTTACTTCGTCAATTCTGTTACGGCTGATTGGAACACAGGAACCATCAGTCAGTTCTAATTCATTTTTCTTTATAATAGAAATAAATTTGTAATTAACAAGATAACTTCGATGAGGTTTGATAAAATCATGTTCTGAAATTTGTTCTGCAATTTCCATTAATTTAATTTTTAGTTCAGAAGAATTATTTACACAATGAATGACACAATTCTTTCTCTGAGCTTCAATATATACAATCTGGTTGATATCAAAAGAAAAAATATCGCCGGATCCTGGTTCAACAATTGTAATATTTGCATCATTTCGTCTGGAAAATTCTGTTTGTAGTGCGGAAACCAGATCGGGAAGCAGTTCATCATAATGGTTTTTCCTGACAAATCTAAAGGGTTGTACTTCAAAAGTAGAAAAGACAAGCTCATCCTTATTTGAGATAAAGACAACCAATGTATTACTATTAATCTGACGTATCTTTTTACAAATAGAAATTCCGTCTATCTTTGGCATTTCGATATCCATGAAAACAACGTCAAAATGATAATGATCGTTAAACATATTTAATAATTTATTTCCATCATTAAAAATAGTAAATTCAATAGGAATATTATTTTTGGAAAATTCATTGACTAAAGTTTTTTGGATGTAAACAGCAATATCTTGCTCATCTTCACAAATGGCGGCGTACAGCATAACGAACTCCTGTTTTTTGAAATGTATTTTCTATAAGCATATTGTACAATAAAACATTAGATAATTGTTTTACAGTTCGTGCTATATTTTAACATCTCGTACCAAAAATCACAAATGAAAAAAATATCTGCTATACTCTGAACATCAAATCAAGCTTTTTGCGTTAGGAGAAAATCAAATGGGTGAGATTTTACTTGAAGTGAAAAAAATGAACAAGAAGTATGGACCTATCGTGGCATTGAAAGATGTAGACCTTACAATATCCAGAGGAGAGGTTCATGGACTTGTAGGCGAAAATGGAAGTGGTAAGTCAACGATTACTTCAATTGCGGCAGGTATGCAGCCAAGAACATCTGGTGAGATGATATTTTTAGGAGAAGAATGGAATCCATCATCTATGATTGAGGCACAGCATAATGGTTTGTCGATGATTCTCCAAGAAGCAAATACCATTCCGGGGTGTACGGTTGCTGAAAATTTATTTGCCGGTCGGGAAAATGAATTTGCAAAATGGGGGTTTGTAAATTCAAAAAAAATGAATAAAGCTGCGGATGAGATACTCGATAAGTTTGGTATCACGCATATGAGAGGAAAAGATCCAATAGATCAATTTGGGTTTGAAGATCGAAAGCTTATTGAAATTGCAAGGGCAGTGGATGATAAGACCGAAATTCTTGTTGTAGATGAGACAACAACAGCACTCTCTTTGGAAGGTCGTCAGATTTTATACAAACTGATGGATGACATGATTAAGAGAAATAAGGCGGTTATTTTTATATCTCATGACATGGATGAAATTCTGGAAAAGTGTACGATTCTTACAGTTCTTCGAGATGGTGAAATCAGAGGAGTGCTTAATGAAGATGAAATAAAATCAGTCCAAAGTTTAGGGACGATCAGACAATTAATGGTTGGACGGGATATAGGAGATAAATTTTTCCGAGGGGATTTTGATTCCGGACATTTGGATGAAGTTGCGCTTGAATTTTCAAATGTAAGCGGTCCTAATGTAAAAGAATTTAATCTGCAGCTCCACAAAGGAGAAATCGTAGGAATCGGTGGTCTTTCCGGATGCGGAATGCATGAGGTAGGAAAGATGGGATTTGGAATGGAAAATATTGACAAAGGACATGTAAGAAGCGGTGGTCATGAAATTTCTAGTGCAAAGGAAGCGACTGATAATAAAATTGGCTACATTTCAAAAAATCGTGATACGGAGGCTTTGATCCTTCAAGGATCAATTGATACTAATATTACGATGGCTTCTTTGGCGGATATTTCAAAAGCAGGGTTTATTTCACCGAAGAAAAAAGCAAAATTGGCAAAAGAGCAGATTGATTTGCTTGAAATTAAATGTAAGTCCGGTAAGCAATGGGTAAACACGTTATCGGGAGGAAATAAGCAGAAGGTATCTTTTGCGAAATGGATTGCGAAAGGATCTGAGATCGTAATCATGGATTGTCCGACGCGAGGCGTTGATATAGGTGTAAAACAGGCAATGTATGAACTCATCAATCAGATGAAGTGCGAGGGCAAAGCAATTCTCATGATTTCAGAGGAATTATCAGAACTTATTGGTATGTCAGACAGACTTATTATTATGAAAGATTCAAAAATCAGCAAAGAGTTTACTCGTTCAGAAAGTCTTTCTGAATCAGATGTAATCGAATACATGATTTAGGAGGTACATGATGAAGAAACATGTTAGTATGGTACGGTTTTCAGAACATATTTCTGACATTTTAAGTTATGGAGGTTTGGTACTTTGCATAGTTGTGTTCTCGATATTAAGTCAAGGAAGATTATTTAATGCCTACAATATCAAGATACTAGTTCAGGCTGTTTGCGTGTACGCGATCATGGCTATGGGGGCGATATTTATCTATTCGATGGGATATATGGATATCAGCGTTGGTTCACAAGTAGGTGTTTATTGTATTCTTTGCATCGTAGTTACAAATAAAACAGGATCTTTACTTGCAGGCTTTTTAACAATTTTGGCATTATCGCTTATCTGTGGATTGATCAATGGGTATGTAGCAGTAATGTTAGGCTTGCCGTCAATTGTTACTTCCATATTTCTAATGTCCATTTTTGGTGGTGCACAATTATTGATCATGGAAAAGCTTGCAATTAACTCAATCAGTATTGAATATGATATGACTTTTTTCAAAAGTACAGAATTTATGATTTTTGTAATCGTAGTGATTGCGCTCATTTCGATTTATCTTTATAACTATACACAATTAGGAGAGTATGTGAAAAGCATTGGTGCAAATGAGCTGGCAACTTCGTATTCAGGTGTGAAAACCGTAAAATGGAAGGTTTTGGCTTATGTTTTCTTTGGCATTTGTGTTGCTGTTGGGGCATTTATGCTAACAGCGAGAACGGGGTCTGCCGGACAGGGAACAGGTACGGGATATGCAATGGATATTATGGTTGCACTTCTCTTGGGCGGAATGCCTCTTTCCGGTGGTATGAAATCAAAAATGTCGAGTTCACTAATTGGTTCTTTCACTTATGTTATTTTATCAAATGGCCTGAATCTTGCAGGGGTAAAAGTGGAATATTCATATGTAATCAAGGCAGTTGTATTTTTAGCGGTTATTTTAGTAACTTGTCGCAAAAAAGACGGAGTATTGCCGAGATAATTATTTAGATAACTACCCATTTGGGAGTTTTTATAAAAAGGAGGAAAAAGAAATGAAACTAAAAAAAATGGTAGCGCTTGGACTCGCAGCAGTAATGAGTGTGTCACTTTTGGCAGGATGTGGTTCATCAAGTGATTCAGATAGCGCATCGACGGATGGGACAGAAGGAACAAAAGTAGAGACAAAACATCACAAAATCGGAGTTGGTCTTTATACGGACCAAGGGCAAAGTGTTGAAGCTATTCATGCGTATCTTGATGGAATACAGGATGTGATTGACTGTGAATTTCAATATGTAACTCTTTCTACATATGATGAAGCTACAAACCTTTCGTTGGTACAGGATCTTATTTCATCAGGTTGCGAAGGAATTATTATGACGGCTGATATGGGTACAAATAGTATTCTTGCTGAATGTGAGTCGGCTGGTGTTTACACAGCAGGTTTCCTTTGTGATTTTAACCAGTCTTATGCGACAGCACATGACGAAGTATTTGGTAACGAATATTTTCTTGGTACAGTATGCGATGGTTATGCAGTACCTACAAAATATGGTGAGATGGTAGCTGAAAAAGTAGCAGAAGCAGGATACAAGAATATTGGAGTTTTGACTTTCCCATCATGGGCATATCCGAATCAGGCAGAAGTAGATGCAGCGTTCAGAGCAAAACTTAAAGAGCTTAATCCGGAAGCAAATGTTTATGATACAGTAGAACTTCAGTTCAGCCCGCTTGAAGAGACATATCTTTCAGAGCATCCGGAGATGGACTGTTTATTCTCGGTAGCAGCAGGAGCGTCATTTGTATATCCAATTCTTGTGGGGGCTGGAAAAACAGATATTGCCCTTTATACAACTGGTTTTGAGGCAACAGATGATATTGAAAACTTTGGTACAAACGGAAATGGATGTTTCAAGGGTGCTATGTGTTCAGCTGCTGAGACAATTGTTTATCCACTTTGCTTACTGATCGACAAGTTAAATGGTACACAGTATGCAGATCTTCCGGAGGTTTCTGAGCGCGTTGATTGTGAGCCTTATATCATTTTAAGTAATGAAGATATGGACAAGATGCAGAAAACTTTAACATGTACATTAGATATGGCAGATGCCGTATTCTCTGGAGAAGATGTTTTGAATATGTGCGCTTCTTATAATTCAGAGGCAACTTATGCGGGGCTTGTTGAAGCTATGAGTAAAACAGGACTTAACTAAATTTATAAAAAATGGTTTCTGCTATGGGGAAGGTGCCCCATAGCAGATAAAAAGAAACAATTATAGTTAATGGAGCAGCTATTATGAAGACGAATAAAGCAGTTGATTTTATGAAAAGATTTATATTAACGATGTTATTCCCACTGGTGGTTTACATTGTTATGTACATATTGGCAAAGAGTAAGGGTGTAACATATTATGGTCTTACTGTTGACATGTGGCGGACAGTCCTTGTAAATACATCTAGTACAGCGGTAGCTGCCCTAGCAATCTGGTTACAGGTTAAAAATGGAAGATTTGATTTTTCGGGCGGTGCAACAATGGTACTTGCAGCAATCGTTGCCGGTAATATTACATATAATGCAGAGCTTGGACCTTTCGTATTTATGATTCTTTGCATTGTTATGGGCACAGCGCTTTCCGGATTCACAGCAATTATATATATTTACGGACGATTGCCGATTATGATTTGTACGATAGGGGTTGCGCTTTTGTATGAATCTGTCACATATCTTATTTTTGATGCAAAAGGACTTAGTATATTAAGTAATGCTAAAATTACATTGTTTGGACGTATGCCGTATATACTTATTGTTCTTGCAATCGCTGTTGCAGTATTTGTAGTTTATTCATACTGTACAGTTGCGGGCAAGCGATCAAAGGCACTTGCAAATAATCAGCAATCTGCAGTTAATATCGGAATAAATGAGAAGAGAAATGTTATTCAGACATTTCTGATCTGTGGAATCCTTCTTGGATGTGCAGCATGTATTTACGGATCAAACAATCAGGTAAAACCGCAGTCAGGTCTTTCGACAGCAGGTACATTATTCCAGAATATTATTCCGGCATACATGGGAATGTTTGTCGGGGCGGCTTCCGTAGATGCTATCGGCGTTGTTGTTGCAGCGTTTGCCATGGAGATTTTAAACTTTGGTCTGAGTTGTATCGGATATGGTTCCGGAGGATGGCAGCAAATTATTGTCGGAACATTTATGTTAGCATTTTATACTATTACTGCACAGTGGCCGAGAATTCAGGCTGCAAGAGCTAAAAAAGCTAGAATGGCAGAAGGTTAAGAATAAATTAGAATGTAACAGCCAGCCGGATAAGGACTGGCTGAAAATATATAAAGGAATTTTGAAAGGAGTGTTTTGGTATGGTAAATTTAAAAGCAAAACCATTTTACCTCGATGATGAAGCAATCAAATGGGTAGAAGAGACAAGAAATTCTATGACAGATGAAGAGAAGGCGGAACAGATTATGTGTCCGTTGATGTTTTCAGATGACAAGGAGGTTCTGAAAGGAATAATCGCTTCACATAATTTTGGATCTGTAATGTTTAGAACAGGAGTGGCGGCTAAAGTTCAGGAAAATCTGAATGCGATGCAGGAAGTGTCAAAAATTCCTTTGCTTATTGCGGCAAATCTGGAAGACGGCGGAACCGGTGTTGCATTTGAAGGGACAAGTTTCGGGCGTCAGATGCTTGTGGCGGCAACAGATAAAGATGAAAATGGATACCGACTTGGAAAGATATGTGGAAGAGAAGGCGGGGCTCTTGGATTTAATTGGTCATTTGCGCCAATCCTTGATCTTGATATGAATTGTCATAATCCAATTACAAATGTACGAACTTTTGGCAGTGATGCTGATCGAGTAATTCGTATGGCAAAGAACTATAATAAAGGGCTTACCGAGGAAGGTCTTGCGCCATGTATTAAGCACTTCCCAGGAGATGGCGTTGATGAGAGAGACCAGCACCTTTTGACATCTGTTAATGATCTTTCAATAGAAGAGTGGGAAGATTCCTATGGTAAGGTTTACAGAAGTTTAATAGAGGATGGAGCTCTCACAGCGATGATCGGACACATTGCAATGCCGGCAATGGAGGAGAAAATTTCTGGTCAGCCTTGTAATCAGGTGATACCGGCATCCGTATCGAAAAATATTCTTACAGGTTACCTAAGAGGAGAACTTGGATTTAATGGTCTTATTTCAACCGATGCATCTCCGATGGTGGGATTTCTTTCGAATACAACCAGACGTGAGGCTGTCCCGGGATGTATTGAGGCAGGTTGTGATGTGCTTCTCTTCAATAAGGATGTAGATGAAGATATTATGTACATGGTAGAGGGAATCAAAAATGGTCTCCTTTCCAGAGAACGTCTGGATGATGCCGTTACGCGAGTTCTTGCGACAAAGGCGGCTATTAATCTTCATAAAAAGAAAGAAGAAGGAAGCATATATAATAAGCCAGAGGCACTTGCGATCGTAGGATGTGATGAACATAACCAGTGGGCGAAGGAAGTTGCGGATGAAGGAATTACACTTGTTAAGAATTTGGAAGGAACCCTTCCGATTTCACCACTGAAGACAAAACGTATCTTTCTTGAAATTCTTGGAGAAGGAGATAATGATGCTGTCAGAACGCAGGTGGTTGATCGGCTGGAGAAAGAAGGGTTTGAGGTGACACTTTATGTTCCGGAGACACCTGAGACAATTTTTCTGGATGGTAAAGTTTGTGACTTCAAAAATAAGTATGATCTCGTGTTGTATATCTGTAATGTAGAGACGGCTTCTAATAAGACAGTTGCTCGTATTAACTGGCATACGTTATTTGGAGCAGGAAATAATCTGCCATGGTTCGTAAAGGAAGTACCTACGGTTTTTGTAAGTCTTGGAAATCCGTATCATTTACTTGACGTGCCGATGATGAAAACGTTTATCAATAGTTACAACAATATGCCGCACGTTATTGACGCAACAATGGATAAGCTTTTAGGGAAAAGTGAATTTAAAGGAATATCTCCAGTGGATGCATTCTGCGGAAGATGGGATACAAAATTATAGGAGAAGCAAACGAAATAAAAGGGGATTTTGTGATAAATATCCCCTTTTATTTCGTTTTAGAAGAGGAAAAAGATGAGAATTACAGACATTAAAATAAATGGAATTTCAAATCCGATTGGATTTTCTTATCCCAAAATAAAATGTAGTTGGAAAGTTGTAGATACTGCAAATAAGAGTCAGTTAAGAGCAAAAATTATGGTTGCAAAAGATGTAGGATTTACAGAACAAATTTTCGAAACGGAAGGAGAATTACTTTCCTCGATTGGTACGCTTATTGATATTAAGCCGGAGCCGTATACCAGATATTATGTGCGGATCGAAGTATGGGGAAAAGAGGGCGATCACACAGTCAGCGCTCCGGCGTTTTTTGAAACCGGAAAGATGGATGATCCTTGGAGGGCAGAGTTTATTAGTACAAAAGAAGAAGATAAGTTTCATCCGATTTTTATTAAAAATTTTTCTCGCCCGTCTGGTATAAAAAGAGCATGTATTTATTTGACTGGTCTTGGGCTTTACGAGGCTTATTTAAATGGGAAAAAAATCGGAGATGATTTTTTGGCGCCATTTATTAATGATTATCGTACGAGAGTGCAATATCAGACATATGATATTACAGAACTTTTAGAGGATGATAACAGGATCGAAATTTTGTGTGGAAATGGTTTTTACAAAGGGCGCTTTGGCTACGAAGGAGATGTGGAATATTTTGGCAATAGATTTGGGATAATTGCTGAAATTCATATGTGGGACAAAGCGGGGCATGATATACTTCTTGGAACAGATAATACATGGGAGTATAGAGGAAGTGAAATTGCAGAGTCAGACATTTATGATGGTGAGATCATTGACCGTATGTTATGGAGTGAAAAGGAAAATAGATTAAAGTCAGTAGAAGTAGCTGATTTTGATAAGTCAAAGCTTGTAGAAAGATATAGTATTACAGTGTGCCCTAAGGAAGAACTTGAAGTAAAGGAAATTATTAAGACACCAAAAGGAGAAACGGTTCTTGATTTTGGGCAAAATTTTACAGGATATGTTTCATTTGATGCAGATTTTGCAAAAGGAACAAAGATTGTTTTAGATTTTGGTGAAATTTTGCAGGATGATAATTTTTATAATGATAACTATCGAACAGCGAAATCTCAGTTTGTTTATATTTCTGACGGAAGAAAGGAAAATGTGAGACCTCATTTTACGTATTTTGGATTTCGTTATGTGAGAGTTACAGGGTGGAATGGTGAAATCACGAAAAAGGATTTTACAGGACATGTGGTTTACTCAGATCTTGATACAACGATAAAGTTTGAAAGTGCGGATGAAAAGCTGAACAGATTGTTTTTGAATTGTATATGGAGCCAAAAATCGAATTTTCTTGATCATCCGACGGATTGTCCGCAGCGTGATGAACGTCTTGGATGGACCGGTGATGCACAGGTTTTTGCGTCTACGGCATGTTTTAATATGGATACACGGGCTTTCTACAGAAAGTTTTTAAGGGATCTTCGAACAGAGCAGGTCAGACTTGGCGGCGCTATTCCTAATTACATTCCAAACAATTCTTCAATGCCGGGAGGAAGCAGCGTTTGGGGAGATGCAGCGACATTTATTCCTATGGCGGTTTATAATGCGTATGGAGATAAAGATGAACTGGAATGCTGTTATCCAATGATGAAAGACTGGGTGGATTGGATTATTCAGGGGGATGAGGAACATGGCAATACACATCTTTGGAGTTTTGGCTTTCATTTTGGCGACTGGCTTGCACAAGACGGTGTTACTTCGCAGAGCATGAAAGGGGGAACAGATGACTATTATATTGCTTCTGTTTACTATTATGCATCAACAGTAAAACTGGCTGAGGCCGCTAAAATTTTAGGAAAAAACAATGACAGGATTAAATATGAAATGTTAGCGGAAAAGATTGTTAATGCTATTTTAGACGAATATTTTTCTGTAAGCGGCAGACTTTGTATTGATACACAAACAGCGTATCTGATTTCCCTGAAATTCGGAGTTTACAAGGATAAGAAAAAAATTCTTGATGGATTAAAAAGCAGGTTAAAACGTGATTGCTATAAAATAAAAGGCGGATTTGTGGGTGCGCCTATGATGTGTCAGGTTCTTGCTGAAAATGGAATGATCGATATGGCATATTACATTCTGTTTCAGGAAGGATTTCCGGGATGGATGCATTGTGTCAATCTTGGAGCGACAACAATCTGGGAAAGATGGAATTCTGTTTTAGATAATGGAATGATCAGCGGGACAGAGATGAATTCATTGAATCATTATTCTTATGGATCTGTAATGGAATTTGTTTACAGATATATTGGTGGAATTAATGCGGCAGAACCAGGATTTACAAGGGTAAGATTTGTACCGAAGATTTGTTCAAAACTGCAGTTTTGTCATATAGAATATGATTCATTAAGTGGAAAATATGTTTCTGATTGGAGAGTAAATGCAGATGGAACGGTTACTGTACATTTTGAAGTTCCGTTTCACTGTGAGGCTGTAGCCATATTACCGGGGACAAACGGACGGGAGGTTATGCTTACTGCCGGAATTTATGAAGAAACATATCAGCCCAATGTGGATTACAGAAGAAGATATACGATGGCAACTCGGATCCAGGAATTGAGGGGAGATGAAGAAGCTCTGTCGATTCTTAAAGAAGATCTCCCAATCGTTTATGGGTTGGCAGTAGGAAATGACGAGGAGAGCCATGCAATGAGTTTTGAGGAACTTCAGTTTATGTTCTTTTTTGGATTGGATCCGCAAATGATACAGGAAGGTACAAAGAGAGTATTTGAGTTAACGGTCTAATGAAAAATTTATGGTACGAGATGGAGGGTTAAAATGTACGCGGGATATATTTTTGATTTAGATGGAGTGATTTGTTTTACAGACCAGTACCATTATCAGGCATGGAAAAAACTCGCTGATCGATTAGATATATACTTTGATGAAGAAATAAATAATCGGCTTCGTGGGGTCAGCAGAATGGATAGTCTTGAGATTATTCTCGAAAGATCATGTAAAGTATATACGGTTGAAGAGAAACTGGCTTTTGCAGAAGAGAAAAATAAAATATATAAAAAATTGCTGAGAAAAATGACACCGGAAGATTTACCGGCTGATGTAAAAACAACACTTATGGAGTTAAGAAAAAAAGGATGCAAACTTGCGATTGGCTCGTCAAGCAAAAATACGAAAATGATTTTGGAGCGGATTGGGCTCAATAATTTTTTTGATGCTGTCAGTGACGGTACAAATATTGTGAATTCCAAACCGGATCCGGAGGTGTTTTTAAAGGCAGCAGAATTGATCGGTGAAAACCCAAAAGATTGTCTTATTATTGAAGATGCTAAGGCTGGGATTGAGGGAGCCTTTCGGGGTGGATTTGACAGTGCAGGTCTGGGGGAGGCTAATGAACATCCTCGTGTAAACTATAAAATGAAAAAAATTACTGATTTGTTAAGTATCTGAATATAAAAACTGGTTTTTATGTGAGTGAAGGTTTAATAAAAATTGTAGGGACTGAATGGTAGGAAGATTACTGTCTTGTCACCTGTAAAGTTATGTGCTATAATCAAATGAATTTGTATGCGGAAAGCGGAGCAAATGTCTCCGCTTTTTTCTGTCAGTATCGATTTATGTGCTGACCGCGGCAAATGAAAACAACTCAAAGGGAATTCATTTGAGAAAGGCAAGGACAATGACAATTACAGAGGAAATCAAACAGTTAAAAAAAGAGAAGAATGCAGTGATCCTGGCGCATTATTATGTGACGCCGGAAGTACAGGATATTGCAGATTATATCGGAGATTCTTTTTATTTGAGCAAGATTGCGGTCGGATTAGAAGAGCAGACGATCGTATACTGCGGCGTGTCATTTATGGGAGAGAGCGCAAAAGTTCTGAATCCGGAGAAGACCGTTCTGATGCCGGACGCAGAGGCAGACTGTCCGATGGCGCATATGGCAGACCGGGAGACGATCGAGCGGATGCGCGAGACATACGAAGATCTGGCGGTTGTCTGCTACATCAATTCCACCGCGGAATTAAAGCAGTATTCGGACGTGTGCGTGACTTCTGCAAATGCGGTACAGATCGTAAAGGCGCTGCCGAATAAGAATATTTTCTTTATCCCGGATCGGAATCTGGCACATTTTGTTGCAGAGCAGGTACCGGAAAAGCATTTTGTATATAATGAGGGCTTCTGTCCGATCCACGAGAAGATGCAGCTTGAAGAATTGAAGCGTGCAAAAGAAGCACATCTGAATGCGTTGGTATTGACACATCCGGAGTGTACGAAAGCAATATTGGAGCTTTCCGATTACATAGGAAGCACATCGGGGATCATCAATTATGCAAAAAACAGCGATGCAGAAGAATTTATCATCTGTACGGAAAACGGCGTGCGGCACAAACTGGAAAAAGAGAATCCGGGAAAGAAGTTTTATTTTACAGAGACGGAACCGGTATGTGTGGATATGAAGAAGATCACGCTTGAGAAGATCCTGCATGTACTGAAGACCGGGGAGAATGAAGTTCAAATCAGTGAGGAATTGAGAGAATTATCCAAGCGCCCGCTGGAAAAAATGCTGGAATTGGCAAAATAGGAAGCCAAAATAGGAAGCCGGTCGGAAAGGAATTTAAAAACATGAGAATAAAGGCAGACGTTGTGATCGTCGGTACCGGAGTCGGCGGGCTATTTGGCGCGCTGAGTTTTCCGAGGGAAAAAAAGATCGTGATGATCACAAAATCCGATCTGGAAAGCAGTGATTCGTTCCTGGCACAGGGGGGGATCTGCATGCTCAGAGATGAGGATGATTACGACAGTTATTTTGAAGACACGATGCGCGCGGGACATTATGAAAACCGAAAAGAGTCGGTGGACATTATGATCCGCAGCTCTCAGGAAATCATCCGGCAGTTGGTCGGATACGGCGTGGATTTTGAGAAGAAAGACGGAGATTTTGCATTTACACGGGAGGGCGCGCATTCGAGACCGCGGATTTTGTTCCATGAAGATGTGACCGGAAAAGAGATCACGAGCAAACTTCTGGAACAGGTAAAAGCGTTAAAAAATGTGACGTTATACGAATATACGACGATGACGGATCTTCTGATCGACGATGGGATCTGCAAAGGGATCAAGGCAGTGCGTCGGAATGAAGACGGTTCGGGAGAAACGGAAGAACTGGAAATTTATGGAGAGAACACGATCCTTGCAAGCGGAGGGATCGGCGGACTGTACCGGCATTCGACGAATTTTCCGCATTTGACGGGAGATGCGATTGAGTTGGCGAAGAAATACGGAATCCGTCTGGAGCATTTGGATTATGTGCAGATCCATCCGACGACACTGTATTCGACGAAGCCGGGACGGCGTTTTCTGATCTCCGAATCAGTTCGGGGAGAGGGCGCGGTGCTCTATAATAAAAATATGGAACGGTTTGTGGATGAGCTTTTGCCGCGGGACGTCGTGACAAAGGCGATCCATGAACAGATGGAAAAAGACGGAACTGATTTTGTATGGCTT
This sequence comes from Mediterraneibacter glycyrrhizinilyticus, assembly GCF_015560805.1. Classification (GTDB taxonomy): domain Bacteria; phylum Bacillota; class Clostridia; order Lachnospirales; family Lachnospiraceae; genus Schaedlerella; species Schaedlerella glycyrrhizinilytica_A. Next base: position 25,592 of record NZ_JADMSO010000018.1, on the reverse strand, counting down.
TCGATGGAACATATTGAAAAAGAGACGATCCTGAGACATTTCCCGAATATTTACCGGCACTGTCTGGAAGAGGGATATGATGTGACGAAAGAATGCATCCCGGTTGTGCCGGCGCAGCATTATTTTATGGGAGGGATCTGGGTGGATTCCAACAGCAGGACTTCGATGCCGCATTTGTATGCGGTCGGGGAGACAAGCTGCAACGGCGTGCACGGAGCAAATCGTCTGGCAAGTAACTCTCTGCTGGAGAGTCTTGTATTTGCAAAACGTGCCGCAGATGAAATAGAAAAACGAGGTGGAAGAGATGAATAAGATTACAACAACATTACAGGTAGATCATTTGATTTTAGAAGCATTGAGAGAGGATATTTCCAGTGAAGACGTGACGACCAATTCCGTGATGCAAGAAGCAGTGGCAGGCGAGGTGGATCTGATCTGCAAGCAAGACGGTGTGATCGCGGGACTGGACATTTTCAAACGGGTATTTGAACTTCTGGATGCAGAGACAAAGGTGGAATTTTTCTGTAAAGACGGAGATCATGTGAAGAACGGAGATCTGATGGGAAAAGTTTACGGCGATATCCGTGTGCTTTTGTCCGGCGAACGTGTCGCGCTGAATTATCTGCAGCGGATGAGCGGAATTGCGACTTATACAAGTAATGTAGCAAAATTATTGGAGGGATCCAAGACAAAATTGCTGGACACGAGAAAGACAACGCCGAATATGCGTATTTTTGAAAAATACGCGGTGCGTGTCGGCGGCGGTTTCAATCACCGTTATAATCTTTCCGATGGCGTACTTCTGAAAGATAACCACATCGGAGCGGCAGGAAGCGTGACAAAGGCAGTGCAGATGGCAAAAGAGTACGCGCCATTTGTACGGAAGATCGAGGTGGAAGTGGAGAATCTTGATATGGTAAGAGAAGCGGTGGAAGCCGGAGCGGACATTATCATGCTCGACAATATGTCCACGGAAGAGATGCAGGAAGCGATCCGCATCATTGACGGACGGGCGGAGACAGAATGTTCCGGAAACGTGACAAAGGAAAATATCGGAAGACTGACAAGTCTCGGCGTGGATTACATTTCCAGCGGCGCGCTGACGCATTCCGCACCGATCCTTGATATTTCCCTGAAAAATCTGCATCCGACGGAGGCTTAAAGAAGACATGACAGGGACGGAGCGAAGAACAAAGATCGTAGAACTGATCCAGAACAGTGAAAAGCCGCTTTCCGGAACTGCGCTCGCAAAACAGTGTGATGTGAGCCGTCAGGTGATCGTACAGGATATAGCTCTGATCCGGGCGTCCGGATATGATATTATTTCTACGAACCGTGGATATATCATACAGGAACCACTTGTGAGAGAGCGGGTCTTTAAAGTCAATCATACGGATGAACAGTTGGAGGAAGAGCTATATTCGATCATCGATCTGGGCGGTACGGTCGTCAACGTTATGGTGAATCACCGGGTATATGGGCATATGGAAGCGGAACTTCGGATCAACTCCCGCAGAAAAGTAGAAGCATTTATGGAGGATATCCGGAGCGGAAAATCAAGTCCGCTGAAAAATATCACTTCCAACTACCATTATCATAAAGTGGCGGCAGACTCGGAGGAAACGCTGGATCTGATCGAGGAGGCACTGCGGCAGAAACATTTTCTTGTATCGTGAAAATAGTTTGCGGCAATGAACTGGACTGGATGAATTGAAAGATAGTGGATATTTTGACAGAACCAGACTTGTGATATTGTAAAAGCATGGCGTCGGTATGTGCCGACGCCCGATTTATTTGTATAGGCGACGAGCCAAAGTCCGGGCTTGCCCGGGACCTTGGCGACCGCTTACAATCCCGGAATGTGCCTTTTGGCACTTCCGGTGATTTACGGATAGGAACATTGTGTTTGGTAGAAAAGAGGAAGTTTATGATAAAGAAAATAGCAGTTGTCAATGATCTGTCCGGATTCGGAAAATGTTCCCTGACTGCGGCAATCCCGGTGATCGCGGCGATGGGTGTGCAGCCGTGTCCGCTTCCGACAGCGGTTTTGAGTGCACAGACCGGATTTCCGAGCTATTTTTACGATGATTATACAGAGAAAATGGAAAAGATCCGCGCAGAATGGGAGAAGATGGACGTTCACTTTGACGGGATCTATACCGGGTTTGCGGGGAACGAAGCGCAGATCGGACAGATGCTTCGGTTTCTGGATACGTTTTATAAAAAAGGGGCATTTTTGCTCGTGGATCCGATTATGGGAGATGAGGGGAAAATATTTTCAATCTTCACCCCCGAATTGCTTGTGGGTATGAAAGAGCTTGCGGGGGAGGCGGATCTGATCACGCCGAATCTGACGGAACTGTGTCTTCTGACCGGGACGGATTATCGGATGCTGGAGCAGATGACGGACGAAAAACATCTTGTGACGATCGCAGAGCAGATGGGGCAGAATTTTCTGCGGAAAGGATCGAACAGCCATGTGAAAAAGGCGGTTGTCGTGACCGGGATCCGTTTCAAAGACGAGACAACAGGGGCAATGAAGATCGGAAACCTGGTCGTGACAAAGCGGCAGACGAAACTTCTTGCATTTCCATATATCGGCGGCAGTTTCTCGGGAACCGGAGATCTGTTTGCGTCGATCCTGGCAGGAGGAATGGCGCGCGGCGAGGATTTGTTTGAGACGGTGGAACTGGCGGGCACATTGATCGGGGCGGCGATGGCGGACGCGGCGGAAGAGAAGGTCCCGCGCAATGAGGGGGCGAACTACGAAAAATATCTGGGAATGTTGATCCCCGGTGCAGACTGGAAAAATTTCGGGAAGCGAGGCGCATAAAAATGGCAGAGATATTGTATACTTATCAAGATCAGGTTTATGTAAATCTGACGAACAAATGTGACTGTAATTGTAAATTCTGTATTCGGATGCACCATGACACAGTCGGGGATGCACAGACGCTTTGGCACAAAGCAGACCCGACACTTGAAGAGGTAAAAGCGGCGATCGATGCATACGACTTTACGGGGAGATCCGAACTTGTATACTGCGGTTACGGGGAACCGACCTGTGCACTGGACGTGCTGAATGCATCTGCGAAGTACGCAAAAGAAACCTACGGTCTGAAAATCCGCGTCAATACGAACGGATTGGGAAATCTCTATCATCAACGGGATATTGTTCCGGAGCTGGCAGAGGTTGCGGACGTCGTATCGATCAGTCTGAACGCACCGACCAAAGAGAGCTACATGGAGATCACGCGCCCGCAGTTTGAAAATGCGTTTGAGGGAATGCTCGCATTTGCACAGGAATGTGGAAAACAGATACCAAAGGTAAAGATGACGGTTGTGGACGTACTTACGCCGGAGGAGATCGAGGCGAGCCGGAAACTGGCGGAGTCGGTCGGCGTAGAACTGCGTGTAAGAAAATATGTATGAAATACAGTGGAGTGGGGATGAACCCGGGAATGCACGGCGGATGCTTGCGTGTTCCCGGGTTTTGCTTTACAATAGGAGAGTGAAAATAAGTTTGATTGATTTGACAGAATAGATGAGGAAATTATGGAAGCAATTCAGAAATTATTAAATGACGTATTGAATAAAGAATTTGTACAGGCGATCTTGAGCAATCCGCGTAAAAAAGACGGCGTTCTGAAGATCAAAGTACGCCCGGTGGAGATGCGCGGAAAGCGGATTTACCAGTTGGAATCCTTTACGAAAACACAGGCGTTTCATGAGAATCTGGAGACGGAGCAGGCGGCGGAGCGGATTCTGTCCTATATGGAAGAGTTCCGGCAGATGCAGCTTGATTCGGGGAACATGGAATATACGGTTCTCGTGAGTAAAAAGGGGAAAGTGACGATCCAGAAACATCAGGCAAAAGGCGGGAAAAAGCAGGCGGATCTTTCCCATAACCGGAGTAAGAAATACATTCTGAAAGAGGGGATCCCGGTTCCGTTTCTTCAGGATCTCGGCGTGATGACGCAGGATGGGAAAATCGTGCGCACAAAGTTTGATAAGTTCCGGCAGATCAACCGTTTTTTGGAATTTATCGAGGATATTCTTCCGAGGCTGGATCAGAAACGGGAAGTGACGATCCTGGATTTCGGATGCGGGAAGTCTTATCTGACATTTGCAATGTACTATTATCTGCATGAACTTCAGAATTACGACGTTCGGATCATCGGGCTGGATCTGAAAAAAGAGGTGATCCGCCATTGTAGTGAACTGGCAGTAAAATACGGATATGAAAAACTGACTTTTTTGGAGGGGGATATTGCGGATTACGACGGAGTCGACAAGGTCGATATGGTCGTGACGCTTCATGCCTGTGATACGGCGACGGATCATGCGCTTGCAAAAGCGGTTGGCTGGAATGCGAAAGTCATTTTGTCAGTGCCGTGCTGCCAGCATGAGCTGAACGGACAGATGCGAAACGATATTCTTGCTCCTGTCATGAAATACGGACTTTTAAAGGAGCGGTTCGCAGCGCTTGTGACAGACGGGCTTCGCGCGCAGTATCTGGAAAGCGTCGGCTATGAGACGCAGATTTTGGAGTTTATCGATATGGAGCACACGCCGAAAAATATTTTGATCCGCGCGGTAAAACCGATCCGGGAGAAAAACGGAGAGAAAGAGCCGGCGAAGCGCGCGGAGACAGAGAAGTGTGTGCGGCAGATCCGTGACTGTGAAGCATTTCTTCATGTGGAACCGACACTTGGTGCACTGCTGAAAGCAGGAGGTGCGTATGAAGAATAAGAAGAATGAAAAAAATAAGCGGGAGACGAAAGGCGGAATCTGGACGCGGATCGGAATCTTAAGCGGCGTTTTTCTTCTTGCGCTTGTTGTAAGCAGTCTTTTGACGAACCGCGGGACCGCGGATCAGACAATCAGTCTGGGGGATCCGACACTGCCGAGAGTTTCATTTTCCGTGGAAGATCATACGGTCAACATCCTTGCCGGATATGTGGATGAGATGGATATTACCGCGATGCGGGATACGATCACACCGGTTCCGGACAATGGGATCCTGAGGCTGGGTCTGGAGAAGAAAGGAAACGAGATTGAAAATGTGCAGTATGAGGTGTACTCACTGGACGGTGGTACGACCTATCTGCAAGATACGGTGCGGGATCTGACCGGAAGCAGCGTGACGCTGGATGTGAACCGGGGCTTGCCGGAGGGCGTGCAGGAGGCAGTTCTGAAAGTGATCCTGGAAACTGCTGAAAAAGAACAGATTTTTTATTATACGAGGATCGAGTGGCAGTCCGGGCTGTCCATTGCGGAATGTCTGGATTTTGCCGTGCAGTTCCACGACGCGACGTTCGGAGCGGAGAATGGTCTGAATCTTGGAGGATATCTGGAGCCGGGAGAAGAGAGTGACAACACGACGCTGCAGACCGTCAATATCCATTCGGATCTTTCGCAGGTCAAATGGGGGGAATTAGAACCGCAGATCTCAACGGAAGTGGAGTGGAGTATCAAAGAGAGCAACAGTGTTTATACGTCATTACTGGCGGGTTATCAGGTGACTTGCAAAGGTGATGCTGGGGAAGTCGAGACATTTAATGTGAAAGAATTTTTCCGCGTGCGGTACAGCGGCGGAGAGATGTATCTTCTGGACTATAACCGCAGTATGAATCAAGTATTTAACGGCAACAAACATGTGCTGGATGAGACGGGGATCCTGCTTGGAATGGCAGAGCCGGATCTGGATTTTGCGGTAAATAAAAAAGGGACGGTCGTCTCCTTTGTGCAGGAACGGGATTTGTGGACGTACAATCAGAAGACGGACGAATTGTCTCTTGTATTCAGCTTTGCCAACATGGAGGGACATGATGTGCGGAGCCGCAACGACGAGCATGCGGTCCGGATCATCAGCATGGAAGAGGACGGAAGTACCGTATTTGCTGTGTACGGCTATATGAACCGCGGAGAGCACGAGGGAGAAGTCGGCGTGGACGTCTATTACTTTGATATTCAGGAAAATGCCGTCAATGAGATCGCATTTATCCCGAGCACGAAATCATTTGCGATCGCGGAAGAGGAACTGGGCAAGATGGTCTACTATAATCATCGGGAACAGCTTCTCTATGTGCTTGCCGGGGGTGTGCTCTATCAGGTGGATGTGACAAAAAATTCACAGAAAGAGCTTGCGACCGGTCTGGAAGAGGGACAGTATGTGGCGTCTTCGGACGGCCATCTGCTGGCGTACCAGACGGACGGAGAATTGAACACTGCGAAGACGGTTCAGGTGATGGATCTTGCAGACGGTTCCTCTTATCAGGTGGAAGCCCGGAAAGGGGAAGCGATCCGTCCGCTTGGATTTATCAAAAATGATTTCATATGCGGATATGTGCGGGAGAGTGATCTTGGAAAAACAACTGCGGGCGAAGAAGTGATCCCGATGTATGAACTGGAGATCCGCGGTGCCGATAATAAGGCGGAGATGAACTATGCTCAGGAGGGCATTTATATTTCCGATATTATCGTGGAAGAAAATATGGTGACATTGAACCGGGTAACAAAAGAGGGCGAAATCTATACAGGAACAAGTCAGGATTATATCACGAGCAATGAAGAGCGGAAAGAAAGCGCGGTGACGCTGGAATCTTATGATACGGAGCGAAAGCAAAGACAGATGCGTCTGACATTTGCAAAGAAGATCAAAGAATTGTCTCCGCACATTTTACGCCCGAAACAGGTCATGATCGATCAGGCGGTGACGATCGCCCTGAATGATAAGATACCGTCCGATCAGTATTATGTGTATGGAATGGGCGAGCTTGTAGCAATCTACGACAAAGCGGCGTATGCGATCCAGAAAGCGGAACAGGTATCCGGAGTGGTGATTTCTTCGGAACAGGCTTACATCTGGGAAAAAGGAAATCGCGATCTTGTCTATTATAATGAGATCCAGCCGTTTGGACTTGCGGAGGGGCAGACGTCATTCGATGCATGTACGGAATTTGCAAAACAGTACGGCTTAAAGAAAATTGATCTGAGCGGATGTACATTGAGTCAGGTGCTCTACATTATCAACAGGGGAACGCCGGTGCTGGCGATGACGGATGCGAGCCATACGATCCTTTTGACCGGATACAGTACGGACACGGTGACTTATGTGGATCCGGAAAGCGCGGCAGAATATACGGTGACAATGGAAGAGATGGAAGCGATGACTGCGGGAAGCGGAAATACATTTGTTGCGTATATGAAATAAAAAAAGTAAAAAAAGAAGAAACAGGAAAAGCAGACTTTGCAGGGCGGTGAGTTTTCGGAATTGAAATTGCCGTTTGCGAGATCTGCTTTTTGATATACCGATACGAAAATTTTGAAAATAGCAGTTGACATTTTGCAAGAAAAGGACTATATTAATCTTACAAAGATTAAACAAATGATTAATTGATAAAATGATAAAAGGAGAGGTAATCATCATGAAAAAAACTTACAAAATTGAAGTGGACTGTGCAAACTGTGCGAACCTGATGGAGGAAGCTACAAAGAAAACGGCAGGAGTTGCGGATGCAACCGTGAATTTTATGACACAGAAGATGATCGTTGAATTTGAAGACGGTCAGGATGCAAAAGCGGTTATGAAAGACGTATTGAAAGCCTGTAAAAAGGTAGAACCAGACTGCGAGATCGAATTATAGGAAATGGAAAAGAGCACCCCGGCTGCGAGAGCAAAAGGGGTGTAAATTTAAAGATAACATATGAATGATTGAACATATGATAAAACGAGTGAGATCATAAAGTGGAGAAAATGAAAAGGAGAGAACGGCTATGAATAAGAAGCAGAAAAAGATGCTTTACAGGATTCTGATCACTGCGGCGATGGTACTTGTGCTAAATCTGATCCCAATAGAGGGAGTCTTGCAGTTGACTCTTTATCTGGCGGCATATCTTGTGATCGGTTATGACATTTTGCGGAAAGCGGGAAAAGGAATTTTAAACCGCCGGATGTTTGATGAAAACTTTCTGATGGCAGTTGCGACCGTCGGCGCATTTGCTCTGGCGATTTATTCCGGAAGCGGCGACTATAATGAAGCGATCGCTGTGATGCTGTTTTATCAGATCGGGGAACTTTTTCAGAGTTATGCGGTAGGGAAAAGCCGGAAAAATATCAGCGCGCTGATGGATATCCGTCCGGATTATGCCAATGTGGAAAGAGACGGCAAGTTGGAACAGGCGGATCCGGATGAGGTGGAGATCGGAAGCATCATCGTTGTGCAGCCGGGAGAAAAAGTTCCGCTGGACGGTATCGTGACCGAAGGAACGGCGAGCCTGAATACGAGCGCATTGACTGGTGAAAGTCTTCCGAGAGATGTAAAACCGGGAGATGAGATCATCAGCGGCTGTATCAACATGACAGGTGTTCTGAAAGTGCGGACAACAAAAGCATTCGGTGAGTCTACGGTATCTAAGATACTGGAACTTGTGGAAAATTCCAGTTCCCGTAAATCGAAATCGGAGAATTTTATCTCGAAGTTTGCGAAAGTATATACGCCGGCAGTCTGTTATGGAGCGCTTGCGCTGGCAATTCTTCCGCCGCTTGTCCAGATGTTGTTTTTGGGGCAGACTGCACAGTGGAGCGTATGGATTTACCGTGCATTGACATTTCTGGTGATCAGTTGTCCGTGCGCGCTCGTGATCAGTATTCCGCTCAGCTTTTTTGCCGGAATCGGCGGCGCCGGCAAAGCAGGAATCTTAATCAAAGGTTCTAATTATATGGAAACATTGTCGCAGGCAAAATACGTTGTGTTTGATAAAACAGGAACTTTGACACAGGGTGTGTTTGAGGTGAGCGCGGTTCATCATAACAAAATGGATGAGAAAAAATTGTTGGAGTATGCGGCGCTTGCGGAATGTGCATCGTCCCATCCGATCAGTAAAAGTATCCGCAAAGCATACGGAAAAGAAATCGATCGGAACCGTGTGACCAAGATTCAGGAAATCAGCGGTCATGGTATTCTTGCAAAGGTTGACGGGCAGGAAGTCGCAGCAGGAAACAGTAAATTGATGGAGCGGCTGCATGTAAAATATCGTGACTGCCATAAAGTCGGGACGATCATCCATATGGCGGTCGACGGCGAGTATGCAGGGCATATCGTGATTTCCGATCTTGTGAAGCCACATGCAAAAGAAGCCGTTGCGGAACTGAAAAAAGCCGGAGTGAAAAAGACGGTCATGCTGACCGGAGACGCCGGGCGTGTAGCGGAACAGGTGGCAGAAACACTTGGAATTGATGAAGTATACAGTGAATTGCTTCCGGCAGATAAAGTCGAAAAGGTAGAGGAGCTGCTTGCGAAAAAATCGGAGAAAGAGAAACTGGCATTTGTCGGCGACGGGATCAACGACGCTCCGGTGTTGACACGGGCGGATATCGGAATCGCAATGGGAGCGATGGGATCGGATGCGGCGATCGAAGCTGCGGATGTTGTGCTGATGGATGATGATCCGCAAAAGATAGCGAAAGCGATCGGGATTTCGAGAAAATGTCTGCGGATCGTCTATCAGAATATTGTATTTGCGCTTGTTGTCAAATTTGCCTGCCTTGGGTTGGGGGCATTGGGAATCGCAAATATGTGGGCGGCGATCTTTGCGGACGTCGGAGTGATGATCCTTGCGATCCTGAACGCGATCCGTGCCCTGCGGGTACAAAATTTATAAAACAAATGAAATAAAAGAAAGACGTCGAGACAATCGTGTCCCTTGGAGTTCCGGGGAAAGATTGTTTCGACGTCTTTTCTTGTAGAGGCGACGAGCCAAAGTCCGGGCTTGCCCGAGACCTTGGCGACTGCTTACAATCCCGGAATGTGCCTTTTGGCACTTCCGGTGATTTATCTGCTTCAATCTATGAAAGCGAAGCCGTTCTGAAAATGGTATGTTTATAACGGTTCAATGCGGCATAGACGATCATGCCGAGCACACCGCAGGAGATGACTTCACCGATTCCGACGGTCAGCATCATAAATGGGATCGGCAGCGGCACTTGGTATCCATAACGAAGTACAAACGGTACAATCAGTATATTGGACAGGATCGGCGGCAGCGGTGCAAGGAATTTGTTCCGATTGCGAAGCATGTAAGTGAAGACCGCTCCAAGCAAAGTGGCAAGACTACCGAAAATAATATCCGGGATGATGCATCCGCCTAAGATATTGCTGATGAGACAGCCGATAAAAAGTCCTGGAATTGCAGCCGGAGTGAACACCGGGAGGATCGTCAGTGCTTCGGACAGGCGAACCTGCACTTCACCATAACTGAATGGCGCGAACACAAGAGTTACTACGACGTAGATTGCAGCGATCATCGCTGCCTGTGCCATGAAGAGCACAGAGAAGGTTTTCTTTTCTTTCATTTTTAAGCTCCTTTAGTTTTGTTTTACGAGTGGAAGGTCACGAACACTCGATTCATTTCCGTGAAACAATGAGCCATGTGGAGGTGCTTGCACATCCATTTGGCGAATGTCGCGAGAGTCAAATACCGTAGGTATTTGGCTTGCGCCGGAAATCGGCGAAACCCTTATAAGACCTTGTTTTTGTGGGCTTTGCAACGTGTTGTAGTATATCATGAGTAAAGTGGAAAATCAAGGTTTGTCCGGAATTTGTCACAGAAAAACAACGAAATCACTTCAAAACAGTTGACAGAACGTTTGGAATATGCTATTTTATAAAAGTTCGATGAAGCAATATAGAATGGATATGGGGGATTAGCTCAGTTGGGAGAGCGCCTGCCTTGCAAGCAGGAGGTCACGAGTTCGAATCTCGTATTCTCCACTTTACCCGGTACAGTTTGTACCGGGTTTTATTGTATTCTGAGATAGTTTGAACTTACAGGAGAGAAAATGAAGATGAGAAAGAAGAGGGCTGTGCTGGCAGGTTTGGCGGCGGTCTGTTTGATCGGGATGACCGGAAGTCTGGCGGCAGGCTGCGGAAAAAAGGACGCAGTATCGGAGAAGACAGGACAGGAACATTTGACAGGGGAAAGCAAAGATTCAGTGGTCGTGACGATGCCGAAGACGTCGGAGCCGGAGGCGGGATTCGATCCGGCATATGGCTGGGGTGCCGGGGAACATACCCATGAACCGCTGATCCAGAGCACATTGACGACTACAACAAAAGACTTGCAGATCGGAAAAGATCTTGCTGTCGATTATAAAGTCAGCGAGGACGGTCTGACGTGGACGGTGACGATCCGGGATGACGTGACGTTTACAGATGGGGAAAAACTGACCGCGGAAGATGTGGCGTTTACATACAATCATTGCCGGGATGAAAGCACTGTGGCAGACTTTACGATGCTGAAAGAAGCGAGAGCGCTGGACGAGACAACGGTGGAATTTTCCATGACAAAACCATACTCGATCTGGCCGTATACGATGGCGGTCGTGGGGATCATGCCCAAGCATGCATACGACGAAAATTACGGGCAGAATCCGATTGGCTCGGGAAGATATCAGCTGAAACAATGGGATAGAGGACAGCAGATGATTTTTGAGGCAAATCCGGACTATTACGGGGAGGCTCCGAAAATGGAAACCGTGACGGTGTTGTTCATGGAGGAGGATGCGGCGCTTGCGGCAGTGCTGGCAGGTCAGGCAGATGTAGCGCACACGGCAGCTTCGTACAGCGATCAGGAAATCGAGGGATATCATCTGATGGCAGTTCATACGGTGGATAACCGCGGATTTAATCTGCCGTGCAGTGAGGAAGAGACGCGTGACGGTATTGTGTATGGAAATGCATTTACCGCGGATGTAAACGTGCGCCGCGCGATCAACATCGGAATCGACCGGGAGGAAATGATCGAGCATGTACTGAATGGATACGGAACTGAGGCGTACAGTGTCTGCGATCAGATGCCGTGGTATAATGAAAAGAGCGCCGTTTCTTATGATTCGGAACAGGCGGAACAGCTTCTGGACGAAGCCGGATGGAAAATGGCTGAAGACGGGATCCGGAGGAAAGACGGAGAGAAAGCAGCGTTCACATTATTGTTTAATAACGGAGATTCTGTCAGGCAGGCGCTTGCGGAGGACACAGCGAATCAGCTTGCCAAACTCGGCATTGAAGTGACGGTTGAGGGAGTCGGCTGGGATACCGCGTATGACCGGGCGCAGTCGGATCCGATGATATGGGGCTGGGGAGCGCATACGCCGATGGAACTTTACAACATTTACCATACGATGGGAGATGCAAAGACGGCACAGTACTCTCCTTATGCAAATGCATCGGTAGATTCGTATATGGATCAGGCGCTTGCCGCATCTTCGGAGACGGAATCTTATGAATTATGGAAAAAAGCACAGTGGGATGGTACGACCGGAATTACGCAGGAGGGAGATATTCCGTGGATCTGGCTTTGCAACATCGATCATCTGTATTTTGTGCGGGACGGACTGCAGGTTGCGGAGCAGAAGATCCATCCACACGGACATGGGTGGTCGATCGTGAATAATGTGGATCAGTGGTCATGGAATGTGGAAAACTGATCTGAAAAAAGCAGTGAATGTGGAAAACACATAAGAAATAGAAGAAATGAAGGAGGATCGCTGTGAGAGATACATGGATTCGTATCGGGAAAAAGTGCATACGGTTTTTGCTGCTTCTTTTTTGTACGAGCATCGCCGCATTTGCATTGATGAAATGTTCGCCGGTGGATCCTCTTCAGGCAAATGTGGGACAGACTGCGCTTGGCAGTATGAGCGCCGAGCAGATTGAAAAACTGGAAACATACTGGGGGACGAATGCCTCTCCGGTTCAGCAGTACCTTGCATGGATCACAGATTTTCTGAAAGGGGATATGGGAACGTCTCTTTTATATCGGCAGCCGGTCAGTCAGGTGATCGCGGTACGGCTGGCAAACTCGCTGCCGCTGCTGCTTTTTGCGTGGGCATTGTCGGGACTTCTCGGCGTAATGCTCGGCGCGGTGGCAGGGATGCGGCGTGGAAAGTGGTGCGACCGGCTGATCCGCGGGTACAGCCTGTTGATCTCGGACACTCCGGCATTCTGGGTCGCTATGCTGCTTTTGATCGTCTTCGGAGTCTGGCTTGGATGGTTCCCGATCGGGATGAGCGTACCGATCGGTGTTGCGGCGTCCGAAGTGTCTCTGGCGGAGCGGATTTCACATTTTGTGCTTCCGGCGCTGACGTTGAGTCTGACCGGAACCGCGAATATTACGTTGCACACGAGAGAAAAAATGATCGAGGTAATGGACAGCGATTATATGCTGTTTGCCCGTGCGGGAGGGGAGCGTGGGTTTCGTTTGTTTTGGCGGCACGGACTGCGCAATATCCTGCTCCCGGCGATCACATTACAGGCGGCTTCCATCGGGGAGCTGATCGGCGGTTCGGTGCTGGTGGAACAGGTTTTTTCTTATCCGGGATTGGGACAGGCGGCAGTGCAGGCAGGACTTGGAAGCGATATGCCGCTTTTGATGGCTGTGACGCTGATCTGCGCGGCGCTGGCGGCGGCAGGAAATCTGACCGCGGATATCTTGTATGGGCTGGTTGATCCGCGTATCCGGAAAGGAGGCGCACAGAGATGACGATGAGAGAACGGAGTCTGATCGGGCTGGTTGGCGCGATGTTCTTTTTGCTTGCGGTCGGAATCGGAGGGATTTACTTTGCGGATGTGGCGGTGGCGACTGATTTTACCGCGAAAAATATCGCGCCGTGTCTTGCACATCCATTTGGCACAGACTGGATGGGGAGAGATATGTTTGCAAGGACGCTACGGGGACTTGCGCTCAGTATCGGGCTTGGGATCGTTTCTGCGGCTGTGAGCGCCGGGATCGCACTGATATTGGGGATCGCGGCTGCAGTCCTTGGAAAGAAAGTGGATGCTGTGATATCCTTTTTGATCGATCTTGTGCTGGGGATCCCGCATATCCTGCTTTTGATCTTGGTCACCGTGGCATTGGGAAGAGGATTTTTCGGGGTGGCTGTGGGGATCGCTCTGACGCACTGGCCGGCGCTGACCCGTGTTATCCGGGCGGAGGTGATCCAATTGCGGGAAAGTCCGTACATTCAGGTTGCCGAGAAATTGGGGAAAAGTAAATGGCATCTGATCCGGCGTCATGTGATCCCACATGTGCTGCCGCAGTTTCTTGTCGGGACGGTTCTCCTGTTTCCGCACGCGGTGCTGCATGAATCCAGTGTGACATTCCTTGGATTTGGCTTGCCGTCGAACCAGCCGGCGGTTGGAAATATTCTGGCGGAATCCATGCGGTATCTGCTCGGAGGGCAGTGGTGGCTTGCGGTGTTCCCGGGGGTATTTTTGACGATCGTGACCGGACTGTTTTATGCGGTCGGACAGAATCTGCGGAAACTGACGGATCCGGGCAGCGTGCATGATTAAGGACGTGCATGATTAAGGGGAGGAAAAAGATGCAGAGTGAGAAAATCTTGGAGTTGAAAGAACTACATATTTCTTTTACGCAGTATACCCGCGGGCTACAGCGGCGGACGATCGAAAATGTATGTGGGCTGTCTTTTTCCACATATGCCGGAGAAGTGACCGCCCTTGTCGGTGCGAGCGGGTCGGGAAAAAGTCTGCTGGCACATGCCGTGATGGGGCTTCTTCCTTATAATGCTTCGATGGATGGGGAGATTTTTTATCGTGGAAGACTGCTGGAGAAAGAACAGATCGAACAACTGCGCGGAAGCGAAATTTTACTGGTTCCGCAGGGGGCGTCTTATTTGGATCCGCTGATGAAATCGGGCGCACAGATATTAAAGGGAAGCCGGGATCCACAGAAAAAAGCAAAGCTGAAAGAAATTTTTCAACGTTATCATTTAAAGGAGGATGCGGCGGCGCTGTATCCGTTTGAGCTGTCAGGAGGAATGAGCAGGAGGGTGTTGATCGCGGCGGCGACGATCGAAGAACCGAAGCTGATGATCGCGGACGAGCCGACACCGGGACTGGAAAAGAAGACAGCCAAGATGGTCATGGGACATTTTCGGGAACTGGCGGAGATGGGGAGCAGCGTGCTTGTGATCACCCATGATCTGGAACTGGCGGTCGAGACGGCAGACCGTATTTTGGTGATGCATGAGGGGCGTGTGGCGGAAGAGGCGTTTCCTGCGGATTTTCAGGCGGAAGAAACACTGCGTCATCCTTACACAAAGGCACTTTGGAGGGCGATGCCGTCTCATTGGTCTGTATCGGCTCGTGGTGCAAATGATGAGGAGAGATGAAGATGAAACTGGAAGCAAAAGCGCTTTGTTTTTCGTATGATATGTCCGGGATGAATGAGATCGGATTTCCGGGAAATGAGAGCAAACGAACGAAAAGAAACAGAACGACGAGGGAAATTTTATCCCGTTTCGATTTGACGCTTGAGAGCGGAGAACTGGTTGGCGCAGCAGCACCGAGTGGATTTGGAAAGACTACGTTGTGCCGTTTGCTGGCGGGATATTTGAAACCGTCCGCCGGAGAGATTCTTCTGGATGGAAAGCCGCTTGCTTCGTATCGCGGATATTGTCCGGTGCAGATGATCTGGCAGCAGCCGGAGCTGGCAGTGGATCCGAAAATGCGGATGCGGAATATGATCGCGGAGGGCGATGAGGTGGAACTTCGTGTGCTGGATGCATTGGGGATACGAGAAGAATGGATGGGACGGTATCCGCAGGAACTTTCCGGCGGAGAACTGCAGCGTTTCTGCATTGCGCGGGCGCTTGGGAAGCGCACCCGTTTTCTGCTTGCGGACGAGATCACGACAATGCTGGATCTTGTGACACAGAGTGAGATCTGGCATTTTCTGATGGATGAGATCCGGCGTCGTGGGATCGGGCTACTGGCAGTCAGCCATGACCGGGAACTGCTGGATCGGATCTGTACGCGGCAGATCGATCTTCAGGCGGAACAGGGGGCTGGGAGATGAAAGAAAAACAGGGACAAAGACGGAAAAAGATTTCTTATTTTCTGCCGTATCTTTCGTGTGTGTTGCTTCTGGTTTCCGGAATCCTGCTTTTTTGTGCGGCGAAGATACCGGGATTTGCAGACGGAGAAATGAGACTGGATGCGCCGGAGGAGACGGATGCAGTGCGGGCGATGGAGGCGCTTTCCGCAAAGTATGAATCTTTACAGGGATTTTATCCGCGTCCGAAAAAGCTGATCGTTTCGGAAATCCTTTCCTATCAGAGTCTGACGGGGATCTATGCGCCGTTTACGGTCGAGGCAAATTATAACGGAGATATGCAGTCTTATAACATTCCGTTCACTGCATGTCACGAACTGTCGCATCTGCGTGGATTTATGCAGGAACAGGAAGCGAATTTTATCGCGTTTCTGGCATGCGAGCATGCAGAGAGGATCGATTTTCAGTACAGCGGATATCTGATGGCATGGATTTACAGCACCAATGCGCTGTATCGCGCGGATCATGAGGTCTGGCAGGAAGTACGTTCCGGTCTGGATCAGAGCGTGGAGCCGGATCTGGAAGCAAACAGCCGGTTCTGGGATTCGTATGAGGGGAAAGTGTCGGAGGTCGCCAATCAGATCAATGATACTTACCTGAAAGTGAACGGGCAGAGCGACGGGGTAAAGAGTTATGACCGGATGGTGGATCTGCTGGTTTCTTACCGGAAGACGGAGCAGGAAGGAAGCAGATAAAATTCTTTCTTGTGCAACGATGTAAAGGCAGTCTATAATAAAGAAGTAGCGTCGGTGTACAAGCAGGCGTGTTTTCCCTTGTACATCGACGCTAACAACAGTGTTTGAAAAAAGAGGGAAGTGATTTTTTGGATCGGAAAATAAAAAAATGTCGTCGGATCGTACTGGGGATCGGCGTGTTTGTGATGACAGCAGTATTTACGGGATGCGCGGGAGAACAGGACCCAAAGACAGCGGAGACGCTTCTGCAGATGATGGAAAAAGAGAGCGAATTTGTGAAGTCGATGAAATGTAATCTGATCTTGGAGGCGGAAACCGGGAATGCGGGATCGGCATCCGGTGTAAAAATGGATCTGGATATGGAAACGGATCGGAAGTCGGAGGCGGTCCATGCAAAAGGGCAGATCGAAGTGAACGTACAGGGCGGAGGCTATACGCTGGACACGGAGATTTACCAGACCGAAGAAAAGGATGAGACGGTGTCTTATACCAATATGCAGAATACATGGTCGCGCAGTCCGGCGGAGGATGCGGAGATCGAATTGAGTCCGGAGATTGCGGAAGAGATCGCAGAAGAATTTGCCGAGGAAGCGGGATCGCTGACGCTGGAAGAGGAAACTGCGGAGGTAAACGGAAAAGCCTGCTATAAGCTGACCGGAGCTGTCGCAGGAGACGTTCTTGAGGGCGCGGCGGATGCGAAGATGCTCAATTCACTCGGGTTAGGCGGAAGACTGACAGAGGGGGCGTTGGAGCAGATGCGGTTCCCATGCGAGATTTTGGTTTATCAGGAGGAACTGCTTCCGGCCAGAATCTTTGTGGATCTGAAAGAAAGTGCTGCAGAGACGCTTGGTTTTGGGGAAAATGAGATCAATACTTATTATATGGATCTGACGATCCTGGAATATAATACGGCGGAAAAGGTGCAGGTTCCGGAGGAAGTCCGTACACAGGTAAAAAACGGACCGGTCGTGACCGGGATCGATCAGTTTACGGCGGAAGACGTCGGTGAAATGGATGCGGCATCGAAGTCCGAAGCGCTTGGTGAAAGCTGGGACAGTTATACGGTTCAGCTCAATGACGCGGTGGTAACATTGCCGTGTGCGGCGGCAGATCTGGAAGCCGCGGGACTTAAGATGGATCAGTCTGTGACAGCGGAAGATCAGACCGTGGAGATCGGAGAATATATAACGGGATATTACAATGATACGGCGGGAAACCGACTGAAAGTTACATTAGTCAATCCGTCGGCGGAAGCTCTGCCGGTCAGTCAATGTCTGATCGGAAGTATTTCCGTGGATACAAAGGCGCTGGAAGCCGGAGGGCTGACGGTACAGTTTCCGGGCGGCGTACAGATCGGAAGTCTGAAAGAAGATGTGCTGAAAAAATACGGGGAATGTGAGGACGTATTTGAAAATGAGTCTGTCAGTATGTATACATGGCATGATGCAGAACATTTCTTCCGCAGCTGTCAGATCAACTTTGACCCGGACGGAAAAGTATTGTCCATGCAGATGAATTGTCAGGAATAGTATCGGCGGGAAAGGGGAAGAAAAAGGAGTAGTTATTTTATGGAACAAAATCAGAAGATCCAATTATTTGAAAGTATGCCGATTCCAAAGGCGGTTGCCCAACTGAGTATTCCGATGGTGTTTAGTTCTCTTGTCATGGTACTTTATAATATGGCGGACACTTATTTTGTAGGAATGCTCAACGACCCGGTACAAAATGCGGCAGTTGCGCTGGCAGCTCCGGTGCTGCTGGCGTTCAATGCGGTCAATAATCTGTTCGGCGTCGGCACATCCAGCATGATGAGCCGTGCGATGGGACGAAAAGATTACAATACGGTGGAGGAGAGCTCGGCATTTGGATTTTACTGCGCTTTGGTCAGCGGTATTATCTTCGGGATTCTCTGCACGGTATTCGGCAGTCCGCTTCTTACGCTGATCGGTGCGGATGAGACGACGAGAGCCGCCACACAGGGGTATATGTTCTGGACAGTATCATTAGGAGCAGCTCCGGCGATCGTAAATGTGGTCATGGCATATCTGGTCCGGTCGGAGGGCGCTTCACTTCATGCGAGTATCGGAACGATGAGCGGCTGTATCCTCAATATTATACTGGATCCCATTTTTATTTTGCCTTGGGGATTGGATATGGGGGCGGCAGGCGCCGGATGCGCTACTTTTATTTCCAATTGTGCGGCGTGTCTTTATTTCTTCGTTCTGCTGTATGTAAAAAGGGGGAAAACATTTGTCTGTGTGAACCCGAAGCGGTTCCGCTTTAAGAAAGCGATCGCAGCCGAGATATGCAGTGTCGGAATCCCGGCGTCGATCCAGAATCTTCTGAACGTGACCGGAATGACGATCCTGAACAATTTTACTTCTGTTTACGGTGCGGATGCGGTGGCGTCGATGGGAATCTCTTATAAGATTTATATGGTTCCGATGCAGATCACGCTTGGATTTTCACAGGGGATCATGCCGCTGGTCAGCTATACATTTTCTTCCGGAAACCGGCGGAGAATGAAAGACACGATCTTGTTTGCGATGAAGATCATGCTTCCGATCCTTGCGGCGATGACCGTTCTTTACAACATCGGCGCCGGTGGGATCGTCCGTGCGTTTATGGATAATGAGGCGATCGTTTCCTATGGAGCGGCATTTTTGAGAGGGTTCAGTCTGGGATTTGTATTCCTGTGTGTGGACTTCTTATCTGTGGGTGTATTTCAGGCATTGGGATTTGGCAAATATGCGCTGATCTTTGCGATCATGCGGAAAGTCATATTGGAAATCCCGCTGCTGTTTTTGCTGAATTATCTGTTTCCGCTTTACGGACTGGCATACGCACAGGCAGGAGCGGAACTGGTACTGAGTATTTGCGCAGTGATCATGCTGAGGCACATTTTTAAGAAATATCAGGATAATATGTCCGTGGATTAGAAGCAGAAAAGAGATTCATTGTAAAAAAATGAAAAAACACTTGCAATCTACATGTAGATGTGTTAATATAATTATCGGTCACTGCTTAGCGGTTGACCGATAATGGCTCCATGGTCAAGCGGTTAAGACATCGCCCTTTCACGGCGGTAACACGGGTTCGATTCCCGTTGGAGTCACTGACACTTATGAATAAGTGTTATAAGGCGCAGTAGCCAAGTGGTAAGGCGTGGGTCTGCAACACCCTGATTCACCG
The DNA here is from genome assembly GCF_015560805.1 of Mediterraneibacter glycyrrhizinilyticus. Taxonomy (GTDB): domain Bacteria; phylum Bacillota; class Clostridia; order Lachnospirales; family Lachnospiraceae; genus Schaedlerella; species Schaedlerella glycyrrhizinilytica_A. Next base: position 5,787 of record NZ_JADMSO010000018.1, on the reverse strand, counting down.
GTTCAAATCCGGTCTGCGCCTCGTCTTAGACACCCCCGGAACGTTGGAAGTACAGCGTTCCGGGGGTGTTTGCATTTTACAGAAAAATGAAAAAGAAAGCCCTTTGAGATGATGTTTTTTGCATCTCAAGGGGCTTTGTATTTTCAGAATCGTTTTTTCTGCTCCCGCCGGAATTCACTTGGGAGCCGTCCGTATTTTTCTGTAAATGCTTTGGAAAATGCTTTACTGTTCGGAAAGCCGTTGTTCAAAGCGGTATCGCTGATCGTGTGGTTGGTTTCGAGCAGTTCCCGGTAGGCATATTCCAGACGGATTCCCTGTAAATAGGACTTGTAGTTGATTCCGGCGTATTTCTGGAACATTCGGGAAAGGTAGGCGGGAGAATAGCCGAAGATCTCCGCGAGCGTTTCAAGAGAGAGGTCTTCGGTATAATTTTCTTTGATGTAGTTCGTGATTGCGGACAATTTCGTCAGTTTTTTGCTGCGCTTTACAGCGTCACGGCTGACATCGAGTTCCCGGTATTTTGTGACAAGAAGATAGAGTAGCATATAATACTGACTCTTCACTTTCATTTCGTAGCCACAGTCTTTTCCGGTGTACGCGTCGTACATTTCGCGGATCAGCGCCATGACCTGTTCATCCTGTATTTTCGGGTCGTGCGAAAATAAGATAAATTGATCGCCGGTAAAATATTCTTCAAATGTTTTCAGCGGTATTTGAAGTACAACGGTGCGGTTCGGTTTTGGCGAATCGACGGAGTGGATCTCGTTGGAATTGACAAGAATAAATTCACCGCGGGAGAGCGGATAAGTACGGTCTCCGATATGAAAAACGAGTCCTCCGTCAAGCACTGCGAAGATCTCGATCGAACGGTGCCAGTGCTTGTCCCGAAAATAGTTGCCGTCCTTTCCCTCGAAAAGGAACATTTTAAACGGCAGATCTTTATTTGGCATGATCAGTTCATGACTGTACTGCATGGTGACCTCCTGAATGATGTTTCTTAATGATTACTCTTTATATTATCTGGTTTTGTATTTCTTGCTTTATTGTAACATAAAAAAGGACAAAAAAGTGCCATGTTTTAGATAAATAAATGGTCGAGTTTCACAAAAAATCTTGCTATGATATTGGCATACAGGGAAATCGGAAAGGAGGACTTTGATGAAGATCCAAAATGTGAATGACGAATCATTCAAAAAATACGGAAAAGTTCTGAACGGATATCATGTAGCCGGTATCTTAAAAGAAATGGAACACACACCACTCACAAAAGAGGTTGTATATGTTCCGTCAGTTGAAGAGATGGAGGCGCTGCCGGACGCGGAGGAGATGAAGAACCGTGCGTTTGGAGGACTGCCGATCCAGATCGGGTATTGCAACGGAGACAACAAGAAGCTGAATGCGCTGGAATATCACCGTTCTTCGGAGATCAATATCGCAGTGAATGATCTTGTGCTTTTGCTGGGAGCAGAGCAGGATATTCAGGCGGACTATACATATGACACTTCGCTTGTGGAGGCGTTCCTCGTTCCGGCGGGAACGGTGATCGAAGTATATGCGACGACGCTGCACTATGCGCCGTGTACAGCGGAGGGCGAGAGCGGATTTCGCTGCGTAGTCGTACTTCCGGCGGGAACAAACACCGATCTGACATTCCCGGCAGGGGAGGACGGTGAAGAACGTCTGATTACCGCAAAGAATAAATGGCTGATCGCCCATGAGGAAGCCGGGATTGACGGTGCGTTTTGCGGATTGAAAGGCGAGAATATCGAGATCTGAGCCGAGAGAAAACGGGTAAGGTGAAGAAAGACGCAAAGATAAAACAAAGAAAGTCAAGAAAGCAAAGAAAGTCAAGAAAGCAAAGAAAGGAAGTATTACAATGAATAACATGCCAGAATTGAAAATCGGAGTTGTTGCAGTGAGCAGAGATTGTTTTCCGGAGAGTCTGTCTGTAAGCAGAAGAGAAGCTCTGATGAAAGCATACAAAGAAAAATACGGAGACGCGGATATTTACGAATGTCCGATCTGTATCGTAGAGAGCGAGATCCACATGGTACAGGCTCTTGAGGATATCAAGAAAGCAGGATGTAACGCGCTTGTTGTATATCTTGGAAACTTCGGACCGGAGATTTCCGAGACACTGCTTGCAAAGCATTTTGACGGGCCGAAGATGTTCGTTGCGGCAGCGGAAGAAAGAGGCGACAACCTTGTTCAGGGAAGAGGAGACGCATACTGTGGTATGCTCAACGCAAGCTACAACCTGAAACTGAGAAATGTAAAAGCATATATTCCGGAATATCCGATCGGAACCGCAGAGGAATGTGCGGATATGATCGCGGAATTCCGTCCGATCGCCCGTGCAGTCATCGGATTGAACAGCTTAAAGATCATCAGCTTCGGACCGCGTCCGTTGAACTTCCTCGCATGTAACGCACCGATCCAGCAGCTCTACAATTTGGGCGTCGAGATTGAAGAGAACTCCGAGCTGGATCTGTTTGAGGCATTCAACAAACATGCAGGAGACGAAAGAATCCCGGCAGTGGTGAAAGAGATGGAAGAAGAACTTGGTGCAGGAAATAAGAAACCGGAGATCCTCGCAAAACTGGCGCAGTACGAACTGACCTTAAAAGACTGGGTAGAGGAGCACAGAGGATACCGCAAATATGTTGCGATCGCAGGAAAATGCTGGCCGGCATTCCAGACACAGTTCGGATTTGTTCCGTGTTATGTGAACAGCCGTCTGACCGCACAGGGCATTCCGGTATCCTGCGAGGTAGACATTTACGGAGCGTTGAGCGAGTTTATCGGAACCGTAGTCAGCCAGGATGCAGTGACGCTGCTTGACATCAACAACAACGTTCCGGCAGATATGTACAAAGAAGAGATCGAGGGCAAATTCCCATATACACACAAAGATACATTTATGGGATTCCACTGCGGAAATACAGCGTCCAGCAAGCTTTCATTCTGTGAGATGAGATATCAGCTGATCATGGCGAGATCTCTTCCGGAAGAAGTGACACAGGGAACACTTGAGGGTGACATCGCACCTGGAGATATCACATTCTTCCGTCTGCAGAGCACAGCAGACTGCAAACTGCGCGCATACATCGCACAGGGAGAAGTGCTTCCGGTAGCGACACGCTCTTTCGGATCCATCGGTGTATTTGCAATTCCGGAGATGGGAAGATTCTACCGTCATGTATTGATCGAGGGCAACTATCCGCATCACGGTGCAGTGGCATTTGGCAACCATGGAAAAGCATTGTTTGAAGTATTCAAATACATCGGCGTTCCGGTTGAGGAGATCGGATATAACCAGCCGGCAGGCGTACGTTATCCGACGGAGAATCCGTGGAAATAAGAAAATTTTAAAGGACATAAATCATCAGGATAATCCCAAGGGGACGGTTCCCTCTTTTTGAGAGAGCTGTCCCTTTTCAATAAAAACAAGGAGGGAAACGTTATGTTGTATATTGGTGTTGATCTCGGAACTTCTGCGGTAAAACTGCTGTTGATGGACGAGAACGGAAAGATCCACAAAATCGTGTCAAAAGAATATCCGCTGTATTTTCCGCATCCGGGATGGTCGGAGCAGGATCCGAAAGACTGGTTTACACAGTCTATGGAGGGAATCCGGGAATTGACGGCGGAGTGTGATAAAAGTCAAGTAGCCGGAATCAGTTTCGGCGGACAGATGCACGGGCTTGTCGCATTGGATAAAAATGACGAGGTGATCCGCCCGGCAATTCTCTGGAACGACGGAAGAACCGAGAAAGAGACCGATTATCTGAATCAGGTGATCGGGAAAGAAAAATTGTCAGAGTACACGGCAAATATTGCATTTGCAGGATTTACAGCGCCGAAGATCCTATGGATGAAAGAAAATGAGCCGGAAAATTTTGCGCGGATCGCAAAGATCATGCTTCCGAAAGATTATCTGGCATACCGCTTAAGCGGCGTACACTGCACCGATTATTCGGATGCGTCCGGCATGCTGCTTTTGGATGTGAAAAATAAATGCTGGTCAAAAGAGATGATGGAAATCTGTTCAGTGACAGAAGAGCAGCTTCCGAAATTATATGAGAGTTATGAAGTTGTCGGAACATTAAAGCCGGAGATCGCGGCAGAATTGGGGCTTTCGGAGAATGTCAAAGTAGTTGCGGGCGCCGGAGACAATGCGGCGGCGGCAGTCGGAACAGGAACCGTCGGGGACGGAATGTGCAACATTTCACTCGGAACGTCCGGTACGATTTTTATTTCCAGCAAAACGTTCGGTGTGGATGAACACAATGCGCTTCATTCGTTTGACCATGCGGACGGATATTATCATCTGATGGGATGTATGCTGAGCGCGGCTTCCTGCAACAAATGGTGGATGGATGAGATTTTGAAGACGGCGGAGTATTCCAAAGAGCAGGAAGCGATCACGAAACTCGGCGAGAATAACGTATTCTATCTGCCGTATCTGATGGGAGAGCGTTCTCCGCACAACGATCCGAAAGCGCGCGCGGCATTTATCGGAATGTCGATGGATACGACAAGGGAGGAGATGACGCAGGCAGTGCTGGAGGGCGTGGCATTCGGACTTCGCGATTCGCTGGAAGTGGCGAAAAGTCTCGGTATCCGGATCGAGCGCACGAAGATCTGCGGCGGCGGCGCGAAGAGTCCGCTTTGGAAAAAGATCATCGCAAATGTGATGAATCTGAAAGTAGATGTGATCGAAAGCGAGGAGGGACCGGGATACGGCGGCGCGATTCTTGCGGCGGTCGGCTGCGGTGAATTTGCGTCTGTGGAAGAAGCGGCACAGAAATTGGTAAAAGTTGTGGATACCGTGGAGCCGGATGCAGAGCTGGCGGCAAAATATGAGGAACGGTATCAGAAATTCAGAAAGATCTATCCGGCGGTGAAAGGACTGTTCCGGGAACTGGCGTAAGGAAAGGATTAAAAATCCGGTATTCGGCAAGAAAAGTGGAAGAATGGAAGTTTTTGGGGAAAACATCAAAATAGGTGCTTTCCCCTTTTTTGTATAGTGTGTCCAGCGAAGCTGGACCACACTTGCCGGTGCAAGTCCGGTCACGGTAATCGCCAGTGAGCCGTGTAGCTAAACTCGGTGCGTTGTAGTAATACAGGGTGCTAAGCGAGTGGATAAAGTAACCTTGATAAGAGGAGCGAGCAAACATGCAGACCGTAACATAAAGTGAATTCTGCCGTATCGTTAAAAAGGTCTCGAAAGAGAGTAAAGAGAAGTTGAGTCTTGTGTATATAGGCGAAAACCATGGAACGTGTGAAGAAACTGGAAAGCAGCACGGAAGAATCTCTCGGTATATAGGAAACGGTATGTATGGAAAGTGTGGTTCGGAACTGGAGAGACCCTACCCATCACCGAAAGGTAAAGAGAAAGCGTATAAGCTTGGCGAAATCGCATTTCTGATGGGAGGGAGTCGGAGAGGAACATAGTACCGATAATGATTGTGCAAGAAAACGCAGTTTATGGGAAGGCTCCTTACTTCATTCATGTTTGTAGAGAGGGGAAGAGTGAGAGAATGTCATGAAGACTAACAACTCCAAAGAAAAAGTTCGACAACTTCAAAACAAACTATATCTGACAGCCAAGAAATGTAACAGCCGAAGATTCCATGCACTATACGATAAAGGGGCTGTAAAAAAACTCCCCTAATAGAAAATCGCTCAGACCTTACGGTCTGGGCGATTTTTGGTATAATGAATTATGCTACTAAATCAAAATACCAATGATAATTATACAGCTCGTCAGCTGAAATTACCATT
>NZ_JADMSO010000017.1 GCF_015560805.1 Mediterraneibacter glycyrrhizinilyticus | reverse complement strand
GGAAAGTAATGATTTTGATTCATTTATGAAATTCGCAGTGTAGTTTTGTGCAATTTTTTAAATTTGCTCATTTATAGAAATAAAAAAGAACGCTTCGGCGCTCATGCAGAAGAGGTCTCTGCGGGGCGTCGGGGCGTTCTTTTTCTTGACGGAAATTGGAATCGTCAGCATATCGTCAGCACAGTTCCCAGTCGATCTGTTTTTTTGTGAAAAATTTCTGAACCATCTCATCCCATGCCTGCTCTAAAGATTTGTCCATGGAAAATGTTTTTAAAGAAGTTCCAGTGATACAGAAAAGCCCGTCTTGATTGAAGCGGATGTTTAAGTAAAGTCCCTGAACGTCTTCCGGGCGGAAATCCAGTTGTTTTTGGATTAATAATTTTTCGATATTATGGGGCGCAAGGCTGAATACGAATTTGAAGCCAAGCGGTGTCTGCTTCCCGCGGATCATTGTAAAGCAAAGTTCACGGAGCTGCTTCCAATAGGAATATTCGGGAAGCGTATCCCGTTCTTCCGGAGGGTAAAATTCTTTCTGCAAGAATCCGTTGATCGTAAATGTGTTAAATGTCGTGATCTCCCCGTCAATGACAAGAAAGTGGTCAAAGGTTTCGGAAAGTAAAAGGTGGGACATAAATTGTTTGTTGTTCGGTAATTTTAAGGCGATCATTCAACTATCCTCCTAAAGATTGACTTTTAAGCGCGAAATCAGTATTATTATATCATATAAATGATGCTGTGGTCAAAACACGTCTTAGCATCGATGTACAAGGGGAAAATTCCCCTTGTACAATGATGTTAGCATCGGTATTCGGTAAATTAGAAAGGTATTATTGTGAAGATAGAGAAAAAAGAAATCAATAAACGGACGCTGGTGATCGGAGGAATCGCGCTTGCGGTTGTTCTGATCGCCGCGATCATGATCGCGGAGGGCGTCAGCGGGATGAAAAAGAAGAAAACAGATGTCTCGGAGGGATTAAAGATCATCGAGCAGGCGGAATCTGCCGATGTGACGGCGATCGAGACAAAGATCGGTCAGTTGGAAGCCAAAGATTCCCAGGGGCAGGAAGATACGAGAAGCCTGAAGGAGATTTTCGGCAGTACAGTCGTGATGGGAGATTCGATTTCGGAGGGATTTGCAGAGTTTGACGTGCTGAATACTTCCAGCGTTATCTCCAAGATCGGCGTAGAACTGGATGAGTTGGACGAGCAGGTGGAGCAGCTTGTAAAAGTAAATCCGCAGGTCGTCTTTTTGACGTTCGGGGCGAATGACATTCTGGCGACCAAAGGAGACGAAAAAGCGTATATCGAGCAGTACAAGGCTCTGATCGAAAAGATTCAGAAAAAGCTGCCGGAGACGAAGATTTTTATCAATTCTATTTTCCCGGTGCAGAAGTGGAGAGTGGAGGAAGAACCGCTATTTGAACACATTGCGGAATATAATGAAGCGCTTCGGGCAATGTGCGATAAGCTGCAGATTGCATATGTGGACAACACAGAACTGGTGACGGATCGATATTATGAAGCGGACGGGATGCATTTTAAGGCGGATTTCTATCCGGTCTGGGCGAGAAGAATGGCGGAATTTGCCGCATTATAGGGCAGACTGCGTGCAAAAGGAGATAAAGATGGAACAATATACAGAAGCAAATAACGCAGGCAGAACGGGAAGAAAAGGTCGAAGCCGTTCGGTTGGGACTGCGGAAGTGATGAAATATGTGATCGCGGTTTTGATCTTGGGATATGTGGCGGTGATCCTGCTATTTACCGGGGGCAGCAGCAAGCCGTTTGATGAAGTTGCCAGGAGAGTGGAGGCAAGTCTGGATTCGGGAAGTCTGTCCAAACAAAGCGGGCAGGCGCTCAAGCGGTATTACGGACTGAACAGCGCAGATTATAAAGGGGCGATGCTGTATTCTTCCGATGCGAGTATTTCCGTAGAAGAAGTGCTTTTGATCGAAGCGAAAAATGAAGCGCAGACGGCGGAGATCCGAGAGGCTGTGGAGCGGCGGATCGAACAGCGGAGAAATGATTTCGATGGTTATGCGCCGGAACAAGTGCAGCTTTTGGAGAATGCGCAGGTTCTTGTGCGCGGGCGGTTTGTCTTTATGGCAGTGTCGCCGGACGCGGAACAATATCGGACTGCATTTGTAAAAAGTCTGTGAGAAGCAGGAAGAAAAGAGGATTAGAGGATGCTATTTAGCAGTATTACATTTTTATTTCTATTTTTGCCGGTTACGGTACTGATCTATTATCTTGTGCCGCAGAAGACGAGGAATCTTGTGCTTCTGATCGCCAGCCTGTTTTTTTATGCATGGGGAGAGCCGGTTTATGTTGTGTTGATGATCTTGTCGATCCTGTTGAATTTTTTCTGTGGGAAAGACATCGGGGAAAAGAGGGCGGATCCGGTGCGGGCAAAGCGAAGTCTGATTTTTGCAGTGGTGATGAACGTATTGATCCTCGGATTTTTTAAATATTACGGATTGCTGATGGAGACGTTGAACGTTTTGTTTCCGTATGAGATTCCTTACCGGGAACTGGCGCTTCCGATCGGGATTTCCTTTTACACGTTTCAGGAATTATCGTATCTGATCGACATTTACCGCGGAAATGCAAAACCGCAGCAACGTCTGCTTCCGTTTGCACTGTACATCAGTATGTTCCCTCAGCTGATCGCGGGACCGATCGTGCGCTATGTGGATATCGAAGCACAACTGCTGAACCGGGTCATGTCTATGCGGAAATTCGGACAGGGCGTTATGTATTTTATCGTGGGATTTGCAAAAAAAGTAGTGCTTGCCGATTCCATCGGCGCTCTCTACGAGCAGATCACGGCGCTTTCGATCGGAAGTTTTTCGGTTTTGACCGCATGGGTAGGGTGTCTGGCATTTGCGTTCCAGATTTACTTTGATTTCAGCGGATATTCCGATATGGCGATCGGACTCGGAAAGATGTTCGGATTTGAGTTCCGAAAGAATTTCCAATATCCGTACATTGCGAAAAATATCGGGGAGTTCTGGAGGAGATGGCATATCTCTCTCGGAACATGGTTTCGGGAATATGTCTATATTCCGCTGGGAGGAAATAAATGTCCGGCATCCAGACATCTGTTGAATCTGCTGATCGTCTGGGCGCTCACCGGACTGTGGCATGGCGCGCAGTGGAACTTCCTCGTATGGGGCTTATATTATGGCGTGATATTGATTTTGGAAAGATACGTATGGGGAAGAGCGCTCGGAAGACTTCCGGTATTTGTACAGCATATTTATACGTTTGTACTTGTACTGATCGGCTGGGTATTTTTCTTCAGTCCGTCGCTTGGGGCGGCTATGGATTATCTCGGCGTGATGTTCGGCGCGGGCGCCAGCGCATGGATCGACCGGCAGGGATTCTATTTTCTGCTGACCCATTGGCTGTTGTTCCTGCTCTGTGCGATCGGATCGTCTCTTCGCGGAATGAATATCCTGCGGCTTTTGACCGGTTCTTACGAGAGCAGACGGATCAGACAGATCGCGGCGTGTGTGGTTTACATCGGTATGTTCCTTGTAAGCCTTGCGTTCCTTGTGACAGAAAGTTTTCATCCATTTTTGTATTTTAGATTTTAGGGGAAGCTATGCAGAAAAGAAGAACAAGAAAAGGAAAGAATAACAAAGGATTTCCGTCAGAGAGTATTTTGGCAGTGGGATTCGGCATCTGTATTCTGGGATTGGCAGCAATCAATCTATTTTGGCCGGATCATGAAATGTCGGAACAGGAGAACCGGATGCTCGCTTCAAAACCGAAACTTTCCGTGAGCAGTGTATTGTCCGGAGATTATATGGAAAAATATGAGAGCTATCTGGCAGATCAGTTTGCAGGGAGAGATTTCTTAAGAAACATAAAAGTGACGCTTGGGCGTTTTGGCGGTAACAAAGATGAGAATGGCGTGCTGCTTGGAAGGCAGGGACAGCTTCTGGAAGAGATAGAAGTACCGGATCAGACGACGCTGAAAGCAAATCTGACGGCGATCCGTCAGTTTGCCGAGCAGAATGATGAGATCCCCACTTATATGATGCTGGTGCCTGATGCGGCGGCTGTGCTGGACGATACGCTTCCGTCTCTTGCTGTTGTTTCGGATCAGAGCCGGATGATCGCACAGGTGAAACGGGAACTGGGAGACTCCGTGACATGGATCGACGCGGAAAGTGTGCTGAATAAGCATGCCGGTGAAAAGATATACTATAAGACAGATCCGCACTGGACAAGTCTGGGGGCCTTCTATGTATTTCAGGCGGCTGCGGAAACATTGAAGATCGATGGGGAAGCGGGAAGCAATTTTGTATCTTATCCGATATCAAAAACTTTTAACGGGACTTTGGCGTCGGCAAGCGGTTTCCGCCTGAACGAGCGGGAAGTGATCGATATGTATGTGTCGAAAGAAGAGGACGGCGGTCTGGTCGTGAATTATGTGGAGGAGCAGGAAAAGACCGCGTCTATTTACGACTCTTCCAAATTAAAAACGCGGGATCAGTACGGCGTTTTCCTCGGGGGGAACACATCGCTGATCGACATTAAGACGGTTTCGGAAAGCCAGAGAAGACTTTTGCTTGTAAAAGATTCCTTTGCAAATAGTTTCGTACCGTTTTTGACGCCGTATTTCCGTGAGATCGTCGTGGTGGATCCGCGATATTATTCAGGGACGATCGAGGATCTGATGAATGCATACCGTATTACCGATACGATGTTTTTATACAGCGGAAATTCATTTTTTCAAGACAATAATATTAGTGGAGTGTTGGACAGTGAGCAATAAGATCGAACAGGAATTTCAGCAGAAAAAAGAACCCGTCCGTCTGAATAAATATTTAAGTGAAGCCGGGGTCTGTTCCAGAAGAGAGGCGGACCGTCTGATTGAAAGCGGACGGGTCAGCGTGGACGGAAAACGTGCCGAGACCGGGATGCGGATCCTGCCGGGGCAGGTCGTGCGCGTCGGGAAAAAAGTCGTTTCCAGACAGGATGAAATGATCGTCCTTGCGGTCAATAAACCGGTGGGGATCGTCTGTACAGAGGAAAAGAGGGAGCGCAACAGTATCGTGCGGTATCTGGATTATCCGGTCCGCGTCACTTACATCGGACGGCTGGATAAGGATTCCCGCGGTCTTCTTCTGATGACAAACAATGGAGATATCATCAACAAAATGATGCGCGCCGGGAATCTGCATGAAAAAGAATATAAAGTGACCGTGGATAAAGAGATCACGAAAGAATTTCTGGAAAAAATGGCAGGCGGTGTTCCGATCCTTGATACGGTGACGAGACCGTGTAAGATCAAAAAAATCGGAAAATATACGTTCCAGATCATTCTGACTCAGGGGCTGAACCGGCAGATCCGCCGGATGTGCGAGGCGCTCGGGTATCAGGTGAAAGATCTGGTGAGAACCCGGATCATGAACATTGAATTAGGAAATTTAAAAGAAGGCGCAGTGCGGCGGCTGACCGACGAGGAGCTCAATCTTTTATATGAGCAGATCCGTCAGTCTTCCAATGAGCCGGTACGCGTGTGGGAGTAGAGAGAAGATGGCAGATACAAAAAAACAACGGATGCTGGAACTGGTAGAACTTTTGAACCGTGCCAGACGCGCTTACGAGCAGGAAGACACGGAGATCATGAGCAACTATGAATACGACCGGTTATATGATGAATTACTGGGACTGGAACAGGAGTTGGGAACAACGCTTGGATCCAGTCCCACCGTAAATGTAGGGTATGAAGTGTTGAGCGAATTGCCGAAAGAGCGGCATGAGCGTCCGATGCTTTCTCTGGATAAGACAAAAGAAGTAGGGCGGCTGAAAGAATTCCTGGGGAGTCAGAAAGCGGTGATCTCATGGAAACTGGACGGACTGACGATCGTTCTGACTTATAAGAACGGAACGCTTGAGAAAGCGGTTACCCGGGGAAACGGGGAAGTAGGAGAGGTCATCACAAACAATGCGAAAGTATTTAAAAATCTTCCTCTCCACATTTCTTATCAGGGAGAACTGATCCTCCGCGGGGAAGCAGTGATCGGATACCGTGATTTTGAGCGGATCAACGAAGAGATCGAAGATGTGGATGCAAAATATAAAAATCCGCGGAATCTGTGCAGCGGTTCCGTCCGTCAGCTGAGCAACGAAGTGACGGCGAAACGGAACGTACAGTTTTTTGCGTTCTCTTTAGTCCGCGCGGAGGATGTTGATTTTGAAAATTCCAGGCTGAATCAGTTCGACTGGCTGGCAGAGCAGGGATTCGCCGTTGTGGAGCATCATCCGGTGACGGCGGATACGGTGGAATCCGAAGTGGCGTGGTTTGCGGAAAAGATTGCGGAAAATGATTTCCCGTCGGACGGTCTTGTGCTGACATACGACGATATCGCATACGGACAGTCTCTTGGTACAACGGCAAAATTCCCGCGGGACTCTTTTGCGTTTAAATGGGCGGATGAGATCCGGGAGACGACGCTTACAGAGATCGAGTGGAGTCCGTCGAGAACGGGACTGATCAATCCGGTTGCAATTTTTGAGCCGGTGGAACTGGAGGGGACGACGGTCAGTCGTGCCAGCGTGCACAATATCAGCATCATGGAAGAACTGGAACTGGGGATCGGAGATACCGTTCAGGTTTATAAGGCGAATATGATCATTCCCCAGATCGCGGAAAATCTTACAAGAAGCGGAACCTGTCATGCGCCGGAGACGTGCCCGGTCTGCGGCGGCGCGACCCGTATTTCCATGGAAAACGATACGAAAACTTTATACTGCACGAATCCGGAATGTCAGGCGAAACAGGTGAAAGCATTCGCATTGTTTGCAAGCAGGGATGCGCTGAACATCGAAGGACTTTCCGAGGCGACGCTGGAGAAATTTATCGCGCAGGGATTTATCCGGGATTTTACGGATATTTTCCATCTGGAACAGCATGAGGAAGCAATCAAGACGATGGAGGGATTTGGGGAAAAATCTTACGAAAATCTGGTGAAACGGGTGGAGAACGCGCGTGTGACAACATTGCCGCGGCTTTTATATGCGCTGGGGATCGCCAATATCGGTATTGCCAATGCGAAAATGATCTGCCGTGCGTTGGGAAATGATCCGATGCGGATCTTACATGCAACGGTGGAAGAATTGAGCGAGATCCCGGGAGTCGGCGGCGTGATCGCGCAGGCATATGTGGACTATTTTTCCGATCAAACACATCGGGATCTGTTTGAACGCCTGCTGAAAGAGGTGGAGATCCCGGCGGAAGAGGAGAAAGAAGACGCACAGAAATTTGCCGGAATGAATTTCGTGATCACCGGAAGCGTGGTTCATTTTGCAAATCGGGCGGAAGTAAAAGAAGTGATCGAAGCGCGGGGCGGAAAGGTGACAGGATCTGTGACGTCCAAAACAAATTATCTGATCAACAATGATGTACAGTCCACTTCATCGAAAAATAAAAAGGCGAGAGAACTCGGGATCCCGATCTTGTCGGAAGAAGATTTTCTTCAGATGCTGGAGCGGGAAGAATAAAGATCATAGGAGTCCGGCTTTTTAGAAAAATTTAATGAGATCCATAAAAATTTAACAGGATATACGCGAAAGGGGCGGGGGCACGCTCTTTACTATCTGAAAATATTTCGCTATAATAAAAGAACGTTGTTCTATAACGGAAAGTGATTTTATACGGAGGAAATCAAGATGTCAGATTATGATTTTACGATAATTGATTCTGATGAAAAAGAATCTCAGGATACGGGAGCCGATCTGCCGGAGGAAGAGAAGCAGGAAGTACAGGAAGTAGTGACGGCGGAAGAGACGGACGATGAGAAAGAGGAGGAATATGAAAAAGTCTGCTTTATCTGCCGCAGACCGGAGAGCAAGGCAGGAAAGATGATCGAGCTGCCGAATAATATTACAGTGTGTCAGGACTGTATGCAGAAGAGTTTTGACGCGATGAACAATGCGCCGATCGATTTTAGCAAGATGATGGGAAATATGCCGGGGATCCAGTTTTTGAATCTGTCGGATCTGGAGAATACGGTTCCGAAGCGGCAGAAGATCAAGAAGAAAAAGCAGACGGAAGAGAAAAAAGTGAAGAAACTGACGTTGAAAGACATTCCGGCGCCGCATAAGATCAAAGCACAGCTGGATGATTATGTGGTTGGTCAGGAATACGCGAAAAAGGCGATGTCAGTTGCGGTATATAACCATTATAAACGTGTATTGTCCGATAACGCAGATCATATTGAGATCGAGAAATCCAATATGCTGATGATCGGACCGACAGGAAGCGGAAAGACGTATCTGGTCAAGACACTGGCGAAGCTTCTGGACGTGCCGCTTGCGATCACCGACGCAACCTCTCTGACTGAGGCTGGATACATAGGAGACGATATTGAAAGCGTTGTTTCCAAACTGCTTGCGGCGGCGGACAATGACGTGGAGCGCGCCGAGCAGGGAATCATTTTTATCGATGAGATCGACAAGATCGCGAAGAAGAGAAATTCCAGCCAGCGGGATGTGAGCGGAGAGTCCGTACAGCAGGGCATGTTAAAGCTTCTGGAGGGAAGCGAAGTGGAAGTGCCGGTTGGCGCCAACAGTAAAAATGCCATGGTGCCGCTGACAACCGTCAATACGAAGAACATTCTCTTTATTTGCGGCGGAGCATTTCCGGATCTGGAGGGCATCATCAAAGAGCGTCTGACAAACAAAGCTTCCATGGGATTTAACGCGGAGCTGAAAGATAAATATGACAATGACAAAGATCTTTTGAGCAAAGTGACGGTGGAAGATCTGCGGACATTCGGAATGATCCCGGAGTTCATCGGTCGTCTGCCGATCATCTTTACTCTGAAAGGTCTGGACAAAGACATGCTCGTCCAGATCCTGAAAGAGCCAAAGAATGCGATTCTGAAGCAGTATCAGAAATTGTTGGCGCTGGATGAAGTGAAGCTGGACTTTGACGAGGGAGCTTTGGAAGCGATCGCGGAGAAAGCGATGGAAAAAGATACCGGAGCGAGAGCGCTGCGTGCGATCATCGAGGAATTTATGCTGGATATCATGTATGAGATTCCGAAAGACGACAATATCGGAGAAGTGACGATCACACGGGCTTATATCGAGGGTACCGGCGGACCGCTGATCCAGCTTAGAGGACAGAGCGTACCGCTTCTGAGTTAAATGAGAACATTAGGAAAATGCCGGACGAAAGGCGCGTTAACAAAATGGATAAAAAAAGGATAGAGCAAATTCGTCAAAAATATGATTTGATGATGCATGTTAATGAGGAAGCAGATGTAGAATTTTGGTATGCGAGAGAACTTATGGAATTGTTGGGGTATAACCGTTGGGAGAATTTTGACAAAGCGGTGTGTCGGGCAATGGAATCTTGTAAGACCTCTGGAATAGAGATTTTAGACCATTTTCGTGAGGTCACGAAAATGGTTGAATTGGGAAGCGGTGCAAAAAGAAAAATCAAAGACTATATGCTTACTCGGTATGCGTGTTACCTTATTGCTCAAAATGGCGATCCTAAAAAAGAAGAAATTGCTTTTGCTCAAAGTTATTTTGCTGTTCAGACAAGAAAGCAGGAACTTATAGAAGAACGCATTTCATTGATAGAAAGAACACAGGCCAGAGGAAGATTAAGAGAGTCCGAAAAGAAATTATCTCAAAATATTTATGAACGTGGTGTTGATGATGCAGGATTTGGGCGTATTCGTTCTAAAGGAGATAGGGCATTGTTCGGTGGATATTCTACTCAGGAAATGAAAAGTAGACTTGGCGTGAAAGACAACAGGCCACTTGCAGACTTTCTCCCTACACTTACTATTGCTGCGAAGAATTTGGCAACTGAAATGACAAATTACAATGTTGAAGAAAAAGATTTGCAAGGAGAAGCTTCTATTACTGTGGAACATGTGCAAAATAATTCTACAATAAGAGATATGCTCGGACAGAGGGGGATTAAGCCTGAAAATTTACCACCCTCCGAAGATATAAAAAAATTGGAAAGAAAAGTTAAAACACAGGAAAAGAAGCTTGCATCACAAGCAGGAAAATTACCGAATCTAAACAATGAAGAGGTTTAGATTCGACTCTTGTTTTATAATCTTGAAAAAATCAAGGCACAGTCAAACGATATTGATCCAATGGCTGTGCCTTGATTTATTTGAAAGCAAAAGAGTGCGACATCTTATCTAATGATAGGAAACTATCATTCACAGCATCCGGATCTCGTTGAACGTATTAAAGAGATTTAATTGTCCGTATCCCCACTCACGGTTTGGAAATTCCTTTCCGGGAGCGCGCACTGCTCCAAGAATCAGAATACTCTGGATCTGAAAAGCATCGATGCCGGGAGTTCCCATTTTCTTTAGAATCCATTCCAACAAGAGAGCAACGGCCCCGGCAGTGACGGCGCAGGATATACTGGCGCCGGAGCGCACGGCAAAACGTCCGGAGGGAAGCGCTCCTTTGACGTTGATTCCCGGAGCGGTGATCGAGGGTTCGATCCGGTCATTCCGGCTGTACCCGCGTCCGGAAGCAAGTGCGACAGCACCGTTGGCTCCATCGTAGTAAGAGACTGTGACAGGGCTTGCGGAATTTCCCGGATTGAGGATCGTGTAGTCCGGGTTGGAATCCAAAAAATAGACTTCACCGCTTAAAAATTCGGAAACAGGAAGCCAGAGGTGGTATCGGCCGTCGATGATGCGTACCGGTTCCACTTCGATTTTCCAGATTCCGGGCGATGGCTGGTCGAACCGGAAGAAGATGAGTTCGGCAGTTCCTTTTTCCACGATCAGACGGTAGTCGATCGTAACTTTTGTGCGCTCGTAGAGAAATTCAAAATCAGTCCGGCTGTTGACACGGATCGGAATCCGCGTTGTCGTTTCGCCGGACGGGGAAGTCAGTGCGATCGATAAGATATTGGGAATGGAAGTCCAAAGTTCCATCGTAAATCCGGTTACTTGTTCGCCAACCCGGATCTCGACAGTCTGGGATGTCTGTTGATCCGGAATTTCGTTATAGAAATGATGGCGCTTATCCGCTTCATTTCCGGTTCCGATCACGGGAATGCGGTTGGCAAGAGAACCATATCCGTTGAGGACGAGCGGAAGCGGACGGTCGCCCAGATGGCCGCCGCCGCTTGTTCCGAGCGTGATACAGTATACAAGAGGCAGATCCAACCGTTTTGCAAGCTGATCCAGATAATACAGACCAAGTATAATGTCATTTTCCTGATAGCAGGGAACTCCGTCAGGTATGAAATAGTAATCCTTTAAATATTGTTTTGCGGATTTGAGCTTTACGACTGCGATGGCAGCGTCCGGAGCGGCTCCTAGGAAAGATTCTTCGGGTACACCGCCGCCGCAGGCAAGACTTGCGGTAAATGTACCGTGTCCGGTCTCGTCGACAGTAGGAACGAGGTCGAAAGGCTGATCCAGTTTAAGCGCCTGGTCGATCGTGTCCTGATCGTACTCAGAGCCATAAGCAAACCCGGCGGGCGGTGTCCCGGTCTGCACGGTCTGATCCCAAATACCGACAATACGGGAAGAACCGTCAATATTTCGGAAAATCGGATTTTGATAGTCGATGCCGCCGTCCAAAAAACCGATCAGGATCCCTTTTCCGGTGAGCTGTAATGTGGGATAATTCTGCAGCGGAAGTATCCCGGCTTGATTGAGTGTGTCCAGACTTGTAGGCGTATAGCATAGAGGGATTGAGTGATAGGTGAATTTATCCAGCGAGAGGGGATCGGACTGCAGACGGGAAAGATAGAGACAGCGATAGCCGAATCCGGCATCCTGACTGCAGAGATCCTCCTGCGTGATCCCTGTTAGAAATGGAGTTCTTATGTCATTTAGTATAAAATCATAAAAATCTTCCGAGAGGATTCTCTCCCGGCATATGGATGGATCGATCATGAGAGTGCAAAACCTGCTTTTTTTCAGTCTATGAGCGGAGGATGTAAGATTATGAGTGCATCTTTGAAATAGATTGAATCAAAAGATGCCTGACGAATTGTTTCGTGCTATGCACTCTCACAATTCTACCCCAAATTCGGATATCGCGAGGCATACGCCCCACTCTCTTCTCCACTCCGTTTCGGTCGGTGCTTAACGCGTGCCACCGGCACGCAGCACCCTCATTTGGGGGCGGGGCATAAAGGCATAAAACCACTTATGTGCAAGCACAATGTGGTTTATGACCTTTTGCCCCAGGCATCGTTAAAATCTAAAATAAAAATGAAATAAAAGTGAAAAAATAAAATAAGTGCACAAAAGCGTTTTCACATGGTTTGGAATCGGGTATAATAGAACATAAAAAGAGAAAGAAAACGTTCAGATGAAAAGCAGACAGGAAAGGAGAAACAATTATGAGAACATTTTGGGAAGATTTGAGCAAGCGGATCGGAGAAACAGCGGAATCCATGTCGAATAAAGCAGGCGAGGCAGTGGAGATCCAGAAGCTGAAAAGTCAGATCCGTGCGCTGGAGCGCGGAACGGAAGAAGATCTGATCGATCTTGGACGGATGGTGTACGAATATTTTGAGGCAGGCAATCTCGTAGGCAGTGAGGCAGAGGGGCTGTGCGAGGCAATCCGGAGCAGAAAACAGAGCATTGAGGACTACGAGAAGCGGATCATAGCAGTTCGGGGAGAATTTTCCTGTAAAAATTGCGGAAAGACGATCTCCAACAAGATGGCATATTGCCCGTATTGTGGTGAGAAGATGGAGGCGGAAGCTACAGCTGAAGACGAGAATCGGCAAGCAAAAGACGCAGAGGCGGACGTGATCGATTATGCGGACGTGATGAGAGCGAAAGCGGAAGAGGCGGCGGACACTGTGAAAGCGAAAGCGGGAGAAGCGGCGGAAAAGGCGGCGAACGCAGTGGAAAACGCGGCAGAAAAGGTCGATGATCTGGCGAAAAAAGCAACGGATAAAGTGGAAGACTTTGGCGGAAGAACAGCGGATAAAGTGGAAGACTTTGGCGGAAGAACAGCGGATAAAGTGGAAGATCTGGCAGAAAAAGCAGCAGTTACCGTGGAAAATGCGGCGGAGAAGACTGTGGAAAAAGCAAAAGAGGCAGCAGAAAAACTTCGGGGAGAAGAAGAGTAAGAGAAGTATAAGAGAAAGATAAGAAAAGTATGAGAAGAATAAAGCTGAGGTGACGTATGGGAATTCTTGTATTGATCAACATTACGGCATGTCTGGCATTGATCGACATTGCGCTGAAATCGACGATCGAGGGATACATGACACAGAAAGAAGAGCGGACTGCATGCGGCGGGAAACTGATTCTGAGAAAAGTTTATAACAAAGGCATGTGCATGAATCTTCTGGAGGATCATCAGGAAGTTGTCAAATACGGTTCGGCGTTTGCAGCGGTTTTGCTTACCATTTATCAGTTGATCACATTGCTCAGGAGAAAAGCGTGTATTTTGAAGAAATGGGGACTGTCTTTGATGACAGCCGGAGCATGGAGCAACACATTTGACCGTTGGATCCGCGGGTATGTGATCGATTATGCTGCGGTGAAATGCAGGCATGAGAAGTTGTCGAAGATCACCTTTAATCTGGGAGATGTTCTGATCGGAATCGGCAGCGTTTTCGTTGTGATTGCGGCAGTGATCGCACAGCTTCGTGGAAAGAAGAAATAAACATAAGAAATAGAATGCCCCCATCGGGAATCTGTGTGTTTGCAGAGTTCGGATGGGGGCAGTTTTATATGCAAGCGGCTGTATTCAGTCAAAAAACTCACGGATCTGTTCTGCAATGATCTGCATCAGCCGTGTACGGGCTTCCACGCTTGCCCAACCGATATGTGGTGTGATCAGCAGATTGTCATGATCTAAAATCTCAAGAAGAGGTGAGGAAGCACGCATCGGTTCTTCTGAAAGCACATCCAGTCCGGCAGCGGCAATCTGTCCGTTTTTTAATGCGTCTGCAAGCGCCGTTTCGTCGATGATCGGACCGCGCCCCAGATTCAGCAGGATCGCATTGGATTTCATTTTTTGAAAAGCGGCAGAATCCAACAGATTTTCAGTATATTCATTGAGCGGCGCATGGACCGAGATAATATCGGACTGTGACAGCAATGTGTCAAGATCGACTTGTCGGTAGCCGTCCTGCGGATCACGTCCGGAAGCGGAATAATACAGCACGTCTGCACCGAAGGCTGCTGCAAGATCCGCAACTTTCCGACCGATCGCACCGAGTCCGATGATGCCCCAAGTCATTCCGGAAATCTGATGAAAATGCCGCGCAAAATGTGTGAACATCGTATCATTCAGATAGCGGCGGTCTTTTACATACTCATCATAGTAACGCAGATGTTCCAGTAAGTAAAACAGCATGGCAAATGTATGCTGGGCAACGGAATCGGTGGAGTATCCGGCAACATTTCTCCAGGCAATGCCGCGGCGGTCCAGATAAGCTTTGTCCAGATTGTTGGTTCCGGTGGCAGTCACACAGACCAGTTTTAAATGAGAAGCCGTGTGGATCGTCTGTTCGTTGACAGGAATCTTGTTGACGATCAGAACGTCTGCATCTGCCGCACGTTCCGGGACTTCCTCCGGAAGAGTGAAATCATATTCCACAACGTCTCCCAGTTTCCGAAACGGTGAAAAATCAATATCTTCACCGATCGTCTTTTTGTCAAGAAATACAAGTTTCATGTGAAGCGCTCCTTTCGTTTTCAGGTTTAGGCAACAGTGCAGCCATACGACTGGCGCGGGCTGAACTGTTCCGGATTTAGGGGGGCTTTTGTACTTTACATCTTTATTATTATATAGTATTCTAGTAGAGCAGACAAGAATTGACACAAAGAAACAAAGAAAGCAGGAGATAGAAGATGATACAGGAGATTGCTCCGCACCTCTATGACAATGCCTATAAACCGAAGGCGCCGGACAAAGACAGCATCGCGCTCTATTATGAAGATCATGTCTGTCTGATGGCACGGACAACAGAGGCGATCCGATATCCGCGGTTTGAAGAACTGGAAGCGGACAATGAAGAGATTTATGAAGAATGGACGTATTTATTTACGATCGACGAACAGCGGTATTATCTGGTGGAGAAATTGAATCTTCCGGGAACTTCTTCCTTTGCATTGGAAAATACCGAGATTTTCCGGCATGTGAAGCCGAGGCATCTTGCATTTGCGGGGATTACAGGTTATCAGCTTTATCAATGGTATCAGAATCACCGATACTGCGGACGTTGCGGAAAGCGTATGAAGCAGGATGCGAAAGAACGGATGTTGTACTGTGAATCTTGTAAAAATATGGAGTATCCGAAGATCTGTCCGGCGGTGATCATCGGTGTGACAGACGGAAACCGGATATTGATGTCAAAATATGCGGGAAGAGCCTATAAGAAGTATGCGCTGATCGCCGGATTTACAGAGATTGGCGAGACGGTGGAAGAGACGGTAAAACGCGAAGTGATGGAAGAAGTCGGATTGAAAGTGAAGAACATCCGGTATTACAAGAGTCAGCCGTGGTCTTTCAGCGACACTTTACTTTTGGGATTTTACTGCGATCTGGACGGGACAGATCAGATCACACTTGACGAAGAAGAACTGGCGCTGGCAGAGTGGTTTGACCGGAAAGACATTCCGGAGATGGAGACGACAGAGAGTTTGACCAATGAGATGATCCGGCATTTTAAGTATGAAATGAAAGAATTTTCAGAATAAGTAAAATAATAAATAGCGTTGGTTCTCCTTGTACACTGACGCTAAAATAATAGAAAAAGCAGGAGGCAAAAACATGAGAGCAGAATTTGACGAGACACTGGTAATAGGAAATGAGATGATCGACGGACAGCATAAGGAACTGATCGACAAGATCAATAAGCTGTTGGATAGTTGTGAAGTCGGAAACGACAAGCTGACAGCGATCAAGACGCTGGATTATCTTGCAGATTATACGGATTTTCATTTCGGAGAAGAAGAAAAGCTGCAGGAATCCATCTCCTATCCGGGAATCAAGCAGCACAAAAAAGAGCATGAGAAGCTTCGCAGAGTCGTAGAAGAACTGCATGAGATGCTGGAAGAGCAGGAGGGACCGACGGAGGCGTTCGTAGCTCAGGTTCAGGAAAATGTCATCAACTGGCTGTACAACCATATCAAAGGTTTTGACCGTTCGGTGGCAGAATATAAGAATATGCGCGGAAACAGCGAGATCCTGTAATGCGTAAGTTCCTGACGGATCTATCTGTATCAGCATCGGAGCATCCGCACCGATATGCGAAAATAGTTGACGAAGTTTATTTTGTTCAATAAAATGGATAAATGGAAAGCATTTGCGGATTATATTTAAGAGATATAATTTGTAAATGCTTTTTTTGCATAGACGACGAGCCAAAGTCCGGGCTTGCCCGAGACCTTGGCGACTGCTTACAATCCCGGAATGTGCCTTTAGGCACTTCCGGTGATTGATGGGGTGGAAGTATAAAACAGATATTTTTTAGGCGTCTTCGTACGTTGAGGAGTGAAATGATGAAAAAAATAAACTGGAAAAGATTGGTATATGATCTGTTTATCGATTCGATAAGTGGGCTTTTGATCGGAATCGGAATTTACAACTTTGCGGCAAATGCGGAATTTCCGTTGGCCGGAATTTCCGGCATCGCATTGATCTTTTACCGGCTATTCGGACTTCCGATCGGCTGGGGAACGATGCTGATGAATATTCCGATTGCGATTGGCTGTTATAAGACATTGGGAAGAGAGTTTTTTGTACGTTCTGTGCGGTCATTGATCATTACTTCGCTGTTTACGGATTATATTGCACCGCTGTTTCCGGTTTATTCCGGTGACCGGATGTTGGCGGCGATCTGTACCGGAATTATTTCCGGACTTGGATATGCGCTGATCTTCATGAACAATTCTTCCACCGGAGGTATGGATTTTGTTTCGGTGGCGATCCGCGTGAAAAATCCGCATCTTTCTCTTGGAAAGATCGTATTTGTGCTGGATTTCATTATCGTAATGCTGGGCGGAATCATTTTCAAAGATGTGGACGCAACGATTTATGGTCTGATCATCACATTCCTTTTGACCTATGTGATCGATAAAGTTATGTACGGGATCGATGCGGGAAAGATGACGCTGATCGTGACGGATCATGGGAAACTGGTGGCAGAGAAAATCGACGAATATATCGGACGCGGCGCGACGCTTCTGAAAGCGGAGGGAAGCTACACAAGAGCGGATAAAGAGGTTGTGATGTGCGCCTGCAATAATAAACAGATGTATACGATCAAACGGCTTGTAAAAGAAGTGGACGAGAATGCCTTTATCGTGATCATGGAGTCCAATGAAGTCGTAGGTGAGGGCTTTAAAGAAGCATAAGGAAAAAGACCGTACAAAGAGAAGCAAAGAAAAAAGAGGAAGAAGAGGGGAAGAGAAGAAGCAGAGAGGGCGAAGATGGGAGGAAGAAATATGCAGCCAGTGACAGTGAGAAACTTAACGATCGGAGAGGGAATACCGAAAATCTGTGTGCCGATCGTCGGAAATACGAAAGAACAGATTTTAAAAGAGGCAGAGGAGATACCGGGACTTCCGGTCGATCTGGCAGAGTGGAGAGCAGACTGGTTCGAGTCGGTCTTCAATTTGGAACAGGTGAACGAGGTACTGACAGGGCTACGGAAAATATTAGGAGAGATCCCTCTGTTGTTTACCTTTCGCACTTCGCGTGAGGGGGGGGAAAAAGCGATTGAACCAGAAGCATATATCGAACTGAACCGAAAAGCGGCGGAGAGTGGATATGTGGATCTGGTGGATGCAGAATTATTTACAGGAGATGATAAGGTACAGAAGATCATCGCGGGGGCACATGCCTGTGGTGTGAAAGTGATCGTTTCCAATCATGATTTTGAAAAAACGCCGGAAAAAGAGGAACTTGTGAAACGACTTACGCACATGCAGAAGCTGGGGGCAGATATTCCGAAGATCGCAGTGATGCCAAAGGACAGACAGGATGTGCTGACATTACTTGCAGCCACGGCGGAAGTATCAGAGAAAGCGGTATGTCCGATCATTACGATGTCTATGGCGGGAAACGGTATAGTAAGCCGTCTGTGTGGAGAAGTATTTGGTTCGGCTGTGACATTCGGCGCAGGGAAAAAGGCGTCTGCTCCGGGACAGATCGGTGTGGAAGAGCTAAGGAAGATTCTTACGGTTCTGCACGGGGGGATGAAATAAAGAATAAAAAGACCGGTGAAAGGACGGGCAGGAAAGCGTCGTCCGTTCATCGGTCTTTATAAAAGTTGGAACGCGGAATCGGTTCGATTTAGTCCCATTTAATATGAACGACCGGTTTGATCAGATCTCTTGGTTTTTCATCCATCACAGTAAAAGCGTCCTGAATTTTATCAAATCCCTCATATTGGTAATTCAATAATTTTTCCGGAGCGATTCTGCCGGCTTGGATCAGATTCAGCATTTTTTTGATACGATATGCGCCGCCCGGACAGAAACCGCCGCGAATGGTGATATCTGACATACCGAGACCCCACAAATAAGTCGGAATATTGAAAGTGTCAGTGACATCATAGAAATTGACATTGGCGATCGTTCCGTTGTTTTTTACCAGCATCAATGCCTGATTCATGGATTCGGCGCTTCCTCCGGCGATGATCGCACAATCTACTTTTCCGCCCTCTTTTTCAAGAATCTGTTGAACGAGATCCCCGTCTTTGTAACTGATGATATCGGTTGCGCCGTATTCTTTGGCAAGTTCCGCACAATTTTTTCGTGTTCCGATGGCATAAATATTTCCGGCGCCGCGAAGTTTGGCTCCGGCAACTGCCATCAGTCCGACCGGTCCGATTCCGAATACGACAACACTGTCTCCCAATTGCACATCTGCCATCTCTACTCCGTAAAATCCTGTGGACATCATATCAACGGTCATCAGCGCAGCATCTACGGATACGCCTTCCGGAAGCAGGACCAGATTTGCATCTGCATTATTGACAGAAAAGAATTCTGCGAAAACTCCGTCTTTGGAAGACAGGAATTTGAAACTTTTCATTGGTCCCATATCGTGTGCATTGTTTGCGCCCCGTTGTTGTACGCCTAATTCATTCCAGTCCGGTGTACAGCAGGGAACTACGACTACATCTCCCGGTTTGAAATTCCGTACTAATGCACCAACTTCTACGACTTCGCCCACAGCTTCGTGTCCGAGAATCAGATTTTCTTTTGGACCGGAGCCGCCGTGCATGGCATGTGTGTCAGAAGAACATGGTGCAATTGCGATCGGTCTTACCAGTGCGTCCATAGGACCAAATGTCGGCTTTTCCTTTTCAAGCCATCCATGTTCTCCAACTTTGATCATTCCATATCCTTTCATTTTATTCTCCTCCTGTCGATGAAATTTATATTACACTTGTAACATATCTTTTTCTAGTATAGTATAGAAAGAAAACATCTACAAGAAGACGGCATGAAAGTGTTACAAAACGGAGGAAATTGTATTTGAATACCAGGTTGTATACAGAAAATCAGATCGTACAGGAAAGTATTTTTACCGCACTGATACAGTTGATGCAGAAGAAAGAATTTCATAATATTACGATCACTGAAATTACGGAAAAAGCCGGTGTGTCGCGGATGTCTTATTATCGTAATTATTCTTCAAAGGAAGATATACTGATTAAATATCTAGATCGTATTTTTGATGAATATCTGACAGAACTTTTGAGGCTGAAAAAGTGCACCAAATATGACATCGCGAAAATTTATTTTTCGAATATGCGGAGACATAAGCAATTTTGGATTACAGTCATCCGTTCCAATATTAGTTATCTGATTCCCCAAAAAGTGGATATTTATATCAATGATCTGTTTGAAAAATATTTCAGAAGTGAATATCATCCTAAAGCTTTTAAAGAGTATATCTTCGATTATTATGCGGGAGGTCTTTATAAAACTTCTGTGAAATGGATTCAAAATGGAATGAAAGAAAGTGATGAAGAAATGGCGGAATTGATCTGCAGATTGTCGGATTTTATAGAGATTTTGTGATGGCATTTTCACGGGGAAGTATAGCGTCAGTGTACAAGTTGGGGAAGCGCCTGCAAGCAAAATAAAACAAATTAGCACTCGCCTCTTGACAGTGCTAACAAATAGTGTTATTGTTATATCGTCGATAGAACAAAAATGATATCCGGCAGAATGATCCAGCCGGAATCTGGAAGTAGTGAAAGGAGGTTTTGCTATGAATATAAACAAATTTACACAAAATTCACTTCAGGCGGTACAGGGGTGCGAGAAACTTGCGTATGACTATGGAAACCAGGAAATTGCTCAGGGGCATCTTTTATATGCACTTGTCACACAGAATGACAGTCTGATCTTAAAATTGCTTGAAAAAATGGGGTATCAGGGAACACTCGTTGTCAATCGTGTGGAAGAGATGCTGAAGAAGCGTCCGAAAGTACAGGGCGGTCAGGTCTATGTTGGACAGGATCTGAATAATGTCCTGATCCATGCGGATGATGAAGCAAAGCAGATGGGCGACGAGTATGTCTCTGTGGAGCATCTGTTCCTTGCACTTTTGAAATATGCCAGCCGGGAGATGAAAGCATTTTTTCAGGAAATGGGGATCAGCCGGGAGGGATTTCTTCAGGCACTGTCTTCCGTTCGGGGTAATCAGCGGGTGACAAGCGACAACCCGGAAGCAACTTATGACACATTGAATAAATATGGGCAGGATTTGGTAGAGCGTGCCAGAGATCAGAAACTGGATCCGGTCATCGGAAGAGATGAGGAAATCCGGAATGTGATTCGGATCCTGTCCCGTAAGACAAAGAACAATCCGGTATTGATCGGTGAACCGGGAGTCGGTAAGACTGCCGTGGTCGAGGGACTTGCCCAGCGGATCGTCAAAGGCGATGTGCCGGAGGGATTGAAAGATAAGACGATCTTCTCACTGGATATGGGCGCGCTTGTTGCGGGGGCAAAGTACCGTGGTGAATTTGAGGAACGTCTGAAAGCTGTATTGGAGGAAGTGAAGAACAGTGACGGAAAGATCATCCTGTTCATCGATGAACTTCATACGATCGTAGGAGCCGGGAAGACAGACGGCGCGATGGATGCAGGCAATATGTTAAAACCGATGCTTGCCCGTGGCGAACTGCACTGTATCGGCGCGACGACCTTGGACGAGTATCGTCAGTATATAGAGAAAGACGCTGCGCTTGAGAGACGGTTCCAGCCGGTTATGGTGGAGGAACCGACGGTGGAAGATGCGATTTCGATCCTGCGTGGATTGAAAGAACGCTACGAAGTGTTCCACGGTGTAAAGATCACGGACAGCGCGCTCGTGGCAGCGGCAATGCTGTCAAACCGGTATATTTCGGATCGTTTTCTTCCGGATAAAGCGATCGATCTTGTGGATGAAGCATGTGCGCTGATCAAGACAGAGCTGGATTCCATGCCGACGGAGCTGGATGAACTGAGCCGGCGGATCATGCAGCTTGAGATCGAAGAGGAAGCGCTGAAAAAAGAAGACGATCGGTTGAGTCAGGAACGGCTCGTGCATCTGCAGGAAGAACTGGCAGGACTGCGGGAAGAGTACGCAGGACAGAAAGCGCAGTGGGATAATGAAAAATCATCGGTTGAGCGGGTACAGAAGATCCGGGAACAGATCGAACAGGTGAATAAAGATATTCAGAAAGCCCAGAGAGAATACGACTTGAACCGTGCGGCAGAGCTGCAGTACGGACAGCTTCCGCAGCTGAAAAAACAGTTGGAAGAGGAAGAAGAGCGGGTAAAAGAAAAAGAGATGAGCCTTGTTCATGAAGCGGTTACGGATGAAGAAATCGCACGGATTATCTCCAGATGGACCGGGATCCCGGTTGCAAAGCTCAACGAGAGTGAGAGGAATAAAACGCTTCATCTGGCGGAAGAACTGCACAAACGTGTGATCGGACAGGATGAGGGAGTGGAACTTGTAACCGAAGCGATCATCCGTTCCAAAGCAGGGATCAAAGATCCGACCAAACCGATCGGTTCGTTTTTGTTCCTGGGACCTACCGGAGTCGGAAAAACGGAGCTGGCAAAAGCGCTTGCGGCAAGTCTGTTCGACGATGAAAACAATATGGTGCGGATCGATATGAGTGAATATATGGAGAAATATTCCGTGTCCCGTCTGATCGGAGCGCCTCCGGGATATGTGGGATATGACGAGGGCGGTCAGCTTACCGAGGCAGTCCGCAGAAAACCCTATTCCGTTGTCCTGTTCGACGAGGTGGAAAAGGCACATCCGGATGTGTTCAATGTGCTTCTGCAGGTGCTGGATGACGGACGGATCACCGATTCTCAAGGCAGAACCGTGGACTTTAAAAATACGATCCTGATCATGACGTCTAACATCGGGGCCAATTACCTTTTGGACGGGATTGAGGAAGACGGATCGATCGACGAGCAGAACCAGAACATGGTGATGAATGAGCTTCGCGCTCATTTCAGACCGGAATTTTTAAATCGTCTGGATGAAATCATTATGTTTAAACCATTGACGAAATCCAATATTTATGCAATTATTGATTTGCTGGTTGCAGACGTCAACAAGCGGTTGGAAGAAAAAGAGCTTTCCATTGAACTGACCGAAGCGGCGAAAAATTATGTTGTGGAGGGCGGTTATGATCCGATGTACGGCGCACGTCCGTTGAAACGATACCTGCAAAAGAATGTGGAAACGCAGGCGGCGCGTCTGATCCTTGCCGGAGACGTCGGACGGGGAGATTGTATTTTGATCGACGTTGTTGACGGTAAGCTGGAACCGCGTGTAAAGAAATAAGAAAGGATTCCGGATTCATGTCATCGGTCATCTTTCATATTGATGTAAATTCAGCGTATTTAAGCTGGACTGCGGCAGAAAAACTAAAAAATGGTGCAGCACAGGATCTTCGCGAGATCCCCTCGATCATCGGAGGGGATCAGAAGTCGCGCCACGGCGTCGTACTTGCGAAGTCTGTGCCTGCGAAAAAATACGGCATTCGTACCGGGGAACCGGTGGCGAATGCCTTTCGTAAGTGTCCGAACCTTGTGATGGAGCCTCCCGATCATAAAATGTATCGGCAGAAAAGCGCGATGCTGATGGAATATCTGCGCAGTTTTACGACGAAGATCGAGCAAGTCAGCGTGGATGAATGCTATATGGATTTCACGGAAATCGCATCCCAATACGCCTCGCCGGTTTCTGCGGCATTTCAGATAAAAGACAGCATCCGGGAAAAGTTCGGCTTTACGGTAAATATCGGGATTTCTTCTAATAAACTTTTGGCAAAAATGGCGTCGGATTTTGAAAAACCGGACAAAGTGCACACATTGTTTCCGGAGGAAGTTCCGCTGAAAATGTGGTCGCTTCCGATCGGAGAATTATTTATGGCGGGAAGATCCAGTGTGGAAGCGTTGAAAAAGCTGGAGATCGATACGATCGGAGAGCTGGCGAATGCAGATCTTGGTCTGATCGAATTGCATTTGAAAAGCCATGGAAAAATGCTGTGGGAATTTGCAAACGGGATCGATCATTCGGAAGTACAGCCGGAGCAGTCAGAGGCAAAGGGAGTCGGAAATTCGACGACGTTGTCGGAAGATGCCGCCACTGTCGAAGAAGCAATGAAAGTGTTTTATAAGCTGGCAAAAAGTGTCGGGGCAAGACTGCGAAAAGCAGGACAGAGAGCCGGAATGGTGAGCATGGAGATCAAATATTATGATTTTCGGACAGCTTCCCATCAAAAACAGCTTTTAAAACCGACCAATGAAGATCAGGTTCTTTATGAGACTGCCTGCCAGTTGTTCAAGGAGATATGGAGCGGAGAACCGGTTCGTCTGCTTGGGATCCGGACGGCGAAATTATCTGCGGAATCAGAACCGGAACAGATGACATTGTTTGATATGGAATTGCCGCAGCCGCCGGATGAGAAGCATCAAAGGCTGAATGCGGCGATGGAGGCGATCCGGAAGCGTTATGGAAACGATGCGGTCAAAAAGGCAAGCCTGATGAAAAAGACGGACGGAAAGAACGACGGAAAGAAGAAAAAGAACGAGAGATAAGAACAAGAGAAATGAATGAGAGAAAAGAATGAGAGAGAAGAATTATAATATTGAGTTGATCCGGACCATTTCCTTTATTCTGGTCATCGTGATCCATGTGACGAATTATTTTTGCAGGGCATTTGGGAAGATCAATATGGGAGAATATGGGTTTGCGCTGATCTTGGATACTTTTGCGAGAGTGAGCGTTCCGTGTTTCTTTATGATCAGCGGAGCGATGCTTTTGGGGAGAACAGAATCAGCAGCCAAAAACTGGAACAGACTGATCCGGTTTCTGCCGCCGCTTCTGTTTTGGAGTGTTGTATATTATCTGTTCAATATATATTATATGGGAAGTGATTTTGAACTTTCGGAGATTTTAGCTGTGCCGGCGGAACCCCACCTCTGGTATTTATATGCGATGATCCCGATCTATCTCGTACTCCCGTTTTTTCAGGCTATGTTCCGGGGGATGAACGATAAACTGTTTTATTTACTTGCGGTTCTGGGAACAGGCGTGGAGATCGTGATGTATGTGCTGTCACTTTTCGGGATTGAACCTTACTACGATGTTCCGCTCTTCGGAGACCGGATTTATGCGTATTATTTTATGCTGGGGTATATTTTATGGAAATATAAAGACTCGCCTCGGATCCATACGAGGAATCTCTGGATCATTTTCATTGTAAGCAATGTGATAAATATTTGCCTGACGGCGATGGTCAGTGTGGGAACAGGAGAACATCTGGAACGGACATTGGAATATGGATGTCCTTTTGTGATGGCGAGTGCAGGAGCATTCTTTCTGCTGATGGTGCGTGCCGGAAACGGACAGATCCGGATAAGCAGTCCATGGAAAAAGCGGATCGACGCGTTGTGCTCCTGTTCGTTTGGAATTTATCTGATCCATATTTTATTTCTGGATAATTACAAAAAACACTTAGAGGCGGAGGCTGTCTCGGCTTGGATTGCAGTGCCGATGCTGACAGTCTCGATCCTCTTAGTATCATTCTTAAGTGTCTGGCTGATCCGAAAACTTCCGGGTGGAAAAGCGATCACCTAGGAAATCTTCGGAATCGGGTAACTTTGGAATCTGATCTATATAGAATTTAATATCTGCGGCGGCGTTCTCTCTGGGCGCGCCGTCTTGCTTCCATTTTCCGGTAGGCATAGGCTTCCTGACGCTTTGCTACGCGGGCGGGAGTCAGGAAAAGCCAGCAGATCAGCCGGACGGTCAGGATTCCGCCGAACGCGCCGATACTGTCGATGCACACATCTTTCACAGACGGACCTCGTCCCTCCACGAACGACTGGTGATATTCATCGCCGCAGGCAAATGCAACGCAGATGAGTCCGGCTACGAGCATCAGCGGAAAACCGCGGAGTCCGTAGACATAAAAAGGAAACGATACTGCGACGGCAAGCAGAAAATATTCTGTCATATGTGCGAGTTTCCGGATCGGATATTCAATCTCATAAGCATACTGTCCGATCGTCCATTCATCGAGTCCTTTATCGAGGATCTCATTTCCAATTTCTACAATTTTATAGCTGACTTCGTAACTAAGGTTTCCGGAAAGTTCTCCCGTTTGCGCTGAAAACTGAAAGATGAGATACATCATCAGAAGTGCGGGCAGAAACGAAAGTGGTTTCAGGAAAAATAAAGCGACTTTTTTCATGGGTACCTCCTTCTTTTTTAAAACCATAGTATGCCACTTTTTATCAGATTTGTAAAGTGCGGCGAATAGACAAAAATGGGGAAATGTACTATCATATCAGAAGAAGCAGATATTGCTGGAAAGGAGTTTTATTTATGGAAAATACATTGTATCTTGAATGTTATTCCGGCATCAGCGGCGACATGACCGTGGCGGCGCTTTTGGATCTGGGCGCGGATGAAACGGTTTTGAGAAAAGCGCTGAAAAGTCTGCCGGTAGATGGATTTGAAGTTGAGATCGGTCGGGTGAAAAAATCGGGACTGGACGCCTGCGATTTCCGGGTTCTCTTGGATGCGGCGCATGAAAACCATGATCATGATATGACATATCTGCATGGACACGAGCATCCGCACGACCACGAGCATCTGCACGACCACGAGCATCCGCACGACCACGAACATTCGCACGATCACGAGCATCCGCACGACCATGAGCATCCACATGCCCACGGGCATTCCCATGTACACAGGGGGCTTTCCGAGATTCGGCAGATCATTGACGCTGCGGATATGACCAAAGCGGCAAAGGAGACGGCAAAAAAGATTTTTCAGGTTCTTGCTGAAGCAGAATCCAAGGCACATGGCGTTCCGGCGGAAGAAGTACATTTTCACGAGGTAGGGGCGGTTGATTCGATCGTTGATATTCTTGCCGTATCCGTCTGTCTGGATGATCTCTCCATTCGGAAAGTGATCGTTCCGGAACTGTATGAGGGACGCGGCTGTATCCGCTGTCAACACGGCGTGATTCCGGTTCCGGTTCCGGCTGTTGTGAACATTGCGCAGGCGCATGATCTGAAACTCCACTTGACGGAAGTGGAGGGGGAGCTGGTGACACCGACGGGAGCGGCGATCGTGGCAGCCGTGCGGACGGATGAGCAGCTTCCGAAACATTTTCACGTGAAAAAGATCGGGATCGGCGCGGGAAAGCGGGACTATGAAAGCCCCGGGATCTTACGGGCAATGCTGATCGAAGAGACAGGAACGGACAAAGACTGGATTTTCCGCTTGGAGACGAACATTGACGACTGCAGCGGCGAGGCAATGGGATATGTGATGAAGCGGCTGATGAAAGCGGGAGCGAAAGATGTTCATTACATCCCGGTGTTTATGAAAAAGAACCGACCGGCATATGAACTGGTTGTCTTATGTGAGGAATGTGACATTCCGGAGATGGAGCAGATCATTTTTGAGGAAACAACGACGATCGGGATCCGCCGTATGGAGATGGAGCGAACCGTTTTAAAACGGGAACAGATGAAAATGAAGACAGAACTGGGGGAGGCAAGCGTAAAGATGTGTACGCTTCCGAATGGAAAGCACCGTTGTTATCCGGAATATGAGGATGTAAAAAAAATCGCAAAGCGTCGGGGGATCAGCTACGATGAAGTTTATCGTCAGATTAGGCAGAGTGCGGAAGAAAGCAGGGGAAATCAAAAGTGAGAGAAGCACTTGCATCAAAAAGAAATGAAATGGAACAGTGGCTGCGGGAAGAGATAAAGGAAGACTGTGCGGTGGCATTTTCCGGAGGTGTGGACAGCGCCCTGCTTTTGAAACTGGTCTGTGGCGCGGCAAAGGGAAGTAAGACGAATGTTTACGCAGTGACGATGCAGACGACATTACATCCGGCGGCGGAGATCACCCACGCAAAAAAGGTTGCGGAAGAAATCGGAGCGAGACATTTGGTCGCGCCTGTGGATGAACTGGCAGAGGCGGGAATGCAACAAAATCCGGTGGATCGGTGTTACCGTTGTAAGAAACTGTTGTTCACAAAGCTGATAGAAAAAGCGGCGGAATATGGTATATCCATGATTTTAGAGGGGACAAATGCAGAAGACCTGAACGGATACCGTCCGGGATTTTTGGCGGTACGGGAATTGGGGATCCACAGTCCTCTGGTGCAGTTTGGACTTACAAAAGAAGAGGTACGCGCATGGGCGGAAGAACTGGGACTGTCGGTTTCCAACCGTCCGGCGATGCCCTGTCTTGCGACACGTTTTCCCTACGGTACGACGCTTTCTTATGGAGAAATGCGAAAAGCAGAGCAGGGAGAGGAATATCTCAGAGGGCTAGGACTTTACAACGTACGGCTCCGGATTTACGGAGATCTTGTGCGGATCGAGGCGGATCCGGAAGCATTTCCCATATTGGAAGCGCGGAGGCTGGAGATAGTCCAAACGTTAAAAATGATCGGATACCGGTATATCACGCTTGATCTGGAGGGGTTCCGTTCCGGAAGTATGGACATTGGCATCACAAACGCGTATAATGAAAGAGCAGTGCAAAAAGAAGAAAGATAAAAACAAAAAAGTGTAAGAACAGGAGGAAGAAAGATGTTAGATAAAAAGGTAGTAGAATTGTTAAATCAGCAGGTAAACAAGGAGTTTTATTCCGCATATCTGTATCTGGATTTTTCCAACTATTATTATAATGAGGGGCTGGATGGTTTCGGTAACTGGTACAAGATCCAGGCACAGGAAGAACGGGATCATGCCATGCTGTTTATCCAGTATCTGCAGAACAACGGTGAGCAGGTCGTACTGGAAGCGATCGATAAACCGCAGATCGACCTGACAAGTGCAAAAGCAGTGTTGGCGGAGGGACTCAAACATGAGCAGTATGTCACCGGTCTGATCCACAATATTTATGATGCGGCATATTCTGTAAAAGATTTCCGCACTATGCAGTTTTTGGACTGGTTTGTAAAAGAACAGGGAGAGGAAGAGACAAACGCAGATAATCTCGTGAAAAAATACGAACTGTTCGGCGGAGATCCGAAGAGCTTGTATATGCTGGACAATGAACTTGGCGCACGGGTATATTCCGCACCGTCTCTGGTACTTTAATTATGAACCGGGAGAAAGTGATCTGTGCCTGTCATCATGTGACGGCAGGGGAGATCGAAGATGCGGTAAAAGATGGAGCAGCTTCATTTAAAGAAGTGAAAAAGTTGACCAAAGCGGGAAAAAGCTGTGGTAAATGCAAGAAAAAGGTGAAAAAATTTATGGAGGCTATTCTGGAAGAGCAAAATATTGAGAATCCGGAATGCGTCTGCGCAGAACCGGGACGGGATGCGGAAAGGGAGACGCAGCCGATGAAATATGATTTTACAACGATCATGGATCGGCGCGGAAAAGATGCGATCGCAGTGGACGAGATCCCATTTGAGAACGTGGAAGTAAAAGAGGGATTTGACCGGATCCCGATGTGGGTTGCGGATATGAACTTCCAGACGGTCCCGACCGTGGCGGAAGCGATCATCGAGAGAACCAAACATCGTGCATATGGATATTTTATGCCGAGAGAAGAGTACTATGACGCAATTATTAACTGGCAAAAGACACGAAATCATGTCGAGGGACTTACAAAAGAATGTATCGGATATGAAAATGGCGTGCTGGGCGGTGTGGTCAGCGCGTTAAATGTGTTCTGTTCCAGAGGAGACAAAGTGCTTCTGCATTCTCCGACTTATGTAGGGTTTACCCATGCGCTTGAGAACAACGGTTACGATATCGTCCACAGTCCGCTGAAACGGGATGAAGACGGGATCTGGAGAATCGATTTTGAGGATATGGAACAGAAATTAAAAGAACAGCATATCCATGCCGCGGTATTCTGTTCCCCGCATAATCCATGCGGACGTGTGTGGGAGCGTTGGGAACTGGAGCGCGTGATGGAGCTGTACCGTAAATATGACGTGATGGTCGTGTCCGATGAGATCTGGTCAGACATCATTCTGGACGGATATACGCATATCCCGACACAGTCAGTTTCGGAGGATGCCAAACAGCGCACGGTTGCACTTTATGCGCCGTCGAAGACATTTAATCTGGCAGGTCTGATCGGAAGTTATCATATTATTTACAATCCACAGATCCGCGACCGGGTGATGAAAGAATCGTCATTGTCTCATTATAATATGATGAACGTTCTTTCCATGCATGCCTTGATCGGTGCGTACAAACCGGAGGGACAGGAATGGGTGGACGAACTTTGTAAAGTGCTGAGCGGCAATGTGGACTATGCCTGGAATTATATCCGGGAACATTTTAAAGGGGTATCTGTTTCCAGACCACAGGGAACTTACATGCTTCTTCTGGATTGTACACAGTGGTGTGAGGAACATAAAAAGACGATCGACGAAGTACAGCGCGCAGGCGTGGAAGTCGGCGTGATCTGGCAGGACGGACGTCCGTTCCACAGTCCGTGCGGAATCCGGATGAATCTGGCGCTTCCGCGTGTGCTCGTGGAAGAGGCATTTGACAGACTGAATAAGTATATATTTGCGGAATGTTAAATCTATGTAAAATCATGGTTAAATAAACGAAAATCTAGTTTAAGTTCTTGTAAAATCGTGTTACAATGTGAACCGGTGTCGATTCCAAAGGGAAACGCACCGGTTTAAAAAGGAGAAAAGAATTCGATTTTAGGAGAATGAGAAAATGGAATTGAAAGATTTACTGTCATTGCTTGGCGGACTGGCGTTGTTCCTGTACGGAATGCAGATGATGAGCAACGGTCTGGAAACGGCTGCCGGCAACAAGATGAAGCAGATCCTCGAGAAACTGACTTCCAACCGTATCAAAGCGGTTCTGGTCGGAGCTGTGATCACGGCGGTGATCCAGTCTTCTTCCGCAACGACTGTCATGGTAGTCGGATTTGTAAACTCGGGACTGATGACACTGAACCAGGCTGTATGGATCATCATGGGAGCCAACATCGGTACAACGATCACCGGTCAGTTGATCGCACTTGATATCGGAGCGATCGCGCCGCTGATCGCATTTCTCGGCGTTGCCTGCATCATGTTTATGAAGAATGAAAAAGCGAGACATATCAGTGAGATTTTTGCGGGACTCGGTGTGCTGTTCATCGGAATGGACATGATGAGCAGTTCGATGCAGCCGCTCCGGGATTCGGCAATGTTCATGGACTTTATGACAAGCTTTTCCAACCCGCTGCTTGGAATTCTCGTCGGCGCGGTATTTACCGCGATCATCCAGTCTTCTTCCGCATCGGTCGGTATTTTGCAGGCGCTTGCCGCGACGGGGATGATCCCGCTGTCCAGTGCGGTGTATATTCTGTTTGGTCAGAATATCGGAACTTGTATCACAGCCGTACTCGCTTCGATCGGAACAAAGACGAATGCCAAACGTACGACAGTGATCCATCTGCTGTTCAATATCATCGGAACGACGGTATTTACGATCATATGTATGGTGACGCCGTTCGTACAGCTGATGGAATCTATCACAGCAGATCCGGTAGCGCAGATCGCCAATACACATACGGCATTTAACATCGTGACCACATTATTGCTTCTGCCGTTCGGAAACAAACTGGCAGAGATTGCCGTGAAGATTCTTCCTGACAATGAAAAAGAGGAAGAGACGATCCAGAAACTGATGTATATCCGTCCGTTTGAGAGCAACTATCCGGTGGGACATGCCGCAGTGGTGATCTCGCAGATCCAGCGTGAGATCGACCGTATGCTCGAAAAAACAAGAAAGAATGTGGAGCAGAGTTATGATGCGGTGCTCGCAGGAGACGCGGGACGGCTGGAAGAGATACAGGAGCGGGAAGATTATATCGATTATCTGAACGGTGAGATCGCCCGCTATATCGTAAGTCTGATGTCAGTGGAAATGTCGGAACGGGACACAAAGAGTATCAACAGCTATTATCTGATGCTCGGAAATGTGGAACGGATCGGAGACCATGCGATCAATATTGCGGAATACACCCAGTTTATGAAAAAATGGGAGATCCGTCTTACAGAAGAAGAAAAAGAAGAGATCGTGAAGATGAAAGAGATCAGCCGCCAGACGTTGGAAGCCTTGTCTCTGGAAGACGAGACGAAATCAGCAGAAATCCTCGCACGGGTTTCCGAGGGTGAAAAAGAGATCGACGAGATGCAGAAGAAGTATCTGAAACGTCAGATCAAACGTGCGAAAAAAGGAGAAAGCAAAGCAGAGTGCGGAATTATGTTCTCTGAGATGCTGACCGATTTTGAACGGATCGGAGATTACGCGCTGAACGTGGCGCAGTTATATGATGAGATGGCGTAAGCCATCTCATTTTGTCGTAAGGAAGAGTTGTAAAGAAGAGTCGTAAAGAAGAGGAGAAACATATGAAAATATATGCCGCGCCACTGGAGGGAATCACAGGATATGTGTTCCGCAATGCCTTTCACAGTTGTTTTGACTGTGTGGACAAATATTTTATCCCGTTTATCAATCCGAACCAGCACGGACATTTGAGCAGCAGGGAACGGCAGGATATCCTGCCGGAAAATAATCAGGGGATGTACGCAGTTCCGCAGATTTTGACGAACTGCGCGGAAGATTTTCTGCGTACGGCGAAAAAACTTTCCCAGTATGGATACACGGAGATCAATTTGAATCTGGGATGTCCGTCCAAGACCGTAGTGACAAAAGGACGCGGATCCGGTTTTTTGGCATTTCCGGAAGAACTGGACCGGTTTCTGGATAAGATTTTTTCTGAAACGGAGACAGAAATCTCGGTCAAGACGCGGATCGGAAAAGAGCAGCCGGAAGAATTTGAAAAGATTCTGGAAATCTACAATCGATATCCGATGAAAGAGCTGATCGTCCATCCGCGGGTACAGCAGGATTTTTATAAAAACCATCCGAATCTGGAGGTGTTTGCCGAGGTGATGAAAAACAGCAAAAATCCGATCTGCTACAACGGCGATCTGTTTTCTTACGCGGATTATAAAACATTTACGGAACAATTCCCGGATGTGGACACGGTGATGATCGGGAGAGGGCTTTTGATGGATCCGGGGCTGACAAGGCAGATCAAGACGGGAGAAAAGCTTCGGAAAGAGGAATTGAAAGCTTACCATGACAAAGTATATCTCGGATATCAGAACGTGCTGAGCGGAGATAAGACGATCCTGTTTAAAATGAAAGAGTTCTGGGGATTTTTGGCGCCAGCATTTACACACTATGAAAAATATGCCAAGAAGATCAAAAAATCCGAACGGCTGTATGCTTATGAGGCAGCGGTGGAAGCCTTGTTTTCGGAACAGGATCTTGCTATAGATTCCCGGTAGGAAATCTGTGGCACGAAAACCGGGACCGAAAAACTGATACTGAAAAACTGATAAAAAAACCTCTTTACTTTTTGGTGCGTATGTGCTAATATAAATGATGCGTTCAGTGATCGTTAAGATTTTTGAACGGTAAAGATTATACGTCTGTAGCTCAGTGGATAGAGCGATGCCCTCCGGAGGCATGTGCGGCGGTTCGACTCCGCCCAGACGTGTATTTTTTATGCGCATACACTTTACTTCTGTGAAGTGAAAAAGTGATAAAGAGAAAAGTTTATAAAAAGTTGAGGGGCGAGGAAATTGCACGGTTATAAAAATGCATTTAAAAAGGCGTTTCCGTATACGATCCCGGTGCTGACA
This sequence comes from Mediterraneibacter glycyrrhizinilyticus, assembly GCF_015560805.1. Classification (GTDB taxonomy): domain Bacteria; phylum Bacillota; class Clostridia; order Lachnospirales; family Lachnospiraceae; genus Schaedlerella; species Schaedlerella glycyrrhizinilytica_A. Next base: position 14,847 of record NZ_JADMSO010000017.1, on the reverse strand, counting down.
GGATACTTGTTTATCGGGATTGCGTTTGGAGTGATGTATGCGGAAAAAGGATATTCCGCATGGTGGGCGGTTCTTATGAGTCTGCTTGTCTATGCTGGTTCGGGACAGTATCTGGCAGTCCGGTTCTTTGTTCCGGGGATTTCGTTTTTTCAGGTGATCTTCATGACATTGATGGTGAATATCCGTCATGTGTTTTACGGTTTATCGCTGCTTGGGAAATTCAACCGTATGGGGAAGAAGCGCTGGTATATGATCTTCGGACTGACCGATGAAACGTATTCTCTTCTGTGTACGACAAAAGTGCCGGAGGAAGTGGATGAGGAAAAATTTTTGTTTGCGATCGCGATCCTGGATCAGAGTTATTGGGTGATCGGTTCTTTTATCGGCGGCGTATTAAAAAGTGTTCTGCCGTTTAATGCCGAGGGGATCGAGTTTGCAATGACCGCATTGTTTATCGTGATCTTTTTGGAACAGTGGATGGAGAAAAAGAACCGGATTCCTGCGTTGATCGGCGTTGTATCAGCGGTCGTATGCCTGCAGATCTTCGGAAGCGGAAGTTTTGTCCTGCCGACGATGATCGTATGTATCGGGATTTTATTTTTATTGAGAAAACGTCTGGAGGTGGAAACATGCCGGTAAGTGTGGGAGTATCTTTGGCGATCATTCTGACGGTTGCGGTAACGACGTTTGCGACGAGAGCGCTGCCGTTCCTTGTATTTCCAAAAGGAAAGGCGATTCCGAAGACGATAGAATATCTTGGAAGTGTGCTGACCCCGGCGGTGATCGGAATGTTGGTCGTGTATTGTCTGAAAGATACGCCGGTGATGACGGCGCCGCATGGGCTGCCGGAGTTGATCGCAGCAGGAACGGTAGTGGCACTGCATTTGTGGAAACGGAACAATCTGCTGAGTATCGGAGGCGGGACGATTTTATATATGGTTCTTGTGCAGACGGTATTTTAATATGTCCGGATCATAAAAATAAAAAGCGGGAAACAAAAAAGCTTCCGTAAAAGAGGATTGGATGAGAAAACTCTTTTACGGAAGCTTTTGTCTGTTGTGACAAAGCAGTCCGGTCAATGGATCTGAGGAACTGCTTTGTGTGAAAGATCAGATCAGATTCAGCTTTCTTGTCAGGATCAGATGGGTGATCACATATTGTATGACTGCCATGACGGCTGAAAGCACAAGACTGATCAGAAACGTCCCGGTTAAATAGGTTGACATGGAAGCGGCTTCATTGACCGTATTTGCGGACAAGGCAATTCCGGGCAGCAGCTTGAAGATGATAAGCGCGCCCATGCTGAGTGCGTAAATGATCATGTAAAAAATAAAGTAGACGATCACGCTGAGTAAAAGCCGATGCGCCGGAAAAAGCTGACCGATGGAAATACTGGCATAAAGCATCAACACATTGCTGCCGACGCCGATGATGGATAACAGGACCATCAGCAGGAAAAATTTTGAAAGCGGCATGCCGAGGGAGGCTGTAAATTCCGCTGCGATCATCCGATAGGCATTTTGTACGTTCGGGGAAATCCACATAAAATATGTAGCCGAATACAACAGGATCAGATCCAGGATGTTCCAGATGCATCCGGAGAGGATCTTTGCCCAAAGCTGCTGTACCGGGGAAGCCGGAAGCGTCCAGGTCAGGTAGCCCTCGTCCGTAAACAGATTTTTATAAAACCTGGCGGCGATCAGCAGGGCGGTTGCCAGAGAAACTACGCTGAATAACAGGACAAATGCGGAGAAGAACAAAACCAGTACGGATACAAGTTGTTCGGTAGGCGCGTCAAAATCGATCCGATCCAGGAAGAAAACACGTCCGAAGATCGCTGCGATCCACAGCAGAGCATGGATGACGATAAAGATTTTTGCACCATATTTCAAGTCGTATTTGATCAGTTTTTTTAACATTTGAACACCTCCCGGAACAGGCTGTCCACAGATTTTCCACGGTCGGTACGGATCTCATCGACAGAAGCGTTGAGCGCAAGCTGTCCGTTCTGGATAAACAGTACCCGATCCAGGATATTTTCAATATCTGTGATCAGATGTGTGGAAATCAAAAGTGTTGCGTCTTCGTTGTAATTTTTCAGGATCATCCTTAGAATATAATCCCGTGCAGCCGGATCGACACCGCCGATCGGCTCGTCTAAAATGTAAAGCTGGGCGTCGCGGCTCATGACGAGGATCAGCTGTACTTTTTCTTTTGTCCCCTTGGAAAGCGCGCGAAGTCTCATGGATGGATCAATCTCAAGGTCGCGGAGCATGCCGGTTGCTGTTTCCAGACTGAAATCATCATAAAATGCTGCAAAGTACGTCAGCATCTCCTGTACTTTCATATGCGGATTGATGTAACTGCGTTCAGGAAGATAGGAAACGATCTTTTTCGTTGCCGGAGAGGGCGCCATCTGTCGGATCATGACCTGACCGGCAGTCGGCGTGAGCAGCCCGTTGATGAGCTTGATCAGTGTGGTCTTGCCGCTTCCGTTGGGACCTAAAAGTCCTACGATCTGTCCTTTTTCCAGTGTCAGATCCAGATTGGATAAGGCATAAAAATTGCCGTATTTTTTGGTCAGAGACTGACACTCAAGTATTACGTTCTCATTCATTGTTCTGTCTCCTTTTTTATCGCTTCCGTGACAAGTTCGAGGATTTCTTCATCGCAAAAACCAAGTTGTCTCATGCTTGTAAAGAAATCGTGGATATGTGTTTTTGCCAGTTCACTTTTCATATGACTCAGAAGCTTTTTGTCTTCGGTAATAAAACGTCCGCTTGTTCTTTGAGAATAGACGAGTCCGCTGCGTTCCAGTTCGGACAGTGCTTTCTGCATTGTATTTGGATTGACGGCGGCTTCCAGCGCAAGTTCGCGCACGGAAGGGATCTTACCGCCAGGTTGATAAACTCCCTTGATGATATCTTGCTGGATTCGTTCCATAAGCTGCAGGTAAATTGGTCGGTCATTTTCTAAATCCCATGGCATCAAATTCACCTCATTTTCTAAAATTCGTTCGATTTAAAGTCCCGCATCTGCGCATCTGCGAGACTTGCTGCCGGGAAGCGCTCCAGTGCATACTGGAGCGCTTCTCGGCAGTTCTCACAGAAAGCTGTATTAACTATATAATACAATAATATGGTCATTCCTCAGATTTGTCAAGAGAAAGCGCGCAAAATCTGTTCGGGGAGATCCGGGCAAAATGTTCCGCTGCGCAGCATTTCGATTTCATATTTATAAGGCGCATAAGACTTTTTCTTGTTCTCGGGATCCGGGATATACGGCGTCTCCAGAATCTTCGGGACATTTTCAAAGTCTTTATGTGTCACAATATAATGAAGCGCGTCAAAACCGATCTCTCCGAAGCCGATATTGGCATGACGGTCTTTGGCAGCACCGCGTGGATTTTTACTGTCGTTGATATGGAAGACGGCAATCTGATCTTTTCCGAGGATCCGGTCGAATTCTCCGATGACGTCATCGAACTGATGGACAATATCGTAGCCGCTGTCGTTCGTGTGGCAGGTATCGAAACAGACGCGGAGTTTGTCGTTGTAAACGACGCCATCGTAGATCCGTGCCAGCTCCTCAAAAGTCCGTCCGATTTCAGAACCCTTTCCGGCCATGGTTTCCAGCGCGATACAGCAGTCTGTGCCGGCAGTCAGCACTTCGTTCAATCCTTTGATGATCTGCTTTGTGCCGGCTTCTGCTCCGGCTCCCACATGTGCGCCCGGATGGAGGATCAACGTGTGGCTTTTGCATGCGACCGTACGCTGGATCTCTTTGTTCAGAAATTCGACTGCCAGTTCAAAGGTTTCCGGTTTGACGGAATTTCCAAGGTTGATGATGTAAGGGGCATGCACGACGATCTCATCGATGCCGTGTTCTTTCATATATTCCCAGGCCGGTTCGATATTCAGTTCACTTAATTCTTTCCGGCGGGTATTCTGCGGTGCACCGGTATAAAACATAAATGTGTTGGCACCGTAGGAGACGGCTTCTTTGACTGAGCCGAGCAGCATCTCTTTTCCGCTCATGCCGACATGGGATCCGATTTTTAATGGTTTCATATCCTGTATCCTTTCCGGATGCCTTTTCGTGCCGGAAATTCCCCGGATCAAGGGGAAAGCAAGACTCCGGAACGGGGCATCCTCAACAATATTTTTCAACTTGCTAGAAACTATTATAGATGATAAAATAGCAAAGGAAAAGAAGAGATTTAAGAAAGAGAGTTGGAAGCGATTTCTCTGAGAAGGAGTGAAGATATGAAAACATTGCTGAATCTTATTACTGCGGAGATGGAGCAGGCGTTTCAGGCGGCAGACTATGATCCGTCTTATGCGAAAGTGACTCTGTCTAATCGACCGGATCTTTGCGAGTACCAGTGTAATGGTGCAATGGCAGCCGCAAAAGCTTATAAAAAGGCGCCGATCATGATAGCAAACGATGTAGTAGAACATTTAAAGGGATGCGAATGCTTTGAAACAGCAGAGGCGGTCAACCCGGGATTTATCAATTTAAAAGTAAGTCCGGCGTATGTGGCGGCATATTTGAATGAGATGGCTCAGGATCCGGCGCTTGGCGTGGAGAAAGAAGTGAACCCGAAGACGATCATGGTAGATTACGGCGGACCGAACGTGGCAAAGCCGCTTCATGTCGGACATTTACGTTCCGCGATCATCGGCGAGAGTGTCAAACGGATCGCGCGTCTGAAAGGGAATAAAGTGATCGGAGATATCCATCTGGGAGACTGGGGATACCAGATGGGACTGATCATCACCGAACTGCAGAAACGTCAGCCGGAACTTCCGTATTTTGACGAAAACTTTGCGGGAGAGTATCCGGAAGAAGCCCCGTTTACGATCGGCGAGCTGGAAGAGATTTATCCGACAGCAAGCGCATATGCGAAAGAGCATGAAGAATATAGGGAAAAAGCATTGCAAGCAACCTATTTGCTGCAGAACGGACACCGTGGATACCGGGCGATCTGGAAACACATCATGCATGTGTCTGTGGAAGATCTGAAGAAGAACTATCAGAATCTGAATGTGGAATTCGACCTCTGGAAAGGCGAGGCGGATGCGCAGAAATATATCCCGGGCATGGTAGAGATGCTCAAAGAGAAAGGATTTGCTCATTATGATGAGGGCGCGCTTGTTGTGGATGTTCAGGAAGAGACGGACAAAAAAGAAGTGCCGCCGTGTATGATCCTGAAATCAGACGGAGCCGCGTTGTATGATACGACGGATCTTGCGACGCTCGTAGAGAGAGAAGAACTGTATCAGCCGGATGAGGTGATCTATGTTGTGGACAAGCGGCAGGAACTTCATTTTGTGCAGGTATTCCGCTGTGCGAAGAAGACCGGGATCGTGCGTCCGGATGTGGATCTGAAATTCCTCGGATTCGGTACGATGAACGGAAAAGACGGCAAACCGTTCAAGACAAGAGAGGGCGGTGTGATGCGTCTGGAAAATCTGATCCGTGAGATCAACGAGGAGATGCTCAAAAAGATCACCGACAACCGGACGGTATCCGAAGAAGAGGCGAAGAAGACGGCGCAGACAGTCGGGCTTGCGGCGATCAAATACGGAGATCTCTCCAATCAGGCGTCCAAAGATTATGTGTTTGATGTGGATCGTTTCACATCCTTTGAGGGAAATACAGGTCCGTATATTCTGTATACGATCGTGCGGATCAAGTCGATCCTGAATAAATATGTCGAGAGCGGCGCTTCTCTGGACGGACTCTCCATCTGCGAGGCGGGAAGTGATTTTGAGAAAGCGCTGATGCTTGAGACCGCGAAATTCAACGATATGATCGACACCGTTTATGAAGAAACCGCGCCGCATAAAATCTGCGCGTATATTTATGATACGGCAAACGCGTTCAACAAATTTTATCATGAGACAAAGATCCTGACGGAAGAGGATGAGAAAAAGCGTGCCGGATATATCGCGCTTCTGAAGCTGACAAAAGAGGTGCTGGAGACCTGTATCGATCTGCTTGGATTTGAAGCGCCGGAGAGGATGTAAAAAAGAAGATGACGCAGAAGTTATTTTATGAAGACAGCTTTATGAAAACATTTTCTGCACAAGTATTGGAATGCTGTCCGGATGAGGAGGGGTATCAGATCGTCCTTGACCGGACAGCGTTTTTCCCGGAGGGCGGAGGACAATATGCAGACCGCGGACATTTAAATCAGATCTGTGTGACGGATGTGCAGGAAAAGGATGGGAAAATCTATCACAAGACAAAATATGCGATTGAACCGGGAACTTGTGTTGAGGGTGAGATCGACTGGGCGGAACGTTTTATGAAGATGCAGCAGCATTCCGGAGAGCATATCGTATCCGGGCTTGTGCATGAGAGATTTCATTATAAGAATGTAGGATTTCATCTCGGAAGTGAAAACTGTACGATGGATTTCGACGGAGAGTTGACAAAAGAAGAACTCCATGAAATTGAATTATGCGTAAATGAAGCGGTGTTTCAGAATCTGGAAGTACAGATCCTCTATCCGTCGGACAAAGAACTTGCGGCGATGGAATACCGGAGCAAGATTGAGATCGAGGGACAGGTGCGGATCGTCGTTGTCCCCGGATATGATGTCTGTGCATGCTGCGCGCCGCATGTGAAGCGTACCGGTGAGATTGGACTGATCAAGCTGACCAATGTACAGCGGTATAAAGGAGGCGTCCGTGTGACGATGCTTTGTGGCAGCAGAGCGCTTCGGGATTATGACCGGAAGCTGACGGCAGTGAAACAGATCGGAGCGGCGCTCTGTGCGAAAGAAGATGAGACTGCGGAAGCAGTTGCCCATTTACAGGAAGAATGCGCACAGTTGAAACAGAAGCTCCATAAGCAGCAGTTGGAATTGCTGAAATATAAGGTAAAAGAGATTGCGGATGACGAGGAGTTTGTCTGTCTGTTTGAAGAAGAGCTGGAGGGAGAAGCTCCCCGTCTGCTGATGAATCAGGTACTGGATCAGGGACACGCCCTGTGCGCGGTATTTTGCGGCGGCAAGGAGGGCGCATACCGTTATGTGATCGGCAGCCGTGTGTTCTCCCTGCGGGAACTGGTGCGGGAGCTGAATGCAGAATTTGGAGGAAGAGGCGGCGGAAAGCCGGAGATGGTGCAAGGAACTCTTCATGGAAAAGAAGAGGAATTGAGGGCGTGGATACAGAAGAAAGCGAGGATGTTGAAAGATGAATAGATCACCGCAGAGACGAGGTTTCCTGTATTTCGCCGGACCGTTGTTTTTGTATTGGATCATAGAGTTTGGGGCACAAATGATCGGGGAACTTTTTGTGATGATCCCGCATGCAATGGAAATTGTCAGTGCGGGGGGCGGTTCTCTGGAATGGGAGTCGCAGGAACAAATGCAGGAGGCTATGCTTCCGATGTATATGAAAGCAGTGGAGATCTTTATGCAGTATCAGGTGGAGATCATGACATTTGCGGCCCTTTGCACAATTCCGCTGACTTGGTTCCTGTTTCGGAGAGGGCATAAGCCGGACGTTAAAAATCCGTTGTTCGATCAGGAAAAAGCAGCTTTGCCGAAATATCTGTGGATCGTATTATTTGGCGTTGTATTTTGTATAGGGGCAAATATGCTGATCGCGATGAGCCAGCTTGCGTTTGTGGATCCATCCTATCAGCAGGCGTCGGATGTATTTTATTCGGCAGCATTTGCCGTGCAGATCGTAGGATTGGGAATTGTCACACCGCTGGCGGAAGAATTGATGTTCCGCGGTGTGCTGTTTGGACGCTGCCGGGAGCAAATGGGATTTTACCGGGCGGCGATCTGGTCTTCCCTCTTTTTCTCCATGATCCATGGCAATATGATCCAGATGGTGTATGCGCTCGCACTTGGAATGTTCCTGTGTTATGCCTATGAGAAATTCGGATCTTTGAAAGCGTCGGTGCTGCTTCATATTACGATCAATATGGTATCGCTTATCGCTACAAAAGCAGGGCTTTTAACCTGGCTTTGCATGTCGCCGGGACGTCTTGCATTCGGTGTGATCGGCTGTGCGTTTGTCGGAGCGGTCGTGTTTGTGAATATCCAAAAGTGTTCGGATAACCGGATCGGAAAAGAGCAGCGGACGCCACAGCCGCCGGACGAACCGACAGGATGGCAATAAAGAGGGGCGAAGATAAACTACTGCAAAATGCTTGGAAGAAGCTGCAAAAACAGCTTTAAAAACTGTTACAAAAATGTTAAAAACTTATTGCAAAATATGCGGAGTTCTAGTATAATGCTGTTTGAATAGTAAACAGTGATAATAAGAATCCCGCGTATTTTGCTTTTTTTAGTAAAAAGATTGAAAAGTTTTGGGAAATGTTGTATGATGAAGCAGATATGTGGGGACATAGATAATTAATTGTATAAGGACAGGTGGAAAAATGAAATTTAAGAAAGTACGCAGTATCCTGCTTGTACTTGCTTTGTCGTGTTCTATGATCGTAACGCCGGTACTGGCGGCACCGACCGTAGAAGAGGCAACAGCAGCGGCAGATCAGGCAGCAGCGAACCAGGCAAATCTCGAATCTCAGAAAGCCAGTGCACAGGGAGAAGTCAGTGCTTTACAGAATCAGCTGAACTCTTTGATGACGAAGATGAATGAACTGGAGACCCAGTTGATCGAGAATGGTCAGAAGATCACACAGGCTGAGGCAGATTTGCAGGTGGCAGAAGAAAAAGAACAGCAGCAGTATGAAGATCTGAAGCTTCGTATCAAATATATGTATGAGGAAGGCGAAGGATCCGCACTTGAGAGAATCCTTTCTTCCGGAAGTATCGCAGAAGTTTTAACGCAGGCTGAGTATGTACAGAAAGTACATGAGTATGACAGAGATCAGCTGGAAGTTTATCAGGAGACTGTCAATGAGGTCGCAGAACTGAAACAGACATTGGAGACGGATCGTGCGAATCTGCAGAGTCTGGAAAGCCAGTATCAGTCGCAGTCGGAAGAATTGAACAATACGATCAATTCCAAAAGTTCCGAGATCGCAAATCTGGATTCCATGATTCAGGAAGCGGCTCGTGTTGCTGTGGAGGCATCACAGGCAAAAGCGGCGGCAGAGCAGAAAGCGGCTGAGGAAGCGGCAAAGCAGAATCAGGTGAATAATAATAACCCGGCAGGCGGTGGTACGGGAACGAACAGCGGCGGAACAACGAATACTCCGGCACCGGAAGAGACTCCGACGCCGGATGCAGGCGGAAACACAGCTCCGACACCGGAACCGGATCCGGCACCACAGCCGAATTATGATGTGAATACAGGGAATGCGATCGTAGACCGGGCATATAGCTGGGTCGGCAATGCGGAATATGTATGGGGAGCGTGCTCTCCGGGAGCGTTTGACTGTTCGGGATTCGTATCCTACTGTCTGACAGGCGCTTATAGCAGACTTGGGACAACCTACACATTTTTGACATGGCCGCAGGTAAGCGATCCGCAGCCGGGGGATGTATGTGTAAATGCAGATCACTGCGGTATCTATATCGGCGGAGGTCAGATGATCCATGCAGCCACATATGGAGTTGGTGTCATTGTAGGACCGGTTCAGAGCGGTATGATTTATGTTCGCTACTAAAGATTTTTTACATAGATAAAGTACAAAAGAATATGTAACGTACAGAAGAATATTTAAAGTACAGAAGACTTTGCGAAATACAAAAGAGACAGCCATTTCCTGGATCGTGAGATTCGGGAAGCGGCTGTTTTGGATTTGCTGATAGTTGATATCTGATCACAGACTTGAATGGTATATGGATTATTTCGCAGGTACGATCTCCAGCCAGTATCCGTCAGGATCTTCGATGAAATAAATTCCCATTGCCGGATTCTCGAAGCAGACACATCCCATCTCTTTGTGTTTCGCAAGGGCAGCGTCAAAATCATCGACCTCAAATGCGAGATGGATCTCATTGTCTCCGAGTTCATACGGGCGATCCATGTCTCTGAGCCATGTGAGTTCCAAAAGGTGCGGCGTTGCGCCGTCTCCGAGATATACGAGCGTAAAACTGCCGTCTTCGGCATCTTTCCGTCTTGTCTCGGTCAATCCCAAAGCTTCCTTGTAAAAAGAGAGAGATCTGTCGAGATCGAATACGTTCAGGTTGTTATGTGCAAATGTAAAGTTCATGACTGTACTCCTTTCTGCAATCTTGTTGCTGAATGCAGTGTTTGTGATAATCGTATCCATTCTATCACAAGAAAATTATAGGGAAAAGCCTTGCAATTACAGGATGGTTATGATAAAATGTGAACGTTGCAAAAAAACACGCATACAGGCAACTCCACAGGTGCCTAATCCTGCGAGGCAGGACGGTTTGGAGACAGGGAACAGTATGCGGAAGATTAAAACCAATTGGAGGAAGAAACATGAGCGTTATTTCAATGAAACAGCTGTTGGAAGCCGGTGTTCATTTTGGACATCAGACAAGAAGATGGAACCCTAAGATGGCTCCGTACATCTACACAGAGAGAAACGGAATCTACATCATCGATCTGCAGAAATCCGTAGGAATGGTTGACAATGCATACCAGGCAGTTGCTGATATCGCAGCTGAGGGCGGCACGATCCTGTTCGTAGGAACAAAGAAACAGGCACAGGATGCGATCAGAACAGAGGCTGAGCGCTGCGGAATGTTCTATGTTAACGAGAGATGGCTTGGAGGTATGCTGACAAACTTCAAGACGATCCAGAGCCGTATCCAGAGACTGAAAGATATCGAGAGAATGGCTGAGGACGGAACATTTGACGTACTGCCGAAGAAAGAAGTTATCGAGATCAAAAAAGAATGGGATAAACTTGAGAAGAACCTTGGCGGTATCAAAGAGATGAAGAGAATCCCGGACGCAATCTTCGTAGTTGATCCGAAGAAAGAAAGAATCTGTGTTCAGGAAGCACATACACTGGGAATTCCGTTGATCGGTATTTGTGATACAAACTGTGATCCGGAAGAACTGGATTATGTAATCCCGGGTAACGATGACGCTATCAGAGCAGTGAAACTGATCGTTTCTAAGATGGCTGATGCTGTTATCGAAGCAAATCAGGGAGCAGCAGAAGAAGCATATTATGAAGATGCTGAGGAAGCAGTAGCTGAAGAGGCTGTAGAAGAGTAAGAACGACTTGAATGCTTCAGCCTGTTAAAGGTACAGGCTGGGGCATTTTTAGTTGAATGTATGCGAAAATAGTCCGTGGGGATTATTTTGAGTTGATGTGAAACTGAAAAAATGTTGAGGAGGACACAATCATGGCAATCACAGCAAGCATGGTAAAAGAACTGAGAGAAATGACAGGCGCAGGCATGATGGACTGCAAAAAAGCTCTGAACGAAACAAACGGAGATATGGATGCAGCAGTTGAATACCTGAGAAAGAACGGACAGGCAAAAGCTGAGAAAAAAGCTGGAAGAATCGCAGCAGAGGGTATCGTTAAAACTGTTGTAAAAGATGATAAAGTAGCAGCAATCGTAGAAGTTAACTCTGAGACAGACTTCGTAGCAAAGAACGCAGAGTTCCAGGGATTCGTTGAGGAAGTTGCTAACCAGGCAGCAGACAGCGATGCGGCAGACATGGATGCTTTCATGGCAGAGGTATGGGCAGCTGATCCGAGCAAGACTGTAAAAGACGCTCTGGTAGAGAAGATCGCAGTGATCGGAGAGAACTTGAGCATCAGAAGATTTGAGAAGATCGTGACAGACGGATGTGTTGTATCTTACATCCACGGCGGCGGACGTATCGGTGTTCTGATCGAAGCTGAGACAGACGTAGTGAATGATGAGATCAAAGGATGCTTAAGAAATGTAGCTATGCAGGTAGCGGCGATGTATCCGAAGTATGTATCCCGTGCAGAAGTATCTCAGGAATACATGGATCATGAGAAAGAGATTCTTCTTGCTCAGGCTAAGAAAGAGAATCCGGAGAAACCGGACAACATCATCGAGAAGATGATCATCGGACGTCTGAACAAAGAGATGAAAGAGATCTGTCTGTTAGACCAGACATACGTTCAGGACAGCGATCTGACAGTTACAAAATATGTAGAGAAAGTTGCAAAAGAGAACGGTGCAAACGTAACAGTTAAGAAATTCGTTCGTTTCGAGACAGGCGAAGGTCTGGAGAAGAAACAGGAAGATTTTGCTGCAGAAGTAGCTGCACAGATGGGAAACTAATTTATCAATCGTAAGACTGGTAAAAAGCGAATTAAATAGCGTATTTAAGCGGTTTCTGGCTATTTTGACAAGTGTTATAAACTACTGTAAAATCTCACAAAATATCGTGCTATTTTGGGTACAGATTGGGTAGGGTATTGGGTAAAGAAATTTACCCAACCTCTTAACGAGGAATGTGCTTGTTGTTTAAAATAGAAAGGGAACGCTGTGAGTGATTGAGGGCATATTGTGTAAGTACAATATGTCCTTAAATTTTTGAGAAAAGTAATGCTAAAGGCTAGGGAATGTGATAGAATGACAGAAATAAACAAATTAGAAGTTGCGGAGGTGTGCAAATGAAAAGGGAATTAGGAATTGTAGAACATAAGGACATTGACGATGAATGACAGACAGTACTGATTTCGGAGCGAAAGATTTCGATTCATACCACAGCAACTGATAAGAATGGTAAGAAAGAAATCGAAGCTGGAAAAGATTTGACAATTGTGGATACGGTTACTTTAGATGGATTGGAATCGGTACGAACTATAAGTTGTCTGGCGGGCAGATGATTAAGGCAGAAAATACAAAGCTGCTCATTGATGGAAAAGAAGTTACCAATGATTATGAATTTATTGCTGATAAGGGAAAAATGGAAGTGCAGATTGAGTTTACTTTCGACGGCAGCACTCTTGGAGGAGCAGATATTGGATAGTCCACAGGCTGTTGTAGAATTGATGGCGAAGGAGTTATCTCAATATGACAGAGAAGTATTTTGTATCCTGAATATGAAAAATAATGGACAGATAATCAATATGAATCTGGTTAGTGTGGGAACAATCAATGCATCATTAGTAATTCCCATGGAAGTTTTTAAGAGCAGTATTCTGGCAAATGCTTCTGCAATTATCGGACTTCATAATCATCCCAGTGGTAATGTGAAACCATCAAAAGAGGATATGATTGTTACGAGAAAGCGGCAGAAGTGTGGACAGCTATTGGGAATAGAATTGCTGGATCATATCATTGTCGGTGGAACTAATGGAAAGATGCTGAATATGACAGGAAGGATGGATTGGGAGAGATAGAAGAAAAAAGAATTAGAAGTTTTTATTTATTGTAATATTTCATGTAGCGGCATTATTAAAATAGTGTCGCTACGAAAAGCTGACTTATACATTGATATTATATGCATAACTCAAAATAAAATTGTTAAAAATAGAAAAAAGAAACAATATATAACGAAAAAATCTCTAAATAAGAATATATATTGATTGAGAGAAGAGTAAAACATATAATAAAGGTGGAGGTGTATAAGAATGTTAGTAAAAGTAAGTGTTGAAAATTTTAAATCTTTTGATAAAGCAGCAGAGCTGACAATGATTTCCTCAAATAAAATACGAACAAATGCAAATCACAGGTTAAAGATAAAAAGTACCCAGTTATTAAAATATGCAGTAGTTTATGGAGCAAATGCATCTGGAAAGACCAATCTGGCATTGTTCTTTAAATTTTTTAAAGATAGTGTCTGCAATGGTATTCCGATAGAAGCTACACAGATGTTTTGTAAGAATCGGAAAGAGAATAAGGAACGAGAAAGTAGTTTTGAAATTCAGATTACTGTAGGTGACAAATTTTATGCCTATGGTTTTTCTGCAGTTTTAAGCAGACGAAAAGTAACCGGAGAATGGTTATATGAATTATATCAGAATGGTTCAGCAAAATGTCTCTTTGAACGAGAAGGAAGCAAACGTCCGGTGTTAAATGATGGCATTACGCTGACAAACACAGAAAAAAATAAATTTGAAACCTATGCAGATGATTTTGAAGGAAATGAAACATCTTTGTTCCTGACAGAAATGAATCGCGGGAAAAAATATAGCACACGATCTAAATTATTGTTCTTTCGAGATGTATATGATTGGATTCAGAATCATATTTCGATTATCACACCGGATACGCCATTGATTGATTTGGAATATTATTATGATGATAATTCGCTGAAGCTGATTAACAAATTGATCAAAACATTTGATACGGGTATCAGCCAGGTGAAAATAGAAGAAATTACATTGGATGAGTTATCAAATGCATTGCCAAAATCAGTATTTGATAAGCTGATGCAGCATGTAAAAAATAGAATGGAAGAGCAGGAAGAACCATCATTCAGAATGACGATGAGGTCGAAGGAAACTTTCTTTAATATCGAAGTTGAAGGACATTCTGAACCGAAGGTCACAACAATCCGGTTGCATCATAATAAGTCATTTTATGAGTTTGGATTTGATGAAGAATCAGATGGAACAAGAAGATTATTTGATTTGATGGATATGCTGTTGAATAAACGAGAAGATGTTCTTTATGTTGTGGATGAATTGGAGAGAAGCTTACATCCGAAGCTGACAGAGCGATTTTTGCAATTGTTTATGCAGTTACATGATGAGCAGCGTATGCAGCTATTGTTTACCACACATGAATCATCCATTATGGATCAGGCTATATTTAGGAGAGACGAAATCTGGTTTGTAGAACGTAACGCAGAAAATGCAAGCTCTAAGTCATTACCACCACTTCAAGTGGTGGTTTGAATTGGCCCTAATAAGGGCCGGTTACATGCTCGCCCAAAAGGGCGGGTATCGCAAGCATTGTTACTGGTCCGCTATAAAGCGGTACTTCTTAAA
>NZ_JADMSO010000016.1 GCF_015560805.1 Mediterraneibacter glycyrrhizinilyticus | reverse complement strand
AATGCCATACTTATTTTGAGAATTAATAAATTCCATGGCTTATATGTGAGGGATGGAATTTACTTTTACAATTCACTCGGGGAAAATTTAAATGAAAAATTTACGAAAAATACTTGCAAAAGACGAAAATCTATGATATAGTTTAAATCGCTGTTGAGACAGCTATGTGTTTTGGCTCCATGGTCAAGCGGTTAAGACATCGCCCTTTCACGGCGGTAACACGGGTTCGATTCCCGTTGGAGTCATTTTGAAATGTTAATATGCCGATGTGGCTCAATTGGCAGAGCAGCTGATTTGTAATCAGCAGGTTATCGGTTCGAGTCCGATCATCGGCTTTGTTCCTTTAAGGGACATGATTTGGACCTTTAGCTCAGTTGGTTAGAGCAATCGGCTCATAACCGATCGGTCCTGGGTTCGAGTCCCCGAAGGTCCATTTTTCAAAAAAGTAGGACGTATCTTTTGATACCGATCACTATATATTATTTATTTGGCCCAGTGGCTCAGTTGGTTAGAGCGCCGCCCTGTCACGGCGGAGGTCGAGAGTTCGAGTCTCTTCTGGGTCGTTTGCATACGGATCGTAAAGATTTGTGTGTGACTTGATATGGGGTCTTAGCTCAGCTGGGAGAGCATCTGCCTTACAAGCAGAGGGTCACAGGTTCGAGCCCTGTAGGCCCCATATTTTTCTAAGCCGCAGTGGCGGAATAGGCAGACGCAAAGGACTTAAAATCCTTCGGGAGCAATCCCGTACCGGTTCAAGTCCGGTCTGCGGCATAAAAAGGATCGTTGGGATAGTTTTTCTATGACAGCGGTTCTTTTTTATTTCTTAAGAATAGCGCCGGTGTACAAAGGGCAATGAGATTTCGTTGTACACGGATGTTGAAGAATTCGATCTGTGCAACATTTTCTTTTCTTTCCATATTATATATAGAATCTCATTATAAAAAGGTTAAAAAATGAAAGCAAATCCATCCTGTAATTTGCAGATTGATTACTCTGGTATGACCGGAGAACGAAGACTTCCTTTTGTGATCTCTTTAAACCTGGAAGACTCAATTCTTACGCCTTCAGAAAATGAACATTAGAAATTTTGTTATGATATTGTCGGCGTCGGAAATGACCAACCGCAAGATGCGGATCTGAGTTATCTTTTATTTGGAATTTGTCCTTTTATCAAAGAGGAAGATATCGTGGATCTCAGCGTATCGATTAATGACGACCCGCAAACGATCCTATGGGGAGAAAATGCAGAAATAAAAACAGCGGAGAATCCGGATCATCCCACTGGCTGTATCGGTTTAAAATTAGATTTTCCGTTAAATAAAATCACCGGCTATATGAAAGTATGCTTTTCGCTGCGCACAGTGTACACGATCGGTCCGGTCAACGTCTGCTTATTTGGCGGAAATACTACAGCGACAGGTTTGACGGTCTGTGGTCCGGTCTGTGGATCGAGCGAGTCCTGCGAATCTATCTTCTATCAGAAAGAGAGTATTTGTGTTCCGGTTACCATTACACCTTATGCGACATCGGGAACTGCTACGGCAACATGCTGCGGAACGCCGATCATACGTCAGGGAACAACCTGTGGCGGAGAGCAGACATCTTGCACGTTTACGGTCACTCAGAATTTGTGTATCGAGATCCCAATTTCTTTTGGGGCTGCCATTGAGACAGGAGCAGCTTCCGTACAGTGTGGAAACGTTTCGGAAGAACCATGTGATTGTTCGGAAACACCCGAGGAGATTCCGACGGAAGTACGGGATCGACGCTTCTTTCTTCGATAAGTACAAAGCGCGATAGTTTCAAACAGGGGCAGATTTGACTCAATTGGATCAAATCTGCCCCTGAAACGTTCTTATTTTTCTTTTATAAGATATTTTTTCAGCATGATAAAGAACAGGATCAAAGAGATCGTGATCAGGATATGGGAAACTCCTGCAATTCCTGAAATCGCGGCGTCTGCCGCGTGTGTCAGGTTTACATTTAAGACCTGGAGGATTCCTCTTACGACCATCATGTCTGTCATAAACGGAAGTGCGATATTATGGACGATATAGAACCTTTTGAAAGCCTTGGATTCCAAAAGCGCGTGTTCTTCTTTGCATGTCAGTGCAAGGATCAAAAAGAGAAACATACCTAATACGAACAGGTGTGTATGTACAAATCCTAAAGTTGTTTTTCCGGTAAATCCGTTCCATTTTGTAAACTCCCGGTAAAAGACACCGGCAGCGGATGCTGCGATAAAATATCCGATTGCTGTGTTTAAAAGTCGTTTCATATTCAATTCTCTTTCCTTTCTAAACAATAATTTTTGCCAAATAAAATGCCTGCCAACAAAAGAGCGGCGCCCAGTCCCGAATAAAAGACGGCGATAAAATGTTCCGGTCCAAGCCCGGAGACGCGCAGGTAAATACCTCCGGTCATCATAACAGCCATGATCAGGAATGATTTCCCGTCGAAGAAGTTGAAAAAGTATTGCTTTTCATCTTCGTAATCGAGGATTCTTTGCGTATGTTTTTTGACCAGTCGTCCGAAAATAAATGTTTGAAATATTGCAAAAACAAGTAAGGACAATATAACATTCAAAACAGAAATATAAGGACGGTATGCTAAAAGACCGATACGCAAAATATTAAAGCCTGCGATTCCCCAAACAAGGCAGGCGATCAATAAAAGGGTTCTTTTTTTGACTTTCATTTTCGTTTCCTCCTATCAGAGCGTCAGTGTACAAGAGGCAATATGTCTCAAATCGCGTAAATCCGACAGCTTTTAATCGACACCGACGCGGATCATGAACAATATTTTCTATAAAAAACCGACAGAAGCAAAAATGAAGATGCTAATAAAGCATTTTCCGGATCATGTTGAAGATTCTCCTTGCGTCAAAATCATGTTGTACGAATGAGGCGAGAATCAGGGAAAATATGATCTCTGCGAAGTCTTCCTCGGTAAAATTTTCATCAAAAGCATCTGACCGGATATTGGCGTCATTTTTTAAAACAACGACAAGACTTTGCCGGATATGAAACCAAGAGCGATCCATTCTTTCCTGAACGTCCTTTTTTTCTTCTTCGATAAACCCCATCGAATGAAGCGAAAAAAAGCCGGGATATTTTTCTTCGCCCTGTTTGAGTCTGTCAAAGATCCATGCGACACAATCGGGGAAGCTTTGAAAGATTTCGGATTCGTCCGGATCGTCTGATTCCGTATTCCGGTAATCCGGAAAATGAAAGATATCGCACCAGACGCTGGCTACCGTTTCAGCGATCAAATCTGTTTTTGATTCAAAATAGTTGTAAACAGATCCGACGGAAATATGACAGCATTTTGCTACATGCCGTATATTGATACTTTTATAACCCTCTTTGCGGATCAATTCCCGGCATACGCATAAGATTTCGTCTTTTGAAGTAATCGTCGTGTTCAAAAATATCCCTCCATCCAAACTGAACAATGTTCATTATAAGAATCCCTACTAAAATTGTCAAGTATTTTTCCTTATTTTTTATTTGCTGTGGCTAAGTGTATTCTTTTGAAGAAGCGATAAAACGCCAGTTTATCAGGAAGTTAAAAGGTCTTCCAGTATTTCCGATAGGCAGACGGCGACATCTCTTCACGCTGCGTAAAAGCTCTGTAAAAGCCATTGTGATCGTCAAAACCAATCTGATCGGCGATATCATTGATAGAAAGATTACTGTAACGAAGAAGCCTTTGAGCAAGTGCGATCCGAAGATCCGTAATATAATTGAAGATGGTTTTGCCGGTATATTTCTTAAACTCCCGGCTTACATAAAATTTGCTCAAATTACATTCAGCGGCAATCTTGTCCAGAGTCAGTTTTTGCGTAAATGAATTTTGAAGATAATCGCATAACTCGGCGATAAATTCCGGTGAACCGGAATCCTGATATTGGGGAAGCTGACAGAAGATTTCTGTGATCATATCGGTCAAAATGCGGTTTGTGATCACTTCTTTGTTGGAATCTGTTCCATAATTTATTAATATCAATTCTTTGAATAATTCCTGGAAGTGGGAAGTGTCTGAAAAAGTAAAACGGACATTGCCGCTTTCCAGGATTTTTTTGTAATATTCGGACATGGAATATCCGTCAAAGTGGATAAAGCGATATCCCCATCCTTTCTTGGAAACTGCAAAATATTCGTGTTTTTGCCGACAGTCGATGAAGAAGAGGTCTCCGGGAACTAAGGTGTATTCTTTTCCATCATAGCGGAGAAGCCCTTTCCCATAAAATGTCTGTGCGATCAGATAGGATGGAAGATCCTTTCGGATCGTGTAATGCTTTTCTGAAAAGGTGACGGAACATAAAAGCTGCAGATAGAGAAGCGCTTTCCTTGCAAATGTGGATGGAAAGAAATTCTGACCATAGTGAGAGCATGTATGTGACAGATTATAATCGCCGTTTAAATAATCCAGATTATGCCGTTTCCAGAGTGCATCATTCCGTTCATATGATTCCGGAAGTTCAAAGGAATCGTGAGTTGGGGCAGAAAGCAGCTGTTCCATATATAAGGATTTCCGGTTTGGAAATAATTCTTTGATAATCGGATCGTACATGATCTTTCTCCTTTTAAGAGCAATATTTACATTATTTTGAGCAATCAGAGTGATTCATAATCGAATTGTAGCGCAGTATAATAGCAATATCAAGAAACATTTCGGAATTTATGCATAAAAAGACGAAAAATAGTGAAAGAAAGTATGAAACTCTGAAAAGAAAGATGAGGGGCAATTTGCGCATTTTTGTGTGTGAAAGTCAAAAAGACTGTTTGTACTGACATCAAAATTCTGCAAAGAAAGGAATCAGAAGTGTTATGAGTGATAAAGTGACATTAAAAGAAAAAATATCTTATGCGCTGGTTAACCTGGGCAATATCCCGATCCAGACAATTCTTGGATCATATTTGTTGATCTTTTACATGAATATTGTCGGGTTGAGTCCGGCGTCCTGTGCAACCTTATTTTTGATCGCAAGAGTGCTGGATGGATTGAACGATCCGTTTGTCGGTTTTGCGATCGACCATATTCCGACGACAAAGCATGGACATTTTCGACCGACATTGGTCGTGGGATCCATTTTGTGCGCGTTGAATTTCTTACTGCTCTGGTTTGGTCCGTTGATGGCGACAAGTGGAAAACTGGCGATCGCGTATGTATCTTATCTGTTGATCGGCGTCCTGTTCCCTGTGATGGATATTTCTCTGAACAGTATGCTCCCGGTTATGACAACAGATATGGAAGAGCGGAATATGCTGAGTTCCTTAAAAGGTGTCGTATATATGGTCGGGATGTTCGGACTGAATATGATTGCGCCGATCATTATCGGAAATACGACGGAGGCTGCCGGATATATCCGTCTTGTTATTTTTGTCACGATTATTGTGGTTGTATTTTCAGTGGTCGGTACAATTGGAC
The DNA here is from genome assembly GCF_015560805.1 of Mediterraneibacter glycyrrhizinilyticus. Lineage (GTDB taxonomy): Bacteria > Bacillota > Clostridia > Lachnospirales > Lachnospiraceae > Schaedlerella > Schaedlerella glycyrrhizinilytica_A. The sequence continues at coordinate 46,613 of NZ_JADMSO010000016.1, read as the reverse complement.
TGAAAGAACGCGTGACACAGCAGCCGGGAGACAGCAAGTATAAATTAAAAGACTTGTTTAAAATTTTGGTACAGCGTCCGGTGATCGTTACGTTTTTAAGCAGTCTTGCTTATATGGTCGGAATGTCTGTGACAAATACGATGCTTGCATATTTCTTTACATATGTAATCGGAAATCTGTCTTTGATCAGTGTTGTTTCTCTTGTGCAGTTGCTCGCATTGATTCCGGCAAGCTTGCTTGTAGGAAAGCTGATCCAGAAGTTTGGAAAGAAAAAACTCTATGCATTTGGTGTGATCGCAGTGGGGGTGATCCCGTTGATCCGGCTGATCGACGTGACAAATGTTCCGATTTTGATGATTGCTACGATTGTAGGAGGATTTGCAAGTGGATTATGTATGCCGTTGTCTTATGGGATTCAGGCGGACAATACCGATTATGTCAATTTAAAAATGAATGTACATGCTGAGGCGGCGGTAGCAGCCTTGTCCAGTTTTATCACAAAATGTGCAATGGGTATCGGCGGAGCAATCCCGGGATATATGCTGGCGGCAGTTGGATTTGACGCGGCAGCAGCTCAGCAGCCGGACGGAGTAAAAACAGTGATCATTATTGGTGCGCTTGTGATCCCGGCAGTGCTTGGTATTCTGGGATCTATCATTTTTGCAGGCGCCTATCCGCTGACGAAAGAAAAGCTGGAAGCACAAGCTGCTGAAATGAAAGAAGTAAGGGAAAAGAATGTATCGCTATGAAATGAAATGCGGGAGAGGTGTTAAGAGTATGAAGAAGTATGAAAAATTGCAGAATCCGGAAATCCAATATCGGCCGGATGTACGTTGGTGGCTGGCAGAGGGATTCCACACAGATGAAACATTAAAAGAGGAGATTGCAGATTTGGAGGAAACCGGATTCGGTGCAGTGGAGTTTCTGGCGATGGAAGAACCGGGAGCGGATTCCAAACTGTACGGCTGGGGATCCGAGGAATGGGTACATGATTCTCATACGATCGTGGAGGAGACAACGAAAAGAAAAATGGGCGTCAGTATGACAAGTGGAACAAACTGGTCCAATGCAAACCTGATCACGATCACGCCGGATGATAAAGCGGCGGCGAAAGAATTGGATTATGCGGTGGAAACTGTAAAAGCAGGAGAAAGCAGAAGCGGAGCAATCCTGAAATCAGAATTGACGATGCCGGGTGTGACGAAACAGGAATTGGAAGCGGTCGTAGCGATCCGCATCGCAGGAGAAAAAAATGGAAAAACATGTCTTGACCGGAAGAAAAGTATGATCTTGACAGATCAGGTAAAAGAGGAAGTTCTTATATGGACAGCGCCGGAAGACGGAGATTATCTGTTATTCTTCTTCTGGATCCATGGAACAGGACAGACTGCGGAACCGTCGGTAAGTACCTCCTATACGATCAACTATATTGACCGATACGGTGTGGAAGCATTTATCGATTACTGGGAGAATACGGTATTGACCCCTGAACTACGTAAAAATGTGGAAGAAAACGGACGCGCGATGATGTATATGGATTCGCTGGAATTAGGGACGTTCGGAAAAGGCGGACAATTCTGGGGATATCATTTTCGGGAAGAATTTGAAAAAAGGAGAGGCTATGATCTGACGCCATATCTGCCGTTGATCTTAAAACAGCCGGGAATGATGCAGCCGGTATATCATTATTATTATGTCTGCGAAGATGAGGTGTTTACGGAGAAACTTTACAATGACCTGTATCAGACGATGACGGATATGTATATGGAAAATATGCTGAAACCGATGCAGGAATGGCTGCATACACATAATATGACATTGCGTGCGGAAATTTCTTATGGGCTGCCGTTTGAAATTTCACAACCAGGAAAATATGTGGATGGAATTGAGACGGAATCATTGGAATTTGCATCACAGATCGAATCATATCGAAATCTGGCGGGACCGGCACACATTTACAACAGAACGTATTCCAGTGAAACGGGTGCAACGCTTCTGAATTACATGATGGGGCTTGATTTTTATACACAGATTATCTTTACACAGTTTACGGCGGGGGTGACAAAGACAGTGTTGCACGGATATTCCAGTATACGCGGCTCGGAAGAATCGACATATTGGCCGGGACATGAGGGAATGTGGCCGATCTTTTCCGAACGGTTTGGATCAAGACAGCCGTCTTATATACATTATAAAGATTGGACGGCAATGATCGCGAGATATCAGATGCTGCTTCGTCAGGGAAAACCAAGAATGGATCTCGGAATTCTTCGGTTAGATTATAACTTTAACAATCTTATCATGGGGGGAGACGAACGGGAATTATATGCGAAAGAACTGATGCGCGGAAATGAGGGGCTATACTGGAAAGATATGAAGCTGCAAAATGCCGGTTATACATGGGATTATTTTGCACCACAGATTCTGGAAGAATCCTTTGTAGATTTTGAAGACGGGGAGCTTCTTCCGGATGGACCGGGCTATCGGGCGCTGATCATCTATCAGGAAACGCTTCCGGTTCGGACAGCAGAAAAACTGCTTGCAATGGCAAAAAAAGGTCTGCCGATCTTGTTTGTGAATGGAGTCAATGAGACAATCCGTCCGGGCGGTATCACAAAGACGCATGGAAAAGCGGCAATCCGGACTCCGTTCTATGACGGTGAAGATGAAAGACTTCAGCACATTGTTGCGGAGATGAAATCTCTTGCAAACGTACGGGAGGCAGAGCATCAGGAAGACGTATACCGGATCTTGCAGGAATTGGATATCCGACCGATCACGGAATTTGCAGAGAGCAATAAACATATTTTGACGCATGTACAGGAAGCAGATGGGAAATTGTTTGTTTATGCCTATAATATGCAGTACAGTGAAACAGAAGCGTTTTCATTTACAATGAAAGTGCGCGGAGTCGGAAAAACATATGAGATCGATTGCTGGAACGGGACAGTAAGAGAAGCGGGGGCATATCGGCAGGAAGCAGGATGCACTGTTCTTGATCTGACATTGGCTCCGGGAGCAGCATGTATGTATGTGATCGATCAGAAAGAAGCGGCAGACTTGCATGTGGTTTCCCATACATTTGCAGCGATTGAAAAAGAGGGAGAACATCTTCAGGCAGCAGCTTTGGTATCAGGAACATACGAAGCGGTATTATCGGATGGAACAAAAAGGGAGATTTCTGTGGAAGTTCCGGAAGATCTTGAACTGCCAAGCTGGACACTGGAAGTGGAAGACTGGAACGAGGGTGAGAAGAAAGAAATCATCGAGAACCGCGGACTTGGAATCGTGACAAAAGAAGTATATTATGAGACGGCGAAGAGAAAGATTTCTGTCGGTGAGACAATGTTGAAACCATGGAAAGAAATCGAAGCTGTAGGACCGGAAGTGTCGGGAATCGGGCAGTATCGCGCGACATTTAAACTCCCGGAAGCATGGTCGGAGAGAAACGGTGCGGTTTTGAAGATCGGAAGTGTGAATAAGCATACGGTTCGTGTATGGGTAAACGGAAAACAGGCAGATGTAGTAGATTTTGACGCATTGACAGTAGACATCAGCGATCTTTTGAAAGATGGAGAAAATGAAATCCGTGTGGAAGTCACGACCAGTCTGAATAACCGGCTTCTTGCGAGAGGATATTATGAGAAAGGAAAAGCATTTTCCATGGCGCTTGCCGCAAATGCAAATAATGCGAATGCAGGAATGGAAGAAAATCAGGCGGAAGCAGGGGCGGATCCTGCGGCACTGTTTAATGTACATACAACGGTTGTCGATTATGGAATGACAGGAGAAGTGAAACTTATTACTTATACGAGAATTGAGTTGTAGGATGTCCGAAATCATAGGAAATCAAAAAGACAGGTCAAAAAAGAGCATTTCTTTTTTGACCTGTTTTTTCAATAGGAAAAAGAAAGGAAAAAAATCATCCCCATTTTCGCTGTTATCGGAAATGAAGTTCTTACATGTCTGTGTTACTATCAAGTTAAAAACGAAAGCAGGAGGACATACAAGAATGGCAGAGAATCATATTTTCCCGTTTTTATGGATGCGCGGCGAAGCGGAAGAGATTTTACGGGAGGAGATCGGGAAGATCGCGGAGTGCGGAATCAAGGCGGTCTGCGTGGAAGCGCGCCCGCATGATGATTTTTGCGGCGACGGCTGGTGGCATGATATGGATATCGTGATCGACGAGGCAAAAAAAAGGGATATGAAAATCTGGATCCTCGATGACAAACATTTCCCGACCGGATATGCGAACGGACTGATCGAGAAGAAATATCCGGAGCGGAAAAAGTTATATATCAACTGTACGACGGCGGATGTGTTCGGCAGCAGTCACAAACTCACACTGAACATCAGCCGGATGCTGAAACCGACGATCGGATATTGGGAGATCGGAAAACCGGTCAATGAAGAAGAACGGAAAAATAACCGTATGCTGGCGATCGTGGCAGTGCGTTTTTATGAGGGCGACGTGTTCACGGAAGAAGTGATCGATCTGACGGATACATTTGACGGAACGTTTGCAACGTTTGAACTTCCGGAGGGACAGTGGAGAGTCTATGTGATCTACAAAACACGAACTGACGGAGGAAACGAGTCCTACATCAATATGATCGACAAAGAGTCGGCGCACACGCAGATCGAGGGCGTGTATGAGGCGCATTATGCACATTATGCGGATGAATTCGGCAAGACGATCGCGGGATTCTTCTCCGATGAACCGCAGTTCGGCAACACGTCGGAGATGGGATTCGACATGAATGTGGGAAGACGGAAAATGCCGCTTCCGTGGAGTGACGAGCTGCAGGAGATGATGGAAGAAAAATATGGAAACACATTCCTTTCTTATCTCCCGTATTTGTTTGCAGAGACGAAAGAAAAACAGATGGGTGTACAGATCCGTTATGATTATATGGATATGGTATCGAAACTGTATCAGAAGAACTTCAGCGATATGATCGGCGCATGGTGCGCAGAACACGGCGTGGAGTATATCGGACACGTGGTCGAGGACAACGGCATCCACAGCCGTCTCGGAATGGGAGCGGCGCACTATTTCCGCGCCATGTCCGGGCAGGATATGGCAGGGATCGACTGCATTGGCGGTCAGATCGTGTACGGAGCTCCGGTGGAGACGCGAAGAGGAATGGTTGACGCGGACGGTGAATTTTATCATTATGCACTTGGAAAAATGGGCGCATCCTGCGGGCATTTGGATCCGAAAAAGAAAGGGCGCACGATGTGCGAATTGTTCGGTGCGTATGGATGGAGTTTCGGTGTGCGGGATATGAAATATCTGCTGGATCACCTTTTGGCAAAAGGCGTGAACTATCTGGTACCGCATGCATTTTCGATGGCGGATTATCCGGACATTGACTGTCCGCCGCATTTTTATGCGAGAGGAAATAACCCGGAATTTCCGTATTTTGCAGAATTGATGAAATATGGAAACCGGATGTGTGATCTGCTCAGCGGCGGACGGCATATCGCATCGGTGGCGGTGCTTTACGACGGAGAAGCAGATTGGAGTGGAGAGCATATGCCGATGCAGAAAGTATGCAGAGAACTGCTGGGAAGCCAGATCGATCTGGATATCGTGAGTCTGGATATGCTTTGTGATCTTTCCGCATACAACGGCGCATGCGACGGAAATACACTGCAGATCAACGGGGAAACGTTTGGGGGGCTTGTGATCCCATATGTGAAACAGATCCCGGCGCGTCTTGCAGATGTGCTTACGCAAATGGACGGGCTTCCGGTGTTCTTTGTGGATGCGATGCCGGATCAGGTGATCGGTCAGGAAGAAAAAGCGGTACGGCTTCCAAAATCCTGCGTGCAAGTACCGCTCGCAAATTTAAGTGAAACATTGAAAGCACATGGAATGTATGAGGTAGAGGCAGTTCCTGCGTACAAGCATCTGAGCGTCTATCATTATGAGAAAGACCGTCAGATTTTTATGCTGCTCAATGAGTCGGCAGAACAGAGATTTGCCGGAAACGTATACCTGCCGATCGGTGAAGACGTGGTATACTATGACGCAATGAAAGATTGTTATGAAAATGCGAAAGTAAAACCGGCGGAAGATGGAAAAGGCGTATGGGTTGAAGTAGAATTAGAAGCGGGCGAAAGCTGCGTCCTTATGGAGAAAAAAGAAATCGTGTGTGAGAAAGCGCATCGTTCTTTTGCGGAAATGACAGAGGGCTGCAATGTGATCGATCTTTCCGAAGACTGGATGGTCGGAAAGAGAAAAGCGAAAGAAGATCCGGAGACGATGAAGATGGATGCGGTGAAGACATTGACTCCGATCTCAGATACGGAGCCGGCATTTGCAGGTGTGATCCGGTATGAAAAGACATTTACATTAGATGGAGCAGAGGAGCGGCTTCCGAAAGAGGCATATCTGAAAGCCGGGCATGTGTATGAGATGATGAAAGTGACTGTGAACGGGCAGCAGGCGGGAATCCGGCTGGCGCCGCCGTATCAGCTTCCGGTCGGGGAATATCTGAATGCAGGGGAAAATACACTGCAGATTGAAGTAGCTACGACTCCGGCAAGGGATCAGTTGAATTATCCGCAGCCGCCGTTTGATTTTTCACACGAGGCGATGGAACCGACCGGAATGTTCGGGGAAGTTGTGTTGTTTGTCAAAGGAGAAAAATGAATAAAAAAGGAGAGGTTTACAATGGAAAAGAAATTAAAGAATCCAATCATTCCGGGATATTATCCGGATCCGACGATCTGCAGGGTGGGCGACGATTATTATCTGGCGTGTTCCAGTTTCGAGATGAGTCCGGCGATCCCGATCTTCCACAGTAAAGATCTGGCGAACTGGGAGCAGATCGGCAATGCGATGACACCGGAAAACGGATTTCATGTGGAGAAAAATACATTGGTGGGCGGCGTGATGGCGCCCACGCTCCGTTACAACGACGGACTGTTTTACATCATCAATACGAATTTCAGTGACAAAGGAAACTATATCATTACCGCAGAAGATCCGGCGGGACCGTGGTCCGAGCCGCACTGGCTGACGGACGTGCCGGGGATCGATGCGTCGATTTTCTTTGATGACGACGGACAGGCATACATTATGGGCACGGGAGATGTGTGGGATAATGGAGCCGGAGGAAAAGAGCGCGGCATCTGGCTTGCCAAATATGATATGGAGCATTTCAAAATGGCAGGGGAACCGGTGACGATCTTTAACAGCGCGCTACGCGTCGGAAGTTCACCGGAAGCGCCGCACCTGTACCATATCGGAGATTATTATTATCTCATCATCGCAGAGGGCGGCACGGAACATTACCACGCAGTGATGGTTGCAAGAAGCAAGGAGATTTTCGGGTTCTATGAAGCAAATCCTGCAAATCCGGTGATGACGCACCGCCATATGGGATTTACAAGTCCGATCATCAATGTGGGACATGCTGATCTTGTGGAACTGCCGGACGGAAGCTGGTATGCGGTGATGCTGGCGTCCCGGCTGATCGACAAAGCTTATAAGAATCTGGGACGGGAGACCTTTATCTGCCCGGTTGTCTGGGAGAGGGACTGGCCGTTGTTCTCGCCGGAGACCGGAAAAGTAGAGTGGGAATATGACGCGCCGGAATGTCTTCCGTGGTCGGAGAAGCCGGAGAAGAAATCGGTCTATGAATTTGACGCGGAAGAACTGGAACCGGAATGGGTATTTTTAGGCACACCGTATGAGAAGTTCTATTCGATTCGGGATTCCAGACTTTCGATCCGGTGCATCCGTCAGAAGTTAGCGGAAGAACTGGAGCCGATGGCGATGACCGGAGAGAAAAAGAAAGACCGATATGTCGGAATGCTGGCACAGAGACAGTGTGCGCTCCATACGGCCGTATCCTGTCAGATGTCATTTTTGCCGGAGGGACAGGAGAGCGCCGGACTGGCGGTTGTGCAGGCGATGAACCATCAGATGCATCTGGAGCGGGCAAAAACAGACGACAGACAGATACTTCGACTCGTCCTTTATACATCGGATTTCAACTGCCCTCCGTATTTTCCGGGATTTGAGAGTACGACACATCGGGAGGTTCTTGCGGAAGTCGAATGGAATGAAAAAGACATTATGCTGGAGATCGAGATGGACGGTGAAATGTTCACGTTCCGCTACGGGGTGTCGAAAGAGGCGCTGCATGTACTCTGTATGGCAGACGGCGGCATGATCAATCCGGAGAAAGTCGGATGTATGACCGGAACGGTCATGGGAATGTATGCGTCGGGCAACGGAACAGACAGCGATAATCATGCGGAATTTGACTGGTTTACATGTGTGGAGAGTGAGTAAAAAATGGATACGAACGGGCGCAGGGAGCGAGTAAAACTACATATATATAATAAGACGGACGGGATCGAACATTTTCATCAGGACATTGAACTGCTCTATGTGCTGGAGGGAACGCTGGAGGTGACTTCCGGGGAAGAGACGGTACATTTGGAGGCGGAAGATATTTTTGTGCTCAACGCCAACAAACACCATATGCTGAACGGCTCGGAAAATGTACTGTTTCTTCAGCTTTCCATCCTGTACCAGACAGTCAGCGATGTCCTGCAAAGCGGCGATGTGATCTTCTGGTGTAATTCGACAAATGACAAAAGCGAACGTTATGAGGAATTGCGGAAGATCCTGAAAGTGCTTCTGAAACATTATGTGGAAATGAAAGGGGACACCGCGAATTTCGGGCATATCGCGCTTTGCTACCGTGTGCTCGATAATCTGTCGATGTATTTTCTGGTGCGGACGTCGGATAAGGAAATGCTGGATGAGCAGGATAAATTCGACGAGCGGATCCGGCAGATCAATAACTATATCCGGGCGAATTACAGTCAGCCGATCAGTCTGAAAGAACTGGCGGATCAGTTGTATTTGTCGAACGGCTATTTATCCCGGTTTTTCAAGCGGAACTATGGGATGAGTTTTGCGGAATATCTGACTAATGTGCGCCTGTTCCATGCAGTGGACGACTTGCTTTATACGAGTACGCCGATCACACGGATCGCTTATGACAACGGATTTGCCAGCGTTGCCGTGTTTAATAAAATATTCAAAAATGCTTACGGAGAGACGCCGTCCGCATTTCGGAAAAAGGCGAAGAGCCAGAAAGATGCGGCAGGGCAGGAGGAAAAGGACGAAGTATTAGAAAAGCGTCTGGAGCAATATCTGATCTCGGAAAATGAGGAAGAAGAGACGCAGACAGTCGATGTGTGCAGTAATCGTTATTCCGTCTGTGAGGAAAAAGAACTGCCGCGGTACTGGGGGCGGATGCTCAATGTAGGATCTGCGGCGGATCTGCTCCGTTCGGAAATCCGGGAACATGTGATGCTTCTGAAAGAAGCGCTGAAGTTTGAATATGTGCGGTTCTGGAACCTGTTTTCCAAAGAAATGCTGATCAGCCTTGACGGCAGCGGGGAATATAATTTTTCCCGTTTGGATTCCGTTCTGGATTTTGTACTGGCGCAGGGACTGAAACCACATATTGAGATCGGTCAAAAGCCAAAAGTCATTGTGTTTGCGGTACAGAAATCCGAATATGAGGGGACGACGAAAGACGTTCCGTTTCCGGATGAAGAGAAGTGGCAGGACGTTTTAACGGCGATGATGCAGCATCTTGCGCGCCGCTACGGCAGGGCGGAACTGGATACATGGAGGATGGAACTGTGGTTCAACGAATGTGAATGGGGACGTCCCGGCACATCCGACACTTATTTCCGTCTGTTTGAAATTTTATACAGGACGGTGAGACAGTATAGTGACAGCTTGGAAGTCGGCGGATGCGGGATCCGTCTGGACTGTAAATTAGACAGCCGCAGGGAATTTTATCGCCGGTGGAAAGCGCGGGAGATCCAGCCGGATTTTCTTTCGATCATTTATTTTGCATATGACCGGGGCGAGGAGCAGCAGGATATGTATGCAAAACGAAGTACCGACGACGCATGTATGAAACATTGGCTTGAGCGGGAAATCGATCTTTTAAATGAAGCGGGGCTTGGAAATATCAAACGTTACCTGACGGAGTGGAATCTGACGTTTTCTGAGAGAAATTATATCAATGATACTTGTTTTAAAGGTGCATACATTATCAAAAATATACTGGATCTGTATGGAATGGTCGATGATATGGGATATTTTATCGGCAGTGACCGTATTTCGGAATCTTATGATTCTCAGGAACTGCTTTACGGTGGAACCGGATTGATGACGCGCGACGGTATTTTGAAACCGGCGGGATTTGCGTTTGAATTCCTGCAGCGACTGTATCCTTATTATATCGGAAAGGGCGCCAATTATCTGATCACGACCGATCGGCATGATTCCTATGGGATCATCTGCCATAATCAGCGGAAGCTTGGGTACATTTACTATCTGACGAAGGAAGATGAACTGGAAAAAGAGTCTCTCTGGAAATATTTTGAAGACAGGGACACGCTGGATCTGCAGTTGGAACTGAACGATCTTCCGAACGGAACGTACCAGATCAAGACGTATTGCATCAATATCAAGAATGGGAACGTCATGAATATATGGAAAGAAATGGCTTATGAAAAGGAGCTTTCCAGAAATGATATCAAATATTTCCGCAGGATGTGCGAGCCGAAGCTGACGATCCGCAAACAGGATGTGGAGGATGCTGCGCTGAAATTGAATATTCCGATGCAGTATAACGAGATTGCGTTTATCCGTGTGCGGAAACTTGCATAATATGGAAAGCATGCGGAAAATCAGATAAATAGATTAAAACGGTGCAGATCGTCTGCATCGTTTTTTCATGGTATGAAAAGACGTTTTGAAAGGGAGGTCAAAATTATACTATACTTTATTGATATCTATAAAAGAGATACGAAAACAGTATAAAATTTTGGTCATATTTGTAAGAAAACGTGTCATGAAAGAAAATGCACACCTTTTGATTCGTTGGTAAGATGTTATCAACGTAAATCGTGAAGGGAGAAAAGAGTAATGAGTGAAAACGCAGCAGAAACAATGACAGCAAAAGCGACAACCGAAGCTGCTCTTGATGTCAACAAAAAACTTCCTGTTTGGAAAAAAATCGGATACAGCTTCGGTGAGATCGGTTCTCAGTGTTCCTGGACACTGATCAGTTCCTATCTGACTGTATTCTACACAGATGTTGTAGGTCTGACCCCGGTTGTGATCTCCGCGATCATGCTGATCGCCCGTATCTGGGATGCGATCAACGACCCGATGTTCGGAGCGATCGCTGAGAATACAAAAACGAGATGGGGAAGATTTCGTCCTTATATTTTGTGGGGAGCTCCGATCCTGGCGTTATTTAACTGCCTGACATTTTTGAATCTGGATATTCCGAATTCATGGAAAGCAATCTGGTGTGGATTTACATATATCGGATGTGGTATGGCTTATACCGCAGTCAATATTTCCACACAGTGCGTAGCAAACGTTATGACCGTTTCCAATCAGGAACGTGTTTCTCTGAATGCGTATAAAGGAATCGGTTCCGGTCTGATCCAGATGGTGATCAGCGCTGTGACAATGCCGATGATCCTCCATTTTGGAAACGGATCTGCTTCTTCGAGCAGAGGATATTTCATGGCGGCGCTTGTATTCTCAATCGTATGTGTTCCGTGTTTCTGGGTATGTTTTGCATCTTCCAAAGAGATCATCGGAAGAAAGGCGGACGCAAAGAAAGAGACGATCGGCGGTACGATGAAGAACCTTGCGGCTTCATTCAAATACACATTTAAAAACCGTGACGCTGTATTTTTGATGCTGGCGATGTTCACATTCTTAACAGGTTTGTTCGGAAGAATCGGTATCATGGCATATTACTTCATTTACATCATGGGCGATCCGCTTTTGATCGCCGGATTTGCAACCGCAATGTCCTTTGGTATGCTTGTTGTAAACTTCTACGCACCGCTTCTTCTGAACCGGATGAGCAAAAAATATGTGGGAGCTATGGGATGTGTCGCACAGGCTCTGTGCTGTGTATTCTTCTATGTGATCGGTCAGAATCATCTGACCAATCTGGTTGTGATCTCCGGCTTCCTGTATGGCGTAACAAATGTCGTATCGATCACATGCTTTACCTTGAGCGCTGAGATCATCGACGACAGCTGGCTGAAGACAGGTATCCGTTCCGACGGTGTGATCGCTTCCTGTATTTCGTTCTCCACGAAGCTGGGAAATGCGATCGGAGGATCCATCGGTATCCTTGCACTCGGCGCGGTCGGATTTGTTGCAAATGCAACGGACTTGAGCGCAACTGTATTGACAAACATGAACAAAGTCATCAACTTTGCTCCGGCCGGATTTTTTGTAGTGGCGGCGCTTCTGTTCCTTTGCATCAGTATCACAAGAGCGAAAGCAAAAGAGAACGAGGAGAAACTGGCAGCGAAGATCGCGGCAGGGGAACTCAGCTAATATAAAAGGTAAGAATTTCAAAACTTCATAAAATACTTGCTTCGAGGGATCGCCGTGAGGGGCGGTCCCTTTTGAAAAAAGAGTTTGATAGTTTCAGGCAGGGAAAAAAGAAAGCTGTTCGGTAACAATTCGGAAAGGAGAGGAAAAAATGATGGGCACATTCATTTCAACACAGGTAAGAACAAAACATGGAATTTTGGAGGGCGTGGACAGCGGAAATTATCTCGTGTTCAAGGGCGTACCTTATGCAAAACCTCCGGTAGGCGAACTACGTTTTCAGGCGCCGCAGGAACCGGAGTGCTGGGAGGGAGTCCGCAAAGCGGTGCGGCATTCTGTGAGAAAGGCGTGATCCTGGTTACCGTGGAATATCGTGTGAATGCGTTTGGTTTTCTGGCACATCCGTGGCTGACGGAAGAAAATGAAGATCATGTGTCCGGAAACTATGGAATCCTCGATCAGATCGCGGCGCTGCGCTGGGTGCATGAACATATCGCGGTATTCGGCGGCGACCCGGAAAATATCACGGTATTCGGACAATCTGCGGGAAGTATGAGCACGCAGGTGCTGGTGTCCACCGCGGAAACCGAGGGGCTGATCGCAAAAGCGGTCATGCAGAGCGGACTGTCCTGCAAAGAAGAGATTCTGGCGACGCCGACTTTGGAGGAAGAAGAGGAATACGGAAAATTATTTGTGGAACTGACCGGAGCGAAAAATCCGGAAGAGCTTCGCAGCCTTTCCGTGGAAGAGATACAGGAAGCCCGCCGGAAATTTGACGCGAAAATGTTGGAAACAGGGGACGGTCTTGTAATGGTGCCGAATGTGGACGGCAAACTGTTGAAACAAAGTGTAAAAGAGACATGGAAATGTGGAAAACTCCGGAAAATTCCGTATATGCTGGGAGTTGTGACCGACGATCTCGGAGCTGTGCCGGAAGAAGTGGCGAAAAAAGAAACCGGGATCCTGATGGAAGAATGTAAACGATGGGCAGATAGTTGTGAAAAATTGGGTACTCCGGTCTATCTGTATCATTTTGCACATGAGCTTCCGGGAGACGATTGGGGAGCGTTTCACTCGGCGGAACTCTGGTATATGTTCGGAACATACGGTCGCTGCTGGAGACCGATGGGAACGGAGGATCAGTGTTTGAGTGAGCAGATGGTGACCTACTGGACGAATTTTATGAAGACAGGAGATCCGGGATGCGCCGACGGGGAAAGATGGGAAGCGTATACGAGAGAAAATCCGGTTGTGAAGAGGTTTTAAAGAAGCGCCGCTTTGGAATGAAGATTCATTTGCAAAGCGGCGTTTTTCATGCAAAATGAAATATGGGACAAAAAGTTCGTTGTAAAAAGTGTAGGAAAAACACAAAAGATCGTTGTAAAAAATGTAAATACGGTCAAAAGTTCGTTGTATATTTTGGCGGGGCGGGATATAATCCTGTAAGAAATCACAAAAGAGGAGGAAGCGTCGGTGTACAAGGGGGAAAACGGTCGATGAAGAGAAAATCTAAGCCTCTTTGTTGTTACTTTCACTCCACGTACTGGACGTACGCTGATTGAGGATAACGCTGAAAATCACCGAAATTACGCGGTTTGAGGCGTGTTTCCCCTTGTACATCGACGCTATTATTTACCATGAAAAAAGATACCATATTTTACAAAGAATTTTTTACGCTGTACATCGCGCTCGTACTGCAAAATGTCGTTACTTTGAGCGTTAATCTCGCGGACAATATCATGCTGGGTGCGTACAGCGAGACTTCGCTTGCCGGAGTTGCGGCGGCAAATCAGATCCAGTTTGTCTATCAGATGCTTTTGGGCGCATTTGGCGAGGGCATGGTCATTCTCGGAAGTCAGTATTGGGGGAAACGGCAGACCGAACCGATGAAGAAGATTGCGGCGATGATGATGCAGCATGGGCTGGCAGTGATGGCAGTCCTGTTTTGCGTGATCAGCCTGTTCCCGAAATGGGCGATCGGGCTGTTCACAACGGATGCGGCGATCATTTCCGAGGGAGCGGAGTATCTCGGGATCATTCGGTTTACCTATTTGTTCTTTGCGGTCACACAGCTGCTTTTGGCAGTTCTTCGAAGTATGCAGGTGGTGAAGATCGCGCTGTATCTGTCGGCGATGGCGTTCTTTGTAAACTGTGGAATTAATTATACATTGATTTTCGGACACTTCGGCGCGCCGGAACTGGGAACGGCGGGAGCGGCGGTCGGAACTCTGATAGCGCGGATCCTGGAAACGACGGTGCTGATCCTTTATATTGTAAAGACGGAAAAGAATCTCTGCATGAAAGTAAAAGATTTCTTCCGGTTTGACAGACAGCTTTGGAAAGACTATATCAAAGTGACGGCGCCGATCTTATTTACAAACGGACTTTGGGGTGTGAACACTGCGATGCAGACGGCGATCCTCGGACATATGACGGCAGCGGCGATCGCTGCCAATTCTGCGGCGTCGAATCTGTTCCTCCTTGTCAAATCTACCGCGGTCGGCGCATCTTCTGCGGCAGGGGTGCTGATCGGAAAGGCGATCGGATATGGCGATATGGATCGGGTAAAATGTTACGCGAGACGGCTGCAGAAGCTGTTCTTAGGAATCGGCATCTGCTCGGGGATCCTGCTGTTCTTCCTGCGGATCCCGGTTCTGTCACTTTACGATCTGCAGCCGGAGACAAAAGCGATGGCAAATACGTTTCTGATCATTTTGAGCGTGGTGGACGTCGGTATGTCATACCAGATGCCGACCAACACCGGGATCATCCGCGGTGGAGGCGATACGATGTTTGTCGTGAAGATGGATCTGATCAGTATATGGCTGATCGTGCTGCCGCTTTCTTTCTTTATGGCGTTTGTTGTGAAAGCGTCTCCGGCGGTCGTTGTCTGCTGTCTGAATGCGGATCAATTGTTCAAATGCGTTCCGGCATTTTTGCGGTGTAATTCGTGGAAGTGGATCCATCGGCTGACGAGGGAGCTTGACGATGGAGAAAGTGAAAAGTGGAAATCCTAAATAATTGCCGATTTGTCTCGTTTTACCTGCTTTTCCGATACTTCTCCGGCGTCATCCCGACTTCTTTTTTAAAAATCTTTCCGAAATAGCTGGGGCTTTCAAATCCGCACATTTTTCCGATCTCGAGGACTTTCTTTTCCGGATGCAGCGTGAGCAGGTGGCGGGCATGACCGATGCGGATCTCGGTCAGATACTGCATGATCGTAAGACCCATCTCCTTTTTGAATTGCGCGCACATGTAATCCGGCGAAAGATTGACGATCCGCGCCAATTCTTCCAGCGTGACCGGGGAAGCAAAATGACGTTCCAGATAGGATGTCAATGTGTCGGTCAGCTCATTTTCCACGGCGTTTCCGGCGGCGCGGCTTCGTGTGATGCTGTTGGAAATGTCCAGCAGGAAGCTGTAACATTCTTTGGAAAAATCAACGGCGTTCCGACAGCCATGGGTGTTATAGAGGGAAGCGAGGGTTTCGATATGGTGCACAAACAGATCCCCGTCGGTGAACTGGTAAGCGCCGGATGCGTGCATTTGAAGCGTCTTTAACAGCTCTCCGCAGAGAGAACCGTCAAATCCGAAGATATGCAGCGTCCAGTCGGCGGTTACCGCCTGATAGGAATGGGGATCATTTGGACAGATCAGAAAACCCTGTTCTGGCCGGATCAGAAAACGCTGGCGGTTCAGGACCAGTTCTCCCTGTCCTTTGATACAATAAAACCATTGAAAATAAGGCACGCCGTCGGGACGTTTGACCGGAGGCTGTAAGTGGCTAACTCCGAAAAGCCGCAGACCGACCGGCAGCGATTCTGTCAGATCAGTGGAGTGAAACGGGTAAATCATAGGCAGTCTCTCCTTTGCAAATCAATTTCAAATCAATTCAGAACAATCGAAATCCAATCTAATATTCAGACAAAATTCCATCAGGCGAGCATTCCGAGATAATTCATGATCATCAGGGAAAGATTGAGGTTCATAAATTCTTCGCCGTCCGAGAGACTGCATCCGGTGATCTCGCGGATCTTTCCGAGCCGGTAGAGCAACGTATTCTTATGGATGTGCAGGTTCTCCGCGACGAGGGAAGACTGTCCCGGATGGACCAGATACTCCCGCAGTGTCGAAATCAGTTCGGTCTCCCGCTTCTGGTCATAGAGATAGAGCTTCATCAGTCCGGGATGGATCAGGAAGCGGATTTCGGTATCTTCTTTTTCAAATGTCTCCAGCATCCGGTAGACATAATAGTCGCTGTAATAACAGATCGCGTCCGGAACATTGAGCCGGTTGGCGATGCGGACGGAATCCACAGCCTGACGGTAAAAACGGGCGGTATCTTCGAGATACTGGAAAAAGTTGCTGATCCCGGCTTTTAAATGGTTCGCCGAGAGATATTCGTCGAGCCGGGCGATCTCATATTTGTTCAGATTCTGATCCAGATCCTGACTGATCAAAAGGACGATCGTCTCCTCGTAGATGACATAAATACTTTCCGGCAGGATCTGTTTGACCCGCTCCAAAATGATTTCCTGACGCAGGTTGGAAAGACCGACTCCGGCGGGCGGTATCGCGATGATATAAAAGGTCTCTTTTAAGTGCACGCCGAGATCTTCCAGACGCTGGCGGATGTTGCTGACATTGGAATTTCGGAGCAGGTCGGCGAGAAAATAAGAGTACATCATCCCTTTGTTGCGCGTGTAGGCGGAATCTTTCTGCAGTTCCAGAGAAACCAGATTGGAAAAACGGTGAAAGAAATCCGGATCGTACTCATGAAATGGCTGCTCTGATTCCAGCATCATAATGTGTGCGACTTCGATCCCCTGTATTTTGACGGCGTCTACGAGCATTCCTTTTCCGACAAGATCGTTGACATAGTAATAAGCCGTGCCGGACCGGCGGACTTTCTCATCCAGACGGTTGGCGCGGATCGATGCGATCCCCGAGGCGCTGATATAGCCGCTTCGGCTCTCTTCCCGGAAAAAATCACTGTCCGGAAGCAGTCCCTCCGGCATTGCAAGATATTTGTTCTGCAGATCCACGACGTAGATCGGATTTCCGAAAATGTGGGTGGCAGTGTCGATCAGATACTGCAGTCCGTTTCCGGAGAATACTGCGTTGACGAGCAGATGCATGCCGACCGTGATCTGCTGCAATTCCGTCAGGTGTTCCATAGTCAGATTAAATAACCGCTCGCAGGAAATCTCATTTCCGAAGTATACGACGGTAAATGCGCTGTTTTCATATGCGGAAAAATCAATGGCGTCGCCGCAGCAGAATACGGCGAAATCTTCCGTCACAGACGGATCGGGAAGTGAATCCGGATCGGTCAGATAGAGCGTGGATGGTTCAAAGACGGACTGTTTCTGTTCCAACATGCGCACGCAGAGCAGATCCCGCGACTGATCCGGGCATCCGAAGCACTGTGGGGCGCATTTATTTTCTTTTAATTTATCTAATAAAAGGTGTAATTCCATAGTAATCTCCTACATTGTGCAGACACACAAAAAAATAAAAAACAACGGGTTGTTTCTCGGACAATAAACCAATGATTCCGGCGCTTATATTATATATAATGAGCGTACAAAGGTAAAGTACAAAAAGAAAGGAAGAAAAAAATGAATCGTACAACATTAGGCAAGTATCAGAGAAGCGTTTCCATCATCGGTGTCGGCTGTACTCCGTTTATGTATACAGTGGACAATCCGGAGACGAACGGTCTGACAGAGGGAGAATTGTTCGGATATGCCGCGCTCAAAGCGATGGAAGATGCAGGAGTAAATCCGCAGGATGTGGATTTTTATTTCCATGGACAGGCAAGTCCGCTGAACGGATCCAACTATTTGACTCCGAACATCCAGATCGGAAACTGGTTCGGTATGAAAGGAAAAGGATCGATCCACCATTCCGAAGCATGCTGTACCGGATATCTGGCAATCGAGCAGGCAGTCAATGCAGTCGCTTCCGGAAAATATAACTGCGTCCTGACCGGATGTGTGGAGTTCGGCGACAGCATCCCGGCTCCGGCAACAAGCGTGGAGGCTCCGAAGCACCCGTATAAGCGCGAAAAGATGACAATGGATAAATTCCTTGCAACAACATCCTGGCTTTATGACCGTGCTTATGCAAGAAGTCTGATGGCTCCGATGGAACTGATCTACGATGACGCGGCAGAAGACTATGTGCGTACCCGCGGGATCACAGCGCAGGAGATGGACGATACATTGAACTGGATGGCGATCAACAACCGCCGTAACGCGGCAAAGAATCCGCTGGCGCTGGAGCGTACGGAATTTGCGGATATTGCAAAAGAAAAAGGATTCGATAATGTGATGGATTACATGAGATCCCCGTACAACCCGAAGATGGGAGACTTTCTTCGTATGGAGGGCGTAGAGCGTAAATGTGACGGAGCGGCAGCTGCGATCGTATGCGCAACCGAGATGATTCCGGAGATCGCAAAGAATTTAAAACACAGACCGATCGAAGTTCTGGGAGTCGGAAGCGCGGCATGCGAGTCCACAACTCCTCACTTTGAACTGCGTGCGACAGAAGAAGCAGTCCGTCAGGTCTACGAGATGACAGGGGTACAGCCGGAAGAGCTGGATCTGTTCTTTGCAAATGACTTCATCATCACCTCACACCTCTGTGCGGCTGAGATCGCAGGATATCTTCCGTACGGAGAGGGATGGAAATATATCTGCGAGGGACGTACCGCATACGACGGGGATAAACCGATCAACACAAACGGAGGAAGAACTTCGTTTGGTCACGCGCATGCGGCGTCCGGTATGGCAGACGTATACGAGGCATGTATGCAGATGCGCGGCGAATGCGGCGAACGTCAGGTGAAAAAACTGCCGAAGACAACGATGCTTCGAGGATACGGCGGTGCGCAGAACGTAGCGGCGGTACTTCTTCGGACGATTGAGGAATAGGAGGACGAATACGATGAGCGTTAAATTGGAAAAAGTAGTAGAAAAATTTTACGAAAGTCTGGAAGAAGGAAAATTCCTCGGACGTAAATGTAAAGAGTGCGGAGCGGTAGAATTTCCTCCGGTTTATGCATGCAACACTTGCGGATGCATGGATATGGAATGGGTCGAGATCAGCGGAAAAGCTGTGATGAAATCGATCGTTATGCCGGCTGCATTGTCCTCAAAACCGGAATACAGCCAGATGGGACCGATCGCATACGGAGAAGTTGAGATAGAAGAGGGCGCAAGTTTCAATGCGGTCGTCAAAGGGATCAACAAGAAAAAAAGAAAAGAACTGCTGGAGAAACTTCCGGTTCCGGTACACGCGGAAATCTTCCAGAGAGACGGATACAAAACTGTTGTGTTCGCGCTGGACGAGGAATAAAAAGAAAAAGGAGATTTATCATGGATAGAAAAGAATTAGAAGCAAAGATCATTGAACTGGTAGCGATGTCTTACAACAAAGACGCAAGCGAACTGAGCGTAGACACAAAGATCAAAGAAGAATTGGGCGGAGCATCCCTTTTGATGGTAGGACTTGTTTCCGAAATCGAAAATGAACTGGACGTTCTGATCCAGCTTCAGGTAGCAGCGGCATGCGCAACGATCGGCGAACTGGTGGACAAAGTTGAGGAGCAGATGTAAATGAGTATTTTAGATCAGATTTACGAGAAAGCGAAGCAAAACCCGCAGCGCGTTGCATTTCCGGAAGCGGAAAATGAGAAGATGATGCAGGCGGCTTACGAGACCGGAAAAGACGGTTATATCATTCCGATCCTCGTAGGAGACGCTAAGAAGCTTAAAGATTTGAGCGAGGAACGTGGATATGACAGTTCGGTATTCCGTTTTGTCGATATTCAGGAAGAAGAGTATAAGAACAAACTGATCGGCATGTATGTAGCGCAGCCGGGCAGATTTTTGAAAGAAAAGGCGCTCGCACGCCGGATGCAGGATCCGCTTTACTATGCGATGGTCATGCAGGCAGTGGAAGAGGCGGAAGTTACATTTGCCGGGATTGATAATACGACCGGAGACGTTCTTCTGGCAGGACAGATGATCATCGGAATGCAGCCGGGGATCAGCACGATCTCCAGTATCGGACTCTGCGACATTCCGGGATTTGAGGGCAGCGAGGGAAGTCTTCTGGCAGTGGGAGACAGTGCGGTATGTACGAACCCGAATGCAGAACAGCTTGCAAGCATTGCGATCTCCGCGTGCGACACGGTAAAAGCTCTGCTCGACTGGGAACCGCGGTGTGCGATGGTAAGTTACTCTACGCTTGGAAGCGGTCAGGGAGAACTGATCGACAAAGTCGTGGAGGCTGTGAAGATTGCAAAGGAACAGCGCCCAGATCTCGCGATTGACGGAGAATTTCAGTTTGACGCGGCGATCTCTCCGGCAGTTGCGGCGAAGAAAGTCGGACGTGAGAGCAAGGTGGCAGGAAAAGCCAATGTTGTGATCTGGCCGGATTTGAATGTGGGAAATGTGGCAGTCAAACTGATCCAGCAGTTCGGACATGCCAACGCGTACGGTCCGATGCTTCAGGGATTCAACAAGGTGGTATGTGACTGTTCCAGAGGGGCTCCGGTTTCCGAGATCAAAGGAAATATCGTGATCAGCGCAGTGCGCGCAGCGGGAATGCAATAAGAAAAGAGGGAAATACAAGATGAAGAAATATAAAGTATTGGCGCTCAATCCGGGATCTACATCGACGAAGATCGCGTTGTTTGACGGAGAAGAGTGTCTGTTTTCAAAAAATGTCTCTCATGATGCGGGAGAATTGGAAAAGTTTGCTACATTGAGCGAACAGCTTCCATACCGTCGGGATATGATCCTGTCTCTGTTAAAAGAGGCGAACGTATCTCTGGAAGACGTGGACGTGTTTGTAGGACGCGGAGGCGGACTTCTGGCAATGGAGGGCGGTACATACGAAGTGACGGATCTGATGCTCGATCATGCGAAGAATTGCGCAAACGGCGTGATCCATCCGGCAAGTCTCGGACCGCAGCTTGCCCGTGAATTTGCAGAACAGTACGGCGCAAAGGCAATGGTTGTCAATCCGCCGGACGTGGATGAACTGCAGGATCTTGCGAGAATGACCGGTATCAAAGGCGTGAACCGCGTCATCCATCTGCATGCGCTGAACTTAAAAGAGACAGCGATCCGTCACAGTAAAAATGTGATGAACAAGAAATATGAAGAATGTAATTATGTAGTCTGCCATATCGGAGGCGGAATCTCTGTTTCCGCGCACCGTCAGGGAAAAATGGTAGACGGTTACGACATCGTAGGCGGCGAGGGACCGATGGCTCCGACACGCTGCGGAAGCGTTTCCGTGGCAGATCTGCTTCAATATATGAAGAAAGAGAATCTGGAGATCGCGGATGTGAAGAAACTCTGTACGAGAACCGGCGGATTTGTAAGCCATACCGGAATTTCCGACGCGCTGGAACTGACAAAGCGCGCGCAGGCAGGCGATAAGTATGCGGAAATGCTCTGGAACACGATGATCTACCAGATCGAGAAATGTATCGGTTCCATGGCTGCGGTGCTCCACGGAAAGGTAGACGGAATCCTGCTCGGAGGCGGAATGGTCTATAATGAAGATCTGGTCCGCCAGATCACGGAAAGCTGTTCTTTCATCGCTCCGGTTTACGCATATCCGGGTGAATTTGAGATGGAAGCGATGGCGGCAGGCGCGATCCGCGTGCTGAACGGGGAAGAAGAAGTCAAAGAATATACAGGCAAACTTGTATGGGACGGATTCCCGTGGCAGGAGTAAGCGCATGGATGAAAAAAAGAGAAAACGGGTCAATATGCTGACGCTGGCATTTGGAATCGCATTTATGCCTCCGATCTGGGCGGTGCTTTCCCCATATCTCGGTGTGAGCACCGGAGCGGTGGCGCTGATCTGCGCGGGGCTTTATGTGGCAAACGGAAATAAGCGGAAAGATGCGCTGAAGATCGCGGTCGGATTTCTCTGTGGAGATCTCTGGGCAGTGCTTGCAGTCTGGATCATGGAAACACTTCCGTTTCATCCGAATGTGGAATTGTACGGTACGTTGTTTGTGCTTGGCGGACTGGCAGTTCTGATCGGGGAGAGCCTGCCGAAGTGGATCTTTGTACCGTCCTGGCTCTGCGGCTGGGCGATCGGTCTTACGATCATGGGACCGCTTCCGGTTGCGGAACTTGGTTCTCTGCCGATCCAGATCGGCGTGGCGATGATCGCCGGCGTCGTATATGTGGGGATCGGAGTGGACGCGCTCCAGAAATGGCTTGTGAGAAAGATTCTTCCGGAGTCAAGATAACGAGATTGTTATATAAATATAATAATCTTTAGATTGAAGAACGGCGGGATTGTCTTATAATAAAGATATAGCGGTGGACAAGAGAGTGGGAAAACTGCTCCTTGTCCTTTTTTTGTACAGGCGACGAGCCAAAGTCCGGACTTGCCCGAGACCTTGGCGACTGCTTACAATCCCGGAATGTGCCTTTTGGCACTTCCGGTGATTGATACCGCGAAGACAAAGGGACAGGAGGCAGCAGGTTATGAAACTGAGTGCAGAGCAAAAAGAGCGGGTGGAAGAACTGCTCGCGCAGATGACATTGGAGGAGAAGATCGGACAGATGAATCTGGAATCCCCGTCCATCGTCGGCGGATTCGACGTGCCGTTTGAAGAATTGATCGAGATGATGACGGACGGTAGATTGTCCAAAGAAGAATTTCAGAAGATCATGTCCACCGCACAGCGTGATTATCATGAAGATGATATCCGCGCCGGAATGGTCGGGGCGATGATGGCGGATGATCCGCGGAAAAATAATGAGCTGCAGAAGATCGCAGTGGAGGAGAGCAGACTGGGGATCCCGATGCTGACCGGATTTGATGTGATCCACGGACTGCGCACCGTGTATCCGATCGCGATCGCGGAAGCAGGAACATTCGACCCGGAGCTGTTTGAGCGGACGGCACATCTGGCGGCGCGTGAGTCGAGAGCCCATGGGATCAACTGGAATTTTGCGCCGATGATCGATGTGGCGAGAGATTCCAGATGGGGACGTGTATCGGAGGGACCGGGAGAAGATCCGTATCTCGGAAGTACATTTGCCCGTGCAAAAATCCGGGGACTCCAGAGCGATACATCGGATACGGCTGATTATGTGGCGGCATGTCTGAAACATTATGTGGCATACGGCGCATGTGAATCGGGGCGGGATTACAATACGACGAGCATGTCGGTTTCCCAGCTTCACAATGTTTATCTTCCGACGTTCAAAGCGGCGGTGGAAGAGGGCGCGGCGACGGCAATGGCGGCGTTCAATGATTTAAACGGCGTTCCGTGTACCGTCAATCCTTATACACTCCGGACGATTTTAAAAGATCTGTACGGACTGCCGGGATTTGTAGTCAGCGACGCCAACGGGATCAAAGAATGTGTGGCGCATGGCATTGCGGAAGATGAAAAAGATGCAGGATGTCAGGCGGTTAATGCGGGACTGGATATGGATATGGGAACGCATATTTACAAAGATCATCTGAAACAGGCGGTGGAAGACGGACGGGTTTCCATGGACGTGCTCGACGACGCTGTCCGCCGGATCCTTTCCGTGAAAATGTGGCTCGGCTTGTTTGAGAATCCGTATGTGCCGGAAGATGTGATCAGGCTGTATGAGCAGAGCGGACTTCCGGAAGCGGACGTGCAGACCGCGCGTGAAGCGGCGGAAAAGTCGATCGTTCTCTTAAAAAATGAAAACGGGATCCTGCCTCTTTCCAGAGGGCAGAAGATCAGTCTTGTCGGAACGCTTGCGGCAGATGCGAAAGAAGTCTGCGGCGCATGGGCGATGAGCTGGAAAGAGGAAGACTGTGTGTCGATCCTGGACGGGCTGAAAAAGAGCGGTGCAGACCTCGCTTATTATCCGTGCGGAGGACCGGAGGGGGAACTGAATGAGGAAGAGATCCGCCGGGCGTGCGCGGACAGCGACGTGATCGTGGCAGTGGTCGGAGAGCTTTGCAGCATGAGCGGAGAGGCATCCTCGAAAGCGGACATTACGTTGCCGGGAAAACAGCGGGAACTTCTGGAAAAACTGCTGGCGTCGGGAAAACCGGTCGTAACGGTTCTGATGAACGGACGTCCGCTGGCGCTTGGATGGGAGGCGGAACATCTGCCGGTTATCGTGGAGGCATGGCATCTTGGGATCGAAATGGGAAATGCGGTCGCAAACGTATTATTC
Source organism: Mediterraneibacter glycyrrhizinilyticus (assembly GCF_015560805.1). Classification (GTDB taxonomy): domain Bacteria; phylum Bacillota; class Clostridia; order Lachnospirales; family Lachnospiraceae; genus Schaedlerella; species Schaedlerella glycyrrhizinilytica_A. The sequence goes on along the minus strand of NZ_JADMSO010000016.1, from coordinate 21,974 downwards.
GGCGACGTCAATCCGAGCGGAAAACTGGCGTCTTCGTTCCCGTCTGTGAGCGGACAGTGTCCGATGTATTACAATCATCCGAGTACCGGACGTCCGGGAAGCAACAGTAAATTTACTTCCCGATATCTGGACGCGCCGCATGAAGCGCTGTACCCGTTCGGCCATGGATTGAGCTATACGACATTTGCATATGAGGAGCTTCATGTGGAAGAACAAAGCGACTGCCTGCATGTCAACGTGTCTGTGAAAAATACGGGAGACCATACCGGAACGGAAACGGTGCAGCTTTACATGCAGGATGTGACGGCAAGTCTGGTGCGTCCGGTCAAAGAACTGCGCGGCTTTGCAAAGGTTGAACTGCAGCCGGGAGAAGAGAAACGCGTGGAACTGACGCTGAAAAAAGCAGAAATGGGATTTTACGACAATCAGGGACAGTATGTAAAAGAAGACGGATTGTTCCGAATCTATGTCGGCGGCAATTCCAGAGACTGTCTGTGTGAAGAGATCAGAGTGAAATTTTAAGGTGGGACTTACAATCAGGCTGTGCGGATATCCGTACAGCCTGATCGACTTTATAAGACTTTACTGAACTGAATGAGAGGGGGATTTGCGAAATGTTTCCGGAGTCACCCCTGTTTCGCGTTTGAACATTTTTCCGAAATAACTGGGACTCTGAAAACCGCAGGTGTGCGCAATATCCAGTATCTTCATGTCGGGATGGGTGAGGAGCAATGCTCTGGCACGGCTTACGCGGATGCCGAGGATGAAATGGGACAATGTCTGCTGCATCGTCTGTTTGAACAGGGCACAGAGATATTCCCGGGAAAGCCCGGCATGCGCGGCGAGTTCATCTAAGGATAAATCTTCGGCATAATGTTCCTCAATATAGGAGATCACCGACGTGATCCGTTCATTTGTGTTTTTTTGCGCGCTCGGATAAATCCGCGAGACAGACGGGCAGAGATCGAGCAGAAAACCGTAACATTCTCTGGAAAATTCAAGCGAATCGTTTTTTGTATGATCGGAAATACTGCGGTCGTGTATCAGGCAGATCGTCCGGAGATGGCGTTCGAAGATTTCCGGAATCGACAAATGATAGACGCCGGTTTCGTACATTTGCAGTGCGTGAAGAATTTCCCTGCAAGCTGATCCTCCGAATCCGATGAAATGCACCGTCCAGTCATCGGAAACTGCCTGATAGACATGCGGAATCTCCGGATAAATGAGAAGCCCCTGCCCTTGAGAAATGATAGAACGCTGTCCGTTTACAATAAATTCCCCTTGTCCTTTGACACAGTAAAACCATTGGAAGAACGGCATGCCACCGGGGCGGACGATCGGTTCCTGGTGATGGTCGACTCCGATCAGTTCCAGCTGCAGTGGGAGCGGGCGGTTCGGATTTTGGATATGGAACATCATAGTGTAAGACCTCCTTAGCGTCGGTGTACAAGGAATGTTTTCCCCCTTGTACACTGATGCTAATATTATTATATAAATATTATGATATTAAGATTGTGATCGGATGTCAAGAATCCTTATAATAAAGGCAGAAACGGAATATAAACCAAAAAGGAAAACAAACCAAAAGGAGACAAACAGAAAACAGATTAAGGAGGATGTTCTGATGGGTGAAACAACAGAAAAATACCCGATTCCGGAGATCCGGAAAGACGGTCGGATCTCCACGTTATATGTGAAAGGGGAACCGTTCTTCGCATTGAGCGGAGAAATCCACAATTCCAGTGCGAGCAGTCTGGATTATATGGAAGAACATGTGTGGAAACAAGTGGAAGATATGCATTTGAATTCTCTGATCGTACCGCTTTACTGGGAGTCGATCGAGCCGGAAGAGGGACAGTATGATTTCACACTTCCGGACGGACTGATCCGGCAGGCAAGAAAACATAAGATGCATCTGATCTTTCTATGGTTCGGGCTTTGGAAAAATGCAGAATCATTTTATGTGCCGGGCTGGATGAAGCGGGATTCGGAAAAATACTGGCGCGTGCAGACGGCTCTGGGCGAGACGATCAATACGATCTCACCGCTCTGCCGGGACGCGGTCGAAAAGGATGCGAAAGCATTTGCGGCGGTGATGGCGCACATCCGGGAAGTTGATGCGGACGAATCCACCGTGATCGTCATGCAGGTGGAAAATGAGATCGGACTTTTGAATACGGCGTGCGATTACAGCCCGAGGGCAAGGGAAGTACTTGCAGAGGAAATCCCGGAGGAAATGACGAAGCTTTACGGCGCGCGGGGGGACTGGAAATCTGCGTTCGGCGACGATGCGGAAGAATATTTTATGGCATATCATTTTGCGAAAGCGGTGGAGCAGATCACAGATGCGGGGCGGAAAGAATATCCGCTTCCATGCTATGCGAATGCGTGGCTCAGGCAATATCCGTGGTATGCGGGATCTTATCCGTCAGGCGGTCCGGTCTGTGAAGTACATAAGATCTGGAAGATGGCGGCCCCGTCGCTGTTTACGCTGGCGCCGGATATTTATGTGCCGTATGTTGCAAATGCGATGGATGAATATAGTTATGAGGGCAATCCGCTGTTTGTGCCGGAAGTCCGAAAAGACGCGGTGACGGCATCTTACGCGCTGTATGCCTTTGGAAAACACAATGCGATCTGCTATTCGCCATTTGGGATCGAGGATCTTGCGCTGCCGCCGGAAGCGATCGACCGTCCGCCGATGGAAGTGATGGCGGCGCTCAATATCGATCCGTCTGCATTTGAGATTCGGGGGAGTAAAGAATATCTCGGAAGAGTCTATCAGTTGATCGATGAGATGAAACCACTTTATATGAAATACCGCGGAAGCGAGCATCTGAAAGCGTATGTGCGGAAATCCGATACAGATTTCGGAATCTATTTCCGGTTTAAAAATTATGATGTATCGGTGGCATATGCACCGAAGATGCCGGAGAAACCGCTGGCAGCAGGAATGATCTATGAACTCTCAGAAGATCAGTTTCTGATCGTCGGTATGAGAAGTACATTTACATTCCGTGCAAAGGAAAGTGACGGAAAGAAAGTGAATTATGTCAAAGTACAGGAGGGCGAGATCAAAAACGGCGAGTGGCTGCCGGGAAGAATCTTGAACGGAGATGAGCAGATGAGCCTGAAATGCGGAGATATGGCAGAATGTCTGTATGTGGAGTTATATAAATATTGATATTGGGATATGAAAAACAGTGAGGTCAAAATCAGAGGTGTAATTTTGACCTCATGTTTTTATGGTAAAAAGAAAAATGGAAAGACAGGTCATTTTTGAGCGAGGAAAGACGGCAAAAAAAGGGAAGCCGTCGGAGGGAGGCTGATTTATACTTAAATACATAAACGATGTCAGGGTCGGTGATCATCGACGCCAAGGTCAAAATGAAGAGAGAAAGGGATAAAACAATGAAGATTTTAGGTTTATCATTTGGAAAGAAAAATGCAAACTGCGACATTCTCACGAAAGAAGCGCTGTACGGAGCACGCGAGGCGTATCCGGACGCAGAGATCAAATTCATCAACACACAGCGTTTGAATATCGGTCGTTGTATCGGATGCGGAGCATGTTCTACGGCTCTGGAAAAGGGAAAAGACAATGAATGTATCATCAAAGATGACTTTCAGATGTTGGAGAACGAAGTACGAGCAGCAGATGCGATTATCGTGGCAGCTCCGGTTTATGTGCTTCAGCCGGTAGGACAGCTGAAAGATTTCGTAGACCGTTTTTCATGCCGTCACGATGTATCTGCGATCAACTGGGTGCTGGATAAGAGAAGAAGCGGCGAGATGCCGGGAGATCCGGATGAATTCCCACAGGAGCGTTTGAGAAGACGTACGGTATCTTATATTTCTGTTGGCGGAGCAAGCACGAAAAACTGGGTTTCCATGGGAACAGCCGGATTACATTTGTTTGGAATGTCTGCAATGATGCAGGTTGTTGCAAATTACAACGCTTATAGTATGGGAACGATCGGAAATCCATATCTGGATGAAGAATTGATCGACCAGATGCATGAAATCGGAAAACGTACTGCTAAAGCATTTGAGATGGATCCGAAAGATGTAGAATTTTACGGACCGCAAGGAAACGGAACATGTCCGGTCTGCCATCAGGACCTTCTGACAGTGAATGGAACAACAACAGTAGAATGTCCGATCTGTGGAATCGAAGGAAAGATTGCGATCAACGGAGACAAGCTGGAAGTAACATTTTCTGAGGAACAGCAGGCAAGAGCAAGAGGAACATTTAAAGGACTTCGCGAGCATACAATTGAGATTCAGGGATTTGGTGCTATCTGCGGACCGAAGATCATGGCAAACAAAGAATTGCTGGATGAAAAGATGGATCGCATCAAAAATTTTGAGAAATATATCGAGGCATAATGATGGTATTGGTGATCACAGATAACAGAGTAAAAGACCGGGACGCCTATCTTCCGCTTGCAAAAGCATTCGCCGCGGACGGTGCAAACGATAAAGGATGTCATGAGATGAACGTATATGTGGATCCGGAAGTGGAGAACCGCGTCGTATTCGTATCGAAATGGGATGCAAAAGAAGATTTTCTTGCACATGTGCAGGGAGAGTCCTTTGCAAAACATATCCCGGGAATGGCGCCGTATTATGAATCCGGAACGGATACGTTTCTGGAACTGGCGGAATAAGGAATCTAAGGTAGCACGTATATTAACAGAAAAACACCTGCCCAGACAGATGGTTTCAATTTCCTCTGTCCGGTCAGGTGTTTTTATCCTACCAGCTTACAAAGAATAAATTATTTCCTACATTAACGCCCGGTCGGTCGGTCGCACCGGCATAAAGGAAATAGTAACAGTCGGCAACGGAAGCAAGCCGCGCGCCGTTGATCGCGTCTTGGGCAACCTGATAGGACAAGGCGGTCGGTCCCTGCGCGAGAACGGTGTCCAGTCGTCCGCTCCAGGTCGGTTCAAACTGTCCCGGCGCATAGATCACTTCGGTGATCGTATTCGGGAACAGCGGGCTGTATACACGGTTCATGATCACGGTTGCCACGGCAAGCATGGAGTCATAATCCTGATAAGCTTCACACTGCAGGATCGCGGCAAACACGTCCAGTTCGCTGGATGAAACATTCGGAGTCCCTCCGCCTTGGATCACAGTGTCATCGCCGCCGGAATTGCCACCGCTCTCCGGAACGGATGGTTCTGCCGGAGGAGCCGTATCCGGTGCGGCGGTTCCGGAATTGTCGCTGCCGGAACTGTTATCGGAGTGATTTTCGTCCGGTTTGTCGGAATTTGGTTTATTGGAAGACCCATTATTCTGAGCCGCATTCTGCTTTTCGGCTTCCGCCGCGGCTTTCTGTGCGGCAAGCTGCGCTTCCTCTGCGCGGAGCTGGGTAAGCTGTGCGGAGAAAGAAGCAAGATCCGTGGAGGTGGCTGCGGCAGTTGCCTGCAGCGCTGCCTGGCGTCCCTCCAGTGTTGTCTGAAGTTCGGTCAGGGAAGTCTGCTGATCGATCAGCGTCGCTTCCTCCATGGCGATCTCTTCCTGAAGCGCCTGAAGTTCTTCCAACATTTCCCGGTCATAACTGCTGATATTCTGGATAAAATCTGCTTTGTTCAGAAAATCGGTCATCGTTTCCGCAGAGAAAAGCATTTCCAGAAGTGTTGCATTTCCGGTTTCGTACATATACTTGATACGGGTTTTCATATCTTCGTATTGTTTTGCTTCGTCTGCCTGTGCGGTTGCGAGCGCTTCCTGTGTACGGAGGATTTCTCCGTTGGTGATCTCTACCTGCATCTGAGTGGTGGTGATCTGATCGCTGATGCTGACCATTTCCTGATTGAGTCCGCTTAGCTGCGCCTGCAGTGCCGCTGTTTTGCTTTCCAGCGTAGCAATGTCTTCCGCATAGGTCGGAAGCGTAGGAAGTGTGGCTGTCAATGTACAAAGGGCAGCGGTTCCGGCGATAAAACTGCGCTTGAAATATGTGTTCATAGAGTCAGATTCCTTTCTTTTGTAGCGTGTCAGACGTTGTGTCCGACACTTTTTGGTATAAGCACCGTCCCGGTATCAGGAGAAACGTTCCTGTTATTTGGGAACGGCGGCATCGATTAAAAAGATTTGCTACGACATTATACTATAAATTGCGTTATTACGCAAATTTTGTTAAAATATATCGAAAACGTCGGTGTACAAAAGGGGATACAGGAGAGAAAGAGCGGATATGCATCTCTTTGCAAAACGACGTGAAAAAGATAGGAGAACAGACATATATAAGGAAAGGATTTATAGAAATGCGCAGGATAAAAATGATCGGTCTCGATCTCGACGGGACTTTATTGAATACGAAGAAAGAGTTGACGGAGTATACAAAAGAGATTCTCACGCGTGCGATCGAAAGCGGTGTGACGATACTGACCGCGACCGGAAGACCTTATACGGGGATCCCGGAAGAATTAAGAGAATTTCCGGGGATGCGCTACGCCCTGACATCCAACGGCGCGAGGATCATAGACCGGGAGAAAATGAAAGACACGGAGGAAAAGGGCGTGCTTACCGAACATCTGCTCCCGCTGGAGGATGCGAAAAAAGCATTGGAAATCCTCAGAAAATATGATACATTACAAGAGGTATATTTTGACGGACAGGGGTATGCGGAAGCAGACAAACTGGAGGAAGTCCAACGTTACCATCACAGTCCGCATATGCAGGAATATGTAAGAAAAAGCAGGATCTGTGTTTCCGAATTGGATGAGATCATAGCGCAGGAAAACCGGGCAATGGATAAAGTGCAGGGATTGTTTGCGGATATGAAAGAGCGGGAGCAGGCATGGCAGGAATTGAAGCAGTTTGACAGTCTTGAACTGGTCGGCTCGCTGAAATATAATATTGAGATCAATGCGGCAGGAGTCAACAAAGGAAAAGGGCTTCTGGAATTAGGCGAGATCCTCGGTATTTCAAGAGAGGAGATCATGGTGTTCGGAGACGGAGACAATGACATTGCGATGCTTCGGGAAGTCGGATTCGGCGTTGCGATGCAGAATGCGGACGAGGAAGTGAAAGCAGTCGCAGATTATGTGACAGGGAGCAACGATGAGGACGGTGTCGCAAAGGCGATCGCCCGGTTTGTGCTCGGGGAAACTGTGCAGTAAAGCACAGACAGTTGAAAAATAGGAGGAGAAGAATGTTAGAAGCGTTAAAAATAATTTTCTTGGGAATCGTGGAGGGCATCACGGAATGGCTTCCGATCAGCAGTACGGGACATCTGATCCTGGTGGAAGAGTTCGTTCATCTGGAATTAAGTGATGCATTTGTGGAAATGTTCAATGTCGTGATCCAGTTCGGCGCGATCTTGGCCGTGATCTTACTGTATTTCCACAAGTTGAATCCGTTCTCGCCGAAGAAAACGGAGAAGCAGAAATTGATGACCATTCAGCTTTGGGTCAAAGTAGTGATCGCAACGATCCCGGCTATGGTATTCGGATTATTGTTCGACGATTATGTGGATGAGCATTTTATGAACGCGTATGTGGTTGCGGCGATGCTGATCATCTATGGTATCTTATTTATCGTTGTGGAAAAGAAACATGAGGGCGTACCTCCGAAAGCGGCGAAGCTTTCTCAGCTGACGATCCCGATGATCCTTGCGATCGGAGGCTTTCAGGTGCTTGCGATGATCCCGGGAACTTCACGTTCCGGCGCGACGATCCTCGGTGGACTCCTGATCGGGGCATCCAGAAGCGTGGCGGCGGAATTTACATTCTTCCTTGCGATCCCGGTCATGTTCGGATGGAGCTTTTTGAAAATGCTGAAGTTCGGCTTTGCATTTACCGGGCAGGAATTTTTCATGCTGCTGCTCGGATGCGCGGTTTCATTCGGTGTATCGGTGTTCGCGATCAAATTCCTGATGAAATATATCAAAAACCATGACTTTAAAGTATTTGGATATTACCGGATCGTGCTTGGTGTGATCGTGCTTTTGTATTTTGGCGTTACCGCGTTGATGGCATAAGCGGCAGCGTAAATCGTGTAAGAAAAGTGAGTGCATATTCTTTTTATAAAAAAATGGAATATGCACTTGTTTTTTCGGAAAAAAGTGTTAGAATATAAAGATAGTGTGCATAAACATACAAATAATTATGAATAAATATGTGGAGGAATGAAAGATGAAAAAGAAAGTATTGAGCGTATTATTGGTTGCAGCCTGCGCATTTTCCATGGCAGCCTGCGGTTCAGACGGAAAGAGTGAAGATGGCGGAGACGCAGCAGAGAAGGAAACACTTGTCATGGCGACAAACGCAGAATTCCCGCCGTATGAATATCGTGAGGGAGAAGAGATCGTCGGTATCGATATCGACATTGCAAATGCGATCGGAGAAGAGCTTGGTGTGGAAGTAAAAGTGGAAGATATGGACTTTGATTCCGTGATCCCGGCGATTTCCAGCGGAAAAGCAGATTTCGGGGCAGCAGGTCTGACGATCACAGAAGAGCGTCTTGCAAACGTTGACTTTACAGATACTTACGCACATGCGACACAGGTGATCATCGTAACAGAGGACAGCGAGATTGCAGGACCGGACGATCTGGTTGGAAAATCCATCGGTGTCCAGCTTGGAACAACAGGTGATATTTATGCAGGAGATGTGGAAGATTCCACAGTAGAGCGTTACAAAAAAGGATTCGAGGCTGTTCAGGCATTGTCTCAGGGCAAGATCGATGCGGTCGTGATCGACAGCGAGCCGGCAAAAGAATTTGTTGCGGATGCAGAGGGTCTGAAGATCCTTGACGAAGCATTTACAGAAGAAGATTATGCGCTTGCCGTTGCAAAAGACAACGAAGAACTGACAAAGAAGCTGAACGAAGCGCTGGCAAACTTAAAAGAGTCCGGAAAACTTGACGAGATCATTGGAAAATACATTTCTGCAGACGCAGAATAATGAAAGAGGATATTGAGCATGTTACAATCATTTCAGGAGAGGTTTTATCTTAATTTTATAGCGGATGACCGTTGGAAATATCTTGTGAACGGTCTGAAAGTAACGCTGACGATCACATTTTTTGCATTGATCATCGGTGTGGTTCTCGGTTTCCTTGTAGCGATCGTTCGTTCGACCTATGATAAAACTGGCAAGCTGAAGATTCTGAATCTGATCTGCAAAGTGTATCTGACGGTGATCCGCGGAACTCCGGTTGTCGTCCAGCTTTTGATCATTTACTTTATCATCTTCGGAAGTGTGGACATCAACAAAACGCTCGTTGCCGTGATGGCGTTTGGATTTAACTCCGGAGCGTATGTGGCGGAGATCTTCCGTTCCGGTATCATGTCTATCGACGACGGACAGTTCGAGGCGGGACGAAGCCTTGGTTTTAACTATGCGCAGACGATGTTCTATATTATCATGCCGCAGGCGTTTAAAAATGTGCTTCCGGCGCTCGGAAACGAGTTTATCGTACTTTTAAAAGAGACGTCTGTTTCCGGTTACATCGCACTGGAAGATCTGACAAAGGGCGGAGACATTATCAGAAGCCGTACATACGATGCATTTATGCCGCTGATCGCTGTTGCGGTGATTTATCTTGTAATGGTTATGATCTTTACGAAACTTGTTAATATGCTGGAGAGGAGGCTGAGAAACAGTGATCACTAATGGTGATGTTTTGATCGAAGTAAAAGACGTGCACAAAGTATTCGGAAATTCACTGCACGCTTTGAATGGGGTCTCCGAAACGATCCGAAAGGGCGAAGTTGTCGTGATCGTCGGTCCGTCAGGATCCGGGAAATCGACGTTCTTACGTTCCCTGAACTTGTTGGAAGTTCCGTCAAGCGGAAGCATTTTCTTCGAGGGGACCGATATTACAAGCAAAGAAACAAACATCGATATGCATCGGCAGAAGATGGGCATGGTATTCCAGCATTTCAATCTGTTCCCGCATAAGACGATTCTGGAAAACATCACGCTTGCGCCGATCAAAGTTCTGAAAAAGAGCAAAGAGGAAGCGGAAGCGCGGGCAATGGAACTGTTGGAAAAAGTCGGACTTGCGGCAAAGGCAAATGCGTATCCGTCCCAGCTTTCCGGTGGACAGAAACAGCGGATCGCGATCGTGCGCGCGCTGGCGATGGATCCGGAAGTGATGCTGTTCGATGAGCCGACTTCCGCGCTCGATCCGGAGATGGTCGGCGAGGTGCTGGAACTGATGAAAGAACTGGCGCGGGACGGCATGACGATGGTTGTCGTGACACACGAGATGGGATTTGCCAGAGAGGTAGCAACCCGCGTGATCTTTATGGAATCCGGAGAAGTCAGAGAGCAGGGAAGCCCGGAAGAATTTTTCGGAAACCCGAAAGACGAGCGACTGAAAGAATTTTTGTCGAAGATTTTGTAAACATTGCGGATCGGAAGCGGTCCTTTATATGGGAAAGGCAGTTCTCCAAAACGGAGGGCTGTCTTTTCGTTGCTATTACAATGGGGTAGAATGAATGCGATATGAACATATTTCAAAAGGCGTTTTTTTAGAGCGCCCGAACCGGTTTCTTGCTTATGCAGAGCTGGCTGGAAAGAAAGAGACGATCCATGTGAAGAACACCGGACGATGCGCGGAACTGCTGAAGCCCGGCGCTGTGATCTATGTACAGGAAAGTCAGAATACAAAGCGGAAGACGAAGTGGGATCTGATCTGCGTGGAAAAGGGCGACCGGCTTGTCAATATGGACTCCCAGATACCGAATCAGGTCGTCAGAGAATGGCTTGGCGAGGGACATTTGTTTCCGGATATCCGAAAGATCCGTCCGGAGACAACCTACGGAAATTCCCGGTTTGATCTGTATGTGGAAGCAGGTGGCGATCCGGAAAACGATTCCGAAAATGATCCGGAAAACGAAACGGCGCTTCGGAAGATTTTTATTGAGGTGAAAGGTGTGACGCTGGAAGAAAACGGCGTGACCCGGTTTCCGGATGCGCCAAGCGAGCGGGCGGTCAAACATTTGGAGGAGCTGAGCCGTGCGGTGAAAGAGGGATACGAAGCGTACGTTGTTTTTGTGATCCAGATGAAAGGCGTGCGCTATTTTACGCCGAATATAGATACACATCCGGAGTTTTGTCAGGCGTTAAAAGCGGCAAAAAAAGCGGGCGTTCATGTGCTGGCTTATGACTGTGTGGTGGAAAAAGACAGTATTCGGATGGACGAGGAGATTCCGGTCGTTTTGGAAAGTCCGTTATTGAAAGAAGCAGTGGATCCGTTGGTTTGCTGGTATCGGGAAAATCATCGGGATCTGCCGTGGCGGAATCATCCGGACGCGTATCGGGTATGGGTTTCCGAAATCATGCTGCAGCAGACACGGGTGGAAGCGGTGAAGCCGTATTATGCGAGATTTCTGCAGGAACTGCCGGATGTGCAGGCGCTTGCGGAAGCGAAAGAAGACCGGCTGATGAAACTGTGGGAGGGACTTGGTTATTATAACCGGGTACGGAATATGCAGAAAGCGGCGCAGCAGATCGTCGATCTGTATGACGGCAGATTTCCGGAAACTTATGAGGAGATCCGGATGTTGTCCGGAATCGGAAACTACACAGCCGGGGCGATCTGTTCGTTTGCATACGGCATCCCGAAGCCGGCGGTGGACGGAAATGTGCTCCGGGTCGTTTCGAGACTTCTTGCAAGCGATGCGGATATTATGAAAGCAAGTGTCCGCGCCGAGATGGAGAATCGGATCGAAGAGGTGATCCCGCCGGATGCGGCATCGGATTTTAATCAGGGGCTGATCGAGCTGGGAGCGATCGTCTGTGTGCCGAACGGAGAGCCGAAATGTGATGTGTGTCCGCTCTCCCATCTCTGTAAGGCGAAAGCGCAGGGCATCCAGATGCAGCTTCCGGTTAAAAAGAAAGCCAAAGCGCGCAGGATCGAAAAGCGGACGGTACTTTTGTTCCGGGACAGTGAAACAGTGGCGATCCGGAAACGTCCAGCAAAAGGATTGCTGGCAGGTCTGTATGAACTGCCGAATTTGGACGGTCATCTTTCCGCTGAAGAGGTGATCGCGTACAGTGCGTCCATCGGGCTGATGCCGGTGCGTATCAAAAAAATGGGGACGGCGAAGCATATTTTCAGTCATGTGGAATGGCATATGACCGGATATGAGGTTGTCGTAGACGAATTGGAAAAAAACTGCAGTGAAGAAATGATTTTTGCAGCAAAAGATGAGATCCAAAAGAAATATTCGATTCCGTCGGCATTCGAGGCATATTTGCCGAGAGAAAAGGAGAGAAAGCATGAGTGAGCAGACAGAGCTGTCGAAACAGCAGAAAAAATCAAAAGAAACAAAGGCGCGAATTTTCCGGGCAGCAAAACAGATCCTGCAGAAGAAAGGATATGAAGAACTGTCGATCAAAAATATCTGCGAGGAAGCGGGAGTTTCCAACGGAAGTTTTTATCATCATTTCAAGACGAAAGACGATCTTCTTTCTTATTATATAGAAGAACAGCCGAGTATCAATCCGGATCTGCTCGATCTTCCGGATAATTCGGAGGAGGTCAAGATCGCGATCATCCGCGTATATTTGAATTATGTGGAATATTGCCGAGAACTGGGCGTTGAATTTATGGCAGGATATTACAATCCGAAAAATCAGGCGCTGAATCCGGTGATCCGGACGGAGCGTCCGTATCCGATCGTGACCGTGCAGACTTATGTGGAAAAAGCGATCGAGGCGGGCGTTGCCCGGCTGAATGTAGCGATCGAAGAGTTCACGACCGATATCCGGATGATCGTTATCGGAAATGTATTTGAGTGGTGTCTGCATCAGGGAGAGACAGATTTTGAGGGGAATATGCGCCGGTCTCTCGGAAAATATCTGGACAGTACCGTTGTGTCACCCAAGTGACAGAAAAAGAAGTCCGGAGGCAAGACAAAAGAGGAGACGGAGAAGAGAGGTAGAATGTGAAGTACCAGTTTATTGTGAACCCGAAAGCGCGTTCCGGGAGAGGTGCGCGTGTCTGGGAGGATTTAAAACAGATCTTGGAGAACGACGGGATCGATTTTGAAGCCCGATGCACGGAGTATGCGGGACAGGCGGAGGAGTTTGCGGCGGAAATGACAGCAGACGGAGAGGAGCATCTGATCGTTGCGCTGGGCGGAGACGGTACGGTGAATGAGGTGATCAATGGGATATTGGACTGCAGCAAAGTTGTGTTCGGATATATTCCGACCGGATCCGGCAATGATTTTACCCGTGCGCTGAAGATCCCGACCGATCCGCAGAAAGCGTGGGAAAGTATACGGCGGCGTGCGCAGGAGCGGAAAATGGATCTCGGGGTGATCGAATGCGGTGAAAAGCAATATCGGTTTGCGGTGAGTGCAGGGATCGGTTTCGATGCGGCGGTATGTCATCAGGTCAATCGTTCCAAACTAAAAAAGATATTGAACAAAGTCGGACTGGGAAAACTGACTTATCTGGGCGTTGCGTTGAACCAGATGATCCGAGAACCAATCTGTACATCGGAAATCCTGATCGACGGAAAACAGAAGAAACGGTTTGAAAGGACATTTTTTGCGGCGGTTATGAACCACCCGTATGAGGGCGGCGGATTCCGTTTTTGTCCGGATGCACGGATCGACGACGGGCTTTTGGACGTGATCGTCATTTCGGGGATCTCAAAATGGAAAATCTTGTTCTGCCTGCCGACGGCGTTCAAGGGGAAACATACCAAATTCCGGGGGATCGATCTGTTTCAGTGCCGGGAAGCCGCGATTCATTTTGAAAAAGCGGCGCCGATACATACAGACGGAGAGAACGTGGAGATCGAACAGGAAATGGGCGCGCATCTGCTTCCTGTTCAGATCCGCGTGATCGTTCCGTAAAGTGTGGAAGAAGAGTTTCGCGGACGATCTGAAAAATTGTTAAGCTTTTATGAACCTCCTTGTTGTTGGTATGAAATCGTGTTATAATCGGAAACAGTTAAATTGACAGGTGAACAGGGGGAGCAGGATTTGACTGATCGGTATGAGATCGATTTCGCCTCAAGGGAGTGTAAAAGATGAGCAAAAAGAAGAGGATTGCGGAGCTTTTGAAGAAGTATAAGCATGCATGGGTGTTTAGTTATATCCTGTTATATGTACCGTGGTTTTTGTATCTGGAGAGTCAGGTGACGGAGAATTATTATGTGATCCATTCATGGATCGATGAGAAGATCCCGTTTGTCGAGTACTTTATCGTGCCCTATCTGCTGTGGTTTGTATTTATCGCTGTGGTTTTTCTGTATTTTTTCTTTACGGATGTGGACGGATTTTACAAACTTGCGAAGCTAAGCTTTATCGGGATGACGATCTTTTTGATCATTTCGACACTTGTGCCGAATGGTCTGGAACTCCGCCCGCATTTTTTCGCAAGAGACAATGTGTTTGTAGACATGGTGAGGATGCTTTATCAGGCGGATACGCCGACGAATGTATTTCCGAGCCTGCATGTGTTTAACTCTCTTGCAGCGTGTATTGCAATTTATAACAGTGAGACATTGCAGAAACACCGCGTGATCAGCGGGGTGTCTTATGTTCTGGCAGGGCTGATCATCCTGGCGACGATGTTTTTGAAACAACATTCGATTTACGATGTGATCGCCGCGTTTGTGCTGGCATATGCATTGTATCAGATTGTATATGTAACGGAACACAAGAAAGTTCCGAAGCTGGAGCGGCAGAAGAAGAGTACTGTATTCAGCAAATAAAAAGGGAAATGAAAAAGGACACAGAAGTGTGAGGAGGAACATGTTATGGGAAAGATTATGTTGACGGGAGACAGACCGACGGGGAGACTGCATGTCGGACACTATGTCGGTTCTCTGCGTCGGAGAGTGGAACTTCAGAATACAGGGGATTTTGACGATATTTTCATTATGATCGCGGATGCGCAGGCGTTGACGGATAATGCCGACAATCCGGAGAAAGTGCGCCAGAATATCATTGAGGTTGCGCTGGACTATCTTGCGTGCGGTCTGGATCCGGAGAAATCTACGCTGTTTATCCAGTCGCAGATTCCGGAACTTTGCGAATTGTCGTTCTACTATATGAATCTGGTGACGGTATCACGTCTGCAGCGGAATCCGACGGTGAAATCAGAGATCCAGATGCGTAATTTTGAAGCGAGCATCCCGGTCGGATTCTTTACATATCCGATCAGTCAGGCGGCGGATATCACCGCGTTTAAGGCGACGACGGTTCCGGTAGGGGAAGATCAGCTTCCGATGCTGGAGCAGACAAAAGAGATCGTAAGAAAGTTTAATTCTGTATATGGCGATACATTGGTTGAGCCGGAGATCCTGCTTCCGGAGAATCAGGCGTGTCTGCGTCTTCCGGGAATTGACGGAAAGGCGAAGATGAGCAAGTCGCTCGGCAACTGTATTTATCTGTCGGAAGAACCGGATGAGATCCAGAAGAAAGTGTTCAGTATGTTTACCGATCCGACTCATATTAAAGTATCGGATCCGGGCAAACTGGAGGGCAATACCGTATTTACTTATCTGGATGCATTCTGCAGACCGGAGCATTTTGAGGAATTTCTCCCGGAATATCAGTCGCTGCAGGAATTGAAAGATCATTATCAGCGTGGCGGTCTCGGCGATATGAAAGTAAAGCGCTTCCTCAACAATGTTCTGCAGACTGAGTTGGAACCGATCCGGAATCGCAGAAAAGAATATCAGAAAGATATTCCGTATGTATATGAGATCCTTCGCAAGGGAAGTGAAAAAGCCGAGGCGGTTGCGGCGAAGACTTTACAGGATGTAAAAGCAGCGATGAAGATCAACTACTTTGACGATCAGGAATTGATCAACAGTCAGGTGGAGAAGTTTCGTTAATATGTGAATAACTAAGAAAAATGAGAGGGCAGATGTGGAAAACGTCTGCTCTTTTCGATTGTATGAGAGTGATTACGGCGGACAGCGGGCGGAAAAGGGATAGAATATAGGCGAAGCAGTCTGTAGCGGATCGTTTGTTGTATGGGCGACGAGCCAAAGTCCGGCTTGCCCGAGACCTTGGCGACTGCTTACGATCCCGGAATGTGCCTTTTGGCACTTCCGGTGATTCGAATGAAAGGAAACAAAAAAGCCTGTGGGAAATCCACAGGCTTAACGTGCGCGAGAAGATTCGAACTCCCGACCTTCTGGTCCGTAGCCAGACGCTCTATCCAGCTGAGCTACGCGCACATGCTTGAGTCTCGCTCAAAGCAAGTATTAGTATAATGGTTTTGTACAAAGATGTCAATAGTTTTTTTGAAAAAAGTAAAAAAATCGTGCTTTCCAATCCCGGAATGTGCCTTTTGGCACTTCCGGTGATTGAAATGAAAGACTGCGTCAGTGCACAATGGTGAGCTGGTGATCAAGGGTGGCGATACAGATGCCTTGGGATACCGTCCACCACAACCGGAGAAACGTCTCCTTGGATCAGCGGACGTACATAGCTGATGAAATCTTCGGTTACATAGTCGCCCTCTTCATTGACCCAGCTTCGCGGAACAAGCTTCTCGTCATTTGCAATTTTGTGCACATCTTTGACTTCCGTGCTTGCCTGATAAGGATCGTCGGATAATCTCTGTAGTACGACCATCTTTCCGGAGTCTCCCTCGTCAGCGGCTTTGACAGCGGCTCCGCCTACCTGATAAGCTTCCAGAATATCCACGCGTGAAGAACAGTGGGAGGCTGCACGCTGCAGGGTACTTAATTCGATCGCGCGCGTTTTGCAGCCAATCTCTCCGGCTATGTAACTCGCAAGGTAGTTTGCGGTTCCGGAGAGCTGTTTGTGTCCGAATGCATCGACAAAATCAATGCTCTGTCCGAGTTCGCATACATATCTTCCGTCAGCAAGCCGGATCCCCTCGGATACGGCGACAACTACGGATGATTTCTTTGCCAGAAGATCACGTACTTTTTCACCGAATTTTTCCACATCAAATGGAAGTTCCGGAAGATAAATGAGATCCGGACCGGTACAGTCTTCCCCTTGTGCGAGCGCGGCGGCGCCGGTCAGCCACCCGGCATTACGTCCCATGATCTCCACAATGGAAACAAGACCTTTGCTGTATTCCAGTGAGAAACTGTCGCGGATGATCTCCTTGACCGAAGTACCGATATATTTGGCGGCGCTTCCGTATCCCGGTGTATGGTCGGTCAGCGCCAGATCGTTGTCAATGGTTTTCGGACAGCCGACAAAACGGGTCGGGAAACCGGTTACGATGGCATAATCCGATAACTTCTTGATCGTGTCCATGGAATCATTACCGCCGATATAAATAAAGGCTTCAATATTTAACTTTTCCAGAATCTCAAAAATCTTATCGTATACTGCCCGGTCTTCATGGATTTCCGGAAGTTTATAACGACAGGAGCCGAGAAAGGCTGCCGGAGTCCGCTTTAAAAGCTCTGTATCCAGATCGGACGTAATGTACTCTGAGAGATCGATATAACGTTCCTGCAGCAGCCCCTGGATCCCGTGCAGCATACCGTATACCTTGCCCGCACCGCGGTCCCGGGCAGTGCGGTATACTCCTGCGAGGCTTGAGTTGATAGCGGTGGTTGGACCGCCGGATTGTCCTACGATAACATTTCCTTTCATGTTGATACCTCCGAATCGCTCATATTTTGCAATGTGTCATATCCATATTTTAGTGCATAATAACTAATTTGTAAACGATAAAAATAATATAATAGATAAAATGCACAAAAACACTTGCGTAAAGAGAAAGAATCGTGTATGATACAACTATTCTGATAACAAATCTGAAAAATCTACTTTCAAGATCGCTTCTGATCAGATTTTCAGTACAGAGAAAAAGAATGGCATGTTTAAAAACGAAAGAGAGGAGTGTTTAAATCGGCTGCGGAAAATTATGAAATCATACGTTTTATGGAACATGGGAACCGGTGGCATCCGGCGATGGATTGTGTTCAGGGAGAACTTTTGATCGATCGGGTCAGACGGTGTCCGGAAGTGGAAAAAGAGGAGGTGTTTGGATGGATCAGACAGCTTGCACAGCAGTTGGAGCGCTTTCATCGATGCCGGAGCGGGCAGTGCTATCGTTATGTGAATCCGTACAGTGTGATGATCACACGGGACGGACAGATCATGCTTCTGGATCTGGATGCACAGAGTAATGCGTTTGTGTTAAAGAATATGCAAAAGAGGGCGATGCGCAATCATTTTGTGAAACCACTGCTCCACATCAGAGATCATACACGATTGTTTGCGGATTTTTACGGATTTGGGAAGACGGTACAGTTTTTGATGGCGAGTACGATTCCTGATCCGCCGTTGACACGCGGTGAAAGCCGGAAACTTTATCGGATAACGGAAAAATGTCTCAGCGAAGATCCGAAGCGGGTTTATCAGGAATTCGGACAGATCCAGAGAGATCTTCCTGTTGTGAGGAATCCGGGTGACAGGCGGAAAATACGTGGAATAGCAGTGTCTGCATGTGTTTTATTTCTTGCGGCAGGGAGTGTGATGTACCGGACATTGGCTGAGCGGGAGGAACGTGGGGAGAGAATGCAGTCCCGGATGGAACTGGTGAATGCGGAAGACGGGAGCAGTCAGAGTGTAAATTCGGCGGAGACAGACAACGTGGGAAAAGCAGGCGTGGAAAACGCAGACATGGAAAAAAATACTGCGGAACAGTCGGCGGAAAGTACAGTGGGAGAGCATGCGGGAGATGCCGTGCAAAATAGTGCCGGATTGGACAGGCAGGTAGCGGCGGCGTTGGGAGAGCAGCTTGCATTTCAGACGTCGGAGGGCAATCGGGAGGTGATTCGATGCGGAGAAAATATCAAACGAGAAGTTCTGCGCTGTCTGGGAGAGGCATATATCAGAGAAAAACAGACGGAACAGGCATTGGATGTGTACCGGGAATTATGCCGTACCGAGACGGACACGGAACGTTTACGGGAAATATATATGAAGCGTATTCAATTAGAAGAGGAATGCGGCGACAGCCAGGCGGCTCTCGAAACGGGGCGGGAGGCCTCTGCACGATTTTCGGAGTCCAAGGAGATCCAGACGGCATATTTGAAAACAATTTATCAGTGTGAGACGGTGAAAAAGGAAGAACGACAACAAGAAGCGAAAAATCTGGTGCAAAGATATCCGTTTTTGAAAGAAACAGAATCCTACATACAACTGGAGGAAACGTTTCATTTACTGGGAAATACAGAAGAGAGTGCCGGGAAAGAGGCTCAGGAAAATACAGAACAGGAGAACATCGCACAGGAGAATCCTGCGCCGGAAAGCGCATCACAGGAAGAAACGACGCCTGCGGAGAACGGATCGGTCAAGACAGAAGATCCGGCAGCCTGACGCAGGCTGCCGGAGAAGTGAACGCTATTTTAGAAAATGTCGGAGAAGATGCGCGTAAGATTTCCGATAGGGCTGATAGCGGAATGGAAGATCGATCCAGGTCTTTTTATCCACGATACTTTTCATATGAGAAAAGGTCAGGAATCCATCTTTTCCGTGATAAGATCCCATTCCGCTTTCACCGAACCCGCCGAAGCCCATTTCACTGGTGGCAAGGTGAATGATCGTATCGTTGATGCATCCGCCGCCGAATCCGCAGAGCGTCATGACTCTGCGGGCGGCGCTTCGGTTTTGGGAGAAGAGATAAAGCGCCAGCGGGTGCTGCATGGAGTTGATCTTTCGGATCGCCTCATCCAGAGTATCAAAGGTTACGATGGGGAGAAGCGGACCGAAGATTTCTTCCTGCATAACGGGATCATCGAAAGTCGCCGGAGAAAGTAAAGTCGGTTCGATTTTGAGGAGAGCGCGATCCGTGTTTCCACCGAAAATTGTTTTTTCGGGATCGATCAGCTCCTGAATCCGGTCAAAATGTTTTTCACTGATCATATTTCCGTAATTTGGATTCGAAAGCGGATGCTTTCCGAATTGCTTTCGGATCTGGAGTTTTAGTTCTGAAGTCAGAGCATCTCTGACCTTGGCATCGCAGTAAATATAATCCGGTGCGACACAGGTTTGTCCGCAGTTTAAGAATTTGCCGAACACGATGCGTCTGGCAGCCAGTTTTAAATCTGCGGTGGCATCGACGATGCAGGGACTTTTGCCGCCCAATTCCAGTGTGACCGGCGTGAGATGTTCGGCAGCGCGTCGCATGACTTCTTTTCCGACAGCCTGACTTCCGGTAAAGAAAATATAATCAAAATGTTCATTTAAAAGGCAGGTATTCTCAGCGCGCCCTCCGGTAACGACGGATACATAGGACTTGTCAAAACATTCGGACAGCAGTTTTTGGATGATCCCGCTTGTGGCAGGCGAATAGGCACTTGGCTTTACGACGGCAGTATTTCCGGCCGCGATCGCATCGACAAGAGGATCGATGGTCAAAAGAAACGGATAGTTCCATGGACTCATGATCAATGTAACACCATACGGAGATGGTTTCCGAAAACTACGGGATGCAAATTGCGCCAATGGCGTGCGTACAGCTTTTTCTTTTGCAAAGGAGCGGATGTGACGGAGCATATAGCTGATCTCGCTTAAAGTAAGACCGACCTCGCACATATAGCTCTCAAAGGGACTTTTTCCCAGATCGCGGCGGAGTGCGGCGTTGATTTCCGGCTCATATTTTTGAATAGCACATTGTAAATTTTTTAAGGCGGCAATTCTTGTGTCAACGGACTGTGTTTTGCCGCTGAAG
Organism: Mediterraneibacter glycyrrhizinilyticus; assembly: GCF_015560805.1. Lineage (GTDB taxonomy): Bacteria > Bacillota > Clostridia > Lachnospirales > Lachnospiraceae > Schaedlerella > Schaedlerella glycyrrhizinilytica_A. The sequence continues at coordinate 1,308 of NZ_JADMSO010000016.1, read as the reverse complement.
AAAAAACGCCGCTGTGTGGTTACGATCGAATGGATATCCTGTTGATTCATGAGAACCTCCTTAGATGAAAAAACATATTTGCTTTATCATACGGCATATCTGACGGATTCGCAAGCGGGCGCAGGAATAGACTGACGTAGATGTGCTCGAGGGGAGAAACATACACAATTGTGAAGAAGATGTCAGGCGGAAAACGATGTCTGGAGTGAGAAAATATCCCGGAAAAGGGAGGATGCCAGGCAGCTGATCTCTCAGCCCCTGGCATGTATTATGAAAAAGTTTTTTCGAAAAAAGAATAATTGTCTTAATCAAGGTATCAAATAGTTTTTATTTGATAATGTTAGTATATGGAGAAGAAATGAAGAAAACGTGTTTTAAAGATGAAAGAATTTTGAAAGATAAATGAATAAAATGTGAACGGAAAAGTATAGAAAAATTTAAGAAACTGTTTCTTGGAATACATTTCGTAATATGCTATCCTAACGGTAAAGCAAGTAGAATGGATTGCTGGAATAAATCAGAAAAAGATAAGATCAGGAGGAATAGTTGATGACGAAAGAGACATTTTTGTCACAGCTTGGCAGCGCGCTTTCGGGCAATATGGACAGTGGAAAAGTAAATGAAAACCTGCGTTATTACAGTGAGTATATATCGGGGGAAGTGCAGGGAGGAAAGACGGAAGAAGAAGTTCTTCAGATGCTTGGAGATCCGTGGATTCTTGCACGGACACTGATCGATGCGGATAACGGCACAGATCGGGAGACAGTATATGAGACCGGCGGAACTTATGAGAATCAAAGTGCCGGACGGAATCGGAATGGAGACGCCGGCGGAAAAGAACAGGAGAGCGGAAAATGGTGGAAGAAACTGCTGCTAGTCCTGTTTGTTATCATGATCGTGCTGCTTGTCTTTGCGATCATCAGCGGAGTGATCCGTATTTTTGCACCATTTGTACTTCCGATATTGCTTGTGATTCTTGTGATACGGATATTGAAAGGAAAACGGCGATAAGATGAAGAGAAAAGCCAGTGAAATGAACGGTGGGAATATCGGATAGAAATCTGTACTTGACAAAAAGTAAAAGACCGATGGGGGAGCCATCGGTCTTTTGAGGGGAGTATAAATAATTAATAAGGGGTTGTAGAAAGCATCCTTTCTACATGCATTAGTATAATATATTGAATTGGAAAAAGCAAGCAAAAAATAAAAAATGTGCAGAAAGTGCAGAAAGAGTGAATTGTAAAAGTAAATTCCATCCCTCACATATAAGCCATGGAATTTATTAATTCTCAAAATAAGTATGGCATT
>NZ_JADMSO010000015.1 GCF_015560805.1 Mediterraneibacter glycyrrhizinilyticus | reverse complement strand
ATGAATATGAGGAACAATATCTTGAAAACATCGAGGAGAATGCAATAAAAATAGCAAGTTAAACTTCGCTCAGAACAGAGAAAATTGGTTACATTTAATTTGTACTTTTTCTTGACATAGGACCAAGGTTGTTACCGACCTCCGTATGATATTCGTCAATAAAGCGGCAGGTGTATTCCCGTTTTTCGCCCCAAGCGGTCGTTACCATAATCTTCCCACCGTCTGGGATACGGAACAGTTCTTTATACTGCGTATCAATAAAACGGATGCCCTGCTCAGCTTTTTCCATATGCTGATTCAGCCATTCCTTCACATAGCAATAACAGTAAAAGTTATAATCGCCTTTGGTGGGATTGCACCGAAATAGAAAAGCGTGCTTTCCTGTGTCCACACGAAAACCATATTCCGTACAATAATTCCCTTGCATCGCACTTTCAGGATATTTCCTTGCAAAAGCACCCATATCATAACGGTTGTGCAAAAGTCCCTTATCCTCCCGCAAAGCATTGATGACGGTATCAAGGTCTGCCTTAAATTCGTCCGTTTTCCATTGGGGTCTGGTATCAAACCAAGTGGTATAAAAGCCATAGCCTGTTGTTGCAAAATCTCCACGCAGATGTCCGATTGTACCTGTCTGCCCCTCAATCTGCATACTTTGGGCATAAGTGTATTTCTGTTCTGTCGGGGTTAATGGTCGTATCTCCATATCAGCGTTCCTCCCGACTGTGCGTTTTTTTCTCTTTCTGCTGTACTTTCAGTTTTGTGAGAGCTTCCTTTGCCCACTCTGGCATTTTTTCTGGCTTGATTTCCCCAAGCACATCATATCTTTCCCATCTGCCACGCTCACCTGTGGCAAGGCAAGTGCCAAACACCGCCTGCCCTCTGCCGCCTGTTGCACCGTGTCCACCGTCTGCCAATACAAGCTGATAGGCAGCGTGCTGATATTCATATCGTTTCGGCTCGGCGTTGATAACCACCACCTTGCCGACGATATTCGAGCTGTGATTATCGGGAATACAGTCGGAAACAGTAAACGGTGTTTTATCAAAGCGGTATTGTTCCTGCTCCGTTTTTACAAGCTCGATCTGTGCCTGTACTCGGTCTGTAAACACCTGCATCGCTTCCAGATAATCGTCCGTACCAATAGCTTCCGTACACCACGGGGCAGACAGGGGATTGTTATAAGAACAGTAACAGACCATAAAGGGATATTCTTCCGCCTTATTTACCCCAAACAGCACTTCCTTTTCGCCGATATAAATGCTCTGCTCAATCTCATAAGAGCCTGCCATTCGTTTTTCCTTACTCATTCCCATCCTCCTGTCGCTGTTTTTCTTTCTTCCTGTCTAAAATCTTCTGCATACATACATCGCAGAAAATAACCGTCCCTTCCTTATAGCGGGGATAAGGGCAGGTCGCACAATCATATTTTTTCTTAGCGTTCTCGGTCATTGTGATTCCTCTGTTTCTTTTCTGGTTGGTTATAGGGCATCCTGCACTCGTTCTGATAGCGCTCATTCAGCTTATCCCTTGCTTCGGAAAGCTGATTGCAATAATACCCCCAGAAATAATCTGATCCGTCCTTACAGTACCAACACACATAAGGGTTCGGGGCTTTGGAGTTATGCCCGATAACAAGCTCTGTACGCCCGATTTGACAGCTCTCAATAATTTCATAACCGCCGTTCATTCGTTTTTCTTCGTTCATAAGCCACCTCTCATTCTTTGGCGTAACGCCTGTAATTCTGTTCCTGCTTGGCACGGAGTTTCTGGATACGGACGCTGCCTAAAAGCTCTGGATGTTCTGCCTGCAGCTTTCGGCGTGTCCTTCCTACGCTCTCAAAGCTCGGCAGTCCCAGATAACGGTACTGCGACATCACTTCCGCAAAGGGCATCGCCCCTGCGTCCTTAAAATAGCTGTTACATACTTTCAGATACAGCACCATATCGTCATTTCTGGCTTCCTCGTCCTTTTTCAGAATGGCTCGCACCTTATCCTCAATGGTTCTCAATTTTTGCATACATACCTCCGTATATGGAAAGGGGACAGCTCGAAAAGGCTGCCCCCAAACACTTTACTTCTTCTTTCGGTTACGGATGTTCAGCCAGATTGCTCCGCCCACAATAAACATCACAAGCACAATGGCGATCACCGTCTTTGCTTCCATTCCTTAGTCCTCCTTCTTCTTTTTCAGCCCTGCGATCAAGAGCGTACCTGCACCAATGAGGGAGACTGCCGCCAGTCCTCCCCAGAGGAACGGATTGAAGTCATCCCCTGTTTTCGGGGTGTCACGCAGTTCATTGTGCATCTGGACAACCGTAGTTGATCCCACTTTGACCGTGATCTGTTTTTCGGCAGGCAGGATATAGTTTGCCGATGCCTTATCGCTGACCTCGGAAATGGTGTATTCTCCGATACGCAGGTTTTCAATCACGATTTCTCCGTTTTTGTCGGTCTTAAAAGTCTGGTCATATCCATTTGCACCTGTCACTCGGAAAGAGAAGCCTTCCACCTTGCCATCGGAAGATGTTTTGACAATTTTAAGACTGCCTGACTGCGGGGCATTGACAAAGCCTTTGCCTGCTTCATTTTCCACCACATAGGTCTTGCCATTTTCCTCAATGGATACGGTGTAGACATTTTCATCAAGGACAAAGCCCTCTGGTGCTGTCTTTTCACGGACAAAATATTTTCCGTATCGAAGCTCGCTCATCTGGTAGATGCCGCCGCCAAGCTCAGACATTTCGCCAAGCAGCTCATCTTCCTTGTCGTACTCGCCATTTTTGTTGGTATCGGCAAAGACTTCAAAAACTGCACCTGTCAGCTTATTGTCAGGATAATCCTTATCGACTTTGGTAAGCTCAATATTGCCTGTGATAAATTCATTCACAAGCTCGATTTCCACAACTTCATCCACCTTGCCGATCGTAACAGGAATTTCTTCCTCGGACAGTACAAAGCCTTTCGGACTTTCTACCTCTCGGATAATCCAAGAACCATACGGCACTTTGGCAAAAGAAAAACTACCGTCATCCTTTGATGTGGTAGTTAAAATCGCATGTTCTTTTGTAAATTCTTCTGTGCCGGTCTTAAAGATGCCAATGACAGCACCACCTAAGCCCTTGCCGTCCTCATCGGTTTTCTTTCCGCTTACAGAACCATAAATCAGCTTGTTTTCAATGGGTTCGCCGTCATTGACTGCAAGGTGGACGATGGCGGTATCCTGTCCTGCATATTCAAAGTTTACAGGGTATTTCGTATCACTTGTAAGATACGCTTCGTTTGCTGCAATCTCTTTCACATAATAATTGCCCATCGGAAGGTCGGTCTTAACCTTGCCATTTCCGTTCTCGTCAAGAGTAATAATCTCAATCAGTCCGTCAGCAGGAATGACCGTACCATCTGCGGCAGTCAGCTCCTTTTCTGCATACAGCCCAAAGGCAACATCAAAGATTTCCCCGTTATTGCCCACACCAAAATGCTCATCGGTTTCAAGGCTCTTTACAAGGTCGATTTCCACACGCTGACGCTCGTTGTAAAAGCTCGTTTCTGTTTCCGTTACCGAAATTTCCTGTCCTGCATAGACAAGCTCGACGGAGTGAATTTCATCATTCAGCACCATACCATTCGGTGCTGTCACTTCCTTCACTTCATATTTTCCAAGATATAATTCCTTTGATTTTGCCGTACCGTCTGCACCTGTGGTCAGGGTATCTACCACCTCACCTTTTTTTGCTCGGACTGTTCCCTCTAAGGTTACAATATCCTCGGCTGCGGTAATCTCATAAACCGCACCCTCCAGATTTCCTACGGCAAAGTTTGGCTGATACATTCCGTTGTTTTCCGATACACTTGAGAAAATCTCTCCAGACTTTTCTACGGTAATCGTACCTTTTTGTGCCAGATTGGATCGTACTACCTCAATCACGGTAATTCCGCTTTCTTCCTCCGAATTTTCCTGCACCACATCAAAATACACAGGTTCGGAGTCAAGCACATAGCCGTATGGGGCTTGTACTTCCACAAGGGAATAGCCTTTTCCGTATTCTAAAGCCTCTGGTGTGACCAACTCGCCATCTGCGGTCGTATAGAAAGTATCAATGGTTGTCACTTCTGAATAAGTGAAAGTCATCGTCACAAGGTTGCCGTTCGGGTCGTAAATCTGGAAGCCTGCCCCTGCATACGGGATGGTTTTCCCTGTTTCCGCATCTTTCTTCACCACCTTGATATAGCTTTCAAAGTTAGCATTGTTAATAAGATAGCGGTAGGTCTGACCGTCGGAACTGATAAACACATCAAACGGCTTCATCAGCTCACGCCCTTCCCATCCAGAAGTCTGTTTTACCGTATAAATGCCATAAGGCATATCTTTTGTCTGGGCAAAACCGTTCTCATCACAGACGAGCTTGTCACGCTCGCTTTCTTTTGCCTGCTCAAAGCTGCCTGCCGATTTAAGGAATACCTCAAAGACAGCACCTTCTTCTGGCGTTTCGATGCCTGTTTCGCCGTCATCGGTATGCTTGATAATAGCGATATTTCCCTTGATAACCTGCTCATTCACATCATTTTTTGCAGAATTATATTCCACCTCATAAAGTTCTGGTTCTGCACCGACTTTATGAATGGTCGGGTCAAGAAGATACCCCTCGGACGGACTGATTTCTCGGATTGTCCAGTCATCGCCACATACATAATACTTGGTCGTAAACTGACCATTTTCGTCGGTGGTGTAGGTGTCAATCAGTTCCTCGCCCTTGTAAATGCCATAAACCGCACCTGCCAAAGATGCGTCCCCCTGCGGTGTTCCTGTTTCTGCATCGGTCTTAGTTACCGTCACATTGAATTTCTTGAGAATATTTTGGAAACTGCGGTTTGTAACCTTATTCCATTCAATCGGTGCGGTCTGGGATGCAGGAACAACATAGCGGATTGCTGTATCCACTTCCTCAAGCACATACGGGGTGTCGCCGCTGATCAGGACATCCTCAAACTTGGCTACACCTTTTCCATCGGTGACAGCATACTCATCGACTGCAAGTCCGCTAAGAGATGTGCCGTACAAATGGAATTTCACGCCCTCCACCAGATTGTCCTCGGAAGTCTTGACTACTTCAAGGCTGCCACGCTTTAGGGTGTTGTTGAAGTTGACTGTGGTTGTCTTGCCGCCGATGAGTGTTACCGTCTGAGTCTGCTGTGGTTCATAACGGTCAATGGTCTGCTCTGTGATGGTATAAGTGGCAGGGAACAGACCTTCTACTGTGATATTTCCATTTTCATCGGTCGTTACCGTCTTATTGATACCCTCACCCTTGATGGTAAACTGAATGCCTGCTACAACGCCGTCCTCAGAAGTCTTTTTCAGGGCAATCGTGCCTGTCGGTGTTTCCACATTGAGATAGGCAGATACAGGAGAAGCGTTTTCTACACCTGTAATAACATCCTGCAAGTTCGGATCACCATAAGCAATCAGTTTGGCACTCTGACTGACCACAGGCACTCCGTTTCGGGTTGCTGTAATCCTTACAGAACCATGAAAGGCTTTCTTTGATGTGAGCGTGAGCTTATTTCCAGATTTTGCTACGCTGACTGCATCGCTGGAACTTGCAAAGGAATACTCGGACAGCACACCGTTTTTATCTGTCAGCGTTAAACTGTATTTCCCGTCTTTATAGACAAGCTCCTTTGTAATATCGTCTTTCCCGCCTGACATAAAGCTCGGAATGGTATTGTGCTTACTCATCAGCGAAACAATCTGGTCATAGACTTTCTTTGCTCCGCTGTTTGGATAATGAGAACCAAAGTGCAGGCTGTACACGGTGCTGCTTGTCTGGCGGTATGAGCCTGTGGCTTCACGGCATCCCGTAACAAACTCCCATACAAGAGTCTGGGTCGCAAGCCATTTCTCATCGTCTGATCCAGACAGATTTCCTCGGTTTCCCTGATACCCATAGAGCAGGGCAAGCCCAACTGCTTTTTTCTGGCTTCTCGAAAGAGCGTTCCATGCTTCGGAAGATGCTTCTTTCAAGGTGTTGCCCGTTTTTAGCGGCACACCTGGCTGTAAACAAAATGCTGTGTCGCCATCCACAAACATACGGTATTTATAGTTACCCGTACCGCCTGCGATATAACCGTTGATGTTGGCACTTGAATTGTACCTCATTGCATTTCCGTTCCCGTCATAAGTGTGTGAAAAGGAAATCGTACCAACATCTCCTACGGCTGCAAAGGCTGTGGTGGCAGGCAGTACGGAGAATACCGTAACCGCAGCCATCACAACAGCCGCAGCCTTTTGGAATATTTTTTTGAATTTCATCATTTACCTCCTGTTGATATTGAAAATAGATATTGCCTGCTAACCGAAAAAAGCCGCCCTCTGGCAGCTTATTGTTTTTCTTTTCTCGGATAGTAACTGGCAGTATTAAGGGGGAGAGGTGTGGAGAGGGGGAAAGCGAAAAAAAAGGCTATCCCCCCAAGCAGACAGACCTGTCCCTTGATGTGTGGCTATCGTTCCTGTGCCTTGCTTCTTTGCAGATGGCGGTTATAAAACTCCAACGCCTTGACCACAAAATCGGATTCTTTCCCTTTGGGTACAGATTTGGGAATGAGCTTGGTTATCCTTTCATCACGGAAAGCAGGCTTTTCTCTCTGGTTCGGTTTTTCTTCTTCCATAATGGAACTGATCACCCCGTCTGTCAGCTTTCCCTCCTGCATATACTTTTTCATTTTGATAGCCTGTGCAAGTGAGGGCGTGGCGTCATTATATTCCATCGCTTCAAGCAAAGTATATTGCTGTTCCTCGGAAAGATAAGAGATTTCTACCGCAGGACGAAACGCAATCTGACGCTCATCCACCATTTGCAAAATTTCAGGTACAAGCTCAGTTAAGCGGATATAGCGGCGTATCTGTTCACGACTTTCGCCAACTTTGTCGGCAAGTTCCTCGTTTGACCGTGACTTTGACACCATTGGTGTCGAAGTTAAATCTAATCTTTGTCCTTGTCTGTTCATCGCTTCCAACCGCATCTTATAGGCAAACGCCTTTTCACTCGGCAAAATGGTCGTTCTTTGCAGGTTACTTTCCACCATTACAATAATGGCTTCATCACGGGAAAACTCCTTGACCTCACATTTCAGCGTATCAAGCCCCGCAAGCTCACAAGCCTTTTTTCTCCTGTGACCGCTAATCAGCTCATATCTGCCGTCCTCCTTCAAACGGACAGTCGCAGGTGTCATTACACCGTTTCTTTTTATGCTGTCAACAAGCTGTTCCATATCCTCATCCATTAAAACCTTAAAGGGATGGTCTGGAAACTCATCAATTTCAGAAATGGGAATATCCCTTATCTTACTTAATGCCGCTTCTGCACGGCTTTCGTCTGTCTGAAAAAGGTCATCGTATGCAGTCAGCTCGATGCTGCTTTTTCTGCTTCTCGCCAATATGTGCCACCTCCTTTCCAAACTGCTCATAAGCTGCGGCAACCTTACCGCCTTTGTCGTAGGCGAAAATGCTCTTTCCCTCTGCGGTAGCTTCTACTGCACGGATAGAATGTGGTATCTGAGCATCAAAAACTTTGATATTCTGACCGTATGCACTCCTTACCAATGCAGTCACTTCCTTAGAAATGTTCGTGCGTGGCATTACCATTGTCATTAAGATACCGTCAATCCGAAGATGGGGATTGATCTGCCGTCTGACTTTTGACACAGAGCGAAGCAATAACTCCAGACCTTTTGCAGAAAGATAATGCGGCTGTGTCGGGATAACCACGCTGTCAGCCGCCGCCAATGCGTTGATTGTCAGCATACCCAAGCTCGGCATACAATCAATAAGCACATAGTCGTAATTCTTTTTGACCTCGTTAATACAGGTCGTCAGAACACGCTCACGGCTAATTGCATTGATAAGCCTTACTTCCAGACCTGATAACTCAATATTTGAGGGTAACAGATCAACACCCTCGCTGTGATGCAGGATGCCTTTTTGAACATCAAAGGGTTTATCGTCGATGATGTCCTGCATAATCGTCGCAAGGGATATGGGCAAATCATCTGGTCGTGGATAGCCAAGCGACATTGTAAGATTCGCCTGTGCGTCTGCATCCACAAGCAGGACTTTCTTTCCCTGCTTTGATAGACACACGCCCAGATTGACGGCTGTGGTGGTCTTACCCACACCGCCTTTCTGATTGGTCAGAGCGATCACTTTGCAATTTGACATATAGCGTCCTCCTTTCGCTTTTATTTAGCCGCTTTGTCAAAGGCGGCTATGTACTTCGCTCTGAACGCAAGAAAGCCGACTGGCTGTTACACCAATCGGCTATGTATCCATTTCTATATTCAGTTTTCAATTAAGGATAAGGCTTTCTGTATCTGCTCCATATCCCACCTGTCAGGGAAAATGACCGCCATGATACGGAACGCATCATATAAGCCTGCCAAATAGGAATAATCAGAATATTCCAAGCTCTGCCTATCTCTGTAATCTAAAAAAATATCACAGACCTTTCTCTGTTCCATTGTCAAATCAAGATTTTCATAGTTTCGTTCCGCCTTATCCCTTGCGTCGCTTTCTTTTTGATAATCCTCGCTGCGTGTGAGCATTTTATAAACGGTATCTTCTTTTAATTTCTCCGCTGCAATTTTCACAAGCTCGGCAAAATCTTTGTCATACATCACAACCTCCTACACCAATACTTTTAGTTTCTTCACAGGGGCGTTTATGACTTTGACAATCAGCTCGTCAACACAGTCTGTATATCTGCCTTGCTGAATAAGTTGATTTTTCAATTCCACAAGGCTATGTAAAAGGATTGTTCTTTCCTCACTATCCAGATATGCATGGTATTTTGTTTCTCTCATTGTCAGCACCTCCGTTCTTGACTTCATTATATAGAAGAATGGGTAGGGTACTCAAATGTGTAATAGGGGTAAAAAATAAGCGTACCACTATTTCTAATGATACGCTTATCTGCCCTTATACAAATGAATGTCGCCTACATTTTTGTGGCAAGGTGGACACTACATAGATAAATATATTTTAAAAAACCTTTATTTTTCGTTTGTGTTCCCACACCCGATATCTATTACCACCGAAACATCAAAATAGTTTTTTAGGTGTTTATTGCGTGAATTTTTGCCCTCTGAAGTAAAGGTAAAATGTTTCGCAAAGTGCCTAAAATAAAGGATTTCTACGAGTTTTTCTTTTGTATCAACACAATAGTCTCCACATGCACGGTCATCGGAAACTGATCCACCGCCCGCCATTTCTCCAGCCGGTATCCGCCCTCTCCGCAGAGGAACTTCAGATCCCGCGCCAACGTTGCGGAATCACAGCTCACATACACGATCCGCTCCGGTTCCATCTCAACCATCGTCCGAAGAAGCGATTCTTCACAGCCTTTCCGTGGTGGATCTACCACGATCACATCCGCATGGGCATGTTCTCCCGGATGTTCTTTCGCATAATTTTCATAATATTTTGGCAGGACTTCCTCAGCTTTTCCGACATAAAAACGTGCATTCTCAATTCCGTTGATCTCTGCATTCCGGCGCGCATCCTCGATCGCCTGCGGTACAATTTCTACACCCTGTACTTCCCGCGCCTGCTGTGCAAGAAAGAGGGAGATCGTCCCGATTCCACAGTACAGATCCCATACGGTCTCATGTCCGGACAACTGTGCATATTCCAATGCCAGCCCGTAAAGTTTCTCTGTCTGTGCCGGATTCACCTGATAAAAAGAAAGCGGCGAGATCTGGTATCTGACATCTCCGATATAATCCGTGATATATCCCTGTCCCCATAGCGTCTCATAGGTCTCTCCCATAATGACATTGGTCCTGTTCCGGTTTGGACTGATCGTAATACTTGTCATCCCTTTGATCGCCGAAAGTTTTTCCACAAGCACTTCCGCATGCGGGATCTTCTTTCCATTGATCACATAACAGACCATGATCTCCCCGGTTTTAAAACCGTGGCGGATCAGGGCATGCCGGATCAGACCCTCGCCGGTAGTTTCATTATAAGAAGCGATCTTGTACCGCTTCATAAATTCCAACGTCAACTCCAGAATTTCTTTGTTCACGGAAATTCCCAGAGCGCAATCGGTATTTTCAATAATATCATGTGTTCTGCCTGCATAGAAACCGGTGACAGGATTTCCCGCTTTATCTGTTCCGAACGGAAACTGTGCTTTATTTCGATAATAAAACGGCTCGTCCATTCCGACGATCGGATCCATCGTTTTCTCCGTCACTTCCGGTGAAAATCCGCCGATCCGTTCCAGATTGCCTTTCACTTTCGCCTGTTTAAATGCAAGCTGGCGCTCATAGGACATTTCCTGTATCTGACATCCGCCGCATCGCCTTGCATGCGGACATACCGGTTCCACACGGTCTTTGGATGGTGTGATCACACGCATCAGCCGTGCATAACCGTAGTTTTTCTTTGCCTTTGTGACTTTCACTTCCGCCACATCACCGATCACGGCGTCCTTAATAAATAGGGTATAGCCATCAACTCTGCCTATACCCTCTCCATTTACTCCGATATCTTCAATTGTTACGATCGCTGTTTCATTTTTCTGCATTCTTCTGCTCCCACTGCATTACGCATTTGTACTCTGCATCGCACATATATGCTCCGCATTACGCACCCTATGTATTTCTTCTATATAGTTCTTCTATGTATTCCCTTTTGTACACCGACACAATATCTTTCTCATCTACTTTATAAATAGTTTATACTTCGCTGGTCCGTCTCAGATTCGACTCAAAAAGCCGGTTGTATCCAAGCCAGTCCGTTCCTTTTTTATCCTTGAAAATCTCTTTCAATGTCTGCATTTTTGCGTCTGCATTATCTGCGAGGTTCAGCGCCATTGCCTCTGCAAGCGCCGGCTTCTTTGGTGAACCGAACTCCAGCTCTCCGTGATGCGCGATAATGCAGTGTTTCCACTCATTTGCAAGCACCTCCGGGAAATCCGGGATTGTACGGATCGCATCGCTCAGCATCTCCACGCCGATCACAATATGTCCGATCAACTGTCCCTCATCCGTATAGTCATTGTCCGGAAAACTTGACAACTCCTTTGTCTTTCCGATGTCGTGGCAGACTGCCGAGGCGATCAGAAGATCTTTGTTGATGATGTCGTATGCCCCCGCAAAATATTCACACAAATGTACCACGCTCAACGTATGTTCCAAAAGTCCGCCCGCAAATCCGTGATGTACGGTTTTGGCCGCCGAATGTCCTTTGAATTTCTTGATAAACGCTTCATCATTTACAAAATAATATTCCACTGCGCGGCGGAGATACTCATTGGAAATCCCTCTGATATAAGTAAGAAGCTCTTCATACATCATATCCACGCTCTTCTCGGAAGTCGGCATATAATCTGCCGGATTATAATCTCCCTCCGAAGCGATCCGAAGCTGTTTGATGTTCAACTGCAGATTGTTATTGTAAGTGATCACATCTCCGACCACCTCGATAAAGTCTTTCTCGTCGTAATCTGCGATCCCCTGTGAATTCGGATCCCAGATCTTTCCGTCCAAAGTTCCTGTTTTATCCTGAAGAAGCAGGTTATCATACGGTTTTCCGTTGCGTGTCTCCGCAGAACGTTTCCCCTTGCACAGATAAATGCTTCTGATTGTTTCACCCTCGTGTAAATCTTTAATATATTTCATATGCTGTTAAGTCCTCTTTCTGTTTCTGTTTTCATAAAAAATCTCTTGCCGTCCCACCGTTTTTCACTCCCAGCTTCCCACCGTCAGGGTAAACTGGATGTCCACATATCCGGCTGCGCCTCTTCGCTGTCCTGTGATCCCGATCTCTTTTCCCGGTTGACATTCCAGCATCGCTTTTTCATATGCCGCAAATCCGGAAATCGGTTTTCCATCCACTTCCCGGATCACATCGCCATTCTGGATCCCTGCTGCCATCGCCGGCGAATCCGCATCCACCGCCGTGATATACAATCCCTCCGGAAGCCCCTGCTCCTGCGCCGCAGCCGCGGTCACAGTCACGCCATAAATTCCCGCATAAGGTACTTTTTCCCCGTTCAAAAGCAGTTCCATTGTCGATTTCATATCCGAGATCGCAAGCGCATTCGTCGTCACCGAGATTCCGCCCTCTTCGGTCTCCGGACCGATCCCCTGACGTACGATTCCGATGACCGCTCCGTCCTGATTCAAAAGGATACCGCTGCCATCCGCTTCCAATGGAATGTCCGTGGAGATCACCCTGCAGTCTCCATCGGAAAATGTGGTCGACAATGCCGTAGAACTGACCACGCCATATCCGAGTCCATTGTCGTAACCAAACAAATTGCCAAGCGCGATCACGGGATCTCCTTTGCCAATGATATTAGAATTACCGAGATCTGCTACCTGGATCTTTCCCCACGTCTCCTCCGGAACGATACTTCTCACGATAGAAAATACCGCCAGCTTCCGGTTTTGATCCTGCACTTTGAGCGCCGCCGCACAGCGGCTTCCGTCCGCCAGTACGATTTCCCATGTATCCACATCCTTACAGACAGAATTATCCGCAAGGATCAAAAGTTCCTGTCCGTTGTCCGCGGCGATGATCCCTGTCACTCCCGGATCGGAACTGCCCGTTCCCATCCAGTCATCCGATCCGTCCGCGCTGCCAGCATGAACCGACACCACACCTTTTCCTGCCTTCTCCGCCGTCGCAGACAGGCTTTCCATCATTGCCTGATAACTTGCGACGTCCAGAACAGGTGCCTTAGCATCTTCCTGCGCCGCCTGTTCGTCTGCTTCCGCCGCGGCGCCGTCCTCTGCATCCTCGGGGATCGTAACTTTCTGCGGATCTTCCCGAAAAGTCTCTTCCGCCCACGGTTTGAGCGCAAAAAAACTACAACAGGCAAACATTCCAATGATGACGCCATAAATCGCCATCCGCAGCAACTGCATGAAAATCTTTTCCCTGCTGACAGGTTTCGGTTTGATCGTCTCTTTTAAAAAAGAAAAGGAATCTCCGGAACTGGAGTTTTCGTCCTGTTTCGGATCCGGGTTCTGATCGTACAGCATAGCCAAATTCTCCTTCTGTTCTAGTATAACCGATTCCATTTCATTGTTCAATATTTATCCTCTTTTCATTATAGTGTAAATGCGTTAAAATGGTTACAGTCCATACAATAGGAACAGGAACTTATACCGCCGTTTCCGGGCGGAAGAACGGAGATTTTTATGAACCAAAAGACATTATTAAAATTAGAATATAATAAGATCATCACACTTTTAGAAGAACAGGCGGCTTCATTCCGCGGACGGCAGCTTTGCCGCAAATTAAAACCGATGACGGATCTGAAACGGATCGACACCTTTCAGGAACAGACTGCAGCCGCATTTACAAGGATCGTTAAAAAGGGACGTCTCTCTTTCGGCGACGCATTTCCGGTTGAGGAATCTATGAAACGGCTGGAAGTAGGCGCTTCACTCGGAAGCGGAGAACTTCTTCGTATCTGCAAAGTCCTGCAGAATGCCGGACGCGCCAAAGCATACGGACGGCACGACACTCAGGATGAACTTGCGGACTGTCTCGACGCATATTTTGATCAGCTCGAACCGCTGACTCTGCTCAGCAATGAGATCGAACGTTGTATCATCGCAGAAGACGAGATCAGCGACGATGCAAGCCCTGCACTCAAACATATCCGCCGGAGCATAGCCGGGATCAACGACAAAATCCACGCAACGCTGAACAATCTGGTCAACGGAGCCCTCCGCAGCTATCTGCAGGATCCGATCATCACGATGCGCGGCGACCGCTACTGTGTTCCGGTCAAAGCCGAATACAGAAGTCAGGTAAACGGCATGATCCACGACCAGTCGTCCACCGGTTCCACTTTATTTATCGAGCCGATGGCAGTCGTCAAACTGAACAACGATCTCAAAGAGCTCTACGCAAAAGAACAGGAAGAGATCCAGGTGATCCTTGCGCGTCTGAGCGAGGACACTGCCGAATATATTGAAGAGATCCGCACCGATTACCGTGTGCTGACCGATCTCGATTTCATTTTCGCGAGAGGACAGTTGGCGCTTTCCATGAATGCCAGCCGTCCAATCTTGAACAACGAGGGACGGATCCACATCCGGGACGGGAGACATCCGCTTCTGGACGCTCGCAAAGTTGTTCCGATCACGGTCTCATTGGGAGAAGATTTTTCTCTTCTGATCGTAACCGGACCGAATACCGGCGGTAAAACCGTCTCCTTAAAAACCGTAGGTCTGTTCACCTTGATGGGGCAGGCAGGGCTGCATATCCCGGCGGCTGACCGTTCGGAACTTGCCGTATTCCATCAGGTCTATGCGGACATCGGCGACGAGCAGAGTATCGAACAAAGTTTGAGTACCTTTTCCTCCCATATGACCAACATCGTCTCATTTTTAAAAGATGTCGACGAGCAGTCGCTCGTTCTTTTTGACGAGCTGGGAGCCGGTACCGATCCGACCGAGGGAGCGGCGCTTGCCATTGCGATCCTGTCGCATCTGCATAACCGCGGGATCCGCACAATGGCGACAACCCATTACAGTGAACTGAAAGTATTTGCGCTGTCCACCGAGGGAGTGGAAAATGCCTGCTGTGAATTTGACGTGGAGAGCCTGAAACCGACGTACCGGCTTTTGATCGGTATCCCCGGAAAGAGCAACGCATTTGCCATTTCCGGCAAACTGGGGCTTCCGGATTATATTATCGAAGATGCCAAAAACCGGCTGACTGAGCAGGACGTCTCCTTTGAGGACCTGCTGACCGACCTCGAGAACAGCAAACGTATCATCGAAAAGGAACGGGATGAGATCCAGACATACAAACGGGAAGTAGAACGCCTGAAAACACAGACCCGCCAAAAACAGGAAAAACTGGACGAACAGCGGGATCGTATTTTGCGGGAAGCCACTGAAAAAGCCAACGCCATTTTGCGGGAAGCCAAAGAAATGGCAGATGAGACAATGAAAAACTTCCGCAAATTCGGCAAAGAGGGGATTTCCGCCGCCGAAATGGAACGGGAACGCGAACGTCTCCGTAAGAAGATCAAAGATACCGCAGGAAAATCCGCGCTCAAACCGCAGAAACCGAAAAAAACCTACAAACCGTCCGATTTTAAACTCGGTGAATCCGTCAAAGTCCTCAGCATGAACCTGACCGGAACGATCAGTTCGCTTCCGGATTCCCGCGGAAATGTCACCGTGCAGATGGGGATTCTCCGTTCACAGGTCAACATTTCCGATCTGGAGATCATCGAAGAAGCCAATCCATACGCGCCGAAAAATATGCGGCGCACCGGAAGCGGCAAGATCAAGATGAGTAAATCACTCTCCGTCAGACCGGAGATCAATCTGCTTGGAAAGACTGTGGATGAAGCGGTTGCCGAACTGGACAAATATTTGGATGACGCGCTTCTCTCCCACTTAAACACGGTCCGTGTTGTCCACGGAAAGGGAACCGGAGCGCTGCGCAAAGGGATCCACGAATATCTGCGCCGTCAGAAGCATGTGAAATCCTATCATCTGGCAGAATTCGGCGAGGGTGACGCCGGCGTGACGATCGTGGAACTCGGTTAAGCCGCATAACATATCCGGGAAATATATCCGGGAACACCTACATCACAGAACGGACAGAATATAAAGGAGATCATCTTATGAATAAACAAAAAATTCTTATCGTCGATGACGACGAGAATATCGCGGAACTCATTTCGCTGTACCTGACCAAAGAATGTTTCGATACAAAAATGGTCTACAACGGCGAAGACGCTCTGCGCGCATTTGATACCTATCAGCCGAACCTGATCCTTTTGGATCTGATGCTTCCGGGCATCGACGGCTATCAGGTATGCCGCGAAGTACGCGCCAAATCTTCCACGCCGATCATCATGTTATCCGCAAAAGGAGAAGTCTTTGACAAGGTGCTCGGTCTGGAACTGGGCGCCGACGACTATATCATGAAACCATTTGATTCCAAAGAGCTGGTTGCCCGCATCCGTGCCGTGCTGCGCCGTTATCAGCCTGCAAAACCGGAAGCCGCAGCAGCCCAGAGTGCTTCCCGGGAACGGATCAAATGTGTCGAGTACGATGATTTGGAGATCAATCTGACCAACTACTCCGTCGTCTGCGACGGTCATCCCGTGGAAATGCCGCCAAAGGAACTGGAATTACTCTATTTCCTTGCATCTTCCCCCAACCAGGTCTTTACGAGAGAACAGCTTCTGGATCAGATCTGGGGATATGAATACATCGGCGACACCCGCACCGTAGACGTCCATATCAAACGTCTACGCGAAAAGATCAAAGAACATCCGTCATGGCGGCTCAGTACCGTCTGGGGCATCGGCTACAAATTTGAAACCCGGTAACTACGCTGCCGATTTCTGCTTGTACAAATATTTATCTTTCAGGAGGAAACCAACATGAAAAGTACACTTTATCTTAAATTTGCCCTGCTCTATATCGTGTTTGGTTTCCTGAGCCTGTTTACAACCTCGATCCTCGGACAGCAGCTTCTTTTGAACCAGTTGGAGAACAATGCCTCCCAAAGTCTCTACAAGGAAGCAAACGTCATGGCAACCACTTATCTTCCCTCCTATTTTTCCAACAATATGACGTCCTGGTCGGTTCATTCTCAGCTCTCCGCCATGAAAATTTATCTGGAAGCAACGCTTTGGTTTGTGGAAGAGGACGGGACACTGATCACTTCCTCGAACCTCGGGACTGCAACCGCCCCTGCGATGATCGAAGATTTCGATCCGGCGGAGATCGGAAACAGCCAGTATATTGTCGGTCGCTATCACGGGTATTTTGACGAAGACGTCATCACGATCATGGCGCCGGTCATTCAGGGATTTCAGACCGAGGGCTATCTCCTGATCCACAAACCGGTCTCCACACTGGAAGAAACTTGCAACCAGCTTATGACAACCGTTCACATTATCCTTGGCGCAGTTTATGTGCTGGCATTTTTGATCCTGATCGGATTTCATTTTTTTGTCTTCCGACCGCTCCGCAAGATCACCGAAGCCGCCACACAGTACGCTTCCGGAAATCTGGATTACGAAATCCCGGTTTACACGCAGGATGAAATAGGCTACCTCTCCGCTTCCCTCAACTACATGTCGGCGCAGTTGAAAGACATGGAAGACTATCAGAAAAAGATCGTTGCCAATGTTTCCCATGATTTCCGCTCGCCGCTGACTTCAATCAAAGGCTATGTGGAAGCGATGACGGACGGAACGATCCCTCCGGAACTTCATGAAAAGTATTTGAAGATCATTTTATTTGAGACGGAGCGCTTAACCGATCTGACCAAAGATCTTCTCACATTAAATGAATTTGATACAAAAGAACTGCTGCTCGACAAGACACGCTTTGATATTCAGGAGATGATCAAAAATACGGCGGCATCTTTCGAGGGCATCTGCACCGTAAAGCATGTTTCGATCGAACTGCTCCTGCTTCCGCAGGATGTGTTCGTCTTCGCCGACGCGCGAAAGATCCATCAGGTTTTCTACAATCTTCTGGACAATGCGATCAAATTCAGTGAGCATGATTCTTCCGTCACTGTGGAAGTGACCCGCCGCAATGACAAGATCTTTGTATCGATCAAAGACCACGGGATCGGGATTCCGAAAAAAGAACTCAACAAGATCTGGGAACGATTTTACAAATCCGACCTTTCCCGCGGCAAAGATAAAAAAGGCACCGGACTCGGGCTCGCGATCGTCAAAGAAGCGATCCAGGCACATGATGAACATATCAACGTCGTCAGCACCGAAGGGGTCGGGACCGAATTTATTTTCTCTCTGACACGCGTAGACTGATGAAACCGACACATCCCGGCATTGAGGACAGACATTGCCGCAGTGTATGAGAAAAAGAGCAAGGTATGCTTCTTCCTAAGAAACTTCCCTGCTCTTTTTCTATGCTTTCCTATATCCTTATTCTGTTTTCCCGCGGTTGTTATCTCTTTCCTGTCCGGACTTTATTCATACAGCATTTTCCGGATCGATTCGGACTCCATATTCTCTTTCGTCACCCACACATAACCTGTGTTGACTTCCGCTTCATTTCCTGCCTGCAGTACCGTTCTCGCAGCCGCGATCACCGACGCATAACCGATTCCAAACGGATTCTGCACGACCAGTCCGGAAATCTCGCCATTTTTCAACGCGTCAAGCTGCGCTTTTCCGGCGTCAAATCCCATCAGAAGAATCTCATCTTCCTGCTCGTTCTCTGCTTTGTCGGCTTTATCCGTATCTTCCGCCTTTTCTGCATTTTCCGTTTTCTCTGTATTCCCGGAATGATCCGCTTTCTTTTCTGCCAGCGCGGAAACTCCAAGCTGTGTAGCCATATCATTTGTTCCAAACATTCCTTTTACATTTGGATATTTTTCCAGATAATACAAGATCACATCTTCATCCGTCAGTTCCGCACTTTTCGCCGCAAGCTCTTCCGCCGATATCTGTGTCTCTGCTGTATCGGACTCTACTGTACCGGAAGCCGCATCCGTTTCCTCTGCCGGAGTGTTCTGAGCATCCGCCACGGTTGAAGCCGCCGCTTCTGTGCCTGCTGAACCTGCCGCCGCATTCGCCGTATTTTCCGTTTCCGATGTGTTAGAAGCAGCGTACTGTTCTTCCACGATCTGCTTTTTCAACTCTTCAAACTGATCCACATAGAGGATCTCCGCCACGTTCACATCCGGATATTTTTCTTCGATCTCCGCACAAAATGCTTCCGTCCGTTCTTTTGCCGTCTCTGATTTGGAATCATGCACAAGGAGAAGAATGTCTCCCGTACGCCCCATGGCATCTGCAAGCTTATAAGCGCCGGTCTTCGCCGCCTCGGCATTATCCGTCTTCACAGTACACTGAATGCCCTGATAATTATTTCCCGAATCCAGAGCGATCACGGGAATCCCGTTCTCCGTCGCCAGATCAAACTGTACGCTGCAGGCGTCCGCATCAATACTTGCCACGCCTACAACATCCGGATACCGGGCAAGTTCCTCATCTAAAATGTTGACCTGCTCATCAATATTTTCTTTTTTCGCCGGCGCATTGTACGTCACTTTAACCTTATCGTTTCCGGTATACCCCAACGTCTTATTAAGATCTTCCTCCGCCTGCTGCACCCCTTTTTTTACATTCTTCCAGAACGCAGACGCCTCATCTTTCCCGATAATGGAAATATATGTCCCCGGTTCCAGATTCAGACCATCGGTCTCACTATATGCGATCGGAGAAATCACATCCAGATTTGCCTGATATGCCGGCTCCTCCGTCTTATCCCCTGTAAATGTTTGCCGTTCTTCTTTTGCACAGGCTGTCGCGGCAAGAACCATAGATGCCGCCAGCATAGCCGCCGTAATACGCTTTGTTTTCATTGAAATTTTCATAAAACAAACCTCTTTCTTCTTGTACCACTCCGTTTTCAGACGCCCCCTTTGGCGTTCCTTATATACACTACCATGATTCCCGTTAAAAAAAAAGAAATATTTTCTTAATTTTTCCCAAAAACAAGACGGATTATCGAAGAAAATCGCTTGTATATTTGGCACATTTGTATTAGAATGGGGTTAGCAATGAATGTTGCAATACTACATAAGGAGGATACATACTATGGCACACGTAATTAGTGATGAATGTGTAAGCTGTGGATCTTGCGAAAGCGAATGCCCGGTAGGAGCTATCTCTGAAGGCGATGGCAAATACGAAATCGACGCTGATGCTTGCGTTGATTGTGGAGCATGTGAGGCTGCCTGTCCGACAGGTGCTATCTCAGCAGAGTAATTGTATGATCCCCTTGATCTTCAAGGGATATATATCGCAAAGTGATCACAAGCAAAGATACCGTTCCGTTTTGGGACGGTATTTTTTTGTCTTGATTTGACGAACGATTATCAGGTTGCTTTTCATCCTCCTATGCTATAATGGACATATCATCAACAGCTTGAGATACGAAAAGCATACGCCCCTTGGCTGCCGATGATACTACCAATGAACATCTTAATAGGAGGTATTACATATATGGGTGAAGTCAGATTTATGATTTCCGAAGCTGCCAAACAGGTTCACGTAGAATCTCATGTGCTTCGTTACTGGGAGGAAGAACTGAACTTAAAGATCGGGCGCACGGAAATGGGACACCGATATTATACCGAAGATGACATACAACTTTTTCTCTGTATCAGAAAACTAAAGAATGAAGGCATGTTATTAAGGGACTTAAAACCATTGATCCCACAGCTTACCGCAACCCGAAAAAAATTGACCGACGCAGTACACGCCGAGGATACTCCGGAACAGACTTCGGACACAATGGAAAATACATCGATCGCCGCAGCGGACAATACCGGGACAAGCAAGGCTCACTCCGGTGCTTTGATCCCGGCAGACGCAGAAGTCATCCCGGTCACACAGTTAGAGCAGGTACGGAGCCTGATCGGCGATGTATTGACGGAAGTTGTCACCTCGAACAATACCGTGCTGGAACAGCAGATCAGCCAAAAAGTCACCACTGATGTGATCCGGGAAATGGATTTTCTCTTCCAGGCGAAAGAACGGCAGGAAGAAGAACATTACCGCAAATTGGACAGCCTGATCCGCCAGCAGCAGACACTTAGGCGCGAAACGGCTTCCCGTGAAAATCCGCTCGGACGCTTCCGGAAAATCTTTACCTGATCTACTTGTATGTCAGGAACAAACAGTCAAACGCGCGTAATGTCGCTTATATAAGGCAGCATTACGCGCGTTCTCTTACAGTTCCTTTTTTCTGTTTTAATCCGCTTTTGCGCGTTCCTCGTTTCCGAATCTCGTGTACTGCGGCATCCATGCAAGGCGTACCGTTCCGATCGGACCGTTTCTCTGCTTGGCAATGATGATCTCCGCAATATTTTTATCTTCCGTATCCGGAATATAATAATCCTCACGGTAAATAAACATACACACGTCCGCATCCTGCTCGATGGCCCCCGACTCTCGGAGGTCGGAAAGCATCGGACGTTTATCCGTTCTCGACTCCACCGCACGGCTGAGCTGGGAAAGTGCGATCACCGGCACATTCAACTCACGGGCAAGTCCTTTTAACGAACGGGAAATCTCGGAAATCTCCTGCTGACGGCTTTCGTTGCTCCGTCCGCCGCTTCCGCTCATCAACTGCAGGTAGTCGATGATGATCAGATCCAGTCCCAGTTCCAATTTATATTTTCGGCATTTTGAGCGCATCTCCGCGATCGAAATACCGGACGTGTCGTCGATGATCATTCTTGATTTTCCGATCCGTCCCGCACCCTCGATCAGCTTCTCCCATTCGGTATCTTTCAGATTACCGGTTCGAAGCGCCTGCGCGTCGACATGGGATTCCAAAGAGAACAGACGGTTCACCAACTGTTCCTTTGACATCTCGAGACTGAAGATCGCCACCGCCAGATTCTGGCGGAACGCCACATGCTGTGCAATATTCAATACGAACGCCGTTTTTCCCATCGACGGACGCGCCGCGATCAGGATCAGATCCGACCGCTGCAATCCGGACAGCTTATAATCCAGATCGATAAATCCGGTCGGGATACCGGTCACGGTTCCTTTTGTCTTTGATGCGCGCTCGATCACATCCAGCGCATTCAGAACAACCTGCTTGATCGGCACATATTCCTGCACATTTCCCCGCTCTACAAGATCAAATACCTGTTTCTCTGTCCGCTCCAGGATCACTTCCAGCGGTTCATTTTCCATATAACATGTATTGGCGATCTCTTCATTGATCTTGATCAACCGCCGCAGCGTCGCTTTCTCACTTACGATCTGCGCATAATACTTCACGTTCGCCGAAGTCTGCACTCCCGCGATCAGATCCCGGACAAACTCCAGACTGCTGACTTCCGGCGGGACATTTTTTTCTTTTAAATGTTCCTGCAGTGTGATCAGATCGACCGGATGTCCCATCTGGAACAATTCCACCATCGCGTCAAATAAAATACCGTATGCGTTCTGGTAAAAATCTTCTCCGCTGATGATCTCCGACGCCGTTGTGATCGCGTCTTTATTCATCAGCATCGCTCCGATCACCGCCTGCTCCGCCTCCTGGCTGTGCGGCAGGATCCGCTTGATTACTGCTTCATCCATTCAGACAATCCCCTTACTCTTCGCTCACGATGACCTTTAGCTCTGCGGTCACTTCCGGATGCAGTTTCACCGGGACACTGTGCGTTCCAAGTGTTTTGATCGCATCTTTCAGCTGCACTTTTTTCTTATCGATCTCCAGATCCATCTGCTCTTTCACTGCTGCAGCGATCTCTTTTCCGGTCACGGAACCAAATGCTTTTCCGCCCTCTCCCATCTTGATCGCCAGTTCGATCTTGCCTGCCTGCAGTTTTGCCGCCAATTCTTTTGCCGCTTCCAAATGCTCTTTTGCAATCTTCGCCTGATTATCTTTCTGCAGTTTCAGATCGTTTAAATTCTTTCCGTTTGCTTCCACGCCGAGCTTCTTCGGCAAAATAAAATTCCGTGCATATCCGTCATTCACATTGACGATCTCGCCTTTTTTTCCAAGTGACTTTACGTCCTGCAATAAAATTACTTTCATGTTCTGTCTTCTCCTTTATGCCATTTACTATTTTACTGTTTCTAATATATAACGAAGATTTCTAAATATCGCCCTCCTCGATCATCTGATCGATCGTCGCTTTCAGCGCATTGATCGCCTCTTCCATATCGGTATGATCGAACTGCGCGCCTGCGGCATTGATATGACCTCCGCCGCCTAATTTCTCCGCGATCACCTGTACGTTGACTTCATCGATCGAACGGGTGCTCATATAAATCTTGCCCGAATAGATCGTCAGCACAAACGACGCCTTGATGCCGCTGATATCCAGCAATTCATTCGCCGTCTGCGCCGCAAGCACCGTCGGACTGTCAATATCGCTCGGACACTCTGCGATCGCATACTCTTTCCGGTATACTTCCGCCATTCGTACCGCTTCCGCTTTTGCCCGGTAAGACGCCATATCGTCCCGGAACATCTTGCGCACCCGCGTAATGTCCGCTCCGCATCTTCTCAAAAATGCAGCCGCTTCAAACGTACGCACACCGGTACGGTTCATAAAATTCTGTGTATCGATCATTATTCCCGCATAGAGACAGTCTGCCTCTACATTCGGGAAACGGATATCATCGACAATATACTGAAGCACTTCCGCAACCATCTCGCAGCTTGACGAGGAATACGGCTCAATATAAGAAAGCACCGCATTTTCAATACCGACACTGCTCTGCCGGTGATGATCCAGCACCGCGATCGTCTTCGTCTTTTTCAGAAGCTCCGGACACTCGGTCATCTGCGGTTTATTCGTATCGACTACAACAACCATCGTATTGTCATTGATATAATCCATCGCCTGCTCCGAGGTCAGGAAAATATCCTTTTCATACGCCGGGCTTTCCGCGATCTCATCATACAGAGGGCGGACCGAACTGGTCACTTCGTTCATAACGATATGTGCTTTCTTCTCCAGCTCCTTTGCCGCGCGGTAAATTCCCATACATGCGCCGAGACAGTCCGCATCTGCGATCTTATGCCCCATGATAATGACCTGATCTTTCGCAACGATAAACTCACGGAGCGCCTCTGCCTTAACACGCGCTTTGACACGCGTATTCTTGGATGTCTGCTCTTTCTTTCCGCCGAAATATGTAATGCCGTGGCAGTCTTTCACAACCGCCTGATCTCCCCCCCGCGCCAGTGCAAGGTCGATCGCGACGCGCGCGTAGTTGTAACTCTGCGCATAAGTCGCCGTATTGAGTCCCAATCCGATACTAAGCGATGCGGAACGCGCATTTCCGATATTCACCTGTTTGACTTCTTCCAGCAAAGAGAACTTATCCGCCTCAAATTTCCGGTAACTTTCTTTACGGATCACGATAAAATACTTGTCTTTTTCCAGTTTTTTAACGATGCCGTCCACGTCTCCGATATATTTATTGATCTTCCGGTCGATCAACGCTACAAGAAGCGACTGCCGCACCTCTTCGACACTTTCCATCACTTCATCATAATTATCGATATAGATCAGTCCGGCGATCAGACGCTGATCCTCGTTCTCCTTGATGTAGGCGTTCAATTCGGTCACATCATTGAGATATACCGCAATAAAATACTCTTTTTCTTTCGGGATCTGAAGCACTTCTTCCGTATCACTGAATCCCTCCACCGAAACTTTCCGCAGTTCCGCCTGATAATCACGGTCGTTGTAATGCACTTCCAGTTCCACATGATCGACATCCCCTTTCGGGTACACGCCGCGGTTCAACTCCGGGATCAGCTTGTTCAAATATTTTTCTCTTCGCCTGTCTGCAAATAATTCTGCAAACCGGTCGTTCTTCCAGACGATCCGTCCGTCCTCCATCAGAATCGCATACGGAATCGAAAGTTCCTTTAGAAGCGTATTCTGAACTGCTTTGTATTGCGTTGAAAACTGAACCATATCCGCAAGGATCAGTGATCTGTTGTACACATAGAGCACGCCGACGATCACCATATAGATAATGACCATGACAGACATCATTCCGCCTGCTTTCCGGTCAACCATATACATCCAGATGTTCATTGCAGCCAGAAGCACCGTCATGATCACCGGCCACTGCATGTACATCCGCAGCTGTCCTTTCAAACGCACATCCTTTTTCTTCATGGATTTTTACCCTCCAAAATAACACACTTCGCTACTTACCCACTATTGTCTTAGTATAGCACTTTTCTGTCTATTATTCCACTAAGTTTTTGACTTGTTTTCCATGCTCTCGTTCTATATAATAGGATGAGAATCAGATTTATATATCCAAAAGATAATATACGAGGGGGATTTTTCCTATGAAATATCAAATGCTCGTGCTGGATCTGGACGGCACTTTAACCAATTCCAAGAAAGAGATCACAGAACCGACCAGAAAGGCTCTTCTTGAGATCCAAAAAGAGGGAAAGATCGTCGTACTTGCCAGTGGACGACCGATCAACGGCGTTGCCCCGCTTGCCGATATTCTGGAAATGGAAAAATACGGCGGATACATGCTTTCTTTCAACGGTGCCCGCATCACCAGATGTTCCACCGGCGAGATCGTCTACAACCGCACCTTGCCGCCAAGTGTGATACGCCCGATTTATGAGACGGTAAAAACATACCCCGGCGTGGATATTATTTCTTATACCGATACCGAGATCTTATCCGGAATCTGTTCGAATGAATACACGGAAAAAGAAAAATTCATCAATAATATGAAAATCGTCCCGGTCGCGGATTTCCCAGACGCGCTGGATTTCCCTGTCAACAAACTTTTGCTTCCCGGACCGCCGGAGCTCCTCGAGGAAATCATGCCGAGACTAAAAGAAGAATATCACAGTCTTCTGAACATTTATCGTTCCGAACCATATTTTCTTGAGATCATGCCGCAGAATATCGACAAAGCGCATTCTCTGCAAAAATTATTAAGCAGTATCGGACTTACCGCTGATGAAATGATCTGCTGCGGCGACGGCTACAACGACCTTTCCATGATCGAATATGCCGGACTCGGCGTCGCAATGGAGAACGCCCAGCCGGTCATCAAAGAAGCCGCAAATTTCGTCACACGTTCCAACGACGAAGACGGGATCTTGTATGTTATCGACCGATTTATGCGGTAAATAAAATGAACAAAAGAATCCCCGTAAGGTCTCCTTTATCCATTGAATAAAAGATACCCTCGGGGATTTTTCATTCTACAATATATATCCGGATGCACATCGTTCATCCTCTGAACAAAATTCCGAATATCATCTATCTGCCTTTTGCTTTATCCTCGCGGATCAGTTTGCGGATTGCCAGGACTGCCACCTCAATTGCAGGTTCCATCTCGTGCACCACAGGATTATCCAAGCCTGCTTTTTCTCTCTCCTGATTTGCCAATGCCAGGAACACAGAACCTACCCGAACTCTTCGGAATGCCCCTGCAATAAACAATGCTGCCGACTCCATTTCCGATGCCAGACATCCCATCCGTTTCCACGCCTCCCATTTGTTGAGCAATTCATAGGAAACCGGCATTTTTTCCGGGTCATGCTGCCCGTAAAATGCGTCTTTACACTGTACAACCCCTGTGTGATACACCAGCTCTTTTTCTTTTGCCGCCGCAAGCAAGGCATTTGAAATTTTAAGATCTGCCACCGCCGGATATTCGATCGGTGCATACTCCTTGGACGTCCCCTCCATTCGGACCGCTCCGGTTGCGATCACCAAATCTCCTCCTTTTACACTCAGCTCTATTCCACCGCATGTCCCCACTCTTACAAAGGTGTCAGCACCGCAATTACACAGTTCTTCCAAAGCAATCGATGCCGAAGCGCCCCCGATCCCCGTCGATGTCACTGATACTTTTTCGCCGTCCAAAAATCCGGTATATGTGACAAATTCCCGATTATCCGCTATTAATTCTGCATTTTCAAAATGCTCCGCAATTTTTTTACATCGCTTCGGATCTCCCGGCAGGATCACATATTTCCCCACATCCCCCTTTGACATATTGATATGATACTGTAGCCCCTTTTTACCTGAATACTTCTGCATAACAACCTCCTGTTCTGTATCTTTCACTCAGATTTGATACAATCGCTTATATTAAGTTATCCGGTCCAAATCCATATGGAAGCAGTTCTTCCAACATCCGGACCTCATATTTCTCCTCATTATCTGCCATCACAACTTTCAGGTCTTTTCCAAATTCATATAACATCTGTCGACACACACCGCACGGACTTACAATCTCTTCTGTCTTTTTCTCTCCGTTTTTCGGACCTCCAACCAGCGCAAGCATTTTAAATTTCCGCTCCCCCTCCGAAACCGCTTTAAATAAAGCTACGCGCTCCGCACAGATTGTCGGTGTATAAGAGGCAGATTCAATATTGCAACCGGTATAAATCTTTCCGGATTCAGACAATATCGCCGCCCCCACACTAAAGTTCGAGTATGGAGAGTACGAATATTCTCTTGCTTTCATTGCCCGTCTGATTAAGTCTTGAATCACATCTTTTTCATTTTCCAAAAAATCACCCTCCTTCTATTATCTTTATTATAATAAGTAGTAGCGTCGGTGTACAAGGGGAAATACGCCTCAAACCGCAAATATTTCGTTGGGTATTCTGATAGAACTTTGATAGAATGATAAAAGAAAATAAAGATTGGACTGGTTGAATAAAATGAATGTAAATGAAGTAATAGAAAAAGCTGCGGCTCTCTGCCGCAAATATTCCGCAAAAGAAATCATTCTCTTCGGCTCCCGCGCAAAAGGAACGGAAACCGAGCGAAGCGACATCGACATCGCCGTATCCGGTGTGCAGGATTTTGAGCAGCTCGAGGAAGAGATCGATGCTTTACCGACACTTTACACCGTAGATCTTGTCAATATAGACACATGCGGCAACCAATTATTAAAGGAGGCCATTGAAAAATATGGACCAAAAATATAAAAAACGATACGAATCTTTTCAAAAATCTTTGAAAGTGATGAAAGATATCCTGATCCAATACTACGCGATCACCGGATTCGTAACCAGCTCTCCAAGAGAAGTCCTACGGGAATCTTTTCGCGCCGACTTAATTTCCGACGATCTCTGGCTGGAAATGCTTACGATACGAAACTAACTGACACATGACTATAATAGTGAGATCATCAAACGCTCTTGCCGTCAGATCGTAGAAAAATATATCGATCTTTTCTATTGCCTTGATAAAACGATCTCTGATTTGAATATCTAGCGAAATCACCGGAAGTGCCAAAAGGCACATTCCGGGATTGTAAGCAGTCGCCAAGGTCTCGGGCAAGCCCGGACTTTGGCTCGTCGCCTATACAAAAAAAGGCTGACTCAAAGGGTTTCCCCTAAGAATCAGCCTTATATTTTTGATTAGTCCTGAACGTACGGCATCAAAGCGATATGTCTTGCTCTCTTGATTGCTACTGTAAGAGCTCTCTGATGTTTCGCACAGTTTCCTGTGATTCTTCTCGGAAGAATTTTTCCTCTCTCAGAGATATATTTCTTTAACTTTGCAACGTCTTTGTAATCGATTTCGTTATTCTCTTTACCACAGAATACGCAAACTTTTTTTCTTCTGCGAGCCGGTCCTCTTCTTTTGAAGCCGCCCTCTGGTCTGCTGCCTTTTTCAAAAGCCATCTTGCTTTACCTCCTATTTTCATCACTTGGTGATAATCGGAAGTTAGTTAAACGGTAATTCCTCGTCGATCCCGTCCGGAATATTCATGAAGCCGTCACCTGCATCCATGCTCGGAGCGGAAGCCGGTGCCTGACTTGCCGGCGCATTGTTATACTGGAAAGAACCTCTGTTCGCTTCGCTCTCCGCTCTGCTCTCAGCAAATTCCTGCTCTTCCACGATCACTTCGGTTGTATAAACGCGCACACCGTCTTTGTTCGTATAGCTTCCGGTCTGGATACGTCCGGAAACTGACACGCGCATTCCCTGACGGAAATACTTCTCTGCAAACTCGGCAGAACGACCGAATACAACACACGGAATAAAATCTGCGGTCGGTTCGTTGTCCCGTTTGAATCTGCGGTCTACGGCTACCGTATATCTCGCAACTGCTGTTGCGCTGTCTCCCTGGGAATATCTAACCTCCGGGTCTCTTGTAAGTCGACCCACCAAAACTACTTTATTCATATATACCTCTTTCTCTTATGCTTCCTGTTTCACGCATAAATATCTGAGAACATTATCCATGATGCGGATACGCTGTTCCACTTCACCCGGAACAGTAGCCTCAGCCTCGAAGTGGATGAAATAGTAGTATCCTTCTTTCATCTTCTGAATTTCGTAAGCGAATCTTCTCTTACCCCATTCATCAACGTCAGTTACGTTGCCACCGAAACGTGTCACTAAATTTTTCACTTTTTCGATCACTTCAGCTCTGGCGTCGTCTTCGATTTTTGCGCTGACAACAACAGCTAATTCATACTTGTTCATGTCTTTCGCACCTCCTTTTGGTCTCTGGCCCCCGACTCCTTCGGGAGCAAGGAATGTAAACATCCGTCGTCTTATTTCAATTCAACGGGTATGCCACGAGTACATATCATAACATAAACAATTCACGGTTTCAAGCTTTTTTTCTAATTTCTCTTGTGTTTTTTTCCACCAGTTTCCGCGGCACCATAACCTGATGTCCGCATCCTGTACATTTCAGACGAAAGTCTGCCCCCACGCGGAGGATCTCCCACTCGTATGTCCCACACGGATGCGGCTTTTTCATCCGGATAATATCTCCGACCGCAAAACGATCCGCCATCCTCTCACCTCCATTCCATCTGAAGCTTCCCGTCTCTTCCAGACCGCTTATTCTTCCGATACCAGCACGCCCTGAACGATAAAACGCTCATCGTCACGCACATTGGTACACGTTGATAACGTCACGATACTGGAGCCCGCGCCGACACTCGCATCCGTCTGGTATGCCGAACTGTTTTTACATGCTTCCAGATATGCCAGATATGTTTCATCCGATTCAAACTCCAGCGTATAGTTTTCCGCCTGATCACTCACGACACCCGCCACAAAGACCTGATACGTTCTCGTCTTCCCATCCGGTGTATAAATATAGAAATAAGGATGTTCTTTGTAAAATGCTTCGTCGCCATATGCATTCAGCTGTGAAAACATCTCGCCGCCCACTTTCAGATTGTGCCCGTAGATGATCGTATTTCTGTCTGAAAATGAAGATGCATTCCGGTAATCCATGAAAATCGCACCCAGTTTATTATCCGACGCAGAAAATGTCTTCGTCAGATAGAGATCATTATCCATCCCTTTTACAACCGGATAGCTGATCACTGCCGGTTCGTCAAATCGGATCCAGGCGACTGTATCGGAATTTTCTTCCTGCAGCGCCTCAAAATCCACCTGAAATTTTTCTTCGCCCTCCGCGGTTTTCTCTGTCGTGATCACCAGCTTTTTCACTTCATCGTACTCCTGTCCGCCGAAATAATACGGGACGAGAAGCATAGCGAGCTGATAGAGTGAAAACACAAATACACAGACCGCCACGATCAATATGGTGATCGAGATCACATCCGTTTTCTGTTGATTTCTGCGCTTTCTTTTTCGCTTCACAGTATTTTTTTGCTTCGCAGTATTTCTTCGTTTCTTTTTATCTTCCATATTAAAATCCTAAATTCTCGTCTACGAGAATGATCTTTGTCCGTTTCGGCACTTTTGAAAATCTCGTGATCAAAATCTGACAGCAGATACACTGTGGTGATTTACAATTAAAACAGCTTCCGTTTTTCACACACGGAGTGTCCACTCCGAAGCGTTGTGCATTGATCGGCGCCGCTTCATTTCTTGCGCGGCTCATCGCATCCGCCTCTGTCTTCACGACTTTGTTCATCCCTACGATCAACAGTACGTTCTTCGGTCCATAAGCAAACGCCGCCACACGGTTTGCATTTCCATCCACATTTACAAGGACTCCGTCCTCCGAAAGCGCGTTGGTGCTGCCGATAAAGAAATCGCAGTTCAATGCCTGATGCGCGATCTTTTCTTTTTCTTCTCTTGTCTCTACCTGCTCTCTGTCATACACGTCGTACTTTCCTTTATGAAGCGCATCGGTCAGTCCGATCTCCTGCGCCGACATCGTTCCGCCCCAGCTGATGCTGCTCCCCTCCGGAATCAGTTCCAACGCTTTCGCCAACGCCGCTTCCTTTGTCTTCACATAATACGCTTCCATATTCCGGGACTCCAACGCTTTGACTACACGATTTCCGAGTACCTCGTTTCTCATCTCTCTGACCTTCATATCAGACAACGCTCCTTTCTTTTCCGCTTTCCAACAGCGAGTTTACTTCCTATTATACCTTTCTTTTATTTTTCCGTAAAGTGGATTCCCCGATCCATAGCATTCTCTGCCGCATCCATTTCTGCCAGTATCACCTTCTGCCGTTCCTCAAATAAAAGCCCTTTATTATATCGATAATAAGAATCCGATCCGTTTTCCTTGATAAACCACATACTATATGAATTTGCATTTAATTCCGTGATAAAAAATACCATCTCCTGACTCTCTCCAAACGCATCTTCAAGAAAATCAAACACATTTTGCAGGATTTCTTTCACTTCTTCTGTTTTCGTCTCCAACGCTCCGGCTTCTTCTCCAAACCGTTCTTTCGTATATTCATACGCATCCATGTCAATTAAAAAGTTGCCTTTCGTGTGTTTTACCACATTTTCCATAAATGCTGTGACGCGCTTCCACATACGGAATTCTGCACGGTTCAGCATTTCCGCTCTCTCAAGTGCTTCCCAATCCGAAACTATTTTTTGCAGGATTTCCTCCGCTGTTACATGATCTCGTTCCTCCCGGTATGTCAGCATATACTCATACAGCTTCGACACAAACACATCCGTCTCATAACATTCCCTGAATAATTCGCTCAATTTTCCATTCAGAAGACTTACGATACTCAAATGTTCATCCAGAGCTGCGCTACGGATTTTCTGCAGCGTAGTCGGGCTCCATTTTCCGTTCAGGATGTCTTCTACTCCGTAGTCCGTCCGATATTTATAGTACAGTTCCAGATACCCGGCAAAATCTTTTGCGATCATCGGATGCTGGATATACTGAAAGACCACTTCCCTGTCCATCTTCGTTCCGATCGCTTCGTACGCCTGGATCAACTGGGATAAATCTTCCCATCCTCGTGCCGTCGCAAACCGTTTTCCGTCCACTGTCGTCTCCACCCGGTAGAAATTCTGCTTCCTCAATTCCAGATAAGAGATCACAGCCGGGTGGATTCCCTGCTGATAGGCATATTCTTTCCACACCTCAAAATCCGCTTCCACGTCGATCTTCTTCAGACGATCCAATGTTACCACATCAAATTCCCGGACAGATTTATTATATTCCGGCGGATTCCCCGCCGCCACGATGATCCATCCCTCCGGCACTTTCTGGTTGCCAAAGGTCTTTCCCTGAAGAAACTGCAGCATTGTCGGCGCCAACGTCTCCGACACGCAGTTGATCTCATCGATAAACAAAATCCCCTCTTTGATCCCGGTCTGCTCGATCTTCTCATAGACCGAGGCAATGATCTCGCTCATCGTATATTCAGTCACGGAATATGTCTGTCCACCGTAAACTTTTTCCTTAATAAAAGGAAGCCCCACCGCGCTTTGTCTCGTGTGGTGCGTGATCGTATATGCCACAAGCCCGATCTTACATTCTCTGGCGATCTGCTCCATGATCTGTGTCTTTCCGACTCCCGGGGGTCCCATCAGAAGCACCGGACGCTGACGCACTGCCGGGATCTTGTACTCGCCGAATTCGTCTTTCGCCAGATAAGCTTCGATGGAATTTTTGATTTCCTGTTTCGCACGCTTTATATTCATTGCTCCCGCATTCTCCTTTTCTTCTTTTTCTCTCTCAGACTTTCTTTTGTTTATTTCATTTCCTCCGATTATTCCAATGTTTCATCCAGCATGATTTTCATTGCCCACGGCGGTACCTGCCGCTCTTCTGCTTCCTCCTCAGCAAATACAAACGCGGTCTGATACCCCGGCATCTTTTCCGGATAAATGCCATAACCGTCCGTAAAATAAAGCAGCCCGCGCAGATGTTCAAATTCCCCGTCCCGGATCAGTTGATCCACATAGGAAAATGCCGGACGGAAATCCGTTCCCCCCTCCCCGTAAAGAGTCAGATTTTCCATATACGTCTCCAAATCCTCTGCGCAGGTGATCTTTACATCCGACTGCACTTCTTCGTCACACTGGATGATATGCACATTGACTTTTTTAAAAAAACTTTCGCTTCTTCCGAGCACATCATAAGTCACTTCCAGAAACTTTTTCACCAACTCCCCGGAACAGGACATCGACGTATCGATCACAACCGCAAATTCCTCAATCTTTTTGACTTCCTTTGTCTCCTGCGGTTCGATCAGTGGCATATTGCCGTAAAGCGACAATCCATAGCTGTAAAATGTATAATCAAATGTATCCGCATCGACTCCCAGTTCCTCTCTGTAAACCGAAAACTTTCTTAAGAACTCCCTGTAATCATATCGTTCCCGATTCTCCACTCGGACCTGCCCTAACAGATCCCCGCTTTTCTCAGACGCTTCCTTGGAAAACGTCTCCAGATCGGTTTCCATTTCTTCGTTGATCTCCTGCCACTTCCGGTTCAGCTCCGGGTTCGGCGGCTTCTCATCCGGACTTTTATTTTCCCAATACCGATGATCGTCCACATAAAATTCCTGCCGTAATTTCTGCCACTTTTCCTCTGTCAGATCCCATTTTCGAAGCAGGCGAAAAATACGCTCGGCATTTAAGACTTTCCCATCCGCTTCCCGCTCCAACCGTCCATAAGTGTCTCTGCGAAGCAGATTTTTCGAATACCGCACCGACCGATGGTAATTTCCGTCGATCAAACGCTCGATCGCAATATCACAACTTAAATCCCACAGAAAAAACACCGCTTCCCGCTCTGTTTCCCCGAACGAAATCTGTTTGACCATATGGCGGAACAGACAATGGTACACCATATGCAGATACCCACGGTTCACAAGAATCCGGTTTTCCCGGTACAGACCGCCCAGCTCCCTCGGATGAAAATAGATCGCCCCGCCGTCTGTACCAAATGGATGCACTTCCGAATCCATCTGATATACAAAACTGCTCAAAGCGACATCCAAAAAAC
Source organism: Mediterraneibacter glycyrrhizinilyticus (assembly GCF_015560805.1). Classification (GTDB taxonomy): domain Bacteria; phylum Bacillota; class Clostridia; order Lachnospirales; family Lachnospiraceae; genus Schaedlerella; species Schaedlerella glycyrrhizinilytica_A. The sequence goes on along the minus strand of NZ_JADMSO010000015.1, from coordinate 19,521 downwards.
GCATGCCAAGATATAGTTCATCCCGGGATGCCGCCAGAATCTGCCCGCCGATCCGCCGAAGCTTTTCTATATTCTCCTGTCCGTTTTCGTATTCCATCCCATGTTCCAACTTCTCACTCAAAATCATATTCTTCTCTATAATTCAAATTTCCTTTTTTTTGCTCCCGTTTTTTTGGGAAACAATCGTTGCCGTTCATTCATCAAAAATCCGGCGGCTTCTGCTTTCCCGAGATCTGCCGCCGAAACTGCCGCCGCTTCCAGAACATCTTCTTTCCAAAGTCCGTAGACACTGATCTGTCCAAGCCGGTCGATCCGATCTGTTTTTATCAGATGTTCCACGATCTGCCCTAACTGCCCGGAAAGATAAGTTTCATAATTCTTTCGAGCCCGCTTGCTCAGTCCGTGCGGATATTCCATCCGCCAAAACACCAGATCTTCCAACACGTCCCGAGGCTCCTGTGCTTCCGCAAGCACGAACAGTTCGTCATATTTCCGGTAATCCAATTCCCTGCTGTAAAAACACTGCCGATAATTATTCCCCGTACCGTGGTGCTGTGTAAATAAAATCCGTGCCGGCGTATTTTCCACCGCCTCCTCGTAATGCTCCGGAAAAACCAGTTTTACAACTTCCGTTTCCCGATCTGCACTCCGCTGATTTACGGTTTGCGGATCCGTACTCTGCAAATTTACATCCTGCTGATCCACAGTTTTCACATATTTTCTGTAAAAAGTCACGTCAATCCGCTGCCACAATTCTCCCAGTATTTCTTTCACACAAGATTTTTCGCCGTCCATCAGAAATACATTCAATTCCCGAAGTTTTCCGCAGCCGGTAAACGCGCCGCTGCCGATCCGGTAAAGCCGGTCAGAAAACGTAAGTTTCTTAAGCTTCCTGCATCCGTAAAAAATATAGTTCCCGATCTCCTGCACCGTTTCCGGAAACACCACCTCGGCGATCTTCTCTCCTGCCAGAAGCTGTTCCCTGTCTTCTTCCAAAAATCCGTCTTCCGTCCGGTATTCCAGCACATCTTGATCTTCCGATGATTTCTTGTCCGAAAATGTATATGCCGCCACGGCACGCACTGTGATCTCCCCGATCTTCTCCGGAACAACAACCGTTTCTCCCGTACCGAAACACCGTACAATTTCCGCATATCCATCCCGTATCCGATATTGTATCCTCATTCAAATCCCCTTGCTGTTTTTAAAAATCCATCCTCATTTTAGCCTTTACTAACCGCGCTGTCAATATCGGCTCTGCTCTGGGTAAAAAGAGGGATCTCCCATATTACATTAGAAGAAATTGGCAAAAACAGCGCCGCGTCACTGACTCTTCGGAAGAAAAATACTGAACACACTTCCCTGTCCTTTCATGGAAGTATCTCCCCCTTGGGTCTCGGCGGCTCCCTCCGTAATTTCCGCTCTCCAGACTTCCGTTCTCCAGACTTCTGCTTTCACATATCCGTTTTCCTGATTCAGGATCTTTCTCGTCAGATAAAGTCCCAGACCGACACCCTCTTTCACAAGTGCCGCATTATTTCCGCGATAAAACCGTTGATAAACCTTGCCGTATTCCGCCCGCGTAAGCGGTACTCCGTAATTTTTCACATCAATCCGGACAACCATCGGATATTCTTCCATCGACACGATAATTTTCCGACCTTTTTCCCCGTATTTCACCGCATTGTCCAACAGATTGAACAGCGCTTCCTCAGTCCATCGTCTGTCATATACGCCGCAAATATCCTGTGCTCCCTCCAGACAGATCTCCTGTCCGTTTTGCTCGGCTTTCCATGCAATCTGATCGATCGCCGCCAGCACCATCTCCAAAATCGGCTGTTCGGTCGGACGCATCTGCATCACATCTTCCTCCAGCCGGATCGCCTTTGTAAATCCGTCTCCGAACCCCCCCAGTTTCTCAACCTGGCTGTCAATGATCCGGCAGATCTTCTCCCGTTCTCCCGGGGCAAATGTGTCTCTTTCCAGAAACCCGCAGTACATCTGGATGTTTGTGAGCGGCGTATTGATCTGATGTACAAGATCCGCGATCAGACCGCTCATTTCCCGGCGCATTTTCTCTTCCCTTTCCTTTGCCCCGTTGATGATCTCATACAGCTTCCAGATCTGGTTTTGAAATTTCCCCAAAGAAGATTCTTCTTCCATTCCAAAGAACTGCTTTTTTTGCCCGTCGATCAAGTGCTGGATACATGCGTTGATGCCGTTCATCGTCCGGTTGATCGTTCTTCGGATCGCCCAATATCCGCAGCCGAATATGCACAGATTCCAGATCCCGTAGCCGGTACAGGCACTTATCCACACAAGAGGCGGTTTTTCGATCAGTTTTCCACATAGTAACACAAAAATCAGCAGGGATATCAACCATATCCCTGCCGTGATACATACAATCTTCCTGATTTTCCCCTGATTATCGTACATGTTCATCACTCCACTTATATCCGATCCCGAATACATTTTTTATCCACAAAATTCCCATCCACAGGTTCTTCCACACGTTCTCCGCCGCGAAGTACGATCAGATTCAGCGTCATTTTCTGTCCCGGCTTCATCTCCATTCCAAGATGTTCCGCCATCGTGTCGGACAACAGGATCTCTTCCGGAACTTTCGGATATTCCCCGGAGATCAGGTCCACATACTGATGTCCGTAAAAAGAATCACTGACGCCAAGCAGGCGAACCGTCAGTCCTGCGAATTCTTTATTGTGCGGAGTCCCCTCGGTACAGAGTCTCGCCAGATCCGCCCACTCTACTTCCGGCTGTTCCAGCACTTTCTCATATACTTCCACTCCGCCCATGATCGCAGCGCCGTTGCATCCCGGTCCCGGATTCATCTGTTTTTCTTTGATCGTTGCCAGAACAGTTCCGATCTCCATCCCACACAAAACGGTGATCAGGATCGCTGTCAGCGCGATCGCTACTCTCTGCTGCTGTCCTCCCGATAACTGTCCCGGAAATGCTTTTCTTTTATTTTCAATCCCAAGCATTTTCATAATTCTGGAAATATATGCTTTGTCAACCTGACTGCCGTCCAGCTTCACCGGCATCACGATATTTTTGTAGACATTCAGCACGGACACCAGATTATAATTCTGAAAAATGAATCCGATCTTTCTTCTTCGGAACACCGTCAGTTCATCCTGCGTCATCTTGGAAATGTCCTGCCCGTCGATGATCACCCGCCCCTCATCCGGCGTGTCCAGTCCGCCGACAAGATTTAAGATCGTACTTTTTCCGGATCCGCTCGTTCCGACAATCGCGACAAATTCGCCGCTCGCCACCGAAAAACTGCTGTGATCCACTGCTTTCACAAGACTTTCGCCTTTTCCGTAATATTTTACCAGATTTTCTGCTTTTAAAATTTCCATGATCGTTCCTCCTTGTTCGCTGTCTTACCTGATCTGTTCTGTCTGATGTCAGTATACAAGGAAGTTCTTACAATCCTCTTACAACTTACAACAATTTTATTTTTTGTGATTTTATTCATAGTTTATTTTCTATAAAGATATATGTTTTCATGTATTTTACACTATATATTTTTCCGGTTATCCTAAATATAAGATCATAAATATGATATTTTACGGAGGTTTCCATGAAATTTGCAATCCTGCTGTTTAATCAAAATCTTATTATGTTATTTTATCTCCTAATCGGATATTTTCTCATGCGAAGAAAACTGGTTGGTTTGCAAGGAAGTTCAGACATTGCCCGGCTTTTGCTTTATATCGTCATGCCGACGGCAATTCTCAATTCCTATCAGACTACTTTTACTATGGAGAAATTAAAAGCGCTCGGAATCTCTTTTTCTGCTGCCGCACTGGCGCTTTTCCTTTCTATCCTTTTAAGCCGTTTGTTTTTTTCAGCCGATCAGGCAACAGAACGGTTCGGCGCTGCCTTTTCCAATGCCGGATTTATCGGGATCCCGCTTGTGCAGATGACTTTTGGAAATGAAGCCGTCTTTTATGTTTCTTCTTTTGTTGCTCTGCTCAATATTTTGCAGTGGACATACGGAGTAATGCTTCTGACAGGCGACCGAAAATATCTCTCTTTCCAAAAGATCCGTACAAACCCGATCGTTCTGAGTTTCCTCGGTGGACTGCTCCTTTTTATCCTGCCGTTCTCCCTCCCGGAAATCATCAGCGGTCCAATCCGTACGCTTGCTTCCATGAACGGACCGTTGGCAATGATCGTCCTCGGGACTTACCTTGCGCAGATTCCATTGAGATCACTCTGGAGAGACCGCACCGCATATAAATGTACTTTTGTAAGACTGATTGTGATCCCACTGTTCACCATGCTGCTTTTCCTGCTGCTTCCTGCAGATTTGCATACATTAAAACTGACGATTCTGATCGCCGCCTCCGCTCCGGTCGGATCCAACGTCGCTATTTTCGCACAGCTCTATGACCAAGATTATGTAGGTGCCGTCCGTGAAGTTTGTCTGAGCACTCTGCTCTGCATTGTCACACTTCCTCTATTGATCGGAATCGCCGATTGTATTTTATAAAATAGTCTGTGATAATATTTTTACAAAGAATAAACGCTTCGGTTTGATATAAATCCGGATCCCATTCCATGATCAGGTAACGCTCCATCGGAAGATCATGAACTGCTTTCAATACCGCAGTATCTTCCGCAAACCGATACCAGGTATATTCCGGAACAAATGCACAGCCCAGATTTAATTTTAAAAACTGACGCATCATCGCCGGCGAATCTACATAAGTCGTAATTTCCGGCTCCCAGACAATTTCGCCGGTAAATATCCGTATGATCTGCGCAAGATCACTTTGAACACCCAGACTAATGAACGGCTCCCCCTTTAAGTCCTCCGCAAGAAGCGTTTCTTTCTCCGTAAGTGGATGGGACTTTGGAAGCAATAGACGGATCGGTTCTTTCATCAGAATCTGCTTTGTTTCGTCTCCTCTTTTCGCTTTGATCTTTTGCGAAAATTTTGCTGTCGAATACAACCGCAGCATCGGGAGCCCCTCCTCTGCATCCTTCGGATCTTTCACGATACGCAGATGGATATGAGGATCTGCTTTCTGAATTTGTTTTACGATTTCCGGAAGCAAAAGCGAAGCTGAGGATACGCACAATATCACTTGTTTTTCTTTTTTCTCCGTGTGCTCTGCAAGTTCCAGTTTCGCATTGTTCAAAGCTGAAAAAATCTGGTCTGTATATTTTAAGAAAATGACGCCGTTTTCATTCAGCACAAGCCTTTTTCCGATGCGGTCAAATAAGGAAATCCCAAGTTCATTTTCCAGACGTTTCAACATCTGACTCAACGACGGCTGTGCAATATGCAGTTTTTCTGCTGTCCGGGATAAATGACCACTGTGTGCAATTTCCCGGAAATACCATAATTGTAACAATTCCATATAAAAACCTCACATTCTGAATGTAAATTCTGTATGTTAAAAAATCAATTTATAAAACAATGAAAAGGAGACTTACGCAATGGACATCGAAAAAATCTTCAAAGCCAACATGAAACGGGAGCAATCAGAAAAAATCGCCAAGTACAATGTACTGAACACATTTGCACAAAAAGGAAAGATTCTGTTCACCGGTTCTTCCCTAATGGAACAATTTCCGATCAACGAACTGCTCATGACTGCGGGTATGAAACAGATCGTTTATAACCGTGGTGTCGGTGGATTTACAACTGATGATATGCTGAAATACATGGACACTCAGATTTTCGATGTTGAACCATCTAAGATTTTCATCAATATCGGAACAAATGACATCAGCAACCCTAGCGTTTCTTTTGAAACTGCCCTGACGCACATGCTTTGTAATTACACGGAAATCTTAACCCAGATCCAGACGAGACTGCCGAAAACCGATGTTTATCTAATGGCATACTATCCGGTCAATGAAACGGATAAAGTTCCGGACGGCGAATGGGGAAAAACGCTTTTCGTCAACAGAAACAACCATAATATTCCGATTGCCAACACCGAGATCCAAAAACTTGCAAAAACTTTCGGCTTCCATTACATCAACGTCAATGCCGGCTTAACGGACGAACGAGATATGCTGAAAAAAGAATATACCGTAGAGGGTGTTCATATGTATGCCAATGCTTATCAGATCATCTTGAAAAATATGAAACCATACCTGTAAAACACATATTCTTCCGGATACGTACATCATATATCAGCATGACCGCCATGTGAAATCCATCATTTTCATAAAAAGCTTCCACCAGGTAGGATTTACTCCTACAAGGTGGAAGTTTGTCTTATCCCTCGATCAGCCTCTCAATTCTTCTATCATTTTTTCCACAATTTCTTCCGACTCCCCGGTCACCTTTACGATCTCCTCAATCGGCATATTCATCTCCAAAAGATTGGAAACCACTGTTTTGACTGCTTCCATTCGCCCTTCTTTCATTCCCGCTTTTAATCCCTCGGCTCTCCCCTCTTTTAAGCCTTCGGTTCGCCCCTCTCTTCTTGCCTTTCCTCTCTCAGCTTCAAACTCTTCTTCCATTAATTCGCGCAATGCCTCGCACATCTTTTTATCCTCCCTGTTAAATTGTTGTGTATTTGCCCGCACAATCACATCCATCATCGATTGATACAGTACATTCTTTCCATGTTTTTGATATTCATCGATCAGTTTTCTCGCCATCTGGCGCTCATGCAGATTATTGGTCAGACTACGCAGCCACAGATTTTCTGACGGATCTAGTTGACTTGCCACCAAAATCTGGATCGGGATCTGATCACCATACACATAGTAAATACCTTTTTCTGATTTGTGGATTTGATATTTTTTCACTTCTCTTAAGTGCCGGATCAGTTTTCTCGGATAATTCGTACTCACAAAAGTAATCGTCAGATCTTCAATTGAAATCGAATCCACATTTGCTACATCCGATTTGTAAAAACACGCATACCCGTACACTTTATAAAAATCATCCACACTCAGGTAATCCGTCGGACTTTTATACTCGATCACGTTATGCGTTCGAAAAATACGCCCGATATTTTTACGTATCCGTCTTTCTTTTTCCTTTTTGACCAAAACATCGATCGCCATCGGTTTGGTTCCCAGTTGATGTTCCGCTTCAAACGAAAAATACTTCGCCTCATCTCCCAATTCAATCTGTATTCCTGCAAAGAATGCCGGATGCCATTGAATCGTCTGCTCCTTTTGCTCCATTTAGAACCTCCTTTTTTCTGTTGTATCAGGAGATTCCCTTTTTTCGGAAACTCCTGCTTAATAAGTGAATAAAAGCATGAATTTTCCGAAAAACCAGAAGTGGGTTTAGATGCACAGTTACCAGAATCGAAACTGCATATAGAAACTATGACTTTCGTATTTCAAATCTTTACACATTTAAAATATTTCGTCATATCGTCAAGAAAATAATGCTTTTGTATCAGTATACCATCTTCTTTTTCCAAATAAAAGATAGCGCTCTGATTTCATCATCAAATATTTTTATAAGGCGAACAGTAAAAAAAATGAAAATATAAAAAATTAAGACAGCAGCGTTGACGTGCAAAAACAGATTTGATATAATAATATTGTTGTGAGTGACTTACTCACGGTAAGGCGCAGTAGCCAAGTGGTAAGGCGTGGGTCTGCAACACCCTGATTCACCGGTTCAAATCCGGTCTGCGCCTCTTAAAAAGCCCCGGAAATCGCAAAATTTCCGGGGCTTTTCATAATGACCGTCTTATATTTTTTCATAAGTCTTCGTCCTTTGTGTACTTACTTGTTTTCCCGTACAACCCGACACGGATTCCCATATGCGATAACATCATCCGGAACATCTTTTGTGACAACGCTTCCGGCTCCGATCACCACATTATTTCCGATCGTGACCCCCGGCATTATAATAACCCCGCCGCCAATCCAAACGTTATCGCCTATGATAACCGGCGCCGTCTGCGTTTTGCAAAACTCAAACGAGCCGTCTTCTTTCGGTTCTCCGAAACGATCGAATGCATTTGTCGGGTGAAACGCCGTATATATCTGAACATTCGGTGCAATCAATGCGTTATCTCCGATGCGGATCTCATTGTCATCTAAAAAAGTACAGTTCATATTTACTTCACAGTTGTTTCCGAAATAAATATTATTGCCGTAATCCACATAAAAAGGAGCCGTTATCCACAGATTTTTGCCTTTTCCGCCGAGTAATTCACATAATATCCTTTCTTTTTCTTCAAGATCCGACGATTTTGTCTGGTTATATTCCCTGACCAAATCTTTCGCCCTATGCCATTGAGTTAATAATTCCTCGTCTCCGCAATCATAAAGCTCACCTGCTAACATTTTTTCTCGTTCTGTCATAATTACCTCCGCATAATCTTTCCACGATCCGGTACGAGTTTCTTTCCGGGATGGATAATATTTGTCACTCTACTTTCAGACTCTCGTCCAGGATCAAAAGTTCACCGTTGCGTTCTATAATCCCCGGCTGAACGACAACGATCTTCATGCCCTCCTGTAATTCCAGATACTGAGAAGCATATCCCCAGACTCTGATCTGATCGCCCTCTTCCAGCTCGACAGCCTCGCCGACTGTGCCATCCTCATTCAAATGCTGATTGGCAACACAATACAGCTGCCCTGTTTTATCCTCTGCGATATAAAGCGAAATTTCCGAAGAGAGAGGTGTACCGGATAATTTTTCATATTCTCCGACTTCTTTGCTCCAAACAGTACCCTCACTATAAAAGCCGACGCTGAGATTCTCTTCATATCCCTCAATGATCGCATCGAAATTCTCTGCGTACGGTTCCATCTCCGACTGCACTTTCTGCTGATAAGCCGCAGTTTTCTCACTGGCTTCCTGCTGCTTTACTTCCTGCGGCTGATAATCCCGATATTCAAACACATTGTCAGAAGCCAGCGTGATCGTTGTACTATCCTCCATCAGCATCACTTTATAGACGGCAAGTTCATCATCCCCTACGGTACGGGTGATTGCAATGTTCCCGGCAGTACTGAATTTGTATCCATCCACATCTTCCAGAGCTTTCTGCAGAGCATCATCTGCCATTGCACAATTGATCCCGTTCAGCGTGACAAAAAAATCCGGATCCGGCATATCTTTTTTTGCCGAATATTCCAGTTCGATCACGGTTCCGCCATCAGCCGGGCTGCACGGTTCCGTTCCATCATTAACGATCGCCGCATCCAGTTCGTGTTCATCTTTCGCAAACTCACCGTAGATACGTTCCCCCGGCTGAAGCAGCACTTCTGCCGCCTCGTACTCTTCCGTCTCCAGACTCCACCCTGCCTGAACCAATTTCGCAGTCTCCAACGGAAGAGTATAATAAGTTCCATCCAATACAAGCTCCGGTGTTCCGTCATTTTTCAACTGGGATAAAATCGCTTCATCCGTACATCCTTCTGCATTTCCGATCCCTTTCTCTTCCGGCTCCTGCGGTTTGGAACCGCATCCTGCAAGCATACTGCACACAAATACACTCCCCGCCAATAACATGATCCACTGTTTTTTCATCGCATCTCCTCCTCTTACTGCCGCACGATCCTTTTTGCAATATACAAAGGACATACGACCAAAGGGAATCTTCCTCTCTGATCGTATGTTCTCTTACACTGACATCTGCACCGATATACAAAAGGATTATGCCTTTATGTATCGATACTTTTATTTGATTATATCAACTTCCTCCGGCTTTTACAACGAAAATGCCAGATCATAAGCAATTTCACAGCCGGAATGATCACTCTGTTTTTAATTTCGCACGTTCCATATGGAATAAAGTAAATAATGCTTCATACTTTTATCCATTTTTCTTCCTCCTTGCAAAATGCTTTCGCATTACATATTAGAAGATATTGTACCACTTTCAAAAAAATTTACTTTGAAAAACAAGATATTTTATTGTTTTTTTATTTTCGCACTTACACATCACACTTACACACTTTTTACCTACGCTATAATTAATCTACGTTGCATAGGAAATCTCATTTCTTATGCGAAAGACAAACAAAAAGGACGCCGGGAACTCACGATCATGCTCCCGGCTTCTCTCACTATTTTCCCTAATCTGCCAACAACGAATAATCTTCCGTGAACACGCCGTTCAGCCCCGGAAATACATACGCATCCCCGATCACATACAGCGTATACATTTTTCCCGGTTCCACCCACTCAGTCAGATCAAAGATTTCCGCTCCGCTCTCCGCCTCCGTAACGAGGAACATCTGCTGTCCCTCCATAAACTGCCGGTACGCGGATACGCTCTTAAACCGAAGATCATCAAATACGATCCGCCCGGTGCGGTTCACCACGTCGATCGCAGGCGCATTGTAAGAAAGATTCGCCGCACGGACACAGGCGAAATTCTGCATCTGGTTTCTGCATGGAAAATCAGGAACAAGTACCATTGCGATCCCATTCATGCCATTTACAAGCACAATGGTATACACATCTCCGTCATTGAACAAAAACCGCTCCCGCGCCAGCACAGCTCCTCTTCTTCCGGCTTCGGTCACAAGGATCTGCTTAAATCCGGTCGTCTCCGTATAATAAGAAGTGACTTCGCCGTACGGCACCTGATGCGCCACTGTCTTATTCCCGATAGAAATGTTCACCGGATCAAATCCCGCCGCCGCATTCAAAAAACGGATCGTACAATAAGAGGGACGGTTGTTTGAACCTCCCGGCATATTCCCCGGGAAGACCGGGATCGGATACACCGCGATCGGCGGCCACTGTCCCCCAGGAAATCCTCCCGGTCTGTTCGGTCGATTCGGGCGGTTTGGTCGCCCTCCATTTCCACCGCCGGACGGCGGCATCGACGGAAGCGACGGGGTCGGCAGCGGATAATCCGGATTTTCCCCCGGTATAAACGGAAACTCCATGTCAGGAAATTCCATCTCCGGGAAATCCCCGTCCGGCATCCCCTCGTTTTCTCCCGGCGGCGGACCAAATTCCGGTGTTTCCGGAGATAATTCTGCTCTTCTCCTTTGATCTTCCCGCGGTTCTTCGTTTGATTTCTGCATATTTTCATTTTGGTCTGGCATGACACGATTCCCTTTCTGCACATCAGTTCTACAATACTGTATGATATGCAGATCTCGTCTGAATTGTGCCTGCCGGAATATCTTTTATTTTCCTGCTGTCGATATACAAGGCGTATACGCTTACTCACTGACGGCAGCGTCGATATACACCGCCGCTATCAAAGCATCAGTTCCGCCGCTTCCCTGTAATCCCGCACTTTCCGGTCTGCTTCGGAGACATCCTGTTTGATTCTGGAGCCGCAGTAAGCGATCACTTTACATCCCGCAGATTTTCCGGCAAGGATTCCGTTTTTAGAATCTTCGATCACAACCGTTGTCTCCACATCCGCACGCATGATCTCCAACGCTTTCAGATACAGATCCGGCGCCGGTTTTGCTTTTCCTGCCGATTCTTTTCCCAGAATGACCTTAAAATACTTCCCAAGCCCGAGATGGCTTACAATTTGTTCCACATACGATGTGCTTGACGAAGACACGACCGCCAGTTCGATATCCTGCCTGTTCATTTCTTCCAGAAATGCAGTCAGCCCCGGCATTTCGCTGATATTCTCCATTGAAAATTCTTCGTCAAACTGCCTGCGCTGTCCGTCGATCAATTCTTGAACAGAATATTGCTCCAGACCAAATTGTCTTCTCACTTTCTCCGTAATACTTTCAATATCACTGCCAACCAGATACGCCAGATCATCGATCGTTGTATCGATACCCAATAATTTCAGATAATGAACCAGACTCGTTAAGTAGATCATTTCACTGTCCACCAGAACACCATCACAGTCCATCAATATCGTCTTTATTCTCTGCTCACCCATACTTCTTTTTCACTCCTCCAACAGGTTGTAATCTCCTGCAAATCAAGACACTTTTTTCACATACACGACAGTCAAAAGGACCGTCCGAAAATGATCCGGACGGTCCCTGCATTTTTTAAAGATTTGCTCTGAACTCTTTTAATTTGTCCATAAAGCGGCGTACCCGCTCTTTGTCTACCGGATTTTCAAATACTCCGTCTTTCTTTAACGATGTCGCGATAAATGCCGCGTCTACTACGGAAAATGTCTGTTCGATCGTCTCATATTTCACGCCTGTGGAAGCGACCAGAACCATATCCGGCATGCTTTCCCTCAAGCCATTCAGCAGATCCATGTCAACCGGCTGTCCCGCGGTTGCCCCCGGCACTGCAAATCCATCCGGAAGATTCATAAAATGAGCTGCTTTTGCAGATTCCAGCGGATCTCTTCCACCGATGTCCGCACTGGATTCCGGAACAACACCGTGGATCATTTTTACATTGTCTGCATGAAGATTATGACGTAATCTTACATAATCACCGATCGACGCATTCACCAGACCGAGATTGCCCGAATAAACACCGGAAAATGTGCCTCTCGTCCACTGCGCCCCTGTGGTAGCGCAGAGTGCGATACTGTCTGTCGGACTGCTGATCACATTTGCACCGTAAGGCACTTTGATCTCCGGCTGGAGTTTTCCCATCAGGAATGCCATCGCGGAAACGATCTCTTTCGACGGATTCTGCTGATAAGGAAAACTAAATTCGTTGGAAAACTGCAGCGCGTCAATTCCGCCCTCCTGCAATGCATGGATATCGTCCACTGCCATTTCATATACTTTGTTCATGCCTCCCTCGGCATCATACAAAGGATCTCCCGGCAAAGCCTTTAAATGCACAAGTCCGATTGCTGCCTTTTCTGTTCCGATCACATCTGTCAACCATGTTTTTCTCATTTTTTTGCTTCTCCTTTTCTATCCGATTTTCTTATAAAATTCCGATTGCCGCTGCTGCCACTGAAATGACGATCAGGATCGCCATGATCTTAAAGATACTTACATTTTTCTTCATCAATCCAAAGCACAACAATACAAATCCAACGCTCAGCATGCCAGGTAAAATGGAATCCAGCAATTCCTGGATCACAACGCTCGTGTCATTGATATGTATTTCCAACGGAGTTATGATATTAACATTGTTCACCATCATCGCGCCTGCGATCGTCATACCAAGAATAGACAAGCTGTTTGTGATTTTTCTCATAATAGAGGCATCTGTAATTTTAGCAAATACGTTCTGTCCTAATTTATATCCGTTGAAGAATGTAAAATATCCCATCAGCGCAATATAAATTCCCATGATAAGCGTGTAGAAAAACGGCGCCGCGATATTTCCGTCCAATGTCATATCCACAAAAATAGCCAGAAGCACGGTGGAAACAAGACCTTGTGTGATCGTATCTCCAATTCCTGCCAACGGTCCCATCAGACCTACTTTCACACTGTTGATCGTCTCATCGGTAATATTTTCATCCCCGTTCGCTTTCTTTTCTTCCATCGAACAAACGATTCCGGGTATAAACGCTCCCCAGTTATTCTCTGTATTGAAAAATACCATATGACGTTTTAATGCCGCCGCACGTTCTTCCTTTGTTTTATACAGCCGGTTGATGATCGGAGTCATTGCATGGCAGAATCCCAAAGACATCAGACGTTCATAGCTCAGACAACTTTCCGAAGTTGACTCCCACAGCAAAAAACAGTGCCACAAATCCTTTTTTCTCAGTTTTCTATCATTATTTTCCGCATTCTGCTCAACAGCTCTTACTTTCTCTGCCATTTCTAACCCTCACTTTCTGTCAGTTTATCCAACCGCAATGTTACATACAATACTGCACAGGCAATTCCCAATACTGCACAGGCGATAATGCTCATATGCAGATAAGCAACACACAAATATCCAATTGCGATAAACGGAGCGAATTTCATATTGAATACCGTTTTCAACATCATCGCGATTCCCAATGCCGGCAGTACCATTCCAACGGTTGTCAGCGCGGTCGTCACAAATGCCGGAATGCTGTTCATGAAACTCTCCAGATACCCGGATCCGAAATATACCGCTACAAATGCCGGGATTCCGTATAACACAAATGTCAATAACTGCGGAAGCAGCCAGTTAAAGATCCAGATTTTCTTTGTTTCCCCTTTTTCGATATATTTATCAGCCATATGTACAAAGGAAACACTTACGGTCATAAAAATGTTGCTTGCGATCAGTCCCAATGTTCCAAGCGTCACTGCGATCGTAACCGCGATCTCCGGAGTCTGATGCGCACCGATACATACCGCCGTAGCGATAATGCTCGCATAGCATTTATCATAAGAAGCAATTCCTCCGACGGTTACATTTCCCATATACAACAGCTGAATGGTCGCTCCGATCATCGCGCCGGACTTCCAGTCGCCCATCAGGATTCCGGTTATCGTTCCCGTCACCAACGGCGCCCCTCTGATGATCCAGCAAAAATATTCGTTAAATACTCTACCATTCATAAATGCCCATATCGATACTAGAATTGACTGAATCAGCATGTTTTTCCCTCCTCGTACATTGTCTGCCTGTCATTCGGCGTTACCTGAAAATATACTTTTACTCCGCTTTCCTGCATTTCTTTCAGCGTTTTCTTTTCTTCTTCACTTGCCGAAATGTTTTTAAACAATTTTTTTCGCTCCGCGTTTGCTCCCATACCGCCGACATTCAGTTCACGATGCTGAAGACCCGCGTCAAACAACTGTTTTGCGACCATCGGATATTTCACAAGGATCAACGTGTTCTTATCGGATTCATCATACTCTTTTACCAGTTTCAGTATCTGATCTGTTCCTGTGATCACAAGTTCTGTGTCCGGAGGCGCTACCATTTTCATCACATTTGTGATAAATACATCTTTGGAAACCACATCGTCTACGATCCAGATTCGTTTGATCGAAAGACTCTTTGCCCACGCCGCTACAATCTGTCCATGAATCAGACGATCATCGATTCTCACCATTTTTACACTCATTTTCCTACCTCCTACACTCTCTCATCCAAGTCGATAATTCCTTCTGCTCCGCATTTGATCACGCTCTCCTTTAATTCCGAAACGCTCATATTCTGCAGGCTGTCCATTGCCTCCAACACCATGGGAAGATTCATTCCGGTGACAACAGCCATATCGATCTTACCCTGATTTTGATTATAGATCCTCGACGCCGTGATAAATGGCGTTCCGCCAAATATATCGACCAGAACCAGTATTCCCTCCGGCGATTGCTGCACTTTACTTAAAATCTCTTCTTCGTAATGTGCTAAATCCGTGCCTGAGAGAAGGGAAATACAATCAATTCCATCGACTTCCCCGTAAATCATCTGGGATGTGGCAAGCAATTCTCTTGCCAGATTCCCATGACTCAACAGTAAAACCTTACACATTTTCCTACCTCCGTGTCGCTTTTGTTTTGATGAACTGATTATATAGCCCACTTTCTCTTTGTGCAAATTATCTTATTTTTTAACACATTATCCATCCGTGTTGTGCGTTTTATCTTATGACATCATTTATTTTTTGGTTATTCTTTACACTTTATTAACTTTTTGTGTTATACTTTTTATAATTTCAACACTTTTACACAATTAAAAAACACTTATTTTCTTAGTGTGTCAGTTTTTTATATCTTTTGGCACGAAATAATGAAAGGAAATTTTATGAAACGAGATCAAAAAGTACTTGAGCGGGTACACAACTTAACTTTATCCTTTTTAGCTGCCGGTTCTCTGGACTTTCAGGGTACTGACGCCGCCTCCCTTGCGATCGACCTGAAACTGGATCGTTCCAATGTTTCGCGGATTTTAAACGACCTGTGGAAAGATAAATTGCTGATCAAAATCCTCGGCAGACCCACTTTGTTTCTGGACACTTCCGCTTTAAAAGAATACTATCCAAATCAGATCATCCCCTCTGTCATCGCGCGCGGTGAAAAGCTTTCCAACTTCCTCTCAACCGAGTCTTCCTCGGAGCAGGCAGTTTCCATTTATCCTGCTTCGCGCAACAGTCTGGACGATCTGATCTGTGCCAACGGCACGCTCAACAAAGAAATTTCACTTGCCAAGGCAGCCGCAGCCTATCCGCCGCACGGACTTCCAACTTACATTTACGGAAACGAGGGGGTCGGCAAACGTCGTTTTGCAAAATGTATCTACCAGTTTGCCCTTGAAAATGATATTCTCAAAAAAAATGCCCCTTTTATCAGCGTTTCCTGCCATACCCTCTCAAATGATCCGGGCGTGTTCCGCAAACAACTTCTCGGGGTATCGAAATCCTCCGCGTCCGCAAAATCCCAGAAAGGCTTTTTAGATCTGGCACAGAACGGGATCTTATTTTTCGAGGGAGTCGAGGCATTGCCGCCCTCCTCTTTGGATCTGCTCACTTCAGTCATCAAGAAGCTTTCCTATACACGTGTGGGAGATG
This sequence comes from Mediterraneibacter glycyrrhizinilyticus, assembly GCF_015560805.1. Lineage (GTDB taxonomy): Bacteria > Bacillota > Clostridia > Lachnospirales > Lachnospiraceae > Schaedlerella > Schaedlerella glycyrrhizinilytica_A. The sequence goes on along the minus strand of NZ_JADMSO010000015.1, from coordinate 3,181 downwards.
TCATGACACATTCGCTGGACTGTATGCTGCTTTTTTCTTCTCATTTACCTCCGGAAGATCCGGCGCTTTCCATGCTGACCAATGTGATCCCCGCATCCTTAAAAATCCCGGATCTGAACAACTGGTCCGTCAGCGAACGGTTCCATATCGTACTGTCTGCATTTTCCAAAGAAGCGTCCGCCATCGGATGCATGATCCGGATCCATAAAGAGATTTTCTCTCTTTTTGTCACTATGAACTATGAACGGAATATTACCGAATTAAAAAATGACATCCGCAGCGTCTGTTCCAAAGCATATCTGACCAGTTTTTTGAACAAACAGAATATTGTGTACATCACATGGGAGCACCTCTCCGATAAAATGCTGAACTGGAATTCCAAAAATAATAGTCTCTCCCCTGAGATTCTGGATTTTCTTTCACATCTGGAAAGTGATTCCATTATTTTCGATAAGGATGGAACAAGTTCGATCGACTATGTACTGCAGAACACAAATTCCGTTGCACAGTCATTCACAGAACCTGATTTTCTACTGAATTCTCCGGACTCTTCCATCGAAGACGTGAAAGAATACCTGCACAGCAATATTTTGTCCTTAAATGACTGCGGACATATCCAGTTGGAAACCATTAAGAAAAATATCAACCCGGTAGTATACTCTACCGTCATCACAGAGTTAAAACTTCAGGATCGCTATCCCGACTACCACAAGCATCTTCATCTGCTTTACGGAATCCTGCTACATATCACAAATGTGATCAAACGTGAAGCCGGAACTGTTCCGGTTTCCGTCAATCTGGAAACCGATACCGCTGTTTCAAAAAAACTGATGCCGGAAGAATTTAAAGTCGTCTGCCAGATTTTAAAATCACTCAGCAGGATTTACAACATTACATTTCACTCACAGGAAATTGATTTTATCGCCTCCTACTTTTCGATTTTGAACCAGTGGAGCACCCATATATCCCCCGGGATTCTTCTGATCTGTCACGGAAATTCCACAGCAGCCGACATGGTATCCTGTGCCAGAGAAAAAATGAAAGGAGATTATGCCCTTGATTTTATCAATTTTTCACCCGATATGACGTTGGAAGACTGCCTGTCTCTTGCCTGTGTAAAAGCAAAAGAACTGAACCATGGCGCCGGCGTACTCTTTTTATGCGATCTGGAACCACTTACAACGATCGGGGAATATATTCAGAACGAAACAGATATTCCGATCCGTGTCCTCTCACCGGTCACACTGCCGCTTCTTTTGAAATGCGTCGAGATGGCGACATCAAACACATTGACATTGCAGGAACTGCCGATGGAATCCGGCACAAAAGAGTTCCTCTCCAACGAACCGTCAAATGAATTTGTCCGGAATCTGCTGGAAAAAGTATTAAAGAAAAATTGTATTTTTCTGGATATTGAAAAGGCGGTGACTATCCTGACCCATTGTCTGGAGAACACTCTTGCCGACTTAAACCGGTCACTCTCCAATGAAATCGCCGCAAAATATCTGTGTCATTGTTGTAATATGCTGGAGCGTGTCATACGAAAGGAATTCTGGAATTATTCCAATCTGAACACATTTGTCAATACAAATGCAAAAATCCTGCATATTGTGGAGCAGAATTTAGAGTATGCCGAAGCAAGTTTCGGAATCAATATTCCATCCAGCGAACTTGCTTATATTGCAGAAATCTTTCTCTGATCCCGCATTTTAATTTTGGTATTTTTCATCGACCGTATCGCACCTTGTACGCTGACACATTGCTATGAATCACCGGAAGGGGCTGTAAAAAAAGCCTTTGATTAAGAAAACGCCAGAACCGGCATTTGCCTGAACTGGCGTTTCTTTGTATGAATATTCCCATTTCTGCTCATACATACACCTTTTCGTATAAAAAATGGTGTACTTAATAAGCATCAGCCAATAACGCTTAAATTTTAAGCAACTTTCATTTGTCGCTGTTTTTTGTTGTGATGTTTATAAAGATTGAATCCGCATGAAATTAGTGTAAGTTCGAGAATTACATTTTTCTCGCCTCTCCGAAATAACCTTTTATAGGATTTATCCCACTTTAACACACCAAAGGTACCCTCGGATTGAATGCTTCAAGTCATTCTTAAAAGAGCTCCATGTATGGACTCAAGATTGTTCAGCACTTCCTGATGGATAGCGGTTAATTCTTGATTCATTCGGATTGTTCGGTTTTTGTGTGCTCTCGGGCAGCATTCCTGCTTATAGTGACACCCTTCACAAGATTCGCATTCGTACAGTTCTTCCGTTCTTCCATATTTATTATATTTCACAGGCTGTGTTCTCTTGAAGATAAATTTCTGCCCGTTTGGACATATGAGATTCCCATCTGAATCTTTTGCAAAATTTACAGCACGATATGGATTTTCACGGTATTTTTTGTCCGTCGTTTCTTTTTTGTACATGGTAAATTTCATATATTTTTCCATGCCGTGTTCTTCACAATAAAGATAATTATTGTAAGAACCGTATCCTGCATCGGCAACCGGATATTTCGGATAATGACCATATGTACGATTGAATTTTTCCATTAAAGGCACAAAACATTCCATGTCCGATGCATAAGGTTTTACATCGATTACGGCTATGTACTCATCACAGATGGCTGCCTGTAGGTTATATGCGGGGAGCAGCTGATCATTTCCCATGTAATCACGTTTCAGGCGCATAAAAGTCGCATCCTGATCAGTTTTTGAATAGCTGTTCCTTTCATCTCCGCAGATTTCTATATGACGCGCATAGGTTTTTAAACGTTTTAGATAGCCTTGCAGTTCCTGGTATTGTTTTTGCTGAATACTTTTTCTGTGTCCGCATCCGGAAACGAACAAATTTTCATCAAGTCCAGTTCCTCTTTTATACATCTCCAACAATTCAGAAACGTACTCAATTGCATACGCTTCACGCTTTTCAAGCTTTAGTCCCAGGTATCCAAGTACTTCCTGATTCATGGCATCAATCAGGATAGATATCTTAGCAAAGATTTTCTGACGATTTTTAATACAGAACTTTTTCCATACCCATGTATAACGATTGGCATTTGCTTCTATTTTTGTACCATCAATGTATGTATGCTGTAAATCCACATGATCTTTTGAAAAAATGTAAGCATTTATGTCCATGAATATCTGTTCTATGGAATCAGTCAGTTCATT
>NZ_JADMSO010000014.1 GCF_015560805.1 Mediterraneibacter glycyrrhizinilyticus | reverse complement strand
GTCACTTTCATTATACAACACTATCGAATTTAAGGTGTCTTTCTTTTATGCAAAATCACGAACTTGCTCATTTATAGCTATGATTTAAAAAGCAGTGTCGGTGTACAAAGGTCAATATGGTTGATGAAACATAATGAAGCACTCTAAAATAACGTGATTTCAATTATATTGTTCCTTGGACATTGCCGCTAAATTTGAAAAATAATCTTTTCATAACCTATATATAATATAAGGAGGTTTATCTATGCGTTTACGCAACATCCCACGCGCCGAAAGTACCTTGCAGGCGCATGAACTGGTCATCAAACATCCCGAAGAGCAGAAAGGAAAATGGTGCTCTCTTTTCGGCAATTCCAATCCCATCGAGATTGAGATCGGCATGGGAAAAGGACAGTTTCTTCTGAATATGGCAAAGGCTCACCCAGACATCAATTATATCGGGATCGAACGTTACTCCAGCGTACTTCTGCGCGCCGTAGAACGCCTTGATTCCGAAGAATTTCAGGATCTGCACAATATCCGTTTCGTCTGTATGGATGCACGCGATGTCGGAGAAGTCTTCGCTCCCGGTGAGATTTCCCGGATTTACCTGAACTTTTCCGACCCGTGGCCGAAAGCGCGCCATGCCCGCCGCCGTCTTACTTCCCGGGAATTTTTAAGCCGTTACGAACAGGTTCTTCCGTCCGGCGGGAAGATCGAATTTAAAACCGACAACACCGAACTGTTCCGCTTTTCTATGGAAGAAATCACCGAGGCAGGATGGCATTTGGAAAAATACACTTACGACCTGCACCACAACGATGAAATGAACGCCGGAAATATTATGACCGAATATGAAGAGAAATTCTCTTCCCGAGGAAATCCGATCAACAAACTGATCGCCGTCCGTAAAAACTAAACAAGAACCAAATATATTCCGCTGCATACAATAAGATAGAAGACTCTCTAAGCAGAAACGTAAAAAGATCCAATAAATATCGCTCTGCTTTCGTCCAAACAAAATCAGGGGGAATCGCCATGAAACATGCAGCATGGAAATATCGGCTCTGCGAAAAGCTGTACTGTAACCCACAGTGGAACCGCAAATTGATGTGTCTCAAATGTTCTTTTGACGAAGTATGCCGAATCTTAAACACGACCAGAAAATGCCCCGGCAGTCATTGTTCCGGCGGCAATTCTCATCCTTGCCGGGGTTCCTGCAAATGAAAAAACGGATCACCGACGCCGATTATCAGGAAGAAGTTCTAAACTGCCCGCTTCCTGTTCTTGTTGAATTTTTTGCTTCCTGGTGTCCGAAATGTGCGATGATGGAACATACTTTGGATGAGATCGCCGCCGGTCACGAAGACAGACTCCATGTCGTTCAGATTGAAATTGAGGAGTCTCCCTCGCTTGCGTCAGCTTTCGATATCCAGACTGTTCCCACTTTTGTAGTATTTCAAAACGGAACCCCGATCGCAGCCGCAGCCGGGATGCTCAGCAAAGACACCCTACTTGAGATGTTGTCCATCCTTTAACGATTTATCCGATTCCCAATACTTCGGCAAATATAACATCCATCTCATCATAGTTTCCGTCCATACAGAAAGCCGTGCGTCTCTCTCTGTATGGATGGAACTTTAGTTACGATCTTCCCAAACCGCAATGTCTGTGGGACAATTCTCTCTTGAACACTGGCAGGAAATAGTTTACAAAACACAAAATCGAGCCGAAATTTTCAGAAAATAAAAATTTTGTAAAAAAGGCTTGCATTTTTCTAAATCTTTCGATATAATACATCTTGCGTTATCCAATACGGATACTTTTCATTATAGGATATGCGCGATTAGCTCAGTTGGTAGAGCACCTGACTCTTAATCAGGGTGTCCAGGGTTCGAACCCCTGATCGCGCATTCTAATCACTGTTTTTGCAGACATTGTGAGCTGTGGGGACGGTGATTTTTTTGTGTACAGTTTCCCTCGATCAAGGGAGCACCTGCTCCCTTAATTGAGATACATTTTTAAATAGTCTCCTGCCAGACGACGGATATTTTTCGAACACCGGAAACACTTCTTCCTCAAACGTGGTATCAATATCCCAGTAGAGCTCGACCACAATGCTATCTTTACTTATAAAATGGTGGTAAAATGCGCCGACCGAAATCTGCGCTTCTTCACAAATATCCATGATACTGATTTCCTCATAAGTATGTTCTTTTAATAATTTCCTGCACACATCCAGAATCTTAGTGCGTGTCATCTCTGCCTGTTCTTTTCTCGTCCTCTTTTTCTCCATAAAGACCCCCTCTCATTCCTGTCGAATATTGCGTTCATTATAGCATAAACGTACAAAAAACAAAATCCATCAGCCGACTCTCTTCCATATTATATATCACAAAAACATCTCTCTGTTTTCGTGCACTTTAACGAATATTTTTGATTTTAAATCACTTCAATTGATATTTTCATCACAAAGTGTTGATCTATCATTAAATTCAACAGAATGTATTCGGTGAATTTCAAAAAGGAGGTTGCGAATCTATGTCACATTACAAGAAACTGTTTGAAGAAACGCATATCGGAAAAATGAAGCTGTGGAACCGTATTTCCATGGCTCCAATGGGACCTGTTGGCTATGCAAATTCTCGCGGCGGTTTCAACCAACGGCTTCAGGACTATTATGTAGAACGTGCAAAGAACAACGTCGGTCTTATCATCACCGGAGTCTGTTCCGTTGATCTGAACATTGAAGGACTTCCAAGTCTTGGCATGCCTTGTCCGACATCCGACCCATTTGCATTTGTCCACAGCACCTATCCTATGAACGAACGGATTCATGCCTATGGTTCCAAAATACTGCTTCAGCTGACAGGCGGACTCGGACGAAGCGCTCTGCCCGGATTCACAAAGAAGCAAATTGCTCCAAGTGAAGCAGAAAACCGTTTTGAACCATCTATTACGCATCGCGAGATGACAAAAGATGAGATCATGAATTTGATTCAGAAATTCATCCAATCCGCTGCAATTGCAAAAAAAGCTGGATTTGACGGTGTCTTCCGGGCGAGGACTACACGGAAGTCGGCAAAGATATCGAGGAGGGTGTAGCGGCAGCCAAGATTCTCGTTGACGCCGGATATGATTCGCTCAATGTCGACGCCGGAACTTATGACTCCTGGTACTGGAACCATCCGCCAATGTATTTCGAGGACGGTATGTACCGTGAATTTGGTCGCATTTTGAAACAGGAAGTAGATGTTCCGATCATTCTGGCAGGTCGTATGGACAATCCGGAATTGGCAGAAGAATCCATCGGTACCTGTTGTGATATTATCAGCTACGGACGCCCGCTTCTCGCTGACGCAGAGATTGCCACAAAGATCAAAGAGGGAAGAGTTGAAGAGATCCGACCATGTCTCGGCTGCCACGAGGGATGTATGGGACGTATCGCAAATGCGACCGTATCCTGCGCAGTCAATCCGGCATGCGGCAGAGAAAATATTTACGGGCTCACTCCTGCACTCCAGAAAAAGAAGATTCTTGTAGCCGGTGGCGGTATTGCCGGCATGGAAACAGCTCGAGTCTGTGCACTGCGTGGTCATGACGTTGTCCTTTGTGAGAAGAGCGATCACCTTGGCGGCAACCTGATCCCAGGCGGTGTACCACACTTCAAACGTTATGACCTGAAACTTGTGGACTATTACAAACGCCAGATGGAGCTTCAAGGTGTAGAAGTACACCTCAATACCGAAGTCACCGCGGATACCGCAAAATCCTTCCAAGCAGACATCATCGTATGTGCAAGTGGATCCACACCGAAACAGATGACCGTAAACGGTGAACTTCCGGTATATACTGCCGATGAAGTATTGCTCGGAAAACAGGACGCCTCCGATCAGATCGTCATAATCGGCGGCGGACTCGTCGGCTTTGAAACGGCATTGTGGCTGGCACAGCAGGGCAAAAAAGTTTCTGTTGTTGAGATTCTTCCGGAAATTCTTGGCGGACACGGTGCAATGCCTCATATGAACTATTACATGCTGACCGACCTGCTCAACTATCATAAAGTTGACATCTATACAGACACGAAAGTTCTCAAAACAACTTCCGATGGTGTCGTTGTCGAAACCGACGGAACACAGAAAGTTCTTCCGGCAAAAACCGTGATCGCCTCTATCGGCTACAAAGAAAATAATATGCTCTATGAACAACTGAAAGATTCCGAGATTCCGGTATACAACATTGGAGATTCCAGCCAGGTTCACAATATCATGTATGCAATCTGGAATGCATACGAACTTGCCCGCGGTCTCTGATAACAGAACGCTTGCATAATATTTAAACATTTCGAACTGATCAAATGGGGGCGTCCGGCTTTGCCGGACGCCCCCATAACATAAGAAACGCCAGCCTGGTAATATGCTTGCCGGAACTGGCGATTCTTTTCTCTTTATTTCATTTAATACTCAAATACAGCTACACCGTATGCCGGCAGAGGATACTCAAAAGAATACTTCTGACCATCGCACTCGCCCAATACCGATTTATAAATCAGCGGGCGCTCCTCCCCGCTTCCGCCGTATTTCGCATCATCACTGTTCAGGATCAACTTATACTGTTTCCTTTTCGGCACTCCAACCCGATAATCCGGGCGCTCCATCGGCGTAAAGTTACATACAAACAACAGATTTTTCTTCCCATCTTTCGAATGTCTCACAAAGCTGAAAATACTTCGGAATATATCGTCCTTATTGATCCAGTCAAATCCTTTCTCGTCGGTATCCAGTTCATACAACGCTTTATTCTTTCGGTACAGATGAAGCAGATCCTGTACCCAGTTCTGCATCTGCTGATGCGGCTGCTCAGCAAGCAGATACCAGTCAAGTTCCCGCTCCTCACTCCACTCTCGAAGCTGCGCAAAATCCTGTCCCATAAACAAAAGCTTCTTTCCGGGATGTCCGATCATAAACGCATATCCGGCTTTCAAATTGGCAAACTTATCAAATCCGAGCCCCGGCATCTTATTGATCATCGAACATTTCAAATGTACGACCTCATCATGCGACAATACGAGAATATAATTCTCACTGTAGGCATATTCCATCGAAAATGTCATCATATAGTGCGCATTCTTTCGGAATAGCGGATCTAATTTCATATATTCGGTAAAATCATGCATCCAGCCCATATTCCACTTGAGGCTGAATCCCAGTCCGTCGTCTTCCGGATCACCGGTAACTTTCGGCCATGCAGTCGATTCTTCCGCGATCATAACGCTTCCGCGATTTCTTCCGAGAACAACCGAATTCAGATGTCTGAAAAATGCGATCGCCTCCAGATTCTCATTGCCGCCGTATTTATTCGCAACCCATTGACCATCCTGTTTGCCGTAATCCAGATACAACATCGATGCCACCGCGTCCACACGCAGACCGTCCACATGATAATGCTCGATCCAGAACAGCGCATTGGCGATCAGGAAGTTCTGCACTTCCGGCTTACCGTAATCAAAAATCTTCGTTCCCCAATCCGGATGTTCGCCTTTTTTCGGATCTGCATATTCAAATGTCGGTGTTCCGTCAAAGTCAGCCAGTCCATGAGCGTCCCGCGGGAAATGCGCCGGAACCCAGTCCAGGATCACACCGATCTTATTCTTGTGCAGATAATCGATCATATACGCAAAATCTTCCGGCGTGCCATACCGGGATGTCGGTGCATAGTATCCGGTCACCTGATAGCCCCAGGAACCGTCATACGGATGTTCTGCCATCCCCATCAACTCAACATGGGTATACCCCATCTTCTTGACATAATCTGCGATCGCATGTGCAAACTCCCGATATGTATAAAACCCCTCATCTTCTCTTCCGGGATGACGCATCCAGGATCCCGGATGCACTTCATAGATCGACATCGGATTGGTCTTGTTGTCCCATGTCTCCCGTGCAGTCATCCATGCTGCATCTCCCCATTTAAAATGAGAAATATCCGTCACACGGGAAGCGGTTCCCGGACGAAGTTCCGCATAATTCGCAAACGGATCGGCTTTAAACAGACGTTTCCCATGCTGTGTTTCAATACAGAACTTATACATATCTCCCTCTTTCACTCCCGGAACAAAACATGTATAAATACCGATCGGATCCTGACGTTCCATATAGTCTGCGTCAAAATCCCACTCATTAAATTCCCCGATCACAGACACCCGCTTTGCATGCGGCGCCCATACTGCAAAATATACTCCCTCTTTCCCATTCATCTTCACCCGGTGTGCGCCCAGCTTTTTATAAATCTCATAATGTGTCCCCTGACCGAACAGATATTGATCCAGCTCTCCTATCTCAAAAGGCTGCAGCTTTTTCTTCTCTTCATTCTTTTTTGTCTTCATAATGCACCTCACCGCTCATTTTTCTTATACCAGCATTATACTTTATTTATGTTAAAAATAAAAGAGAAAACACTGTAAAACAAGCAAACTTTTTGTCAGTTTTTCACAATTCAAAACGCTTTTTTTCACTTTCCCAACCTTTTCCTTTACCATCTTTTCTCTTGACAGCCATTTTTCTTTACTCCGAATTTTCTTTGAAATGCGTTCTCCGGAATATTTTTTATTTGACCGGATGAAATTTCCGATCAGATAATCACCGGAAGTGCCAAAAGGCACATTCCGGGATTGTAAGCAGTCGCCAAGGTCTCGGGCAAGCCGGACTTGCACCGGCAAGTGTGGTCCAGTTTCGCTGGACACACCTCTATACAAAAAATGCTGCCATACGGGTTTCGCCCCATATAGCAGCACTTTCGTAAATATTATTAAATATTAAAATCTTTCTCTGTCAGCAGAATACGATCTGCATCATCTGTATTCTTGCCAAACACACGCTTCATCAATTTCTTCGCAGACGCTTTCTGGGAATGTGCCATCGCCTCATCCATCACTTCTTTTACTTCTGCAATGGTCACTGCATGATCTTCTCTCTGCAGGGCATCGATTCGGCTGTAAAGCGCCAGCATACCCATTTCGTCAATCCGATATCCATTCTCCTGTGCATAGGTCTGTCCAAATGTAACAAGTTCATCATTGATGAAGATCGGTACCTCCAGACGGCTCGTAAACTTTCTGCGGAACTCTCTGTTAGAACTCAAGAGACGATCCAGCGGCTTTCTCTGATCCTCAAGCACGAGCAACAGTTCTCCGGTATCACGTTCCATCGCCTTGTTCAGACGGGAAACAGTCTTTTCATTCATCTTTCCTGCTTTTTCAATGATCAGCGCACCGCCATACAATTTGCTGAAAATATCGCTGATCTTTTTTTTGTTCAAAGAATCTCCGGTAACGATCGCAACCTTTCCCTGGCGGATATTCCGCTGTTTTTGGATTGCTTTCACGACGTCAACTGCCAGAACTGTTTTTCCGTTTCCTTTATTTCCGATAATAAGCAGATTTCCTGTACGGGAACTTCCCTGACGATTGGTACAGTTTTTATCCTGCTCCAGAACGTCAACCAACTGCTCGCTCATGCCACGGACCGGTACAAAGTAAGAGAACAGCTTCTTCTGTTCATCTGTCAGGCTTGCTCTTCTTTCTCTGCCATCCGGTGATTTCAACTCATATCTTCCATGTACAATAAATCCTGTGTCCGAAATAGATAATGCATCCGAGATCTCATCCAGCGGAAGCGGAGACGTCTTACCTGTTGCGATCAATTTTGCAGTTTCTTTCCGGCTGAGCGGGGTCGTTGCCGACAACAGGTTGATCTCTTCCTCTTCGTCATCTTCAATCTCTCTGTCGTCAATCTCACCCTCTGCTCTCTGATGCGGACGGAATTCCTCTTCAAAACCTGCTGTCACAGACTCCACATCATCTTCATATTCCTCTGCATCGTCGGCATATTCAATTTCTTCCTCTTCGAAAAATGTATCTCCCTCATCTTCCGCATCAAACTCTTCTTCCGGTTCTTCTTCCAACTCCTCCGCAAAGTCTTCCTCGAGATCTGCTGAAAAATCCTCTGGCAAATCTTCCTCGAAGCTTTCCGCCTCATCATCGGAAAGCACATATTCGTCTTCATCTTCTACAAAGTCTTCATATTCGTCTTCATCCAGAACGTCATCAAAATCTTCAAATTCATCTGACGCATCGTCTATACGAAGCTCTTCTGCCACAGCGCCTCTGTTCTCAAGCACTTCCGGTTTTACAGAAACCGTTTTCTTCTCCGCTTTCTTTTCTTCCTGCATGATTGATTCTGATGCCGGGATATTCCCCTCGATCTCATCAATCAGTCTCTGAATATCCGGTGATAAAATCGGCACCGTGCCATTCTTCTTATCGTTCATGTCTTCCTCTTTTCCAGGCTCATACAGAAATACCTCATCGAACTCTTCCATTTCTTCCAGATCTTCCACATCTTTTGGTTCAATCTGAATTTCTTCTTCCTTATCATCAGCTTCTGTCTGTACTGCCCCTTGATCTTCTTGTTCTATATTCTCCCCAAAATCTTCCGGTTCTGATAATTCTTCTGCTTCTGCCGGATCAAAAGTGTATTCCGGCTCCGCTTCTTCAAGCTCTTCGACCCCTTCCGCCTCTGTAAGCTCCAATTCTTCCGCCTCAGCCAATTCCAAGACTTCCGCTTCCTCAAACTCTTCAACCTCTTCCGCCTCTGTAAGCTCCAATTCTTCCGCCTCAGCCGATTCCAAGACTTCCGCTTCTTCAAGCTCTTCCGGCTCTTCCGGCTCTTCCGGCTCTTCGAGTTCTTCCTCATCTTCCGGCTCCGGACGCAATTCCTCAAGATCCGGATCTACTTTCACCGCTTCCATGCGCCGTTTTTCCGAAAGTTCGGCTGCCAGATCCAGATCGGCAACCGACTCTATCTCTTCAATCGCATCCTTTAACTCGCTCAAATCCGCAGTCTGTTCTTCAATCGGTTCTTCTGCCTGCGAATCACTATCCTCATTATTTCCATCATTCAAATGAATATTCAAAAGACTTCTGAGCGCCTCATCCAACTTCATCGTATTGCCGATCTTCCGCTTTGCCGGCTTCGGCTCCTCCGCTGCCTCCGTTACTCCGTCTGCGGATAAACGATCATCACGAACCTGAGACGTACTTTCCGCTCCGGTCTCTCCTGTATCTTCGTTCTCTCCGACCGTCGTACCGGAACTTCCGCCTGCTCCCCCTGCTTCTGCACCATTCCCACCGGAAATCCCCTGTGCCTGTGTAGCAGCTTCCTGAGCCGCCTGATATTCCATCAGGTTCGGCATCTCTTCTGTCTCTCCCGATACTTTCTCATATCTGCGGTCATACTTTTCCTGCTGGGACGGCGTCAGCGGCTTATACTGCATCTTTAATTCCATCGCCTGATAAACGTACTTCCCCTCGCTGAACCATAAAATCAGATCATCACACTCTTCCAGACACTCGGCTGTCATACCGGCTTCCTGATAAAGCTTCGCCAATTCATACGCCCACTCTTCGATGTACTCCGCTTTCTTAAATTCTTCCAATGCATGGATCTGCTGCTCGATCGGAGCACGCTGTGCACGGAGAATCTGATATTTCAAAATATGCTGATTCGGATCTTTTGGAGCGATCTGAATAAATTCATCATAATAATCAATCGCTTCATCCACATTCCTTGTCTTCAGTGCAAGCGTACACAAACGAGAAACGATCTTTCTGCTCCCTTCCGCACGATGATAGGCAATATTAAGAACTTCATAACTCTTCTGATAGTCCCTGTTCTTCTCATAAATATCACTGACATTCGCCAGCATCGTTGTATTACGAACTCTTCTCCAGTCAATCGTATCCGCAATTGCTGCGGCTTTTCCGTATGCACCGTCTTCCATAAGTTCAAGCATCTGTTCTGTCTTCAACTTATATTCATACTTGTCCACTGCGCTCACCTCGTCAACTTAAATTTTAATAGATCCGGAATACTCTGTAAAACAGAGTTTCCCTTTCTGCGCGCCCGGCAACAAAACCTTAACGAACAATAATTCTTTCAATAGTTTACCATAATGCACCCGTCTTGTCAAAAAAATGCATCCTCAACCTATATTGAAGATGCATTTTAATTATTATTTAATTTTATCATTTTGATTTATTTATAAATCGGAGGAATCTATTGATTGGATTCCTGTAAGACCTTTACCGTTGTTATTGATCCGCCAGTCTGTTATTAGGATAAGACTTGCTTCCTAAACCTCCTGTCTTCCAATATCAACTTTTTACAACCGAAATCCTTACACTTTTCATGAAACCGGATCTTTTTCCAATCTTCTCAACTCACAACTTCTCGAATACGAACTTCTTATCTTCTTTTGTGGTCTCTCCTGAAAAGTCAGGTATTAACTTCATATTCTAAACATATCCGATTAGTTATTCTTTCTATAATCTTTCGATTCCACGATACTGTGCTCAATACCCTGACCTCATACTCAATTATTCTTTCTATAACTAAGATCTGTTTTTATGAAGTGATAGTCCGCCGATGTTTCTTTACACATCTATGGAAATCTCGTTGTTTGTGGCAACTGTATTCAATACGTCTGTAAATGTTCAATCGTTTGACTTTTCATCCGAACTCTGTACACTCCGATTATGAACCTTTTCATTCTCGATTTTCCGGATGCCTTTATCTATGATCGGTAAAGGTCTCTTTTTCACAGGAACTTTCATTTACCGTACCACTGACATATTGAATTGTAACTGAAATCACGCTGTCCATGGGACCCTTGCCTCCTTATCGCTTATTTTAAACATCTGAGAAAATATCTTTCTTCATATTCTCTCATCTGTAATCCTTTTATGGAACTGATTTTTAGTTCTTTTTTGGATTGACTTTATAATAGCACCAAGCCTTTATATTGTCAAGTAATTTTTTATATTTATTTTTATTATTTTATAACTTTATATTTTATTTCTTTTTTTCAGTTATTTTAACCTATTATGATAAACAGATCCGGTTCACATAATAGCTGTCTTTCCGCTTGGACAACAGAACTGTACATTCCCCGCTTCCGAACAAAACAATAAAATAAGAAGCTGCACATGACAGCCTCTTACCTCATTTTTATTTAGCAGATCTCCGCTCCGGACGGCATCGGTTTTTCCGGCGTCATAAGCGCCAGGTTTCCATCGGCGTCTTCTGCACACAGAAGCATTCCCTCAGACAGCACGCCTGCCAGTTTTGCCGGTTTCAGATTCACAAGCACCATCACTTTCTTGCCGACCATTTCTTCTGCCGTATAATGTGCTTTGATTCCGGAAACGATCTGTTTTACCTGACTTCCGATCTTCACCTGAGAACAAAGCAGCTTTTTAGATTTTTTCACTTCCTCACAGGCGATGATCTCGCCTACCTGAAACTGCATTGCACCGAACTGATCGAATGTGATCTCCGGTTTAGCCTCGATATCGATTCCCTCTTCTTCTGCCGCTTTTTCTTCTTCGGAAGTCTCGTCTTTCTGCGGATGAAGCGCTTCCACTTTCTCCATCACTTCATTCAGATTCAGACGCTGGAACAGGATCTCCGGCTTATCAGTCACATGTCCGCCGCCAAGCTGCTCTAAAATCTTCTTGCTTGTAGATGGCATAAAGGATTCCAGAAGTACCGCGCCTGCGGAAATTCCCTGGATCAGGTTCCACAATACAGTTTCCAGACGGTCTTTCTTCGCCTCGTCTTTTGCCAATACCCAAGGCATGGTCTCGTCGATATATTTGTTGCAGCGTTTGAACAGGTTGAAGATTTCTGTCATCGCATCCGCCACACGTAGCTCTTCCATCTTGTCTTCCACCAGTTTCGGCACATTTTCCATCACCGCTTTTAAGTCCGCGTCTACTTCTTCTGTCACACCCTTATCTGTCACAGTTCCGCCGAAATATTTATTGGTCATGGAAACCGTACGGTTCACAAGATTTCCCAGCGTATTGGCAAGATCGGAATTCATACGTTCTACCATCAGTTCCCAGGAGATCACACCGTCGTTTTCAAACGGCATCTCATGAAGCACAAAATAACGTACCGCGTCTACACCGAAGAAATCAACCAGTTCATCCGCATACAATACGTTTCCTTTGGATTTGCTCATCTTTCCGTCTCCCTGCAGAAGCCACGGATGTCCGAAAATCTGTTTCGGGAGCGGCAGATCCAGCGCCATCAAAAAGATCGGCCAGTAAATGGTATGGAAGCGGATGATATCTTTTCCGATCAGATGCAGATCTGCCGGCCAGTCTTTTTTAAACTGCTCCGTATTCTCTCCGTCACAGTCATATCCGATTCCGGTAATGTAGTTCGTCAGAGCGTCCAGCCATACATACACAACATGTTTCGGATCAAAGTCCACCGGGATCCCCCATTTGAAAGATGTTCTGGACACACACAGATCCTGCAGTCCCGGGAGCAGGAAGTTGTTCATCATCTCATTCTTTCTTGATACCGGCTGGATAAATTCCGGATGTGTGTTGATATGTTCAATCAAACGATCCGCATATTTGCTCATTTTGAAGAAATAAGCCTCTTCTTTTGCCGGCTGTACTTCCCGTCCGCAGTCCGGACATTTTCCGTCTACAAGCTGGGATTCCGTAAAGAAAGACTCGCAAGGCGTACAATACATTCCCTCGTAGTGTCCTTTGTAAATATCGCCCTGATCGTAAAGTTTCTTAAAGATCTTCTGAACCTGTTTCTCATGGTACTCATCGGTTGTACGGACAAATTTGTCATAAGATGTGTCCATCAGATCCCAGATCCGTTTGATCTCGCAGGATACATTGTCCACGAACTGTTTCGGAGAAATGCCCGCTTCCTCGGCTTTCAGTTCGATCTTCTGTCCATGTTCGTCTGTTCCGGTCTGGAAAAATACGTCATATCCCTGACTTCTTTTATATCTTGCGATCGCGTCCGCAAGTACGATCTCATAAGTGTTTCCGATATGCGGTTTGCCTGATGTATAAGCAATCGCAGTTGTAATGTAATACTTTGGTTTCTCAGCCATTTTTATCTCTCCTTTTTCGTTCTCAGCACGGCGGCAGAATGTCTGCCCATGATCACCACAGCTTCTCCGTGCTCTACTATATATTCATCCGGCATCGTTGTATATCCTTCTTCATAAGAATACATCAGCCGTTCCATCCGGCAGTTCTCGGGAACCTCCGCCCGCCATACCGGAATCGTCAGTTCGCGCAGTTCCTTGCTGTTGTTCAGAACGACAACTATCTGTTCCTCTCCCTGAAACCGACCGTAGGCAAGAATATTCTTCTCCCAGTACAGCATACAGATCGATCCGCACCGCAGCGGAAGTTCTTCCTTGTGGATCCGGATCATTTCACGGTGAAACTCGATCAGTTCCCGATTCTCATTTCCCCAGGGATACGTCCTCCGGTTGTCCGGGTCCGTAAATCCGCAAAGTCCTGCCTCGTCTCCATAATAGATCGTCGGCGATCCCACCCAGGTCATCTGGACGGCGACCGCCTCCCGCATGACAGCCAGGTTCACTCCTTCTTTTGCCGCATTGCTTCCCAACGTTCCGACACGACCGACAATATGATTTGTTCTCGTCAGAAACCGGGAATGGTCATGATTGGACAATTCATTCATCGCCACCTGCAAAGATGGGGTCAGCATGCACGACATAAAATGATCCATCGCCGCGACAAAATTATCCGCATTCCCCCAAAGATCCATCCGCCGTTCATCACTGTGCTTTTCCATCCCGGTCAAAAACCAGGTCAGCGGTTCCATAAACGCATCATAATTCATGACACTGTCCCACTCGTCTCCCTGCAGCCATTCCGCAGGGTCTCCATAATGTTCCGCGAGGATCAGCGCATCCGGACGGACAGCTTTTACTTCTTTTCTGAACCGTTTCCAGAATAAATGATTGTATTCATTGGAATATCCAAGATCCGCCGCCACATCCAGACGCCACCCGTCCACATTATACGGCGGCGAAACCCATTTTTTCCCGATGCCGATGATATAATCTTCCAGTCGTCTTGAATCTTCATAATTCAGCTTCGGTAATGTATCATGTCCCCACCAGCCGTCATAACTTCCATTATACGGCCATGAAGAATCTCTGTCATCTTCAAAACGGAAAAACTCCCGATACGGACTTCCGGCGCTGACATACGCGCCTTTCTCGTATGCTTCCTGTCTTTCGTAAATCAGCTCCCGATCCATCCATTTGTTGAACGAGCCACAATGATTGAATACTCCGTCCAATATCACGCGCATTCCGCGCCGGTGCATCTCTTCCACCAGTTCCGCAAACAATGCATTGCTTGCTTCCAGATTTTCTTTCGCCCCGGTACGGATCTGGTACATCGACGCATCACGGTTGCCCTGCGCGCCCTCCGCAAGCGGTGAGCCTCCGTCTTTGACGATCCGTCCGTAATGCGGATCGATATAATCATAATCCTGAATATCATATTTATGATTCGACGGAGATACAAACAACGGATTGAAGTAGACCACCTCTACCCCCAGTTCCTGCAGATAATCCAGTTTTTCAAGAACACCCTGCAAGTCTCCGCCGTAAAACCGCCGCACATCCATTGCCGTTGGAGGTTCTGCCCAGTCCGTCACTTTCTCGCACGGCGCGCCGATATAAATATACTCCCGCGATTCCACGTCGTTGGTCGGATCGCCATTGTAAAAACGATCTACGAAAATCTGATACATCACGGCGCCTTTTGCCCAGTCCGGCGTGGAAAATCCGGGCGCGATCCGGAACTGATAGAATGTGTTCAAATTGTCCGAGACGCCATATCTGGTAAAGTAGCAGACCTCATCTCCGCTGACGATCTTAAAATAATAGCAAAACGTCTCTTCCTCTAACTGCCACGTTGTCTCATAATAATCAAATATCCCACGGGAAGACGCTTTTTCCATTTGTATTTCTTCTCTTCCCTCTGCAACAAGGAAGACGCCTGAGACGTCTTCCTTTGCCGTTCGAAACCGCAGCACGATTTTTTGATTTTTTTCGGGCTCTGCCGGTATCACATACGACGAAGTCCCATCACAAAACAGTGCTTTTCTATTCATAAATCCCTCCTGTCAAAATACAGGACTCCTGACTCTTTATTCTTCAAAAAGAGCTTCAAATTCCTTACGCGTGATCTTTTCTTTTTCCAGCAGAAGCTGCGCGCAGGATTCCAGAACCGAATGATATTCCTGCAGGATCTTTCTCGCTTTCGCATAACATTCGTCGACGATACGTTTCACCTCTTCGTCGATCGTTCCCGCCACTTTCTCTCCGTATCCTCTGGATGTATGACCAAAGTCCCGTCCGATAAACACTTCATCGCTGTCGTTATCATAATTGATCAGACCAAGCCGCTCTGACATACCAAACTTCGTGATCATCGATTTTGCGATCGCTGTCGCCTGTTTGATATCCTGTGAAGCTCCTGTCGTAATATCGTCGAAGATCTCTTCCTCTGCCACACGTCCTCCGAGAGAAACGGTGATCTCCTGAAGCATCTGCCCTTTCGTATTGAACATCTCGTCTTTTTCCGGAAGCGGCATCGTATAGCCGCCCGCACCGCCGGTCGGAACGATCGATACACTGTACACCGGTCCCACGTCCGGAAGTACATGGAACAGGATCGCATGTCCCGCCTCGTGATAGGCTGTGATCCGGCGTTCTTTTTCCGATACGACACGGCTTCTCTTCTCCGGTCCGATCCCGACTTTTACAAATGCATGACGGATATCCGCCTGCTGTAAGTATACACGGTTCTCTTTTGCTGCCAGGATTGCCGCCTCATTCATCAGATTTTCCAGATCCGCTCCGGTAAATCCTGCCGTCGTCTGCGCGATCTGCTTCAGATCTACATCTTCCGCAAGCGGTTTGTTCTTGGAATGGACTTTGAGGATTTCTTCTCTGCCTGCCACATCCGGTCGTCCTACGATCACATTCCGGTCGAAACGTCCCGGACGCAGGATCGCAGGATCCAGAATATCTTTCCGGTTTGTCGCCGCCATAACGATAATGCCCTCGTTGACGCCGAATCCATCCATCTCGACAAGCAGCTGGTTCAGCGTCTGCTCACGCTCGTCATGTCCGCCGCCCAGACCGCTGCCTCGTCTTCTCGCCACAGCGTCGATCTCATCGATAAAGATGATACACGGCGCATTTCTCTTGGCATCCTGAAACAGATCGCGGACACGAGACGCGCCAACACCGACAAACATCTCCACAAAATCCGAACCGGAAATACTGAAAAACGGAACGCCCGCTTCTCCTGCGACCGCTTTCGCAAGCAACGTCTTACCGGTTCCCGGAGGTCCCTCTAAAAGTACGCCTTTCGGGATCCGCGCTCCGACCTGGATATATTTCTTCGGCGCTTTCAGGAAATCTACGATCTCCTCCAGCTCTTCTTTTTCCTCCCGTAGTCCGGCAACCTGTGCAAATGTCACTTTCTGCTCATCCGGCGAACTCATTTTCGCACGGCTCTTCCCGAAATTCATTGCCTTGGCGTTGCCTCCGCCATTCTGGCGGTTCATCAGCATAAAAAGTAAAAATACGCCGACCATCGTGATCAGTACCGGAAGCAGGATCGTTGTCATCCATGTATCTTCGTGCACATTCAGCAGCCGGTAATTGGATACTCCCTCTTTTTCAAGCATATCCTGAATCTCATTGACATCGGATACATACACCCGCCTTACAGCTCCGCTGTCTTTTAATGTGATCGTAACCACACCGGTGGGCGCCGTCTTGTTCTGAGAGATCGTCAGATCCGCCACATTGTCGCTTTCCACTTCCTGAACAAACTGGGTGTAGGTGATCTCCTGTCCCTGCTGCTGCATTTTCCCCATGAACCAAAGCGATCCAAATACGATCACAATAAACATCAGGAACGGAACACCGTTAAATCCCCTGTTTTTGCTGTCTTTATTCAAAGCCTGATACTCCTTCCTATTCCAGACCTTCCACCACTCCGATGTATGGAAGATTTCTGTATTTCTGTGCGTAGTCCAGACCATAGCCGACTACGAACTCATCCGGGATCTCGAATCCCACATAATCTACTTTCACATCACGCTCTCTGCGCTCCGGCTTATCCAGCAGTGTACACAGATGGATGCTCTTCGGATTGCGTTTTTTCAAAATGTCGATCAGGTAATATAACGTTCTTCCCGAATCAATGATGTCCTCCACGATCAATACGTCTTTCCCCTCGATCGCTTCATCCAGATCTTTCGCGATCCGAACGACTCCGCTGGAGGTGGTTCCGTCACCATAACTGCTGACACACATAAAATCCATAGAAACCGGCACGGTGATCCGTTTTGCCAGTTCGCACATAAAGAACACGCCGCCTTTCAGCACACAGATCAAATGTACCTGTTTGCCGGCATAGTCTTCGCTTATTTTCTTTCCGAGCTCCATAATTCTTTTGTCTACATCTTCTTCCGATACCAATACGCGTATTGTTTCAGCCATTTTTCTTTTCCTCCGTTGACTTCATTTTCTCTACATCGATCTGCAGGATCCTCTTCGTTTCACTGCTGATCCGGTATGCACTGCCCATCCGGTATCCCAGGATCCATACGATCTGGTTCCCCTCTGCGATCAGTGGGATTTCTTCCCGTTGTTTGTACGGGATTTTCTCATTTACAAACCAGGACTTCAATTTCTGCCGGTGTCCTGCACCGTCCACGGTGATCCAGTCGCCGCTTTGACGCGTCCTGATATGCAGACACTTTTTTATTATATCATAGTCAAACCATTTCGTGTAGGTTTTTTGCGGAATATCTGTCCCCTCCGACAACGGATTTTTTTCCAGGATCCGGCAGGTCACTTTCAGATTTTGTTCCGGCAGAACCGTTGTTCCCGGAATTGTCAGACAAACTGTAGTTTGTTCCGCGCGCCGTTCTTTTACAGGCTGTTCTTCTTCGTACCGGATTTTTTTCAGGCGTACGCCCTCGTACTCGCGCACTGCGCGCACGCGCGCCGGAAGATCCAGACAGCGTCCGGGCTGTTTTTCCAACAACGCACGCACATCTTCCACATGCACACGCCCCAGATTTTTCTGCGTTGCCGCGGTTTCTGTCAGGCATCGGAAGATCACCTTGTTCTGCAGCAATTCCGGATACTGCGAAAGCGGCTCTTTCCGGATCAGACAGATTTCGTCCGATTCTTTTTCCACACACACCCGATACGCTGCTTCGACCTGCATCTCCACATAATCGTCCAGCTCCCGGAGTTCCTCCATCGTCGTATTCATATGCCGGATCGTCTGCCGGTTGATCTGCTCCTCCAGCACCGGAAGCACGAGATGCCGCAGTTTGTTCCGCGTATAGTCGGTTTCCAGATTCGTCGCGTCCGTACAATAAGGCTGCTGCCGTTTTTGAAGAAATATTTCGATTTCTCCCCGCGTCATTCCGAGAAGCGGACGGATATAGACGCCGTTGACCGGACGGATCCCGCCCAATCCATGCAGTCCGCATCCGCGGCACAGATTCCACAAAAATGTCTCGGCATTGTCATTTTCATGGTGCGCCAGCGCGATTTTGCAGGCGTTCCTGCTCTGCATTTCCTTTTCAAACAATCCCCTGCGGATCTCCCGCCCTGCTTCCTCCAGAGATTGTTTCCTCTTTTTTGCCGTTGATTCCAGATCCACCGAAAAAACCTGCAGCGGCACGCCATATTTTTCACAGAGATCACGGACAAACTGTTCATCCCGGTCGGATGCCTCCCCGCGGTATCCGTGGTTGATGTGTACCGCATAAAATGCAAAATCCATTTCTTTTTGGAGCTCCAGAAGCACGAAAAACAGGCATACCGAATCTGCACCTCCCGATATACCTGCCACAATCCTGTCTCCGCTTTCGATCATATGATATTTTTGAATATATGCTTTTATCGTTTTCATATGTAAACTATAACGCAACTTTGTAAGAAATTGCAAGATGTGCGTTCATTTTTCCCATACTCCGATCACCAGAACCGTCATATCATCCTGCGGCGGTTCTTCACTCCAATTCTGTACCTGTTGTAAAATGTGATTTGCAAACTCTTTCGGGTTGATCATCGACGTTCCCTGAATGATCGTTTCCAGCAGCACATCCTGTTCTCCGGTCGGCAGCGCATCCATCACCCCATCCGTCACCATGATCACAAAATCGCCGTCTTTCAACGTTCGTTTGACGGAATCGAGTTCCAGCTTGTGTACCACTCCGATCGGAAGACTTGTGGAACTTAAATGTTCTACTTTATCTTTTCGCTTGATAAATGTAGCCGAAGCCCCCGCCTTAATAAATTCACATTCCCCGGTATACAGATCGAAGACACTGAGATCCACCGTAGAATAATGGATTTCCTCACGCCCCAGTACAAGCGTCGTGTTGATCATCTGGATCGCCGCCTTTTCCGGAAATCCTGCTTCCAGCAGTTCTTCCAGAAGTTCGATCACTCTGGTACTCTCCCTGCATGCCCGCACGCCCGATCCCATTCCGTCGGAGAGCGCCGCGCTCTGCCTGCCACCCTGAAGATTTGCCATCATAAAATTGTCCCCGGAGATCTGACTGCTGCCTTTCCCGATCCTCGCCACGCCATGCAGCGTATAATAGCGCGGTCCCTCCAGACAGATCACCGTCGCATACTCTTTCCCGAGCATTTGCGACTGGGTTCCCTCCGGCACGAGCCTCCGCCCCATTGCCGAGGAAACTTCTTTTGCTACTTCTTTCACTGTCACATACTGTTCTTTCAACGAGCGGGCAGTGACATGCACCTCATACTTTCCCTCTTTGTTCATAAAGAAATTGGTGTTCAGAACCCGCACGCCGCGCCGTTTCAGATTCGCCGTGATCCTTTTCGACAGCCGTTCGTCGGTAAACATACTGTCCTCCAACTCTTTTGCGGAAATCCGGATCAGATCTGCAAACGTGTCCATCTGCAACGCGCAGCCCTCCCGGCTCTGGGCAATACGGTTCACCCACATCATATTCTGCCTTGCCTCATGAAATGCTTCCAGTATTTCCCGCAGAAAACGCGGCGCTTTGACACAGCACTGCTGCAGCCGTCGTTTTGTCTCAGTATTCAGTTCATTTCCATACCGATCTACTGCAGAAAGGATCTCATATCCCATCTGATACGTCCGCACAAAATTTTCTCCCCAGCACCAGGAACATTTTTCACATTGTCTGCATACCTTTTCTTTCACACAGTCAAACATCCGCTCGACTTCATCTTCGGTAAACGCTTTCTTCTTTTCTTCCATCCTGAGAAATGTGTTTGTAAGCTGCTTCATCGAATCCGCAAGCTTCTCGATCTGTGTCACATACGGGCTGGTATGTAATACTTGTCCCACATCCATTTTCCGACTCCTCCCGTCCCGATTTTCGGTTGTGTTTTTTATTGGTCAGGATGTATCCTGCTCAATAAAAAAACTCCGGGAATTTCTCCCAGAGTTTCTCTTTCGTAACGCCCGCTCTATTCTGCGGGTTTAAATATGATCTCGTTCGGGTCTACCAGTCCCAGCTTTTCTTCTGCGACATCTTTGATATACTCGTCTGTCTTGACATATTCTTCATATGCTTTCACTTCCTCCGCACGCGCCTGCTCTTCCGATATCTGCGCGCGAAGCTCCGCTTCCTGCTGGCTGTAAAGCCGCTTCTTTCCATACAGGCTCACTGCATTCACCGACAACACGCCCGTCAGCATGACTAAAATCGAGCATACGATCAGCACGCTCCGCCTATGCTGTCCAAACACGGAACTCTTACGCTTCTTCCGCCTCGTTTCGTTTTTCCTACGATCCATCTGTACTCACCCAACTTATCAATCCATTCATAGGTTCCCCTGCCTATAACTTTCATTCTATCGGTTTTGTCTTCGTTTTTCAAGGGCTTTCTTCCATTTTGACATTGTTTTTTTCAAGAAAATTTTGATAAAATATGCCAGGATATTTCCAACTGCGACACCAAGCACGAAAAACCAGCGTATACTTCCATATGTTGTCTGATACATTTGCCGAAATATGTAGGCGCTGATTCCGAGCCAATACAAAAAATCTTCCGCATTGACCGCTGCGATGTGGTGCGGGATCAATTTTCTAAAAAGGACAAGGATCTGATAGGCGGAAAATGTCACCACTCCGGTCAGGACTGCGTAGAGGAATATACTCGCCTCTTTTCCGATTCCAAGCATCATCCCCATCGCCTACCGGAATAATTTTGCAAAAAAATTATCGTTGGAACGATTGACCTGACTTGTATTGGAATAGGCTATGCTGTCGATATTTCCCGACAGATCAACTTCCCCTTTCTCCACACTGAGCCGGTTCACATGCAGATCCGTGCCTTTTACCATCAGCATTCCCTGCTCCGTCTCCAGCAAAATCTCGTTCAGATCAAACGAAAGTACATCCAGCACCCCTGTCACCATACTTGTCTTTCTATTATTGATCACCAATTTGTGCGTCTTCGCAATCTGCCGCTCTTCCATCCCAAATCCCCCTTTGTTTTCATACCTTTCCTATGTATATGACGGGAGATCCGGTTTTATGTTATCTCCGGTGTCGGTGTACATGGGGAAAACGGTCGACGAAGCGCAAATCCCATAACGCGTATTTCCCTTTGCCGCGGATTTCCCTGTGTACACTGACGCTATGTAGCTTATAAATAGCGGAACAGATCTTTCGCTTCTTCTTTTTTGGTCGTGTCCTGCAGATCCAGAACTTCCACTTTTACCGTCTTTGTTCCGAACTGAATTTCGATCACATCGCCGATCTTCACTTTCACGGACGCTTTCGCCGGTTTGCCGTTGACCAACACCCGTCCTGCGTCACATGCTTCATTGGCTACCGTTCTCCGTTTGATCAGCCGGGACACTTTTAAAAACTTATCCAGTCTCATGATTCTTCTTTCCTCCTGTTTCTTCTGATTCCTATATCCGTTTTCCTTTTTCCGGATATGTCTGCCTGTATATTTCCGCCCGCTATCCGCCGGAAAAGCGCTGCCTATGTTAAAAGAAAAGCAGGGGCAAGTCCCCTGCTTTTGTTTATCTTCCGTTCTGATAATCTCTGATTACTCGTTTACAGCATCTTTCAATGCTTTTCCTGCTTTGAACTTCGGAGCTTTGCATGCAGCAATCTTCATAGTCTTGCCTGTCTGCGGGTTTCTTCCCTCTCTTGCAGCTCTCTCGGAAACTTCGAATGTTCCGAATCCAACGAGCTGAACTTTCTCACCCTTCTTCAATTCTTCTGTAACTACATCAGCGAAAGCCTTGATCGCTTTCTCTGCGTCCTTTTTAGAGATGTCTGCATTCTCTGCTACTGCTGCGATAAACTCTGTCTTGTTCATGGATAAATCCTCCTCTTTATTGTAGTAGAATATTCATATTCTGACTCATTCATAAAGGCATGTCCTTGCGTACGGCATGACTTTACCTTTAAATACTGTTATACCTGTTTCATATATCTTTGTCAAGATATTTCCACGTTTTCAGCGGTTTTTAGCGGTTTCTGAGCAGATTCTACATCATCCGGTCGATCATCGCGAGGACTTCTTTCCCCATATCGGCAGATTTCGCGTCGGCATCCTCCAGAGAAGTTCCCTTTACGCCGTAATAGAATTTGACTTTCGGTTCTGTACCGGACGGTCTTACGCACAGCCATGCGTCGTCTGTCAGATCGTAATAAAGGACGTTGGAATTCGGAAGACCTGTTCCGGTCACTTCTCCCGTCTCCATATCTTTGATCTCGTCGGTCTTGTAGTCCCTTGCTTTCAGCACTTTATATCCTGCGATCTCTGCCGGAGGATTTTTACGCAGCGTCTCCAGAATCTCCTGAATCTTTGCAAGTCCCTCGATTCCCTTTAACGTGATGGACTGGATATCGTCTTTGTAATATCCGTAACGCTCATAGAGTTCGATCATCGCATCCCAAAGGTTCATGCCTTTTGTCTTATAGTAAGCTGCGGCTTCGCACAACGCCATCGTTGCCACGATCGCATCTTTGTCGCGCGCATGTGTTCCGATCAGGCAGCCGTAGCTTTCCTCAAATCCGAACAGGTAGTTTCCTTTTCCGGTCGTCTCAAATCCAAGGATCTGCTGTCCGATATACTTAAATCCGGTCAGACACTCGATCAATCCTGCGTTGTAATACTTCGCGATCGCATCCGCCATGTTGGACGTCACGATCGTCTTGATCAGATATCCGTCATCCGGCAGTCCTTTCAGCGCTTTTCTCTGTCCGATCTCATAATCCGCCAGCAGGCAGCCGGACATATTTCCTGTCAATGTATGATATTCTCCGTCTTTGTCTTTCACACGAACGCCGAGACGATCTGCATCCGGATCTGTCGCCAGCACGATATCCGCATCCACTTCTTTCGCCAGCTTCAGACCAAGATCGAATGCTTCCGCCGCTTCCGGGTTCGGATAGGAAACAGTCGGGAATTCGCCGTCCGGCAGTTCCTGTTCTTTGACAACGTATACATTCTCAAAACCAAGTTCTTTCAAAATACGACGCGCCGGGATATTGCCGGTTCCGTGAAGCGGTGTGTACACGATCTTCAGATCTTTTCCGACTGCATCGATCGCATCCTGATGAAGCACCTGTGTTTTCAGTTCCGCAATATACGCGTCGTCGATCTCTGCTCCGATCGTCTCGTACAGTCCCGCTTCTTTTGCCGCGTCAAGAGACATCGTCTTCATCGTCGTGTAATCTTCGATCGCCTTGACATCGTCCATGATCCCCTTATCATGCGGCGGTGTGATCTGCGCGCCGTCCTCCCAGTATACTTTGTATCCGTTATACTCCGGTGGATTGTGACTTGCGGTGATATTGATCCCGGCGATACAGCCAAGCTTTCTCACGGCATAAGAAAGTTCCGGCGTCGGTCTCAGAGATTCAAACACATAGGCTTTGATCCCGTTTGCCGCCAGACAAAGCGCCGCCTCGTCTGCAAATTCCGGAGACATCCGGCGGGAATCATAAGCGACTGCCACGCCTTTCTGTGCGTTGCCGCTTTTGTGGATATAATTGGCAAGTCCCTGCGTTGCTTTCCGCACCGTGTAAATGTTCATCCGGTTCGTTCCTGCTCCGATGATCCCGCGAAGACCGGCCGTTCCAAACTCAAGGTCTGTATAAAAACGCTCTTTGATCTCGTTCTCGTCATCTTTGATACTCTCTAACTCTGCCTTTGTCGCCGTGTCAAAATAAGGATTGGAGAGCCATTCTTCATATCGTTCTTTGTATTCCATTGTGTATACCTCCTGCCAAAATAGTATGTTTCCATTATACAACAGGCATTCACAAATGAAAAGCAAATATCTGCTCAACAAACCGCATTTTTTCTTCGGTCTGCCGGATCGCCGTTTCCAGCTTCTCCACACTTTTCTCCGGAATCCACGCTTTATTGGATTGGTAGTAGGCATTTGCAACTTTCCAGAATTTCTCCGGATAGATCAGTTTCAGCGAAATATATTCGATCTCCGCCTGACTGAGCGGACGGATCCGGCTGTACATTTCCAGCATCGCATCGCCGAATTTTACATCCCAGTGATGTTTCTCCATGACTTTCCGCAGAAAATAATACAGATCCAGCACCTGCACATCCATCCGGAAATGCTCAAAGCCCGTTGTCGCGACCCGTTCCCTGCATCCCCATCCGTCTGACGTTCCGTGTACGCCCGCCGGCATCAATACATTGTGATAATTATAATCCCCGTGGACCAGTCGTTTCCCGCAGATACTCTGCTCGTATAACGTTTCATATCCGGAAGTTTCCAGCTGCTCCGCCGCCCGCGTCGCCAGCCGGATCATTTTTTCAAAATGTTGTAAGAACAGTGCTTCAAACTTTCCTTTATTTCTCCGCTTCCGGATAAACGCACGCACTTTTTTCAACTCTCTTGTATGACATAAAAATTCTTCTCTCAAATGTCTTCCTGCCGGCGGCATCTTCACGTTTTCTGCTGCCTGCGTCCCGTCTTCACACAAAGCTTCTCCCGTTGCCGGATCTGCAGCGTCATCTTCCGGATCCGGTTCCCAGCGCATCTTTTGATGGAGCAGACTCAGATTCCGTACAGCTTCCAGTACATCCCCCTCCCTGCGAACATCACATTCCCGACCGCCGAACCAATGTTTCAGCATATAACGTGTTCCGTCCCTCGACGTACTGATCAGCTCCTGTTCTTTTGTAAATATCGGAAGATCCACATTTTCATACCCGCTCCCCGAAAGTTGACGAAGTAACTGATACAGCAGAAGCGCACGCCCGTCGGAGATGCCTGCCTCTTTCAGCAGCATCAATCCCTCGTTTGTTTCGCAAAAAAACGCACCCCTTACTTTGCGGGTGCTGATTATCTCAATGTCATACTGATTTAAAATTTCCAATTCATACTCTCTCATGGCTGCCCCCTGCATTTCTACGATTCTTAACTCTTTTCAATCTATGAGGCGGGCAGCCAAAGTATGCTAAAGCCCTAATCTTTCTTTTACATATTCACACAAAAGTTCTTTCTTATTGCATTCCGGTTCGTCGATGACCCATTCCAGCAGTTCGTTCAGCATACTGCCGAGTTTCCGTCCGGGCTCCATGCCGAGCTGCATCAGATCTTTTCCGGTAACTGCCAGACCGCGCAGGTTCACGCAATGTCCGCTGATCAATGTTTCCTGATAAATCTCCCGCATCTCGATGATATTCTCGATCTTCTCTTTTTTACGGTACGGACTCTGTGCTTTGACATCCGCCATACGCACGGCGAGATAATACGGGAACAAGTCCACTCCGATCCGGTTCATTGCGCGGCGCACATTCTGTGGCGTCGCTTCGATCCGGTAATCGTGATAGCAGACCAGCTTCGTCACCTTTTTGATCGTATCGTTGTCAAATTTCAGACGGCGCATCACGGAGCGCGCAAGTTCTTCACTTACGAGCGCATGCCCTTTAAAATGATCCCGTCCCTTTTCATCGGTCGTCTTCATCGCCGGTTTTCCCATATCATGGAACAACATCGTAAGTCTGAGGATCTTATCCCTCTTGACGCTCTTGATCGCATGCAGCGTATGTTCCGCCACGTCATATTTGTGATGCGGCGTATTCTGCGCCACGCCGACCATTGCATCCCATTCCGGCAGGATCACTTTTGTGATCCCCAGTTCATACGCATCCTGAATCCGTTCCGGATGAGCGGATACGAGCAATTTCACCAGTTCCGTCTGGATACGCTCCGCACTGATCCGTTCCAAAGTCGGCGCAAGTTTCCGGATCGCTTCCGCCGTCTCCGGCTCGATCGGAAACGCAAGCTGCGCGGAGAAACGTACTGCACGCAGAATCCGGAGCGCATCTTCCGAAAAACGTTCCATCGGGTCTCCGACACAGCGGATCAGATGGTGATTCAGATCTTTCATCCCGCCGAATACATCGACAAGCCGCACTTCATCGTTATACGCCATCGCATTGATCGTGAAATCCCTGCGCCGCAGATCTTCTTCTAATTTATTCGTAAAGACAACCTCTTTCGGATGCCGGCCGTCTTCATAAAGTCCGTCGATCCGGTACGTTGTCACCTCAAAACTGTCTTTTCCCAAAAGTACAGTCACCGTTCCATGCTCAATCCCGGTATCGACCGTCCTGCGGAACAGCTTTTTTATCTCTTCCGGCTTTGCGGAAGTCGTAATGTCCCAGTCTTCCGGACGTTTTGCGAGAATGGAATCCCGGACGCATCCACCCACGGCATATGCTTCATATCCGTGCATCTGCAAATTTTCAATAATTTCCGTCACTTTTGCCGGCAGCGTGATCTTCATCTGTTTTCTTCCTTTCCTCAGAACATTTTGATGATTTCTTCTTCTCGTTTTTGGCAACTAAATATTATAACCTGTCTTGGTTGTCTGCTCAACCATTTCAGCGCAGATTTTAATCTTTTTTCGTCGTAACTGGAAAATGCATCGTCCAAAATAAGCGGGATTTCTTCCTCATACATCAGATCCAGCGCAGCCATCCGCAGGGAAAAATAGATCTGTTCGATCGTCCCGCGGCTTAAACGCTCTGCCGGAAGCCGTTTTCCCTCACTGTACACTGACAGTTCCAAACCATCTTCCACAAACAGTCTGCCATACTTCCCGTCGGTGATCTCACTTAAGATCTCCGACGCATGTCTGTTCAGCTGCTCGCCGAACCGGTCGCTCATTCCATGTGCCGCATCTTTCAGATGTTCGCCCGCAAGTTCCAATGCATCCAATGTACGATCCAGCTTTTTCTCCGCAGACGAGCGCATTTCCTCTTCCCGAAGCTGCTCCTCCAGATTATTTTTCAAAACCTGTTTCTCTTTCAGGTCGCTTTGTTTCTGCTCGATCTTCCATTTTAATTTATACACGCGCTCTTCCAACGCTTCTCTGTCTGCCGCATCCCGGTCTGGCTCTTTCTGCTCTTCCGTTTTCTGCTCCGCCGCTTTCGGATAGGTGCGTTCCCACGCATCAGATGGACACCCCAAAGAAAGATACCCCCACAACAGACAGCCGATCCCGCCCGCAAAAATACCGACAGCCGCCCCGATCACAGCCGTCGGAAAGTGCAGCATCCATCCGCTGAGAAGAAGCAGGATCCCGAGCAGCGCCAGAATGCTGCCTGCCCGTTTCGCCGTTCTCTGCCGTGCAGTTCTCTTCTGCTCAGCCATCTGCCGTTCCCTGCTCCGCGGATCTTCCCTCTGCTGTGTGTTTTTTTCCTGCTCTGCCCGGTAAACCGCCGCTCTTCGTTTCTCTTCTTCTGCCGCCAGATGCTCCCGTGCATCCGCAATCTCTTTTTGCAGACGTTCCGTCTCGTCTTCCACATAACCGATCCGGTCTTCCGTCTTCCTTATCTTCTGTTCCCGCGCTTCCTGAAGTTTCTTCTGCTCCCTCTGTACTTCCCGCGCCCGGATCTTCAGACGCTCCAACGCCCCGGAAAGATCGATCTCACCACTTCCGGTCTCATAATAATTTGCCGCAAAATTTTTCAGTTCTGCCGCCAGATCCTGTCCCGGCTTAGCGCTTAAACGACCGATCGCCGCCGTATTTTCAAAACTTGCTTCGCCGATCCCGCCCAGAAGCATCTCCAGATCGCCATTTTCAACCGACAGCTCTTCTCCGTCGTCCTCGCAAATGAGTTCTGCAGATTTATGATATCTGTCAAAATGCCGTTCCAGACGAAAATTACGTCCACCGCATGTGAACCGCATCATCCCCGCATAATAATTCGGATTCTCCCAAGGCTCATAACGTGAAAATGTATCATTCTTTGCAGCTCGTCCTTTCCCTCTCTCCAATCCGAACAGCATGGCTTTGATAAACGCATAGATCGTCGATTTTCCGTATTCATTTTCTCCGAAGATCACATGAAGCTGCCCCGGAAAGTAAATATGGGTGTCTGTGAATTTTCCGAAATTCATCAAATGCAGTTCCCTGATCCTCATCACATTCCACCCCTGCTTTCCATCAACGCCTGTACGCCCTCGCACAACGCCTGCCACTCAATACTCTCCGGCACGCAGTCCTCAAAAGATTCGATGTACCGCCCGATCAGATTGCTCCGGTTTTCCTCGCGGATCTTCCGAAAATCATATGCCGGAACCGTCTCGTCCACAATTTCCAGAATATTGCCTGAAACTTCGTCCCATTCCCGTTCAAAGATAAGCTCCGGGTCACGAAAACCTTTCAAAGTAAATTTATAAAGGTTTTCCGCTCCCCTCTCTTTTATCATTTCCAAAATCCGGTCCATCACGCTCCGCGCCGTCATCATTTTGTCCACATTCAGCGCAAGATGCAGATATTCCCGCTTTGCAAACGGTACAAAAGAAATCCTCGTCTCTCCGCCCCGGATCTCTCCACGGATAAACCCATGTTTTCCGGTATCATTTTTATCGGTCGGCTCCAACGCGCCCGCATATGCCGCCATCCCTTTGACGACAATCTGCGGCTTGTGGATATGTCCCAGCGCCACATAATCAAACCCGCTTCGTTTAAGTGCATTTCCATTGATCGGAATATGCTTCTCATCCCCTCCATGTGCAAGCAGTATCTCAATCCCCGCTTTTTTTTGCGCACAAAGTCCGTCATAACGCGGTTCCAAAATCTCTTTCGCCTCATAGCTGAATCCGTAAACCGCCGTGTCCAGATGTTCCAGCACAAGATACTGAGGTCTGTTTCCAAACAGCGGATGTACATTTTCACTCCATGAAAATGTACGATAATACGAATCTTTTCGGATATGATCATGATTTCCTGCGATCAGAACCACTTCCGTATGCGTCAGTTTTGAAAATAAATAATCCACTTCTTTCAATTCCCGGAGCAGCGGCTGACGGTGGAACAGATCCCCCGCGATCAGAAGCAGATCTGTCTGTTCCTGCTCACACAATGATACCACCTCGGAAAAGGTCTCCCATAATTCATCCGGTCGTCTCTTACTGTATGCCGTTCCCGCCTCCGGTTCCGCTCCCAGATGTACGTCTGCAATATGAATAAATCTCATGTTTCACTCCCCTTTTATGAACATACTCCAACGGCGGCGGATCATGGAAAAACAAAAACGCCTTGTCCACTGACATGAAACCGTCCTCCGGACTTTAATGCGTGCATGACACCCCAAAAAAGAAACGGGGCACTCCAAAAGCAGCATTCCGCCTTTGAAGTACCCTCGCCCAATTCACTCTTTGCACTTCCCGCCTGTATCCCTCTTTGCGTTCGTTGTCTGTTCGGTATCTTATAACTCGCAGTTGTTTACAGTTCTCGGGAACGGGATCACGTCACGGATGTTGGACATTCCTGTCAAATACATCACGCAGCGCTCAAATCCAAGTCCGAATCCTGCATGACGTGTGGAACCATATTTGCGCAGATCCAGATAGAATCCGTACTCTTCTTCGTTGAGTCCGAGCTCCTGCATTCTTCCGCGCAGTTTCTCGTAATCATCCTCTCTCTGGCTTCCTCCGATGATCTCTCCGATTCCCGGAACAAGACAATCGACTGCCGCAACGGTCTTTCCGTCATCGTTCAGTTTCATATAAAATGCTTTGATTTCTTTCGGATAATCGGTTACAAATACCGGGCGTTTGAAGATCTCTTCTGTCAGATAACGCTCATGCTCTGTCTGCAGATCGCATCCCCAATGTACTTTATATTCAAATTTATCGTTGTTCTTCTCCAGAAGTTCTACTGCTTCCGTATAAGTCACTCTTGCAAAATCAGACTCTACGACATTTTTCAGGCGATCAATCAATCCCTTGTCCACAAAAGAGTTGAAGAAGTTCATCTCTTCCGGCGCCTCTTCCATCACATAGCTGATCACATATTTGAGCATTGCTTCCGCCAGCTCCATGTTATCGTCAAGATCCGCAAATGCGATCTCCGGCTCGATCATCCAGAACTCGGCCGCATGACGTGTCGTGTTAGAGTTCTCTGCACGGAACGTCGGACCGAATGTATAAATACTGCGGAATGCCTGCGCATAGGTCTCGCCGTTCAACTGTCCGCTTACCGTCAGGTTGGTCTCTTTTCCAAAGAAATCCTGACTGTAATCGATGCTTCCGTCTTCGTTTTTCGGAAGATTCTCCATATCCAGCGTCGTTACACGGAACATCTCTCCCGCACCCTCGCAGTCGCTTCCGGTGATCAGCGGAGTGTGCACATACACAAATCCCCTCTCCTGGAAAAAGCGGTGGATCGCATATGCCGCCAGAGAGCGCACGCGGAATACTGCCTGAAATGTATTGGTTCTCGGACGCAGATGCGAAATAGATCTGAGATATTCGAAACTATGACGTTTCTTCTGAAGCGGATAATCCGGTGCGGAAGCGCCTTCCACCACAACTTCATCTGCCTGAATCTCAAACGGCTGTTTCGCCTGCGGCGTTGCCACAAGTGTTCCGGTCACAACGATTGCCGCACCCACATTCTGTTTGGAAATCTCCTGAAAGTTGTCCATCGTATCATGGTAAACGATCTGAAGCGGCTCAAAATAAGATCCGTCATTTACCACGATGAATCCAAATGTCTTTGAATCACGGATGCTGCGGATCCAGCCGCCGACCGTGATCTTCTGATCCAAATATTGTTCTCTGTTTTTAAATAATTCACGCACAGTTACTAGTTCCATTTTGAAATTCTCCTTTAACTCTTTCTTCCTGATTTCTACGAAAGTTCAATGATACCAGGGGCAAAAGGTCATAAAACACGATGTGCTTGCACACAAGTGTTTTTATGCCTTTATGCCCCGCCCCCCTAATGAGGTTAAAAGCGGGGCTTATGCCCCGCGATATCCGAATTAGGGGGCGGATTGTGAGAGCATGAAATGCGGAACAATCCGTCTGGTATCTTTATTCCCAGTAACTATTATTATAGCACCAAATCCGCATCAAATACAATCCCATTCTGCTTTCTTGCTTCATCTGCAATCTGAAGTGTATGGAGCGTATGCTGAAGATACGGATGCTCCACGTTCTTCTCCCGGATCAGACATGCAAATCCCGCCACCTCAAACTGCATATTATCCCCACGTCCGTCTTCTCTCTCCGCTGTTGTCTGATATGGGATTTCTTCCGTGCGCCCGTCTCTGTAACGAATTTCAATCTTTTCGGGAACACCGACATGATCCAGAACGATCGCGCCGTCTTCCCCAAGGAAAACGGATGGATTGACAGATTCTGTAATCTTTGAATACACAGCCTCCGCCACCATTTCTTCATACTGCATCAGCACAATGCCGTCTCCCTCAAAACCATTTTCCAGCTTCGTCGAAAATGATTTTATGTCTTTCGGCATCCCAAACAACTGCACAAGCATATAGATCGGATAAACACCAATGTCCATGATCGCGCCGTTTGCAAGCTCGGGACGAAATGCGTTGAGGATCTCTCCTTGCCGGAATTTATCATATCTGGAAGAATACTGGCAATATTCCAGGGTCACGCGCCGCAGCTTTCCGATCTTCGGCAGATTTTCCATGATCAACTGATACGCCGGATCGAATGCCGGACGCATCGCTTCCAACAGAATCACCTGATTTTTCTTCGCACATTCGATCATCTGCTCAGCCTCATTTGCGTTGACCGCCATGATCTTCTCGCAAAGAACATGCTTCCCATGCTCCAACGCTTTTAATGTCTGCGGACAATGCGCATAAGTCGGCGTCGCAATATAAACCGCATCCAGATCTGACTCCAGAAACAATTCATAATCTGTATACACCTGTGTAATACCGTATTTCGCGGCAAATGCATCCCCTGTCTCCTGATGTCTGGAATACACTGCGCACACTTCAACTTCCGGAACGTACTGTACCGCATGCCAGAGACGATCGCTGATAAAGTTCGTTCCTACGATCCCAAGTTTGATCGGCATTTTATTTTCCTCCTTTCACATAACTGTTTCAATCTCCCCTCTACCTCCTCCCGCGTCGGAACCGCAACCGCCGCGCCTTTTCTCGTCACTGCGATCGCCGAAGCCATAAATATATTCCAGATTCAACGATCAAAAATTTAAAATTTTCTTTTCCTTACCCAAAGTGAACACTTTTAAGCCAGTATTTGTTTGGGATACCTTTCCGTATATCAATCGTTCTATCCTTTTGTTCCGATTATACCAATAAATACTGTTTTCTGCTATATGGAAACAACCGAAGAATCACTTTTTTCAAAAAAATCTTACAAAGTGGAATTTAAGTTTGCAATTAAGTCATTTGGTCAATTTAAACAAATTATGTAAATATCCATTGACATCGCAAATCAAATATACTATACTGTTTAAAATTTAATACAGTAAACCGTTGAAGCGGAGATAACGGCAATGATGCCTTTACAGAGAACCTGTATTGCTGAGAGTCAGGTAAGAAACAAATTGTCAAATGGACCGCCGAGGGCGCAGTCAAATGTGAATTTCACAAAGTACTCTGCGACGTTGCAGGCAGACGTCATTTGCCAGGGATATGTTGGTATCCTGCTAAGCGCATAGGATCATTCTTATGAATCAAGGTGGCACCGCGGATAAAAGTTTTTATTCGTCCTTGACAGAAAATACATTTCTGTCAAGGACGTTTTTGCTTTTAAGAAACTACTTTGACAGAAGATTAAAGCCAAAATGCAAACGCAACCAAACCACTTTTTATATTTTGGAGGTACAGCAAATGAAATTTCTTCCAACTTTAGTTGAAATAAAAAGGATTGCTTCAGATCCGAAATACAACGTGCTCCCTGTGAGTTGTGAGATACTTTCCGATTTTACCACACCCATCGAAACTATGAAGATACTGAAAAATGTATCTACGCATTGTTATATGTTAGAATCTGCTCAGGCAAACGAAACATGGGGAAGATATACATTCCTTGGTTTTAATCCCCAAATAGAGATTACTTGTATGAACGGCGAAATGAAGATTGGGAATCTAAACGTGAAAACGGAACATCCAGCCGACTATCTCCGACAAATTCTTTTAGAATACAAAAGTCCTCGCTTTGATTATCTTCCTTCCTTTACAGGAGGTCTTGTCGGATATTTTTCCTATGATTATCTTGGTTACAGCGAACCAAGCGTAAAATGCGATGTGGAAGACCGGGAACATTTCAAAGATGTAGATTTGATGCTTTTTGACAAAGTCATTGCCTTTGACCATTTACGGCAAAAGATCATTCTCATTGTCAATATGCCGCTCGATAACATTGAGGTCGAATATAACAAAGCAGTGATGGAATTAAAACAACTTGTATCGCTTCTTAAAAACGGTGGGAAGAAAAACGAATCCGGCGGCAAACTACTCGGTAAGGTAGAACCACTATTTGATAAAAAGCAATTTTGCGATATGGTGGAAAAAGCAAAACACCATATTCGAGAAGGCGATATTTTCCAGATTGTGTTGTCAAACCGTCTTTCTGCCCCCTTTACAGGAAGTCTTTTCAACACCTATCGTGTGCTTCGCACCATCAATCCATCACCATATATGTTCTATTTTTCAGGAACAGACGTAGAGGTCGCAGGGGCATCCCCTGAAACACTTGTAAAACTTGAAAATGGTGTACTGCACACTTTCCCCCTCGCAGGAACACGACCGAGAGGGAAAACTGTGGAGGAAGACAACGCTCTCGAATCCGAACTGTTTGCAGACGAAAAGGAACTTGCCGAGCACAATATGCTGGTTGATTTAGGACGAAACGATCTCGGAAAAATAAGCAAGTTCGGTACTGTACAAGTCGAAAAGTTCCATTCCATTGAACGCTTCTCTCATGTTATGCACATCGGTTCCACAGTGCGCGGCGAGATCAGTGAAAGTCACGATGCACTGGATGCCATTGAATCGGTATTGCCTGCCGGAACACTTTCCGGCGCTCCAAAGATCAGAGCTTGTCAGCTAATTGGAAAACTTGAAAACAACAAGCGTGGTATTTACGGCGGTGCAATCGGCTACATTGATTTTACCGGAAATATGGATACTTGCATTGCCATCCGCATTGCTTACAAGAAAAACGGCAAGGTATTCGTCAGAAGCGGCGCAGGAATCGTAGCAGATTCTATACCCGAAAAAGAATTTGAAGAATGCCTGAACAAAGCCAAATCTACACTTAAAGCACTAGAACTTGCACAGGAGGTAGAATTATGATTTTACTGATCGATAACTATGACAGTTTTTCCTATAATCTCTTTCAGCTTATTGGTGAAATCGAGCAGGATATCAAGGTCATCCGAAACGATGAAATGACAGTAGACGAAATTAAACGCCTAAATCCTGACCGCATTATCCTTTCCCCCGGTCCAGGCAGACCGGAGGATGCAGGTATCATCATAGATGTGGTAAAAACGATCCACGATATTCCGATACTTGGCGTTTGTCTTGGACATCAGGCAATGTGTGTTGCTTTCGGTGCGACCGTTACTTACGCCAAGGAACTAATGCATGGTAAACAGTCCGATGTGAAATTTAACACAGATTGCCCATTATTCAATGGCTGTCCCGAAACCGCACCGGTCGCACGCTATCATTCCCTAATAGCTGATGTCAACACCATTCCCGAAGAATTAAAAATAACAGCACTCACTACAGACGGTGTGGTAATGGCGATACAACATAAAAAATATCCCATATACGGTGTACAGTTCCATCCTGAATCCATTATGACACCGAACGGAAAACAGATGCTCAGAAATTTTATAAAGAAGATATGAGCCACTATTAACGTCAGTGTACAAGGGAAAAACAATCCTTACTACATTCCCTTTTTCATCTGCTCCAGCATCTCCTCGAACGTCAACTTCTCCGGCAGTTCTAACGCAAACCGCTTTTTCAGCCAGGCTTCCACCAGATCCACCCATTTCGCCGCATCCGCATTGATCTGTGTTTTTGCGCCTGCGGACGCCTGTGTCGCAACGCTCAGACCATGCATTCCCTCTTCAAAAATATGCATCTCAAACGGTACTTTATGGTCTGCCAGAGCATGCGCCATCCGGAGACTATGCTGAACCGGAACAAGTTCGTCCGCCGATGTCGCCCATAAAAAAGTCGGCGGCGTATTTTCCGTCACAAGACGCGCCGGGCTGACTGCAAGAAGTTTCTCCTCATCCGGTTTTGCATTACCAAGGAATGCCGTATTAGATGCCGCAAAAAGCCCATCTGCCATCGGATCTGAGGATGCGCCTGCTGCTTCTTTCATATAAATGTAATCGCTCAATGTATAGCCGAGGATCAGCGCCGCCGGACGGATCATTTCCTTTGTTGTATGCAGTTTCTCTGTAACGATCGGTTTATCCCAATACACACCATACATTGCTGTATTATGCGCGCCTGCGGAAAAACCGCAGACTGCTACGCGATCCATATCCACCGACCACTCTTCCGCATGTTCGCGGATGATCAGCATTGCTTTTCCGATCTCACACATCGGATTCGGGAACTGACAATTTTCTTTTACCTCTAACGGCTTTGACAGATCCGGAAAACTATTGTCTCCTTCTCCGTATACCGAATAGCGAAGCACAAATGCATGATACCCCATTGCCGCAAATTTCAATGCGATCGGTTCTGCCTCACGATCGGAACAGCTCATATATGCGCCGCCCGGGCAGATCAAAACAGCCGGTCGTTTTCCCTGTCCACGTAATTCACCTTTCTCTGCGATCACATAAGTGGTCAATGTTACATCTTCTCTGTCTTCATAAAGTTTGATTGTCTCTGTCAACATACCGGTAGCCTCCTATTTTCTTTTATCCTTTCCGATCACGACTGACGCAAAATCCGGATGGAACATTTCTGCCATTGTCATATGATCCAATGCACAGACTCTTGGCTCATATTCCTTTCCGAAAAAGCTTTCAAATGGTTCCCCTGCATCATAATCCGCCTCTTTGGCTGCACGGATATAACGCAACAGTTGTTCCTTTTTCATTGGATTCGGATTATGTGCGCCGATGTAGGAAACTGCATCCAGATCGTACATCTTTTGAACGGCTTCTACATAAGTCGTAAGATCTGTTGTCTCTTTTGCAAAGAGCCAAACAAACATTCCGGTTGCATCCCCGACGAAAAGTATATTTTTCTCTAAGTATAACACAGAAATGCCGCCTTGCGTATGTCCGGGCGTTTCATAAATTTTGAGTGTAATCCCACCGAGATCAAACACCGTTCCTTCCGAAACTGTCTGAAGCGTTCCCGTTCCACGGCTGCAATATTCTTCCAGATTAAATCCTTCCGGAAGTCCGTTATACGTCTCTCCGGTTTCGAAATTCATACTATTTTCCGCACGTTTTGCATTATCTCTTCGCATCGCCGCCTCTGAATGTTCCTGACAAAGCGCAATATCTTTTTCACCGATATAACACACCTCTTCAAATTGTGCATTTCCTCCGGTGTGATCGCAGTGTCCATGCGTATTGATAATCACCAACGGT
Source organism: Mediterraneibacter glycyrrhizinilyticus (assembly GCF_015560805.1). Lineage (GTDB taxonomy): Bacteria > Bacillota > Clostridia > Lachnospirales > Lachnospiraceae > Schaedlerella > Schaedlerella glycyrrhizinilytica_A. The sequence goes on along the minus strand of NZ_JADMSO010000014.1, from coordinate 37,212 downwards.
TTGTCTGTTACCGAGCGCACCGTCTGTTCCAAATTTCCAAAACCATGTCCTGTATCGATCAACGCCGCCTGTTTACTTCCGACAAACAGATAACAGAATACATTTTCCGGACTTCCGATCCGGTAATACCCATCTTGTTCTTCCACCTGATAATACATAATTTTTTCCTCCCACACACTTACTTTTTTATTATTAATTGTAAAATGTTCCCTCTGATTGATTTATTCTACATCTAAAAGCTGTGCAAAATGCTCGATCTTCACATCTGTTTTCTCATATCCGAACGCATCGCCCAAACCGACTGCCAACATTCCTGCTGCCTTTGCTGCGTCAATTCCTGCGTATGCATCTTCTACGACTACACAGTTTGCTGGATCTTCTCCTAAAAATTCTCCTGCTTTCAGGAAAACTTCCGGATCCGGTTTGGAATGTGTAATATTGTTTCCGTCTGAAATCGCATCGAACGCATTCAGCAATTCCACTTTCTCTAAAATAAACTTTGCATTTTTACTGGAAGAACCGATAGCAAGTTTGCAGCCACGTTCACGCAGTGTTTTCAAAGTCTCTCTTACCTCGTCCGATACATCCGCCGGTGTCATTGTTGCCAACAGTTCCCGATATGTATTATTTTTCTGCTCCATCAATTCCGCTTTTTTCTCTGCCGAAAGCGGCTCGCCTTCATATCGTTCCAGAATAATTTCCAGACTCTCTGCACGGCTTACTCCGCGCAGACGGTTGTTGATCGTTTCGTCAAAATAAATTCCCATCTCATCTGCCATTTTCTTCCACGCCTGATAGTGGAATTTATCTGTAAATACGATCACTCCGTCCAAATCAAAAATAAATGCCTTCATTCTCGTTTATCCCTCCTGTTTTCCATAAATTTTCATCAATTCTTCTTTTTCTATAAAAATGCCGACTCGCTTAAATCTTACACGGCAAAGTTTATCCGCTTTCGGATCCATTTCTACAAAAGGATGGTTCAACTGATCCTCGATCACAGCCGTTCCGGCAAATACTGCGTCCACCAGACCGATAAACTCATCCAGATAGCTTTTTGCGATCGGATAGCCATTGTGATTCGGAAGCAACCAATCGTACGCATCGCCAAGATCTTTTACCCGCTGCATATTTGCCCGAAAATTCAGCATCCGCTCCCGCACATCATACGGTGCTTCCGGATTCTTGGAATTATCAAACATCATCACCTGTCCCACATCGATCTCGTCTCCGCAAAGCAGCATCCGTCCTTTACGATCCAGGAAAAACAGACTGCTGTTGCAGTGTGCCGGCTTTACATCCAGCACCTCGATCGTACGATTTCCCAACTCGATCACATCTCCGTCTTTGACATAGATTTTCTCATAATCCGGATTCGGAAGCTTTGAAAGATCAAACGGAACCGCTCCCGGAGTTAAAGTTGACGGTGCGTCGTTCTTCTCTCCCTCGCTCATATAAACAGCTTCAAACTCTCCGTTGCCCGCCGCATGATCCGGATGAAAATGTGTATTCGCAACAAGGATCGGCTTATCCGTCAGTTTCTCAACAAACGCCCGAAGATTTCCCACACCATATCCGGTATCGATCAGAAGCGCCTTCTCATCTCCCTCTAACAAATACATATTTTCACTGCCGTTCATAAAATTGATAAACCAAGTGCCTTCCTTTGCTTCCCATGCAGTATAACTGCCGAAGATCTGTTCCAGTGTCGGTTCCATTGTCCTTCCTCCTTGTCTGCAATATTTTACATCGCCTTTTATACTTCTAAGCCCTTTTATGTTTCTAACGTTTATGCTTCTAATACGTTGATTTCCTTTAATTCTTTGATCGCCTGCTGAAGCTTTTCCGGATCAAACGGAAGGAATCCGAGATAACTGATTTCTTCCAATGTGTTATACAAAAATTCTGCGTCATCCGACTGTGACATTCCTGCCAATGCCGGTGTATATTTTCCCAAAACAGCAAGCGCTTTTGGGTCTTTTCCGACTCTTGCCAACGTTGTCTTTTCTCCGTACGGATGACAATAATCGGTTTCCGGTACATAATCAAATTCATATCTTCCGGCGCTCAAAATCTGTTTGCCTTCTTTATATCCCGGCAACTCTACTTCCGCCTCGCAGTTGAATGGAATTTCCACAACCACATGCAACATTCCATCAGAACAAATTTCAAAGTTACATGTATATTTTCCGTTTACAGAATCATAACTGCATTCCATTTTCGGCAGACGCACATCCGGATGCGGTGCAATGACCGCCCGCGCAAATCCCGGCTCTGCCGGACGGATTCCTGCTGCATACGCATACATAAATTCCATCACAGAACCATACGAATAATGATTCAGAGAATTCATTCCAGTCGGACTGATCGTTCCGTCCGGAAGCACCGAATTCCAACGTTCCCAGATCGTTGTTGCTCCCAAATTCACACTGTATAACCAACTTGGGAATCCTTCTTTCAGTAAGAAATCATATGCCAGTTCATACAAACCTGCTTCTGCTAAAACGGTACAAAGAAGCGGTGCGCCGACAAATCCACATTTAATCTGATTTCCATCTGCCTGTAATTTCTTCTTAAACTGTTCGATCAGATATTCTCGATCCACATAGATTCCGAATTTTAATGCGATCACATATGCAGCCTGCGTTGTCACTGCCAGTCTTCCGTTCGGAGTAAAATATTCTGCTAACACTGCCTGTCTGATCTTTTCCTCCAACTTCCGATAATGCGCTGCATCTTCTGTCAATCCCAATGTCTCGGCAATTTCTGCTGTCTTACGAACAGACGCACAATAATAGACCGAAGCAATATAAGTATCTTCTGTGCTTCCTTTAAAACTTGTCGGTGTCGCGCCGTCTAATGCCAGCCAATCGCCAAAATGGAATCCGAAATCGAACAGATAGTGCTTTTCGCCTCGTTCTCCGTCTTTTCTGTCAATGTAATCTACCCAGTCTTTCATCAACGGATAGCAGTAATTCATTTCTTCCTGATTTCCGAAATAAGTATACAGTGTATACGGAAGAAATGTTGCAATATCTCCCCATACGCTTCCGGCATCCTCTTTATGTCCGATATTCGGCACATAATTCGGCACAGCGCCATCGATCATCTTCTGTTCATCCCGAAGATCTTTTACAAACTTATGGAAAAATGCACGGGTGTCCATATGGTAACTTGCCGTCGGAGCAAATACCTGCGCATCTCCGGTCCATCCAAGACGTTCATTTCTCTGCGGACAATCGGTCGGCATATCGAGGAAATTCGATTTCAGTCCCCAAACCGTATTTTCATACAAACGATTAATTTTTTCGTGATTTGTATGGATATATCCCGTTCTCTGCAAATCCGAATACAGTACGTTTCCTCGGAATGCTTCTTTCTTCAATTCCCCTGCCCATCCGGTCACACGGACATAACGGAAACCGAAAAATGTAAAATGAGGACACACGGTTTCCGGTTTTCCACCGGAGATATAGACAAACTGCGATCTGGCTTCCCGATAGTTTTCCCGATAAAAATTATCGTTCTGTAAAATCTCTCCGAAATCAAGTACCACTTTCGTTCCTTTCGGAAGATCCGCATCAAATTCCACAAATCCTGCAAAATTCTGTCCCATATCCAAAACGGTTTCTCCTGCCGGAGTGTGAAGGATCTCTTTTACTGAAATTTGTTCTTTTGCTACAACCGGAAGACTTAAGCGATCCATCAAATGTGATTTTGCAAGATTTTTTGTTCCTTCCTCCGCTTCCGGATCAGCAATAACTTCCACCGGTTTCCACGGATTTTCTTTTTCTTCCCAAAGCAGACGGTTCAGGTCTTCTCCAAAATAAATACCGGAATCTTCAATATCGGAACCACAATATTTCCAGTTTTGATCGGTACAGATACACTCTGTCGTTCCGTCTTCATATTCCAAATGAAGTTCTGCGATCACAGCCATCCGATCTCCGTAATTTTCTTTCTGACCATCCAGACCGAACTCACCCATATACCAGCCTTTTCCAAGCAAAAATTCCAGACTGTTTTCTCCGGCTTCCCCATTTCCGCTGCAAAGTTCTTCTACCGGAAATGTCAGTACTTGTATATTCGCCTCATAATTGTTGACGTATGGAGTCAAAAATTCTTCTCCTAATTTTTTACCATTGAGATAAACCTCAAACACGCCCACACCGGATGTATAAAGTCTTGCTCTCTTAACAGGTTTCACTGCGGCAAACTTCGTGCCGATCACCGGATGGAACGCATCCGCCTTCTGTGGAGCGATCCAATCCGCCTCCCATGCTTCCTGCATTTTTCCGGTTTCAAAATAGGCAAGATCACTGACAGCCGTATCGCCTTGATCTCCGGTTACTGTCACACGATAATAATAGGTTGTGCGCGGTTTTAATTCCAGATTGATCTTCTCTCCCGACTGTTTCAGATCTTCCCCTTCTTTTTCCCACAAAATCCGGGTAAAATCTGCATCCTCACTGACTTCTATTTTCGCATGGACTTGTTTTTTACTTTCGGTATCTTCCACTTTCCAAGAACAAAGCAGAAAATCATATGTAAATCCCATCGGGTTCTGGATTCCGTTTATTTTTGTTTCTGTAATTCGCATTTATGTTTCTCCTTTTCGCTTACAATCTCAAATCTGACCTATAATTTCAGATCCAGTTTTCCGCAGAATGGATCGATCGGAGATTTTCCCTTAAACTCGCTGTCTCCGCACAATTTCTCAACCACAGCATGGATCACATATTCGGAATTGCAATATCCGTTGACAAATGTTTTGATCATCGGCGCATCCAGCAAATGATACGGATTTCCTACGCTGACAAACAACGCCGGCATTTCATGCACCATCCACGGCATGTTATTTCCAAGACCAAACATCGTATGCCAGTTCAGACGAGATACGGTTTTGTTCGATGCTGTTTCGATATTTCCTACATAGAAGATCAGATCGTAACGGCTCTTAAAGCTTTCCACGGAATCTTCCATCACTTCAAATCCTTCCGGTTCATACACCGTCACTTCAAATCCGCGCGCTTCCAGTTCCCGTACAAATGATTCGCATACTCGTTTGTTCGACGGGAAATCACCCATCAGTTCAAGCAGCACTCTTTTGTGTTTTTTCGGATCGATCGGAAGAAGTTTTTGTATATCTTTTACAAGCGTTACCCCTTCATCCGCACATTCCTTTGCCCAACGATCATACGTCTCGCAGTTCAAAATATCCAATGCCGATGCATCCGGTACAAGCTGTCCTTTTTCCTGTTTCTCCGGCAAATGCATCGCTGCTTTTGTTGCCAGAATACGCTTCACTGCTTCTTCCAAACGAGCGTCCGATAAAATTCCTTTTTCATATCCTTCTCTCATCAACCGGAAATCTTCTTCCATATTTCGATTAAATAAGAACATATCGCAGCCATTTTCAATACTAAGCGGTACTGCCGTTGCTCTGTCCATTGCAGAACAGAAACCAACCATCGGTGTTGCATCCGTTACGATCAAACCGTTAAATCCAAGCTGTTCTCTCAATAATTTCTTTAACAGATTTTCCGATAAAGTTGCCGGAAGAATCCGCTCGCACGGTTTCTGATCAAAATATTCTTCATATGCCGGTAATGCAATATGAGCTGCCATTACAGTCAATGTACCTGCTTCGATCATTTCTTTGTAAATTTTTCCATAACTTTCATTCCACTCTTTGCAGGAAAGAGCGTTCACACTTGTCACAAGATGCTGGTCACGTTCATCCACACCGTCTCCCGGGAAATGTTTTACACTTGTCGCCACGCCTTCTTCTTTTGCACCGCGGATATATGCTTTTCCCATATCGATCACCGTCTGAAGATTGGAACCGAAGGTACGCACATTAGTGATCGGATTGTGATAGTTCAGATCCAGATCCACAACCGGAGCAAAAGACCAGTTCACACCGACTGCCGCTCCCTCGCTGCAACTTACCTTTCCAAGCTGATATGCTCTCTCCACATCTCCGGTCGCTGCGGCAAGCATTTCTCTTCCGTAATACGTTCCTTCTATTGCCGATCCGTTTCCGCCGTATTCCAGATTCGAAGCTGTTAAAAGCGGAATTCTCGAAGCATCCTGCAAGATTTTATGAGACTGTCTTAATTCCTCTCCCGGTCCTTCACGATAAAGCATTCCTCCGATATGCTTTGTCTCCACCAGTTCTTTCAATTCTTTTTCATCTTTCGTAAATACGATCGGGCAAAAAAGCTGTCCGATTTTTTCCTCCAGACTCATAGAATCATAGGTACTCTCTACCCACTGCACTTGCTCTTCTGTTAAGTAAAACGGATTTTCTTTGTACTGAATCATATCCTTATACTCCTTCTCATTTCCATAAATTTTTCGTAACTCTCATACTTTTCAGGTTGATTTCATTTTACAAAATCTCGTTCTAAACTGCCATGTACTTTTTTTTTCAGAATCCGACGTATTTTCACCACTTGCTCATAACGTCAATGTGCACTGACACTAACATCCGCTTCACGATATAACACATAAAACCTTTACTTTTTCCACAGGGTAAGTTGCATGAAAATCAAATTTTCTTTATAATAAATACCATCAGCAGACAAGAATACATTTGCTTTTTTGTTCACTGATGGCATTGAAACATAAAAACGAAATAGATTGCTCAGGCAAAAAATCTGGCATTGAGGTTAAACTATGGCTTACTACATCACCTATGGTGAATTTCAACAACATATGAAAGATTACTTTTTCCGAACAGGCAGTCGAATGCAGTTTCCGGAAATGGCTGATTACCTTTACCGAAAAGGACTTCTCTCGGAAACGCCTCCGGATCCTATGCTGACTTCTGAAATGTTCGGAGACATGGACGACGATGCGTTCAATAAGATCATCGATCAACTTCCTTTGGAACTGAATCCGCAAATTTCAATTACGCCAAAAGTAAAAGAAACAGATATTTTTCCAAACTCCGGCGATGTTTTTATCATCCGTCACCCCCGCTATACCCGTCCCGCGCCTCACATACATAATTATTTTGAAATTAATTATGTTGCCAGCGGAAGCTGCACGTTTGTCTTTGAAAAAAGCAAACGCACCATGCAGGAAGGAGAGCTTTGTATCATTGCGCCGTCTTCCGAACACGATCTTGTCATCGATGATGACTCCACCGTGTTCTGCATTATGTTACGAAAAAGCACGTTTGATACGACATTCTTTTCTCTTCTGTCACGGAAAGACCTGCTTTCCTATTTTTTCCGAACCATTTTACAGGATGATTCCCATGCCAATTATCTCCTGTTTTTTTCAGAAAATAATAAGTGGTTAAAACAGATCATTCATAATGCAATGGGCGAAAGTTATAAAAACGACAGTTACAGCAATGCTTGCTGTATCAGTTGGATCAATCTGCTGTTTTCCAACTTACTCCGAAATTACAGCAAAACTTTACAATTTTACGACTACCAGATGGGAGCCGACTTCTCACTTGTTTTACAGTATATCCAGCACAATTATCAGACTTTGACATTAGCCTCTCTTGCCGAACTGTTTCATTACAGTGAACCGCATCTATGCACACTGATCAAACAGAATACCGGACACAATTTCACCGGATTGATCAAGCGGCTCCGGCTCGCCGAAGCGATCGACTACTTAACCAATACCAATCTGAAGATCGGCGAGATTGCCGAAAAAGTAGGCTATAACTCTGCGGATCATTTTTCAAGAGTATTCCGCAGCACTTATAAAATGTCACCGCAGGAATACCGCAAACAAAACAGCCATACAGAAGAAGCCTTCGTTCCGTTTGAAGTCAAAAACGAAAAGACAAACTAATAAAATAAAAGAGGAATTTTTCATAGAGTCCATCTGTTTTACACTTTTGGTTTTCTATAAAAATTCCTCTTTTCTAATGTATACTAACGCTTCTATCTGATTTCAAACTCTGCAAAGTCAACCTTACCTTCTGCAACGCGGAAATACAATGCCTGTTTTCCTTCGATCTTCGGAAGAGTTATCCACACTTGCTCCCAATTTTCACCGGATTTTTCACAATTTCCGACTACTTTTTCCCCGGCAGTATCTAATAAAACTTCCATCGTGCCTTCTCCTCTGAGTGTCAGTCCGATCTTCGTCTCATTTCCGGAAAAAGCAAAATATTTAAATCCTGCCAAAGCGCCTTTTCGCATATTGCAAATATAAGGATACAGATTTTCTTCTTTCGTCAATGTCGCTTCATCACATACCGCATCGTCATTTCGAACCTCTTCTGTAATATACGGCATTTCTTCCGGAAGTTCCGGTACAGCCTCGCCCGGACCTGCCATGATCACCTGTCCGACTTTTTCTCGATCTCCTTCCGTCAGATGACAGGCAATATACGCCGAATACTGTCCGCTTGCCGGAAGCGCTCCGTCATTCAAACCACAGCTTGTAATCTCGATCTGCGGAATCGTTCCGTCTTCACAGATCACAACCCGATCCGCACATCCCTGTCTGGAAAATGCAGTTCCATGTGTATGGCGATGCCAGAAAATGTAATACGCACCTTCCACCTCAACAAGTCCGCCATGGTTATTTCCTGTGTAATTGACCGGAAGTGTATTTCCTTCATATCCAATATCTCCGTTGGATACGATCACACCCTTATATTCAAACGGACCTTCCGGTGTTTTTGCCATTCCATAGCAAAGTTCATGCCCTTGCAAACTGGAATACACAAAATAATACCAGTCCCCAAAATGACGGATGCTGGACGCTTCAAAAAACGGATGTGCTTCATAAGCCGTTCCTTTCGCTGTATCGATTCCATTTGCCACGCATACAGGTTCACTGATAATGGTGTGCATATCATCCGAAAGTTTTACCATCATCGCTCCCGGAATGTCTAACTCTTCCATTCCCGGAAAGCGCATCGGCGGGCAAAATCCATAGTACAGGTAATTGCCGCTTTCTTCACAAAGTATTGCCGGATCAAACCACCGTCCCACTTCCGGAATCGTCCCGTCTGCTCTTCTCACATAGTCTAAAAATTCATATTCTCCTGCCGGAGTATCACAAACTGCCACAGAAATCACATTTACCGTGTCCAGCGCATAATAAAGATAATATCTGCCGTCCGGTCCTTTTGTCACATCCGGCGCATAAAGCAATCTTGTTTCCGCTCCGAAAAAGGAGGGTTCATACTCCGGCATCTCTTTGTCATATGGCGCTCCATTGATCGGATCCTGTGTTTTTTTATAAATGACGCCCTCGTATTTCCAGTTTCCAAGATCATCTACCGGCGCGCTCCAGCACACATAATCGTCCTCACAAAAAGAAGTTCCGTTTCGCTTGTCGTGGCTTCCGTAAATATAAATTCTTCCGTCAAATACATGCGGTTCTCCGTCCGGAACGGTCTCCCAAAACGGTAAATACGGATTCAATCCTAAATGTTTGCTCATCCTCTTTTCCTCCTATTCTATCAAAAAAACTGCCGGATCTGCTCCCCCTCCCTTGAGCAAATTCGACAGTTTTTCTTTTACTATTCTTTATTCTGCTGCGTTCATTTTCGCTTTCATTTCTTCAATCTGTTTTGCATATTTTGCCATCGGGTTCTTTGCAACACAGATGATCAAGATGATACCTGTCAATGTCGGAGCTCCGAATTTCAAGAAGTTCAATGCGAACATTGCGCTGTCCGGCTGCTGTCCGATCGCACCTGCCACATATCCGGAAGCTGCAAGTACTGCAAGGATACCGGAACTAACAACTGTGTTACCACATTTCTGTGCAAATCCTTTGATAGAAGCGATCACACCGTTTGCAGACTTTCCTTCTTTTAACTGAATGAAGTCGATTGTATCGTTTACAAGTACATTTACAAGTGCATTCTGCATAGCTGCGAAACATGTAGAGATAAATGTGATCACACAGCAATATGTAAAGTTCATTTTACCTGTGAAGAACAACAGTACATAACAAGCACAAGATACGACCTGTGATACGATCAACGCTTTCTGTCCTGTCTTGAAGATTTTCAGAACGATCGGCATCAATACCATCATGGAAACCATCGCTCCGATAGAAATAACTCCCATGTATACGCTGATCAGGTCAGGTCTTTCATAATAATACATCATGTAGTATACAGATGTGGAGAACATCATTCCGTATCCCATAGACGCCATGATCCATGCAACCAAGTTCGGATAAACTTCTTTGTATTTCAAAATGGTTGCAATTGCTTTTAACGGATTTCCTTTTTCTGCCGGCTGGAGATATTTCTCCTGTCCTTTGGATGTGAAGAACAATCCCCAGAAGGAAATAAATGCAAGCACACCACAGATTGCCATCAACGGTACATATCCGTTGCTGAATCCGAGACTCTCAAAGAATCCTGTAATGTTCAATGTAAATGTGTTTCCGATCGTAAATACAAATGCACAGCATCCGGCGCCAAGTGTAATGATCATATTTCTCTGTTCATTGTCTCTTACTGCTGCCGGAAGGATTGCCATCTGCGGCATTGTGTACATCGTAACAGTCATTCCATATCCGATATACATAATTAAAACGTAAACTGCTTTTACCGTTACAGACTCAAATCCCCAGTCAACCCATACCATGATGGAGAAGAATGTCAACAAGATCGGAGCTGCGAACATATAAGGGCGATAACGTCCCCAACGTGTATGTGTCCGGTCTGCGATGACTCCCATCATCGGGTCATTGATCGCATCCCACAATGTAGAAATAAACATGATCAGGGAAGCGGTTGCTGCCGGGATCATCAATGTATCTGTCATATATACAGACAAGTAACTTGCAAGAACTGCCGCGATCAACATTGCTCCACCGTTTACAGATGTTGCATGGAACCACTTAAACGCGGTACTTACATGGTCCTTTGAGCCGTTCTGACTCACTGTTTTTTCATTTGCCATTTTCTCTCTCTCCTTTTCGTTCTCTTTAAACTATCTCTAGTTTACCGAATGCCGAGGGCAATTTCCATGTTATATATTACCTCAAATCCGACATTTTTTAAGACGATACTTTTTCATCCGTCTTTTTTTCAGATGAAGCCGACATTTTTTATTTGCCCTCAACTTAAAGCCATCATAGCATGTGCGCCACTTGTAAAACAGTCTCTAAGATGACATCCGGCAAGGTCATTTGCGACATCTTAAAAAGATGCTTCCACACTTAATCCGTCTTCAGATTTGATTTTTACCTGACAAGATTCTGTTCCCTCAGATTTTCTCAAGATCAAAAGTGCATGACCATGGAACGTTTCCGTAATTCCCTCATTATAATTGTGCTCCGGTTTCGGATTACCACTTCCAAATCCTGCCAAATCAGCGTCTCCTGTCACTTCTGCCGTTAATTTCTTATCACAATCTGTCATGACTCTTCCTTGTGAATCTTTCAGCCATACATGAATATAGGAAAGTTCTTTTGCTCTTCCTCCTTCTATTTCTAATTCCAGATGCACTTCGCTTTCCGCGCTCTGAAGTTCCATGCGTCCGATTTCCTGACCATTCTCATAAGCGACTGCTTCCACAGTTCCCGGCTCATAAACCACTTCAAATAATGTACGGAATCCGGCATTTTTTCCGGCAGCTTTTTTCCCTTGTGACACACCATTTACAAAGAGTTCCACTTCTTCTCCCGGAGAATAAATTTCAACAATCGCCGGATTTCCTTCACAACCGGACCAGTTCCATGTAGAAACACTGTCGCTGATCACCCACGGTGTCTTAATCAGATGCTGTCCGAATTTGTGCGGGTTCTGAACTGTAATATATGGATCTTTTCTCAGACCAAATACAACTTCACGGAAATAGGATGCAGGTCTTCTAAATCCTGTAATATCAATATCTCCGGAATATGCCAACTGACATGGGAATCCCGCGCCGAAGCCGCCTTCGCCCCACTGATAAGCCGGAACGCCAACTCCGGCTTCTCCGATGTAATCCCAACCGGTCCATGTAAAATCACCGATCACATGAGAAAGTTTCTCTACCAGATCCCAGTTTCTTGCGATCTCCGGCGGATACGTTTCACTTCCGACAATGACACGGTTCGGATATAATTCTCCATCCATCTCATAACGTGCCGTCATGTAGTTATATCCTGCAATATCCGTAGATGCACACGCTTTCTCCAAACGCTCTGTAATCGCATGATGTACGACGATCTCATCCATATGGTCATCCATCAAAGTCATAAAGTCGTTGACATTTCCATCCAGTTCGCCTTTGGCGCAAAGATCTGCCGATACGTCTGCTACGATATTGTCTACCTGATCTCCGGCTGCAAATACACCGTTGATGGACGCCAACGTATAACGAGTCTCATCCAATGCTTTGATTTTTTCACACAATTCATGGCAAGTCTTTGCACCATGATCTGTTCCGATCTCCGGAATCTCATTTCCTACCGAATACAAGATCACAGACGGATGATTGTAGTCTTTGCGTACCATTGCAGTCACATCTTTTTCCCACCACTCACGGAAGTACAGACCATAATCCAGATCGGATTTGCATCGATCCCACATATCAAATGTTTCGTCCATTACATACATTCCCAACTCATCACAAGCGCGCAGCATTGCCGGAGCCATCGGATGGTGAGACATACGGATCGCATTAAATCCGGCTTCTTTTAATTTTGCAACCTGCCGATACTGTGCATCTTCAAATGTTGCGGCTCCGAGAAGTCCGCTGTCATGGTGAATACATGCTCCGCGAAGTTTTACCGACTCGCCGTTGATACGAAGTCCCCGTTTTGCATCCAATGACATTGTACGGATTCCGAATTTCTCTGTCTGCGCATCTACAACTTCCTCTCCCATCATCAATGTAGCTTCACAAGTATATAAAATCGGAGTTTCTGCGGACCAGAATTCCGGTTTCCCGATCACGATCCGCTGTGTCAGTTCACGCTGTTCCTGATCAAATAAGACAGCCACGGTCTTTTCTTCTCCCACAGCGTCACCTTTTTCGTTACGAATAACAGTATGTAATGTCATTTCTGCAGGAATCGGTTTACGATTCTTCACTTCACTGCGAATCTGAAGAACCGCATATTCTTCGTCCGCCGTCTCGCACTTGATCTGTACGCCTTCCGGCACAAGGTAATCCAGTCCGGATTCTAACAAATAAACGTCACGGTAAATTCCGGTTCCGGAATACCAACGGCTGTTTGTCATATTATTATTCCGCACCTGTACACGGATCTCATTTTCCTGTCCGTAACGGAGAAAATCATTCAGCGGTACATAAAATGTTGTATAGCCAAACATATTTTTTGCCGCAAGCTGTTCATTTACATAAACCATAGCGTTCATGTAAATACCTTCAAATTTCAGCATCATTGTTTTTTCTTTTGCATCTTCTCCTACAAACAGATGTTTTACATAGGTATAAACGCCTCCGTCACGGAATCCGGTATTTCCGTGATTTCCACTCTCCGCATATGCTTTTTCTTCGATCATCGCATCATGAGGAAGGTTGATCGTCCGTGCATTCTCCGGTACGTTCCATACGAGGGCAAAGGAATCTTTATCCGCCCAAAATTTCCAGTTTTCATTCCATTTTTGAATTCTCATGTTCTTAATTCCTTTCTTTCTCTTTTATTACTTTCTATTCCATTGTTTACTTTCTTATCTTTCAGCTTTCTTTTCCTTTTCCAGTTGAAGCTGTCCGTTTTTATTGATTATTTTCCGAAACTCAGGATGTTCCTTATATTTATCATTTGGATAGTGCAGTACAAACTGTAAATTTTCTTCTTTATCGCGAAATACCATTCCATGACCGCCGTTTTCCGGGAATACCGGCGTTTCCTGCTGGATCCACGGTCCGTTCACTTCACCGGTTTCTGACTTTGCCACGCCAACGGCATATCCGTTGGTTCCCCAACTCGACCAGAACATATACAACTCATTTTCTGCCCGGAATACACACGGTCCGTCTGTAAAATACACATCTCCATCCATTCCGAACTCTATCTTTGCAAACGGAACCGGATGTGCCCATTTGGCTTCTGCCGCCTCGAACAATAATTTCGGTTCTCCTGCCGTCTTTTGCAATGTAGGATCTAGCGGGATCAGACACATATCTCCGCTTGGTGAATCTTCAAATGAATGAGAAAAGATCAAATATGGGGTTTCATTTTCCCAATACAATGTTCCGTCAATACAAGACCACATTTCCGGCGTAAGCCGTTCACTGTATAATTCAAAAGGACCTTCCGGTTGTTCGGAACGAAGAATATAAATCCCTTTCTTTCCTTCTACGCTTCCAAACGTTGTCACGAGATAAAAATATCCGTTTACAAAATAGCACTCCGGCGCCCAATAATTCCGATCTGCGAAAAAGCCTTCCGGTTTGTGAAAAATTTCAATCGGTCCTTCCCAATTTTCCAGATCTTCACTTTTATAACAGTCAAATCCATCTGCCTCTCCCCAACAAGTCGCACTTCTTGTTCCATACAGATAATAGATTCCTTCATGAAGCAAAATGTACGGATCTCTGATATTTACCTTTTCTCTGTTCATCTCTCTTCTCCTTTTCGCCAACAATTTCATCAACTGCAATATATATAATCTCCGGCTGCGACTGTTTCTGTTCTTCCGTCCGGCAGACAGATCAACGCCTTCACCCCAAACGGAACATGGAAACGATATGTTACCGAACCGTCTTCCTCATACTTCCAGTGGCTTTCATAAATTCCTGCCGCAGTCTCCATTTTACAATCCACGTATTTCAATCTTGCATCCGGATTCGGTTTGATCACTGCTTTTCGAAATCCCGGTTCGGCTTCCCGGATTCCTGCCACATCTCCGTACATCCATGCTTCGATACTTCCATAAGAATAATGATTCAGACTGTTCATTCCTTCCGGATTCATCCTTCCATCCGGAAGCACGGAATTCCAACGCTCCCATATGGTTGTCGCTCCGAGATTTACACTATAAAGCCAACTTGGATAATCTTCGTTCAATAACAGGTCCACCGCGGTTTTATGATGTCCGGTTTTCGTCAATGCCGGACAAAGAAGCGGTGTTCCCACAAATCCGGTGTTCAAATGTCCGTTATTTTCTGCCACTCGCTGATGCAGCCGATCGCCTTCCTCCTGTGCCGTATCTTCGATCAGTCCGAACACGATCGCAATTGCCGCCCCGGTCTGTGTCTTAGAACAACATGCTCCGCTTCCATCAAAATACGTCGCACGGATTGCTTTTTTGATTTCTTCTGCAAGTTTTTTGTATTCCGGCGCTTCTTCATATCCGAGTATTTCTGCTGCGTCTGCAATGATCTTCGTACACCGGAAATAATAGGCGCTTGCGATATAAAGCGGATCCGTCGCTCCAAACGGTCCCGGCTGCTCATTATCCAACGCCAGCCAATCTGCAAAATGGAATCCGCCTTTGATCAAATGCAGACCGCCCTCTGCTTCTTCTTGCTTGCGCTGATAATCAACCCACGCCTTCATTCCCGGATACATTTCTGCCAATAATGTTTTACTTCCATAATGACAATAAACGTTCCAAGGAATGATCACGCCCGCATCTGCCCATGGACACGCCCCGTACTCGGCTACCATGCCACGCTTTAAACGCGGAACTACATTTGGCACTGCGCCGTCCAGAATGCTCTGTTCGGCACGCATATCCCACATATATTTCCGATAGAATGCCGGCATGTACATATTGAAACATGCGGTCTCGGAAAATACTTGTGCATCTCCGGTCCATCCAAGCCGCTCATCTCTCTGCGGACAATCTGTCGGAACGTCTAAGAAGTTTCCTTTCTGTCCCCACAATGCATTGGAGAATAATTGATTGACTTTCTGATCACCCGTTTCAATCCATCCGATCTGATCAAAATCACTGCGAAGGTGCACTGCCTGAAACTGTGTCTTCCATTCTTCATCGGAAAGCGTCTCTTCACAACGCAATGTTACGTCTTCTCCATTGCGAACTTCCTGAACCACTTCCGCCTTCATATAACGAAATCCGTAAAAGGTAAAATGCGGTCTGACATGGGCTTCTTTTCCATCGGAAAGATACAGAAATTCCGTTTTTGCAGTCCGCAGATTTTCATGGTAAAATTCTTGATCCTGCATAATTTCCGATGCAGTCAGGCGTATCCCTTTTCCCTCCGGAATCCGGCAGTCAAATTCCACCCATCCGGTCAGATTCTGTCCGAAATCCAAAACCGTATCTCCCGATGGCGTATGAAGAACCTCTTTTACGGAAAAGATTTCTTTCGTCTTGATCGGAAGGCTATATCGATCGGAAAGTTCTCCACATTCTTTCGGACTTTCCTGTAAAAGCTTTGTCCCGGCAATCCGACATTTCTGTTGTCTGGCATCATACACTTCGCCGTCATAAATATTATTAAAACGGATCGGAGATTCTAAAACTTCCCATGTCGTATCGGTCTTTACAAGGCACTCCTCGCCTGCATAAAGTTCTGCGATCGCATATAATTTGTCTCCGTAAATATCGGTGAATCCGCCGTCAAACCCAAGCCTTCCTTTAAACCAGCCTTCTCCAAGCCAGATTTCGATCTCATTTTCCCCTTCTTTCAAAAGATCAGACACATCATAGGTCTGTGCCTGTAAATGAAAATCGTAGGAGTGATACCCCGGCGCAAGATATTCATCTCCTGCTTTTTTCCCGTTGATATAGCATTCATAAACGCCGAGTCCACACATATACAGCCTTGCCGATTTGGCTGTTCCGTCATAAACAAATGTTTTTCGCAAAATCACGGATGAAGTTTGTTGTTCCGGTGCGATCCACTGTCCTTCCCATACCTCGTCTGTCTTTCCCGTTTCAAACCAGCTTTCGGCAGATACCTGTTCCTTTGTATCCGCGGTCACTTCTACCGACCATTGATACCGTGTTCTCGGTTTCAATTCTACATTTACCGAGTAATCCAAACTGTCTGCGTCCGTCACTTCACCGCTGTCATATACAGCCTTTTTTCCTTCCATATCCGCTTCTGTTTCCACATTTTCATAAATCCGGATTCTGGCGGACTGTTGTTCTTTTGCTTCTCCGGCTTCTTCCACTGTCCATGAAAAACTAAGTGGCATAATCTGAAATCCAAGCGGATGTTCGATATTGTTTACCCGTAAATTTTTTAATTTCATTTTTCCCTCCATTGCCGTTTTTCTCTTCTCACTGCTTTTGTTAATACTATTGTAAAAAAGATTCTGAAAAAGAAACACGGATTTTTTTCGTACAAACCCGACATTTTTTATTCACCTCTTTCTATTCCCATTTTCTTTCTGAAACATTTCCTGTATACTGAAATCATAAATATCCGGCATGTGCCGGGATCAGAAAAAGTAATAGAAGGGAGTCTCATTAGAATGGAACGAAATTTAAAAGAATTGGTTGCTCAGATGACTTTGGAAGAGAAAGCCGGCATGTGCTCCGGTCTTGATTTCTGGCATCTCAAAGGAGTAGAACGTCTTGGTATTCCGAGCGTTATGGTAAGTGACGGACCACACGGTCTCAGAAAGCAGGATGAGTCGGGAGATCATCTCGGGATCAACGACAGTATCAAAGCTGTCTGCTTCCCTCCGGCAGCTTTAAGCGCCTGCTCCTTCGACAGAGAACTGATGCATACCTTCGGTGACGCGATCGGAAAAGAAGCACAAGCACAGAATCTTTCAGTTGTTCTCGGACCTGCTGTCAACATCAAACGTTCTCCACTTTGCGGACGGAATTTTGAATACTATTCCGAAGATCCATACCTTGCCGGCGAAACTGCCGCTGCATTTATCGCTGGTGTACAAACGCATCATGTCGGAACGTCCATCAAACATTTTGCCGCAAACAATCAGGAATTTAACCGCATGAGCTGTTCCTCCGATGTGGATGAACGCACGCTCCGCGAAATCTACCTTCCTGCATTTGAAACTGCTGTAAAAAAAGCACAGCCTTACACCGTTATGTGTTCTTACAACAAGATCAACGGCACATTTGCATCCGAAAATCCATGGCTTCTGACAGACGTCCTGCGAGATGAATGGGGATTCGAAGGCTATGTGATGTCGGACTGGGGCGCTGTCAATGAGCGTGTAGAAGGATTAAAAGCCGGACTGGAACTGGAAATGCCGACTTCCTACGGCATCAATGACCGTGAGATCATTGCCGCAGTCAAAGACGGATCTTTAGATGAAGCGGTATTGGACAGAGCCGTAGAACGGATCCTCCGTATCGTCTTCTTATATTGGGATAACCGCGAAGAGCAGGATTTTGCATTAGAAGCCGACCACGCTCTTGCGAAAAAGATTGCAGAAGAATCTATGGTTCTTTTGAAAAACGACAACGTACTTCCTCTGAATAAAAATGAGAAAATTGCAGTGATCGGTGAATTTGCCGTGAAACCACGTTTCCAGGGCGGCGGAAGTTCTCATATCAACAGTTTCAAGATCAGCAGCCTGATGGACGCCTTAAAGGAATACGAGAATGTCACTTACATCAAGGGATTTTCTGCTGATGAAGATTGTTATGAAGAAGCTCTCGCACAGGAAGCACTCAACGCGGCAAAATCCGCAGACAAAGTCGTGATCTGCGCCGGACTTCCGGACAGCTTTGAATCCGAAGGCTATGACCGAAGCCATATGCATTTGCCGGAATGTCAGAATCGTTTGATCCGTGAAATTACTGCTGTACAGCCTGAAACGATCGTTGTACTTCACAATGGTTCTCCGGTTGAAATGCCATGGCTTTCTGATGTCAAAGGACTTCTGGAAGCATATCTCGGCGGTCAGGCAGTCGGAGAAGCAGTCGCAGATATTTTGTTCGGCAATGTCAATCCATCCGGAAAACTTGCAGAGACGATTCCGTACAAATTATCTGACAATCCGTCTTATCTGTCATTTGGCGACGGAGACCATGTGACATACAAAGAAGGAATTTTTGTCGGTTATCGCTATTATGATGCAAAAGAAATGCCGGTTGCGTTCCCATTCGGATATGGATTATCCTATACGACATTTGCTTACAGTAATCTCACTCTGGACCGCAATAATGTAGCCGATGAAGATACCGTAACCGTAACGGTTGACGTCACAAATACAGGCTCTGTAAAAGGAAAAGAAATCGTACAGCTCTATGTCAGCGACTTAACCGGAGCAGCACGCCGTCCGCTGCGTGAACTGAAAGGATACGAAAAAGTCTCCTTAAAACCGGGCGAGACAAAAACAGTTTCCTTTACGCTTGATTACAGGAGTTTCGCATGGTATCACACAGCGCTTCACGACTGGTATGCAGCAAGCGGAGAGTATGAAATCCAGATCGGCGCATCCTCACGAGATATTCGCCTTTCAGAAATCGTTCATTTGACAACGAAAAAATTATTACCGATCCAAACTCATCTGAACACGACTTTAGGCGAACTTTTATCCGATGAACGAACTGCAAAATATGGTCTGAAACTCAAGAAAAAAATGGATGCTTTCTTTGGCGGCGGCGCAGAATCCGATGAAGATGCGAAAGGCGCAGAAGAAACAACCGATGAAGCGGTCGGCGATGCTATGGGAGATGCCATTGCATTTTCCATGCCAATACGAGGCGTACTTTCTTTCGGACTTTGTACAAAAGAGGAATTACAGAACATGATCGATGAGATGAATCAATTGTAAAAATCATTTTCATTTTTTATACATGTATAGAAAAACTCCGTTCTGATGTTATGTCTCAATCAGAACGGAGTTTTCTATATATTACACTTTTGTTTTAAAATGTAAATTCCATAAACTCTACTATCTTTTCTGCTTCAAAAACAAAATATAACGCATGAACTCCATCTATATTCTGTATATCAATATCATAGTCTTCCCACAAACACGAAAGATTCACCTTCGTCTTTCCAATACATTTTCCTTCCGGAGAGTCTATATGCACCTCTATCGAAACATTTCCTTCGCCACGTAATTTCACTGCAATATTTCGAACGTTCTGCCATTCAAAATATTTAAATCCTACAACGGTATCTTTTTTTAAGTTTGCCAGATAATGCAAAGATTTTGTCTCATCTATCCCCGTAGATTCTTCATAAATATATCCTTCACTTTCACGTCGATTTTCCCGAACATTTAATTTTTCTTGTGAAAACAAACTTCCCTTCAGACAGCAGCAATAACATGCATTATAAGTTCCCTTTGTTGGAATCGGTCCGTCATTCAACCCACAGCTTGTAATTTCTGCCTGTTGAAAAGATCCATCTTCTCGTACAGAAAGTTTTTCTGCACACCCTTGTCTGCAACATTCAATTGCATGGGTCTGCCTATGATAAAAAATATACCAGTCCTCTTTTATTTGTACCAGCCCGCCATGCACATTTCCATATGGCATAATCGGATTTTTATTTCCATGTATCCCAATATCTGCGCTACTGACAAGAACCCCCTTATATGTATAAACTCCCAACGGAGAATCTGATACAGCATAGCATAATTCATGGCTTGTTTCTCCCGAATATACCATCACATATTTTCCATTTATTTTTCTCGGACTTGATGCTTCATAAAATCCGTGTCCTTCAAACCCGGTTCCCGTACTGACATTGGCTCCGGGAATTATCGGAACAGGTCCCCTTTTTATAGTCAGCATATCTTCTTCTAACTCAAATCCGATACTAGTCTCCGCAAATGGGGACGGCATATTTTTATACCGTTCCGGCACAGGTCCCGGCATACAAAACCCGGTAAACAAATATATACTTCCGTCATCATCTACAAGAACGCCCGGATCAAACATTTTAAAATCATCATATATTGTTCCATCTGCACGTCGAACCTCTCCATAATAGGAAAATGGACCTTCCGGCACCTCACTCACCGCTACCCGGCATACTTTCTGTGCATTTGTATTCCAATACATATAATAGCGTCCACCCGGTCCTTTCACCACATCCGGCGCAGCCATTGCATCTGTCTCTGTCAATTCCGGACAATCACTACGTGGAAACGCAACACCTCCGCACTCCCAATTACTTAAATCGTCCAGCGGAGCAGACCACACCATATAATCTCCGGGACAAAATCCTTTTTCTCCCCCTGCATAATCATGAGATCCATATACGTATAAACGTGTGCCGAAAATTCTTGGTTCTCCATCTGGAACATATTCATATAGCGGCAAATATGGATTCATCACTGCTTGCTTCATTTCCATTTTCCTCCTTCAAACTGATAGATTCCCGATGTATATTCTCCCATATCACATCCTTCAATCACAATCCTTGCTGTACAATCAAAAGGTATTGTCAAAGAATAATGACACACCCCCTCCACAAATTTCCAGCTACATTGATAGGTTCCCATCGCACTTTCATAAGTTCCTCTTGCATATTCTAAGCGTATATCTGGTTTCGGCGCAAATAACACCTTCTTAAACCCTGCTTCCATCGGTGCAATCCCGATCAAATCTTCATAAATCCACTGACACACCGCACCATTTGCATAGTGGTTCAAGCTATTCATCCCTTCCGGATTAATTGTTCCATCCGGAAGAATACTATTCCATCGTTCCCAGATTGTCGTTGCCCCCATAATAACCTGATACAACCACCCCGGCATATCTTCTTGAAGCAAAAGCGTCACCGCATCCTTTTGTAATCCTACTTTTGCTAACGCTTTACATAAATATCCTGTTCCAACAAATCCGGTATCCAAATGCATCTTATTTTTCAATAATTTTTTATGTAATTGCTCTGCAACTTTTTCTCGGTCTTCTTCTCTACATAACTCAAACATCAACGCAAGAATATATGCCGTTTGCGTATCCACAAGACATTTTCCCTCTTCAGTAAAGTATGCCTTCTGAAAAGCTTCTTTTATCTGATTTGCTAATTTTTGATAAAATATCGCATCTTCCTTATTCCCTAAAATCTGTGCTGCTTTCGCCGTTAATACAGATGCATAATAATAGTATGCACTCGCACAATAAAATGGATCTGTTTTTCCTGCCGGTCCTGGATTTGGATTATCTAAAGCAAGCCAGTCTGCAAAATGAAAACCGCTCTGCCAAAGATGCTCCTCTGTTTCCTGTGTACGTATAAAATCCACCCACGCTTTCATTCCTTGATATTCTTCTTCCAATAAAGAACGGTCTCCATAATACCAATATAATGTCCATGGCAGAATTGTAGCTGCATCACTCCATGCACAACTTCCGCTGCTCTGTCTTGCGCCTGGCATCAGATTAACTTTTGGCGATGGAATAACGAATGGAACACTTCCTCCTATTTCCTTTTGTTCTAACCACATATCGTGAATAAATTTTGCGTAAAAAGCAGAGGAATCATACTGATAACATGCAGTTGCACTGAAAATCTGCGCATCACCCGTCCATCCCATTCGTTCATCGCGCTGAGGACAATCTGTCGGTACTTCAATAAAATTTCCGAGCTGTCCCCAACAACTATTTGCTATTAAGCGATTGACTTTCGGGTTACTTGTTTCCCATTCTCCCGTACGTTCCGACACCGAGGATATAACATGAGCGCAAAAATCTGCTTCCTCCACATTCTTCAATCCTTGAACCTTTAAATATCGAAATCCATAAAAAGTAAAGTGTGGTCTGACAACTCTATTTTTTCCATTTGACACATATGTTAATTTTGCCTGTGCTGTACGAAGATTTTCCCGATAGAATTCTCCATTCTGCATGATTTCTCCACATTCTACCGTAACTTCCTTTCCATATGATTCCTTACAGTAAAATGTAAACCATCCTGCCATATTTTGACCAAAATCAAGAACGGTATCCCCTTTTTTCGTATAAATAATTTCCTTCGGTCTTATATGATCGATCACCTTTGTTTTCGGATTTCTCCTTTCCGTCAGCCGCTTCTTCATGGCAGATGCTTTTTCTTTAGATAAAAAATGAACCTTTTCCCATTGACCATCGTCTTCTAATCTTGCATCCCATATTTCACCATCATAAATGTTGCTGTCTACAACAGGAGATTTTCTACATTCCCATCTGTCATCACTCTCAAGAACTTTCTGGTCATCTGCATAAATTTCGCACAAAAACGTCATCTGATCTCCATATATATCACTAACGCCTCCGCCAAATCCGAAACGTCCCATATACCAGCCTTTTCCTAACATAACAGTAACTTCATTTTCTCCATCCTGAATCAACGAATTTAACACAAAAGTTTGATACATCAGTTGAAGATCATAACTATGGTATCCTGGAAGAAGCACTTCTTCAGTAATTTTTTTCCCATTACAATACACTTCATATAACCCAACGCCACACATATAAAGCCGTATTTTTTGACCGCTATGTGCAAAAAATCTACCTCGGAATATAGGATGTTCAGAAAATGGCGCACAAATCCATTTTGCATCCCACTCTATTCCATTTTTTGCCGTTTCAAAAAATGCCGTACAACTTGTTGCTTCCTCTCCATTATCACTCTTTACGGAAACTCTCCAATAATACCTTGTCATCGGCTTTAAATTCAAAAAATCGCCCTTTTCGTCCAACGGTATATAACTCAAATTGTCCAATCTTTTCCATCCGCTGTCAGAAATAAGTGTTTCAAATTGCTCCGACTCTGACACCTCTACTCTGGATGCTTTTTGATATGTTCCCTCACATTTTACAATCCAAGACAAAGAAAATCTTTCCAGATTATAACCAATTGGATTTTCCAAATGATTTGTCCTTAACTTTATAATTTCCATAGAATTTATCTCCTCTTTATATTTCAACAGCCACACCATATGGTGTGGCTGTCTCTTCATTCACAAATATTTTATGCTTACAGTCGTGTGTCCCAACTTCCACACCATACATTTTCATTGTACTTTCCTTTAAATTCACTCTTACCAACAAGTTTTTCCACTGTTGCGCGAATACATTCTCGTGTTGGTGCGTAGGCATTAATAAATGTTTTCATCATCGGAAGGTCATACAGATGATTCGTATAATTCAATGAAACACATACAGTAGGAACTTCTTGTATCCACCACGGAAGTTCATTGGAATGTGCCGCAGAATATTTCACACGAACATTATTTTCTTGTGCATAACCATTCATGTTGACGAACACAAACACAATATCATATTTGGATTTAAATTCTTCGGATCCCGGCATATCCATTACCTTATATCGGTTGAACCGCGACATCTCCTGCATCTCAAGTTCATAATAAGATGTATTCACATCCACTTCAAACCCAACTCTTTCCAGCTCTTCAATAACAATTTCTTTTGCTTTGTCTGTACCGTCCGCATAAGAAATCGGCGCGCTTTCCAGATAATACAATTTTGCACGTTTTTTTTCATCCACATTTATCGGAAGTAAATGTTTCGTATCTTTTACAAGTGTAATCGCCTGATCTGCAATTTCTTCTGCAATTTGATGATGTCTTTCACACCCTAATACGCCTCGTTCATCCAACTGATCCGCAATTCTCTTTTTATGCAGCCCCAACTTTGCTTTCATCCCAAGAATCCTTGTTACCGCTTCATTTAAACGTTCCTCGGTAATCACACCTTGTTTATATCCAGCCAGCATATACTGAAAATCTTCCGCCGGATCATGGAAAAACAAAAACATATCGCAACCGGCTGCAATTGCCCCCGGAACCTGCATCGAACGCGGTTTTGCACTCAACATCCCCCCCATGTGAGATGCATCCGTTACAACAATTCCCTGGAATCCCATTTTCGTTCTTAACAATCCTTGAATCAATTCCGGTGCCAACGTTGCCGGCATAATCTCTTCATCTTTCAATTCCGGATAAAAATGTCTGCTATACGCAGGTAGTGCAATATGCCCTGCCATAATGGACTCCAATCCTTCATTGATCAAAGTCTGATATACTTTACCAAAAGATTCATCCCACTCTTCACAAGACAAATTATTGATTCCCATTACCAAATGCTGATCTCGTTCTTCTACACCATCTCCCGGAAAATGCTTCACACAAGAAAGTACATTGCTCTCACGGCTTCCCTTCAAATATGCCCGACACATTTCTAAAACTGTTTCCGGTTCTTTCCCGAACGATCTTGTATTCACAATTGTATTTCTCCAATTAAATACAATATCTCCAATCGGTGCAAAATTCCAATTACAGCCCAGCGCTTCTGCCTCGCTTCCACACACTTGTCCCATTTTATATGCCGCCTGTACATTGCCGGTTGCTTCGCATTCTGCCTCTGTCGCAACAAATGTCCCTGTGTTGCAAAATGTATTTCCGCCGGTCTCTCCATTGACCGCAATAAACATCGGAATCTTACTGTATTTCTGATACGTTTGATTTTGCTTAAAAACCTTTTCCGGATCTGATTCTGTATAGCGGGCGCCCCCAATATGATACGTTTCTACCATATTTTTGATATAAGCCTCATCTGTACTTCGTCCAAGATTAATAAACAACTGTCCGATTTTTTCTTCTGTTGTCATACCGGACAATGTTTCCTGAACCCATGTTATTGCTTCCTGATCCAAGTCAAATGGTTTTTCTTTTAAATCAATCATGCTTTTTTCAATTCTCCTTTTCGCTTTCTTGCCTGAAACCACGCTGTAACAACACTTCCATAAGGAGTTGTGATAATATTAAAGATGAAAATAAATAATCCCATCATGACCATTGAAATTGCGCTTCCCAATTCTGCTGACAGAACAGCCTGTAATCCATAGGACATCAAACTCAATGTAATTGCTCCTATCACCGTTCCGATTGCTTCTCCACAATATTTACTCAAAGCCAGACCGATAAACACCGGAAGAATATTTGTAAAAAGATCACTGACCGTTGATAATGATGTGAATGACGCCGATTTGATCGTTGTCGAAGTCCATACCATAGTTGCACATCCAAAGATAATGCCACTGAACACATAGGACAGGATTACATTTTTCTTCTCATTGATTCCAATGTCAACTGCCGCTCCCTGATTGTTCGTCAAAAGCTGTGACTGTTTTCCTGTCAATGTATATCTTTTATAAAATACATATACCAAAACAGCGATCAAAAACGGAATCAACACACCGGGAAACGTTGCCAGTTTTTTCATCTCCATATTTGCAATAAAGTTTATTCCCGCTCCATTGTAAACGAGCGGTGTAATTGCTTCGAAAATCAATGCCATCGTGATGGTACTGATTGCTACCGGAAGTCTTCCATACACATACAGCAATGCAACTGTAACACTAAGTAATGTACATAAAACAGCACAAAGTATCGCGAATAACACAACATTATTGTTCATATTTTTGGCAATGTTGCCGCCAACAATTGCTGACAGCAACATCACTGCACCACCGGAAAAATCAAATCGTCCATTATTAAACTGGAGTCCAATCCCCAATGCACACGTTGTAGAAATCGTAATATTGACGATCAACGTCTTCCACATATCCATTGTTCCAAAATACATCTTCCCATTTGAATAGCAAAAGATCATCATTATAACAAACATAATAACCGGCAGTGCAAGCGTTCCTACAATTCGTTTTCCTATTCCCATTTTTCTTTTCATAACTGAAGACTGCCTCCTTTATTTTCAGTGTCGATTATTTCTCATATGCCTTTTCAGAAAATGCATCTGAAGCCATAAATTCTTTCAGGTCAGCATATGTTGCATCTGGATTGTATCTTGTCAGATATTCTTTTCCAACTTCGATTGATACAGATGTTTTGGACATATCTGCAGACAACAATGGACTGTTTTCTTCGATATTCGTCATGATCTCATCACTTGTAATCGATACATATACACCATCTAATACTTCTGATTTTGTAAAATCACTGTACTGTTTTCCCTGAATTGCATTGTCGATCATTACAATTGGGAAGAAAATTTCTTCAAAGTTCGGTACATATAACTGCTGCACGATTCCGGTTCCTACATCTGCCACAAGATCATCTGCCCCCTCCAGACCAAGTGTAAGTAATTTCGTATCCGGATTTGCAGTTCCGTTTCCAATCGCATTTGTCAATGTCGGATACACAAACATTTGTCCTCCACATAAACCAACAATCGCATCCAAATCCTTGTGATCTGGTTCATTGAAAAACGTATCATCCAATGGTTTGAACATCAACACTGTTGCTTCATCATCTACTACTTCAATCGGTTCTTCTGCTGTTTCGTTGTATGCTTCAATTTCTGCACGGATCGTCTGATCTGCGATTGCATACTGCGGATATGCAAATGCCGGAGACATGCAAACTGCTATTTTCTTATATCCTGCATCTTCTATCGCTTTTGCAAACATCTTTCCAACTTCTATACCATCTACATATCCCGGTGCAACAGTTCCGAGAAAATGATCGTTCTCTGCTGCTGCCGCACTAGCGCCGCCTTCACTATATACAGATGCCATATCAGATCCTACTCCAGCAACATACAACTCTGGATATTCTGCCATAATATCTGTGATTCCACCATCTTGCATCGTAATCAGCCCTACCACATCACTAGTCATCGCATTTTTCACAGCATTAAGATTTCCTGCCGGGTCATTCGCTGCATCACCATAGATTACTTCATAAGTATATCCAAGCTCTTCTGTCCACATATCCATATAGGCTAAATTAAAATCGTACATCGGACCACTACTTGAATTTGCCATCAAAAGAATTTTTCCTCCTTTTGTAGTTTCCTCTGCATTATTTGTCTCTTTTGGCGCCTCACTTCCGCCGCAACCCATCAATGCTGTTGCTGCAACACTCGATACCAATACCGCTGCTGCAATCCTTTTTGTTACTTTGTTCCATACACGCATTTTCTTTTCCTCCATTTTTCTTTTTTAATAATTTTAATAAATAGGTCGTTCCTATTTTATTACTTTGGTAATACATTTGATTTTTTACTTCTACTTGTAATCAATACCACAACTAAAAATACAATCGCTTTTACAATAAATGTCATTCGAGTCGGTAATCCTACCATCGGCAGTCCCACATCTAAAAGTGAGAATGTAAATGCTCCAACTACTGCTGCTGAAATACGAGATCTCATACCTCCGGAAATCGGCATACCACCAAGAATCAATGCGACCATAATGTTCATTTCAAACCCGGTTCCTGTTGAATCAGATGCAGAACCGGTATATCCCATCTGAAAGATCGCGGCAACCACAAAACAAATTCCTGCAATGATATAACACAATACTCGAACTTTCACGGTACTTACACCACTCTGACTCGCAGATACTTTATTAGCCCCAAGCATCCTTGCCTGTTTTCCTATTGCCGTATAATTAAATAAGAATACTGCCACTGCAACCTCAATCACGAGAACAACTAACATTAATACCGGTGATTTAAAAATACTATAATCAATCGTTTTCAACGTAATACTTCGCGTTCCAAGCGTTGCAAATATCACTGTAATAATTCCCGATAATACCTGCATCACAACCACTGATGGAATGATTGGTATGATGTTCAATAGCGGTCCGGAAGCTCCGTTAATCACTGCAATTACCATTGACAACGCAATACAAAGTAAAATTCCCGGGATCAGACTACCGGTCAGATTTCCAACCGTCACCATAACTGCCGCATATAACCCGATCTGTTTTCCAATACTAATATCAAGATTACCAAGTGCATATATAAATACTGCTCCAACTGACATCAGCGCCGTTACGATTACATCCGACATCAACGTCGCTAATTTTGTCGGTGACCAGATACTTTCTCCCTTTAACGGTGTCACGATTGTAAATAATACGATACAGAATATCAATCCGCCATAGGAAGCGATCATCGCAGCATTTTTACTGTGCAGCTTCTTTCCCTTCGCAGCATTGCTTTTCATTTCCATTCCCTGTTCCTCCCTATATCATGTATTCAATGATGTCTGTTTGTTTCAAGTCCGGAGAACGCATAAATTCTTTTGTAACTTCAAAGTTTTTCATGATAAGAATTTTGTCTGCCATTCCAACTAATTCCGACAACTCTTCAGAAATCATCAAAATCGCTTTTCCTTCTTTTTTCATCTGTTCAATCAGCATATACATTGACTGTTTTACTCCAATATCTACGCCTCGTGTCGGGCAATCCATAATGATCACATCCGATCCTTTTGCATACCATTTAGCAAAAGATACTTTTTGCTTATTCCCACCGGACAACGTATTGACTAATTGTTTTCCACTATGACATTTGATCCTCAACGCATCAATTTCACGATTTGCCAGTTCATGCTCATCTTTCGGTAAAATAGCAATTCCTTTCTGTAAAGAAGGAAGCGAAGGAAGTACAATATTCTCTTCGATAGATGCATCTAACACCAATGCTTCTAAATCTCTGTTTTTTGAAATGTATCCGATTCCCTGTTTGATCGCCTGCACCGGTGTTTTTACTTTATGCCCGCCACAAATCACTTCACCGGCATCCAACTTTTCCAATCCATATGCAGCTCGTCCAATTTCATGCATTCCACATCCGGATAAACCACCGAATCCGATCACTTCACCTTTATGTAACGTAAGACTGAAATTTTTAATATTTCCAAATGTAAGATTTTTCAATTCTAATGCGACTTCATCTCTATGAGAAACATCATAATCTTCTCTATAATATTTCTCACCAATCTCACGCCCTACCATAAGATAACGAATCCTTTTTACTGCATCCGGAGCATCCATCTCTTCTCTTGAAAGCTCGCCTACAATTTCTCCATCTCTTAATACTGTCAGAACGGAACAATGTTCCAAAATCTCGTCCATATCATGGGACACGAAAACAACTGTTTTATTTTCTTCTTCTGCCATCTTATGAATCAATTTATACAAAATTTCTCGTCCGTCCAAAGATAATGCGGTTGTTGTTTCGTCTACAACCAAAATCTGTGTTTCATCCGTTACACACCGGACAATTTCAATCAACTTTCTGTCTTCAAATGTATAATGATCGATCAAATCTCCTGCTTTAATATGTTCTACTCCAAACTTTTTCAAAAGATGTTCTGCTGCCACACACATACTTTTCATATTGACAATTCCAAATTTGGAAAATTCTTTTTCACGTCCGGCAAATATATTTTGTGCAACAGTTACTCCCGGAATCGTATTGGCTTCTTGAAGGATCATCGATATTCCTGCATTTTGTGCCTGAAGCATCGTCGCCGGATTCCACCCCTCTCCCATATAAATCATTTCTCCACTATCTGCCGATTGCCTTCCGCTTGCAATCGACATGATCGTAGATTTTCCAGAACCATTCTCTCCGATCAATCCACAGATTTCTCCATGCCTTAACGTAATATCTACATCTTTTAATGCAATTGTCGGACCAAATGTTTTATGCATATGTTTGATCTCTAATACTGCTTCCTTCATATTGAACCTCCGCCTTATGTTTGCTTCCGCTGTTTCCTCGCTCCTGCAATCTGTATCTTGTAATGATTTTACTATTTCATTTTCTATTTTCCTATGATTTTTTCATCCTACTTTAGTATAATTTTATCTTTTTTTTAATTTTTTGTAGTTTTCATTATATTTTTTATCTCACTCATTAGAAAAATATGATACAATTTATTTATTCAAAATATATCTGATTTCCGGAGGTTTACTATGGACAATTCATTAATTTATTTTTTACAACGATTACTTCAAAATACGCTTTCTCTAAATTTCAACTATTACACTCCTCCCTATATAGATATTTCTAATATGGATATTGGTTTAAGACGTGGTTTACAGAATCCTGCTCAGCTATACGGAAACTTACGAGAACTACTAAAAAATACCGAACACAATATTTTTTATTTTTATACAGATAGTTACAAGATTAATTATATATTTTTTCATCCTTATCCGGATAAAAAAGATCTTATCACCGTTGGTCCTTTTTTAAGAAACCAAGTAGACAAAAACTATTTTCATTATCTTATTATACGCCATCATCTAAATCATACAGAATTAGAAAGCATCCGCGGACTTTTATATCAATTCCCGGTCATTGATGATAATTTCCGTTTGATTTCCGTTCTTTCAGAAATCATTAACTATATCAGTCCCGGACATACCTTTTCTCCGCTCGAAATAACGGATCAAAAAGAAGAACAAGAACAAACTGATTATATCCCGATCGATGATTATATGCTGACAGCAACCGCCTGTGAAAAACGTTACGCATTGGAAGATTCTCTTCTTCAGGCAATTCGAAAAGGAAATGTTACAGAAGCAATGTCCGTTACGAGACAGTTTATGAGCATTGTTTACGCACCTCGTATCAATGACTCGGTCTCTGATAAAAAGGCTTCTCTTTATTCTACAAATACAATATTACGACTAGGTGCCGTTCATGGAAATGTACATCCGGTATATCTCCACAGCCTTTCCAGCAAATTTGTCAAACTGATCAGTAATAGTAACACAACCATTGAACTAGATAAAATTCACGAAAAAATGGTACGTGAATACTGCCTTTTGGTACAAAACAAGTCAAGAAATCAGTATTCCAAAATCATACGTAATACACTCAATTATATTGATTTTAATCTTAGCAAGCCACTTACGCTCACTACACTTTCCGAATATTGCCACGTCAGCACTCCATACTTGTCAAAACTATTCAAAAAAGAAGTGGGATCAACCATTACAGATTACATTATGAGCTGTCGCATTCATAGTTCTCTGCAATTACTTAGTACATCTAACCTTCAGATTCAGGAAATCGCATCCTACGTAGGCATGTCCGATTTTAATTATTACACAAAAATATTTAAACGAATTATCGGCTGTACACCAAGTGAATATCGTAAGAAATTACAAAACTCATCCGAAAACTGATCGTCTCTTGCAACTCCGTTCTCCAGATGACTTTACTTTTTAACCCCAAAAAGAAAAGCATCTGTGATACGCGCAAGTTCAAGTATCACAGATGCTTTTCTTCTTAATTATCTCACAATATCTTCATATTCATCCAGACTCCATGAATCTTTCCAGTCGATATATACCATCTCGCCGTCAAATCTCAATGGAAGCCATACATAATCAGCAATGGACGTATTTTGAACGACCTCTTCTCCCATCCTGCTGAAATCAAATTCCTTCTTTTCTTCCCCATAAAGACATTCAAACATTTCTTTGTAAATCGGATATTCTTTATCCATATTCTTCGGAAGCCAACGATCCGCACAGGCAATATAGAGAGCTTTCTTCCCTGCCACCTTAAATACACTGGAAATCTGACTATGAAAAGATGTCTGACTTTCATCATCAATATGTGGATTTCCCAATACACGATATGGTCCGTGCCATGTATCCGCAACTGCAACTTCCGACGGATTCGGTAAATATCCTGTCGTTCCCGACGTCAACAGATAATGCTTTCCTTTCCGGTAAAAATGTGCGGTTGCTTCTCTCACATATGGAGGCTGCACGCGAGGAAAATGTGTCGTGTAATATCCGGTTACATCGGTATAATCGTCCGTCAGATCTGCACAGATTGTTTCCGTATGTACTCGTTCAAAATAATAATATGCCTTTCCATCCGGCGCAACTGCCAGATCGAAATCTCCGCCATTCATTCCGAGTGGACGAAGTCCTTCTCTGATTTTTGTATAAGGACCTAAAGAGTGTGAACTTACCTTTCTGGACGAAAAACGGATTCTGAAAGAAGGGGATTTTTGTATTATTTCTCCTTATACCAATCATAACGTAACACTTTTAACCGAAGACTCTCAGATTTTTCCTGTTTTACTCAAAGAAAAAACTTTCAGTGAAATATTTTTCCCACTGCTTCCGGAAGATAATCTACTTTCAGACTTCTTCCGCCGGATTCTTTCTGATAAAAGTGAACCCAACTACTTATTATTTCAAACAAGCGGATCCTTAGAAATCAGAGATTTAATGAAACGACTTTTTTTGGAGAATTTCCGTCAGGATAAATATGCTTCACAAAATCTCATACACTGGCTCTACTTACTTTTTTCCAGCATTTTACGAGATTACCAGACATACAGTCAATTTTCCAGTTACAAAACCGGACCTGACTATGCCCCAATCCTGCGCTATATCCAAAATCACTATACAACAATCACCCTAACGGAATTATCCAAGATTTTTCATTACTCGATTCCTTATTTGTCAAAAATCATTAAGGATACAACTGACAAAAATTTTGTTACACTCGTTCGGGATTTAAAAATGAGAGATGCTGTTCGTTATCTGGAAAAGACAAAACTTTCTATGGAAGAAATTTCTATCCGTATCGGTTACAATAGCGAAGATCATTTTTATCGGGTATTCTCCGCTTTTTACGGAATTTCTCCGCTACAATATCGGAAGAAAAAACAAACGTAAAACTTCTTTTTCTATAATTACAAAAGACATCGGAACACACACATGTCCTGATGTCTTTTCTATATTTCTCCCATATCTATAATCCAATAATGCGCTTTCAAATTATATTACCAACTTTCACTTTCTCCATATCTCATATTTTCTAGGAACTGCTTCGGTGATACATGATAATATTTTACAAATGCTCTATAAAAATTCATTTAACAACTTTATATTTAGAATATTTTCCTCCACATAACAATTTCAAACGACCTTCTGCTTGAAGTTTTTTAATAACTGTATATGCCTGCGAAGGATTTACTTTCAGCAACTCAATTACATCTTGCTTTGTGATAATTCCATCCTGAGTATTTGCCAACTTCATTACTAATTCAGGATATCTAATACTATCTATATCCGTCTGTCGAACATACTGTATTGTTTTTTTATTCTCACGATAGATCTTTTTTCCAAGAATACAAGTGCGATTTTTTCCTTTTCCGGATACTTCAATCAATCCAGATTCAATCATAAACTCGATTGCCGATCTAATCTTACTTTCTCCGAGATTTGTCAATTCAACAATTCGTTCAACAGTACATCGTCTTTCATTATTAAGAACCGACAAAATCATTAACGTATATATTGATAATGGTTTTCCCTGTCTATTTTGTTCATCTGCAACAAATTTTGCAAATGGCAAGTCTGCTTTTGCTCTTTGGATAAATAGTTTAACAGATCTGCTGGTAGACTCAGAATAATCCGGCCAAGGTCTTCCAAAAATGATAGATCCTTCATAAATTCTATCAATTCCTCTTCCCGTTTTCTCGGCTAATCCAATTCGTTTCATTGCATCTGCAAGTGCCGGATTACGCCCATGTGGCTCTACCGTAAGAAGATTTTTCAAGTTGACCCCATCTATAAATCCACCCGGATTACTAATGGTCATTCCTTCATCATCTATCAGAACTCTTACCGATCCGAGCATGGTATAATCTCTATGGCAAAATGCATTTACCAATCCTTCTCGAAAAGCAGCCCAGTCAAACTCTGGGATTGGAATTCTGAATAAACCATACTCAGTCTCTCTTTCCGGATTCCATGCTTTAACATATGTCTCATAGTTCTCGAACAATTCAAGCAATGGTTTATTACTGTCCTCATTTATACGGACAGCCGTTCCCTCCAAAACCTGAAATGCAGCTTTCGCTGTTGGCATTAACTCCGCAATGCGCTCCTCCTTACCAATTAATAACATACCTGTAACTGTTGGGACATAGTTACCCGCAACATTTGTGATAAGACGCAATGCAATGTC
This sequence comes from Mediterraneibacter glycyrrhizinilyticus, assembly GCF_015560805.1. GTDB lineage: Bacteria > Bacillota > Clostridia > Lachnospirales > Lachnospiraceae > Schaedlerella > Schaedlerella glycyrrhizinilytica_A. The sequence continues at coordinate 2,622 of NZ_JADMSO010000014.1, read as the reverse complement.
CAATTCCTCATCCGGTAAAGAAAGTAAAGATTTTTCACCTCCCGATCTGTTCTGAATGATTCGCCGAAGTCTTAATCTCTGATTTGGATCCAAGTCATCTAAAGTAGCTCCTGCCAAAGGCTGAGCGGAATAATCAAGCATCCCCAGCTCTGCAAGACGAGATGGAATCTCATATGAATACATTGGTATTACTTCTGGACTTCCATCCAATTTATTACGTCTTCTTAATATTTTCCCTGATGCAGTAGATACAACACCTCGGCTTCTCGGTACTTCAATTTTCAGAATATCCTTATCCTCTTCAGTAATTATATCTGCCCTGACAGCTATAGGCGGAACAGTGCTATTTGCAATCAATGCAGTCACTCCTATAGGATCCTTGTGTTTTTTATGAACCCCGGTAATTGTCCCATCATCCTCAACTCCAAGAAACAAACACCCACCTGACGTATTTGTCATTCCAACAATTTCTTCAATAAGATCATGATCCGGATAACATTTTAAATCACTTTTAAACTCAATATCTAAACTTTCCTCTTTAGGAATTGTACGCATTTCAATCCCTCCCATCATATAATTTAGATATAGTGTAACTCGTTTTAACTCATTTGTCGAGTTAAAACATTTTTTTAATTCATATTTCGAGTTAAAACGAATTATATATACATTAAAACATACCCAAAAGGTCTGTCGGTTAATACCGATTTTTAGGCTCTAAACCTTAAAATACGAATCTCCCAAAGAAATCAGTATTTTTAGTACTTGAATTTCTTCGGGAGATTTGTATTTTTTTCTTTTCTGTATGTATTTTAGAGCGCAAAAACCCCTTGGCTGCATTTTTGAAAAGCACACTTTTTCTAAACAGCCTTTTCTTCCGCTTTTCCTTCAAATTTCTTGATCTCATCATGAAGAAAACGATGGTATTTATTTATATTTCTTCCGATTGCATACAGCATGAATTCTTTATATACTTTTTCTGCTGTCCGGTAATTGAAACGGCGAAAACCATCATTTTCTTTGATGTCCCCAAAATGTCCTTCTGTCTGAATGGAACGGATCTGCCGGTTCAAAATCCCCTTCTCACTTTGGATGTTTGCATGGGATTCTTCTTTCAAAGCTTCCCATTGTTCGTTGATTTTCATCACTTTATTTTTCTCTGTATCTTTTTCTACATTATATTTATAAAGACATTTTGCTTTGTGTTCGCAGCCGCTGCAATCAGAACAGCCATACACCTCAAACGTCTGGGTGTAACCAGCCTGTTCTTTTGTCTCTCTTCTGAGATGATGAAGCTCCCTTCCATCATGGCAGACATAATAAAGTTCATCCTCAAACATCTGCGTTTTCATGTTGTAATATTTCCCAATTTCTTCTGTGTATGCGCGTGTTTTCCGTTTTTCATGATCCTGTAGCTTAATATAACTGGAGATTTTATGTTCTTTTAAATACAGAAGATTCTTTTCACTACAATAACCGCTGTCGGCAGTTACTTCTTCCAGAATATCGCCAAATGAATTTTTATGTTTCTCCAAGATTGGGATCAGTGTGTTATAATCTGTCCGGTCATTGCTGACATAGGCTTGAACAATAAAATAATTCTCTACTGCAATCTGAACATTATACGCTGCTTTTAACTGTCCGTTCAGCATATGATCTTCTTTCATCCGCATAAAGGTAGCTTCCAAATCTGTTTTGGAATAATTGTTTCTGTCTGTTCCCATGATCTCAAAGCAGTTTTTGTATCCCATCAGACGTTCTCCACATGCTTCCAGTTCCTCATATAATTGCTGGATTTCCGGTTTTCTCTTTCCCTTTCCATAAACAAACGTGATATGTTCCTGCTCTGCAATCTGAAGCAGATTTTTCTGGAGTTTCAGAACCTCCAGGGGAGAACAGTTGTCAATTTCGATGATTGTATTATTTGACAGCTTTTTATGTTTTGCCAGTTTTCGTTTCCGGTTCTTTTCAATGACATCCCTTACTTTCTCCATTCCTTCGATCACAAACATATGGGCATGGGGAATGTCATATTTGATGCCATACTCATTTTCATCAATCAGAACATTATATTTCTGATACAGAGAATCAATCGTATCTAACAATCCTGCAAGATGGTAGTTGAGTGTCCCTCTCCAAACAAATGTATAACGGTTTGCATTGGCTTCTATTTTGGTTCCATCAATAAAAAGTGATTTCAACGTAATGAATCCTTCTTTTTGCAGGCGACGAAGAAACTGGTAGTTCAGTTCATCTAATACATCAGCAGTGAGTTTTTTGTTTTTGAATTCATAAAGAGCATCTCTTTTTGGTTTCTGTCCTTTGGTAAGCCAGATAAAAGCAAGGTCTCTTTCACATAATTCTACAATACGGTCAACAGCTCGAACTCCGCGCATGTTTGCGTAAGTAACGACAGCATACATCATAATTGAGTTGTACCCGGTTCTTCCCTTATCTGAACAATTGGCTAATAAGCCAGAAAAATCTAAGTCCTCCATCACTTTTTTCAGGGTATAGACTGGATCGTCGTCAGGTAAACACAATTCGAGGTCAATTGAAAAAGTAAATTCCACTTTGTAAAGTTAAATTCCACCTTGTAGGACTAAATTCCACGAGGTGGAGTTT
>NZ_JADMSO010000013.1 GCF_015560805.1 Mediterraneibacter glycyrrhizinilyticus | reverse complement strand
AATGCCATACTTATTTTGAGAATTAATAAATTCCATGGCTTATATGTGAGGGATGGAATTTACTTTTACAATTCACTTCTTTTCTTCTTCCACCAACTTTTTTCACTTTTTTTCATTTTCCACTTGCATTCTCCTCATATCTATGGTATATTAATCCTTGCTTGTGGGAGAAATACCTCACACAACATCATATGGCTCCATGGTCAAGCGGTTAAGACGCTAGCCTCTCACGCTGGAATCAGGGGTTCGATTCCCCTTGGAGTCATTTTCAAAACTCGTAACTTCTAAGTTACGGGTTTTTTATTTTCTGCCGACAGACTGATTCCCATAATTTTAGGGCTGGTGTTTCAAATATCAAATGAAACATCAGCCCTATTACTATTTCCGTTTATTTTTCTTTATTCCTGATCCCAGGTATTTTCTGTCTCTGTTTCTTCTGTCACGACCATCACTACCTCTTCCGCGCTCAATTCCTCCATCGCACTTTGAAGTGCTTCTTTCTTCTCCTCAAAATGCTGTTTTGTACTTTCTTTGATCATGATCTGCAGTCCCTGCTTTTTATTTTGGACAAGAACCTCGTCATGCTCACCACCGAACTCTCCGTCCAGTGTCCACGGAATCTCCTCAAACGAAGTAAATTTCACACAACTGCTCTTGAACGAATACATATGCTTTGAATCGATCTGCCGGATCACAAGCGCCGCGACGATCTCATTCAATTCGATCGGATTCCGCGGTGTCTTGATCAATGTCACTTCAAACACTCCGTCATCAAAAATAACATCACGTCCAATGATCCCTCTGAATCCGCCAACTGAACGGGAATTTGTCACCATACCGAACATGAAATCCTCTTCCAGCACTTCTCCGTCATGTTCCACACGGATATGATAAGACGGAACGTTAAAAATACGCTTCGCCCCCTCCAGCACATATGCCAGATGACCGAGCACATTTTTCATACTCTGCTTTGTCTCATAAGACACATCGGTGAACAGTCCAAAAGCCGCAATATATACGAAAAAGTCATCGTTGAACACTCCGACATCACACGAAAACGGTACTCCGTTCACAACCGTATCCGCCGCTTCCAGCATATCTTTTGAAATATGCAGGCTGCTTGCAAAATCATTGGTCGTCCCCGCCGGTATATAACCGATCGGAACCATTTCTTTTCGGCGGCACATCCCCGTTACGACCTCATCCAGCGTACCGTCGCCTCCGCTGCATGCAACCAGGTCGTACGGTTCGGTATACGCGATCGTTTTCGCCAGCGCATCATGATATTTCTGCGTCGGATAAACGGTCACTTCATACCCGCCTTTCACAAAAATGTCCAGAATATCCGACAGGTTCGGCTTCAGCACTCCCGTTCCTGCATTCGGATTATAAATAAACAACATTTTTTTTCGTCTGTTCTGATCCTTATCCGTGTATTTCTCTATCACATTCTCCATTTTTCCAGCTCCTTAATGTCTCATATCCTGCTGTTTTCCCGTCTTGCTATTTTCTCATTCGTCTGCAATGATCTCTTCCTCCGGAAAAATGTGATTTTCCGGATACAGACGGACGGTCTCTTTCATTTATAAAAGAGGCTGTACTTCTTCCGTACACCCTCTTTCAAACCTGATTCCTCTATCTGATCAACAATCGCTCATCAAGCTTTTACATTTGCAAAAAAAGTCTTGATCCCTTCTGCTGCCATCTCTTCATCTTCTCCCTCGGTGAGAACCGTTACTTTCTCGCCCTCGCTTAAGTTCAGACTCATCATTCCCATAATGCTCTTTGCATTGATCTGCTTATCGCCCATCTGAATATAAATCCTGCTTGCGTACTGGCTTGCCTCCTGTACCAACAAAGCGATCGGTCTTCCATCCAGACCATTCTCATGTCTTACAACAACCGGTGTCTTAATCATAATAACCCTCCTTGTTCTTGCCTTACCTTTTCTGCCAACTCACTCAATTTCCTGAGTCTGTGATTCACCCCCGATTTGCCCACCGGAGGCGATAAAAGCTCGCCCAGTTCTTTTAGTGACGCCTCGGGATGTGAAAGACGGGCAAGTGCAATCTCTTCCAATCCCTCGGACAACTTCTCAAACCCGATCGTATCACGCAGATACGTTATATCCTCCACCTGCTTCACCGCAGCAGAGACCGTTTTATTGATATTGGCAGTCTCACAATTCACCTTGCGGTTCACGGTATTTCGCATCTCCTTTAAGATCCGTACATTTTCCAGTTCCATCAAAGATACATGCGCTTCCATGATATTCAAAATATCAACGATCTGAGATCCCTCTTTTACATAGACAACGTAGACCTTTTTTCTCTGGACGATCTTTGCGTCCGTCTCAAAACTGCAGAGCAGCTCTTTCACCTGTTCAGCCATCGCTTCTGCCGCGCAGACGATCTCAAAGTGATACGATTTCTCCGGATCACTCATCGAGCCAGCCGCCAGAAATGCGCCGCGAATAAATGCTCTTCTGCAGCACGGCTGCTGTACCACGATCGGATTCACGATATGGATCTCCTCAAATCCGTTCTGATACTCCTCTGTTAGCTTCGTTGCCTGAAGAATACGCAGGGCGTCCTGATGCTGTTTCACAATGATGGAATAAGAGACGCTCTGCCGCAAAATATTTCTCCTGACCGAGATATCAGATTCTATATTAAATGTTTTTTTGATCAATGTAAAGACCTTTCTTGCAACAGCGATATTTTCTGTATGGATTTTTATCCCGTATCGATTCCTGCTGTCGATCACGATCGATCCGCAAACGCTGAGCATTGCCGCCAATTCCGCGATCTGACAATGCCTTGCACTGCTCCACTGTCTCGAAAGTTCTTCTTTTACTTTTCCCGAAAATGACATCTGCTATTTTCCCTCTTCCCGGCTTATTTCGCCTTTACGACCGCATCCTTTTCAATATCACGATGCTCGATCCGCGCGCCATAATGCTCATTCCCGCTCACAAATTCGTAAAGCCTGTTCGCAAGCGTCACCGAACGATGTTTTCCTCCTGTACATCCGATCGCGATCACAAGCTGGTTCTTCCCCTCCCAAATGTAATTCGGAAGCAAAAACTGCACCAGATCTTCCAGTTTTTTCACAAACAATTCGGCTCGCTCGTTGTTCATCACATAATCCTGCACTTCCGGATCGTTTCCCGTTTTTTCTTTTAAATCTTCTATATAATAAGGATTCGGAAGAAACCGGACGTCCAGTACAATATCCGCATCCTGCGGGATTCCGTATTTGAACCCGAACGACATCACCGTCACATACAGATTTTTAAAATCTTTTCCCTCCACGAAGATCTTTTCCAATTCCGCTTTCAATTCCCGTGTCAGCATCTTACTTGTATCCAGTATATAAGTCGCCCGCAGTTTTAAGAACGAAATCTTCTCGCGCTCTTTCGCGATCCCCACATCCACATGTCCGATTCCGCCGAGCGGATGCTGCCTGCGTGTTTCCTTATATCGTTTGACAAGCACATCCGATTTCGCATCCAAAAACAAAATCTCATAAGAAATGCCCTTTTCGTCCAGTTCTTTCAAATGCTGTTCCAGTCCGTCCAACGCTTCTCCGCTTCGGACGTCGATCCCGAGCGCCACTCTGTTCAGTTCCGAATCCGGCGTTGTCAGCATTTCTCCAAATTTCGTCACAAGCGCGATGGGCAGATTATCCACACAAAAATATCCCATATCTTCTAACATTTTCAATGCCGTTGATTTCCCCGCGCCCGACATTCCCGTCACAATTACAAATCTCATCTGTACGTCCCCTAACTTAAATCTCTTAAAACTCCCCGATCCGTCTTACTTCCGGTTCCAGCCGTACGCCGAACTTCGCTTCCACACGGTCCGCCACCTGCTCCATCAATGAAACGATGTCCGCCGCCGTCGCATTCTCCCGGTTGATCACAAATCCACAGTGTTTCTCCGAAACCTGTGCGCCTCCGACACGGAATCCACGCAGTCCCGTATCCTCGATCAGTTTTCCCGCAAAATATCCCTCGGGACGTTTGAACGTACTTCCCGCACTCGGATATTCCAACGGTTGTTTTGTCACACGCTTTTCTTTCAATTCCTCCATATATGCACGGATTTTTTCCGGATCTCCCGGCTGAAGTTTCAGCTGTGCGCTCAGCACAATGTCTCCGTTTTTGGCAAAAACGCTGCTCCGGTATCCCAGTTCCATCCGGTCTGCCGGGACAACCCGAAATTCGCCGTCTTTTGTCAATGCAAGTGCGTTGTACAAAATATGTTTCATTTCTCCGCCGTAAGCTCCGGCATTCATCATCACCGCACCGCCGAGTGTTCCCGGAATGCCGGATGCAAATTCCATGCCGGTCTGTGCATGTTCCAGCGCCTGCGCCGCAGTTTTGGAAAGCAATGCGCCTGCCTGCGCATACACCATATCGCCTTCCACGCGGATCTTGTTCATATTCTTACAGATCTGGATGACCACGCCCCGGTAGCCGCCGTCCCCGACGAGCAGATTGCTTCCGTTTCCGATCACATAATATGGAACGTTCTCCTTTTTAAGCAGATTCACAACCGCTCTGACTTCCTCTTCCTCCGTCGGCGTCACAAAAAAATCAGCCGGTCCGCCGACACGAAATGTCGTATGCCGGCTCATCGGCTCGTCTTTTGAGACATTGGACTGATCCAGACATTGACACAATTCATCATATAAACTCATATTTTTTCTCCATTTCACTTCTATTTCTGTCTCTTAGCTTCATCATGATTTCATCCTGTCCCCGGCTTTTGTCATCATTGACCGCGGGAGGATATACGGGTAGTTCTCGGATAGTATGATTTCTATTTCACATGATACAATACTTTTTCCCTAATTGCCAGTAAAAGCGCGAAGAACTTGCAAATTCCGTTTAAATGATGTATATTATTTTCGTGTACTCGTAGCGTCGATGTACAAGGGGAAACACGCCTCAAACCGCGTAATTTCGGTAATTTTCAGCGTTATCCTCAATCAGCGTACACGCTAATGAAAACAGAAGTAAATTTTATGATATCAAAGGAGTGATCAGATCATTGGATTCGAGTGACGCCATACAAATTATCGTACTTATATTATTACTATTATTATCCGGATTTTTTTCATCCGCGGAGACTTCGCTGACTACTGTCAGCAAGATCAAGATGCGTGCCCTTGCCGACGACGGCAACAAACGTGCCGCAGCCGTACTTGAGATTACGGAGAAGCACACAGGCAAGATGCTGAGCGCCATTTTGATCGGAAACAACATCGTGAATATCTGTGCCACAGCGCTCGCCACAACGATCGCTTACAATTTCGGCGGATATATGGTCAGTATTATGACCGCCTTTATGACGGTTGCGATCCTCGTTTTCGGAGAGATCACACCGAAGAACCTTGCGACGATCAAAGCTCAGAATCTGGCACTTGCATATATTCCGATCATCAAAATATTTATGACTATTATGACGCCGTTCATTTTCATCATCAATCTGATCTGTAACGGAATCCTGCGTTTATTCCGTGTCGATCCGAAAGCGAAGAACAACACCATGACAGAAGATGAACTCCGCACCATTGTGGATGTCAGCCACGAAGATGGGGTAATCGAGTCTGAAGAAAAAGAGATGATCTACAATGTGTTCGATCTTGGAGATGCGCGAGCCAAAGACGTTATGGTTCCCCGGGTCCACGTCATTTTTGCAGACGTCAACAGCAGCTACGCCGAACTCATTGATATTTTTAAAGAATATAAGTTTACAAGACTTCCGATCTATGAAGATACGACCGATAACGTGATCGGAACGATCAATATGAAAGATCTTCTTTTGTTTGAAAACAGAGAACATTTCCAGGTACGGGATATTTTGCGTGAGGCTTATTTTACTTATGAATATAAGAACATCTCCGAGCTTCTCGTCGAGATGAAAGACGCTTCCTTAAATATCGCGATCGTATTGGATGAATACGGCGAGACTGCCGGGATCATCACTCTGGAAGATATTCTTGAGGAGATCGTCGGAGAGATCCATGACGAATACGATGAGAACGAAGAAGAATTTGTCACACAGGTCAATAACCGCGAATATGTGGTCGAAGGTTCGATCAGTCTGGATGACTTAAATGACCGTCTGGAATTGGACGAGCATCCGAAAGCAATGCTGGAATCCGAGGATTTCGACTCCCTCGGCGGTTTCCTGATCGAACATCTGGATCGTCTTCCGGAAGTCGGCGATGAATTCACGACAGAAAGCGGCATCCGTCTGGTTGTCGAGAAATTAGACAAGAACCGTGTGGAACTGGTTCACCTCTTCATGCCGGAACATTTGATCGATGAGGAAGACGAAACAGGAAGAAGCGACGGACATCCGGAGCTTTCCCACCGAAGATCTGAATCTTCCAGATCAGAAGTTGTAAAGTCAGAAGCCACAAAATCAGAAACCATAAAGTCGGAAGCCACAAAATCGGAAGCTTCTGAACGTAAATCTTCCGAAAAGTCTTCTGAAAACAAAGAAAATAACAAAGAAAATATTTAAAATCTCTTGATTTTATATTTCTTTTACGCTATCATAAGGATTGGTGTGCAGAGTCGGTATACACCGGCTCTGCTTTATCCATCACCTGTTTTCTGTTCGGATACAGACAGGTACAGCATATATGGAGACGTACCGAAGTGGCCGTAACGGGGCTGACTCGAAATCAGTTTACCGGTTTTAAGCCGGTACGAGGGTTCGAATCCCTCCGTCTCCGTTTATTAATTCCCAAAAGCATCGTACAGGTTTTCCTGGCGATGCTTTTCTTCTATATTAAATGAAATGATCTGAAAGATAACCGGAAAGAAACATCCCGAATGCAGACACGAAAACAAGAAGGAGAACTTCATGGACCGTATCATTACTTACCACATTACCGAACAGGACGCCGGACTCCGCATCGAGCAATATCTTCGCCGCCGCGGATATTCCCGGCAAAATCTTGTGGAACTGAAAAAGATGCCCGAGAGTATTCTCGTAAACGGCGTCTGGTATTATCTGACCCAGACACTGTCGGCAGGAGATTTGTTAAAAGTCCATATTCAGGAAACGGAGTCTTCCGAAAAGATCCCGCCCACCAAGTTGCCTCTTACTATCGTCTATGAAGACGAAGATATTCTCGTTGTCAACAAACCTGCCGGGATGCCGATCCATCCGTCCATGAACAACTATCACTATTCTCTCGCCAATGCGCTTGCCTGGTACTATCAGGAACAGGGAAAGCCGTTTATTTTCCGCTGCACGAACCGTTTGGACCGGGATACTTCCGGACTGACCGTCATCGCCAAGCATATGGTCAGTTCCAACATCCTGTCCTCCCTTGCGTGCCGCCATGAGATCACGCGCGAATACCTCGCCATCTCCCGCGGAAGCGTTACTCCGTCTGCCGGGACGATCTGCGCGCCGCTCTCGCGTAAACCCGGCTCCGTGATCGAGCGTGTCGTTGATTTTGAACATGGTGAACGGGCAGTGACACATTACCGCGTGCTGGAAGAAAAAAACGGGCACAGCCTCGTCTCCCTGCATCTGGAGACCGGTCGTACCCATCAGATCCGCATTCATATGAAATATCTCGGCTACCCACTGATCGGAGATTATCTCTACAACCCGGACATGGAACATATCCGCCGTCAGGCGCTGCATTCTCACCGGCTCTGCTTCCCCCATCCGATCACCGGAGAGCAGATGGAATTCACCGCCCCGCTCCCTGAAGATATGGAAGCCGTCCTCTCAGAATGATCTTCCGAGGGGGCGGCTCGCAATAATCTTCTCTGCCGGAAACTCCTTTTACTGATAATCGATCACATCGATCCAACGCATAAGGAATTCTTTTTCCAGTTCATTGTTCTTGGAAAGTTCCGCCGCCGCTACGATCGGGAGCCACTGCTGAACATACTGTCTCGCGGTGTCGCTCTTCTTACAGAATAACTTCATATAGAGATCCGCTTTCTCCTGATCTTTCAATGCGAACAAAAGATACGTCATCGCCGCATCCGCGCTCGCGTTTCCCTGTGTCGCATGTGCCCAGTCCACGATCGTCATCTTACCGTTCTTTCCATAGATCACATTGCTCGGATTAAAATCACCGTGGCATACTTTGTCATGCTTCGGCATGCTTTCCAGACGGGTCAGAAGTTCATACCGCGTCGTCGCATCCAACTCTTTCAGTCCGTTGATCTGTGCGGACAATTTATCTTTCAGCTTGTTCAGCCTTGCCGCTTTTTTGCTGTGCATCTCCAACTGCAGATCCACAAAATCTTCCATATATTTCTCCAGATTTCCCGGATCAGCTTCCATCATCTCTTCAAGCGTCGTACCCTCTTTATATTCGATCAGGATCGCCCATTTTCCGTCCACCTGACTCACTTCTTTCACACATGGGATGTCAAGCCCCGTCGCCTCGACTCTCGCCGTATTGAGCGCCTCGTTAAACACATCTGCCTTTGGATGATCTTTTTCAAAAATCTTAACGATTCCGTCCTCGCACTTATAAACTTCTTTGTACTCCCGTTTTACGATCAGTTTTTTCTTTTCCAGTTTCATAGTGTACGCCTCCTGCTTTGAAATCATTCCGTTTTTATTTATATTTGTATTATACTCCTTGAAATCAGAAAAGAAAAGTATTTTTTGTTAATTTTCTCACATTTTTATTCAGGCACTTTTTATTGTTAATAATATAACAATACTGTTATCTCCAAAAAAACAACAGACCTATGCTGCACCGGAATGTCCCTTTCCTAAAATTGCTCCAGTACGTCCACCGCTCTGCGGATATTATCCGCATCCGTCTGCCAGATCTCATATTCGCTGAATCCCGGAAATCCCATGCTCACACCGTCGCGCCGGAACTGCATCCTGCTTTCCAGCGTGACTTTTCCGGACATATGATAAGCCTGCGCCCCTGTAAACGGAACCAGCTTTTCGATCGTTTCCGGCGAAACGCCCGCTCCGACCAGGATCTCGATCCGTCCGTCGCTTCGTCTCACCAGCTCACGCAGAAGTTCCCGACCTTCCCACGCAGAATTTTTCTGTCCGCTTGTCAGGATCGTTCTGATTCCGAGATCGACCGCACCCTCCAACGTTTCATACGGATCGCTGCACACATCAAAAGCACGATGCAGCGCCACATCCGCATTCCCCGCTTCACGGATCAGTTCTCCCATTCTCACGCTGTCCAGTCTTCCGTCCGGCAAAAGGATCCCGGTGACGATCCCGTCCGCTCCCAGCTCCCGGTACATCTGCACGTCTTCTTTCATTATTTCAAATTCATACTCGTCATAGCAGAAATCACCGAATCTCGGTCGGAGCAAAACCCGGATCTCCAGATCCGTATATTTCCGGACTGCCTGAAACAACGCTTTCCCGGGACTCGTCCCTCCTATGATCAGATTTCCGCATAATTCCACACGTTTCGCGCCGCCCTGCTGTGCCGCGATCGCCGATTCCACACTGTCCACGCATGCTTCCAATACATACTCCATATTCTTTTACCTCCTGTGTTATGCAAAAAGACCGCTTTCACGCGGTCTTTTCCAAAAGGGATTAATGTTCTCTTTCAAATATGTCTTCTCAGATTATTTACACAGTTTCTTGAATTCATCGGCAACAAACTGAACTTTTGTTCCGATGATAACCTGTACGGAATTCTTTCCAGGTCTGATCACGCCTGCAACTCCGGCAGATTTGATCTTCTTCTCATCAACTGCTGTGTAATCTTTGATCTCCAGACGAAGTCTTGTAATACAGTTGTCGATCGATGCAACGTTTTCTTTTCCGCCGACACCCTCAAGGATGATCTGTGCTACGGTTGTGAAATCGTCGTTTGCAAGCTGTACTTTTGTTTCATCTTCGTCATCGTCTTCTCTACCCGGTGTCTTCAGATCGAATTTCACGATCGCGAAACGGAATACCACATAGAATACGATAAATGCTGCGATACCAAGCGGAACGATCAGCCATGTCTTAGCAGCTGCCGGAAGTGACGCGGAGAACAGAAGGTCTGTTGCACCTGCCGAGAATGAGAATCCGGCACGGAATCCAAGAGATACCGTAATAAATGCGAAGATACCATATAACAAAGCGTAGATCACATACAGTACCGGTGCAAGGAACATGAATGCGAACTCGAACGGCTCAGTAACACCGCAGACAAATGCGCTGACTGCTGCGGAAGCAACGAGACCGATCGCTACTTTTTTCTTGTTGTCTTTTGCTGTATGGATCATTGCCAATGCTGCGCCCGGAATACCGAACATCATACATGGGAAGAATCCGGACATGTACATACCAAGGCTCCATGTTACATCTGCGGATGTCTCGCCTGCCCAGAAGTGTGTCAGATCTCCAAGACCGATCGTATCGAACCAGAATACGTTGTTCAATGCGTGGTGCAGACCTGTCGGGATCAACAGACGGTTCAGGAATGCATAGATACCTACACCAACTGCTTTCAGGCTCACGATTGCTTCACCTACTGCGATCAGTGCGCCGAATACCAGCGGCCATACAAACAGCAGAATTGCGGAAACAATGATGGAAACAACTCCAGCTACGATTGCTACGCAGCGTTTTCCGCTGAAGAAAGACAGCCAGTCCGGAAGTTTCGTGCTTTTGAATTTATTGTAGCATGTAGCACCGATGATACCTGCAATGATACCGATGAACGGGTTCTGGATCTTATCGAACGCCAGTGTCATATTCGGGTTGTCTACAATACCAGGTCTGAGGATCGATGCAACTCCTGTGGAGAGAAGTGTTGTGATCATCAGCCAGGAAGCCAATGCTGCAAGTCCTGCTGTACCGTCGTTGTCATCAGCCATGCCGACACCGATACCGATCGCGAACAGGATCGCCATGTTGTCGATCAGCGCCCCGCCTGCTTTTACAAGAAACAGTCCTAATACCGGAACGATTCCATTGATATCTCCGCCCTGCATGGTTTCCGGACAAAGCAAGTAACCTACACCCATCAAAATACCGCAGATCGGAAGAACCGCTACCGGCAGCATCAGGGCTTTTCCTAATTTCTGTAAGAATTTCATGAAAAGTACCTCCTTCTCAAAACCTCTCATTACTTGTTTCTTTAATCCCTTTGTTTATTTTATCCGACGCACTGTCGGTTAAAATACATGATTTCTTTTGAGCTTCGCTCTTTTGTCTGTTTTTACTCTTTCGGCATGATCGCAAGGATGTCGTCTCCCGGAACCACATCTTTTCCGGACAATCCCTTCACGCTCTCATACTCGTCTGTATTGCAGATCAGCATCGGGGTGATCGTATCATACCCTGCCGCCTTTACTTTCTCCAGATCTACTTCCAGAAGCAGATCGCCTTTTTTCACTTTGTCCCCTGCCTGAACATGACCGGTAAATCCGTCTCCGTTCATCTTCACAGTGTCCAGTCCGACATGGATCAGAACTTCTGCTCCGAAATCGGAGGTCAGGCTCACTGCATGGAGCGTATCAAATACCATTCCGATCTCACCATCGCACGGCGCATAGAATTTTCCCTCTTCCGGGATGACTGCGACGCCCTCTCCGAGCATTCCCTCACTGAATGTCGGATCGTTGACCTCGGACAGCGGAACCGCCTTTCCTTTTGCCATTGCTCCGAGCACAAATGTCTGCGGAACTTTTTTCTTCTTCAAAAATCCAAACATCTCGTTTATTTCCTCCTTTATGTTTGCTTTTCATTGATCTTTTGATGTGTTATTCCGTGGCGTCTTCCGCCATCGTCACTCTCCGGATATGGATCGCAAGATACATCACTTCTTCTCCGGACAGCTTACATTCCGTCGCCTGCTCGATATAGTCCGCGATCCGGCGGCTGCAGGCATATTCCCTCGGATATTTCTTCTGCATCATCTCCACCAGTTCTTTCTCCTCATTGGTCAGAAGTTCTCTCCGGTAGATCCGCTGCAGTAAAAATTTCACATGTGTGACAAAGCGCTCATAATGAAGCGTGCTCTCATCAAGTTCGATCTGAAGCGATTCCTGTGCGATCTCCAGAATCTCTTTCATCAGATTCGGAAAATTCAGTGCGTCGCGGATATCCGTCCCATATTCCGCATTGACAAAATGCAGGGCGATAAACCCGGCTTCGTCTTCCGGCATATCCATCCCAAGCCGCTCTTTGATCAATTCCACCGCATACTGTCCCAGACGGAACTCCTGCGGATAGAACTGCTTGATCTCCCAGAGCAGCGCGTTCTCCGGTTTGATCCCCTGACCGATCCGCTCGATCGCGAAATTGATATGATCCGTCAGCGTCACATAAATGCTCTGGTTCAGACGGAGTTTCAACTGTTCTTTCGCATAAGCGATAATGTCATTCGAGATCGCCGCATGTTCAAGAGGCATATTTGCCAGAAGTTCTTTCAACTGCTCTGCAACGCTCTGGCTTTTGATCCGGAACGTCTTCTCGATCTTTTCCGGAACGATCGGCTTCCCCGGCTTTGTTCCAAAGCCGATCCCGCGTCCCATCAGAACCACTTCCGTACCTGTCTCATCAAAAGCTGACACAATATTATTATTTATCACCTTATCGACTACCATACGCCTCACTGATCCTTCTTTTTTATCTCGAAGCAGATATGCTTTCCCGGTCTTTCTCATCAGCTTTTCCAAAGAGATTTTGAACATGGATCTTCCGAAAAATAATAAAAACCAGTTCTACAAACCCAGCGATCATGTTGGGTCTGTGAAAACTGGTTTTGCCTGCCTTACAGTAACAATCCATTCGTGTCTCTTCAGTTGTCTCGCTTCATATGCACACTATAACAAATTATACAAAGGAAGTCAACCATTGTTTTATTTTTTCGTTATATTGATGATAGTTTTCTTTTAGAATTTTTATTCTTTTTTTAGAAAATACAACTTTCACACATCATTTACATAGACGATTGTCTAGCGCGGGATCTTTGCAAGCGCTTCTGCGTCTCCGACGATCGTTACATCCGGGTGCATCTGGAGGATCGAAGCCGGCACTTCCGGTGTCACATCTCCGAAAAATGCTTTCGCAACAATGTCCGCTTTATCCGCGCCGCTGACTACGACCAGAATCTTCTTTGCACGCATGATCGTTCCGATCCCCATCGTATACGCCTGCTTCGGCACATCGTCTGCGGAAGCAAAGAAGCGTTTGTTTGCCTCGATCGTACTCTCTGTCAGATCCACGCAATGTGTCTCTTTCTCGAATATCGGAGCCGGCTCATTGAAGCCGATGTGTCCGTTGTGTCCCAGTCCGAGAAGCTGCAGATCCACACCGCCGTATGAACGGATCAGTTCCTCATATCTCTTGCACTCAGCCTCGGCGTCCGGGTTTGTTCCGTCCGGCACGTTGGTGTTCTCTGCATCAATATTGACGCGGTCAAACAGGTGCTCATGCATAAAGTAGTAATAGCTCTGGTCATTCTCGTGATCCAGCCCTCTGTATTCGTCCAGGTTTACAGAAGAAACCTTTGAGAAATCCAGATCTCCGTTCTCATACTTCTCCACAAGCTGATCGTATGTGCCGATCGGTGAAGAACCGGTCGCCAGCCCCAGTACACAGTCCGGTTTCATAACGATCTGTGCCGCAATGATGTTTGCCGCCTGTTTGCTCAGTTCTTTGTAATCCTTTGCCTCAATGATTCTCATATTGTTTACCTCCTATTATTGGCGGTTCTCCGTCAGAATAAACATTTTACATAAAGAAAACCGTACGCTGTCTTTCAGGCAGGAAACGCGCATTCCCGCGGAACGACCTCGATCCGGATCCTGCTTTCGGCAACCGCCTCATCCTCTGCCTCCAGCGTATAACGCACAAAGATCCGTATTTTCTCTTCTTCCGAAATTATCGTCAGTTCTTTCGTGTCTGTCCCGATCTGCATCTGTCCGTACGGAGTTTTATAAGAAGACACGTACTTCTTCCCTTTTTCAAAAACCATATAGCTCGTCAGCACGCCGGATTTCTTCATCTCTACCCGGTAATCCCCAGTCACTTTCAGCGTATTCTTCGTCACACCGAGACCGGATTCTTCGATTTCTTCATACAAAATATAATGCTTCCCGTTTTTCAGAAAATACTGTCCCGGAACGACGATCTCGATCTTTTCGTCTTCTGCCTCCTGAAGATCCGTTTCACCATTTTCTTTCAGATCAAAATGCAGACCTGCTATGCGCACAAGTACTTCTTTCGTCATCCTGCTTTAATATCCCTCTATATTCACTACATTTGTCTCCGGAACATCAAACGGCATCACCGTATTGGCGAACTTGCGGAATTTCTCCGCCGCGTCGCTGACAAAAAACTCATAGTGGCTTTTCCGGTCCTCTGTCCCGTCATTTTCCATCGCCTGTTCTTTTAACAGCGCACGCAGATCCATTGCCGTCTCATACGCCGGATTCACGATCTGGATCCGGTCGCCGAGATATGCCCGGATTTTGGAGCGTAAAAGCGGATAATGCGTACAGCCTAAGATCATCGCGTCGATATCCGTCGCCCGCATGGATTCCAGATAATACTCGATGATCTCCCGCGTCACCACATGCTCTTTGAACCCCTCTTCCACAAGCGGAACAAACAGCGGACAGGCTTTCTCGATTACTTCCACCGCCGGATCCATCTCCCGGATCGTCTTTGTATAAACGCCGCTCTGCACGGTCGCATCGGTTCCCACGACGCCGACTTTTTTGTTCACGGTCGCTTCCACCGCTGCCCGTGCTCCCGGCACGACTACCCCGAGGATCGGAATGTCGTACTCATCGCGCACCGCGTCGAGAGCCAGCGCACTAGCGGTATTGCAGGCGATCACGATCGCTTTGACCTCTTTCGTTTTTAAAAAACGGATGATCTGCTCCGAAAACCGGATGATCGTCTGGCGGGATTTGCTTCCGTAAGGAACTCTCGCCGTATCTCCGAAATATACAATATTCTCATTTGGAAGCTGACGGACAATCTCCCGTACAACGGTCAGTCCGCCGACTCCTGAATCGAACACGCCGATCGGCGCCGACTTCTTACTTTCCACACCCATATCCTCTCTCCGGGCTTTCCACTCGGTTCTTACAGCGCCAGAGTCTTTGCGATCTCGTACTGGTACGCTGAAATTTCTTTCTTCATCGACAATGCTTCGTTGATATCATAGTCAACAAATTTGCCGTCTCTATATCCGATCACGCGATTGGTCTTTCCGTCACAGAGCAGTTCTACTGCCATCGCACCCATTGTAGACGCATACACACGATCCTTACATGTCGGGCTTCCTCCACGCTGCATGTGTCCGATGATCGAAGCTCTTGTCTCGATTCCGGTTGCCTCTTCGATTCTCTTTGCCATATTCAGAGAATCGCCGATTCCCTCCGCGTTGATGATGATGTAGTTCTTCTTTCCGCGTTTTTTGTTCAGCAGAATATCTTTGATCAGTTCTTCTTCATTGTAGTCATGCTCTTCCGGCATCAGAATACGCTCCGCACCGTTGGCGATACCACACCAGAGCGCAAGGTATCCCGCGTCGCGTCCCATAACCTCGATGATACTGCACCGCTCATGGGATGTGGATGTATCACGGATCTTGTCGATCGCTTCCATCGCAGTATTTACAGCCGTATCAAATCCGATCGTATAATCGGTACATGCAATGTCCAGATCGATCGTTCCCGGAATCCCGACCGTACGCACGCCCAGATTTGCAAGCTTCTGCGCTCCCGCAAAAGAGCCGTCTCCGCCGATGACGATCAGACCGTCGATTCCATATTTTTTACAGATCGCAGCCGCTTTCTGCTGTCCCTCTTCCGTGCGCATCTCCTGACAACGCGCAGTCTGGAGGATCGTGCCTCCACGCTGGATCGTATCGGATACGTCGCGTGCGGACAGATCGATGATCTCCTCGCGCAGAAGTCCGTGGAATCCTCTTCTGATCCCGCGTACTTTCAGTCCTTTGGAAAGCGCAACTCTGACTACGGCACGGATCGCCGCGTTCATTCCCGGTGCGTCTCCGCCGCTAGTCAATACGCCGATCGTACGCACAGTATCTTCGATTTCATCTAAAATAACTTTTTTCTTATCTTCTGCCATTTTTGTTTCCGCCTTTCTAAATAATCCTTTTTTTGCCGCTCACAGCAAATAGCCGTCTATATGCGGCTCTTCGACTGAGAGTAAGAAAGTTTGCATATTTTTTAACACTTTCGTACTATTCTACCCTATTTATATTTTGTTTTCAATAGTCTTTTCCACCACTTTTACGCGCTTTTCTCCAAAATGATTCATCAGCCTTCCAAGGATCTGCGGATCGATCCGGATATTTCGATTGCGCGGAAGCCGCTTTACTGCGCGCTCCTGCTGGCAGTAGATCACGACTTCATCATCGCCCTCGGAGTCGGCAAGATATCCGAATACGATCGGTTCCTGTTCCATGTAAGCCGCTTTGTCCGGGAACTGGATCCAGAGTTCTTTTTTCGTCCGCTCAAACGGAATGATCTTCTCACAGATCAGCTTGCTCGCCTTTTCCTCTTCCTCTGACACCCGTCCTTTGACAAATACTTTCTGATCCACCTCGAGATATTCCCGGTTTTTCTCATAGTCCCGCGGGAATACGACGATCTCCACTGTTCCGAGCAGATCTTCCACGGTAAGGAACGCCATCATCTGATTGGTTTTCGTCGCTTTCACAGTCTTCTCGGTGATCATCCCGCCGACGATCTCTTTTGCCCCGTCCCGGACTTTCGCGCGTCCGGTTTCTTCGTCCGGCTGAAAATCCGCCGTTGTGGCGGAAATATTCCTCTTCCACGTCTCCTCATATGCCTCCAGCGGATGCCCGCTGATGTAGATTCCGAGCACTTCTTTTTCAAAAGCAAGGCTCGTCTCTTTGGCGTACTCTCCGACATCCGGCAGTTTGATCTCAAACTCACTCTTCTGGTCGTCTTCCACCAGATCGAACAGCGTCATCTGCCCAGTCATCGCATATTTCTTCTCCTGGCTCACATGCTCCACGATCCGGATATAGATGCTCATAAACTGTTTTCGCGTTCCGCCGAGACAGTCCAGCGCTCCGGCTTTGATAAAGCTCTCGATCACGCGCTTGTTCATCGTATCTTTCATCGAGATCCGCGTGATAAAATCTTCCAGATTCTTAAACGGACCAAATTCCTCCCGATCCTTTACGATCACATCGATGACCGGACGTCCCACGCCTTTGATCGCCATCAGACCGTACCGGATGCAGCCCTCGTCCACGGAAAAATCCGCCACGCCGCGGTTGATGTCCGGCGGCAGGATCTTAATGTCCATATGCCGGCATGCATAAATATATTCTGCCACTTTCGGCGGATTTTCAATCACGGAAGTCATCAGCGCCGCCATAAATTCTACCGGATAATAGTATTTCAAAAATGCGGTCTGATACGCCACGACCGCGTATGCAGCGGCATGGGATTTATTGAACGCATACTTGGCAAAATCGATCATTTCATCATAGATCTTGTTCGCCGTCTTCTCATCGATCCCGTTTTTGATACATCCCGGAACGCCGTTCTCTTCGTCGCCATAAACAAAGATCTGGCGCTCTTTCTGCATCACATCCGCCTTTTTCTTCGACATCGCACGGCGGAGAAGATCGCTTCGCCCGAGCGTATACCCCGCCAGATCCCGCACGATCTGCATCACCTGTTCCTGATACACGATACAGCCGTAAGTCGGCGCAAGGATCGGTTCTAACTGCGGGCAGTCGTATGTGATCGAATTTGCATCATTTTTTCCTTTGATATACTGCGGAATAAAATCCATCGGTCCCGGACGGTACAGGGAGATCCCGGCGATGATGTCTTCCAGACTGTGTGGCTTCAGCTCTTTCATAAAGCTTTTCATCCCCGCGCTCTCGATCTGGAAGATCCCGTCGGTCTTTCCCGTTCCGATATAATCCAGCACATCCTGATCGTTATAATCGATCTTGTCGATGTCCAGATCCGGCATACGTTTCTTTGCCATTTTCACGGCATTCTGGATCACGGTCAGCGTACGGAGTCCGAGGAAATCCATTTTCAAAAGTCCCAGCTCTTCCAATGTCGTCATCGTAAACTGGGTTGTGATCGAACCGTCGGATGCGCGGGAAAGCGGTACATATTCATCCACCGACTTCTGACTGATGACAACGCCGGCCGCATGCATCGAGCTGTGGCGCGGCAGTCCCTCCAGTCTTCGCGACATATCGATCAGATACTTCACCTGCTCGTCACTCTCATAGCTCTTGCGCAGCTCCGGATTCATCTTTAACGCTTTGTCGATCGTGATGTTCAATTCCTGCGGGATCATTTTTGCGATCGAATCCACAAACGCATACGGCAGATCCATCACGCGCCCCACATCCCGGATCACGCCCCGCGCCGCCAGCGTACCAAATGTGACGATCTGAACGACCCGGTCTTTTCCGTATTTTCTCACCACATAATCGATCACTTCCTGCCGGCGTTCATAACAAAAATCCACGTCGATATCGGGCATCGTGACACGTTCCGGATTCAGGAAACGCTCAAACAGGAGCTGATACCGGATCGGGTCGATGTCCGTGATCTCCAGACAATAGGACACGATACTTCCGGCCGCCGATCCACGCCCCGGTCCGACCGCGATCCCATGGGTTTTTGCATAATTGATAAAGTCCCACACGATCAGGAAATAATCTACATACCCCATATTGTGGATCGTATCCAATTCATACGTCAGACGTTCTTTTAACTCCTCGCCCGGATTCCCGTACCGACGCTCCAATCCCTCAAAACAAAGCTTATTCAGATATTCCCATGAAGTCATGCCGTCCGGCACTTCATATTTCGGCAGCTTCGTGACTCCGAATTCGATCTCCACATTGCACCGGTCCGCAATCTTCTGCGTATTCTCCAATGCCTGCAGCGCATATGGGAACAGCGCCGCCATCTGTTCCGGCGATTTCACATAATACTGTCCGCCCTCGTAACGCATACGGTTCTCGTCGGCAAGCTTCTTTCCGGTCTGGATGCAGAGCAGGATATCGTGTGGTTTCTCATCCTCGGCATATGTGTAATGCACATCATTCGTCGCCACCAGTTCAATGCCCAGCTCTTCCGACATCTGCATCAGCTTCTGATTCACAAACGCCTGCTCCGGGATTCCGTGATCCTGCAGCTCCAGAAAATAATTCCCTTTTCCGAAGATCTCTTCATATTCCAGCGCCTTGTTCTTCGCTTCGTCATACAGCCCTTTCGATATATAGCGCTGTACTTCCCCTGCCAGACACGCGCTCAGCGCAATGATCCCCTCGCTGTAAGTCCTGAGTACTTCCTTATCCACCCGCGGCTTGTAATAATATCCCTCCACAAATCCTTTGGAAACGATCTTCATCAGATTCGCGTACCCGGTGTTATTCTCCGCCAACAGAACCAGATGATAGTATCGGTCTTCCCCTCCGGCAAGTTCTCTGTCAAACCGGGAGTTGGGCGCCACATAGACCTCGCATCCGAGGATCGGTTTGATGCCGGCTGCTTTCGCCGCACGATAAAAATCGATCACGCCGTACATCACGCCATGATCGGTGATCGCCGCGCTGTTCATCCCGAGTTCTTTCACCCGCCCGACATATTCTTTGATCTTGTTTGAACCATCCAAAAGACTATATTCTGTATGGACATGCAAATGTGCAAAATTCATGCTGTGCCTCCTGAAAAAAGGGCGGTCCCCATCTGAGAACTGCCCTCCTGTACCCTTTGTATCTAACATGTGTTTCTAACGAAACGCATCTCTTTCGTCAATTACTCTCCGTTGATCATAAATCCGATCAGACGGTCTGTATCTTCTTTCTCGTATGCGATGATCTCAAGCTCCGGGATCTCACCATTGGAGAAAATATTCGCCATCGATACATACTGGGAAAGCTTGGATTTCAGGTTCAGTCTGTCTCCCTCTCCCGTCACCAGTTCTACTCTGCCTTTGCACTCGTCAACGGCTTTAAAAAAAGCTTCTATGTCTGTAATATTCTGTACTTTCATATCGAAAACTCCTTTCTCAATTCCTTCTTATCTGCTACGCTTT
This sequence comes from Mediterraneibacter glycyrrhizinilyticus, assembly GCF_015560805.1. Classification (GTDB taxonomy): domain Bacteria; phylum Bacillota; class Clostridia; order Lachnospirales; family Lachnospiraceae; genus Schaedlerella; species Schaedlerella glycyrrhizinilytica_A. The sequence goes on along the minus strand of NZ_JADMSO010000013.1, from coordinate 60,172 downwards.
CATTATAGCTTATTTTCCCCGGATTGCAAGAACAATTTTGCCATATTTTTGCTTATCCAAAGCTTATTTTTCTACAATTCGTGATGCCTGGATCTCAATCTTTCCTTGCTTCAAAAGCCGTCCCACCGCACGTTTAAATGCAGCCTTGCTCATGCCCAGTTCCCGTTTGATCTGTTCCGGATCGGATTTGTCCGTAAACGGCAGGCTTCCGCCGCGCCGTCTGATACTCTGCAGGATATATTCGGCGTCGCCCTCCATCTGTTCCGGAATCTTTCTGCGAACGCTCAAGTCCAGCTTTCCATCCTCTTTGACTGCCGTGACACGGGCTTCCACCACGTCTCCGACTTTCATCGTTCCGATCACGTCTTTTTTCGGGATCCTTGCAGAATAACAATTGTCCACCGCAACAAATACGCCGAATTCTTCGCTTGTGTCATAAATGATCCCCTGTACACGATCGTCTTTCTGATACGGAGAATCCGTCCGCAGCATATGGTAGACTTTCATCGTCGCACAAAGCCGCTCACTCTTATCGATGTAAAGGGTACAAAGGCAACGGTCGCCTTTCTTTACTTTTGCTGTCTGCTGTCGGAACGGCAGAAACAGGTCTTTTTCCAGCCCCCAGTCCAGAAACGCCCCCATCCGGTTCGTATCTGCGACTTCCAGCACCGCCAGTTTCCCCAACGTCAGTTTCGGTTCCCGCGTTGTCGCGATGATCCGGTCTGAGGAATCTTTGTATAAAAAGACTTCGATCGGATCTCCGACTTCGATCCCTGACGGAACCTGCTTCTTCGGAAGCAATACCCGCTCGGTCTCGCTTCCCAGATACACTCCGAAATCTACGGTTTTTACGACTGTCAGAACTTGCTTTTCTCCTAATTTCATACGCGATATGATCTCCTGTTTGTATTTCCGTTTTTCGCAGCGTCGGTGTACAAGGGGCAAAACGTTCTTTGTACGCTGGCGCCGGTTTCTTAGTTGTTTGGTTTTGCTCTTCCCGGAAGCTGGAGCACCAGATTGACGCCGAACGGGTTGACCGTCACGCCGATCGCCTCTTTTGTGATCAGTTCCGGAAGTTTTGCCGCTTCCACCACGGCTGTCTTCATTTTTTCGTTTCGATTGACATTCTGGAATTTCATAAACTCCTGCATGTCAGTAAAGATCGGCTGTAAAACTCTTCCGTCTTTCTGCTTGAGGATCGGAACCGCATTCTTCTCCGTCACGCCGAGGATGTAACGTCCGCGCATATAGTGTGCCATCATCTCCTCGTTCAGTTCTTTCAATTCCTCGGTCATCTTCGGTTCGCCGAGGGCGCGCAGTTTCTGGATAAAATACAGCGCCGTCAGATGAAGTTCCGGATTCTCGATCAACGGGATTCCCTGCTTTTCAGCTTCCTCGCGGTTTCTCGTGATCAACTCATGAAGCTGGACCTCCTGCTCTTTTCCGGTTCCTTTTCCGATGCAGATACAATTGACTCCCATCGGAAACAGGCTTGTATAAAACGGAAGCAAAAACTTGGAAGCGATCTTCACAACGTGTACTTTTTCGTTCTTCTCACAACGGCGTTCCGCCTCTTTTTTCGCATCTTCTTCCTGAAAATAGACAAATACCTCGTCATCGTAATTTTCTTCGCTGCACTCTACAAACGGCATTCTTGTGAAATCCGACATCAGCACATACAGCGCCTCCGTCATCCGAAGCTGTCCCAAAATTTTTCGTTTTTCGTCTGTCATCTTTTCTGCACTCATCGCTTTTGCTCCCTTATCTTTTTCGCTTATTTTCACGCATCCGCTGTTTGGATCTGCGGCTCTCCTTTCGCCGGTCGGTCAGCCGATCTGTTCTGCAATATGTCTTGCCACATGCACGCCGCTGGCTGATGCATGGGAGAGGGAATGGGTCACGCCGCTTCCGTCTCCGATCACATACAGACCTTTGTAGCGCGTCTCGAGATTCTCGTCGATCTCCACTTCCATATTATAGAACTTTACTTCTACACCGTAAAGCAATGTATCGTCGTTTGCCGTACCCGGTGCGATCTTGTCCAATGCATAAATCATCTCGATGATGCCGTCCATGATACGTTTCGGCAGGACGAGGCTCAAATCTCCCGGAGTTGCCGCCAGTGTCGGACGGACAAGTCCCTCCTCGATCCGCTTCTCATTGCTCCGTCTTCCGCGGATCAGGTCTCCGAAACGCTGTACGATGACACCGCCGCCGAGCATATTGGAAAGCCGTGCGATACTCTCGCCGTAACCGTTGCTGTCTTTAAACGGCTCGGAGAAATGTTTTGCCACAAGCAGGGCGAAGTTCGTGTTCTCCGTCTGCTTCTCCGCATCTTCGTAGCTGTGACCGTTGACCGTCACGATCCCGTTTGTATTTTCATTTACAACGATTCCGTGCGGGTTCATACAGAACGTACGCACATTATCCTCAAATTTCTCTGTTCGGTAAACGATCTTGCTCTCATAAAGTTCATCGGTCAGATGGGAGAAGATCTCCGCCGGGATCTCCACACGCACGCCCAGATCGACACGGTTCGACAAAGTCGGGATCTTAAGCTCTTTACAGACTTCCTGCATCCACTTGCTTCCGCTTCTTCCGACCGAGATCACGCAGCGCTCGCACTCATCCGCTCCGCCTTTGTGGTGTACGCGGTATCCGTCCTCAAGCACTTCGATGCGATCTACATTACAGTTGAAAAAGAACGATACTTTCTCTTTCAGTTCTTCATATATATTTTCCAGCACCACATAATTGATGTCCGTTCCGAGATGCCGCACCGAAGCATCCAGAAGATTCAGCTGATTCTGCATACATAATTTCTTAAACTTGCTTCCCGCTGTGGAATACATCTTCGTGCCCTCACCGCCATGGGATACATTGATCTCGTCCACATACTTCATCAGGTCGATGGCCGGCTTTCTGCCGATATGCTCATACAACGTTCCTCCGAATGCATTGGTGATATTATATTTTCCATCGGAAAATGCACCTGCTCCGCCGAATCCGCTCATGATCGCACAAGTCTTGCATCCGATACAGCTCTTCACCTTGTCCCCGTCGATCGGACAACGGCGCTTCTCAAGTGGATTACCCGCTTCAAACACTGCGATCTTGAGATCCGCATTCTTTTTCACCAGTTCATACGCCGAAAAAATCCCGCCCGGTCCGGCTCCGATAATAATCACGTCATACTTCATCTTCTTTTCCTCCCGATACGCTTTGACATTTTCCCAAAAAGAACCCGTAATCTTATCCTGTTGTAAGAATACGAGTTCTGGTGTAGTCACTTCTTTCCGTTACAATTCATTATATCCGCTACCGGAAGCGGCTGTCAAGCGAATTCCACGACCGCATAGGCTTTTCCGCCCTCATCGCACAGTTCCACGACGACCCGGTCTTCTTCTTTCGCATATTTCGGAAAGATCCTGTCACCAAGCACCGCCGACTTCTTGTAATCTACCCGGAGCTTATGCACCTGTATTTCTTCGGGAAGCACTTCCAGCGCCATCTGTACATACTGACAGTTATTCACATGTTCATTCGTATCAATATGATATTTGCGCACCGGAAATACCGGGAGATCTTTTGTCTCTTTCGGAAGTACAATCTTCCGCCCCTCATACGGCATCTCAAGCGGCGGCTCCTCCCCGTATGCGTCGATTTCTTCCTGATCCGGACGCACCGGACGACCGCTCTCCACATCCAGATATACCCAGAGTGAATGGGCGCATGCCACCTGCTGCCCTCGCTCGTCTTTCATCACAAAATTCCGCTTTCCGAAAAGCCCCTGGAATCCGGAGGAAAACGTCCCCACTGTGATCTTTTCGCCCATCTTCGGATAACGGTCCACGATCACTTGCCAGTACGACAAGATCCACGCCCGCTTCTTTTTTGCAAGCTTAGCCCGCCCCTCGCCGATGTCTTCCGACTGGAACGTACTGCAGTCCTGAAAATAATTGATGATCCCCGGCAAAGTCACCGTTCCGTGATGATCGATCTCGCTGTATCGGATTCTTCCCTCTATTGTATAATACATGCCGCATGCTCCCTTTCTGTATTTTCTGTTTTTCTTCCTTTTTCTTACTTTTACTCTTCTTCTTTTTCTTCCGCCACAAAAGAATGTTCCATCGTGATCACAAATTCGTACCGCCCATCTTTCTGTTTCATCGTATCACAGAAACGTGCTTTCACATCGTTCTTTTTCTCTTCGTCATATTCCCGCGGAACGACCATGTCAAAGATCAGATTGATCCGGTCCTTTCCGTGCACGACGCGGAAATCATGAAGACTGCATGCCGGGTCGGTTTCTTTCATCACCTGATAAGCGTCCTCGCGGATCTGAAGCACTTCCGGATTCTTTGTCTCGATCGGATCCATATGTACGACAAGAAAGATTCCCAATTCCTCAACCGCATCCCGCTCGATCCGGTCGATCACTTCGTGGGACGTCTCGATATCCACATTGTTCGGGACTTCCGCGTGGATCGACGCCATACTCCGGTTCGGACCGTAATTGTGAACGATCAGATCATGGGTTCCCTCGATGCCGTCATATTTTTCCACAAAATGCTTGATCTTCTGGTAGACTTCCGGATCCACCGCCTCGCCGATCAGCGGCTCCAGCGTATCTTTCGCGATCCCGACTCCTGCCCACATGACAACAAGCGCCACGCCGACTCCCACGATCCCGTCCACATTGATCCCTGTCAAAGAAAATAAAACAAGCGACACGACCGTTGACGTCGTCGCCAGCACATCGCCCATAGAATCGGCAAACACGGCTTTCATCACCTTGGAATCGATCTTTTCTCCCAGCTTCCGGTTGAACAGTCCAAGCCATAATTTGACGCCGATAGACAATAACAGGATCACAACGGAGATCATCCGGAAATTGATCTCCTGCGGCGTCCGGATCTTTCCGAGAGAATCTTTAAAAAATGTAAATCCCACTTCCAGAACGATAAACGACACGACCAGCGCCGCGATATATTCGATCCGCCCGTGTCCGAACGGATGATCTTCGTCCGCCGGCTTCTCCGCCATCTTCACCCCCACGAAACTGATGATCGAGGAACCCGCATCCGACAAGTTATTGAACGCATCCGCCATGACCGACACGCTGTGCGCGACCAGCCCGACCGCAAATTTTACCACAAACAAAAACACATTACAAAAGATGCCCACGATACTCGCCAACACACCGTAGGCGGTACGAACGGACACCTTTTCCACATGTTCGTAATCTTTTACAAAATGTTTCACCAAAAACTCTGTCATATATCCACACCTTCGTATCTTTATCGTTCTTTTTCTCTATTGTATTCACTGTGATCCGGTGTATTCACAGTGATCCAAGAAGTTCCGGCAGTTTGAACCGGATTTCAAATTTTCCGCCCGCAGTCACCTGCCGGTATTCTTCCTCGGTCAGTACCTGCTCCAGCTTTTGTTTTCCCTCCTCGGGGACAACAGCATTCACCGCATCCAAAAAGCAGAGATTCGGATAGAGCACACACCACCAATTCTGCCCTTTCGCCTCTCCGATCTCCACCCGGAGCGCCGTGTAATTTCCTGCCGGAAATGTCACATCCCCATAAGTCTTGTCCGGGAAATAGCTGGTCGTCACCGCGGCGCTGACCGGATAGTCATATCCGTTTTCCCGGATCGTGCGCTCTGCCGCCGCCCGGATCCCATCCGTATGCGTCCTTGCCCATTCTTTTGTCGCTTCCACATCCAGCCCTTTCGGAAGTGCAGCTTCCATCGTATCCAGTACCGCATCCCGCACCTTTAATTTCAGCGTCTGATCTTCTTCACTGTCACTGTTCGCAAGCACATGAAAGCGGAGCACTTCTCCCGCAAGATGTTCCTGCAGTTTTGCCTCCGCTCCCTGATCGATCCGCCATGTGATCATCCCGGTCAAAAGTGCCGCGATCAGAAGCGAAAGAAAGCAGATCACCGCATCTGCTCTTTGCTCCCTCTCTGACTTTTGTCCTCCGTCACTTTTCTTTCCAAGCATATGTAACAACTCCCTCCATCGTATTTCTTTCTGATAGTGGGAGTATTGCCCGCCTGTGCCGGATTATACATGCCGGAACTGATTTTCCTCCAGATGGCGCAGTGCATCGCTCACCGCCTCCACCTGATTGTCGATATGCTGTTCCGTGATCTTTGTCGCCACGTCGATCTCCCCTGCTTCGATCGCACGGATGATCTCCTGATGTTCCCATAAAAGCTGTTTGTGGCATTCTTTCTTTTTCAGATATTCCACGCGGTAACGGTACATCTGTTCCCGCAGATTGTTCAGAAGCGAGATCAGTCTCTGATTGTCCGTCGCCATGTAGATCACATCGTGAAACGCCACATCCGCCTCCGCAACCGCAGTCACGTCTTCGCCCCCTAAGATTTCTTCAAATGCTCTCGCCGCCGCTTTCAGATCCGCAAGCGTCTGCGGAGACATCCTGAGGCAGGCCAACTGTACCGCCAGATTTTCCAGTGCTCTCCTCACTTCCAGCACGTCCCGCAGACTCTTCTCCGTGATCTGCGCAACCTCCGCTCCCTTTCGCGGGATCATCAGTACAAGTCCCTCCAGTTCCAGTTTGCGGATCGCTTCGCGGATTGGCGTCCGGCTCACTCCGAGCTTATTCGCAAGCTGGATCTCCATCAGACGCTCGCCCGGCTTTAATTCCCCGCGCAGGATTGCCTCGCGCAGTGTATTGAACACGACGTCGCGAAGCGGAAGATATTCATCCATTTTTACTGTAAAATTCAACTCCATCTTCTAGTCCCTTCTCGCACTGTGGATATTAGTCACATAAACCTGTTTTGCCAGCCCTTTTGTGCGGATCCTCTCCTGTGCTTTTCTTGCTTCCATCTTATTTTCAAACAATCCGAAGACCGTCGGACCGCTGCCGCTCATCATCGCGTTCAGCGCGCCGGCGTCTGTCATCTCCCGCTTGATCTCATCGATCACCGGATGCATCGGGATCGTCACGTCTTCCAAGACATTTCCCATGTGCGCCGCGATCTCGTGCAGATCGCCTTTTTCCAGTCCTGCAAGCAGTCCGTCAATGTCCGGATGCTTCCGGATCTCCGAGGAATCCAGCGCCTCATAAACGACTTTTGTCGAAACACTGATCGGAGGTTTTGCGATCAGTACCGTACATTTCGGCATCGCCGGAAGCACGCTTAATTCCTCACCGATCCCCTCCGCCAGCACGGTTCCCCGCATAATGCAGTACGGCACATCCGCGCCTAACTTTACGCCCCGCTCCATCAGCTCTTCCCGGGACAATTTCAGTCCGAACAGCCGGTTCATTCCAAAAAGTACCGCCGCGGCGTTGGAACTTCCTCCTGCCATTCCCGCAGCTACCGGGATATGCTTTTTCAATGTGATGCGGACGCCCTCTTTGATGTCAAATTCCCGGATCAGAAGATCCGCTGCTTTGTACGCGATATTTCCCTCTCCCGTGGGCAGGAAGAACAGATTCGTCTCGATCTCGATCCCCGGTTCTTCTTTCCGCTCGATCTTTACATCGTCATACAGATAAATCGACTGCATGACCATCCGTACATCGTGATACCCATTCTCTCTTCTGCCAAGAACATCCAGCCCCAGATTGATCTTGGCAAGTGCTTTCAGCTCGATTTGTCTCATGTGTGTTCCCCTTTATCTGAATTTCTTCTGTATATTTGACCTTTTGTATCTTGTATACATTATACTTTATTTTCTTTTTACAGTATACTCATATTCTCTTTAAAAATCAATAATTTATCCCCCGCTTTTGGTTCTCCGGCTTCGATCCCGTTCACCTTTCTTATTCCCTCTTCCGTCGTCATATAACGTTTTGCCAGACTCCAGAGATCATCGCCGTCTTTTACGACATATCCGACGATTCCGGGACGTTTTTCCACCTCTTCCATTGAAACCGGCTCAAACTCCACATCCGTGATCACGTTCATGAACACCGGATTCCGCATAAATGTGTCAAATGCGAGCACCGCCTTGACTTCCACCGCCTCGCTGCCCGCCAGTCCGACCGACAACTGTTCCACATGCCAGGTAATATGATGCCGCGCATCCTCGGTCATGTTCGGACATTCCAGAAGCCATGAGAACGGGATCATTCCGCTCCAACTTCCAAACGGGATCACATCGTCCGCGCGAAGATACAGAAACGTCAGATGCAGGATCCCCTCGACCTGCATTCCCTGCGCGGTCTGTTCCATATGCTCCACCTGCATTTCTCCCTCACTGTGGCAGATCTGCAGCACATCATCTTTCAGTTCCGGAAGCAAAAGTTTTTCGGAAACTTTACATTTGGAATGATTCTGGATCAGCAGTTCTTCGTAGACGGCTTCCCGCGTCTCAAACTTACAGTTCTGTTCCAGCGAATACACATCTTCCAGCAAGGAAAGTTCTTCTTCCCGGTAAATGTTCATCCGCAGGTTCATCGTCCCCTCGATCCCGAGGATCCGCATTTCTCCATCCTCATCCAGCCGCACATCGACGAGCGGATCGTCCAGCGTACTCTGTACCGAATAATACATCGATTCCTCCACGCCGTCGCAGGAGATCCTGCCCTCGTACGGCACGCTCTGTTCCAGCCAGTCTGTCTTTCCCTCTTCGGAACGGTACATACAGAATACGAGAAGTTCTCCGGTCAGGAGCATTTCGTCCTGCCCCGGACGGATTTCCAGTTTCCGGCTGCTTACGTCGGTCAAAAGAAGCTGTCCGACACTCTCCTTTGTTCCGGGCAGCGTGATCTCCTCCTTGATCCGGTATGTATCTTTCTTCATTGTATGCAGTTCCAGCAGATGGACCGGACGAAATTTTTTGTAAACCGATACTTGGCTTTCCAGATCGGTCGTTGTCTCCTCATCCGCCAGTTTTTCCATACCGATCTCCATTTCCACAAGCGCACGGATCCCCACCTTGCGGGAATGTACCAGCGTCGCTGTAAATTCGGTCCGCACATTCTGTATAAAATACTGTCCGGCGTCGTCCCCCTCAATATAGACCATTTCTTCAAACGGGATCTTTCCCTCCAAAACGGCGGGCGCATTTTCCGCGTTGTCCGTCACATACAGGATCTGAAAATATAATTTCCCCGAAACACGCAGATAATTCTCCACAAGCCGCAGATCCTCGACTTTTACATTTCCCTTTCCCTGAACGATCTGCTTTACGTCCTCTTTCGTATCCGGGACATTATAATCCTCATCCACATAAAACTGGTCAAACGTCCGTTTCCCCTCCTGCGTATAATGTACCTGTCTCTGTATCAGTTCCATATACTCCTCCTCAATCAAATTCCACCGATTTTTTCCCGTCTTTCATTCTTACTACGACATACGGGTACGTCGCGATCTCTTTCGTCTTTTCGCTCTTTTCCGGCCCCATCAGCCTTGTATGGAACACGACCGCATTTTCCGTCTCATACAATTCGGACACTTCCACGCTGTACCCGGTTTTGTCCTGTCTTCCATAGCCTCGGGCAAGATACAGTTCGCCCTGATCCGCATAAGTCAGACAGAACGGTTTCTCCCGCTCTTCCCGGATCACGCGGGCAAATTCTTCCGGCACCGCGTCTTTTTCCACGATCTCAAATTCCGGTTCCCCGATCCGCTTTGTCTCCCGGACTGTGGAGATACAGCCTGTCAGCATCCACATTCCCCCAAAAATCAGTCCAAAAAAAATCAGGATTCCATAGGTCTGATGTCTGATTCGAACCTGCATTTGCACCTCTGCACGCCCGTTCTCTGTAATACCTATGAATCCTAATTCTTATTTATGCGCAAAATCTGTTTCTTCTATTTTTCTTCTATTCCCTGATGCCGGTCTGTCCCTGCATATCCGTATCCGTCAGTTTCCGCGCCGTTTTTCCGGCATCTGCGCCAGCACGATCGCACCGAACATCAAGACACAGCCCAATATTTCCCGCGCGGTCAGTTTCTGCCCGAGGATCACCCAGCCTGCCAGCACCGAAATGCAGGATTCCAGACTCAGGATCAAAGACGCGACGGTCGGGTTCATATTTTTCTGTCCGATGATCTGGAGCGTATATGCCACACCGCAGGAAAGCACACCCGCATACAGGATCGGCGCCCACGCTGCCAAAAGTCCGCTGATCCGGATCGTCTCGGTCAAAAATGCCGGAACAGCCGAAAAGACCGCGCAGACCAAAAACTGGATACACGCCATTTTCACACCATCCACTTTCGGCGAAAAATGATCGATCACCAGAATATGGAGGGAAAATAAGACAGAACAGATCAGTACAAGTATATCTCCTTTCCCGATTCCGAAGTCATCGGTCATACAGAGCAGATACAGACCGACCAGCGCCAGCGCGACCGCTCCCCAGATCAGCGCCCGGCTCTTCTTATGAAAAAATACCATTCCGAGGATCGGAACAATTACGATATAGCAGGCGGTGATAAATCCGGCTCTCCCAACCGTCGTATACTGGATGCCGATCTGCTGGATATTCGTTGCCAGCGAAAAAAGGATCCCGCAGCAGATCCCGCCTTTCAGCAGTGTTTTCCGCTCGTCGGCTTTTGAAGCTCTGTCATTTAAAATTCCTACTTTTGCCTTTTCTTTCTGCATATACTTTTCCGGGGAATTGAGCCGCCCGAGCAGAAAAATGCAGGGAATCAGTACGATTCCTCCGATCAGGCTCCTTACCATATTAAATGTAAACGGACCCACATAATCCATTCCTACGCTCTGCGCTACAAACGCCACGCCCCAGATCGTGGCGGTCAGCAAAAGCAGAAGCGAATTTCTCACTTGTGTCTTGTTCATCATCTTTCTCTCTTCCTTTTATTCTTCCTGCGATATTTTACCGTATCTTTGAAAATTTGTCTAATGAAAGAATAGAAATATTGTGATATATTGTGATATAATCCCTTTGACGTTATCGTTCACGCCGGAAACAGCGTGAGAAAAAATATAAAGAGGAGGGTTTCTCAACTTGAACAAACAATACAACAAAACCATCACCGCCTGCTTTGTCGGCTACATCGTACAGGCGATTATCAATAATTTTGTGCCGCTGCTTTTTCTGACATTTGAGCGGACGTATCAGATACCGTTATCCCAGATCACACTGCTTGTGACGATCAATTTCGGTGTGCAGCTTTTCGTCGATCTGCTGTCGGTAAAATTTGTGGACAAGATCGGTTACCGTGCTTCCATGGTGATCGCGCATCTCTGCTCCGCAGCCGGACTGGTTCTTTTGACCATCCTGCCGGAAGTCATGAGTTCCTCTTTCCTCGGGATCCTGACTGCCGTGGTCGTTTACGCTATCGGAGGCGGACTTTTGGAAGTACTCGTCAGCCCGATCGTGGAAGCCTGTCCGTCCGACCACAAAGAAAAAGCAATGAGTATGCTCCATTCTTTTTATTGCTGGGGACATGTCGGCGTTGTCGCCCTGTCAACGCTTTATTTTTATATTGTCGGCATCTCCAACTGGAAGATCCTCGCCGTCATCTGGGCAGTCATTCCGCTCGCAAACGCATTGGCATTTACAAAAGTTCCAATCGCCCCACTTCTGCCGGAGGGCGAATCCGGTCTGCGGATGAAAGACCTCCTGGGCATGAAGCTCTTCTGGGTTCTGTTTATCATGATGGTCTGCGCCGGAGCAAGCGAACAGGCGGTCAGCCAGTGGGCATCCACATTTGCGGAACAGGCGCTCGGTATCACAAAAACACTGGGAGATCTTGCCGGACCGATGGCGTTTGCGATCCTGATGGGAGCGTCCCGTTTCTTTTACGGAAAATACGGCGACCGGATCGATCTGGATCGGTTTATGATCTTCAGCAGCCTGCTCTGTATCCTTTCGTACCTCGGGATCTCCCTGATCCCGGTTCCGCTTGTCAGCCTCGCGGCATGCGCCGTCTGCGGACTGTCCGTCGGTATCATGTGGCCGGGAACGTTCAGTAAAGCCTCCCAGGCGCTCCGCCGCGGCGGAACCGCAATGTTCGCCCTGCTCGCACTCGGCGGCGACGTCGGCTGCTCCGGCGGGCCGACTCTGGTCGGACTGATCTCCAGCAGCCTGAACGACAACTTAAAAGCCGGAATCCTTGCCGCGATCATTTTCCCGGTGCTTCTGCTGACCGGGATCCTGCTCTGTCGGAGGATGAAAAAACAACTTTAAACAATCTCCCGGAAAATCAGATATGAAAAATCGGATTTTCCGGGAGATTGTTCTTTTAGGTAAACGGCTTTCTACAAACCTAATTCTTCTCTTACTTCTTTAAAACACTTTACAATATAATCTATATCTTCTTTTGTATGTGCCGCGCTGACCTGTGTTCTGATCCTTGCCTTTCCTCTCGGAACGACCGGATAGGAAAATGCAACGACATATACACCTTTTTCCATCATTCTCGCTGCCATTGCCGCCGCCGTCTTTTCATCATACAGCATGATCGGCACAATCGGATGCACTCCGTCGATGATGTCAAATCCGGCCTCTGTCAACTGCTCTCTGTAATAAGATGTCAGACTTTCCAAATGATCACGAAGAGAAGTATCTTGTTCCAATATCCTGAACACTTCGATACTTGCCCCCGCAATGGCAGGCGCTAATGTATTTGAGAAAAGATATGGTCTGCTTCTCTGACGTAAAAGATCGACAATCTCTTTTCTTCCGCTTGTATAACCACCGGATGCACCGCCCAATGCTTTTCCTAACGTTCCCGTGATAATATCCACTCTTCCCGTTACGCCACAATATTCGGCAGTTCCCCGTCCGGTACTTCCTACAAATCCGGCTGCATGGCTGTCATCTACCATAACAAGCGCCTGAAATTCATCCGCGAGATCACAGATTCCTTTCAAATCTGCAATGATCCCATCCATAGAAAACACTCCGTCCGTTGCGATCAGCTTGATCCTTGCCCCCGCCGCATCCGCAGCCTCCAACTGTGCCCGCAGATCTGCCATGTCATTGTTTTTATAACGATAACGTTTCGCCTTACACAGACGAACTCCGTCAATAATACTCGCATGATTCAGCTCATCACTGATCACCGCATCCTCCGCCGTGAGAATCGTTTCAAAAAGACCTCCGTTCGCGTCAAAGCAGGAAGAATACAAGATCGTGTCTTCCATACCTAAAAATCTGCTGATCGTTTCTTCTAATTTCTTGTGCACATCCTGCGTTCCGCAGATAAATCTCACGGAAGAAAGTCCGTATCCCCGTTCTTGATATGATCGGACTGCCGCCTCGATCACTCTTTGATCATTGGCAAGCCCGAGATAATTATTCGCACACATATTGATGACTTCTCTTCCGTCCTGCAGGACTACTTTTGCCCCCTGAGGAGACGTGATCGGACTTTCTCCTTTTAAAAGACCGGCATTTTTAATCTCTTCTACTTCATCCGCATAAAACTTTAAAACATCTTCTCTCTTCATAAACCGATACCTTTCCTTTCAGAATCCTCTATTTTCATAAAGTGAAGTCCAATCTAATACAACTTTTCCTGAATTCCCGCTGTTCATGATCGCAAAGCCTTTTTCGTAATCCCGTATGTCAAATCTATGGGTGATGATCTTGGAAATATCCAGACCACTCTGCAGCATCGTATCCATCTTATACCAAGTTTCCCACATCTCTCGTCCATAAATCCCTTTCAAGGTCAATCCGTTAAAGATCACCTTTGTCCAATCAATCCGCGCATCCGATTTCTGTAACCCGAGAAGTGCGATCTTTCCTCCGTTTTTCATATTATTGACCATATCATTAAAACCGGCTTCATTTCCGGACATCTCAAGACCAACATCAAAGCCTTCTTTCATATGCAGTTCTGCCATGACATCTTTCAGTGTTTCTTTTCCGATGTTTACTGCCCGTGTCGCCCCCATTTTTCTTGCCAGATCCAGACGGTACTCATTCATATCCGTGATGACAACATGCCGTGCTCCGACATGTCTGCTGATCGCAGCCGCCATAATTCCGATCGGACCCGCACCTGTGATCAAAACGTCCTCGCCTACCATATTAAAAGACAATGCCGTGTGAACCGCATTTCCGAAAGGATCAAAACAAGAATACAGTTCTTCCGGGATCGTCGGCGAACATTTCCATACATTGGTAGCCGGAATAACAAGATATTCCGCAAATGCACCGTTTCTGTTGACACCTACTCCTTGCGTATTCCTGCATAAATGCGGCTGACCGGCCAGGCAATTCCGGCATTTTCCGCATACAATATGTCCCTCTCCCGACACTTTTTCTCCGATATGAAAGCCCTCTACATTCTCACCGATCTCCACGATCTCACCTACATACTCATGCCCTGCCGTCAATCCGATCGGAATTGTGTCCTGTGCCCATTGATTCCAATTATAAATATGTACGTCTGTTCCGCAGATAGAAGTTTTTAAGATCTTGATCTTCACTTCATTTTTACCGACTTTCGGGATCTCGACTTTTTTCAGCCAAAGTCCCGGTTCGGCTTTTTCTTTGACAAGTGCCCACATTGTATTTTCACTGCTCATAACGGTTTCTCCTTTCTATGCGTTCCTGCAAAAAGACTCCACTTCCTACTCTCTTTTATTCCTAAAAAAGAATCTGTACAGTTCCCCAAATGCCCGATGGCAATGGTTCTTCTATCATCTCTCTTTCACGCCAGTTAAACAGTCTTTCCTTTCTGCACTGCTCCAGACTTCCTGTCTCATACGGCCACCTTTCGATCACAGGTTTCTTTTCCACTCTTTCCGGATACCCCGGATCGATCATTCGGTTGATCAGCAAATTGACTGCCCGGATCTCAATCGTATTTTCCCCTTTTTTCAGCAATCCTGTAATATCCGCTTCATAAGGATGTTTGATGATCACATCTGCCAACTTCCCATTGATCCGAATTTCTGCCGTCTCACCAATATGCTCCAACCTCAGAACGACCGTTGCTGCATGTTCCATCTGCTCCCACTGGTCTGTTGCGATCTGTATCTTTTTGATATAACGCCCGGTTCCGGAATAGAATTTAAGTTCCTGCTCCTGTTCCCAGCTAACAAGCCTTTCATATGTTTTCTCAAATCCTGCTTGCTCCACCTGAAGCGTCCAGCCATGAGAAATATCCAGTATTTCCGGTTTTTGAGCTTTCACCGCCTCCACGGTCGGCGCATCCATCTCCTTACTAAATACAAAGATCAAAGATTGATATGCCTCGATCTCAAGATCGACTTCCACTCGGTCTTCCGTTTTTTTGTATTTTCTTACCGCCTTTTCTTTTCCGTTCATCGGATCGAATACACAGAAATCATCTGACATACCGAAAAACAAAATCTTTTCTGCACACGCATTCTCCGATACATTGGAAATAAAATAAATATCTTCTTTCTTAGTTTTTCGATGTACATATCCAACAATATCCGAATGATTCTGTATCATCACATCCGGCTTCTTTGCACTTCTCAGCGCCTCTAAAAGCGAGACTGATTTATCTTTCGTAATGATCACATTCTCTCTCGCTTTCAGCTTCTCCCCGATTCCCCTGATTTCTTCTGTATTTTGTATACAATTTAAAAGTCCGCAAGATTTCTCCGGAAGTTTTTCCGCCGCAATCACAGTTCTTCCACTGTCTGCAAATTCCTGAATTTTTTTCATAACAGCCACAGGAATCCTGTCACATTCGATCAGAAGTAATGTATCATATCCATAACATTCCCAATTCATTAATACATCGTCATTGACATAATCAAACCAGTAGCCTGCCTTGTGTATGCCATCCACACAAGCTGTTTCCAGTCTTTCATTTAATTTCATGCACATATGGGTGTCTGCGATCGGCATCTCCGCCCATATATCATGCTGCGGCAGATAAATCGCCGTGGAGACCACCGGTTTTCCTCTCTGCATAAAATCACATACACGATTGATGTAAATACTGATCATCTTATAATATTTCCACCACGTATTCGTGTGATTGATATTTGTCGACGCATAAAAAGCCAGCATGTCCTCGCCTGCATCCGCTTTGCTGTAACTATACCCATGATTTACGATCTGATTGACCCCATCCAGAAAAATACTGTCCGCAGCCGCTTTGATCTGCTCAAGCGTCACTACAAACCTCGGAAAACGCAGCCACGTAAACGATTCATTTGAAATGATCGGCTTCCCGTAAATATGTCCTGCCGAAACAGCCAGCCGTCGATGTATCGTATTTACCTCATATCTGTCAAACGCTGAAAATGTTTCGCCCTCCGGGATATCCGCCGCTCCATACGCCTGAAGAACATCGCCCCATGTGCCGTGTGCCTGTATACGCGAAAGCGTCCCTTTCTCATGACACCATTTTGTCAATTCCCGAAAGAAATTCTCCACAGTCAATTCTGCCATTGTCTTCTGAAAATCATATCGGACCTGCTCTGTCATATTTTTAATCTCGCCCCACAGCGCATAAATATAAGGTCTGAGTTCATACCCTCTTCTTTTCCGGAATTCTTCATATAAAATATCTGTCCAATTATGTCCGAATACTTCGATCGAATCACAAAATATATTTCGGATCTTCTTCGCGCCGACAGCTTCTATGATCGGATCGCCGCCATACTCCAGAAATTTTCTTAAAGACTCTTTTCGATTGTGATCGACGATCAGCCCGTCTCCGCCCCGGAGCGGCTTTAAAACCTGCTGCTTTTTATCAGTGGATACAAACAAAACAATCTTATGCAGCCCCTCAGGAACTTCGATTTCTCCGATTTCCGTTCCCCATGGCCAGTTAAATAAGTATTTATCTTTCACCCTGTCCAGGATATCTTTCATGGATTCCGGCAGCATCTGCGCGTGTTCCATTTTCCCCATAACAGCTCCGACAACTTTGCCGTAAACGACCGTTGTCAGATCTTTCGAGAATCTGCACGGTCCCTCCACATCTATTGAAAAGGGAAGCACACTTTGTCCGCTCAGTTCTTCCGGTACAAACGGTCCGCCAAAAGGCCAGGAAGACCCCAACGTCAGGTCAAACTGCATCCCCCTGACCTCTGCTTCATCTGCGGCAAACCGTATCAGTTCCATAAATTCCGGTGAAAGATAATCATAATTCCGAATTCCCTTTTTTTCGTCATCTGCCTCCAACGGATATAAAATCTGCAGTTCGACGCCGCCGATCCCTGCTTCTTCCATATAATCCAGTTCCCGGCAGATTTCCTCTTTTTCAACGGCACAGCCATACCACCACCATCTGGTTTTATTTCTTGCCTCCTTGTCCGGACAAAGCATCTGCTGTTTCATTTCATATCTGTTCACCTTGTACCCCCTGTTTATTCTTTGACTGCTCCCGCCGTCATTCCCTCCACGATAAATTTCTGCATCACCGCGAACATCAACGCCGTAGGGATCAATGCCATCACACCTCCGGCCATCAAAAGTCCCCATTCAACGTTATATTTTCCGATCAGTGTTTTCAAACCTACCGGAATCGTCCACATCTCCGGTGTACTTATAAAAATAGATCCCGCGATCAGTTCATTCCATGCGCCGATAAATCCAAATACGAATACCGATACGATTCCCGGGAACATGATCGGAAATACAATTTTAAAAAGTGACTGCATTTTCGTGCATCCATCCACTTTGGCAGCTTCCTCCAACGTGATCGGAATCCTCTCAAAGAAACTCCGCATCGTAATGACACAGAACGGCAGGTTCACAGTTACATAGTAAATAAACAAACCGATATGTGTATTGATCATCCCAAGCTTCGAGAAAATGATATATAACGGAATAATGACCAAAATTCCCGGAATCATCTGTGTGATCAGAAAAAATAAAACAACCGTCTGTTTTCCTCTGAATTTATAACGCGCCAGAGAGTATCCTCCCAACATAGAGAATACCGTAACAACAAGCGCAGATGCCACCGACACGAGCAAGCTGTTCTTTAAGAGCACTCCGTAATGAAACTGTTCAAACAAACCCGTGTAGTTCTCCAACGTAAAATCTTTCGGGAAAAAAGTAATGTTGTTCAGATCCAGAATCTCGCCGCTGGTCTTAAATGAAGTGATCACGATCCAATATATCGGCAGTACAACCAACAGAAAGAAAAAAACTAAAACTAAAACACGGATGGTCGTTCCGATTGCATTTTTTGTTTTCCTGCTCATTAAAAATCACCTGCCTTATCATATTTCGTAACCTTTAAGAATATCAGCGCATAAAGACCAAGTATGATCATCAACATTACGCCAAGTGCCGCTGCAAATCCAAAATCATACGAGCCAAACGCCTTAGAATACATATATGCCGGAAGCGTCTGTGAAGAGTTTGCCGGTCCTCCGTCCGTAATGATCACGACCAGATCAAGTGAGTTAAAGATCCAGATCGTCCGCAAAAGCACCGTTGTGATCAATGTCGGTTTGATATAAGGAAGCGTGATCTGGAAAAATTGACGTACCGTTCCACATCCGTCCACATCCGCCGCCTCGTATACATCTGCCGGAATGGATTGCAGTGCGGCAAGTATCATGATCGCAAAGAACGGAATCCCCATCCAGATCATCGCAATGATCACAACCGCCAACGAATATCCCGGCGTCCCAAGCCATGCTATATTATTGTCTATGATTCCCAGCTTCATCAGAAGATTGTTCACAACACCGTATTCTCCGTTGAATGACCACCGGAAAATGAGACCAACCACGAAACCGGAAAAAGCCCACGGCAAAAATACGATGGACTGATAAAGTCCTCTTCCTTTGAACTGTTTTTTCAATGCAAGGGCAAGAGTCAATCCCAGCAGAAACTGACCTGCTACGGAAATCACAACATAAATGATCGAGTTTTTCAAGATCATCAAACCATCCGGATCTCCGAATAGTTTTTTAAAATTCTCAAATCCGTTAAAGTAAATATCATTCGGAGCTGTCAGTTTATAATTCTGAAAAGCCATCACAATACTATTGATCAGCGGATAGCCGAACAACAAAAGTAAAACCACAAGAACCGGCAGCAAAAACAACCAAGGTTCTCTCTTCCGTTTCTTTTCCATTCAAGTATCACTCTCCTTTTCATTTTCACCGATACCGGACATATACTCCAGTGTGTCAGAAAGGGGAATCAATGCTTTTCTCCGATCACATTAAATTCCCCTTTCGCTTTCATACTATTTCAGATAAATGTCTCCCGGCATCTACTCTGCTGCCGGCTGCATAGTCTTTGGTTTCTCTACTTCTGCACCCTCATTGTCCGCCAGATACTGTTTCATTCTGGCAGTCAGTTCATCCCCGATATGGTTCAGGACATCCTCTGCTGACTGCTGTCCCAACAGATACTTCTGCAGTTCTGTATGGAACATATCCTGATGCAGATCTGTATAGTTGAACGCGCCATATGTAGGCGGTACTGTAAAGTTCGGGTCGTTAAGCTGTGCCAGGAACGGTGCATATGGTCCGTTCTCTCCATATGTTTCATCGTCGCCCACATCATTCTTGATCGGGATCAATCCGCCCATCTTGCAGTATTCGATGTTATTTTCCGGTCTTACGAGGAAATCGACAAGTGCAAGCGCCTCTTCCGGATATTCAGAAGTCTTTGAAATCGTATAAGAGTATGGACTTCCCGCAGAGTTCAGAAGCTTTCCGTCCACCGTCGATACCGGCATCGGAAGTACGCCCCACTGTGACGGATCCATTTTTTCTTCACACGCTTTTGCCACTTCAGAATCATTGGAGACAGTACCTGTCAGACCTCCTGTAAAGTTATCCACCATCTCAACAAATCCCCAGTTTACGGAATCTTCCGGAACATATCCGTCCTTGTAGATTTCACACCATTTTTCCAGCGCTTCCACACATTCCGGGGAATTCAGCAGGAAGTTTCCCTCCTCGTCATATGTATATCCGCCTGTAAATGTCTGCAAATATGTGAGCAATGGATCAAATGCCCCTCTTGCTCCACGGAACGAATTTCCATAACGTTTTTTCTCTTTATCCGTCAGCGCTTTGATCAGATCAAAGTATGCATCATATGTCCAATCTTTTCCTGTCGGAATCTCATACCCGATCTCCTCGACCCAGTCTTTTCTGTAAAAGATACCTTTGACCATAAATCCATCCGGAATCGAATATACATGACCGTATTTTTCTTTCTCCTGCGCCCAGTTGATATTCTTTACCGCTTCAACAAATTCATCTCCGTGCTCTTCCACATAATCATCCACCGGCATGATCCAGTCAGCTTCCGTAAACTGTCCGAGCCAGCTTGGGTGCGTTGTGATCACATCCGGAAGCTGTCCCGATGTTCCGAGAACCGTAAGCTTATCTGCAGCATCATCCCACGGAACACTTTCATAGGCTACCGATATACCGGTCTCTTCTTCAAACTTCTGGAATACACCCTCATAATATTTTTGCCGTTCCGGACTGGGATTGACATCGATAAATCTTAAAGAAGCCTCTTTGCCTTGTTTGCCGGCTTCCTTTGACTCTCCCCCGGAATCTCCTCCCGAGGATCCACATCCTGCAAGCAGACCAACCGCCATACTGGCTGTCAATAACGCTGCGATCACTCTCTTTTTCATTACCTTTTCTCCTTTCTTTTTCCAGACTCATCATACCAGATCGTCTGATTGTTTTACTTTGTTTCGCTTTTCCCTTATCTCTTTTCTGCCGGTCATTTTTGTGAGGTATTTCCGGTCAGACCACTTATGTGATTACACTATCCCCTTTATTATAATTTGTCAATTCTTTTGCCGATTCTTTTGTCAACTTTGTATATTTCTAATAATTATCGTCTTTGATTTTTGTTACTTTTTCCTTTTTTATCCATCTTTTTTGTATTGACATTTACTTTTTCTTTCTATATCCTAAAGATAATCAAATTTTCCTTATCTATTTTCAATTCAATACTATGCCGCGAAAAGATCATATTTTATGCTTTATCTAACAGCATATGTGAAGATATCCGATCATATGATACGTTTTGCTTATTTTATTAAACGTGTTTATCCCACATTTTACATTCGTAAGAAAGGAGTCAGGAAAATATTTCACCTTTTCCTATCAAAAAATGAGCGAAAAATATACTACTACCAAGCGCTGTTATCTGATCGACCATCATTCTCCGCAGCCGCCAGATGTTTTATTAAATCATCTGGATATTCACGAATATGAAGCATTTTTCGACACCGCAAATATTGACTCTCTGATGGTATATTGTAAAGATCACTGGGGAGTCACCTATTATCCAAGTAATGTTCCGGGTTCACAGCAGCATAAAGGAGTTCAAAAAGACTGGATTCAAGAAGTCAGCAATCTTTTAAAAAAGAAAAATATTGAATTTGTCGCATATTATTGTATTGAATACGACGAGGGCGCGGCACGCAGATTTCCGGATTGGCGCGTGAAATGCGCGGATGGTTCCCCGCTGATCCGTGATGACGCATTTGCAAAATGGAGTCTCTGCTGTTATCAGACCGGTTATCGTGAATATTGTCTTCAACAGTTAGAAGAGATTGTTTCCAGATACAGCCCTGACGCCCTGTTTTTAGATATTTTTGGCGCTTCTCTCTGCTACTGTGAAAATTGCCGCCGTAAATTCGAGACACAGTTCCACTATCCGCTTCCGGAATCAGAACAGGACATTCTGGCTCATAAAGCGGACATCATCCAATTTTTAAACAATAATGCGAAAGAATTTCTTGCGGAATTGAAAGAACGAGTCAAAACCATCGATCCTTCTTTAGCAGTGACCATTAATTTTTCCTGTCACTATCCGCAGGACATCCGGGATATGCTGGACTACCAATTTTCCGAGCCGCTGCTGAAAGATAACTGGTTTTCATCCGCTTATGCCCGGGATACCGCGATCGGGCATTATCCGATCTTAGTCCCCGGCGAAGCTTCGCAAGTTTATAATTATAGTTCGGTAAATGAATATGTCTGCGATTTATCCTCCATTGCCGCTCAAGGCTGCCGCACCGGAATGTACAGTGGATCTCAGCATATTGACGGAACTTTGGATTTCCAGGAGGCTCGTCTCCTTGGCACTGCATTTACAGAGATTGAAAAAATGGAACCTTACCTGACAGGTCGCAGTCCGGTAAAATGTGTGGGAATTGTCCAAAGCGACCTGTCGATGTCCGTCAATCTCCCTGCGCTCCAGCCGGATGCAATCCTGAGGATGAAACGGCATAACCCTCACCAAAATGCGGTTCTGGGAGCAATGCAGTTATGCGAACACGCAAAGCTGCCATTTATGGTCCTGCCGGAGCGAACCATTACCGAAGAAATGCTGAAACAGTTTGACGTACTCCTTTTGCCTGAAGTATTTGTGATTGAAAATGATTTAGCTCAATTGCTGAAAGATTATGTGTCCGCAGGCGGCTTGCTCATCAGTTCCGGTCAGAGCGGATTGTGGAACGCAGATTCTACCCGGCTTTCCGCCTCTTCTATTTCAGAAATTTTAGGAACCGAAAGCGCAAAAATCCACACCGAATATCAGGCAAATCAATGGTCGGGATACTTGAAAAACATAAGTGAAAGAAGTTTTTCCGGACTTCTATCCTGCACCACCCCACCGATCAGCGAGCATTTTATCGAAACAACATGTACCGGGTCCGCCGAGGCGCTTCTCTCTATTCTGTTACCCTGTGTCGGCTGTGATTCCGAACATTGGGTAAATTGGTGGAGTCCGCCTCCGGGATCAGATTCCAACTATCCTGCGCTGATCCATAATAAACTTGGTGCCGGAAGCTGCTATTATATGGCTTTTGATTTCTTCACCATGGTTTCACTTGAAACATTCCAGTATCCGCACGATCTGTTTTACGACTTGATCACTTCGGAACAGATCCGACCGGCAATACGGAACAAAACCGAGACACCTGATATTATCAGGACCGCTTATTTTGAAACTGCGGATTCCTATATTGTACATCAGATTTCCATGATTCCCAAACAGTTCCATGGCGATGTATTTCCGATAAGCGGTGGAATATTAGAACTGAATGTTCCTGTTTCCAAAGCAAAACTGGTTTACCCCGAAGAACAGACTTTAGAAGTTCATTCAGAAGAAAAAAGAACTCGTATCCATTTGCCGGAATTTACACTTCAACAGATCATTGTATGTAAAAAGTGAAAAAGTGCTCCTCATTTGATGAATCGCTTCAATCACCGGAAGTGCCAAAAGGCACATTCCGGGATTGTAAGCAGTCGCCAAGGTCTCGGGCAAGCCCGGACTTTGGCTCGTCGCCTATGCAAAAAATGAGGAGCACTGCTCCATAACCGGGTCGATCCGTTATTTTGCAATACTCCTCATGCATTTTCCACTTGAATTTTACCGTAAATCTCCAAGTCCAATTTTATAATATTATCGTACTTTTCCAAAGCCCCCTGGATATTTTTTTTGCGCATCATCTGAACCATTTCCAGATGATACGGAAAAGTCCTCAGCAATACCGCCTGATAATCAAACTCTTTCCCATCAAAGTATCCATACAATTCATCGTCAAAAGTTTCATACATCTCCGTCATGTTCCGGACCAAATTTGTCATCTCATAATTACCGTAGCATTCCAATATAAATCGATGGAACTGATGATCCATCTCTTTGGGCATAATCCCCTGCGCCGCCATATCATTCATCTGGACTGCCATCTTCTCCAACTGATCCAACATCTCGTCTGACATATCGGGGATTGCTTTTTCCAGACTATATCTCTCTAAAACACTCTTTATTTCAAATAATTCCAGAAAATTCTTCAAAGCCAGATGAATACTGACCTGTCTTCCCTCAACATAATCCGTTACAAAAGTACCTTTTCCAACCTCTACATGAACGATTCCTTCATTTTCAAGTTCCCGGATCGCTTCACGCAAAGTTGAGCGGCTCACTTTCCATTCTTCCGCCAGCTTTCGCTCTCCCGGAAGCTTTTCACCGGGCTGAAGATTCTCTTCCTTGATATACTGATAAATCCGGTCTGCTACTCTTGAGTACAGCAAAGTTTTATTCTCTATTGATCCTCCGCGCTCCATAATCTCCCTCATCACTTTTCACAATTTATGTCTTATATTATAAGTCTCTATTGGGCATTTCGTCAAGGGAATCCCTCTTTTTCCACTACTTTAACTTTCCATAATACATATCACTGAAAATTCCCTCCTGCCGGATCAATTCCTCTAATCTATTTGCCATTCCGCTCCCTGTATGCTAAAATAAATCAGATTATGATTTTGTAATGAAAAGAGGTTCGTTGATATGATTCGTTTTGTTTGTGTTGTCGTGATACTTGTCACATTTCTGATCCTGACGATCCCGGTCTTTTTTGTAGAATGGCTGATCGGGAAGTTCAATCGGAACGCGAGAGATTATAGTTCGCTGCGCATCGTACAGTGGGGATTTAAGACAATCTTGAAAGTCACAGGAGTAAACGTCACCGTGATCGGAGAAGAACGGGTTCCGGATGAACCGGTACTCTTTATCGGAAATCACCGCAGCTTTTTTGACATCTTGCTCACATACTCCCGCTGCCGCCGGCTGACCGGATATGTTGCCAAGAAAGAAATGGAAAAAATACCGCTTCTGTCCACCTGGATGCGCTTTTTATACTGCCTTTTCCTCGACCGTGAGAATCCAAAAGAGGGTTTGAAAACGATTTTGAAAGCGATCGACCATGTAAAAAACGGAATCTCCATCTGCATTTTCCCGGAGGGAACACGGAACAAAGGAGAAGAATTAAGTCTGCTTCCGTTTAAAGACGGCGCGTTCAAGATCGCAACCAAGACCGGATGCGCGATCGTTCCGATCTCCATGAACAATACTGCCGAAATTTTTGAGAATCATTTCCCGAAGATCAAAAAGACTCACGTTGTTCTGGAATACGGCGAGCCGATCTATCCGGATCAGTTGGATAAAGAAGAGAAAAAACATATCGGATCTTATGTTCAGAAGATTGTACAGGATACGATCAATAAAAATGCAGAATTGCTGTAAGAGAATATACCAGTGTCAGTGTACAGTAGAAAATACTTCCTTGTGCACCGACATTATAAGGCAGAACGATAAAATAAGAATTTTTCTTGACATGCCTTATCAATTATGCTATTTTAAATCCCGGCAAAAGTGAATAGATGGTTTTAATTGGAAACGCACATTCTCCTGAATGATAACGAACAACACGCTTGCAATGCATGGATTTCAACATCCGGCGCACATTTGCATACATTTTGTCAATTATCATTTCAGGAGGATTTTTTATGCCAAAAAACAAATTTCAAGAAGTTATTTTTACGATCATGATGGTTCTTGTCATGGTTTATGCGATGATCTGTTACAACATCGCCCTTGCGACCGGCGGGCTGACAAACGCGATTTTTGCCGCCGCATTCCGCGAACTGCTCTTTATGGCGCCGCTCGCATTTCTGCTCGATTTTTTTCTTGTTTCAAAAATTGCATTTAGAAAGGCGTACCGGATCGTCAATGTAAAAGCTGACAATCCGTTCCACCTTGTACTTGCGATTTCTGCAGTCTCCGTTGTCTGCATGTGTCCGTTGATGAGTCTTGCTGCGACTCTGCTTTTTAAACATGCCGGAAGTGAATTCCTTGCTGTCTGGATCCAAACGACTGCGCTCAATTTCCCAATGGCGTTTTTCTGGCAGTTTTTCTTCGCCGGACCATTGGTTCGATTTTTGTTTGGATTATTTTTCCGTTTTTCGTAAATCCAATTTTCGGGGATGTGATGTTCAAAAAATGACACCGGACAGATGGATGCTTCTACCCCACTTCTTTGTTTTTCCCGATTGACAGAATGGTTTCATTTGCGCTACAATTGTTGCAATGTTTCATACACTTTGCTAGAAATTATTTATCAGGAGGCTATTATGAGTTTTTTCAATCTGGACAGTCCGGTTATGCGTTTTCTTACTAAAGTGGCAGATTTGATCATTTTAAATATCCTGTTTCTGATCTGCTGTATTCCGATCGTAACGATCGGAGCTGCATCCACCGCACTTTATACCGTCACAATGAAATCCGTGCGAGATGAAGAGAGTTATGTGATCCGCAGCTATTTCAAAGCTTTCAAAGACAACTTCAAGATCGGTACATTTTCCTGGCTGATCGCTCTGGCGCTCGGCATCGTACTGACCTTAGATTTCCGGATCCTTCCGGCACTTCCGGAAACGATGGCACAGGTTCTTCGCATGTTCCTGATCGCTGTTTCTCTGTTTTACGCGATCTTTATGATCTACCTGTTTCCTTATATCGCACGGTTTGAGAACACATTGAAAGGCACTTTAAAAAATGCACTGATCCTCGGAATCGCATGCCTGCCATACACTCTTTTGCTGCTTCTGATCCACGGCGCGGCGATCGCGGCAACTTTATTTATCGACTTTCGCATTGTCGGCTTTCTCTGGATCACCATCGGTTTTTCCGGAGTTGCCTATGCATGTTCCTATCTGCTGCGAAGAGCATTTGCAAAATTTGAGTGATGTAAATCACCGGAAGTGCCAAAAGGCACATTCCGGGATTGTAAGCAGTCGCCAAGGTCTCGGGCAAGCCCGAACTTTGGCTCGTTGCCTATACAAAAAAAGAATCTCCCACAGGCTTCCGTTTTATGGTCTGCCGCTTCCATGCGGCGCACCACAGCACAGGTCTGTGAGAGATTCTTTTTTATGTTTTATAGATCATAGATTTTTCTTAATTTTTCTGCAGCCGTTCCACGATCTGTGCAAACGCCATTCCATGGGACGCCTTGACCAAAATCGTGTCACCGTCTTCCAGCACCCGATCCATTTCCTCAAAAAATGTATCTTTGTCTGCATAATGGTGAATTTCCATCTCCGCGTTTGTTTCTCTCGCACCTTTTGCCATCTCTTCCGAAAGCGCGCCAATACAGATCAGAACGTCCACACCGGATTTTGCCGCGTGCACACCGACGTCAAAATGCATCGCTTTCTCATTGTCCCCGAGTTCAAACATATCCCCGAGCACGGCAACCGTTCGTGTATCCGCCTTTTTCAGTACGTCGATCGAAGATTTCATCGACACCGGATTGGCGTTATAACAGTCGTCAATCACTGTAAATTTCCCGGTCTCGATCAGATTGTTCCGTCCGGCAAGCGGCACAAGCGCCTCGATTCCGGCTTTGATCTGATCATCTGTCATGCCAAGCGCATAACCGACTGCGATCCCGGCAAGCGCATTGTACACCATATGATTTCCCGGTATCGAGATATGCGCGGAAAATGCGGACTCCGGTGTGACAAACCGGGCGTCCGTTCCGCGAAGCCCCTGGTTCTCGATCTGCTCCGCATGAAAATCATTTTCCGTGTGAAGCCCAAATCTTACCGGCTTGATTCCATTTTCCGGAAGATAAGATGCGAGCTTGTCATCATCTCCATTCAGTAAAATGCTTCCATCAGGATTCATATAAGCGATCATCTCGGTCTTCGCTTTCAGAATCCCATCCCGGGAACCAAGTTGTTCCAAATGTGCACAGCCGATATTGGTAAATACACAGATATCCGGTCGCGCCATCTTGGCAAGCCGTGTCATTTCTCCGAATCCGCTGATCCCCATCTCGAGAACTGCCACCTCATGTTCCTCACGAATCCTGAAAATGGTAAGCGGAACACCGATCTCATTATTAAAATTTCCCTCCGTTTTCAGCACGTTGAACTTCTGCTCCAGTACGGAGGCGATCATCTCTTTTGTACTTGTTTTTCCGACACTTCCGGAAATTCCAACTACTTTGATATCCAGACTCTTCCGATAATGCTCCGCCAGATCTTTTAACGCCTGCGTGCAGGATTCCACCCGAATATACGGGTAGGACACATCGCCCAGATCTTCTTCGGAAAGTGCACAGAGCGCGCCGTCCTCTATCGTCTTCGGAATGAATGTATGTCCGTCCACACGCGCCCCGCGGATCGCCACGAACAGACTGTCTTTTTCCACTTTCCGGCTGTCGATCACAACGCTGGAAACTTCTTTCCCCATCGATTCTTCCGAACCGAAATACGTTCCTTTACATGCCTGTGCGATTTCTCGCAATGTCATATGTTTCATAAATCCGCTCCTTACTCGTACCGTGCTTCCAACGATTTTTTGATGATCAGTTCACAAAGATCTCCATATGCGATCCCGGCTACATTCGCCTCTTTCGGAAGCAGACTTGCCGCAGTCATCCCCGGAAGCGTATTTACCTCCAGACAGTAAAGATTTCCCTTTTCATCCAAAAGAAAATCCGCACGGCTGTACACATTCAGTTTCAACGCATGGAACGCGCGCACAGTCAGCTCTTTCATCCGCTCGGAAATCTCTTCGCTGATATTTGCCGGGCAGACTTCTTCGGTCGCACCGTCCTGATATTTGTTCGCATAATCAAAAAATCCGGTCTTCGGAATGATCTCGATCGGTGGAAGCGCCTCTCCATCGATCACGCCGCACGCAAACTCACGCCCTTTGATATACTCTTCGATCACAACTTCATCCTCGTAACGGAATGAATTTTCCAAAGCTTCTGCGTATTCCTCCGCCGTCTGCGCGATATATACGCCGATACTCGATCCTCCGGAACAAGGTTTCACAACAACCGGAAGTGTCAGACCGAGATCGTCCAGCTCTTTTTTCTTTTTATTTTTGTGGATGCAGACACCTTTCGGCGTATCTACTCCCGCCTGCTGGAAAATCTGTTTCGTCACCCCTTTATCCATTGCAATCGCACAGCCGAGGGAATCCGGTCCTGTGTAACGGATTCCGAGCAGATCAAACGTCGCCTGCAGCTTTCCGTTCTCTCCCTCGCCGCCGTGCAGCCCTAAAAATGTAATGTCCGCCATGCGGCACAATTCGATGACATTCGGTCCTAAAAAACAATCGGACTGATCCGGTCTGGACGCTTTCACTGCTGCCAGATCCGGCTCTTCCTCGCTGATATTTTTCACGATATCCAGCCCATGATCCGGAAGTGTAAATACTTCCTCCAACCGGTCTTTCTCATATGGAAATCCCATAAATACATCCAAAAGGAATGCATCATGTCCTTTCTCCAACAGTGTGCGGCAAATCCCCGCGCTGGACGAAAGCGACACATCCCGCTCGGTACTCAGTCCCCCTGCCAATACGATAATCTTCATGATTTTTCTCCTTTATATTTCTTATCAATTATTTTCAATCCCGCAGTTCAGACGCTTTATTTCTGGCTCATCTCATTCAAAAGACTTACCTTTGTGTCGTATAATTTCTGTGACAGATCGACATACATCTTATGCGGATAGAACAGACGCTTCGTCTCCTCCCACAATGTCTCTTTCTCCTGCCGGCAGTATTCCGCGATTTCCATCACCGACGGAGATTCATAAACACATTCCCCTTTGATGAACACCGGTTTTAAAATCTCGCGCATTGTGTAACTTCCGCCCGGAAGTCTTGTCTTTTTCCATGTCGCACTCGGATCAAACAAAAGTAATTCTTCTGCTGTGTCAAATGTCTCTCCGACAAAACAGATCAGATCCGCCCGGATTTTCCCGGTCTCTTTATCATATACACGATAAATCGTTTTGTTTCCCGGATTTGTGATCTTTTCCGTGTTTTCCGAAAGTTTGATCTTCGGCACAAATTCCCCGTCCGCATTCTGGATCGCCGCCAGCTTATAAACACCGCCGAAAGACGGGCAGTCTTTGGATGTGATCAGATTCGTTCCCACACCCCATGACGTGATCGCCGCATCCTGCATCTTCAGATCATGGATCAAAATCTCATCCAGATCATTGGACGCTGCGATCACCGCATCTTCAAAGCCTGCCTCGTCCAGCATTTTCCGCGCTTTCTTTGATAAATATGCCAAGTCTCCGGAGTCCAGCCGGATACCGTATGACTTCGGCTTGATCCCGGCATCCCGCATCTCCCGAAAGACTCGGATCGCATTTGGCACACCGGATTTCAGCGTATCGTAAGTATCCACAAGAAGCGTGCACGCATTCGGATATAATTTCGCATATTCTTTGAACGCGGTATATTCATCCGGGAAGCTCATGATCCAGCTGTGCGCATGCGTTCCCATCACCGGAACGTTGAACAATTTTCCTGCCAGCACATTGGACGTTCCGACACATCCGCCGATCATCGCCGCACGCGCGCCGTACAGCCCCGCATCCGGGCCCTGCGCACGCCGCAGTCCGAATTCCATAATGCCGTCACCCTCCGCCGCATAGACAACACGCGAAGTCTTCGTCGCGATCAGACACTGATGATTGATGATATTGAGGATCGCCGTCTCCACAAGCTGCGCTTCCATGATCGGCGCGATCACTTTCAAAAGCGGTTCTTTCGGGAAGACAACCGTCCCCTCCGGGATCGCATAAATGTCTCCGCTGAAATGGAATCCGCTTAAATATTGAAGAAAATCTTCACTGAAGATCCCCAGCTTCCGCAGATAATCCACATCCTCATAAGAAAAATTCAAATTTTTGATATATTCAATGACCTGCTCAAGACCTGCCATCACAGAATATCCGGATTTGTTCGGGTTCTCCCGGAAAAAGACGTCAAACACGACGGTTTCATTTTCCTGGGTTTCAAAATATCCCTGCATCATCGTCAATTCGTACAGATCTGTCAGCAGCGTAAGATTCTGAGCACTCATAAATCTAATTCCTTTCCGTTTTTCGTTACATTATACCACATCAACCGGAGGATTTTCATCTTTTTTGTGATTTGATAATCTTAGCGTCGGTGTACAAGGGGGAAAACGGTCGATTAAGAGCAAATCTCAACTGCGTAATTCCCCTCGTACACTGATGCTTGAACTATACACGATTCTTAATTTGTCTGTCTCTAAACACCGTAAACACATCGAATTTTAATTTCTTCAGTTCTTCATCGAACTTTTCATTCCGATAAATAATCCAATAAGGCAGCTTATTATCCAAAATATACTTTTGCTTCTGGAGCAGTCTTATTTGTCTGGGATATGAAAAAACTCTCGTCTTATTCGGCTTTGCCATATTATTAATAAAAATTGCGATCGTCTCAATTAATACTCCCGGAAAACCTTTTTCTCCAAAATCTATAATACATTCAACCGCTTTCTTAGATATATAAGTTCTCGTCTCCTCAAATTCCGGAGTATTCAATAAAAATTTGGGAAAAACAAGCATAACATAATTCCCAATTAACTCCGCTTTATCGAGAAAAAATGAACAGATATTTGTTGTTTCTTTGTTGATCGCCGCCTCTTTATACTTGGATAATAATTTGTCAGAGGATTTCATTTTGAAAAACGGCAGATTTCCAATAACATAGTCGTACATTTCCTCAAAGGAATGAAGCAGAAAATCGTCCACAATATAACGAATCTTTATATTTTCAGGTATGTTATATTTCCCAAGAATTGCATTTAACACTTCCATATTATCTGCATCAATATCCACTAAATCAAGTTCCACATCTTTATCTTTAAATTTCTCAATAATCAACGGAATAAAATTACCAACTCCAACCGACGGTTCTAAAATTTTGACTTTTTTCTTCTCAATAACAGGAAGATTTTTCATCATCTCAGTTATGAGAGACTTACTCGTAAAAAAAGCAGCATTATCTGTCCGTTTCGTATTTGAAAGTTCCGCGATGCGGCTTAATGCTGATATCGGCAAATTCAATGGATTTTTATTTATAAATTCAATAAGTTCTTCTGTGTTGTTAAACGCTCTCCCCGAAACAATTTTATTTATTTCCGCTGTACTCAATGGTGGATTTTGCAATACCGCTTTCATCTTATGGGCAATTTGTTGAAAAATAACCGTAGGCACCGCTTCGCCCAATGATTGTCGTATCTTAATTTCTTCTTTTTTTAGAAACTTCCGTTTATCGGTCAATGACATTTGATTCAAATCATCAAACGATTGATCAACCCATTTAAAATCATGCGGCACTGTCATCATAAGCATCAATTCTCTAATGCTAAATACTCTGTCATCCTCCGGACGAATTGTATTTTGGCTAGCAAGCTGGTCATTACGAGTATGAATACAAGGTCCTACCTTATCCCAAATCTGACGCCGGTATTTATCTCCGTTTTTCTGCTGATTAATGATCAGTTTCCCGTCTTTTATCTGATGTGTTTTCTTTTTATCATCTTCATTGTCAAATGCAGATTCCCCTTCATCCAAATCCATAATCCACTCCCTCATATGTTCCGGATACATCCTGAACGAATGATAGATATCTGTATGATCGATCTCTCCGAACTCTTTTAATGCCGGCAAACCTCCAATAACATCTCTCAGTGTTTTTTCTTCAACAAAATCCGGAAACAACTCCATAGGAGAAATTTCATCTGCATAATCATTTGCCACGCCAATTACAACTGTTCGTTGTCTGCTGGAACATGCTCCATAATTCTTAAAATTAATCAACTGAGCAATATAAGAATAAAAACCGCCCAGATTATTTTGAATTGCCTCCGATATCGGTTTATTAACACCATCTATATCCGTACATATTGTCTTCATAAAAGCCGGTACGTTTTCTAAAACAAAGAATCTTGGTCGAACCTTTTTAATTATTTTTATTGATTCTACAACAAGAGAGTTTCTTATGATCTCCTGTTCCTTTTTCTTATGATTCGCGACTGACATTCCCTGGCAAGGAGGCGTCGCAATCACAACGTCAACTCTCTTTAATTTTTCTTCCAAAGATCTATTTGTTCAAATAAACGCTCTTTTACTTCGTTTGTAGTAATATCTCCACAAATATATCCACTGTCGTATTTACATTTATTATTGTATTTTTGAATTTTTAGTCTGCGTTCAATCAGTTCATTTGTCGCTATACAACTAAAATCTTCCAGCTTGAACCCATAACACCCTACTCCGGCGCTACTGAACAAACTAATATATGTCATCATTCACTTTTCCTCCTGTTCATTCCGCACTTCTGCAGCTTACTCTCCATTCATTTCTGATGATTTGAGTTCCACAGCTTTCTTTGTGCTGGAATGCCCGTTTTTTCTTTATACATTTTGCAAAATAATCGGATAGCGAAACTGCATGTTTTTCATACTTGCCCATTTGCAAACAGTTCAGGATATCTTGCAATTCTTTTGATAAAACTGTAAAGAATTCTTTTCTCTATTTCCGTAAACATACCCTACATTATATCAAACACTTAAAAAAATTCATATACCTGTTCTTTAGAGATACCCTGAATTTCACATGGCATCAAAAGAGAACATATATAAATACCGCCGTTCGCATAAAAATAAAACTGCTGTATAGCAAAACCACAAAAAGAGACTGCCGCTTCACGATTTATTAATCATCGTTAAAGCGACAGCCCTTTCTTGAAATAACTTACCACATATACTAATCTCTATCCGCCGACATATGTCGTCTTATCTCTTTGTTTTTTTCTTTCTTCTAAACAAAATGATCAACAAACTTATCATTCCCGCAGACAAAACTTTGTATACTTGAATGTTTGACCGATCTCCGGTCTTTGGAACAACAGATACCTTTACTGTATCCGGTTGGGAAGTCTTTCTTTCTGTTTTATCCGGTTCTGGCTGTTTCTCCGGTTTTATTGGCTTTGTAGTATCACTCTCTTTCGGTTCTTTCGGATCTGGCGGCTCCGGATCCGTTTTTTTATCATTTGGATTGTTCCCCGGATCCAAAGGCTTCGTCTTCTCTACTACTGTTACGATAATTCTTTTGCTTACAGATGCGCCTTGCGAATCGCTCACTTTGTAAATAACATTGTATGTTCCTGCCTGTTCCGTATTCACGTTGTTCTCAATGATATGATCCATTGTTATTTCTAAAACCCCGTCTTCCTTATCATTCGCACTTACACCGTCTAACGGATCAAATAAATCTCCTATATTGATCGTTTTATCATGTGCCTGAATAGTCGGAGCCTCATTCAAAACACTCGCTTTTGGCTTAAATTCCCATGAACCGATAAATTCTGTCGTTGCTTTTTCTATTATTTTTTTGTCAGAGTCATATCCTTTGAATTCCCACATGCCCGTTTCTACTGCCACGCTTATTTTTATCGGCTGAATAGGAATAACAATATCTCCCAGATTATACGCCCCTGTGTCAATCGGAAGTAGTTCCGCAACTTCGTCCGGAAGTTCCTCCTCCGAAATACTTTCAAAATGATATCGCACCACATTACTGGTTTTATATGCAGCTTTCAGAAATGTAGTAACTTTTTCTAATGGGAATGTCACATCCACTTCTCGCGCACTGTCTTTCTGCCAGCGGGGATCATCTACATACCATCCTGTGATCCATTCGTTAGATCCGTCTGTCAAAAGCGTTGTATTCATATTTTCAGCCGGAGCCAATGTAAGCGATTTCCCATAATGCGCAATATCATCCCCCTTTAAAACAGCAGTATTATTGGCAATGACAGCCCCGTTTTCGATAACCATCCGCTCTCCGTTATTCCCAATCCCTCCGCCTGCCAGAGCCCCGTTCCCAACTACGCGAAATCCATCTTTTATTACAACATTCGCTTTATCATCTGTAAAGATACCGCCACCAACGACTGCCCCTGTATTATTGGATACTTCTCCGCCGCTCAATACAGCGTTTCCACCAAATATCATTACTCCGCCGCCGTATCCTTGTGCGTTGTCTTTCGTCCTTTCTATTATATTTCCGATAATCTCCCCGCCGTACATATTAAATTCTGCCTCAGCTAAAAAAATACCCCCTCCGCTGCCCGCATAATTCGTGACTACCTTATTTTCCCGGATTGCTCCGCCATACATATTAAAGGTAACTTTTCCATAATTGCCATGTCCTGCAACGGCTCCCCCCATCCCGGCGATAGCTTCATTTATATTTTCATGAATACTGCCGCCGTACATATTGAACTCTCCATTGTTAATATTAACAGCAGATGCCAGCGATGCCCCGTTCGTCACGCATCCTGTTAGTTCCACGCCATCGTACATATTTAACACGGCTATTTCACTTCGCTGCCCGATCTGCACCAACGCTGCTGAACGTTTAAGTGCAGAAGTTGTGATCTTGAGCCGATTCTCATTATCCGTACCATTACTTTTCCCCAATGATAAAACGGCATTGTTTCTTACGCGAAGTTCTCCATGAGACAACTGATCGCCGAGATCAATCATATACCCATTTCCGAGTATCTCTACATTTCTGGAAAATATACAGTCAAATCCGGTGCTTCCAAAATTAATGTCTCCCGTCAGGCTAATCGTATATGTTCCATCTAAAGGCTTATTATTTATTTCTGCGACAGCAGTTTTAAACTGTTCAAAATCAGAAACTTCATATCTCCTTTCGTCAGCCGATACCGGTAATGAAATCAAGCCTAGCAATACTATAACAGCCGTCCCGATCGCAAGCGCTCTATTTTTCATCTCTTCCTCCCTCCTTCGTATTCTTCTGTTTTAACTTTCTTCCTTGGAAGTCCCTATTAATTATATTGTAGTTTCTATTCCATGTATATATTACCAATCTTCCATTTCATGTATATTTCAACTAATTTGATTCTTTCGCAGTTCAAACATCTACACTTATTCTTTATATATCTCTTTGAAAATTTCCTGTAAACACAGAAAAACCGACGTGACTTTTCTGCACATCGGTTTCATTGAAATCTTATTTACGATCTTACAACGCTGACTCTTTTATTTATATCCTCTTTCTCCTTTTCATCCGGCTCCTTTTTAATGCCTCCGAACGGCATTTGCGCTACTAACATGCAGCTTTCAGGTATATCAAAAA
Source organism: Mediterraneibacter glycyrrhizinilyticus (assembly GCF_015560805.1). Taxonomy (GTDB): domain Bacteria; phylum Bacillota; class Clostridia; order Lachnospirales; family Lachnospiraceae; genus Schaedlerella; species Schaedlerella glycyrrhizinilytica_A. Next base: position 24,450 of record NZ_JADMSO010000013.1, on the reverse strand, counting down.
GCTCCTTAACTTTTGCATCTATTATCGGATTATAGTGCTGCAAAGACGCTCCGATATTAAGTTCCCTTAACATACTCCACATCACAATCTGGAGCATTCCGTTTGCCTGATTAGCCCAAATCGGAAAATTATCCGCATATGTATGAAATTGTTCCTGCATTTTCTTAACAATATCCTGATCATATAAAAATAATATTGTTCCTGCTCCGTTCTTAAATAAATCTAGTTTCTCCCTCGGTACTTTTCCTTCAAACACATCATAAATCTCGTCCCATAACTGCTCATGTTTTTCACCAAACACGAGCACAACTCGCGCGCTTTTCATGTTAAATGCATCAGGCACTAATTCAGTCACTTTTTTTACTTTTTCTTCGACCTCTTGTTCTGAAATCGGTATCTTCTTATCAAGATTATAATATGTTCTTCTTTTTTCCAATGATTTTATAATGCTCATACTTTCCTCTCTTTACTTGTTATACTTTTTCTTATTCTTCATTCTTAATACACTACTTTATCTTTGATAAACGTATCGTTTCTAAGCTCTAAAAATGCTTGCTGCAACTCTTCCTGCGTATTCATGACAACAGGTCCCGCCCATGCTATGGTTTCATTCAGCGCTCTTGAATTCATATATAAAACCTGAGCTTTCTTTTCTCCATTTTTTATTGTAAGGCTATCGCCTTCTGTCAATTTAACCGCTGTTTTTTCTTCTATATGCTCCCCATTGATATAGACATCGCCTAAAAGAGTGAATATCATTACCGAATCATTTTGATCCATGGTAAGTGTAATTTCTGCGTTCGGATTTAAATGAATATCATAATAATCCATAGGTAAATAATTGCCTTTATATCCTTGGTATTCCATATATGCGCCTGCTAAAAGTCGTATTTTTCCGCCTTCTATTTCTATTTCTTTAACCTCATCATTCTTAATACTATTATAACTCGGCTTGCTCATTTTATCTTTTGCAGGCAGATTTAACCACAGCTGTACTCCCAAAAGTCTTTCCGCCGCCGGAACCATTTCTTCGTGCATGATCCCCGAACCGGAATTCATCCATTGAACTTCACCATCTGAAATCCCATCTTCGTTCCCCAAACTATCCCTGTGAACCATCTTTCCACTTGACACATAACTGATTGTTTCGATCCCTCTATGAGGATGCATTGGAAATCCTGCTGTATAATCATCCGGATTAAGACTGTCAAAAGAATCCAACATTAAAATAGGATCGAACTCTCTTGCCGTGTGACTTCCTAAGACTCTTACTAAATTTACGCCCGCCCCATCAGTTGCTCTAAATCCTTTTACTTTTGTCCTCACTTTTCTTTTCATTTGATTCCTCCTATCTTCTTCAAAAGATATAGCAAAGTTTCCTTTTCATCCTGATCCAAAACATCCATACTTTCCGTTATCTTCGCTTCATTTTTTGGCGCAATTTTGCTGATCACTTCATACCCCTCTTTCGTCAAATGTAGTATACATACACGTCTGTCTTTTTTATCAGGTATTCTTTCTATATACTTCATTTTCACCAAATTATTCACGATAAGCGAAATTGTTCCTACACTACTGAGTATCCTTTCCCTTACCTCGCCCACGCTCATATCACCTTTACTGTAAAGCGCTTCTAAGACCATAAACTGGCTAAATGTCAAATGGTACTCCGAAGCTATTTTAGCTGTTTTTTTATCCAGTGTATTTACGTTTCTGTGAAGTCCAATCAAAATTTTCATCTCGATTCTCCCCAAATCTCTTTCACCTCCTTTACGTTTTTATATCTAACTAGATATTATCTATGTAGATATATTATACTATATTTCATATTTTGTAAATACAAAGTTTACAACTCTTTTAAGGAAATAGGTATTGACTAAGAGGAAGCTTTCTATGACATTTTGAAAGCAGTCTCCCAGAAATATGAGTTCGAATATCCGACGGTAACAAATAATAATATTTATAAAAAAGATCTTGAACCAGCTGAAAATTTCTCCACTATGTATAGTCAAGCGCCAAAGCACGTTCCCTTGACTTCAATACTCAGAACCGTCTTTACGCACTCGCTTAATAGCTTTAAATCTCTTATATCTTTTGCTTTATCTGTGGGATATACAGCGAAGACACTTTCACGTCATACTTTTCCTTAATGTAATCCTTAATTTCCTAACAGGTTGCCTTTGCTTCCGAAGCAGTTAAATCCAGTTCATCCATATCCACGGTAATGTCGATATATGCGTCAGGAGTTTTTCTAACCAGCATTACAACCGTCTCCACATGTGTCGGAGCTACTATGTAAACACAATTTGTCATCCTCGACACTTGCATAGGAACACAATTCTGCGTCCGTATGTACAGCCGCAGCGTTTTTACGCTTTGGCTTAAAATCTTTTGCATTAAGATTTGAGTGGATACCAGTTTTATATACAAAAGTTATCTTCAACGGATCTTCCACTCCTTCATCATTATAACCGCCGATAATTATTCTTTCAACTACACTTTCAAAAACCACTCTATCGAAGCTCTCCAATAGTTCTCCAGAATTTAAGTTTTTCCGAAATTCTCTTATCCTTGTTTTGGTACTCTCCTGATTTTTGCTCAACTCAACCAACTGCAACTGTTCGGCTTGAAGTTTTTTTAACTGCTCCGATAACTCCTGATTTTTCTTATCATAAATATCCCTGTCGATATTGTTATCAAGCCTTAAGTCAAGCAGTTTTTCTTTTCTTCGCTGCAAATCTGTCATTTCTTTTTCAATCTTCGGCAAGCGTTTCAAAGAAGCGTCGTCTTTGAGAATATCCTCAACTTTTTGAAGAAACTCACTCACAACCTCATGTTGATCGGAACATAAGAGCTGATAGCTTTTTACAAAAGCATTTTCAATTACTTCTTCAGGTATGCCTTTACAATGTGGGCAATTCTTTTTTCCATGTTTGGTAGCCGTCACACAATGCCAGATTGTCTTAGTATAAGCAGAACTACTGTGCCAATTTCTTCGGCTTAGTGTACCTCCGCAAAAACCACATTTAATCATACAGCTAAAAGCATATTTCCTGCTAAATTTGTTCCGCTTCTGACCTTCCTGATGTACACCACGATTAACATTTCTTTTTGCAAGTATCTTCTGTGCTTCTTCAAATATCTCCTCACTGATAATTGCTTCGTGATGGTCACGGATATAAAATTTATCTTCCTCTCCAAAGTTTTCCAACCGTCTTTTAGAAATAGGATCAACCGTAAATGTTTTACCTAACAGCAAATCGCCTTTATATTTTTCGTTTTTAATAATACCGATTACTGTGGATTGCACCCACCGTGAGCTTCCATATTTTGTCTTATAGCCAAGATTCTCAAGCTCATTGGCTATCACTGTACACCCCGCCCCTTCTATATACCGATTAAAAATATATCTCACAATTTCAGCTTCTTTTTCGTTGACAGATATGCTTTTCGTATCTTTATGATAGTCATATCCCAAACATCCTTGAAAACCTACAAGTTCTCCTCGCTGCATTTTCATTTTCAAGCCCTTTTTGACATTGGAAGATATATTCTCAACTTCCTGCTGTGCAACAGAACTAAGTACCACCAAAAGCAGTTCTCCATCCATTGTTAAAGTATTGATATTTTCATCCTCAAAGAAAACAGCAATGCCTTTCTCTTTCAGCATACGAACATATTTCAGAGTATCTAATGTATTTCTGGCAAATCTCGAAATGGATTTTGTAATGACCATATCAATATCTCCATTCATACAATCGTTTATCATTCTCTGGAAATCCTCTCGCTTTGTTACCTGCGTTCCTGTTATGGCTTCGTCAGCATATATGTCAGCTAAAGACCATTCTGGTTTTTTCTTGATTAAGTCCGTATAATACATAACCTGTGACTTATAGCTGTTAAGCTGATCCTCGCTATCTGTACTAACACGGCAATAAGCAGCAACTCTCAGTATCTCTACCTTTCTACCACGAATACGATTTTCGTTACGGTTTGCTTTAATTACTTGAACATCATTCATACGATTATACCTCCGATATTTTATTTACTGATAAGTATTAAGCCGCAAGATTTGAAACGACATTGAAATCACTCATAAGCCGTTTTTTTATGGCTTCGTACTCATCTACCGTAATTAAACCGTTTTTCTTTAACTTCTGCAAACATGCAAATTGAATACTATAATGTGCAAATTTCTGTCCATTACTTTGCTCCATCAAAACACCCCTCTCCGTTCATTGCAAGACTAATGGCAAGAGCCTTATCAACTCTTGCCATTATGTGGTCGGGCATCAGCCCTATATACTGTTTTAATCTCTGCTTATCAATCGTCCTTATCTGTTCAAGCAGAATAATTGAGTCCTTATCGAGCTTATCAAAATCTTTCACCTCTGTATGTGTCGGGAGTTTTGCTTTCGTATGTGTACGACTTGTTATCGGTGCGACAATAATTGTTGGACTATGCCTGTTCCCCGTATTATTAGAAATAGTAAGAACAGGTCTCGTACCACCTTGCTCTGAGCCAATGACGGGATTAAGTGTTGCGTAGAAAATATCCCCACGCTTGATAATTCTTTCCATAAATATTCAGACCTCCTATCTGGTTTTAGGTAAGAAAGAACTTACCTATGTAACAGCCAGACAAAAGGAAGTATTTAATATTGGAAGATCATTAGCAAAATCTGTTCCTATGACTACCTTTTATCTGGCTTTATGATAGAAGCATCTCAATTTGTCCTCGACACCCCGAAATGCAATGTGTTCATAGAACACAGGGAAGTCGCCAAACGGTCAGCAGCGAACTGACACCACGGGAGTTTCACCCCTCTGACGGTCTGCCAGAGCCGCCCTCATTGTCTGCGACGGTTTTATCACGCTCGGACTTGTGACTGGACGGGAGTACCATTATTCTCTTTGTGGGTTATTGCGAAATCGGAAGCAATCCGATATTTTCAGTCGGTAATGAATGAGATCACCCCCTTTCATCGCTCGCTGCTTCTTAACAGGTCTTGGCGTACCGCTGCACACGCTTATGCTCATCACAATCACAAAGAGGAAGTATTTGACGAATGGATATTCGGTTGTCAAGGATCACTCCCGTTTTCGCCACACAAAGCAAAACAGGTGGAAGGAATTTAATCCCTCTCACCTGTTTGCTCACTCAAAGTCCATAACACAAGGCACTATTTCAAAAATTTTTTTAAAGTTTTGATTGCCGCATAGATAGAGCTTTGAATAGCCTGATATTTACATCCCTCAAGCTCTGCGATCTGTTCATAGTTCAACTCTCCGAAAAAATACAGAAGCAGCCTTCGTTTTTGTGTTTCGGGCAGTTTTGAAATTGCCTTATGTAACTGCTCATATTCCATACTCCTTGAAACGGTTTCCTCAAGACTTTCTTCCTTATAAAAGGCTCGGTCATTTAAGGAGCTTTCTGTCAACTCAGAGTGTTCAATGTGCCTGCTCACTCGATTAAGATAGGAAATGTCCTCAAGCTCAAAACGGTTAAACAGGTCATACAGCACTTTATCTATTTCAATATTTTGCATTATCCCCCGCCCATCTTTAAAAGAGAGGTAATATCTGCCCTCTACAATCATCGGCGTATAAGGGTTATGCTTGTCCTTTTTTCGGTTAGGATGTTTTTCATTCATTTTTCGTTCCTCCAATCAATCTGAATTTTTGAAATTTCAGATTGATCGGCGGAGAACGACACCCTACACCCCAAACAGGCTTACGCCTTAATTCAACAAAAAACGACAAAAGAAAAACCGCAAAGGCTGTCAGACCTTTACGGTTATAAGAAATATCAATTCTATTATATAGATATTTAATATCTATTCTTGGAGCATAATTTCCCCAAATGGAGATAAGAATTTTTTTAACAAATTATCCTCATCTCTATCGAACGGTATGTAAATAACTGCTGCTTAAAATCAGCAGCACAGTGTTATCAGACCAACACATAAGAAATCCCTCCAAACTCAAAACAGGTCTGGAGGGATAAAATAGCCATCTGAGCATGACAAAATTGCCCACCAAAACACCGTTTTTTTTATTTGGCGGACTTGTCAAATTCTATATTTATGTAAAAAAAGAGCCGATGACTTATAAGGTTATCTCACAAGTTCATCGGCTCTGCGTCTATGCGTCTGGCTCTTTGATGACGGTTATATGTAATTTCTTTGCATTTATTAAAGTTTCTTTCTTACATTTCGGACAATAAAGAGGATAATTTTTTAAAATAGTATCTTCTCTAACTCTATCACGGGTTTTGTTGCCACAAATCGGGCAAATTATCCATTCTGAAATCATAAATTATCCATCTCCATTTATCTTGTTTTATTTGATCTTTCAATTTTATATTTACTATCTTGACAAATTCATATCGTACACTTATCTGGAATTACTATTGTTCTCTAAACTTTTTCAAAAATAAAGAAAATGTTGTACCTTTTTCATCGGATGCCACCTTGATATACCCGTTCTGCTTATTCACAATATCACGGGTAAGATATAACCCGATTCCCACACCGTCAACTCCTGCTGACTGCTTTCCACGGTAAAATCTGCCGAAGATTTTTGCCTGTTCTTCTTCAGGAATGCCAATTCCGTTATCGGATACATCCAATCGCAAATACGATGGATATTCGGTGATTTTCAAGTCCACAACTCCTCCGCTTGGTGTGTATTTCACAGCATTGTCAAGTACATTGGTAACAGCTTCTGCCGTCCAGTTAAAATCAAGCAGGGCTTCAAAGGTCTGCCCACAATCAAAGGTAATCGTAATATTTTTGTCCCTTGCTTTGGCATAAACCGTTTTTACTGCTTGCATAACAATATCATTTAAACTGCTTTGTTCAGGTTTCAATCGGATAATGCCACTTTCCAAACGGGACATTTTAATCAAACTGTTTGTCAAAAAAGTCAGCTTTTCAAGGGACATCTGCAAGGTGGCAATATATTCACTTCTCTCCTCATCGGATAACCCTGTATCACCTAATAACTGTGCAAAGGTGTTTGCCGCTGCTACGGGCGTTTTGATTTGATGCGAAATATCGGAGATTAAAGTTTTGATCTGTTCTTTCTCTTGTGTCAGCATTTGATTCTGTGCCTTTAAAATATTGCGGAGTTTTAGAAGTTGGTGCTGCAGCCGTGCGGTCAGGGTATCCTCAGCCTCTGAAAAGACCGTCCGTTCCTGCTGTTCTACCAAAGCTTCAATGAGCAGCGTAATCTCCTCTAACAGATTATCATTATAGCGGTTGTGCAGAAAGTCCAGCAGGAACAACAGACCACATAAAAATACAAATACAAAAGAGATAAAAAGCGTACGGAAAAGGATGTCCTCCATAAAAAAGAACACACCAACAGATACCACCGCCGTAGCAGTACCTGTAATTAAAATCAGTTTTCTGTAAATTTCAAAATGCTTCATCGTCATTCTCCAAAAGAGTAGCCCATGCCAAAAACTGTTACAATGTATTCCTGCTTTTCATCATTCAGTTTCTGCCTTAGCCGCTTAATATTCACACGCACGGTATTATCATCAACAAAGTTTCCGTCTATATCCCAAAGCTGTTCCAAAAGCATCGCCTTTGTAACAACCCTTCCCCTGTTTTCCATTAGATAAAGGAGCAATTTGTATTCTGTTGAGGTCAAATGTATTTCCTGTCCCTTCATTAAAACAAGACACTTTTCTTTATCTAACTCTAAATCTCTGTATTTCATACGAAATTTTCCTATGCCAGTTCGTTTTAGAACTGCCAATACTTTTTTTCGTAAAACTTCAATAGAAAAAGGCTTTGATATATAATCATCACAACCAACGCCAAACCCTTCCAACATATCTTCTTCCGTATCATTAGCGGTTAAAAATAATACGGGTGTTTCCGATGTTTCCCGAATTTTCTTACAAAATTCCAAACCATTGCCGTCAGGCAGGTTAATATCAAGCAGAAACAAATCATACTTTTGCTGTTGGTATTGCTGCAATGCTTCCAAATACCCATAGACTGCTGTAACCGTATGCTCGTCTTTTTTTAAGGCGATAGAAATACCCTTGCTCAGAATTTTATCATCTTCAAGGAGAAAAATATTTGCCATAGCCGTAAAACGCACCACCTTCCTCAATATGCAAAATTGCAGGAACAGACGCAGCAACGCTGCGTCCGTCCCGCAACCTCATTTAATTATCAAAATTGTGCAGTCTTTCAATGACCGTTTCATCAGAAGTTGCCTTGTAAACAATGGCAGGAACGCTTAAGCAAATTACAAAGATTGCTGCGATCAAACCGATGACAAGAGCAACAGGGTATTTAAATACTGCATAGTTTGCCATATGCGGAACTGCATCTGCCACCAACATTAGGAAGGCATTTCCAAAAGTCATAATCAGCAGAGTAGAAATCAAAGCATAAATACCGCCTTCTAAAGTCAATATCTTCCTGATCTGCTTTTTCGTTGTCCCGATACTTTCCATAATGGCAAATTCATTTTTCCTTGCCACCACACCCGTCAGCATTACATTGACAAAATTAATCAAGCCGATGACAATCAGCAGAATTGCAGCACCGTTTCCCAGCAAACTCAAAGAGTAGTTCATCTGTTCAAATTGTTCTTTCTGATTAACAGAGGATCTAAGCTGCCATTCTGATTCAGTCAAGGTACTGTTGATTGCCTGTAATTCGCTGTCAATTCGCTCTAAGTCGTTGAAATCCTTAATGTCAACACCGATTGCGGAAATGATTGGTTCTTTTGTCAGGCGTTCCATACCCGCTTCGCTGACAAAGATAATATTGGGCACCATATTAATGTCCTTGCGTCTATCAATACTATCGGAAAGATTATTCGAGTAATCGTCATAGTAAAAAGCTCCGCCAATTTTGAAATTAGTTGCCTTGCCGTCAGTGCTGTCGGCGGTCAGCGTCAGCGTTTCACCCACTAAAGCGGTATTGGGCGCATTATATTCAGTATCTTTTCCCGCAATCGCTGTTTCGCCACGCTTAAATGCTTCCATGTCAATGGGCGTATCAGGATGCTCCGCATTGTATTTTTCCAACGCCTTGTCATCGTCAAGGGTTGTAATATAGCAGCCGTAGTCACCGGCATCAGCATACCCTTTCATTACCTCCAACATCTGTTCATAAGATTGTCCTTTTGCTTTATATTTGCTGTCCTTATATTGAATTTTCATAAAGTCTTCTAAAGCGGTTTCATCAAAGTCAATTCCTGCCCAGACTGTCTTTTGAATATCTACATTTTCGACACCATCGATTTGCTTAATCTGTTCCACAAAATGCTCGTCGAATTGAGGTACCTCCTTGTTGAGCTGCTCGGCTTGCTCAAACTGAATATCAGTGTATTCAAAGTTATAGTCCATATATTCCTTAATAAAGTTCTCAGCCGACATACTGCTTATAACCCCGTTTACACCTAAAATCATAGTAATTCCCATAAACAAGGACATAAACACAAGGACAGCACGCTTTTTGTCACGGAATACATTGTGGAACGCCATTATGTGCAGTTTGCCGCCGTTGGTGGAATTTCTGCTTTTTGTTTTCTTCGGTGCAAAATTCTGAAACTTCAATGCTTCTATTGGCGAAATTTTTGCAGCCGCTTTTGCAGGAGCATTGCAGGCAATCCAAACGGTTACCGCTGAAAAGATTACGGACAAAATATAGATAGATGGATGGAAAAACACTTCGGCATCCATCATCGACTTGCCCTGTTCAAAACCCTCGTTCAACACAAATGGAACAATTCCAAAGGAAACAGCGGTGGCTAACAAAATACCAATCGGGATACCAATGCAGGCAAACTTAACTGCCTGATTTTTTACCAGTGATTTAATCTGTTTTTGCGTTGTTCCAAGCGTTTTCATCAAACCGTAAAAACGGGTATCCTTTGAAATGGATATATACAAAACATTGTAAATAAGGAGATACCCGCTGCCAATGATAAAGAATACCAATAGGATTACCATTGCGATCACTGAACCGCTTGATGATTTCATGGAAACCGCACCGCCGAAAGATTGATTTTCGTTAAGCTCCACATCTTTTTGAATACGATAAAAATCATCAGGCATTTTATTCAACGACAAGGAAAGAACGCCGTCCTCTTCCATTGTATAGCCTGCATTTTTGCAATACGCTTCGGAAACAAAGCCCATTCCCGTGCCTGTATAGGAATGAAACCATCCGCTTAATGTGAATTTTTTTTCCTGCTGACCGTTTTTATCATAATAGGACAGAGGGATTTCCATATTCAGCTTCGGCTCTTTCATTCCAAGCTGTGAAAGAGCATCCTCTGACAGCATAATTTCATTTTCATTTGAAGGATATTTCCCTTCTATATCTTTGATTGTTTCTTTATAGTGTTTATCCCATTCAGTAGTGTCGTAATACGAAAGTGCGATAGAAAGATCACGCCCCTCGTCATTCTTCTCGGCAACCGAGCCAACCATATACTGAGTACCGACGGTTTTAACATATTCCAAATTCTTAATTTGCTGTTCCTGCTTTTCTGTCGGCATCGCAAGGGACGCATTAGCGGTTGTGCCTGCGGTACGCACCTGCATTAACTTCATATTTTCCATATAGTTAATGCCCAAACTAAACACGGTAGTAATCATAAAGGTAGTAAGAACGATCGCAAACACCGCAAACAGGTTACGAATACGGTTTGCTTTCATCATTCCCTTTTCTACTCGCTTAACTGCTTTTTTATTTCGGTTAGCGTGCATATCTGACACCTCCCGAAACAACCTTGCCATCCTCAATGCGGATTGTGCGGTCTGCCATTTGAGCGATTTCCTCATTGTGCGTGATCATAATGGTGGTTTGGTGGAACTGACGGCTGATCGACTGCATCAGCAAAATAACATCCATACTTGTTTTTGAGTCCAGATTTCCAGTCGGCTCATCCGCAAGGATAATGGCAGGCTTTGTCGCAAGGGCACGGGCAATCGCAACCCTCTGCTGTTGACCACCTGAAAGATTATTCGGCATATTCTTAAGCTTTTGTTCTAAGCCAAGAGTATGGATAATCTCTTTTACAAATCTTGTATCGGTCTTGCCACCGTCGATCTCAATAGGATACACAATGTTCTCATATACATTAAGAACAGGAAGCAGATTATAATTCTGAAAAACAAAGCCAATGTTTCGACGCCTAAAAATCGTCAGTTCCTCGTCTTTCATTTTCAACAGTTCTTTTCCTCGGATAGTAACACTACCAGAAGTAGGACGGTCTAACCCGCCGATCATGTTAAGTAGTGTAGATTTACCGCTGCCTGATGTACCGATAACAGCAACAAATTCGCCTTCCTCTACGGAAATGGATACCCCATCCAAAGCATGGACTTCGTTTTCTCCGCTTCCGTATATCTTTCGTAAATCTTTTGTTTCAAGTATTGCCATATGAAAACCTCCAAATTTCTGTTTTTATTTTGTAAGTTCAGTATAGCAACCACTTCTTACAATCTCATTACAATCCAAACTAAAAAATAACAGCATCTCTTTTGTTCCTACCATGCACTTTTACGAATTGATTTCTTTTTTTAATGAAACAATCCATTCCTCTATTGCCTCTGCCAATGTGTATTGTTGCTGTAAAACTGCCATACCCGTAACAGGAATATCTTCTTTACTTTTTTTCAAAGTAATATTTTCTTCCAGATATTTTTTCAATACCTCCATACTGCTCTCAATATTATCCAGACATTCTTGCTGTCTTTCTCTGGGCATACTGTCCAGATTTACAATGACAGCATTAAAATCCAAAAAAATGTTTATCGGCTTACAGGATATTTCAAGCATCAATTTTTCAAACTGCTGTTTCCCTTCTTCAGTTAAAGAATACACTGATTTTTCTGGCATTTTACCCTCTTTTTCAATATGACTTGAAATATATCCTTTTTCCTCCAACTGGATAACTTTTTTATAAATAGACGGGGTACTAATTTTTACCCATTTTGAAATATTGCGGTACTCTACCAACTTTTGAAGGTCATACGCACTCAGAGGTTCTTTCTTTAACATTCCCAAAACAATTAAGTCAATGGTCGCCATATCAATTTCCTCCTTTACTCTCTTGACAACTACTATAAATTATAGTAGAATACCACTTGCATTTCAACTACTATAATTTATAGTAGTATATTTTATTCTATATGTCAAGTGAAAGGAGAAAGAACACTATGGACAATCAAAACAGAAAATTGGAGTTATTGGGCAATGCTCCAATTCCAAAAGCCCTTTTAGCTATGGGTATTCCAACAATGATTGGTATGCTCATCAACGCCTTGTACAATCTTGTTGATGCCTATTTTGTAGGCGGCTTAGGCGAAAGTCAAATGGCTGCCATCTCGGTTGTGTATCCTCTCGGTCAAGTAGTCGTCGGCTTAGGATTACTTTTTGGTAATGGGGCAGCATCCTACATTTCTCGACTGTTAGGACAAAGAAATAAGGATCAGGCAAACAAAGTGGCAAGCACTGCACTATATAGCAGTCTTGTTGGCGGTGCAATTATGATTGTTTTATCAATCCTCTTTTTGAACCCCATTCTAAGACTTTTAGGTGCAACAGAAAGTGTCCTTCCTTATGCGGCTACCTATGCCGGTATTTACATTGCTTCTTGCATTTTCAATGTTTTTAATGTCACAATGAACAATATCGTGACAAGTGAAGGATCAGCAAAAACTACAATGTGTGCCTTGTTGTTAGGTGCAGTCCTCAATATCGGGTTAGATCCATTATTTATATACACTTTTAATTTTGGTGTTGCAGGAGCTGCTATTGCCACAGCAATTTCTCAGGTAGTATCTACTCTTGTGTATCTGTTTTATATTTTCAGACAAAAAAGTGCTTTTCAGTTTAGAATAAAGGACTGTACCTTTTCTAAAGAAATTCTATCTGAAATTTTCAAAATTGGCGTTCCGACACTTGTATTTCAATTATTAACAAGTATTTCCATCTCTCTAATAAACAATGCCGCAGGTAATTACGGCGATTCAGCCATAGCGGGAATGGGCGTTGTTACCCGTCTTATATCTATGGGCAGCTTAACAGTATTTGGTTTTATCAAAGGTTTTCAACCGATTGCAGGTTACAGTTATGGGGCGAAAAAATTTGATCGTCTGCGTACTGCAATCAAAATTTCCATCTTATGGTCAACTATTTTTTGTGTGATCGTAGGTTTATTATTCAGTCTGTTTTCTACGACTATTGTTTCACAGTTTACAACTGGAAACACAGAAATGATTCACATTGGAGCTTCCTCTTTAAGAGTAAACGGTATTACATTTATGCTGTTTGGATACTACACGGTATATTCCTCTTTATTCCTTGCTCTTGGAAAAGGAAAAGAAGGGTTTATTCTTGGATCTTGCCGACAAGGTATCTGCTTCATTCCCGTTATCTTAATTTTTCCATTTATATGGGGATTAAACGGTATTTTATATGCACAGCCGATTTCCGATGTTCTCTCTGCACTTATTACAGTATTTATGGCAATCCCTTTGCATAGAAGTTTAGCTGTTGCCGAACAGAAAATGAAGATAACAGCTTCTATCCCCTGTGACAGGCAATAAAATCAAGCATAAAAGTAGTAACAGAGCCGATGAACTGTGAAACATTTCTCAAGTTCATCGGCTCTGCGTCTTAAGCGTCTGGCTCTTTGATGACAGTTATCTTCAAGTTGTCAACTTTAATCAATCTTTCTTGTCTGCATTTTGGACAATAAAGGGGATAATTCTCCAAAACAGTGTCCTTCCTAATTTTATTACGGGTTTTGCTCCCACAAACAGGACACAATATCCATTCGCATTTCATCATAATTAGTCTCTAATCCTTTCAAATCTCATTTTATATGACTTTTGCAAGCTGTTAAGCTAACTTGTGGAACATATGCCGAACCTTATCTATACGGCTATTCGGGCGGCGGGGTTGGCAAATAAATTTACCAATAGCTGGCTGGTATCCTTTTAACTCTGTCAAGCAGACTCCCTGCCCATTTGTGAAATAAGTTAAATCGTTCCTGTATTCTTGAATACATCTAGCAGGGATTTCTCCTTTCAGAATGACCTCGTCATTCTTTATCTGAGTACTTACAATATCTGCACAATACCTTGGAGCATCATGATACGCCCGTGAGAGATATTCCTGCGGTGCATAAATTTCAAAGTGGAGATATGGCTCTAATAGTTCTGTCCCTGCTTTTTTTAAAGCCTGCTCCAATACGATAGGGGAAAGCAGCCGAAAGTCTGCGGGGGTACTTACAGGACTATAATACAATCCATATTCAAAACAGATTTTACAGTCTGTCACTTTCCATCCATACAGCCCCTGCTCGCAGCCATAAAGAACCCCCTCCATAACCGCATTTTGGAACGATTGATTTAAATATCCAAGTGAAACTCTGCTTTCATACTGCACTCCGCTTCCAATAGGGAGCGGCTCTATGGACAACCCGACAGAAGCCCAGAAAGGATTTGGCGGGACTTCTATGTGGATGGTATATTCTGCTTTTCTAAGCGGTCTTTCCATATATATAACAGTAGGCTCTTTTATTTCTGCCTCCACATGATATTTTTCCTCAAGGATGGCACAAATGACTTCCATCTGCACATTCCCCAAAAAAGAAAGTATAATCTCATGCGTTGTAGTATCCACATAATATTTTAAAAGAGGGTCGCCATCTGAAATTTCTGTAAGTGCCCCAAGCAATATTTCCCGCTGTTCAGATTTCTTTACTGCAATCGTTGTTTGGAGCATAGGGAGAGGATTTTCAATAAATTTTCTCTGCGGCAACAGCATTCCGTTCCCCAAAATACTGTTTAGCTGCAAAACATCATTTGGTAAAATTACAATATCACCAGAGCAGGCTGTATCGGATGAATATAATTCACCGTTTGTCGGAACACACATCTCTGTGATTTTTATTTTCTCTTTTTCAGATATTCTAATAACATCCCTCAAATGCAATGTTCCGCTATATATACGCACATAAACAAAACGCCGCCTTTTCTCTGAATATTCAATCTTAAAAACCTGCCCGCATAGTTCAGATTGACCTTCAGGCGTTGATGAATAAAATTTACTGGCAATCACTTCTATAAGCTGCCGAATCCCCAGATTGTTTTTAGCGCTTCCGTGATAAACGGGAAATAACGTTCCGTTTTGGAATCTCCTGTTTTCTTCCTGTTCCAGTTCTGACATTTTAAACGGTTTCCCTGACATATATTTCTCTAATAGTTCATCGTTTCCCATAATTACCGCATCCCACTGTTCCATATCGTCATTGTCCGTTACATTTATATGGGGATGCTGCCCAACCTTTTGCTTCACTATAATTTCCGAAGAAAGCTTTGCTTTCATTTCCCGATATACCATTGGCAAATCAATCCCCTCTTGGTCAATTTTATTGATGAAAAAAATTGTCGGAATCTTCATTGTCTGTAGTGCATGAAACAGTATACGGGTCTGTGCCTGTATGCCATCCTTTGCAGAAACTAATAATACTGCTCCGTCTAATACGGATAAAGAACGGTATACTTCCGCCAAAAAATCCATATGGCCTGGCGTATCTATAATGTTGACTTTTACATCCTCCCACTGAAAAGATGTCACTGCTGTCTGGATAGTGATTCCCCTTTGACGCTCCAAATTCATGGTATCTGTCCTTGTTGTGCCTTCATCTACGCTCCCTAGTTCTGCAATTGCACCACTGGTATACAATAAACTTTCCGTTAATGTTGTCTTTCCTGCGTCAACGTGAGCCAGAATGCCTAAGTTAATTATTTTCATGTGATTTTCCTCCTATCAACACCCAAAAAAGGGCATAAAAATACCCAGTGATAAATACTCCTATCACTGGGTAAATAACTCCAATAGCCCCAAAACACTTATATGTTTTCGGGCATATAAAATTACATGATAAAAGTATTCTTAAACTGGGTACAAAAAACTAAGCCCCATATTAAAAGTGAAACGGGACTGCTACTTTTTGTTCCCACTATCAAATTGACAGTTTATTTAAGAATACCTTGCCGCATATTTATTAACTCCTTGTATAATACTGAATCTAATTATATTCCTTAACCCTTTATTTGTCAAGCTGACAAACTAAAGCAGAAAAAGCGGCAGGATTTCCCCCTGCCACTAATCATCTGTTTATGCAAAAATAATTTCCTTTTCCACAATCTCCCTCGCACAAGCCCTTATGTTATTGAGGCATCCTGTCCATTCTAAGGCGTTTTCTGCCTTTAGCTGTTCCGTTATGCCCTGTGCCTGTTTCATACCCTCTATGAGCCTTTCAAAGCGTTCCTGTGCCTGTCTGTCAATGTCGGCAAGGTAAGCGTTAAGTCTGCCGCTTGTAAGAAGATTGGTGTATGTAACTTTACAGTGATGCTTCAGATAATCCAAATGCCGCTGTCCCCAGATGCCTATCGGCTGTTCTTCTTCGGCGGGTACAGTCAAACACGGTATTAAGTAATCGCCTTGCCTTTGATATTTGCCGCCCATTTCCTCAAAAATTGTCTTTGCCATTGTCTGTTACCTCCACATTCTTTTTTATTTTGAATGTCCGCAAAATCCGTCCTACATCGCTTGGTCGCCACGGGCAATCTAAATTATGGAGTGCCACAAGCCTGTCCTGCACATTCGTACCTGCCCCCATCTTCTGGGTAGAGCCTAACAAAATACGCACCTCGCCGCTTCTGACCTTCGCAAATAACTCTTTTTTCTGCACATCGGTAGTCGCTTCATGGATAAAGCGTATCTGCTCAGCAGGAACGCCACGGCGGATCAGTTTCTCCCGTATATCATCATAAACATTAAATGAGCCATCATTCTTCGGCGTGGAAAGGTCGCAAAATATAAGCTGTGCCGCCTTTGTGTCAGCGTATTCCTCCCAAATGCGATGCACATTGTCGATACAGGTGTTGACCTTGCTTTCTGGGTCGTCAGGCAGCATCGGGTCAATCATTCTCTGGTCAAGGGCAAGTTTTCGTCCGTCATTGGTCACTTTCAGCATATTATCGACCTGCGGCTCAACAAGCCTTGCCCTTATCTTTTCTGCCCGCTTAGCAAGAGAAGCTACCATTTCTATCTGTATCTCACTTGGCTTGGTCTTGATATTGTGATAGTTGACCTTTGGCACAGGGAGTTTTAACATATCGGCAGTCTGAATATCAGCTACTTCTCGAAACATTAACATCAGCTCTGGCAGGTTATAGAATTTCGCAAACCTTGTCTTTGCTCGGTAGTTTGTCCCTTCAGGGGCAAGCTCTAATGCTGTGATGGTTTCACCAAAAGTGGACGCCCAACTGTCAAAATGCTGCAAACCGTTCCTTACAAGTGTATCATACTGCAAGTATCTCTGCACGGAGTACATCTCGACCATTGAGTTACTGATCGGTGTTCCCGTAGCGAAAATCGTGCCACGGTTGCCTGTGATTTCATCCAGATAGCGGCACTTCATAAAGAGGTCAGAGCTTTTCTGGGCTTCGGTCTGGGCAATACCGCCCACATTTCGCATCTTGGTATAGAGGTAGAGGTTTTTGTAAAAATGGCTCTCGTCAATAAAAAGCCTGTCAACGCCTAACTGCTCAAAGTCAATCACATTGTCCTTTCGTTTGGTATCGTTGAGTTTTTTGAGCTTCTGCTCAATGGCTTTCCTTGTTTTCATGAGCTGTTTGACTGTGAACTGCTCGCCATTTGATTTCTGCACATCTTCAATCCCACGCTCAATATCGTCAAGCTGTTTCTGAAGCTGCTCGTACTGCCTTTCCACGCTCATCTGAATTTTTTCAAACTGGGAATGTCCGATGATGACCGCATCATAATCGCCTGTGGCAATACGGGAACAGAACTTTTTTCGGTTCGCTGTTTCAAAGTCCTGTTTCGTTGTCACAAGGATATTGGCAGAGGGATACAGCCTTAAATACTCAGACGCCCATTGTCCGACTAAGTGATTTGGCACAACAAACATGGACTTATTGCACAGTCCCAGACGCTTGCTCTCCTGTGCGGCAGCGACCATTTCAAAGGTCTTGCCTGCACCTACCTTATGGGCAAGAAGTGTATTCCCTCCATAAAGGATATGGGCAATAGCGTTCACTTGATGCGGTCTTAACTGAATTTCTGGACTAATCCCGCCAAAAGTGATATGGCTTCCATCATACTCACGGGTACGGATACTGTTGAAAGTGTCGTTATAGTAACGGACAAGGCGGTTTCTTCGCTCAGGGTCTTTCCATATCCAATCCTGAAACGCCTGTTTAATCACTTCCTGCTTTGCCTGTGCCGCTGTGGTTTCCTTATGATTGAACACCGCTTTTTTGTTTCCGTGTTCATCATACACATAATCAAAAATACGGGTATCTTTCAGATTCAGCGTGTCCTCGATAATACGATAGGCGGAAGCTCTTTTCGTACCGTAAGTGCTGTCCGCCTTGACATTCCCGTAATCGGAAGTTTTATTTTCGATAAACCAATCGCCATTATATGGTGTATAGCGGACTTTGATCCTGCCTCTTGCGTGTTGTGACGGGGTTAAAAGTTCCATCACAAATTGCTGAATATCCTCCTGCGGTATCCAAGTCGTACCAAGACGCACAGCGATTTCACTGGCAGGCAGGTCTTTGGGAATAACCTGTTTTAAGGCTTCCACATTGACAGACAGCGACGGGTCTTGCTTTGCCGCAATTTCTGCAACCGTCAGCTTTTCCCTTACATTTCCAGAAAGGTACTCATCCGCAGTCACATAACGGGCAGGCTCGGCATTGGGTACACGAAAGATAACGCCCTGCAAATCTGCAATCAGTTCCTCCTGTGTTTTCCCTGTAAGCTGTTCCATATAACCTAAATCAACACAGGCTTTTTCTCCAATAGAAAGGGCAAGGGCTTCGCTTGCGGTTTCCACAGAAGTTGCAGTACGGTGCGGTTTGATCGTCCGTTTCGTGAACATATCCGCTTTCCGCTTAAATTTCCCATCATCGTCAAGCACTTCAAGGGAACATAACAGAAAATAGCTTTCATCGGATGCAAAGGCAAGATAATTCCCTCGGTTATTGATAAGCCCGTACTTCCCCGTAAAGGTATCATACAAGCGGTTAAGCTGTTCCTGCTCCTTTCGTATCGCTTCATCAGGGTAATCGTTGGTCTGATAGTCAATGAGCCTGCGGACAGAGTCCCTGATCTCCACCAATCCCTTGATACGGTTTTCGGCAGTCATAGATACTTTGGCAGGGGTCATCACATCATTTTCTCGGAAGTAAACCTTGCCATCCACTAAAGTATAAGAAAAGTTCCGTACCAAAGGGTCGGCAGGAATACTCTCTGCCTGTTCATCGGAGATTTCATCAATCTGATTTTCCTGTGCTGTGATTTCCCCATTGATACGCTGCACCGCTTCCGATAAAAGCTCGGAAAGGGAATGTTCTTTATCTGCTTTACAGGCAGTATCCATACCGAAACGGGTGCTTTCCATCTGCATTGTTCCAAGCACCATCTCTGGATGCTCTACAAAATAGCGGTTCATTGTGATCCCATTCTCGTCCGTGTCAAGGTGTACCCACTCTGGCTCTATCTCCATAACTCGGTCACGCTTTTTTAAGATCAGAATGTCACTTGTAACTTCCGTTCCCGCATTGGCTTTGAAGGTGTTGTCTGGAAGCCGTATCGCCCCTAAAAGCTCGGCTCTCTGGGCGATATATTTTCGTACTTCGGGACTTGCCTTATCCATTGTGCCTTTTGAGGTAAGGAGCATTACAACGCCGCCTGCTTTTACTTTATCAAGGGCTTTTGCAAAGAAATAGTCGTGGATAAGGAATTTCTGCTGTTCGTAGCGGCTGTCGTTGACCCGAAAATCTCCAAAAGGTACATTGCCAAGCACCACATCAAAATGATCGTCTGGCAGTTTGGTATCTTCAAACCCCTGTACGGCGATGGTGGCTTTCTGGTAAAGCTGCTTTGCAATCCTGCCAGTCAGATCATCAAGCTCCACGCCATAGAGCTTTGATCCTGCCATCTTTTCAGGGATCAGACCAAAGAAGTTTCCTGTGCCACAAGACGGCTCTAACATATTTCCTTTCTCATAGCCCAGACGGTCAAGCACCTCATACATCGCCTTGATTACCACGGGCGGAGTATAAAAGGCAGTAAGTGTCGATTCCATTGCCGCACGATATTCCTCTGGGGAGAGGTTCTCATAAAGCTCTATAAACTCATCTGCCCACGCTGCATTATTTTCATCAAATGCCTGTGACAGACCTCCCCAGCCGACATACTTTGAGAGAATTTCCTGTTCCTCTGGCGTTGCAAGGCGGTTTTCAATCTCAAGCTCGTGAAGTGTCTGGATCGCTGCGATGTTGTTTCTGAATTTCTCCTTTGCACCGCCCACGCCTAAAGCATCATCCGTAATACGGAAGTTTCGACGGTCATCAGACGGAACAGGAACATCTACATTTTCTTTTTCGGGTGGTAATACTTCCCGTTCCAAAAGGCTGCGGATATAACCAATTTTCTCCACACGGTTTATCGGAATACCTGCTTGATTTTGGAAAGTCACATCCCGCATTGACACATCACCGCTGATTTCGCTGATACGCTCGATCACATAGCGGCGGTTATCAAGAACAATTTCCCTGCCGATAAAGTCATCCTCTATTGGCTCACTCAACTGTTCCCTTGAGCTTTCCAGTTCTCTTGCGTTTAATCTATCCGTATCTTTTGGTACTGCTTCGGTCTTTTCCTCACGATAAAGTTGATTATATTTTTCAGCCCGTTCTAACACGAAACTTTCAAAATCTGAATGAGAAATGTCGGCTGCTATCATATCAGCAAGGCTAAGATACTCTGTATAATCCGTGCATTTACCATTCTCATAAAATTTCATACGGTAGTTCTCAAGATCGAGCATAACCATAAACTTACGCTGACCATCCTCAGTAGTAGCCGTCGCAATCTCTATTTTTGACAGGTCAGAATAATCCACCCTATCAGATTGACCATATTTTTTATAGGCATAGTCATCAATGAATTTTTTAGCCTGCTCTAATAGTTCTTCTTTCTCTTTATACCAATAACTTTCAGACGCCATAAATGCATCAAGCTGCATTTCATCTTCTTGCGACAATTCGGTGTGCTGTTCCAAATAGGGAATAAACACCTCACGCCCCCACCGCAGGCTTTCCATCTTTTTCCGATACGCATCCTCGCCCTGCTTTTTCCACTCTGGGATAAACGGACAGTTCGGCGACAGGCAATAGTCATAATGGTTTTTCAAATGAGCAATTAAATCGCCCTCACCGTCACCGATGTCAAATCGCCCATCATATCGGAAGTTTTCTCCATTGATTACTGCGTTTATCTGAAAGTCAGTTTTTTTATACCACCCGACTTTTTTACTCTCATCCTGCCTTTCACGGTGTTGTTTCTCATCCAAAATACCGAGTAATTTATTTCCTAATGCAAAACTGATCTCAATATCATCGCCTAATCCGTCTGCATAAAAGCAGGGATGTTCGGAAAAGCCGATAGAAAATTCTAAGCTGTCAGGCTTTTTCTCGGTGAGTGTTTCTGATTTCTGCCTGTCGGTTACTACGACTTTGAGATGGTCATTAGCAGGGTTTTTGTTCAGAAGTTCGCTTAGTTTCGTATGATTGTACGCCTGCATCAAAATCGGGAACTGCACATTCTGCAAAGTCACCCTATCCTCAGTCACCGACTGCACTTCATATTTGTCTGCCCCCAGATACACCACATCGCCCTCGTGACAGAGGTAGTGCATTGGATGCAGCTCCGTCAGTTCTTTGGAAAAATACCACGCATTACTGCGGCTGTAAGTGTCGCTCGTTTTACCTTGTACCAAAGCCAGAAAATCAAGAAGCTGTTGCACCGTCGCAGGATCAGAAAGCTGTTCCTCCATCTGCCTGTCATTTATATTGGCAAGGTCGGTACGATTTACCTGCGACAAAAGCTCTTTTTCATAACCGTCCAAATCACGGATAAAATCAGACAGACGCAGGGCAAGGCTGTCCCGTTTGTCAGCAGGGGAAAGTGCCTGCTTAGACTGGATAAACCGTTGTCTTACAAGTTTTCTCTGGGTGTCGATTTCATACTGCGGTGCAGATACCTGTTCCAGATAGTCCGCATAATGGTCTTTCTCTTTTGGGTTTAAATAGCGGTCATTCTTGATAAGCTCACGCAGGCGTTTTTCCACCTTCGACCAAGATAATCGCAGGTCTGGATCAGTATAAGAACCCTGTTTTTCAATGGCGATTCCTTTACTGTCTGCCCATCTTCCGCCCTGTGTCCCGTCTGGAAAAATGTGTGTTCCGCCGCCTGTACCATATTCCTTTTTGAGAAATTCAATGTTTGTTTTGCTGTCACTATTTTTCTGAAGCTGACGATAGATGCGGTATTTGCTCTTATCATAACTACTGCCCATTTGCAAAACAGAGTCAATATCTTCCTGTGAAACGACAAAAGCAGAGGACTTTTCATCCTCTGCCTGTGTGATTTTTTCTATCTGCTGTTCAACCGTTGGAAGATTGGCACTTACTTCTTCCTCATTGGCAATGCTTAGCTGTAAATCAGTTCCGTCAAGATGACTTCCTCCGCTTGGCTGCGGATGTTGTTCATCAATCCTACCCACTGCATCGGGGCTTTTTCCTTCAGTTCCTCCGTCACGCCCTGCTCCATTGAGAGCTGCTTCGTCAGAAGCTCCAACCGTTTGAGTGCCGTCTGTTCCACCTCGTAAAGATGCTGATTTAGCATCCCCTCTGTCAGCAGGTTCAGATAGGTCACTCTCTTGTGCTGCTCCAGATACTCCCTGTGCATCATAGCGTATCTGCCAAGCGGAAGCTCTGGCTCTGTCGGTAATGTTAGGTCGGGAATAAGATAATCCCCCTGCCTTGTGTATGTGATTTCGCTCATTATTTTCACTCCTTTCGGGCTGTTTTCTGCCTACATCATAACGGGATTGGGACTTTGGTGCAAAGGTGCGGTTTTCTCCTCTTGCTTCCATTTGCACATTTCGGATAGCTGCGGAAATTTCCCGAAGTGCCATCTCCGATATATCGCTCGTGGCAATCCCGATTGCATTTATCGTATGGGGCGTATTGAAATTCACAATGTCGGCAAAATCTTCTCGGTCAAAATATTCCTTTACATCCAGACCGCAGCGGCTCATCAGCATAAATGCCACGCTGTTGACCGCAAGCCTCTTATACAGCACTTCAATGTTGTATTCATCCAGTCCCTCTAAAAAACTGTCTTGAGTTACGCTTTTGAGCTGTGACAGGTAATCGGGAAGATTGTCCTCCACAGCGTTCTCAGCAGTCTTAAAAAGTGTTTCCGCCAAGTCTGTTTCTTCAATCTCTCCGAAACGGTCAGAAAGCCTTTCCTTTACTGCCTGCTCATATCGCTCATCCATCTGCCAGATCGGAACAGGACGACTTCCATAATAACCCTCGTGGGTATCGGATATATCAAAGTAGTATTTCAGCGTGTTCCTACGACCTTTTGGGTCGAACACGGCAATCCCTTTGCTGTCTTTATTTACCCACCGCTTAAAGAGTTTATTCCAAGTGCCAAGCTCTGCCACAGCTACGGCATCGGGGCGTTGAGCATAGATTAAGAGCTGTTCGTCAAAGCGGCACTTATAGTTGCGGCAGGCAGAGGACAGAAAACTCTGCCACGCCTGCGGACTTTTCGCAACCGACACGCCTGTACGCCGATACAGCTCCGTGATTAGCTGATACTTTGCAGCCATTTTCTTTACACCTCCTTGTTATCTGCCCCTGCGATCAGGCAGGAGCGTAACTGATTTTATTGTGTTTCATTCGTCTGATAAAGTCTTTGGTGTCATACAGAACACCGTCAATCTCTGTGTGGTTTTCATCTACATAGCGGCAAAGGACACATTGTGCATCCCCGTTTTCAGAAAACAGCCGAAGCATACCTCCGTCTGGAACAGAAACTTCAATCCCGTTTTCTTCATTTTTGAAATGGATCATTCTTTTTTCACTCATTCATACCACCACCAAGAAAGGAAATGACCTTGTTCGATTTGATACTCTTTTGCAGGTCGTTGATCAGGGTAATATCTGCCACCGTAATGCCCTGCATGGAAAGAATATCGTCCATTGTCATAGAAGCGATTGCCTTTTCATCTGCAAAGCCTGCTTCAAAGACTTTATTCAAAACCTTTACCGCTTTCTGGTTGACTGCCATTGTCCCATCCCTCCTATCGTTCATAGTCTTTGTGCTTCGGTGCTTTTGTTGCCTGCGGCTCTTTACTGATCGGATCACAGGCTGCACCGTTTTTGTGCAGAAACTCGGCAAACTCACCGATATGATACAGGTGATGTTAGAATATAAATAGTACAAAATAAACATGACCATTTTCAATAAATAGTATATGATAGTCATAGATCAAGGA
>NZ_JADMSO010000012.1 GCF_015560805.1 Mediterraneibacter glycyrrhizinilyticus | reverse complement strand
AATGCCATACTTATTTTGAGAATTAATAAATTCCATGGCTTATATGTGAGGGATGGAATTTACTTTTACAATTCACTAAACACAATTCGAAGAAACTGAAGTTAATTTTCTGTTGCCCTACTTCAAAAAATTCGTTATAATAATCTTGTTTTTGCATAGTTCCATTATAACATGGAACGGAGAGGAGATGGTTGTCGTTAGCCATCTTTTTCTCTTTTTACGGAAAAGTTTCAGAGGCAGATTTGACTCATGCGAGTCAAATCTGCCCCTGTTTGGAACTATCTATTTCCCGACAGCCCCTTTTCTATAATTTTCTCTTACCGTATATCGCTTTCTCCATACATCATATTCTCCAAAAACCGTTTCGGAGATACATGATAATATTTCACAAACGCTCTATAAAAATTACTGTAATGATTAAATCCACAAACTGCATAGATATCTGTTGGTTTTTCACCATATACTAATAACTGCTTTGCTAAAATCATGCGCTTTTCCAAAATATATTGATAAATACTTTTCCCTGTCGTTTTCTCAAAACTTCTGGAAAGGTAAAATTTGCTGATAAAAAATTTTTCACAGAGAAAATCCAACCGGATTTCCTCTGTATAACGCTGATTAATATATTGAATAATCTCCTGTATATTCTGCTTTTCTTTCATGGTATTTAAATTTTCATAACGATTCAATAAAATCAAAAGCCTCTGTAAACAGGCATCTTTCAATAAATCCTTTCCAAATTCCTTTTCATGTGTTTCTTGAATCATTTCCAGTAATATTGATATAATCGTCGTTCTGTGAGAGGGATCTGCCCGAAACAGATATCCCTCCTGCTTTACTGAAACAAAACATTGTGCCAGATTCGTCTTTCGTGTAGAAAGTCTGTTCAAATACCAAGGATTGATCCACAATATGATCCGTTCATAATTTCCTTTTTCCGGTTTTTCACTATGGCTTATTCCCGGCGGTACCAGACAAATATCTTCCCGGCATAAATGATGACTGTGTCCGTCAACCTCAAAGCATGCTTCTCCGTCTAAAAGACAATAAACTTCAAAAAAATCATGCATATGGGTTTCTATTTCTTCCATATCTGCATTCTTATATAAATGCACTTCCATTCCGGAACTGCTCATCAATTGATAGCCGGTATAGACATCATAAAATTTCTTCATTCTTTACTACCTTAATTTCACCCTTTTTCTCAGAAAGGCTGATTTCAAGAGCGCCGTCTGCATGTTCCTCATACTTCACTAATTTACCGTTTACAAAAACCTGATAATCATAATCGGAATCCATCACGATGATCACCCTGTTCTTTTTCTTTTCATTAAGCTCGTAATGAATTACGGCTTCCGTATAATCTTCACTAAACCACTGCTTTTCAATCCATGTTTCATATCCCGTCGTCACACTTCCTTTTTTATAGTAAGCATGATACCACGTTACGATCGGAGATGACAAACCACTGAATTGGTGGAACCAACCTCCCCGTTCTGTTTCAATCTGCATCATCTCAAATGTATTGTAACTGAATTCGGTTTCCTGCTTCCATGAAGTCAGTGCTCTCTCCGCAATTTTATACGCAAACGCATTCTCCCCTATGTCCAGCATTGCTTTCCATATTAAGTATTGATATGGATACCATACGCTTCCATTCCAGTACCCATTATCATAAAAATAACTTGCGCTCATATCTACCGTCGATATTCCCACGCAGGACCATAATTCCTGATCTGATTTCAGATGCTGTAAAAGCTCCTTTTCCTGATCTTCCGTACAGATCCCGGCAATCAACGGTGTTACACCGTCCATCCCTTTATTGAAATTTTCTCCTGATTCTGTCCGGAAGATCTCTCGAGTCCCGTCGGATCGATGTAAAACATATCCAAAATATCCGCTCTCCTCATCCCACGCAGAAGACAGAAATACATCTTTCACCCGATTCAAATCTTCATCAAATTCAGCTATATCCGAATCCATTCCGAATAATTTCGCAACCCGTTTCATAATTTTTGCAATCCGTATAAAATGGACGTTGGAACATACCGGGGAAGCGATTTTTTCCAATTTTCGACGGTGTATCTCCATTTGTGGCGGATAATCATCCATTCCACTCGCATTATAAAAATAATCATATACCGTCAACAATCCGCTGCCAAGTCTATTTGTTGCAGATCCCTCTGTTTTTCCCGCCATATAACGGTAATAACGTAAAAACATCGGATAATATTTCTTAAGATCCTCACGTTTTTCTTTGTCTGCCCGCTGTAATATTTCATAAAACAAATAAAACTGTGTTGGAACAAGAGAGCCATGCGATACAAATGCAAAATCCTGATTATCCGCCTCCGAAAGATATGTATCCATGATATATTCCGCCAGTTTTTCCGAATACTCCAACATACCGATACCTATAAAGCCGGAATCCCATGTATAAAGACTGTCCCATCGTTTTCCCGGCGTATAATGCGAAATATATTCGCCATGTCGATAAATAGGATACACAATGTTAGAAAAGATCGCTGTTTTCATGAGTTTTGTGGAAAACTCATACTGATTTCCCTCACGATTATGTCGACTATCCTGTTCCAGACACGGTTTTGCACGCATCTCCCACAATTTCTCAAGTTCATGGTTCGTGTATTTTTTCTCTTCACAGGTACTCACATATGCATACTCTACACGCCGGCTTTTTGCAGGAAGAAAAATCGCCTCCACCATACTTGCATGATAAAATCCCTCATCCGAATGTTTGTCCATAAATGCACCCGAAAAACTTTTTGTAAGATTATCATATGTCTGATCTGAATTGGTCATCCGTGTGATCAACGCGTCTTCCAGACATCCGGAATACAGATCCCTATTTCGAATACGTCTGTTCTGGATCGTAAAATAAATAGGAATTTCTCCATAATTATACTGATATTTTACACGCTCGTTCTGCCGTTCTATCTTTGGGATCACATTCCGAATCTCTTTGACCGCATACACTTTTTCTGCCTCTTCTTCCTCTGTGATGGCAAAAAAATCAAGAAAAACTCCGTTGCCTAAAGTTCCGATTGCTTCCAATCTAAATTGAAATTCTCCCGCTTCCAATGCACCCAATGGAATCCGGCACATTGCCGGTGTCGACGTCGGTTCAAAGACAACCGATCCAAATCGACTGGTAAAAGAAACCTTTTCCTGATTTTGCATCGTCTTATAACGAATGCTCAGCACTGCATTTTTATATCGGTTTTTCAGCTGTATTTTATATGCTGCCGTATCTCCCCGGTCTCCGCCGAACCATTTCAAATCCCAATGCTTAGCTAACATAATATAATAAGATGCCCCAAGACCGTTTCCATCTGTAAAATCTTCGATAAAAACTTCTCCCTTTTTCATCGCATCATGGTTCAAATGCTCCCATGGTCTCTTTTTCGCATAAACCAGTTCATCATATTGAAGTGCATTCCAGACTTCACTCTTCTCCGGACGATGTATCACATAAACGCTGTTTTGAGGGTATTCCTCTGCCGCAAAGAAATTCAGAAGACAATTCTGATTTCGATCCGTATTATTTTGATAAGAGACCCGGATTCCCCAGGTCTCATCCTCAATACTGAAAAAATCTACATCTGCATACAGCATATCTTTCCATAAAAGTTCATAGCGATAACGAAAATATTTCCCCTCATTATCACAGTTCCATGGATGATAATCCGACGGAACCGTCACATTCGGAACAGAGACCGCACTGTTTGCATATGTCGGATATACGACTAAATCCCATCTCGCTCCCGGTATCCTGGATTCCCTCATAATACGGGAAATCCCCATATACTTTTTTGAATACGGTCCCCACAGAGGAATCATCTGTTTGTTTTCTTCTCTCATTATTTCACCTCAGATGCATTAGCCTCTTTTACTTTCACAATATGATCCTCGATTTCTTTCATTTTCTCTCCTGTCAGCGGATAAAATTTCATAGCGACGATAGAAATCACCCAGCCCAAAATAGGCATTCCATTATACAACAACATTGTAACTACAAAAATACCTGTTGTCAGCTCATCACCAACCTGAGGCACCGTATTGGTATATCCAAGGATTGCAACGAATATTCCTACAATCGTCGCTGCAAACGAGGAGATCAGTTTATCCACAAACGAATAAACAGTAGCGATCAGTCCCGGAACATAATGTCCGCTCCTGTATACTTCATAATCCGTACAATCTGCCATCATCGGGATCATCATATTGCTTCCGATATTTCTGATTCCATTTGACAAAATATATAATAAGAGGAATGATACATTCATAAAACTAAATGATTTCAAATCGATCTGTGTCGGATCCCCCAGACAGAAAATCAATAAAATCGCAACTTGAATCGCAGTACACAACCAGGTACTTAATACATAAATATGCTTCTGTCCCGCTGTTCTCGCTTTTAAAATACCAAATACAAGTAAAATGATATTCGGAATCATTGTGATAACGGACAAACGTCCCATTACTTCAAAATCTCCGATGATAATTCCAAAAAGCATAACCCCAACGATAGAATTTCCCGCAATGCTCATCGCAAGCTTATCACTGGATTCCGAAATAATCAACATCTGCAGTGCACGATTGTGTTTCAATACTTCCCAATATACCTTAAAACCAACTTTTTCATTTTCTTTTGTGACCATGTTCTCATAGAATTCCGGTTTATCTTTCGGTGCGATCGCAATCCAAGCGCAAACCATCATGATCAATGCAATTACGATAACCCATGCAAGTAACTCATCAAAGAACTGGAAACTCATGCTGCCATACTTCGGTACCAGATAATTCGAGATCAGATACATAAAACCTGTCTGCATGAATAACATAAAGAATCCTGTAAAAAATCCATAAACCGGACGCTGTTTCGGATCATTTGTAAGCAATGTCTGCGCAGACGTTGTAACCGTTCCCTGTACAGTATATCCGATAATATACAATGCATAAACTACGACAAAATAAGGAATCCGAATCGCTTCCGGCACAAGATGTGTCGTCTTATACATCAAAAGCATACTCACGATCAGCAAAAGATTTCCGACTACAAGGAATGGGCGGAATTTACCAAATCTTCCCTTTGTATGATCGATAAACCATCCGATGATCGGATCGGTAAAGCCGTCGAAGATTCTCATCGATGTTGCGAGCGTTGATACAAATACTACTGACATCCCAAGCAATCCGTTCGCATAATAAGAAACATAACTCATAAAAAAAAGATACATATTCGTAGACATCATATTCAGCGCAAACAACGCGATCTGCCACGTTTTTGCACGGTTGTATTTTGTTGTATTCATTTTCTTTTCCCTGTATACTTAAGTATATTTCCTTTAATCTTTATTTCTCTAAAAGTAAATTCTGCCAAAATACTCTCATTCCAGCATTTATCACAACAGAGATTTAATTGGAATCATGATTCTTAGTCATTTTATCACTAGTTTTTCCCTTTTTACATTGCGTTTATTTTCTGTTAAATTGCGATTATTGCTTCTCTGCAACACATTATTCTTCCTGTAATATAACAGAATGCAGATTTAAATTCGATTGCCGAATTTAAATCTGCATATTATTGTACATTTTTACCTGTCTTCTATTTCTCTTTTTTCGGTTCTCCCTCCGGGAAGATGATCTTAAATACAAAGAAGAAGATCACCATCGAAACGCCGCCCGTGATGAACGTCACAAGCAGATTATAGATTGCCGGCGGCACATATGCCGACGCGATTGGCATCCACAGATTGTTAAATCCGTTACAGATCAGGGAGATCACGATCCAGGCAATAAAATACCACATTGCCTGATACACCGGATTCCCTTTGCTCTTAAACGTAATGTTTCTTTGCAGCGGAAAGTTGATGCACTGCGCCAGAAACGATCCGACTTCATAACTGATAAAATATCCGAGTCCGCCGCCGATGATCACCGCACCCCTTGCATCCCGGAGCACATTATATCCCAACAGACTCCATGTAAAATCTACACCCAGGATATGCATTTCTTTCTGCGGCCACATGAACTCCGTCCCCGCGAGTTCCAGCCCCAGCCATCCCGGCATAAATGTAAATACCAGATACTGGAACACGGTAACTCCCATACTGAATACAAAAAAATAGAAAATCTGATACACCCATTTGGAAAGTTTCGGATGTTTCTCTTCAAACGATTTCCATATATTCATCCATTTTTCTTTCATTCTTAATCTTTCACCTCATTCGCGCACTTTGCTTTCCCGTTCTTTGTTTTCCCATCCTGCTATTTTTCCGCGAGTTTCGCTTCGTACGCTTTATTTGCTTTTTGATTCCGGAAGAATCCGCCGATGATCTTTTTCATTCCTTTTAAGAAATGACCATTCACGACCGTCACCATTCCCTCGACCATTTCCATACTGACCATTCCGCCCGTCATCTTCGCAATACCGCGGAACGGCATGTTATAAATGAAAAGGATATTCAGATCCGGTTTCCCTTTTTCTTCACTTTTTTTCTTCATGGTCGTCAATACTTTATATATCACTCTGGCAAGACCGCTTTTCGCATAATACATCTGACAGATCGCGTCATTGATCCCGAGGTCTCCGGACCACTTTCCCGATGGGATTGGATGCCCTAAAAGTTCTTCAAACTCTTCGTCCGAAATCTGCTGTACGATACCGGTATAATAGTAAGGAAGTTTCGCCGGATTGTACGGATACCGATCCGTCGTTCCACTCACCTGCAGTTTGCCCTCCAGCCTGATGTCCGCCACACTTGCTCCTACCATGATCTGATAGATTCCCTCTTCGACTTCCCATCCGTTCGTCTTCACATTCCAATAACGGAACGTCTTATCGTCAAAATCAATTCTGACTTCTTTGCTTTCACCCGATTTCAAAAATACTTTCCGGAAGCCTTTCAGCTCTTTTTCCGGTCGGAATACGATCGCATTCGGAAGTCCGACATAAAGCTGTACGACTTCCGCGCCGTCCATTTTTCCTGTATTTGTCAATGTAAATGTTGCTCCGTCCGCATCGACTTTCAGCTCTGAATACATAAATGTCGTATAAGACAGCCCATATCCGAACGGATACTGTACCCGGACCTTGCTTGTATCGTAATAACGGTATCCGATGTAAATACTTTCCCGATATTCCGAATTTCTCTGTGTACTCGGAAAATGCCGGAATGCCGATGTATCTTCATAGCGGAGCGGATAAGTTTCACTGAGTCTTCCGGATGGGTTTACCTTTCCGGTCAGAATGTTCAGCATCGCGCTCGCCCCCGCCTGACCGGTCAGATATCCATGCAGGATCGCTTTACAGCAATAATGCCACGGCATTTCGATCGACGCGCCTGCGCTGAGCAGTCCGACTACATTTTCATTGACCTGAACGATCGACTGCAGAAGTTCGATCTGGTTCTGCGGGATCCGCATATGGGAACGATCCATCCCCTCCGATTCGCTCAGCTCATCCAATCCGAAACAATACAGAACAATATCCGCCGCTGCCGCCAGATCCAGCGCCTCTTTTTTCATCGCCTCGTCCGCTTCTCCGGTCCGTTTGTAGCCTCTGTTGATCCCCGCGACCTGAAGATCGTAATTGCCGATCACTTTCTCGATCGTTTCCAGATAGGTCGGATTTACCATCGAAGATCCGGCTCCCTGATATCTGGGTTCCACCGCAAAATCTCCGATCACAGCAACCTTACATCCTGCTTTCAGCGGTAAGATCTCATCGGTATTTTTCAGAAGCACCGCGCTTTCTTCCGCTGCCCGTCTTGCAAGATCATGGTGCGCCGTTTCCGGAAATGTGCGTTTCTTTCCCTTCGCATTCTCACTCAATGTCAAAACCGCGTCCAGAAGTCCGTCCACACATGCGTCCAGTTCTTCCTCCGTCAGTGTCTTTTCTTTGATTGCCTGCAGGATTTCCCTTGCGGAATCGAGTCCCGGCGCAGGCATTTCCAGATTGGATCCCGCCGCCACGCCTGCCGCATGGTCGTTGGATGCGCCCCAGTCTGTAATGACGATCCCGTCAAATCCCCACTCTTTTCGCAGGATCTCCTGTAATAAATGTTTATTTTCATTGGCATATGTGCCATTGATTTCGTTGTAACTTGTCATGATGGATTTCGCCTTGCCCTCTTTTACGGCAATCTCAAATCCCGTCAGATAAATCTCGCGCAGTGTCCTCTCGTCCAATACGGAGTTCATTGCCATACGGCGCAGTTCCTGACTGTTCACCGCAAAATGTTTCGGACATGCATACACGCCCTGGCTCTGGATTCCCTTTACATAAGCCGCCGCCATTTTTCCTGCCAGATATGGATCTTCGGAAAAATATTCAAAATTTCTTCCGCAAAGCGGACTGCGTTTCATATTCAGCCCCGGTCCGAGAAGCACGTTCACTTCCTGTGTCGCCGCTTCCTCTCCGAGTGCTTCGCCTAATTCCTCACCCAGCCGTTCATCCCAACTGTTTGCAACTGTCGCCGCGGTCGGAAAGCAAGTTGCCGGAAGAGATGCGTTTAACCCAAGATGATCCCCGGCTCCCGCCTGTTTACGGATCCCGTGAGGTCCGTCGGAACAGAAGATCGACGGCAGGCCAAGCCGGCTGTAATCTCTTGTCTGCCACACATTTTTCCCGCTTAGAAATGCGGCTTTTTCTTCCAATGTCATTTTATCTATGATATCGCGATGTTTCAATTTTGTCCCTCCTGTAATCCCCTGTACGAACGTTTTCATCTCCCTATACGGAAGCAGAATCGGGATCTCTCCCGATTCTTTCTCCGTCTTCCAACTCATTTATTTACTCATTTTTTCATGAGATATTCTGAAATTATTCTTTCTCTGCATTTGAAGCGGCTTTTACAACTTCGGCGCTTCTCTTTTTGAATTTTTTGATCGCCACGATCTCAAGCACGATCAATCCTGCTGCCAGGATCACGTCGATCACGATCGCTGCGATCTGCCATGTCAGCAGACCTGTTTCAAAATTTTCAGCATCATATGCACGGCTGTTTACTACCGTATACATAATGTTCTTGCATGCCTGACGCATTGCCTGCACGCTTGTCGCGCTCTTCTGGTCTGTCAGATGGTTTGTCTCTGTATCATATGCAACGAGCATACAGTCATTTCCGTTACGGATCATACGGTCGGCATCCTGATAACCGTATACTCCATAGTAGTCTGTCAGGACAAATCCGCGGAATCCCCATTCGTCACGAAGAATGTTGTTCAATACCTCGGAGCTTGCTCCTGCCGGCTCTGTTCCATAGAAGTTGAACGCGGACATCACTGCCTTTGCTCCACCCTCTTTTACACACATTTCAAACGGCTTCAGATAAATTTCACGGGCTGACTGCTCATTGAACCATGTACAAAGCTGATTTGTACGGTTTGTCTCCTGATCGTTCAGCGCAAAATGTTTCAGATACGCATATACGCCCTCTTTTTCTGCTCCTGCAACCGCTGCCGTTGCAATTTTTCCGGAAAGGAACGGATCTTCTGAATAGTACTCGAAGTTACGTCCTGCAAATGCGCTTCTGTGGATATTCATAGCCGGTGCATACCATCCGGATACGCCCATCTCGTCCGCCATCTTACCGATGCTCTGTCCGAATGCGTCCGCGATGTCAACATTCCATGTATTTGCAATGATCACCGCTGACGGGAATCCGATAGAGCCGGTTCCGGTAAAGTTATTGTTGATCGACGCCGGTCCGTCACAATCGATCGTCTGGATCTTTCCGACGCTCTTCGCTGCGGACGTCTGATAACCGCCAAGTGCGATCATCGTATCCATCTCGCTGACCGTCAGCTGATCCAAAAGTTTATCCCACTGTGGATCATCATAGTCCACGCCTCTGAGATCTACCAGTTCCAGTCCGTTTTTCGCGCCTGTTGTCGGCATTTCATCCGACTCGTCATTATAATCTTCCGGATTATAATTGCTGTTGTTCATGAACGTAGCTTTGTCTTCTTCCGACATTGTAAAGTTGGTCGGCGCCGCAGTCGCATCTGCATAATTTGCGAATCCATTTGCGCGGGAAAGATAAGTCACGTCTCCGTTTGCAAAATCAAGCTGGTTTGTTGCCGTTGTCTCATCCGTAGAACGTCCGTTTTCACCGCTGTATGTGATCGTCTCGTCTACCGTATGTGTTTTGGTATCTACAACGGTATGTGAATCTGTGCGGAGAGAGATTTCATAATCTCCTGCTTCCAACACATATGCTTTTGCATTGATGTCGTCATAAGACGCCATATCCTCTTCCGTAAATGTCACGGTAACGGTTTCGCTCTCACCCGGCTCCAGAACTTCTGTCTTCTCAAATCCGATCAGGTTTACAGATGCTTTCTCGATTCCTCCGTTTGTATACGGCGGGTTATAATAAATCTCTACGACGTCTTTTCCTGCCGCATCCCCTGTATTTGTAACAGTTACGTCAACGGAAATCGTACCGTCTTTTACTTCCAACTCTCCCATTTTCTGTTCAAATGTCGTATAGGAAAGTCCATAACCAAACGGATACTGTACCATTTCTTCATAATTGATCAGCCCTTCTTCCGCCGCTGTCTCATAGAAACGGTATCCCACATAGATTCCGTCTGTATAGTTTACAAAATTCGGCACAAAACCATCCACTTCAAACTCGTCCATATTGTCATATGCAAAGAATCCGAAGTTGTTGTATGTAGGTGTCTTTGTCAGATCTCTTACAAACGTGTCGCTTGTCTTTGCAGACGGATTCGTCTCTCCTTTTAAAATAGATCCAAGCGAATTAAATCCTGACTGACCGGTTCCCGGGCACCACAGTACGCTGCTGATCTGCTCGTATTCGTCAACGAATCCGAGCTCCATTGCATTTGCCGCATTCACAACAACAATAATGTCCTCATAATCTGCCGCAACACGGTCCAGCATTGCCTGCTCTCTGTTCGTCAGCTCCAGGAAATGTTTGGATGCGTCCAGATCGTCTTTCTGATCACTGATCCGAAGTCCGGATGCGCCGAATGCATCTCCTGCTTCGAATGTATCTTCCACTTCCGGATCCAGGCTTGTCGGGAGATCCGCTCCCTCTCCGCCGGAACGTGAAATAACGACAACTGCGGTATCGGAATACTCTTTTGCAGACTCAAAAATTCCCGCCTCGTCATATTCCTCGATCGTCGGCTCCGGAATCGTCCAGTCCTGTCCCCACATTCCGACTGTCGGACGTGTCTCCCGGAAATTCTTGTAAAAATCAACCAGTTCACCGTTTACTTCAAATCCTGCATTCTCAAGTCCCTCTAATAAGGAGACTGTCGGATATGCATCGGAAAGTCCGCCAGATCCTGTTCCGCCATATACCGGGTTTGTGGAAGCCCAGCCAAATACATTCAGCTTTGTTCCCTCCTCAAGCGGAAGTCTGCCGTTCTCATTTTTCAGAAGTACGATTCCCTCGTCTGCAATCTGTTCACACAGTGCTGTTGCAGCATCCGACGTCTCTTTCTGAATATCATTCTTTTCTGTTGCCAGTGAGATCATGCTGGACATCGGTCCCCAGCAGATCATGTTCACGATCACAACAACCGCCAGAAGAAATGCGATCCAGCTCTGTGAGCGGATAAATTTCTTTTTCGGTTTCGGCAGTTTCATCACTGCGATCGTAATGACCACTACAAGTGCCAAGATCACACCAAGTGCGATCAGATACGACTTGCAGGAATTTAAGACGTTGATCACGTCTTCGATATTAATTGCTAACATCTCTCTTTCCTCCCTTTTTTCATTCATGATAGCAACCCGGCACGTTTTTTGCGTGCCCGTTTCATGTAACTATATCTTATCAGAAATATTTCCTCAAAACGAAATTCTGCATAATCTGTGCTTTTCCTGCATAATCTGCAATTTCATTGTATAATATTCACAAAAAAGAACGTTTGATTTTGTCCACTTCATACAAACCCAAACGTTCTTTTTCTGATATACGATTTTCTTATATATGATCTGTTCATGCTTCTCTCATCTTCATCGGTATCAATACTTTCAGCACAAACCAGTTTTCCTCCGCATTGATATCCACTTCGCCGCCATATTTCCGCGCCGTATACCGCAGACTTTTCAGACCATATCCGTGGAACTGCGTATCTCTCTTCGTTGTTGCCGGAAACACTTTCGTAAATTCCATCTGCTCCTCACAATAATTTTCAAACCGCACGATCAGAAAATTCTTCTGTGCATGCGCCGTCACATGGATCAGGCGCTTCTCTTTCTCTGCGACCGTCTCCTCATATTCGATCGCATTATCCAACGCATTTCCGAAAATAGAACAAATATCCATCGCATCCATAAAATCAAATAATGTTCCATCCACCACGCATGTCATTGAGATATCTTTCTTCATGCACTGCAGCATCTTGGAATTCAACAGTGTATCCAGCACCTCGTTTCCCGTCCGGTTCTGCGCCTCAAAATTCCGGATCTCCTCTTCCATCTTATCCAGATAGGCGTCCCGCTGCTGCGCATTTTCCTGTGCCCGGAGCGCAATGATGTGATGCTTCAGATCATGATATTTATAATGGATCAGATCCATCGCTTCCTGCGACTGTTGATACTGTACATACTGATTATGCAGGATATTCTGCACACTCTCCAGTTCATGCCGCACTCGCAGATCCACCCTCTGCCCATGAAATGCATAAAGGATCGCAACACCTCCCAGATCCACAAGCGTCCGCACATTAAAGATCTCCGCCGCTCCTCTTCCGCCAAACGGCGTCGTCAATGATACAAACCCAAGATTACTGATCAGGAACACCGCAAGACCGATGATCACACAGGAGATCAGTTCTTTCCCCGTCACCTGGATCGCCTCTTCCTGATTTTCATATTTGCGGTAGCAGAACCAGCTCACGAAAAAGACCAACGCATAAATGATGATCAGAAGACCGCCCCGGATCCAGACTTGTGTCCATCCCCATGTAAAAAATCCAAAGCAGTCCAACTGCCATTCCAAAGACGCCGCCAGCTCTGCCGTAACAAAAGCCCTCACACAATAATATCCCGTATCTTTCAGACTGATATCACAGCAAACGGCAAGAAATCCATACATAAATGCGACCGCCACCGCCATACAGACCATCCACCAGATTCCCTCCGCATCGACCGTCAGATACAAAAATGCCGACTGCACACACAGCATCCCGATCGAAATGCCTGCCAGCTTCCAGCCCCCGATGCGCCGTTTCACTTCCGAGATACAGATCAGGCACGCCAGCCATTCTGCCAGCGCCGTATAAATCCTCGGAATATCCGGCAGTACGATATTTACAACGGTTTCCATTATTTCAATTCCCCCCAGTACCTTGTCAGTTCCCGCATAAACGCATTCATCCTCGGTCGGCTGATCTGCAGCCTTTCGCCTTTCACGA
The DNA here is from genome assembly GCF_015560805.1 of Mediterraneibacter glycyrrhizinilyticus. Lineage (GTDB taxonomy): Bacteria > Bacillota > Clostridia > Lachnospirales > Lachnospiraceae > Schaedlerella > Schaedlerella glycyrrhizinilytica_A. The sequence goes on along the minus strand of NZ_JADMSO010000012.1, from coordinate 78,741 downwards.
CCGCACATTTATCCTGAATCCCATCCACATGTGCCAGATTGATGAGATAACAGGTATTCCCCCGGGAAAATCCATACTCTGCAAGCTGTTCCTCCGCCGATTTCATCGTGCCGGACGTCAAATGCGTCGCATTTCCCATGTGGTACAGCAGATTGTGTCCCGCGCTTTCCACATAATAAATATCATCCAGATCGACCCGGATCACGCCGCCTTTTACCGCAAGCGTGATGTATTTACTGCTCCGCTTTTTGATCCGGGACACCGCCCGCTTTAATTTCTGACTGAATGCAAAATAAGACACCGGCTTCAGCACATAATCCAGAGCGTCAACTTCATATCCGCGTATCGCATACTGCGTCATATTTGTAATGAAGATAATGACGACCTCGGAATCCATTTTCCGGATCTCCTCCGCCGCCGTCATCCCATCCACAAATTTCATCTGGATATCCATCAGGATAATGTCAAACTGCGACTTATATTCCGCAGTGACCGCATCTCCGTCCCGGTAAACCGTAATATCCAGTTCTTCTTTTTCTGTTTTCTGATATTCGTTCAAATACCCGGTCAGTTGATTTACATAATATTCCTCGTCTTCCACGACCGCTATTCTGATCATACCGCACCCCTGTACCTGTTACCTTTTGTTAGAAAAGCTTTCTCTTTTTATTGAAACGACAGTAATTTCGCCAGCAGCAGATTCTTCTCATATAAAAATGTCAGGATCTCACTCTGCTCGATCAGATCAAAACATGTCTTTCCTGCTTCCGTCGAATACAAAAGCGTCAGCACAAGAAATCCGACCCAGACGATCAGAAGTGCGATCACGCCGCCCAGCGCCACACCGCCAAGATGATTGAAAAACCCGATCACCGGAAGTTCTCCGATAATATCCACCGCTGCCATCAGCGCTCTGACAATGATCACTGCCACAATAAACGTCACAAGGAACGACAAAATCTTGATCACCATCCTTGAAATGTACGACGCCACATAGGCGGCAAAAGTCTGCACTCCCAGTTCTTCGTAAATCGTTGTGTTATTATTTTCCAGAAGCGCGTCTTTTAAAAATTGAGGAAGATTGGACTCCTCCAGTTCCTTGATCTGCTGATCCTTTGGAATCTCTCCCAATGCTTTTACCACATCCGACGCAGTGATCCCGAGCCTGCTCAGATCCAGATCCGACATATTTTGGAACTGCTCCGGATCGATGCCTGCAAGCGGCGTACCGGTCAGGTCTTTCCCCTCAAACAGATCCGCCGATAATTCCGGCATAAACATTTCGATGCATTTTTCTTCGATCATCTCATCCACCGGAGTATATTTCACCAATGCATCTGCCGCATACGGCGACAAATAAATCACAAGAATGATCGTCAGCACGGAGGAAAGCAGAGACAATCCGATCTTAAAAAATCCGCGGATCCCTCCCACGACCATGCCGACAAGAAAAATCACTCCCACTACTATCAATAACCAGTTATTCATCCTTTGTTTCTCCTATATCGCAAGGTGGATCACCCGCAGCTCATTCGCACTCATCACGAGATATTTATTGAATCCATTGACCGGGATCACTGCAAGCGCATCTACTTTCAAGTCTCCTTTAAATCTCGGAACGCCCGTGCTTGTGATGATACAGCACTTCGAGCCCTCATACAGAATGATCTCATTGCCAACCATCTGTACATTACTGTACTCTCCGGTCAGCTCCCGGTTCATGAGCATTTTCCCATTCTTATTGTAAAGCCGGACTTCGTAACCGGATTTATCTTTATTCAGCAGGACAAATCCAATATACTGATCGGTGTGAAACGAGCTTTTGATCTCCTGCCCGATCTGGATTTCCGTTTTCTTTTTCAAATTCTGTCCGCCCTCGTAAACGACGAACGATTTGTCACTGACCGCAACCGCTCTGGATGCCCCCATAAAATAAATCTCCGGAATGATCACATCCGCATATTCTTCCGATCCGGTCTGTCTGTCGCTTTCTTTCTTCCCTGTCTCCCCGAAATTATAGCAGACCACCTTGGACTTCAGTGCTCCGCCCTCGGAAGAAAGATAGGAAACCATCAGTACGGTTCCGTCCGGCGACATCTCCAGCGCGGTCGGATAGCCGTTGCCGGATGCCGATACCTGATTTTCCACAAGAATGTTTCCCGCCGCGTCATAGGTCACGATCATCGGTGCATTTTCATTTTTTAAGACAGCGCTCACAATCCCCTGATCCGAAACTGAAAACATTTCTATCGGAAGCGTCGTCTCAATCTCCCCTTTTACACCGTCTTCTGTAAAGACCTGGATCGCATTTCCGCCGATATCACCCACGGCAAACACATTCTTTTGTATATCGATCTCCGGATTTTTAAACTGGGACGGCCAGATCCAGCGCTCCTCATTTTTCCGCGTCAGATAAGTGATCCCATCCCGGCTGTAACGCACGATCCCTTTTCCAAATGCCGCATATTGGTTGCTGTCCGCCGTCTCCCGTTTATAAGAAGACGTACTGTACACGGTATCATACGGATGATTCACGATCAGCATCCCGGTTCCGAATATCATCATCGAGCCCAGAACGATCCCGGTCAGCCATTTCTTCGCCCGGCTTCTCCGGTACTGCCCCGCTTTCTTTTTCATTTCTTCCAGATTCAGCGGCTTCATCAGCCGCAGATTCGGATTTTTCTTTTGAGCCATCTTCTACCCCTTGTCTCTTTCTTCCCGATCTTTTTCCTTGTCTCGTTCTTTTTCGTGATAGTAGTATAGCATCATTTTAAGGCAATAGCAATTTTTGACCTATGTAAATCAAATTTCCGTCCGTCAGACCGTTCATCCGGCTGATCGCGTCGGCATGGCTGATATCTCCGTACATCTTCCGGCTGATGATCGCCAGTGTGTCTCCCTCTTCCACAATATAAACGCCGTCGCTACCGTTAAAAGTCTCTCCTGCAGGCGCGTCGCCTCCGGTCACACTGCCTCCTGTTATACTGCCTCCGGTCATATGATCGCCTGCCGCTTCGCCCTCCGGTACCACACTGCCGTCTGCCGCCGGATCGCCTTCCGGTATCACACTGCCATCTGCCGCCGAATCGCCTGTTTCCGTACTTCCGTCACCTGCTCCCTGCTGCGCTGTCCCGGCATCCTCCGCTGCCGGATCGCCGCCGGATACTTCCGGAATCCCCTCAGACTGCACATTTCCCGAGGACACCTGCGTCAGTTCTCCGGTATCTGTTCCGTCCAATACGGCATCCTTTCCGTTCTCCTTTACAATCTTCGTTTCTTTTTCCGAATCTCCGGACATCTCATGGAGCGCCGACTGTACCGCTTTCATCTTGTCCATATTGTTCATCGTAACAACGCCCATAACAAGCACGATCAACACAAGGCAGGTACTCATCGCATACATCAGACGGCTTGTCTTCCTCTGATGCTTCCGCCCTCCGCGATCGCGCACAATGCTGCGGAAATCCTTTGCCGCTCGATCTTCCACAGTTTCCGTGGGACACACCCCGTTCTTTTTTCTGCAGGAGATCATATAATTCTGCATACAGGGATTTTTCTCATAATATGTATAATGACCGGAGATCTCCAGAAGATCGTTCATCTGATGCACGAAATATTTTTCTTCCTGCTCCACCGGATCTTTCATGATAAAAACAGAATTTTCCCGCGGAAATGATTTTTTATGCAGTTTTACAACCGCATCCTCCAGATCCAGCGGCACGCCCGCATGTGCTACAAACCATCCGAGCATCTCTCCGTCCTCGAAATACTGTTTGCAGTCCTCATACGCATGTTTCCATGTATCTTCGTCGATCAGGTAATCTTTCCCTGACATTTTCAATTCGTGCATCTGGACCGCGCCGTAAATATAGACGTATTCTTCCTCGTCCGTCTTCTGAAAATCCCCGACGAGGAACGCGCCGATCGGAGTCTCTCCCGCTTTCTCGCATAATTGCGTAAAAAATGTGTCTACATAATCTTCTACATATATTTTCGGTGATCCGCTTACATTTCCTATCTGACGTACGTTTTTTGGTATCTGTCTTTCCATTTCATTCACCTCTGCTAAATTTTTTCTCAAGCATAGCATAGAGAAAAGGCTGAATTTAGCATTTGGTGTCAGATGCGTTCGACAGGATTTTTACATTTCGTCCAAACAGTTTTTATATCGCAAATGGATCTCTTCCCTCAATCGGACGAATGTCGGAATATATTGCTCAATAATGAGACGCACTAATCTTTTCGCCGCATCCCCATCATAAATATGTGTCATGTCGTTTCATAAATCAATACTCCCTCTCTCCGAATCGAATCTCTTAACTTTTCCTGCAGCGGCTGTTCCAGATCGATCACATCAAAATCTAAAAGTGTAGATGTCTCTTCTTTTACTGCAATTGTAAATTCATCGATTCTTCCACTCCTCACCGCCAGATCGATATCGCTTGCCCGCTCATAATCGCCCCTTGCCCTTGAACCAAACAATATGACTTCTTTTAAACCATATTCTTTCGCAAACTCTGTAATCTCTTTTATTACGATCGGACGAATCCCGGATGTTTCCAGCTTTCCCATATCACACGTCCTCCTCCGTCATTTTCTCTATTATAAGTCTTTTCTTCCCCAAAGCAAACACTTTTAAACCAGTGTTTGCTTTGGGTGCTGTCTAAACAACAAAACATCCGATTTTGCCTTGTACTCCAAAACAAAATCGGATGCTTCATGTTTGAATAAAAATCTCCTACTCCACCGTCACCTCGAAGATTTCCATCCCCTCAGCTGCATCCACTTTCAACACAACCTCATATCGTCCCACCGGCATCCCGATCTCCGCCTCTGTCAGCTTCGTTATTCCCGTCTTTCCCTCAACCGTAATACTTCCCGCAATCTTCCCGTTCATCCACACGGTGACTTTTCCGCTTCCTGCAGTTATCAGGCGTACTTTCGTCCAGTCTTTTGCACTCTCCACATAACGGAAATAAATCTCATCCCCGGCATGAAGATTCGTCAATTTCTCTTCATAACAATTTCCGGCGCTGTCTTTCAACTGTTCCTCCACACCGATATAAACTTTTCCATGCAGCTCACATGCCTGATATCCCATCATCGTCTCGCCCGGTGCAAACGGATTGCCTACGCCCTGGGACGTCATTTTCACTTCGTCGATCGTACCGTCCGGATTGATCGTGATCGGCTCCGCACAAAGTCTCCGGTAACGCTGCGTTCCACGGCTACAGCGATGATAAAATACATACCACTGTCCGTTCACACATTCGATCGAACCATGATTATTCCAGCTTTCCGGATCGCAATGGTCATTGTCGATCACAATTCCCCGATAGGTAAATGGTCCGAGCGGCGATTTTCCGGTTGAGTATCCAAGCGCCGTCGGCTTTCCTCTCTCCATGTCTGCATAGACATAATAATAAGTATCCCTGATTTTCCGCATGGAAGATCCCTCATGGAAATAATGTTCTTCCTCGGTCACAAGATCATGTACAACCGCACCCTCATCAAATGAGATCATATCCTCATTCAGCTTCACACCGTGGGAAAAAAGCTGTCCCCAATAATAATATGCCTGCCCGTCATCATCGATAAAGATCGCCGGATCGATCCCGCCGCACGGAAGCTGGACCGGATCTGTAAACGGTCCCTCCGGGCGATCCGAAACTGCCACGCCCTCACTGTCATCAGTCATACAAAAATACAGATAATATTTCCCGTCTTTTTCGATACAGTCCGGCGCGAACAACAGCGGTGGTTTTTCATTTTCCGCCGCTTTCTCAAACTGCTCTTTCATATCCTCGCCGTCTGCCGCCATATTTTCCAACATCTTCCGGATAAACGGAGTCGGATGTGTCCAGTCGATGCCTTGATATTTCGGCGCATCCGGGTCGTTGAACCACGGAATCTCCTGCCCGGTAAGCGATACGTCGTGGATCGTCCAATGTTCCATATCCGGCGTGGACACAACCCGATACCGATCGCTGCAGTATACGTCCTCCCGATCATCAAAGCTTCCATATAAATATAATTTTCCATCCGGCATCACATGCGCTTCACTGTCCGGAATATGAAATTCCAACGGCAAAATCGGATTTCTTCTGTTTTTAAATTCTCTCATTTTTCCACACTCCTTTTCCATTTGACAGGTTCTCCCCCCTGTTTTATACTGAACCCAGATTACGCTCCATGAATCCGGATACTGTTTTTCACTATATCATCTATCAAACATTACGCCACGGAGGCTGCACTATGAAATTTACCGACCACTATACCCACGAAATCAATACCGATCTGCGCCCGTTAGAATCGGTTTTCAAATCACTCCATGCACAGAATCCCTCACGTCAGCTGGATCTTCCTCACGAAGTCGCATCCTGCCGGGACATTCTTTTGAAAGCCAGTCAGACCACATCGGACCCGCTCCCGAGTCTGCTCGCCACAACGCTGAACGAAGATTCTTTTTTCCACAAAGATCTGGACTGCGAAATTTATCAGCACCTCCGCTATCTTCCGTGCACCTGGCACAAACATGCATTTCTGGAAGTCGTCTGCGTGATGGAGGGAAGCTGCACCAACTACATTTTGGAACAGAAAATCCAAATGAAAGCCGGCGACATCTGCATCATCGCGCCGGATACGCCGCACGCTGTCAGTGCGTTTTCGGATGACAGCGTGATCTTCAATATCATTTTGAGGATCAGTACGTTTGAAACCGCATTTTTCGGCACGCTCTCGGAAAATGATATTCTGTCCGATTTTTTCATGCGGACGCTGTACAATTCCAAAACGCATCCGTTCCTGCTCTTTTCCACAAACGGCGATACGGAAGCGCTCAACTACGTCGGCTACGCCTACGAAGAGTACAAAAGCAGCCGTCAATACAGAAAACGGATGCTCAATTCCATTATCAATGCGTTTTTTATCGTTCTTCTGCGGAATCACGGAGCAAATGTATTCGTTCCGGCGCTGACTGACAGTGACAAAGACCAGAATCTCGTCTATATTTTAAAATATATGCAGGAACATTTTACGACCGTTTCGCTCAAGGAACTCGCCGCTTTTTTCAATTACAGCGAACGCCAGCTCCAGCGGATCATCAAGACAAGTACCGGCATGAGTTTCAGTGAAAATATCCTCAAGTTGAAAATGAACCATGCCGCTCGTCTGCTTTCCAATCCGAATCTTCCGGTCGCTGCGATCGCCGAGGAGCTGGGCTACTCCGACACAGGAAATTTCCGCGCAGTATTTAAAAAATATTACGGCATTACGCCGATGGAATTTCGTGCGCAGCAATCGGATCGGAAGCGCTAAATGCGCTTCCACACGATCTCTTTTCCTCTCCGTGCAAGTTCCGTCAGATCGATCTCAAATTCAATCTGTTCCGGAACCTGTACAGTCAGTTCCACCTCTTCTCCGCAATCTTTCACCTGCACGCGGATCGTTCCCCGGACAGATTCATAACTGCATGCAAATTCATGCATACTTTCCGGCAGATACGGGCAGATACAGATTTTTTCAAATCCCGGCTTCAGCGGTTGGATTCCCGCGATTCCGTTATAATACCATTCCACAATGTGCCCCATCATATCATGGCAATGGCTTCTCGGATTCTTTTCCCAATATTCGCCCAGCGTCGTCTCTCCATCCAGTACAAACGCATAGTAACTCGGATGTTCGTCCCGTAAAATATAGCGGCAGATCAGATCGCTCATACCATATTTCCGCGCAGTCTGGATCACATACGGCAGTCCGATCTCCCCGCTGATCAATGCGCTTTCCTGTTCCAACGTATGTCGGAACGCCCGAACAACATCCGCCTCTTTTCCCTCGGGAACCATCCCCCAGTAAAGCGGCAGCGCTTCTGCCGCCTGTGTCAGGAACAGTTCGTCCGGATGATCCCACGCCCGGTAGCACCAGCCGTTTAATTCCTCGTTCCACACAAGCAGCTTTTCATTATAATTCTCTTTCACCTGATCCGCATATCTTTCTAATTGCCGCTTTTCTTCGGCATATCCCAGCACCTCGGCAAAATAAGCAAGCGTCTTCGCATCCGCGTACAAAAATGCTGTCTCAATATTTTCACGCACAAGTTCATTTTTCGGATTGCCCCAGTCGCCAAGCCCATGATTTAAAAATCCGTCCGCATTTACTTTCATTTTCAGATGTTCCAGATACCGTTTTCCGGCTTCGTAATTCGCTTCGATGATCTGCTTATCACCGTAAAACAGATAATGCCAATACGTTCCCAAAATACAGGTGCTTCCCCACGGAATAATATCATAAAAGTCTCCCAGTCCCGGAACCGGAAGTACATTCGGAAAATAGCACGGACACTGAGATGGCATCAGCCCCTCGCCCGGATAATACGGATTCCCCTCCATATCCAGAAAATAGTCGTCCGCCGTATGCTGTGCCGTCCGCATATCCAACAGGAACTTCTCCCACAATTTCCGTCCGTCTTTCATATAGAAGATCGACGGCGCCATCAGATGATTCGGTTCCTGCCATGCAAAACGCTCGATCGTCGGACAGTCGGTATGTACGCTGACCATATTGGCTTCCACCGCTTTTTCCACAAGACTGTAAATCTGCTCATAACGTTTGTCATCACAGGAAAATGTACCGTCCGTCTTCCACGCGCTGCTGATCGCGTGGGCAGTCACATTCCGAATCCGTATTTCCGATCCCGCCTGCCGTGTCTCCTGTCCATGCACCCGCTCAACCGCAACGTAACGCCCTGCAAAATAAGTAAATTTCATCCGGCATTTCTCCCACCGGTCATCTCCCCCGATGATATAGGTAATGCAGGAATCCAGATTCACCCAGCCTTTCGCCATCTGGTCGACATCACCGTTTTCTGCCAGTTTCTCAGCCGGATAGATCCGCACTTCATCGCCGCGTTTTCCGAACACTTCAAACTCCAGTATTCCGGACATATTCTGTCCGAAATCATAAATCTCACGTCCGTTTACATTTCCGAGACATTCGCACGCATACGATCGGATCACTTTCACGGGAGGCTGACACTGCTCTGTCAGTCTTCCGGTTGGCTCTTTCTCTTTTGGCACAAGAACCGCCTGTTCCCATTCCGACGCTTCCGCCTCGAACAGCCGTCCGTCGATCGTCTCCGAACCATAGACATTGCTCATCACAACCGGATGTCTTCTCACCTGAAATGAATCATCTGCATGAAGCACCGATTCTGTCCCGTCCTCATAGACGATCCGCAGTTCCAGCGCCAGCACAAGTTCTTCCCCAAACGGGCGGTATGGATTCGGATTCGGCGGCATAAATTTCGGAAAATGAAAACTGTAATGTTCATCCATCTTATGGAACCAACCGTTTCCAACCTCCACTTCCAACACATTTTCCCCTGAATGAAGCTGCTCCGTCACATCAAAGGTCACATACTGGATCAGTTTTCGGTAATCCGTCCACCCCGGATCCAGTTCATGATCCTCCACTTTCTCATGATTCATCCAAAAATGAAACTGCCCCAGACCGCAGACTTTTGCCGTCGCGCATTTCACCGCTTTTTCTATCTCAAATACTTTTCTTGCCCAAAACGGTTTCGCCGTCCCGTTCGTGATCCATCTTCCCAAAGATCTCATGATAAACCTCCTCGTCGATCTATCGTTTTTATTTCTTTTCTTACATTTATCAGCTTATCAATTTTCTTAAAAACAGAAAAGGTCGCAAGACGACATAGACAGATTAAAAAGGCGACATTTTTGCTTAGACTTTCACATATCTCTGATTTCTGCTGTTAGGTTTATCGGGAATTGTCATCCGGATCAAGTTCGATTCAATTGCCGGACGCAGATAATTTTTACGGAATCCCTCTCTGGATTTCAATCCCACTTTTTCCATTAACGCAACACTTGTATAAGGAACGCCATATTCCATAACTGAAAGTAATTTCTTTATATATTCTGTAAACACTCCGCTTTCTTCGTCAATTCGATTCGCGATATCTTCTAAAATCCTGTCTATCTGGAATAACATAAATTCAATAAAAATTGTAGATTCTCCCTCTACATGACATCTCGAGATTGCATCGTAATATTCATTTTGAAACTTCTCAATCTGGCTTTCTATTGGAATATATTCAAACACCGATTTCCATTTTGATAGAATTGCAGTATGCCATAATCTCGCCATTCTCCCGTTTCCATCCGAAAAAGGATGTATAAAAACAAATTCATAATGAAAGACACAGCCCAAAATTAACGGATGTAGGTTATCTTTCCCCTTCTTCATCCAATCAAATAATTCTTCCATCAACTGCGGAACAAACTGTGCCGGAGGAGCCATGAAAATGCATTGTCCCCCATTAAAAACGCCTTCTTCACCACAACGAAAATCACCGGATTCTTCAACAACGTATTTTGTCATAATTCCATGAAATTGCTTCAGACTCTTTATATTATACGGATCGATTTCAGAAAATCTTTCATAAGCAGTATATGCATTTTTTACTTCCTGTATTTCTTTCTGCTCTCCTAATACAGCTTTCCCATCAATAATATCTCTTACCTGTCCCAAAGAAAGAGAGTTTGCTTCAATCTTCAACGAAGAATGTATCGATTGAATTCGATTATTTTTTCTCAAATGAGGTTTGGATACCAGACTGTTCGTTACTGTAATACGACCAATTTTTTCAGAAATAGACGATATATACGAAATCATCTTATCTGTTACCGTGAAAGGTGGTTTGTAATCTCCCATGCAATCGCCTCCATTATCTTACACACTATCTTCCGCATTATCTTGCATATTATCTTCCGTATTATCTTGCGCATTATCTTCCTTGATTATACCGTCTGAAATACAAAATCACAATGAAATATCTCTTATTCTTTTTCACTTTTCCAAAAGCGAATACATTAAGCTGATAAAATCTTTAATATTATTCATACACAATCTCTTTTCGGTTCAAAAAATTACAGCCAGACTTCAAAAAGTCTGGCTGTTGGCGTAAAATATAAGTATGCAACTCTCTATATTATTTAGCAGATACTTCTATTTCATCTTTTATTTCTGTCCTCGTCTTTCAGCAAGTATTTTATTTTGTTCTTCTAACTTTTCTGTTGTAATCGGATATCCTTTTGCAAATATAATAATACCGATTATATAAATCACTATCGGAAGGATAATCTGACATGCAATGATCATTGTATTCACGCTTCCCGTCTGTACTGCTGCCTGCTCATTAAATCCTGCAAATCCAAGAAGATATCCCGGAATTGCACCGCCGATTCCAGCTGCAAATTTGGATGAAAAACTAGATAATGCAGAAATGCCGGCTTCTGCACGTTTTCCCATTTTCAATTCAATGTAATCGGTATTATCCGCCTGAATACTATAACTTAATGTTGATACAAATCCACCGCCTGCACCGGTTAAAAAGCTGGAAACTAAAAGGATCAAGACATTTTTCGGGTCAATCATTCGAATCAGCATTGATACCGCTGCAATTACAAGTCCAAGCAAAAATACCGCTTTTTTTCCTTTCATCTGAACCGCTTTTCCTGAGAATATCGTTGTCAGAAGCAGTCCGAAAAACATAATCAGACTTGCAAGTGAAGACAGTGTCAAATCTCCGAGAATATAAGTATAGAAGTATGGACCGATCGTATTCGAGATATTATTACCAACCGTAAAAATCAATACTGCAAGAAAGGTAATCAATACCGGTTTCTGTGTCAAAATACTGACCAGTTCTTTTAACGTATACGATGCCTCTCCTTCTGTCTTTTCTACACGTTCCCGTACCCCCAATGTTCCGAGGATTGAAAGTACAAAAATACCAATCGTAGCACCAACGATCAATGTAATATATCCACTTTTATTTGATGTGTTTCCCAAAATCAGCGGTGCAGAAATTCCAAGAATCACACCTCCCGCCGCATACACGAACCCTTTAATAGCACTTAAGGTCTGCCGTTCTTTCATATCTGTTGTCATAACCGGCAGAAGACTATTCAAAGAAATATCCATAACCGGAAATAATACCCCGATCAAAATATAAGAAACGTACGCAATCACCAGTTTTCCACTCGGCGCCATCATTGGTCCAAACCACAGTAAAAGAAAATTCAAACCACATAAAATAGTACCGACAATCAACGGCATTCGAAAGTGTCCTAATCGTGTATTTGGAAGCCGGTCAATACAAAATCCAACAAGCGGATCATTCAGACCATCCAATATCCTCGCTATCAAAAACAAGGTGGCACACGCTTTTGGATCCATCCCACATATATTGGTATAGAAAATTAAAAGGTAACCATTGATCAATGTCATAATCGGAATATTTCCAAGGTTAATACAACCATAAGAGAACTTTTCCCCAAATCCAATTTTGTTGGTCTTCTTATTCAATTTCATTTTTTACTTCTCCTCTCTCTGCTCACTTCCCATAGCCCGATTTAACATGGCGATTACCTGTTCCTGCTCTTCTCCTGTCATCGCTCCAAGACTTACAAGTGATTTCAACGGTGCTCCTTCCAGAATTGCTTTCAGCATCTCCGCATCTGCCTCTCCTTCTGAATTTTCCGCCGTTTCTTCATTTTGTGCCATCACATTGCCAAACAATTTGTACGCTGCCTCTGCGGTTCTCGGATCTTTCAGTAAATCTCCAACTGTTGTTGTCCCGTCTACTCGCATCGGAAGCATCTGTTTTCCGACAAACTCAAACTCTTCTTCCAGTAAAATTTCATCACTTGCATGACCGATTCTAATTTGATAAATCCCTGACGGAGCATACCAATCATGGATCATTTCTTCATAATAAGAAAGATCTTTCTCAACAATCTCAAAAGAAACTGTCTTTGTCTCTCCCGCCTTCAACTGAATTTTCTGAAATCCTTTCAGTTCTTTCTCCGGTCGAAGCGGCGTTTTATTTTTATCACTGATATAAAGCTGTACAACCTCTTTGCCATCCCGTTCTCCAATATTGGTAATGTCTGCCGTGACAATCATTCGTTCCCCATCCTGCATCTTCCTGCGATCCAATTTTAAATTGGAATATTCAAAAGTAGTATATGATTTTCCATGTCCAAACGCCCATCGTACAGGGATCTTTTTTGTATCATAATAACGATAGCCAACAAAAATTTCTTCTCCATACACCGCTTTTTTCCCATCTCCCGGATAGTACAAGTAACAGGGAGAATCTTCCAGCCGAAGCGGAAATGTCTCTGCAAGTCTTCCACTCGGATTTACCTCTCCATACAAAATCCGATCGCAAGCCTCTCCTACCCCTTGTCCTCCAAGATACATTTCCAGAACAGCGGCTGTTTTTTCCGCCCACGGTGTCTCCACAGGACTTCCATTGTGAAGAACAACAACCGTATTCGGCTGAACTTTTAAAATTTCTTCAATCAGTTCGTTTTGACATTCCGGCATTGACATTGTCGTCCGATCGTATCCCTCTGATTCCATTATATCCGGGAGACCGGCGAAAACCACAACTACATCCGCCTGTTTTGCAGCTTCTATCGCTTTTTTCATTTCATACAACTCTTTTTCATCCCTATACGCAGAAAATCCTTTCACATAGGAAACATTTCTCTGTTTTTTCTTTGCCATCTCCAATGCTGAAGCAACACACGAACTATGAATATGACTGGATCCTCCCCCTTGATATCTTGGTCTTTCTGCAAATTCTCCAACATATAAAATCTTTTTATCTACACAAATCGGCAAGATTCCATTGTTCTCTAACAGCACTGCACACTCTGATTCAATATCCACCGCTTTTTTGTGATCTCTCCCCCGGTCAAATACTGCGTCTGGATTTCTGTGATCTATGTAATCAAAAACGACTTTTAGATTTCTCTCTACTGCCTGATCTACAAGCTTTTCATCTAAAATCCCTTCTTTTACCGCTCGAACTATCTTTCGATCATGGTAGCCGTCCGACCCCGGCATTTCAAGGTCTAACCCAGCCTTGATACCTTTCACTCGATCATTGACAGCTCCCCAGTCTGTTACCACCGCCCCTTCAAATCCCCATTCTTCTCGAAGGATTTCTGTCAGGAGTTTTTTATTTTCTGCCGCAAATACACCGTTGATCTTGTTATAACTGCACATTACCGTTTTCGGCTGCGCTTCTTTTACAGCTTCCTCAAATGCCGGAAGATAAATTTCCCTCAATGTTCTTTCGGAAAGTTCAGAGGAACTGCTCATCCGTCGGTATTCTTGACTATTTGCCGCAAAATGTTTAATACTCGTACCTACTCCGCATTTCTGAACTCCTCGAATATAAGCCGCCGCCATTTTTCCTGTCAAATAAGGATCTTCTGACAGATATTCAAAATTTCTTCCACAAAGCGGACTTCTCTTAATATTAACGGCAGGTCCAAGCAAAATCCCTATATTTTCTGCCTGACATTCTTTGCCAAGCGTCTCCCCCATTTTTGCCATCAATTCCACATCAAAACTGGACGCTGTCGCACATCCTGCCGGAAAGCATACCGCTTCCACACTCTCGTTTAATCCCAGATGATCTGCTTCACTCTCTTGTTTCCGCAGACCATGCGGACCATCAGACATCATCAAAGACGGAACTCCTAACCGCTCGATTTCTTTCGTGTTCCAAAAATCCTTTCCTGAACAAAGTCCCGCTTTTTCCTCCAATGTCATTTCAGAAATTATTTTTTTCAAATCTCTCTTCATACCATTCCTCCTCTCCCCACTTCAGAATTTCTTTAATACTTCATTGATCTGTTCCAACTGTTCCTCTTGAGCCCCTCCGAATTGTACTGCTAATTTTCTAAGAGACATCGGCATAAATTCTCTCGGCAATGTTTCAAGCGGTATCATCGAACCAATAAATTTCTTGATTTCCTTCTGCTCCAACAATTTTCTCATGGATGTATCAATACTGTAAGATGCCGGTTTCTTTTCGATGGTATATTCCACCGTATAATCGCCTGCTGTCAAATAACAAATCCCGTCTCTCACATCCGCAAACATTGGATTTTCTTTATTGTCGAATATAGATTTTTCTGCCTCCGGTATAATCAGCTGTGCCTTTCCTCCGAATGGAACTTGAACAGATACTTTTACATGCGTTTCATCTTCAAACTCCCACGCACAAGCGTACAATCCCATTGCAGACTCATAAGATGCTTTTGCATATCCTAAGGTCTGGTTTAATCTCGGTGTAAACTTTACCGCTTTAAATCCAGCCTTGGAAATATCCGTTTCATCCATATTGATTCCTGCCGCATATCGAAAAATCCATTCTGCTACCGCACCCGCTGCATAATGATTCAAACTATTCATCTGCGTTCCCGAAATACAGCCGTTTTTATCCAAGCTGTTCCAACGTTCCCATATTGTCGTTGCTCCTAGTTTTACCTCATAAAGCCATCCCGGAAATTCTTCATTCAAAAGCAGTTCATATGCAAGGTCATCCATCTCATTTTCTGAAAGCACTTTACAAAGAAGCGGTGTTCCTACAAATCCGGTTCGTAATTTTCCATCACTTTCATCCAATAAGATTCGAAGCATTTTTCTTGCCTCTTCTTCATTTTCACTCAAATGATATTTTAAAGTAAGAAGCTGTGCGGTCTGTGTCCGTATACAACATTTTCCTGTCGCTGTGTAATATTCCTGTTGGATCCATTCATACTGTGCATTCTCAACAGCTCCATATTCTGCTTCCTCTTTTTCCAAGCCCAAAATATGCGCTGCTTTTTTCACAATTCCGGCACTAACTGCATAAGATACGTCTGCGATAAACCGTTCGTCCGTGCCTCCCAAAAACCCGTTTTCACCACCGGTCGGATGATCCAGCGCAAGCCAATCCCCGTAATGAAATTCCTGTCTCCAGCAATGATTTTTTTGATCCGTTCGCCGAATGTAATCCACCCAAGAACGCATGCTCTCAAATTGTTCTTCCAGAATGGTCTGATCTCCGTAGAATAAATACAAATTCCACGGAATAATACATGCTGCGTCTCCCCATACGCTAGAAGTTCCTTCCTTTCCGAAATTCGGAATAACCTGTGGAACTTTACCTCCCCGCGTTTTCTGTTCACATGCCATATCATAAAGATATTTTTTATAAAATGAATAGGTATCTGCCAGGTAAGTGGCTGCTGCCGAAAAAATCTGTGCATCGCCTGTCCATCCCATTCTTTCATCTCGCTGCGGACAGTCGGTCGGAACATCCAAAAAATTACTCTTCATTCCCCAGCGGATATTCGAAATCAACTGATTCACAAGCGAGTTCCCGGTCTCAACATTTCCGGTTTCCGGAATCTCACTATATAATGCTAAACCGGTAAAATCATCTTTTTCCAGATGTTCCATACCTTCAATCTTTACATAACGATATCCGTAAAATGTAAAATGGGGACATATATTTTTTTCTTTTCCATCTGAAATATAGACATACTCTGACTTTGCGGTTCTAAGATTATCCCTATAAAAATTGCCGTTCTGAAGAATCTCTCCTGTCTGTATATGAATTTTTGTTCCTTTCTCTTCTTTCACCTGTAAGCTGAAAATCCCCGTAAATTCCTGTCCGAGATCTAATACAGTTTCTCCATTAGGTGTAACAATCAGTTCTTTTGGTTTTATTTGCTCATGCACGGTTACCGGTGTGCTAAGTCTGGCAGTCAATTTTCCTTTTTCCGCCTCACACACGATTGCGGCTTCCTCCGGAAGTTTTGGCAGTGTGTCATCTCTATGTTCTCCGTCATAAATCTCCGAAAATATCAAGTTGCTTCTTTCCACACGCCAGCTTTCATCTGTTCCAACTATGTCTTTGCTTCCATCTTCATATTCAATAGATAATTCAGCTCTTAACTTCCACTTATCACCGTAAAATCCAGATTCCGATGGATTGTCAAAACCAAACCTGCCTTTATACCATCCATTTCCAAGAAGCACCGAAAGCATTCCTTCTTTTTGAAGCATTTCTGTGACATCATAGGTCTGGTACTGAACCCATTCACTATAATCATTGCAATATGGCGTCAGATATTCTTCGCCGATTCGTTCATTCTCATAAAAAGCTTCATATAAACCAAGACCACAAATATATAATCTCGCTCTTATTACTTTTCCTCTTAAAGAAATCTTTTTCTTAAAAATCGGATGCCTTTTTTGCTGATTATCACAAGTTATCCATTCGGCGTGCCACGCTTCATCCATCTTTCCGGTTTCAAACCACGAAACACTGCTGACCGCTTCTTCGCCTTTATCAGTCCGCACGGTAACATCCCAAAAATATCGTTTACACGGCATAAGCGGCACATCCACTTGGGATGCAATAGATGAAAGATTTTTTGAAAATCCGGTATCCATGATCAAAGTTTCAAAATTTTCCAATTCTCCGATTCGTATTCTTGCAGCTTCCTGTTTTTTTCCGACTGCATTTTTAACTTTCCATGAAAACACGGTCTTGTTCATTTCGTATCCCAAGGGATTACATAAATGGTTCACTCGAAGGTCATATAATTCCATATCGCATTCTCCTTTGTCTACTTTAACCAATTTAAGCATTTGCTTTTTGGTCATTTTCTACAATTCTAGTTTCTTTTCTCTTTTATATTTGTAATATTATCACTTGTATTTTATAATAAATATATGATTTCACTTATTTATATATATAATCACAATAATTAAAAGGAGTTTTTATATGGATAAAAATATCAAGATCAGTCTGGATAGGAATATGAAATCCATTGAACATTCACAATTTCTTCATCAACGCTCATTTAAACAGGCAACAGAGAAACTCGACTACACCTTTCCTTTTCCCAATCGGCGTCAGATAGAGAAAGCAGTCTTAGAGTACATCGCACTTGGAAATGTCACACTTGCCGAACAATTTATCCGCACATCTTCAAAAGATGGGCTATTAACGATTGATGTCGGAAATCTTTCCGAAAACGAATTGATGCAGGCTCGGTTCACAATTGTATCTGCCATCACTCTTTTTTGTCGTACCGCTATCGACAACGGTCTTCCGGAGACTCTTGCTTATTCCATCAGTGATGTATACATTCAATACTTAAGTAATATCAACAACATCGAAAAAATATATCACTTATTCTGGCAGGCTTTTCTTGAATATTGTCAAGCAATTCAAAATTGGCGTCTCACTGCATGCAGTCCTCAATTAAAAATCTGCTGTGAATATATTATGTCAAACTTAACCTCAAAAATCACAATGAATGAATTAGGTAAAATTTGCTCTCTTAGCCCCAATTATGTATCGGATTTATTTAAAAAAGAACTTCATGTACGACCTTCCCAATATATCCGTCAGGAGAAGTTAAAATATGGAGCCTATCTTCTAAAAAACAGTACCTTAAACATTGCCGATATTGCTGCATTTCTCTCTTTCCCCAGTGCCAGTGCATTCACAGTACATTTTCAAAATACCTACGGTGTTCTTCCACATCATTATCGTAAACTTAACAATTAAAAAAGTGCAGCTTTCTTCTCCCTCATCGGTTCGAAGAAAACTGCACTTTTTTAACTCTTTTTATTTCTTATTCTTCTCTTACAAAAAGGCTTTCACTTTCTCGTAAATGCTGTCTGCATCCAATCCGTATTTCTTCACAAGCTCTACCGCCGGACCGGACTCGCCGAATGTATCGTTGACGCCGATCTTTAAAACTTTTGTCGGAGCCTGCTCGCACAATACGTCGCAGACTGCGCTTCCGAGACCGCCGATCACGGAATGTTCCTCAACCGTAACTACTTTTCCGGTATCTTTCGCTGCTGCCACGATCAGTTCTTCATCAAGTGGTTTGATCGTATGAATGTTGATCACTTTCGCATCGATTCCCTCCGCCGCAAGTTTTTCTGCCGCTTCCAGACAGTTTGCTACCGGAAGTCCCGTTGCGATGATCGCCACGTCTTTTCCCTCGCGGAGCACAACGCCTTTTCCGAGTTCAAATTTATAATCTTCGTTGTCGTTGATGACCGGAACTGCCAGTCTTCCAAAACGCATATAAACCGGTCCCTGATGCTCATAAGCTGCTTTCACTGCCGCTTTTGCTTCTACATCGTCGGACGGATTGATCACAACCATTCCCGGGATCGTACGCATCAGTGCGATGTCTTCGTTACACTGATGGGTCGCGCCGTCTTCTCCGACGGAGATTCCGGCATGGGTCGCGCCGATCTTCACATTCAGCTTCGGATAGCCGACAGAGTTGCGCACCTGCTCAAATGCACGTCCTGCTGCAAACATTGCGAAAGAACTTGCAAACGGAACTTTTCCGGTTGCCGCCAGTCCTGCCGCCACACCGATCATATTACACTCTGCGATACCGCAGTCGATATGACGCTCCGGGAATGCTTTCTTAAATACGCCTGTTTTTGTAGCCGCCGCCAGATCGGCGTCCAGCACTACGATATCCTCATGTTCTTTTCCTAATTCAGCCAAAGCATTGCCATAGCTCTCTCTTGTTGCGATCTTCTTTACATCTGACATAATGCTTCACCTGCTTTCTCCAAATCTTCCATTGCCACTGCATACTGCTCGTCGTTCGGAGCCGCGCCGTGCCAGCCAACCTGATTTTCCATAAAGGAAACGCCTTTTCCTTTGACCGTCTTTGCAACGATCGCCGTCGGCATGCCTTTTGTCTCTCTCGCCTCTTTAAATGCGGCTTCGATCTGATCGAAATCATTTCCGTCGATCGTGATCACATGGAAATTAAATGCTTCAAACTTCTTATCGATCGGATACGGGGAATTGACTTCGTCAATCGCACCGTCGATCTGCAGGTTGTTGTTGTCCACGATCACGACAAGGTTATCCAATTTTCTAAATCCTGCCAGCATCGCAGCTTCCCATACCTGTCCCTCCTGGATCTCTCCGTCACCGAGCAATGTGTACACACGGTAATCTTCATTGGAAAGTTTGGCGGAGATTGCCATTCCGACTGCCGCGGAGATTCCCTGTCCCAAAGAACCGGAAGACATATCCACGCCCGGAATGTGCTTCATATCCGGATGTCCCTGCAAATAAGATCCTGTGTGACGCAGTGTCGTCAGATCTTCTACCGGGAAGAATCCGCGGTGTGCCAGTGTAGAGTACAGTCCCGGAGCTGTATGTCCTTTGGAAAGTACAAAACGGTCACGATCCGCTTTCTTCGGATCTTCCGGGTCGATATTCAATTCTTCAAAATACAAATAGGTATAAATGTCTGCCGCAGACAGTGATCCGCCCGGATGTCCGGATTTTGCACTGTGTACTGCTGTCACGATCCCTTTGCGGATCTCATTGGCAGTCTTCATCAATTCTAACTTATTCATGTCAGCCTCTCCTTATTATTCTCCAAATACAGCTTTGTAATCTGCCTGAAATTTGGCGATTCCAGCATCTGTCAGCGGATGATGTGTCATCTGCTCGATCACTGCATACGGAACGGTCGCAATATCCGCGCCCGCCAATGCACAGTCTGTCACATGCATCGGATTCCGCACACTTGCTGCGATGATCTCTGTCTCAATTCCTGCTACTTCAAAGATCTGTGCGATCTCTGCGATCAGATCTGTTCCGCGTACGGAAATGTCGTCCAGTCTTCCGAGGAACGGAGATACATAAGTTGCGCCCGCTCTCGCTGCCAGAAGCGCCTGATTTGCAGTAAAGATCAGAGTTACATTTGTCTTGATTCCCTCGCTTGTCAGCACTTTACATGCTTTGAGTCCCTCGGTTGTCATCGGGATCTTTACGACCATGTTCGGATGGATCTTCGCGATCTCGCGTCCCTCCGCGATCATTCCCTCTGCGTCAACGGTTGTCGCCTTTACTTCTCCGCTGATCGGTCCGTCTACGATCGATGCGATCTCTGCGATCACTTCCTCAAATACACGTCCCTCTTTTGCGATCAGCGACGGGTTCGTCGTAACTCCGCAGATCACTCCCATGTCGTTTGCTTTCTTAATATCTTCTACCTTTGCTGTGTCAATAAAAAATTTCATGTCTCCGCTCCTCCTTGCATTACGCTTTGAATATAAATTCAGATTTTTCTTTCTGATTTTGATTATAGGCAACAAATTCTGAACGGTCAATAGCTCTAAAATTATTAATAATTTCTTTGGATTAATAATTCAATTATTATTAACACTATGATGTTCATATAAGATGATAGTCAAAAGATTCCCGCCGGATTGTTCCGCACTTTATGCCTCTTCAATCCATGTTCTGTAATATGTTTAATAAAATTTAATTGCTTCTATTATTAATTTTTTCTTCTAAAAAACTAATTTTTCTTTTTTGAGGTCTTCCGTTTTCCCTCTTTCTTCTGTGTTCCCGGAGGATATGACGTCGTTCCGCGCACGACCAGCTTCGGCTCGTATTCCACATGATAAATGCTCACCGGTTCCATGTCCGCGTAACGGCTCTGCCGCGTCTTCATTTTCTTCATAATGATGTCGCAGGCGTCCCGTCCTTTGTAGATGACGAAATGCTCGATCGTCGTGAGCGACACTTTATGCATCTTCGCAAACAACGTATTATCACATCCCATCACCGACATATCTCCGGGCACTTTATATTTTTCATCATAAAGTGCATCCAGGATTCCGAATGCGATCATATCGTTCAGTCCCACGATCGCGGTCAAGTCCCGCTCTTCCGCCAGAAGCTCTTTTGTCAGGTCATATCCGATCCGGTATTCCGAATCGATTCCCGGCACGTCCTTGTCGATGGATTCATTCGCCGCCTTGATCACCACATTGTCTCCAAGTCCGGCTTCCCGGAATTCTTTCATAAATCCCTCCACACGCTTCGACCGTTGCTTCTGCCTTACGGTCAGCGGCGGTGCGATATACGCCACATGCTTATGTCCCAGATCCAGAAGATGTCTTGCCATGATCCGCCCAAGTTTGGAATTGTCCAGTTCCACGGCGTCCACGTCTAATTTTTCATTTTGGTTATTGATCACGGCAAACGGGATCGTCCGCGACAGCTCTTCCACGATTGACATAAAACACCGGCTCGGATTACATGTGTAGATTACTCCCTGCGGATTCAGCGCCGGAAGCATTTTCAGATACCGCTCTTCCAATTCCAGGCTCCGCTGGGTGTTGCAGACGAAAAGCCCGAATCCCTGTTCCGTTGCGCGGGACTCGATCCCCTGCAAAAGCATGACATAATACGGGTTGGTCAGATTCGGACAGAACACAACGAGAAGCTTTTCCCGCCGGTTCTCTTTCTTTACCCTGCGCCTCGGAAGTTCATACCCCAGTTCCTGCGCAGCCTCCTCGACCCGCCGGATCACTTCCTTGGAAAATGACACATTATATTTTTTATTCAATACCATCGAGACGGTAGCCTGGGAAACTCCCGCCCGCTTTGCCACATCGGAAGACGTCACTTTTTTGCGTTCCATCTGTTTCACCTCCGCATTTACAGTTCCGTTCTTCCCTCCAGCGCGCGTAAGAGCGTCACCTCGTCGATATATTCCAGATCGCCTCCGACCGGAACTCCGCTGGCGATCCGGCTCACTTTGATCCCTGCCGGTTTGATCAGCTTGCTGATATACATCGCGGTCGTCTCGCCCTCCAGACTGGAATTCGTCGCAATGATGACTTCGTCCACATCGCCCTGCAGCCGCTCCATCAACTCTTTCAGCCGGATATCCCCCGGTCCGATCCCGAGCATCGGGGAGATCGCGCCGTGCAGCACATGATATACGCCATTGTATTTCCCGGTCTTCTCATAGGCCGCCAGATCACGCGGCGTCTCCACGACCATGATCGTCTTCTGATCCCGATCCGGATTCTTACAGATCGGACAGAGTTCCTGATCCGTCAAAGTACAGCACTGCGCGCAGTAGCGGACATTGTTCCTTGCGTCCACCATCGTCTTTGCCAGATGCTCCACCTGTTCTTTCGGCATGTTGATCACATGAAACGCAAGCCGCTGCGCCGATTTTGTCCCGATCCCCGGCAGATGCGAAAATTCTTCGATCAGCCGGCTGATCTGATTACTGTAATATTCCATTTATCTACTTCCTTACTAGCTGCTTCTTTTGTCCGTATGCCGCGGCTTTAGAACATGCCGCCGCCCAGACCGCCAAGTCCCCCCGTCAGTTTGGACATTGCCGCTCCGGATTCTTCTTCTACTTTACGCAAAGCCTCGTTTGTTGCAGCTACGATCAGATCTTCCAGCATCTCCACATCGTCCGGATCCACAACCTCTTCCTGCAGTTTCACTTTCAGAACTTCTCGTTTTCCGGAAACAGTCACTTCCACAGCTCCGCCGCCTGCGGTCGCCGTAAATTCTTTCGTCTCCAGTTCTTTTGCCTGTTCTTCCATCTGACGCTGCATCTTCTGCGCCTGCTTCATCAAATTCGCCATATTTCCCGGCATTCCGCCGCCCGGAAATCCTCCACGCTTTGCCATACTTTAGTCCTCCACTGTAATTTCCATGTTGATTTTCTTTTCAATATCCACAAATGTATCGTCGAACCGCCGCCCCTCTTCTACCTGACGGACTTCCACTTCCACCTTTTTTCCGATCCGCTGTTCGATCAGCGCTTCCAGTTCTTTTACATGGTCTTCCCGACCCGCGATGGACGCTTCGATCCCCTCCGGAAGTACGACCATCAGACGGTTTTCGCCGCCGAGGCTTAAGCGCGCTTTTTTCAGCGTCGTCCGCACCGGATCCGAGATCTCATCCGCGATCGCCCGGAAATTTTTCACGACTTCCTGCACGTCCTCCGGGATCGCAAGCGGGATCTCCGGTTTCTTGACCGAGTCTTCCATCCTGTCGCCAAAGCCGCCTGCCGCGCCTTGATTTCCCTGTGGATACGGACTGCCGTATCCGCCCTCCGGCATCACGGCGATCCCTTTTTCCAGCTTTTCTTCCACTGCGCGTATCCGATCCAGCAACGAATCTTCCGTCGTCTCCATCGCCGGCGTACACAATTTGATCAGCGCCACCTCAAGAAGCACACGCTTCTGTGTCGCATATTTCATCTGACCGGACAACTCCGAAAAAATCCGGATATACCGAAGCAGCATATCGGTTTCGATCATCTGCGCCTCTTCTTTTAACTGATGCAGATTTTCGGTGGATACATCCAGAACATCCTCTATGCTATCAGAAGTTTTCACCAAAAGCAAGTTCCGCAGATACCATGTGAAATCTGCAGCCAGCTGGGACAGCTCCCGCCCCTGCATGACCAGCTCCTCCACCGTGTTTAAAACTGCCGCCACATCTCTCTGGATGATCTTCCTAAGCAATCGGCTGAATACATCCGTATCTACCGCGCCGAGCACTTCCAGCACATTGTCGTAGGTCAGCTTCTGCCCCAGATAAAATGCGATACACTGATCCAGAAGACTCAACGCGTCACGCATCGAACCGTCCGCCACTTTCGCGATATAGCGGATCGCTTTCTCTTCCACATCCACCTGCTCAGCTTCCATCAGTTCGTTCATCCGCGCCGCGATCGTATCGATCGTGATCCGCTTGAAATCATAGTGCTGACATCTGGAAAGGATCGTGATCGGGATCTTGTGTACTTCCGTCGTCGCCAGAATGAAGATCACATACTCCGGCGGCTCTTCCAGCGTCTTCAAAAGCGCGTTGAACGCGCCGATAGAAAGCATATGCACCTCATCGATGATGTACACTTTGTACTTTCCCTCCGTGGGACGGTACGTTACCTCTTCCCGGATCTCACGGATATTGTCCACGCCGTTATTGGACGCCGCGTCGATCTCGATCACATTCATCGACGTTCCCACCGCGATCGAACGGCACATCGCGCACTCGCCGCATGGACTTCCGTCCACCGGATGCTCGCAGTTGACCGCCTTTGCAAATATTTTCGCTACCGTTGTCTTTCCTGTTCCGCGTGTTCCGCAGAACAAATATGCATGCCCGATACGGTTCGCTTTGATCTGATTCTGCAATGTTGTGATAATATGATCCTGTCCTTTTACATCTTCAAATGAAGTCGGACGGAACTTTCTGTATAATGCCGTATATGACATGAATCAAACTCCTCTTTTATCAATATCCAGTTTTTTATTCGTCTCCGAAACTGATGCCGAGCATCCGCGCCTCTTTGATCAGCCCGCATTTCGGATCCACATATTTTAATTTGCCCGCTACTTCTTCCAGCGGCACTTTCACCGTCTCGCCGTTTCGCATTGCCACCATATATCCGTATTCTTCGTTCAGGATCATCTCCGCAGCTTTTGCGCCGACTCTGGACGAGAATACACGGTCGTACGGACACGGAGAACCGCCGCGCTGCGTATGCCCCGGCACCGTGATCCGAACCTCTTTGTCCGTCTTTTTCTCGATCTGTTCCGCCAGTTCATAGGCAATGGACGGGTATTTGCGTTTTGCGAGTTTCTCTTTATATTCTTTCTTTTTCAGTTTCGCGTCTTCCTTGGAGATCGCGCCCTCCGCGACTGCCAGAATGGTAAATGTTTTTCCTGCCTGCGTACGTTTCTGGATCACATTCGCGATCACGTCGATATCATAAGGGATCTCTGGGATCAGGATCACATCCGCACCGCCTGCGATTCCCGCATGCAGCGTCACATGTCCGACCTTGTGTCCCATTACTTCTATAATAAAGACGCGGCTGTGGGAAGTTGCCGTCGTATGGATCCGGTCGATCGTATCGGTTGCAATATCCACGGCGCTCTGAAATCCGAACGTCATATCCGTCCCCCACAGATCGTTGTCGATCGTCTTCGGGAGCGTGATCACATTCAGTCCCTCCTCCCGGAGCAGGTTCGCTGTCTTATGTGTACCGTTTCCGCCTAAGATCACAAGACAGTTCAGACTCAGTTTATGATAAGTATGCTTCATTGCCGCCACTTTATCCAGTCCGTTTGCGTCCGGCTCGCGCATCAGCTTGAACGGCTGTCTCGACGTGCCGAGGATCGTACCGCCCTGCGTCAGGATCCCGGAAAAATCTTTCGACGTGAGCATCTTAAAATCCCCGTAGATCAGTCCTTTGTATCCATCCTGAAATCCAAAGATCTCCACATCATCCCGCTTTGAGCAGATCCCTTTCACGACGCCGCGCATTGCCGCGTTCAGCGCCTGACAGTCTCCGCCGCTGGTCAACATTCCGATTCGTAACATGATCCATCCTCCTATTCTTCCCCGAGAAATTTCACTGCTGTTCCGTAGGCGATCACCTCTGCCGCTCCCTGCATCACTGCCGAAGAGCAATAACGGATATTCACGATCCCATCCGCGCCCAGCGCTTCCGCTTCCTCCACCATCCGTTTTGTGGCAAGCGCACGCGCTTCATTCATCATCTCGTTATATGCTTTTAATTCTCCGCCAACCAACGTCTTAAAACTCTGGCTGATGTCTTTTCCAAGGTTCTTGGACTGAATGGTGCTTCCTTTTACAAGGCTCAGTGTCTCTAACTTCTTTCCCGAAATGTAATCAGTATTTACTAAGATCATCTTCTTCTCCACTCCTTATCTCTTTCATCCGCTGTATACACACAGCGATCATCACGCCTGCACAGATCAGAGGAACTCCGCCGAACACGATCCAGACCCATGCAGATGGCAATATTATGAATGCGGCAATGCTGAATCCGACGAGATACAGCACCATCAGCACCGTTACAACGATCGGCGCTATCATCTTTTTTCCGTGGTTTCCCATTGCATCCACCTCCGCTTCCCATTTTATCATATTCTAAAAAAAATGAACAGACCAAACCAAGCCTGTCCATTTTTCCTCTCGTACACCGACTCTAAAAATCAGTCGTACACCGTTTTACGATCTCGCAGGCAAACCGGTTGTCCTGACCGATCCCCTGCTGCCCCTGTAAGATCTTTACCAGATTTTCCACCGCATTGCCGCACAGCTGTCTGACTCCGTTGTCCACAGACGTCAATTCCGGTTCACAGTAAAGAGCCGCCGCGGAATTATTATACCCCGTCACGCTCAATTCCTCCGGGATCCGGATTCCTCTTGCTTTCGCATATTTCAGCGCCCCCACAGCCAGAAGATCGTTGCAGGCAAAGATACTGTCGAACTCCAATGTCCGATGTGCCAGAAGCATTTCTTTGACATAATCTACTTCATTCTTTGTGTAAAATTTCAGATCTCCGAGTATCGGGGATCCCGCCTCCGAGAGAGCCTGTTCATATCCGAGCAGTTTTTGCTGCGCGCTGAACGTATGGGAATCCGCCAAAAACAAAATCCGTTGTTTCCCGCGCCGGATCAATGCCGACGTCACATCATAAGCGCCCTGCCGGTCATCTCCGTAAAAGCAGTAAATGTTCTCGCCCTCCACATAACCGTTGATCAAAAAGATCGGCACTTTCTTCGCCGCCGACCTTAAGTAATCCGCTTCCTGACAGTTTCCGCCTTTCTCCGCATACGTCGATCCCACAAGGATCAGGGCGTCGATCCGTTTGGACAAAAGCAGTTGGACATGATACTCTTTGGCGGCTTTTTCCCCGCCGCTGCATCCCAAGATGCAGTCATATCCATGTTCATGCAGTTTTTTCTCAAGTGCGGATACCGCCTCCGCCATATAAAGATCCGAAATATCCGGGCAGAGTATCCCGATCGTCTTCATCGAATCCAGCCCCAGCCCCCGCGCAAATACATTCGGCGTATAATCGGCTTTCTCGATCACATCCAGCACCTTTTTCTTTGTCTTCTCACTGACATTCGGGCTTCCGTTTACAACTCTGGAAACTGTCGCAATGGAAACCCCTGCCATATCCGCTATATCGTAAATATTCATGATCTGTCTCCGTTTTCTGATGGTCTTTTTCTGTTCCTGAATCCCTGTCTTACCATTATAATGTAAGTCCTTTCTTTTTTACAATCTTTTTTCATTGTGTTTTTTACCAATTTTTTTCCGCTTCTTTTGTATACTTCCCCCAAAATATCTGTTTTTTTCTTTTTATATTGACTCCGGAACAGAAAAAGTGTATCGTTTATGTAAGCGCTTACAACAAGTAGTTTTATATTGGCGCCGCGAAGAAAAGGAATCAGCCTGTATGCGCGGACGCTCAGGAAAGAAAGGGAACACTTATGAAAGAATTTATCCAGATCCATCCAAATGATAATGTTGCCGTCGCACTCTCACCACTCCCCGCCGGAAAGGAGATCACACTCGGCGGCAGCACATTCCGACTCAGGGAAGAAATTCCGCAGGGACACAAATTCACACTTCTTCCTCTGAAATCCGGAACACCCGTAATCAAATACGGCTGTCCGATCGGAACGCTTCAGGAAGACTGCCCGGCAGGCGCCTGGATCCATACGCACAACTTAAAAACCGGGCTCGGTGAACTTCTCACCTATACTTACGATCCTCAGCCGTCTCCCCTTACTGCGGAAAATGCCCGTTATTTTCAGGGCTACCGCCGGAAAGACGGAAAAGTCGGGATCCGCAACGGCATCTGGATCATTCCGACAGTCGGATGCGTCAACAATATTGCCACCGCCATCGAACGGCAGGCACAGCAGTTTGTCGACGGGTCTGTGGAGGAGATCGCCGCTTTTCCACACCCTTACGGATGCTCCCAGATGGGAGACGATCAGGATCATACCCGCCAGATCCTCGCCGATCTGATCAACCATCCGAATGCAGGCGGCGTCCTTGTGCTCGGACTTGGCTGTGAGAACAGCAGCATCCACGAACTGAAAAAATACATCGGCGACTACGATCCGAAACGCGTCCGTTTTCTCGTCGCACAGGAATGTGAAGACGAGATTGCAGACGGACTGCAGATCATCCGTGAACTCGCCGAATATGCCGGAACATTTCAGCGGGAACCGATTCCGGCAAGCGAGCTGGTCATCGGTATGAAATGCGGCGGCTCCGACGGACTGTCCGGCATCACGGCAAATCCGGTGGTGGGTGGATTTTCCGACCGTCTGATCGCCTGCGGAGGAACAACGATCCTCACCGAAGTTCCGGAAATGTTCGGAGCGGAAACACTGCTGATGAACCGCTGTGAAAACGAAGCTCTGTTCCACCGGACCGTCGATCTGATCAACGATTTTAAAAATTACTTTAAGTCGCACAACCAGACCATTTATGAGAATCCGTCTCCGGGCAACAAAAAAGGCGGGATCTCCACACTGGAAGACAAGTCCCTCGGCTGTACCCAGAAATCCGGAAGCGCTGCCGTCAAAGGGGTTCTTTCTTACGGCGAACCGGTTTCCGTGAAAGGATTGAACCTTTTATCCGCCCCGGGCAACGATCTGGTCGCTTCCACGGCGCTGGCAGCCTCCGGCGCGCACATCGTCCTATTCACGACCGGCCGCGGAACTCCGTTTGCCTGTCCTGTCCCGACGATGAAGATTTCTTCCAACACCGCGCTGTATGAAAAAAAATCCAACTGGATCGATTTCAACTGCGGAACGCTGGTGGACGGCGATACGCTGGATACGCTGTCCGATCGGCTGTTCGATCTCGTTCTGCGGATCGCTTCCGGAGAAAAGGTCAAATCCGAAGCGGCAGGATTTCATGACATGGCGATCTTCAAACAAGGAGTAACATTATAATATTTTTCAGAAAGGATCTTTACTATGAAAACTTTGAATTACGAAACATTAAACGAAATCGGCTACGATGGTTATCTGCTCAAAGACGCGCCGGAACGTGTCCTTCAATTCGGCGAGGGAAACTTTCTCCGCGCTTTTGTCGACTATTTTATTGACATGTTAAATGAAAAAACCGGATTCAACTCCAAAGTCGTACTCTGTCAGCCGATCGCACCGGGTCTTGCCGACAAGATCAACGAACAGGAGGGACTTTACACACTCTATCTGCGCGGTTTTCAGGATGGTGCGAAAGTCAACAAAAAGCGGATCATTTCCTGTGTCAGCCGATGCTTAAATCCATACAACGATTTTGAAGAGGTTTTAAAATGTGCGGAAAATCCGGATCTGCGCTACATCACCTGCAATACGACCGAAGCCGGCATCGCCTATGATCCGTCCTGTCGGTTCACCGATGTTCCTGCAAGCAGTTATCCGGGAAAGCTGACCCAGTTTTTGTACCGCAGATTTCAGACATTCGGTTCAGAAACCGGAAAGGGCTTTGTCATCCTCTCCTGCGAGCTTATCGACAACAACGGAAAAGAACTGGAGAAATGTGTGCTCCAATATGCTGCACAGTGGGAGCTTGGCGATGATTTCATGAACTGGATCCGCGAGGAAAATCTGTTTTGTTCCACACTGGTCGACCGTATTGTCACCGGTTATCCGCGCAGTGAAGCCGATTCCATCAACGAAGAAAACGGCTACATCGACAACCTGATCGATACCGGAGAGATTTTCGGATTCTGGGTCATCGAGGGACCGAAATCACTGAAAGAAGAACTGCCGTTTGAAAAAGCCGGACTTCCGGTGCTGATCACAGACGACCACAAACCATACAAACAACGAAAAGTCCGCATCTTGAACGGCGCGCACACTTCTTTCGTGCTGGGCGCTTATCTGGCGGGGCAGGATATCGTTCGCGACTGTATGAACGATGAAGTGATCTGCGGCTTTATGAACAAAACCATTTACGACGAAATCATCCCGACACTTACATTACCGAAAGAAGAGCTGGAAGAATTTGCGGCTTCCGTGACGGAACGGTTCAAAAACCCGTTCATCGACCACGCGCTGCTTTCCATTTCACTGAATTCTACATCAAAGTGGAAAGCCCGCGTTATGCCGTCGCTGAAAGGCTACCTTGAAAAAACAGGAACACTACCGAAATGTATCACAGCTTCTTTTGCGTTCTATCTGGCATTTTACAGAGGACAGGAATTGAAAGAAGACGGTTTCCACGCTGTTCGCGGAAATGACAAATACATCATCAACGATGACCACGCGGTACTGGAATTTTTCAACGCACACAAACAGGACGATGCCGTGTCCCTGACACATGCGGTCTGCACAAACACAGATTTCTGGGGCGAAGATTTAAGCAAACTCCCGGGATTTGAAGAAAGCGTTGCACAAACATTAAAAGCGATCGAAGAAAACGGAACTTATGAAGTGATGAAAGCATGTCTGGCATAAATCTATGCATAACTGCCGGATATACCGGATAACAACATGGGGCATCGCAATCATTAAATCAGATGATTGCGATGCCCTTTTCTATGTTATTTTGTCTCAAGATCAAATCCGAAATACCGCACCGCGTTATTATAAGAAATATCTTCCACCATCTTTCCAAGCACTTTCATATCCGACGGATATTCCCCGTTCTCAACCCATCCGCCGATCAGTTCGCAGAGGATACGGCGAAAATACTCATGTCTTGTGTAAGAGAGAAAGCTTCTTGAATCTGTCAGCATTCCGATAAAGTTGCCAAGCAGTCCCAGATTCGCAAGAGATGTCATCTGCTCGATCATTCCCGTTTTGTGATCGTTGAACCACCATGCCGATCCCTGCTGGATCTTTCCGATCGCACCGGAATCCTGGAAACAGCCGAGGATCGTTCCGATCGCCGCATTGTCATTCGGATTCAGACTGTAAATGATCGTCTTCGGAAGCTCGTCACTTGCATTCAATGCATTCAGGAAATCTGCCATCTGTCCGGACGGCGCATAATTATCGATGCAGTCATATCCGGTATCCGGTCCAAGCTGTTCATAACGGAATACATTATTATCACGCTTACATCCGTAATGAAGCTGCATTGCCCATCCGAGACGCGCATATTCTTTTCCGACAAACAGCATAAATGCGGTCTTGAATTTCAGTTCTTCTGCTTTCGTCAGCGTATCTCCTCCGAGACGTTTTGCGAAAACCGCTTCCACCTCTTCCTCGGAAGCCGGCGCGTACATCACATATTCCAGTGCGTGATCGGAAGCGCGGCATCCCATGCTGTCAAAAAATGCCATTCGCTTTTTCAGCGCCGCTTTCAGGTCGGCAAACGTATGAATTTCTATTTCCGCCGCAGTTCCAAGCTTTTTCAGGTAATCGGCGTAATCCGGTTTCTCGATATTCATCGCCTTGTCCGGACGCCATGCCGGAAGTACCTGCACTTCAAAACTGTCATCCTCTGCGATCACTTTGTGCCACTCCAGAGAATCTGCCGGATCATCCGTCGTACACAGCAAAGTAACGCCTGACTGACGGATCAGGTTCCGCACGCTCATCTCCGGTGTTTTCAATTTTTCATTGCACAGATTCCATACTTCCTCCGCGGTCTCTCCGTTCAGACATCCGTCGTAGCCGAAATACCGTTTCAGTTCTAGATGGCTCCAGTGATAGAGCGGATTTCCGATCGCTTTCTCCAATGTCTCCGCCCATTTCTGAAATTTTTCACGATCCGGTGCGTCACCTGTAATATATTTTTCGTCTACGCCGTTGGAACGCATCTGACGCCATTTATAGTGATCGCCGCCAAGCCATACCTGCGTGATATTCTCAAACTGACGGTCTTTTGCGATCTCTTCCGGATTGATATGACAATGGTAATCCAGGATCGGCGTTTTCTCGGCATGTCCGTGATACAATTTCTGCGCTGTCTGTGTGCTCAGCAAAAAGTCTTCATCCATAAATTTTTTCATTTTCTCTACCTTCTTTCCTTTTCTTTCCCCAAAAATGTAACCGCTTACATTTTATATTTTACTTTTGGTTTTTCAAAAAGTCAACACAAAAAAATGTAATCTCTTACATTTCCTATCCGCACAATACCCTCGCAAAATACTTTGTTTTATGTTAGCATCAGTGTACAAGGGAGAAAACAGCAGCAGAACTATTTATTTCCCGACACTTATCAAAATCGCAAGGAGGATTTTACTTCATGGCTATACTCCAACCTTTCCACGGGCTGCGCCCGGCAGAAGCTTATGCAGCTTCGATCGCCGCGCTCCCCTATGACGTATATAACCGCGCGGAGGCAAAAAAGATCGTCGCAGACAACCCGATGTCTTTTCTGAAGATCGACCGCGCCGAAACCCAGTTTCCGGACACAACCGACCTCTACGCCCCGGAAGTCTATGCACAGGCGCGGGACACTTTGCAGGAAATGATCGGAGACGGTGCTTTTATCCGCGAGGATTCCGCATGCTTTTATCTCTATGCCCTGACGATGAACGGTCGAACACAGAACGGCATCGTAGGCTGTGCCTCCATCGACGATTACCTGAACAATGTCATCCGAAAGCACGAGAATACAAGAGCAGAAAAGGAATTAGACCGCATCCGTCATGTGGACGTCACAAGCGCCCAGACCGGTCCTATTTTTCTTGCATACCGCCCGGAAAAACAGCTTTCCGAGATCATCCGGACAATCCGGGCATCCAACCCGCTTTATGATTTTGTCTCCGAAGACGGAGTCCGTCACCAGCTCTGGAAGATCGATCAGCCGGATCGGATTGAAACGATCCGCAAGATTTTTTCTGAAATTGAACATATTTATATCGCGGACGGTCACCACCGGGCGGCTTCGGCGGTAAAAGTCGGATTAAAACGACGCGCCGAGCATCCCGGTTACGACGGTACGGAAGAATTTAATTATTTTCTCTCCGTTCTGTTTCCGGCTGATGAATTATGTATTTACGACTACAACCGGGTCGTCGACGGTTTAAACAGTTATACATTTGACACGCTTTTGGAAAAACTAGAAGATACGTTCCTGATCGAAAAAACAGGCGCGTTCCGCCGTCCGTCTTGTAAAGGCGAGCTGGCTCTGTACGGAAATAACAACTGGTATTCCCTCAAGATCCATTCCCGGATTTTTACCGGAGATCCCGTGGCAGATCTGGATGTGTCCGTTTTACAGGATCACGTCCTCGCCCCGCTGCTTGGGATCAGAGATCCGAAAACAGACGACCGGATCCATTTTGTAGGCGGGATCCGAGGAACCGATGAACTTGTCCGGTTAGCCGACACTCCCGACCGCATCGCATTTGCCATGTATCCGACCTCGATGGACGAACTGCTGTCCGTAGCGGATGCCGGGCGCTTAATGCCGCCAAAATCCACATGGTTTGAGCCAAAACTGCGCAGCGGTCTTCTGATTCACGAGATTGAACGTTGACATTCTGAAAGTAACGTGCTTAAATTGATTTGGAATAATAAAAAGGAGATGTTTTATTATGGAACGAAATGCACCATGCTGGTGCGGAAGTGGAAAGAAATATAAGAAATGCCATATGCCGATCGAGGAACAAATGCGCATTCACGCAGACCGCGGCGAGATTGTACCGACGCGCAGCCTGTTAAAAACACCGCATCAAATTGAAAAAATCAAGGAGAGCGCCGCGCTCAACACCGCAGTGTTGGACGCAGTAGCCGAAAAGATCTGTATCGGGATGAGCACCGCAGAGATCGATCAGATCGTTTACGATTTTACAACAAAGCACGGCGGAATCCCGGCGCCGCTTAATTACGAGGGCTTCCCGAAAAGTGTGTGCACCTCTCTCAACAATGAGGTCTGCCATGGGATCCCGGATAAAGATATTATCTTAAAAGAGGGAGATATCATCAATGTCGATGTATCTACGATCTTAGATGGTTATTTCTCCGATGCCTCCCGTATGTTCACGATGGGAAATATTTCCGATCGTGCCAAACGGATCGTCAAAGTCACCGAAGAATGTGTCGCGCGCGGACTGGCCGCAGCCAAACCGTGGGGACATTTAGGCGATATCGCTTATGCGATCAACAGCCACGCACAGGCGAACGGCTACTCTGTCGTGGAAGACATCGGCGGACACGGGATCGGACTGGAATTTCATGAGGATCCGTTCGTCAGCTATGTCACACCGAAAGGAAGCGAGATGCTTCTTGTTCCGGGTATGATGTTCACGATCGAGCCGATGATCAACGAGGGCTCGCCGGACTTCTTTGTTGACGAAGACAACGGATGGACCGTTTATACCATGGACGACGGACTTTCCGCCCAGATCGAATATATGGTTCTCGTCACGGAAAACGGCATCGAGATCCTGACAAAATAAAAAATCTGCACACAATTCAAAGTTTTCATATGATTTAAAACTTTCTATGTAAACAGGAAACGGCAAAAAGACCGGATTTTCTTTCCGTCTCTCTGCCGTTTCTTTTATTGTTCGTGCAAAATCCTGTTTTACATTTCCTGATCCTGCGCTGCCCATTTATGAAAGATCATCTCGCCGGAAATTCGATCATTACCTTAAACAGATCTCCATCTACATACACGGTAAATGTACCGCCCTGCATCTCCGTCAGATTCTTTGCGATCGATAATCCGAGCCCGCTGCCCTCGGTACTTCTGGAAATGTCTCCGCGGATAAACCGCTCCGTCAGCTCATCCGCATTGATATTCAGCGGATTCTCCGACATGTTTTTCATGGAAAACAAGACGGTCTTCTTTCCCTCTTCCGCTTCTTTGACTTTCAGATCCACATAAATCCGCGTTCCCGGCATCGCATATTTGGCGGCGTTGTTGAAAATATTTTCCAATACACGCCACATTCTTCTTCCATCCACATGGATGATCGCCGGTTCTTCCGGAAGCGCTGCCACGACTGTCAGTTTCTTCGCCTCCATCTTCTCTGAAAATTCACCGATCGTCTGATTGGTCATCTCCACCAGATTGACGTCCATCATCTCAAGCGTAATATTTCCGCTGCTGACTTTCGACGCCTCCACAACATCTTCCGTCAATGTTTTCAGACGCTGTGATTTTGCCTCCAGTATCTCCAGATACCCCTGGATCTTCGGATCATCAAAGTTTTCCCGTTTCAGCAGATCTACATAGTTGATGATCGAAGTCAGCGGCGTCTTAATATCATGGGAAACATTTGTGATCAAATCTGTTTTCAGGCGCTCGCTCTTGATTCCGGCTTCCACCGCACGGTTCAGTCCATTTCCGATATTGTTGACCAGTTCTGCCATCTGTCTGTTTTCGCTGCTCATTTTTTCACATGGGATCTGGTATTCCAGATCACCGGATGCGATCTTCTGGATTCCTTTTTTGATCCGGTCTTTTTCAACCGCCCATTTGATCAGAAAGACCGCAGCCGCCACATCCACTGCAAATGCGAGGATCAAAAATGCGCTTCCGAAAATCGCCATCAGCCAATGGACTCCTACAAATCCGATCAGCAGGAGGATCACTTTCACTGTGATATTCCGATTCTCCCAGAATAAAGTCCATCCCTTAACTGCCACATTTAAAATCCATCTCAGCAGGCTGTTCTTCCAAAGCGTCTTTCCTTTGATCCGCCGTACAAGACTTAAATATCCGATCAAGAACAGGATCATCGTAAACGTTGCAAAGAAAGAGATCACTGCCACATCCGCCGCCGTCAGTGAAAATGTATAATACATGTTGCCGTAATGCCATGCGTATTCAAAGTCTGTATCATAATAGCTGACTGCCTGATATCCGAACCCCGACCAATTTGAACCGATCGCAAACATCAGGAAAATCCATGGTACGATCACAGCCGCAGCCCCGATCTCCGTCTTCCACCGGTCGAATGCATTCAAATGCAGTTCCTTATCATCCGCCCGTCTTCCCGCAACGACTCCGAGCCAGATCAAGGCAATCAGGAGAACAAGCGCGCTGAGTATAAAACTGATTCCTGCGATTTTCGCATATGGCGCATATGTTGCATACGCTTTCGCACCGTCATAAAATACATCCTGGATCGGATAAGAGGTATCGACTGCCGCCGCAAACACGAAATCTTCTCCGAAAATCTCCTGTGCCTGAACGATGTTCTTCCATTCCGACGCGGAGACATCCAGGTTGCTTTCAAAATCTCCCAGTTTCGGTTTCACGATCACATACTTGCTGTGCTCCGCATTTTTTAATGCTTCAATATTGTCTTCCAGCTTTGTAAAATCTGTATATTCACTGTTGTTTGTATATACTTTTTTTGCGGAGCGGTCTGCGATCAAATACGTATAGTTCGTATTCCCCTCTGTCCATAAATCCCCGCCGGTCTCGTATATATCTACGCTGACTGCCAGATTGGAAATCGTATTTATAACCGCCTCATAGACTTCCGACAGTTTTCCGTTCAGTTCCGGAGTGTCATTGACAACCTGAAGAAGATTCTCCGCACCGTCCGGCACTGCCGTCTCCTGAATCACATCTGTAAATGCCCAGAAATCCGTATACAGTAATTTTCCCTCTTTATCCGTCAGCTTTGCCCCTGCATATGCCATTCCAAATGTGTCTTCCAGATCGTATCCCTCTTGAAGAACCCCCAGAACAGACTGGATCGTTTCACTTTCCGGATCCCCGTATCCTGCAAACGGATCTTCCGCCGCACCGGATTCTATATTCGGAAACACCGGCTTTAATCCATTATTTTTCAGCAGATTCTTAAATTCATCCATATAATAATAGTGATACGTTCCATCCGTTTTCTCACACACCACTACATTTTCAGCACTCAGATCCGACTGATTATATTTCATGCCCCATTCCGCAATATCTGACAGACGGTATGCCAAACCGGATTCATTTTTGCCGCTGATCTTACCATCCTTATCATATGCGATCACGTCCACGAGACGGTTCGGATCGTATTTCCCATCTGCCTCCAACTGTTCTTTTACCCGGATCCGCTCCAGCACATTCCGGGACGCGTCCCCCATTCGCTGCTCAAACGCTCCTGATTCCTCGTAAGAACTTTCTCCTACGCCAACGACTTTTCCCTCGGAATCATTGATCTTATAAATCAGCATCACACCGCTCAGGCAGACGATGATACTCATTCCAACCGCAATTACCGAAAGCGCCGCTTTTGTGAACGGCTTCTTTGCCCAACTTTTCATCCTAAACTCCTTTCCGGAGAACCCTCACATTTTTTCAATCTTATATCCAACTCCCCACACAACTTTCAAATATCTCGGGTCTTTCGGGTTGATCTCGATCTTCTCCCGGATATGCCGAATATGTACCGCAACCGTATTGTCCGCTCCGATCGCTTCTTCATTCCAGATAGATTCATAGATCTGATCGATCGAAAAAACTCTCCCCTGATTTTTCATCAACAATAGTAAAATATTATATTCGATCGGAGTCAGTTTCACCTTTTCTCCATCCACCGTCACTTCTTTCAGATCATCATTGATCTGAAGCCCGCCGACTTCGTACACATGCTCCGACTCTTTTTTCGCCGTGCCGCCAAGCTGTGTATAGCGCCGCAGCTGTGATTTCACCCGCGCAACCAGTTCCAATGGATTAAACGGCTTCGTCACATAATCATCCGCCCCTACATTCAGCCCGAGGATCTTATCCACATCCTCTGACTTCGCCGACAAAATAATGATCGGGATACTGTGTTTTTCCCTGATCTTAAGTGTTGCCCTGATTCCGTCCAGACGCGGCATCATCACATCGAGCACAAGCAGATGTACTTCTTCTGTCTCCAATATCTTCAATGCCTGCTCTCCGTCGTAAGCCTTAAGGATATGGTAGCCCTCCTGGCTCAAATATATTTCAATCGCCTCAACGATCGCTTTGTCATCATCACATACTAAAATATTATACATTTTCATCACCTCCCTTACAGTATACATGATATAGAAGAAAATTTAAGGAGGTTTGGGGAAAATCTTAGGAATTTCTTAACTTGGAAATGATGCACATCTCTTTCTTTATCCGCATATATTAGTACCCAAAGCGAACACTTTCAATACAAAGTGTTCGCTTTGGGTAAATATTCTATCCCGCTTATTTAAAGGAGTTTTCTTATGTCACAAAAAGGACTTGATGTCAGTGAATTTCAGGGAACGATCGATTGGACGCAGGTGCAGTCTGCCGGTTATCAGTTTGCCATGCTTCGCGCCGGATATGGTTTCGGAACCGTTGACCGCCAGTTTCACCGAAATGCCGCCGAATGCAACCGGCTTGGGATCCCGGTCGGTGCCTACTGGTTCTGCTATGCGATCAGCCCCGAGACAGCCCGGCAGGAAGCGGACGGATGTCTCGACGCAATTTCCTCCCACCGCTTCGACTACCCGATCTGCTATGATATAGAACAGGCAACGCTAAACTACGCGGCACAAAACGGAGTCACGATCACCCCGCAGCTCGCTGCACAGATCGTAACCGCCTTTTGCAACCGGCTTGAGGAACGCGGCTATTTTGCAATGTATTACAGCAACCGCAACTTCCTGACACAATACCTGCCATCGGATTTTTCTGACCGCTATGCGCTCTGGTATGCTTATTATAACGAACAGTTTGACGGAACAAACTGTGGAATCTGGCAATATACAAACGAGGGAACGATCCCCGGCATCTCCGGAAATGTAGACCTCGATGCCGGATTCATCGATTATCCGACGATCATCCATACCGCCGGTCTGAACCACCTCTCCGACGCTCCGGTTTCCCCATCCCCGGAACCTGAACCTGAACCTCCTGATTATATTACTTATATAATCCAGCCGGGTGACACGCTAAGCCAGCTTGCGGTCCGTTTTGGAACCACCGTAAATGTACTTGCCTCCCTGAACGATCTGACTGATCCAGACTTGATCTATGCCGGTCAGACACTTCGTATTCCCGAAAATGCCGATGCTTCTATTCTATATTACACCGTTCAGCCGGGAGATACACTGAGCCAGATCGCATTGCAGTATCACACTACGGTAAATGCTCTCGCTGCGTTAAATCATCTGGCTGACCCAAATCTAATCTACGCCGGTCAGATACTTCGTATATCGTAAACGGGATTAACTCCGGAGAAATTCCGCGGAAATTTAGAGTTTCATAATATTTTTTCGATTTGTTTTATATATTCAACATATTTTGGCCACATTTTTTGCATATACTAAATTCAGATAGTTGATAAACAACTATCTCCCCCCTCATAAAGTATTGGTATCCCGGCTAACCGGGATGCCGCACTTTACTCTCATTCCTTTAGATAACTATAAAACAACGAAACCCGTTAGCCCTTGTGGTTAGCGGGTTTTCGCTGTTTTGGAAACATCTGACGATTGCGCTCTGGTCACTTTCCGGTCACCTTTTTATGCCCAATCGCCTTTTCCTCATCGATTCTAATCCTATTATTCTCATCCGATAGATTTTCAGATTGCCTGCAAGTCTGTTGCCGCATCATACAAAAAGAACGTCATCTCTGCTTTTTTACCGTCTATCTCAAATGTCTTCTGCTTTTCACATCTTCTCTGCATTCCCTGATGTTCATAAAATCCATAGTTACAGCTTGTATCTGTGAACAGGAAGAATTTTTCAATGCTGTGCGCTCTCATATAATCCAGCATTTTACGATACAACATCTTTCCGACGCCTTTTCCCCGCACCGACGACGATACCGCAAAAAATGCAACTTCCCCTTGATATTGTGTCTGTGCCTCTGCCAGCAGCGCCTTATCAATGTCGTTGACTCCTCCGAAGATCCCTGACACTTTCCGTCCCTCTTTGGAAAGCATTACCGACAGGATTGCACGCCACTGCCGTATCCGATACCGAAGCGGCGCATGATGTTCTTCGATATTCTTCGCCATGATGATGCCTGCCGGTTTACCGTCGATCTCCGCAACTCTCGTATACGTCTGATTTGCCAGACAACTGCTCAAAAATACACGCGCCAGTTTGCATGCCGTCTTATGACTGCAAAGATCATCATAATGCCATGCCTCTCTGATAATTGCCTCGATCGCTTCTGTATCTTCTTTCTGAAATGCCCGTAAATTTACTTCCGTTTTCATAAAATTCTCCTCTCCTGACTTGCGCACACTTTTGAACCCGTTTCTCAAAACTCGTTTTCCGGAATCCATTTTCCGAAATCCGTTTTCCGAAATATGTTTTCCAAAATCTGTTTTCCGGATATATTTCCATGTTGCGCTTCCTGCTTTTTTTCGATACAATGAGCATAAAGTATACAGTAACTGTAAAGTCAAGGAGAAAAATATGAAAAGAAAAGAAGATTTTTCTAAACTGACAACCGCGCAATTTGCCGCGCTTCATGAAGTCAACAAACGTACCCTGCATTATTATGACTCTATCGGATTATTTTCCCCCGAAACAAAAGGCGACAATCATTATCGCTATTACGACAGTGCACAGAGCATCCATTTTGAATATATTTTAATGTTAAAAGAATTAAATATGAGTATCGAGGAGATCAAATCTTATTTGGATGCGCCCAATGCAGAAGATTTTATCGCCATTGTAGACCAGAAAACAAAAGAAATCGATCAAAAAATCGAAAAATTAAAACAGACAAAAGATTTGCTCCAGACGAAAAAACAGCAGCTCCGTCTTTGCGAGACAAAAAAAGACGCAGGCATCCATCTGGTCCAATGTCCGCAGGAAACTTATCTGACAGCGCCTTTTACATTCCGTGACGATGAAATGAAAGATTTATTTTCCTATATTAAAAAAATGTGGGGAATCAAGCAGTGCCGCGCAGGTGTCGGCAGTTATCTCTCCATTGACAAAATACAACGGAAAGATTTTGAAGAATATGACGGTCTGTTCACTCCGGCTTTGGATCCTCACACCCAAAAAGATCTTTTCACCAAACCGGCCGGAACCTATCTCTGCACCTATGCGAAAGGCGGCTGGGATAAGCTTCCCGAGACATATGACCGGCTTCTTCGCTATGCCGGATCACACAACCTGAAACTGACCGGTTATGCCTACGAAAAAGGAATGAATGATTTTGTGATCCAGTCGGAGGAAGAATATATCACGCAGGTGATGGTGATGGCGCAGCCACAGTAACTGCTGCCGCACTGCGCTTCCATCTCTCCTAAATAAATCTTCAGCATCTCTTCTCACCTCTGATAAACTGCCCAGTTCTGCTCTCCGTCATCCTCGACACGCACGTTTTCAAAGCTCTGCACATACTGTTTAAACTGGGAATAGCCATAATCCCGCACTTTGAAATCCCCGAATTTGTTCCGGATCCGGTTTCCGAGTGTTCCAAGAGAAATTCCCTGCGCCCCCGCCGAAATGATCTGCTGCATCAAATATTCTTCCAGCATCTCTTTCTTACTCTTGTCTTCATACAGCATGACCGTCACCTGCGTGCCGTCCTGCTTCAGTTTCAGCTTTGGAAATGTCTCCAGGAATTTGGACAGCAGGCTGTAACCATACCGGCGCACATCAAAATCCGGGTATAGTTTCACAAGACGGCTTCCCACTTCGCCAAGCCCGGTTTCTTTATCATTATTCTGATTTTCCGTGATAATCTTGACAACGGCTTCCTCAATCTGGTTTTTTCCGACCGCATTGACGCTTGCTTTTCGGGAACTCTTATTTTCACTGTTTCCGCTGCCGTTTCCGTTTGCTGCCGCCGCGTTCGCCGCCTGTTTTTCGCCTTTGACTGCCGGGTTAGCGATCACTGTATTTCCCAATGTATTGTCTTCCAGAAGCAATTCCAACTCGGTAAAAATATCGCACGCTTTTCGGAACGGAGCAGGCGTCTTACTCTCTCCCATACCGATCACCATGCGCCCGCTCTCCCGGAGACGGCTTGCCAGTTTTGTGAAATCACTGTCGCTGGATACAAGACAAAATCCCTCCAGTTCACTCGTATACAGCATGTCCATCGCATCGATGATCATCGCCGAATCGGTTGCATTTTTTCCGTGCGTATAACTGAACTGCTGGATCGGCGTGATGCTGTTCTGTAAAAGCACCTCTTTCCAACTGGAATTATAGGTGCTTGTCCAGTCTCCGTATATTCGTTTGTATGTTACGTTTCCGTACTTGGACAGCTCGTCCAAGATTGGTTTGATATATTTTGCGGATACGTTGTCCGCGTCGATCAGCAATGCGAATCTGTCTTCCATGTCTGATATACCTCTCCCTCCAGATTTTTCCAGTAAAATGTCCCCTTGTCATAAATCATATAACTATGCGGCGAATCCTCTTTCGGTATCGAAACGGATCCCGGATTCATATATCTGCATACTTCCCCGGACTCCGTTTTTAATTCTTCATTTGCAGGGACATGGGTATGCCCGTTCAGAAGAATGTCCCCGCCTTTTAACATCGGCTGTT
Organism: Mediterraneibacter glycyrrhizinilyticus; assembly: GCF_015560805.1. Classification (GTDB taxonomy): domain Bacteria; phylum Bacillota; class Clostridia; order Lachnospirales; family Lachnospiraceae; genus Schaedlerella; species Schaedlerella glycyrrhizinilytica_A. Next base: position 35,791 of record NZ_JADMSO010000012.1, on the reverse strand, counting down.
TCGCCGGGTTCCATGTATGCCCATGCGTCGCAAATATCGTCTGTCCGTCCAGTTCCAGCAGACAATATTCCGCCAGTACCGGAAACTCCAGCACCATCTGATCCACTTCCGTGTCACAATTTCCACGGACGCAAAGTAAATTCCGCTTCAATGGATTCAGCATCGCGATCACTTTCTTCGGCGCATACTCTGCCGGAAGATCGTTGCGCGGACCATGGTACAATATATCTCCGAGAAGCAGGAGACGGTCCGCCTCCTCCCGCTCAAATGCTTCGATCATGGAACGGCAGTAAAATGCCGAACCATGGATATCTGATGCGATCATTAACTTCAATCTGATCCCTCCTGTTTCTGCTCATTGTTTCTACTCATCTTCTAACGCCCCAAATTCCGTCCGTTCAAATTCCTGTATGGAAATGTGTTTCTTATTCGGATTGGCATACACAAAGGTCTTGTCCACATTTTCCAGATAATTCTGGATCTTATCGTTGGTCGCGCTGATGATCGCCTGAAAGCCGAGTCCGCGGATCAACGAGATACAGCTTGCCACTTTTTCCGCATCCATCTTGGAAAATGCCTCGTCCAGCACAACAAGCCGAAGCGTCGGATTTCTCCGGATCCGCGAAGTCTGGTTGATCCGGTAAATCTGCGCAAAGCTGGCGAGAAGCGCTACATACAGAGGGTTCTGTCCCTCACCGCCGGAATTTTTCCGGATCATCCTGCTCAGCCCGATATGCATATCGGTCTCTTCCCCGGAAGTTTTTCCCGACACGATCTGCTGCATATCAAAAGAAAGATACGTCCGGTAATCCGCATATTTTTCCATGTTTTTCTTGGCTTCATCCAGTTCTTCCCGGGTCGCATTTTCCGGCGGAATGAAAATGTTGATCAGTTCGTTCATCATTTCACCGTACTCTTCTTCATGCTCCATTGTGAACATATTGAGCTGATTGTCCATCGTATGACTAAGCTGCATCGGATCGATCTGCAGCGCATCATCCATAAACATCTTATAGTATTTGCCGTCCGCGCCTTTATTTTTCGTGATCACAAACTGATATTTGTCTTTTCCGAAATCCAGTTTGCTGATGATCCGGTTCAGCTCGTCTTTCCGCTGATAGGCATCCCGGATCGCCGCGCGGATCTTAAAGATAAAGTCATCCTTAAAATGCTCCACCGCAGATTTCGCCTGTTCCTTTGCCGATTCCCTGTATCGTTCCAGATCGCCGCACTGCAATTCTTCCAGCAATTTCTCATATGCCGTATTATCCCGCGCGCTTGCGGAAAACGTCCGGTTCGGATATGTCCGCAAATACGCGCTGCGGACGTCCACCAGCTTCTGATATTCCCGCTCCGCCTGCTCGAGAAGCGGCTGCTGTTCCGATACTTTCTGCCGCCTCAGATAATCATAATTGACGGATTTCTTCGCGGCGAGAAATTCCTGAAACTCCGTTTCCAAATCATGTACTTCTTTCCCACTCATCGCCTGCACTTCTTTTGTTTTCACCGCCAACGCTTCTTCCTGATCGATGATCGCGCGCTGATATCCGTCGATATCTTTTTCATTTTTCCAGATTTCCCGCTTCACCAGATCTACCGAAGCTTTCTTTTCTTCCATCAGCTCCATCAGCTCGTTTTTCTGCGCGTCCAGCACTGCCACCGACTCTTCCCGGAGCTGTTCCATCTGCTCCTGCAAATGTTTCTTTCTCTTTTCCTTATCCGAGATCATGTCTGCATCTTTGATCCACTGCATATAATCGTCTGTCGGCTGCGGAAGCATTTCCAGTTCCAAAAGCCTGCGGATCTTCACCTCCGCCTCCTGAAGCGGAAGCCGTTCATTCTGCAGTTCCTCACATTTCAATTCCAACTGCCGGATACGTTTGCGCATACTGGTCTCCCCGATATATGCGCGCCTTGTATACAGATCCGGATTGATATGCTGCAAACGGTAGCTGTGATACAGCACGCAGTCCGGCGTGATACCGATCCGGCACTCCCGCAGTTCCTCGACGGATTCGCATTTCATCACATTTCCAAGGAAAAACCGGATATAAGCCGCCGCATAATCGGTCTTTGCGGTCACTTCCTCCGCCAGCGCGCCCGGGCGGACCGCATGCTCGTTTTCCATGACCCGCTCTGTGTCCAGCACTGCGGCACGGCAATATTTCCGCTTATCCATCTCCTTGTAAATCTCCAATGCCTCCCGGGCATACCGCGGCTCCACAACAAGAAGCAGCTTGTTATTGCCAAGATATCCCTCCACCGCATTGTGCCACCGTTCGTCTTTGATATCCAGAAGATCGGCAAGGATCTGCACGTTCACAAATTTCCCACAATACTCCTGCAGACGGTTCCGCAGTTCATAACGAGCTTCTTCCAGCTCCCGCGGATAGGCTTTCCGCCCCTGCTTCAATTCTTTCAGCTCTTCCCGCGCCTCTTTTTCTTCTTTCTTGACCGCTTTCAGTCTAGACGCATTTTCCTGCCGTTCCTCTTCCAATTCCTGCCGCATCTCTTTGAGGCTGCTCTGGAGACGCTCCATCTCCTGCTCCGAGATCGTCCCTTTCAGGAAACGGTCAATATCCCAGATCGTCTGGTTCGGCGTCACATCCTGATCTTTCCACTCTTTCAGCCGTTCCGACGTCTGCTGCCAGCGTGCCTTGCTTCCTGCCAGGCGCTCCAATGTCTCGTTCAGCGTTTCCAGTTCTTTTTCCAGACCGGAATACCCGCTGTTCGCGATCCGGACGAGCACGTCTTCATAATCTTTCTGAAGATGCCTCTGCTCTTCCTCCAGTTTTGCCTGCCGTATCTTCTGCTGCCCGATCTCCTCTTTCCGCCCATTTACGCGGTCATGGTATTCCTGTATCTTCTGCTCCAGATACAGCATTTCAAGACGGGCGATCTGATACGCGCAGCTTACTGCTTTCTGCTGTTTTTCATCAAACGTCTGATAGACTTCCCCGATCTCGGTCAGCTTCTGGATCTCTTCCAGCGTATCCTCGATCTTGCTGCGCATCCGCCCATACTGCATCACACTTTCCTGCAGATCTTCGATATGGATATCCTGCTCCATGCAAATGTATTCTTTCACAAAGTCTTCCAGCCGGATGTTCATCTTAAACGGGATCGCACGTTTGAACAGACGGGGGAATTTCTCTCCGTCCAGTCCCCCCAGATAAATGTCGTAAAGCTGCCGCCTGAATCTTTCATTGCTCGGTCCGTAATAAAATTGATCCGCCGCAAACGTTCTCTGCAGATATTCCCGCACTTCCACCGTCGTCAGGCACCGCCTGTCCGCGCGATACTGGTTTTCAAGCAGACTGCCCGTGTGCCAGAAAAAGAGACGGCTGATCTCATTTGTCGCAGTCTCCACATCGAACACAACGCCGACGCACTGTTTTTCCCGCGTATCCGTCCGTTCCAGTTCCAACACGATCGTACTGGAAAAGTTCTGATTCCGCAGATACTGGGATTCATTATTTTCGCTGATATTGACCATACCGCGCAGATACTCGATCAGCGAACGGTCGGAATCATCGGCGGCCGCTTTGTTGAAAAACCGTCGTCCGTCCGTATCCGCATAAAGTACGATCTGCAGTGCGTCCAGCACCGTCGATTTTCCGCTTCCCGAATGTCCGGTAAAGAAATTGATCCCCTCATTCAGCGTCAATACTTTTTTGTCTATATAATGCCAGTTGTTCAGGCAGATCTTAGAGAGCGCCTGAAACGCCTGTGTCTTCTCCAATCGTCGTTCCTCCCGTTATTTCTTTCATATCGTCTTCCGTTTCCAGACGTTCCTGTCTCTCATCTGCCTCGCCGAACGTCTGAAGCAGCGCCCGGATATCGTCTCCCGACAGCACCGCATGAATACTCGGATAAATGACAAGTCTTGTGGATTCGTTCAATTCCTCCAGCACATCCAGCGGCTCGATCACCTGATACCGCTTCAAAAGCGCCACCGTCCGCCGGATCTCCGTCGGAGACGGCAATGTCCGAAGCACGCCGAACTCCCCGGCTCTTCCGTTGATCGCCCCGAGCGTCGTCACGATATGGCTGCTCGAAGAAACGGAAGCCATCTGCTCATCATAGATCAGTTTCAGGATCAGCAGATAAATCGTCGCAAGCCGCGGCAGTTTCTCTCCCCAAAGCGTTTCTCCCTGAATATAGATCAGACCCATTTGGACATTTTCATTCAATGTAATCCCCGCCGCCGCAAAATATAATTTCAAAAATTCAAAATGTTTACTGCATACACGATATTCATGCGTATACTGCATCCTCCCCAGACGGCGGTCAAATTTCCGTTCCAAAAGAAAGGTCTGACGAAATAATGTCTGGATCACCTCGGTGATTCCCTCCTGTTCTTCCGGTATCAACTGCTCAAAATAGTCAATCATATGTACTCCTCTGTTATGCTCCTCTGTCACTGTCTTTCCTTGCAAAAATAAATAGCAAGCAATGTTTTATCGCTATCTGCACGCCACAGTCACTGCCTATACGCCGCGCCGGACGAATTTCAATGCCGGATAACGATAACTTCCGTTCTCGATCATCAAAGCGTCTTCCTCTGCGATCCGGTATTTGCTGCTGCGGCGCGTACTGTAATCATAAGCCAGTATCAGCTTTTCAAATGTCTCATCATCCTCCAACGGCAGTGTGCTGACATCCATCACATCATCCACCATATGCGACCGGATAAATTCTTCGATCTGCTGTCGGCTGTACCGCACTTGGATCCGGTTCAGCCGAAGCACGTCTTCCCGATCCAGATCTTCCGCCGCTTCTTCCACTGCCATCCGGCTGATGAAATCTTTTCTCGCCTTTCTCCGTTTGTAAAGTGATCTCTCCGATAATATTTCCAACTGTGAGAGATTCATCTTTTCCCCGGTTTTCCTTATCCTTGTCTCGGGATCCTCCGCGATCCGGTTTAAAAGCTGCACAACCAGTCCCTTTGTATCGGTCTCGGCGCTGAGCAGATAATTCAGACGGCTCACCGTGGCGCGGACGTATTTCGTATGTTCTTTGTCCATGTTGGAAATACGGTGCTCAATATCATCAAATCCCCTCTCGATCAGATCCAGAAGTTCCAGTACGTCCTCTCCCGTATCCCCCATCGCTTTGGACTGCGCCCGCACATTTTCGATCCACTCCTCATCCTCCCGCATTTCCTGAAGCACCCTTTTTATATCGGTCTTGTAAAGGTAAAAATTATCGGAAGTCTTTAAAATATGATATTTCTTCCGCACGATCGTTTCCACATACCCCTCCAGATGTTCCTGCAAGAGTTCCCCGTATGTTTTCTGCTCCAGGAGCCGTGCGAAAAATTTGTCCATATTATGAAGCATATCCTGAAGCGCTTTATTCAGCCGCCGCGTGTTGACAAGAGCCGTCCGCAGCATATTCAAATTGACTCTTGTATCATGCCGGAAAGAAAATAACGTTGCATATACATTTTGAATATAAATTTCCGTCTCTTCCATATCTTCCGATGTGAGGCGTTCAAATGCGTCGATCATCACCGCCGCATAGTCCGGGATCACGATATTGGTCACCAATGTATTGTAATCTTCGACCTTTTTCAGCCACCCCGTCCTTAACAGCCAGTTCAAAATACGGGAAGCCGGTGTCTCCAGAAGATCGATTTCGGTCTCATCTTCTTCTCTGCGAAGTTCGATCTGCTGTTTCACATATAAGTCGCTAAGCGCCTGGATACAGATTTCCCTTGTCAGAAAATAATTACTGTACTGATATTCTTCATTGATACAAAGCAGCGCATCTATATAGACTTCCCGGTTGACCGAGCGGAACAGGCTCCAGAACGAATCCGGTATTTCAAAACGTAACTGCATAGCTTCTCCTTCCAATGTCAATACTTATCGTTCGTGTACAATGAGAAAACAGTTTCCCCTTGTCCACTGACGCTGTTGTTCTATTATACGACACTTCGGGAATGTCTGGCAAGTTTTCTCTCCGGAAGCTTCGCCGTCTCTGCCTGATCATCCGCCCGGAACAATATGACAAACATCTCATGTGTCAGGATCGGGAAAGCAGCAAGGAAAAGAAGCGATATCCATTCAGAAGCAGCAAGAGGAGCTGTTCCGAACATAGTCACAAGATACGGCACTTCCGTCACTGCAAGCTGCAGCACAAATCCGACTGCGAAAGCTCCTACCAGCACCGGATTAAACTTCCGTTTTCTTGAAAATACCGACGTCCGTACATCCCGCATCCCCGACGCATGGAACAACTGAGACATCCCGAGTACGGTAAATGCGTATGTCTGCGCCCTTGCCAGCACCGCTCCGTCCGAAAATACCTCCATAATGTGTGCCGGATCAAACGGCAGATTGTTTTGATGGAGCATTTCCCATGGAAGTTTTAAAAATGCCGCCAGACTGATCCCTCCGATCAGCACGCCGTAAAAAACCGTACAGGCAAGTCCGCCGTTGGCGAACAGTCCCTCTTTCGCTCCGCGCGGCGGCATTTTCATCAACTGTTCTTTATCGTTATGGTCCATTCCAAGCGCCAGAGCCGGAAGCGAATCGGTGATCAGATTGATCCACAAAATATGGCTGGCTTTCAAAGGAGAGGCAATCCCAAACAGAACTGCCGTAAACATTGTGATGATCTCCCCGAAATTGGAGGACAACAGAAACAATACCGTCTTTTTGATATTCCGGTAAATGCTCCGCCCCTCCTCGATCGCTTTTTCGATCGTGGCAAAATGATCGTCCGCCAGGATCATATCGGACGCCTGTTTTGCCACGTCAGTCCCGCCCTTTCCCATCGCGATCCCGATGTCTGCCATCCGAAGCGACGGAGCGTCATTGACGCCGTCTCCTGTCATCGCCACAACGTTCCCCAGTTTTTTCAGCACGCGCACGATCCGGACTTTATGTTCCGGCGACACTCTTGCAAATACGCGGACTTCCTTTAAACGATTCCCAAGTTCAATATCCGTCAGATTTTCCAGTTCTTCCCCTGTCATACACTCTTTTGCTTTTCTTGCGATCCCCAGTTCCTGTGCGATCGCAAGAGCTGTCTTTGCGTGATCGCCGGTGATCATCACCGTCTGCACCGATGCTTTTTTAAATTTCGCGACCGCATCCTTTGCTTCCGGACGGATCGGATCTTTCATCCCGACAAGTCCGAGAAAAATAAGATCTTCTTCTTGTAAAAGCTCCTCTTTCGTGCCGTCCGTTTTCATTGCGAGGGCAAGTACGCGAAGCGCCTGAGAAGACATTTCCTCCAACACGTTTTGTATCTTCCGTCTCTTCGCTTCCCCGAGCGGCAAAATACTTCCGTTTATCCGGATTTTTGTACATCGCCCAAGTACGACGTCCGGCGCGCCTTTCGTATACGCAAAATCCCTGCCGTCTCCGCGATGCACAGTCGTCATCATCTTCCGCACAGAGTCGAAAGACCGCTCTCCGATACGGGGATATTGCTGTTCGGACTGTTTCTTCCGGATTCCGCATGTTTCCGCCATCTGAAGAAGCGCCAGTTCCGTCGGGTCTCCAACCGCTTCTTCCCCTGTCACCTCCGCATCCTGACAAAGCGCAAGCCCCCGGAGAAACATTTCCGGAATCTCCGCCTGCTGCCGGATGTTATGCATCGAAACCGGTATATGCCGGTCATTGACATAGCAAGCTGTCACGGTCATTTTATTCTGTGTCAAAGTTCCCGTCTTATCCGAACAGACCACATTGACCGCGCCTAATGTTTCCACAGATGGAAGTTTCCGCACGATCGCATTGACCCGTACCATGCGCGACACACTCATCGCAAGAACGATCGTCACAACTGCCGGAAGCCCCTCCGGAACCGCTGCGACTGCCAGCGAAATCGCTGTGATCAACATTTCAATTACATTCCGCTTTTGCAGGACCGCAATCCCGAACAACAGCACACAAAGCAAGATGGAAACGACACTGAGCAGTTTCCCCAGTTCGGCAAGTTTTTTCTGAAGCGGCGTATACTCTCTTGGAACTGCCCGGATCATCGACGCGACTTTTCCGATTTCCGACTGCATTCCCGTCGCCGTGACAATTCCCTCTCCGCGTCCCGCCGTCACAAGCGTGGACATAAACGCCTCGTTCTTCCGCTCACCGACCGCCGTCTTTTCCACCTCGTGTTTTTCAGAAGTCTTTTTTACCGGAACCGATTCTCCTGTCAGCGCAGACTCCTCGATCTTTAAATTCCATGCCTGAACAAGACGCAGATCTGCCGGAACCTGTGAACCTGTTTCAAGGATCACGACGTCCCCGACCACCAGTTCCGCGGCAGCAATCTCCCTCACCACACTGTCACGGCGCACAACCGCACGGGGACTTGTCAGCTTTTTCAAAGACTCCAATGCTTTCTGCGCCTTTCCCTCCTGAATCACACCGACAACAGCGTTGACAAGAACTACCACTCCGATGATCACTGCATCACTGATCTCATGCAGTAAAAAAGACACGAACGCCGCGACCAGCAGAACACAGATCAGTGGATCGTTCAATTGCTCCAAAAATGCCGCGCCCGGACTTTTCTTTTTTTCCTGCTCCAGTTCATTTGCTCCGTCGGCGGCAAGCCTTTTTGCTGCCTCGGTTTCCGTAAGCCCCGTCTCCCGGTTTGTCTCTACGATACTTCTGCATTTCTCCGTAACACGTTTCCTTTCTTCCGGCAATTGCCCCTCTTTCTTTTCTACCAAAAAACACCCCTCCCTATGCTTGTACGATTTCTACATGTATCGTATGCATAGAGAGGGATGTATTATGACTGGAAACTCAGCCCCGTATCATCCTGCTGATTTGACGATATCCTTATACTCCGTAAAATCCAAGTTCCATGTTCAAATTATAGATTCCGAATACCGGAAGTGTTTCATAATTGTTATAACCAGGTCCTAATAACCACCATCTATATCCTTCCGGCAAACTGTCAATGTTACTTCCCGGAAGATAGAAATAAAACGGATGTCCACCTTCGATTCCATATGGGTCTGCCGCGATATAACGGATTCCGTTTTCATACCAGACATCACCCTTTTCATGCGTGCATTCATAACTTTCCAGATATGCCAAATAGGTATTCGAGTTTACTTTTTCCAGATTTACAAATCTTCCGCTGAATTCTGAATAATACCGTGTTCCGTTCGGATAACCATATCCGGTATCTCCCATATCGGAATCACTGTACACTCCTGTAAATGTTCCATCCGCATATACGGTCATTTCGGTTCCCCATCCCCCAGCGCCGCTGCTAAATACAAAATCTTTTGACTGTACGCCAAACAGTTCCCCAAATGTCCGTCTTACCCAGCATCCGTCTGCACCTACATAATAGCCGCCGATCCACTGGCTTACTGCCATCGATCCATTCGCTGTCAGATAATAATCTCCAATCCACTGATTCGCTGCCATTGATCCATTCGGATGCAGATAGTACCAGGAATTGTTGATCCACTGCCAGCCAGTCATCATGTAGCCTGCTCCGTCGAAGTAATACCAGGTACCACCGATATTTTCCCATCCGTTCGTTACATATCCGCCGTCGCTGTGACGATACCACCAGCCATTGCTATCCTGTATCCACTGCGAACCATATCCCGGTATCCACGCACCGTCACTGCCTACATAATAATTGCCAATCCACTGATTGACCGCCATCGCACCGGAATCCGTCAGGTAATAGTTGCCTACCCACTGATTTGCCGCCATCGTTCCGTTTGAATGCAGATAATACCACGTTCCACCGATCCACTGCCAGCCGGTCAGCATATAACCTGATCCATCAAAATAATACCAGGCGTCATTGATATAGCTCCATGTTCCTGCCGGGTAAGATCCATTGTCCTCCTGATACCACCAGCCTGTTCCATCCTGCATCCACTGTGCTGCCTCAGTCTGCATTCCTGTTCCCAAAAATGCACTTCCTACAAGCGCCGCTGCCAATGCGGCTGCGATTGTCTGTTTCTTCATAAGTAACCCTCCTTTTTCTTTTCATTTTATCAGACTCTCATCTCTTCCTCAATCTTTTTCCGAATCTCCTCCGGCACTGCATCGGAATATACCGGTTTAAAAATATGTTCTTTTATCCCGATGCCATAAGTTTTATTCCCTTTCAGATCACCTACCAGATATTGAGAGATCGTCCATTTGTAAATTGCCCCGAAATCAAATTCAACAGATGCCACAACCGTATCCGAATCAATCTGGTTCTGATTTTCCGAAAATCCGATCACTTTCGCACCATTCTCTTTCGCCGACTCAATACAGCCAAGCCCCACTTTATTTGCATAAATAAACAGGAGATCGGCTCCTTTCGCGATCATCTGATCCGCAATGTCTTTTCCCATCTGCACATCTTCCCAACTGTTCGCATAAGCCCGGAATACCTCCGTTTTTTGAAAACCACGCTGCTTTGCGATCGAACGCACATCTTTTTCATACTGATCCAGAAGTTCTTCCATCGGTTCGCTCGGATATCCGGCTATGATCCCGAATGTACCGCTCTTGGTCAGATTGCCCGCTATGACCGCCGCAAGATGGCTTGCCTCATCTTCTTTCGGATATACGCCGCACACATTCATCCCACTGCTTTCCCGTCCGTTGATGATGCAAAAATCAACTTCGGGATACTCGTCTGCCACCGCGGAAACTGGTTCTTCAAACTGCGTTCCCGCAGCCAGGATGAACTGATATCCCTTGTCGGCATACCACCGGAGCATCGCTTCCGAATCCGCCTCGGATACATTTTTCTCGTAACGAAGTTCCACATCCAATGCTTTCCGGCACTCCATGATCCCTTTGTAATTTCCGGTATTCCAACTCTGATCGTCGATCTCTCCGGGAAGAAGCACAACCATCTTTACAGAACCTGCCGGCTGCTCATTTCGGGGGGAGAAAGGATAGACGATACAGACAGCGCACAACAAAAACACACCCAACACGACCCATCGGATGAAATTTTTATGTGCCCGGCAACTTCGGAGCCGACTGTGGATCGTCTCTTCCTTTCTCCCGCTTTTTTTCATTCCCTGCTCCTTTATATTCCGTATTCCTTAAGATTCTATACTTTTTTATCTGAGGCAGGAAGACTCGTCTTTCAGATCCCGCGTCTTCCGATGGATAAACTCACCGGCGCCGCGCGCTCCTGTGAACCGGTTCTCTTTTGCGATCACATTTCCGCGCTGCATTACAAGATCGATATATCCCTTCACCGGTACGCCCTCGTATGCCGTGTAGTCAACCGCTCCATGCATATTGGCATGTGTCAGCGTCTGTTCTCTTTCCGGATCCAGAATGATCAGATCGGCGTCCGCTCCCGGTTCCAGGATCCCTTTCTTCGGATACAGACCATATACTTTCGCCGGATTGGTGCAGGCTACTTCTACAAATCGATTTAAACTGATCCGGTTCTTCATCACGCCCTCGGAGAACAAAAGGATCATACGCTCCTCCACTCCCGGAGCTCCGTTCGGGCACTTCGTAAAGTCATCTTTTCCCATCTGTTTTTCAATCCCGTAATTAAACGGGCAATGATCCGTCGCAACGATCTGGATCTCTCCGTTCTCCAGACCTTTCCAGAGCGCTTCCCTGTCTGCGTCTGTCCGAAGCGGCGGCGACATGATATATTTCAATCCGTCCTCGTCTTTATATTTCTCCTCCGTCATGGTCAGATACTGCGTGCACGTCTCCACGAAAATATTTTTCTGTCCGGCTTTTCTCGCTTCTTCCACCGCTTCCAGACTTTCCTTACAAGACAGATGCACGATATAGACCGGAGCGTCTCCTGCCAGTTTTGCAAGATACAGCACGCGCCTGACTGCCTCCGCCTCCGCAATATTCGGTCTGCTCTTCGCATGATAGATCGGCGCAGTCTTTCCGCTTTCCGAATATACTTTCTTCAAATGTTCCACCACATCATGATTTTCACAGTGAAATGCCGTGATCCCATTCAGTTCTTTCATCCGCTTCAATACTTCCAACACACCGTCGTCATTGATCTTAAATCCATAAGTCAGATAGACTTTTACACTCGGCACACCGTCTTCTACCATCGATTCCAGTTCGTCCAATATCTCGTCGTTCACATGCTGGACTGTTCCGTGAAATCCATAGTCGATCACAGCCTTATCGTCTGCCAGTCTGTGGTATTCGTTCAACTGATGATGCAGATTGCATCCGGCCGGTCCGAACGCCATATGATCGACGATCGACGTCGTACCGCCGCAGGCTGCCGCCACCGTTCCATCATAAAAATCATCCACCGCTCTCGAAAATCCGACATCCAAATCCATATGCGTATGCACGTCCACTCCGCCCGGCAGCACATACTTTCCTGCCGCATCAATCACCTGCACCTCATCGGATGCAAATTTCTGCTCCAGATTTGTTCCGATACAACTGATCACACCATTTTCGATACAGAGATCCGCCTCATACGTCTCCGATGGCGATACGATCTTTCCATTCTTCACGATAGTTTTCATTACAGAACCTCCTTTTCCCCGTGCATTTTGTGCAAAATATTGTTACACTTTTCAGCTACATTAGCGTCAGTGTGCAAGAGAAAATACGCCTTGTACACCGACGCTACCCCCAGAGGATCAGCAAGTCCTCTGAGGGTATACTTCGTTCACTCACTCTTATTTTCGCGCGATCTTGATATAAATAAAATATACAAGTCCTGCGCCGATACTTCCGATCACATACGCATTATCAAAGATAAATTTGATCGGTGCAATATATTTTGCAGCGAAAATAATGATCATAGACGCAAGGAAGATCACAATGATCGGAATATTAAATCCGCCTTTGTAATTATATTTTCCTCCGTCTTCACGGAACAGATCTACGAGATCGATTTCTGTCTTATGCTCAAACAGATAAGATACAAGATACAATCCGGAAATCGGTCCCAGCAGAGCGCCAAGCATTCCACATACATTATATATCAATTCATATGCGCTTGCCAGTGCATTCCACGGCTGTGCAAATAAAGCAAGGATCGCTGCGATCAGAGCCGCCTGTTTATACGAAACCTTTTTGTGGAACAATGTCGCGATCACATTGGTCGGCGGTACAAGGTTGGCGGCAACATTCGTTGTCAGCACTGCCATAATGATAAATAATGAAAAGATCACAACAATGATCGGATTTTCAAATTTGCTGACCAGAACCGCCGGCTCCCAGATCGCCTCATGGAATGCAAGCGCCGCACCCGCTGTTCCGCAGATTCCTACAAATGAAATGAACGCTGTCATGATCGGCGCTCCCGCAAGCTGTCCTGCAAACTGTGCTTTCTGTGTCTTACAGTTCCTCGTAAAATCTGCCATAGACAATGCAATTCCGCCGTCAAATGCGATCATAGACGACAACGCCGGGAAGAACAATGTCCAGAAATTCTTCGTAGGATCTCCCTGAAGCGACGGCTCGGAAAGCAGTTTACCGATACTCCAGTCCGCTGTGCTGATTCCCCATACGATAACGATAAAGCTTAAGACGATCAGTACCGGAGCCGCATATTTTTCCAGTTTCTGTACCGCGCTGGAACCGGATCCCGCAATATACACATTCATCAGCCAGAAAATAATAAAGGAAATAAATAAACCTTTAAACCCAAGACTTCCCCATGCCGGGATCAATGCGGTGATGATCGCGTTGACAGCCTGTCCTCCGATCCACGCCTGCACACCGAACCAGAAACATCCGAGTACGCCTCGCACGATCGACGGAACTACCGTTCCTTTCGCTCCGAATACCATTTTGCTGAGCATTGGATACGTCAGACCATATTTCGTACCGAAATGTCCGAGTATCACTGCGAAGATCATAACAAGCGTGTGTCCAAGAACGATCGTAAACAATGCCTGTGCCCAGGACATTCCCGACACGATCAGACCACTGGCGACCTGATAGACTGCGATCGACACGATCATGCCGATCCAGAGATTTCCCATATCCCAGGCGCTCCATGTTCTCTCTTTTCCGCTCAGCGGTTTCGTGGAATCTGCATAATTATTTTTATGCTTTTGGATCTCTTCCATTCCCTGTGGGGTCAATTCCACAATGTCCCCTGTCTGCTTTTGAAAAACTGCCATACTTTAACCTCCTTCTCTCTTCACTTTTTTCATAACGACCTTACGGAACCGCTTTCCTGCATCTTTTTTCTGCACCGTTTTCCTGCATTGCATTCATAAAACAGTTCCCATCTATTTTTCATTTTAATAAAGTATGACATTTTTTCAATGTGTAAATCCTATGCTTTTGTGTAATATTTTCTGTTTTTCGATATTTCCGTTTATTCTTTTGTATATTTTATCCATATTGTCAGTGTATAAGGGGAAATACGCCTCTTCGTACACTGACACTCCCCCTATTTTTACAAATCAACGGTTCCGATATTCCGTCGGCGTCATCCCATATTTTTTCTTAAACATGTTACTAAAATATCTTCCGTCATGGATTCCGACCATTCCGGATACATCCCCCACGCGATATTCGGCATGATCCAGAAGCTGACATGCCTTTTCCAGACGGTATTCCGTCAGATATTCGGAAATGGTCTTTCCCGTATGTTTTTTAAACAGCTCGCTCAGATAATTCGGGGAAAGGTAAAGCTGATCCGCTATTTCTTTGATCGAAATTTTTTCGGAATAATTCAGCTTTATGTAGTCTGCCGCCTTTTGTACAAACAGATTTGGGATCTTTCCGGAATCTTTCTCTTTTTCTTGTTTTCCGCCCAGCTTTTTTTCCGTCTCTTCCAGAACGCATATCAGTTCCCTCGGATTTGTCGGTTTTGTCAGATAACGGCTGACCCCAAGTTCGATCGCCCGCTGTGCAAACTGAAAGTTACTGTACCCGCTCAAAATGATGATCGCAGTCTTTTTATCCCGTTCCCGGATACGCGCGATCAGTTCCAGCCCGCTGATCTCCGGCATTTTGATATCCGTGATCATCACATCCACCTGATTCACCGCGAGATATTTCAGCGCATCCGCCGCATTTTCGTAAGCGCCCGCAACCTCCCATCCCTCTCGTCTGGTAAGGAGATTTGATAATCCGTTCCGGATTTTCGGTTCATCGTCTATGATCAAGATCTTCATCCTCCGCAGCTCCTTTCCTTTCACTTATATGCTCAGATTCTCCTCCACCCGGAAGCCGCATCGTCACGATCGTTCCGCGCCCTTTTTCGCTCTCGATTTCAAGTCCGAAGCGCTCTCCAAACAACAACTGAATCCGTCGGTATACGTTGCGCATCCCGATCCGTTTCCTTTTTAAAGCATCTCCTGACGCTTCTTCACTCAGAACGGCTCCCTGCATGTTTTGATCACTGCTGTTTGTATGATAAATCTGTTCTCTGCATCGTTTTAGTTCCTCTTCTGTCATCCCCGGTCCGTTGTCGCACACCCGAATAAACAGACATTTTTCATTTTCTGCGGACTTGGCCGCATCTTCTTCATTTTCCAAATCTGCTGACTCCAGAGCTGCCGAAATACAGATCTGACCGCCCTCTTTCATCTGCTCAATGCCATGCCGGATCGCATTTTCCACGATCGGCTGTAGGATTAACTTCGGAACCTGACACGACATCACGTCTTCTTCAATCTTCATCCGTACCGAGAGACGCTCTTCCAACCGGTTCTTCTGGATACGCAAATAGCTTTGGATATAATGAAGTTCTTCCTCCAATGTCACAAGATCCGCATCTCCATGCAGGGAATATTTCAGGATATCCCCCAGCGATACAACCACATCACTGATTTCCATCTCATTTTTTTCAATCAGCATCCAATTGATCGAATCCAACGTATTGTATAAAAAATGAGGATTGATCTGCGCCTGAAGCGCCGTCAGTTCTGCATTTTTCTGTGCAAGTTTCTGCTGATATACTACATGGACCAGTTTGTGGATTTCCCTCACCATATAATTAAATGTCCGGATCAGCTGTCCCATCTCATCCTTTTTCTCTGTTTTGATCTGAACTTCAAAGTCTCCGGTCTCCACTTTCCTCATCCCGTCTGCCAGCATCCGTACCGGTCGGGTAAACGTATAGGAAAGGATCGATACCCCTATCACTGCCGCCAGCATGGCACAGATCACAACAAACAGGATCTTTCTCTGCAAAAGAGCCGCCTGTGGAAAAAAATCTTTTTCCGAAACGACGGAATAGGTCTCCCATCCGGTCAGTCCATTATACTGCCTGCATGCAAAATATGTTTCCCCGTTCCATTCGAACTCATATCGTCTCGTTCCCGAGTCTCTCATTTCTTTTACTTCATCCATCCATTCATAAGTCATATTCCGGTTGGAACTGATGATCTCATCTTTCTCATCCATAAGAAATGTATACTGATTCTGAAACATACTCTGATTATTGAGCATCAGAGCACTAAATTGTCCCGGGTGCAGTTCGATCACAAGATAATTCTCCGTTTTTTCAGAATTTTCCGCGTCGAGTGAAACCACAAGACTCACAACCGGATCGCCCGGCTGCTGACAGATCGGATCTCCGATTCCGAGCCAGCTTCCCGACTCCGGCTGTTCCTCCGCCAAAACGGCACACTGCTTCAACCTCTCATCGTCGATCACCTCCGGCATCCCGGTTCCCTGTCCGCCCCATCGGTCTGCTTCCTGTCCGGACATTCTTTCGGAATAGCAATATCGAATCTGCCCCTCTGCATCCACCAGTAAAATATCCGAACAAACGCCGACCATCTGCGCCATATTGTCGATCCATGCATCCAGATAAGGTATAAACTCCCCCTCTGCCGTCAGATTTCCCGCTTCTTCCTCCATCAATTCTGTCACCATCGGATTCTCTTTGATATTCTCCGCCAGCGTCGTCACCTGATCCACCCAATTGTTCAGTGAAATATCAATTCGGTTGATCGTATCTGCCATTTCTTTCTCTTTGCTCTGCAGCACCAGTTCTTTTGCATCCTGATAGGAAAAATATCCGATTACAGATCCCAATATCAGCACGAGCAGTATAAATGAAAGAATCAGTTTTTTTCTCAATGTCATCTTGATCGCTCCCCGGAAATGTCCGTCGCCGGGTCGGCGGCGCCACTTTAAAATCAAAACACTCTGCTGTTAACTGTTATCATAGCATACATTTCTGCGGACTTCTATATTCTCTCCACGCACTTACTTTCCTATTTCTTTTTTATCCACCCCATCCCTTTGCAGAATGCCACCGCCACCGCGGTGCTCACCGCGGTCGCGACGATCCCTGCTCCAACGATCGCTGCCGGATTCACGCTTCCGTACTGACTGCGGTACGCGATCACGTTCACCGGAATGAGCTGCAGAGATGATATATTCATGATCAGAAACGTGCACATTTCATTGCTTGCCACTCCCGGTTTCCGGATCGGTCCCGGCGCTCTTTTCTCCCGCCTCTCTTTTTCCAGATCGGAAAGCGCTCCCATTGCCTTGAGCCCGGCCGGGGTTGCCGCCCAGCCAAGCCCTAAAAAGTTCGCGATAAAATTCATGCAGATCGGCGCATTCGCCTTATGTCCCGGTGGAATCTGAGGAAATAAAAAACGGATCAGGGGACGCATTTTTTTTGACGCCATCTCAATGATTCCCGCCCGGGTCGCGATCTCCATCAATCCTGTCCAGAACGACATCACCCCCATCATCGTGATGCAAAGCGTCACCGCATCTTTTGCAGACTCCAGCGCCGCATTTGTGATCTCCGGCATCTTGCCGCCGAACGCTCCGAACAAAATTCCCACTGCGATCATTCCCGCCCAAAGGTAATTCATGATGTTTCTTCTCCCATCTCCCACATATATTTTTCCACCAATTCAAACGGCGCAGGACCGACTTTCAACACAGCCTCATGGAACGCTTTCTGCGGGCTGTCCGCTCCCATCTCTTTTATCCAGATTTTCTTCAACTCCAGAAATTCCACATACCCGATATAATATTTTAAATAATTTCCCGGCGCTCCGAGGATCAGATCGTAAATCCGGTCTGTCACCGCCGTATCTTTGATCCCATAATTTGAGAAAAATGCTGCCAGATCCGCGCGGCTCCACCCATGATAATGGATCCCGATATCTGCCAACGTATAAATTCCCAACAAAATCGAGCTGTTCTTCTGGAGCAGAACTGCCTGCGCTTTCGGAAACGGCGCCAGTGAATAACTGCACATTTCCGCATAAGTTGCCCAGCCCTCCACATATCCTCCGAAATTCAAAATATTCCGGATCGGAGCCGGGTTCGTTCCCGCATAATATACCGTCTGATATAAATGTCCCGGATACCCCTCATGTGCCAGCGTCGTATACAATGTCAGCGTATTTCCCATATGTGCCTGATTGACATAGATCACATTGTCCTGATAGTCATCGATCGCCGGGATCATATAAAATGCCGGACTCAAATGTGCCTCCATCGCTTTCGGAACATACTTCACATCCACATTCGTCTTGGGGGGCTCCGGAAAACATTTTTTTATCCCCTCTTCCAACTGTTTTAAAATAGAAACCGGATTCGGAGCGGTAACTGCTTCCACCTGCGCAGACGCTGTCTCCTGCGCCTGTTCGACCACAGCGTTTCTTTTTACTGTGTTTCCCCGCTCCGCGTCGGTTCCTGCATCTCCCTGTCCTGCGTTTTCCTGTTCAGCATCCCCTTGTTCTGCATCCCCTTGTTCCGCATTTCCCTGCCCGGCACTTTCATCTGCATTACGCTTCGGCTGTGTATTCTGCCCGATCCCCAGCACTTCCTCCATCGCTTCCAGATCTGCAACGATCTGTCGTCTTGTCAGATCTTCCATCTCCTCCACTGTTCGTTCAGATCCGGTCTCCTCGCGCACAATCTGCTCATAATACGCCGTCCCGTTCGGAATATAGCAGAGCCCCTGCTCATTTTTCCCTGTGCCTTTCAACTCCTGCACTTCCGCTTTCAGCTTTCCGTATGCAGGTAGGACATAGCTGTTCAGTGCCAGCGCATTTTCCTGTATGTACTCGCTCTTCTCGCTCTCATTCAATTCTTTTACCTGCTTGATCCTTTCTACGAATGTAGAAATCAGATAGTTATTTTCGCCCATTTCCATAAATGCGGTACATTGTTCCATCACCTGATCCGCCGCTGCATCCGACATGAACAATCCTGCTTTTGATTTCTCTTTTTCAAAATCGATCAATGACTCAAAATATTCCGGTGTCGTACGCATCAGTTCCAGATAAATTTCCACATCTTCCCTGCACGTCAGTGGATACTCGGAAAGCAGTACCGGAAGCTGTGTCTGCACTCCACTGACCAGCCCGAGCGGCTCATCATATAAAATATATTCGGCGTCATCTGCCATCAGCTCCAAATAATATTCCAAAATATCGTATGTCAGACGGTTCTGCACATCCAGCTTCTCATAGAGAAAAGTTTTCAACATTTCCTGTAAGTTTTCCACAGAAGCCTGTGTCTCTTTTCCATCTACCGTAAAATTTCCAAATGTTACGGTACTGTGTTCAATCCCATATGCTTCCGGTTCACGCAGCGTATAATGAAGACTTACTGTATTCGACTCCAGTTCTTCACAAAAAACCCGCTCCGTGAATTTCTCAAATTTCCGGTTCTGTCCCTCCTCCGAATTGCTTTTTCTGCCAAGAAAAAACAAACCTGCTGCCAGTCCGGCAACTAGGAACACGCCTAACAGATACCTGGACGATTTGGGAAGTTTCCACCTCTTCTTCTGCTCTGTTTCCTCCCTCCCTGCGCATTTTTGAAAAACTGCCGTTCCATTTTTTTGTACGTTTTTCCGCAAAATAAAAACTCCCCGGAATACTTTGCTTATACTTATTTGTAAAAACAAAGATTTATTCCGAGGAGCCGGCATATTCTGTTAAGAACCTTATAACATCTCCTCATGATAAGGAGCATCCTATGAAATTATTTTTATATCTTTCTGATTTTATCGTGCCGTTCCTCATTCTTGCGATCATCGTATACGGAATCCTGATGGGAACCAATGTCTATGACAATTTTATCAAAGGTGCAAGGAGCGGTTTCCTGACCGTGATCAAGATCATGCCGACGCTGATCGGGCTGATGGTTGCAGTCGGCATTCTCCGTGCATCCGGATTTCTTGAATTTTTCGCCCGTCTGATCGGAAAAATAACGCTGTATATCGGCTTTCCCGGTGAATTGGTCCCTCTGACTCTCGTGAAAATGTTTTCCTCCTCCGCAGCTACCGGATTGCTCCTGGATATTTTCAAAGAATATGGAACAGACTCCAGACTCGGATTGATCGCGTCGATCTCGATGTCCTGCACCGAAACCATTTTTTATACAATGAGCGTCTATTTCATGACTGCCAAAGTAACAAAAACACGTTACACCCTTGCCGGCGCTCTTCTTTCCACGCTGGCCGGTCTCATCGCCAGCGTCGTGCTTGCAGGATGGATGGTTTGAGCAATTCGGTCATTTTCAATCTGCCGATTTAAAAAGCTGTGTTGCCTCTTTCCAGCACTGCCGTCCTGCCGCGATCACAGAGCACGGGCGATCCAGAGTAACCATTCCGCCCTCCAATGTGGAAATGAATCCGCCTGCCTCCATCAGAATCAACGATGCTGCCGCATAATCCCATGGATGGAGCATCAGTTCTACATAGATCCCATTACTTCCCGAAGCGACCCGGCAAATGTCAAGCGCGGCGGAACCGCTGCTTCGGATCGCAAGCGTATGGAGATACAGTATTTTTGCATATCGGAAAATGCGGTCCGTCTCGCTCGTATCATTTGAATTATATCTGGCACAGCCAAATGCAGCCAGATTTTCCCCAAGCCCTTTTTCACTGCTGTGGATCCGCTTTCCGTTCTTGTATGCGCCCTCTCCTTTGACCGCCGTATACAATTCTTCTGTATATGGATTGTACACAACGCCGAACTGCATCCGTCCTTTCCATGCAAGACCGACGGAAACGCAGCTGAATTTATAATCAAAGATAAAGTTGGTCGTACCGTCGATCGGATCGATAATGAAACAATAACCGTCGCCAAGTTCCTGACGGATCCCGTCTTCCTCCGCAAGGAAATTCGCCTCCGGAAGAAGCTGGCGGAAATTCCGGATCAAAAACGACTGCACATCTTTGTCATATTTTGTGACAAAATTGGCGATCCCCTCTTTGTCATAGACCGGGATCTCCGCTTCATGCGCCTCCCGGATCATCGCTCCCGCCTGTTTTACTATCTCGATCAACTGCTCGTACATCTTACCTTTATACCTCACTCTTATCTTATTTTCTGTTTGTCTTTCCCTATGTTACCGTCTGGATACTTCTTTGTCAAACCCAAGTATCAGATAGAGGATCAAAATACAGGTTTATCAAACTCATTGTTTTACATTTTTTAATATGGTAAAATAAACATGTCTTCAGCATGCAGTCTTGCGGAAATGTATGTTCTTTGTATGCTGTGGACAGCATAATAAGATACTCGAAATGAATGTGAGGTAATCGTTATGGCAAGTGTGACTTTAAAAAATTTAAATAAAATTTATCCGAACGGATTTGTGTCGGTCAAAGATCTCTCTCTTCACATCGCAGACGGAGAATTTGTCACTTTCTATGGTCCAAGCGGCTGCGGAAAATCCACAGTCCTCCGAATGATCGGCGGACTTGAGGATATTACTTCCGGAGAGATTTATCTCGGCGACGATCTGCTCAACGATATTCTCCCGCGCGACCGACATCTTGCAATGGCATTTCAAAATTATACGCTATACAATAATTTCAACGTCTACGACAATATGGCTCTCGGATTGAAACTACGCAATATGCCCCGCAATATCATCGATACCCGGGTAAAACAGGCTGCGGATTTTTTCGGCATCTCTCATGTCCTCCACAAAAAAATCCGTTCCGTCAGCGACTCGGAAAAGCAAAAAGCCGCGCTTGGACGGGCAATCGTATTTCACCCGAAAGTACTGCTCCTTGATGAAGATTTCGCACATCAACAGGAAAAACTGCGCGAAGAAATGCTGCGCGATGTCAAAAAGATCCACCGTAAACTTGGACTTACGATCCTCTATGTTACCAATAAATACGACGAAGCGATCACGCTCGGAACAAAGATCGTCTTCATGAAAGACGGACAGATCACCGAAGTAAAGTAGTATCCGCAACGTCGGTGTACTCATATGTTTCCCCGGTCAAAAGCCGGGGAATTTCTATGCAAAAAGCTTTTGTATATTCTTCCGAATTGTTGAAACATCTATTCTCGACCTGCTGTTCCAGTGTCAATGTTCCCCCATGCATCTCTATGATTTTTGCTGAAATCCCAATCCCCAGCCCGCTTCCGCTCTTCTGGCTTCTTGAAGTATCTCCCATTACAAACGGGTCAAAAATATGCTCTGCCAGCTTTTTTTCTATTTCCGACCCCGAATCCACAATTCGGATGTACCAGTTTTTTGCCTGTTCTTCCAGAGAAACCCGAATCTTCGTTCCTTGGGGATTATGTTTTACGGCATTCACAAGCAAATTTATAACTGCACGCGTAAACTGCATCGGATCGATCTGCGCCATACATTGTTTTTCCGGAATCACAACTTCCAACGCCATTCCCTTGTCCTCTGCATCCATATAGATCCCCGCAACACATTCCCTCAACAATTCGGAGAGATCTTTTTCTTCTTTTTTTAACTCAAACCCCTCACTGTCTAATTTCACATAATCAAACAACAATGTGATCAAATGGCTCATCTGCATTGACTTTGCATGAATCGCCTTTAAATACTCTTCCTGTTTCTCTTTAGAATCCACCATGTGATCGACAAGCGCCTGCGCATATCCTGCAACCGTCGTAATCGGTGTTTTCAGATCGTGCGCCATGTCCGACAAGAGAAGATTTCTTCTCTGTGTAAACGTCTCCTGCTGTCTTCGGTCATATTCGCGGATTTTTTCCACCTTTCGGACGATCATTCTGCTGTAAATAAAAATCCCGATTAAACAGGGCAGTAAATAACAAAGCAATACTCCTGCCACTGTAACAAATATCAAAAGCAGATTCCGCGCGTCCATCTCCTCCATTCCAAAAGAAACATATTTTTCAGCAACATTTCCAAACACCAGCAAAATCGATTTCGGAAGCAATGTTCCCAATGTCAAATCGAAAAATCGAAGAAGAACCAGCCACAACACCGAGAGCAGCATCAAAATCCGTTCTGAAGATGAGATTCCTGTCGGAAAAATTTCTGTATTGATATATGTGTTGATCATTGGGATCAAACCTTTTGAAACTGCCATATTTACGATAATTTCCGTAAAGAGCACAAGTACCATCATTGCGATCAGACGCAAAATAAAATAGCGGTTCAAATGTTCTGTTGGTTTATCCGTTTCATTCCCCACTTTTTACCTCCAATGCCTCCCGCTGCTCAACATTATTTTCATTACTTCCCATCATTTGGCTTTGCTTCCCGGTTCTCGCCGCAAAATCGATACCCTAATCCCCGTATCGTTTTAATATAACGATTGCCGTCATCCGAAAGCTTCGCACGCAGCTTACTGATGCAAACCATCACGTTGTTATCATCCTGCATATATTCACTTTCCCATCCCGCTTGAAAAAGCGCCGATTTCGTAAATACTTTTCCCGGATGTTCCATAAACAAGTGCATCAGTCGAAATTCAACCGAAGTCAGTTCAATCTGTTCCTCTCCGCGATACAGTGTACATGAATCCAGATTCAACATCAGATCTGCCGCACAAATCACGCTTGCTTCTTCTTTTTTCTTTCCGCTGCCGAGTACATAAAACCGTCGGATATTGGAATGGATCCTGGCTACGGCTTCCAGTGGATTAAACGGTTTCGTCAAATAGTCGTCGGCTCCGAGATCCAAGCCTAAGATCCGATCCGCATCGCTGTCTTTTGCCGATAAGATCAACACCGGTATATTATTTTCTTTCCGTACTTTCCGAAGCACGGAAAATCCATCTAATTCCGGCATCATAATATCCAGTACAAGCAGATCCACCTGCTCCTTTTTCAATAACTCCAAAGTCTCGATCCCATTCTGGCTTTCCAGAACCCGATACCCGTCTTTTTCCAGATAGAGCCGGAGTAGTTCCCGGATCTCCGGCTCGTCATCTGCGATCAAAATACTATATCCTGTCATAGCTTTCCTCTTTCACTGCCTGATAAAATGCTGCATCTGTACTATATTGATAAGGATTTGAATAAAAGATTCCCACAAGACCAAATGTCATCGCAGACAGGAAATTCCACAATATAAACGACAGGTCCAAAACAAACGCACGCCATTTATTTCCTTTCATTAATTCCCGGCTCTTTGCAAATGCTTCCTTGGAATCCAATTCCGTATCTTCTGCCAGAAGATACGGGATCAGCCGGTATTCATAACTTTTAACGATACCCGGTATTATAAACAAAAGTGTCCAAAGTACAACTTTCACATCCATAAAGAACATGATCTTTACACTATTCTTATACGATTTATCAAAGACATAACCAAGCTCTTTAATATCCGCATTTTCCCGCAGATTCAGGTAAAAGAACCGGCGGCATCCGATTTCCAACGGATTTAGCAGAAATACATCGATCACCACTGCTATCCCTAAAATAATTACAGCTGCCGTAACAACCCAGAATACAAAGAACGCAAACCCTGTATCCGTCATTTCATCGATTTTCAAAGAAATCACAGATATCTCATCATCCGTTGTCTCTTCAGCCTCCATATTTCCCATCGTATTCTCCGAAGAATACGATGATTCAGAGGACTCCACAGACTCTGTGGAGTCGGAAGCTCCTGAAGATGATCCAACTGATGCGCCTCCCGCCATACCGGCACTACCTGCCGCAAATGTGATGATGATCGCCGCAAGCACTGCTTTCCAATAGTTCCCCCGCATCCGGATCTTTCCGGTTTCTTTCATTTTCTTTCTTGACCATATACTCATCTCGTTCCCTCCTTACAACTTTCAATGATTTATTTTCTTTGTTGTAAAGAGTATATCACCTGCGTCTTAAACTACAATGGTTGAAACCTTAACGTAACCTTATTTTCTCCCCACCGAATGTATTGTCCTTTGTACATCGACACTATCATTTTTCTATTCCAGAATCTGTTTCACTTTCTCTTCCGAAATCCCGCAAATCTCGGCAATCTCCTCTAATGACTTTCCTGCCTGTGATAACTTAAAGATTCGTTTTGCAAGAAGCAGCGCTTTCTCTTCGCCCTCACGGAATCCGGACTCTCTACCTTCACGAATGCCATCCTCTCTGCCTCTCCGCAGACCATCTGCTTCACCCTCACGTCGTCCCTCTTCCCACGCTTCTTCACGTTCCATACGCAAATGCTTCTCCTGATCATATTCAAAGATACTCATCGCTTTTGCCTCCGCTCTGTGTTTCTCCAGAAACTCTTTTAAAACGCCCTCATCTATACACTCGCAAATTGCCCGTTCCACCGCATCTTCCAGACTTATTTTCTCTGTATACTTACGGATCTTATCTGTGTAAATTGCATATTCTTTCAGCGTCTGACAAGCTTCTTTCAAATTCTGATTATGTGTTCCGTTGATATTCAGCATCGTCGCTTCCAATTCCAACTTATAAGACTTATCTTTCACCGTATACATATCAGATAGCCGCAGCACCTGACGATCCGGGCAGTCTTTTCTGCCATTATAGAAAATAATAAACTCCGGCGTCGGAATCTCTACGAGCCTTGTTCCGTACAAATTGACATCTTTTGTAATACTTGCGTATTGATTCGCAATATAAAGTAAAAATCGAAGCGGCAGATTCGGATTATACGTCGACTGATGCTCGTAGAGAGAAAGCCTGCCGTCGATCAGAAACGAAACATCATTCTTGATCGACATGTAAATGGCATTTTCCAGTGTATTGATTTCCAAAAGTTCCGGGTCTGTATAATGTTTTCCACTAATTGCATTATAAAGTTCCAACAGATTTTTCTTGTCCTCAAACAGCATAATGAATACGGTTGATTTGAACGTCCGGTTGACTGCCGGCATTGCCGCATCACTTTTTCCTGTTTGATCGCTCGTCACCATGCTGTCTTTCTCCACAACATTATCGTTTGCCGCCAAGTTATCATTGATTACCATGTTTTCATTGTTTCCCATATGCAATTCCTCCTGTGTAATAATCGTGCAGAAAGAATAAACATTGAAATATACTGAAAGCACATTGCCACTTCACATAACAACAAATATGTCACTTTCTTTCCCGAAAAATTCTCTCTGCTGTTGTAATTTGAAACCAAAAGCATTGAGATTTTCCGGATGTGTCAATAGAATGTTGGACGCGGTTCTCACCGCTCAGAACGAAATCCGTCAGAAATATAATGCTTTTCCAGTATGATAGCACAAACAGAACACAAATACCAGCAAAACTTTGTCCGGCTCAAATGCAAAAATGCCGTTGGAGAATTGTTTTGTACTATACGCATCCACACTTCTCCCCCGACATCCGGATATTAACACCTAAATATAAATTTTTATTTCGCATCCCGCTCCAGATAGTTATAAATCTCCCGTTTCGGAACGCCGCGGTCTTTCGCCACCAGTTTCATCGCCTCTTTTTTACTGCTTCCCTGTGCTAAATATTGTTCCATATGCTGCTCGATCGAAAGTTCTTCCCATTTTGCTTTTTCTTCCTGTTCGATTTCTTCCCGGCTTCGTCCCTCGATCACAAGCACACATTCTCCTTTTGGCTCATTTGCCGTATAGTAAGCCGCCGCTTCCGACAATGTGGCACGAAATGCAGTCTCATGCCGTTTTGTCAATTCCCGGCATACTGTGATCTTTCTCTGCTCTCCAAGACGATCTCTAAGCAATTCTAAAGTTTTGGTCAAACGGTGCGGCGCTTCGTAAAGAATCATCGTCCTCGTTTCGCGTTCCAATTCCGCCAGCACTTTCTCCCGCTCTTTTTTATCCGTTGGAAGAAATGCCTCGAAAGCAAATCTTCTTGTGGAAAGTCCCGAGATCGTCAGCGCCGTCACGCACGCCGCCGCTCCCGGAAGAGAGGTCACCGAAACTCCCGCCTCGTAACACATCTGTACCAGCTCTTCACCCGGATCGGAAATTCCCGGTGTTCCGGCATCTGTGATCAATGCGATATTCTGTCCCTCCAAAAGCCGATCCACCAACTTTCTTCCTTTTTCATATTTGTTATATTCATGATAACTGGTCATCGGCGTCGTAATCTCAAAATGGTTCAAAAGTTTGATACTGTTGCGTGTATCTTCCGCCGCGATCAGATCCACTTCTTTCAAAATACGGATCACCCGAAAAGTCATGTCTTCCAGATTTCCGATCGGCGTTGCACACAAATATAATGTTCCCGGCATCATTTTACTTTCCCCTTTCATACATGATGATCGGCGGTTCCACGGTCACACGCGATTTACCGCCCTTTAATCCCTCGATCATCACCATCGTCGGTTCCTTATCAATATACGGATGCACAAACCGGATCCGTTTCGGTTCAATCTTGTACTGACACATCTTTGACAAAATCTCTGCCAGCCTGAACGGCTTGTGTATCATATAAAACCGACCTTTGCTTTCTTTCAAAAGCTTCGCGCTCTCCCGCAGAATATCGTCCAACGTGCAGAGTACTTCATGCCGGGCGATCGTTCTGGCATCACCGTCATTCTGTAATCCGTGATGATTTAACATATATGGCGGATTCGTTGTAATCACATCAAAAGAGGCGGCGTCAAACAACTCCGCCGCTTCTTTTATATCTCCTGTTACAATCTCGACTTTTTCTTCCAAATGATTATACGAAACACTTCGTCTTGCCATGTCCGCGCTCTCCGGCTGGATCTCCAGTCCTGTAAAGCGGGAGCCTTTCGTCTTTGCCGAAAGCAGGATCGGGATCACGCCTGTTCCCGTTCCGAGATCCAAAAGCTGTTCC
The DNA here is from genome assembly GCF_015560805.1 of Mediterraneibacter glycyrrhizinilyticus. GTDB lineage: Bacteria > Bacillota > Clostridia > Lachnospirales > Lachnospiraceae > Schaedlerella > Schaedlerella glycyrrhizinilytica_A. The sequence goes on along the minus strand of NZ_JADMSO010000012.1, from coordinate 7,887 downwards.
CCCGGTTTTACTTTTGCAAAATCCGTCAGGAGCACCGCATCCACACCAAAGCAAAAACGCTGCGGATCCTGTATGATATAATATCCGGAAAGCTGCAGGTCATCCAGACGCTCCCCGGGTTTTAAAATGTTTTCTTCCGTCATCCTATTGCTTCTCCAATGACGCCAGTTTCTTCATCTCTTCCTTAGAAACTTTCGCTTTTTTTCTGCGCGGTCTGAATTTCAGTTCTTCCGCTTTATATTCCCGGATCTCTTTTTCGTCATTTTCCAGATTGACAACCACTTTCACCTGTCTGCGCAGCACGCTCAATGAATGTACGGTTCCGGTCAGACCATCGCTCGTTGTCACCGTATCTCCGACGGACGGAAGCTGACTGTTCAGTTCTTCATACGTCTCTTCCTCATTCGTCAGACAACACATCAGCCTGCCGCATACACCGGAAATCTTACTCGGATTCAAGGAAAGATTCTGCTCTTTTGCCATCTTGATCGACACCGCCGCAAACTCAGACAGATACGTACTGCAGCAAAGCGGTCTTCCGCAGATTCCGATGCCGCCGCGGATCTTCGTCTCATCCCGCACACCGATCTGCCGCAATTCGATCCTTGTCCTGAAAACAGCCGCCAGATCCTTTACCAGCTCGCGGAAGTCAATTCTTCCGTCTGCCGTAAAGTAAAACAACACTTTATTATTGTCAAACGTATATTCCGCATCGATCAGCTTCATGTCCAATCCATGTTTACGGATCTTCTCAAGGCAGATCTTAAACGCTTCCTTTTCTTTCTCTCTGTTCTTCTCCTCGGTCTTATGATCCTGCTCCGTCGCAATACGGATCACGGACTTCAGCGGCTGGATCACCTCGTCGTCCGGCACTTCTTTCGGTCCGCTCACGACCCGTCCGAATTCCACCCCGCGGGCAGTCTCTACAATTACATTATCTCCCTGGCGGATTTCCAGTTTCCCCGGCGAAAAGAAATAAATCTTTCCTGCCACCCGGAATCTCACTCCGATTACTTTCACCATGTTCTAGTTCTCCTTTATTGTCAATAAAAGCAATTCCATCGTCAGTTCAAAGTTTACATTTGCTTTCAGTCTTGCTTTCGCTTTTTCCAGTCCATCCAGAATATTTTCGATCCCCTCATAGGAACTCTTGCTGGCACGCTCTTTGATATAACGCATCTGATCGGAAAATACGACCCGATCCACATTTTTCGTTGCTTTATAAATCAACACGTCCCGGTACCAGATTGCGATCACATCCAGATAATCTGTAATATCCATCTTAAATTCCGTACATTTCTTCACTGCGCCCATCAGTTCTTCCGTCTGCATATCATCAATATTGCGCAGCAGATGAACCGCTTCTTCTTTCACTTCATTGAAATGCTCCGAAGTCGCAAGCGCGATCGCTTTTCCCATATTGCCCTGCGCAAATGCGACACAGATGTCCGCCTTATAATCCGGAATCTCCATCTGTTCCATCAGATATTTTTTTACAAGTTGGTCTTTGATATTCCGAAGCTTGAGCATCACGCATCGGGAACGGATCGTCGGAAGCAGTACTTCCGCATTCTCCGTCAATAACAGGATCACCGCATATTCCGGCGGCTCTTCGATCGTTTTCAACAATGCATTCTGCGCCTGCACCGTCATCATGTCCGCATCCGCGATAATATAAACCTTATAACGGCTGCTGTAAGGCTTGATCACGATATCGTTGTTCACCTGCTCGCGGATCTCATCTACACTGATCGAAGACGGTTTTTCATGTGTCACCCTGATAATATCCGGCTGGTTTCCACTGATCGCCTGCTTACAGGACTGACACTTTCCGCAAGCATCTCCGTCCGCCTCACGATCATGGCACTGCAGGCTCATTGCAAATAGATTCGCCAGAAGTTTCTTACCGGATCCCTTTTCCCCATTCAGAATATACGCATGGGAAACCATCCCGGAATTCACTGCATTTCCTATATATTGTATAATATTCTTATGTCCTACTACGTCTTTAAATCCACTCATATTCTTCACCTGCCGCCCTTTTTCTGCTTTGTGTTATGGGATCTCCCCAGGCTACACGGTTAAGTATAACATACTTCCCGAAAAAGTTATAGTTCCCTCAGATTTTTATCAGATTTTCTTAATAGTTTCTTTCCTGTTTTTTACACCATCTTTATTTTGTGATCACAATTCCGAAACAATTATTTTTTATTATAATCTCATACAAAGCGAACAGCTTTTTTAATATAAATTAATCCTCTCATTCCTTTTTCGGCCGGTGCTATAAAAGCCCGGCTTTTCTCATGTCCGGGTTTTTCTGTCGTTTATCTTTCTCTGTGTACCCGTTCCCCGTTCTGATCTGAAACAATGAACCGGCAGATTTCTTCCACGCATGTTTCAAATTCCACATTGCAAAATCTTCTTTCTATCCCTGCCTGTTCCAGTTTTTCTTCGGAAAAATCATCCTGATCCGCCAGAAATCTCCGGCACATCTCCGCATATTTGGGATTTACCTGCTGCTGTTCCCGTTTCAGCGCACGCTCCAGCCGAATGCCGTCTTCCACCTCAATATAGATCCCGATCACTTTCTCACTTCCAAAATACCGACGCATTTCCGCATAAGACTCCAATGTCCCGATCACAAGATAATCTTTTTCGTCCAGAGAAATCTGTCCGTCATTCACTGTAAAATATTTCCACACGCCGCACTTTGTATTGTACGCACGCAGTTCGATCACACGCCCCTCCTCTTCCAGCTTTTTTAAGCCTGTCTCATCTGTAAAATAATACTCCACCCCATCGCGTTCTCCCTCTCGGATCGGACGTGTCGTGTACATTGTGATCTGACTTAGTTCCGGCATCCGCTTTTGGATTTCTTTAAACACCGAATCTTTCCCGGAAGAGCTTTTCCCCATAATATAATAAATTTTTCCCATTGCTATAACCTCAATATCTCCTAATTATTCTCACAATCTATTTTGGAAAGAACTTCGATCTGTCCTTGCCGCTTCAATCCCTCAATTTCAAATCCAATGGAACGATATTCCAGAAGAAGCCGTATCGCTTCCTCCGAAATCCGTTCTCCCGGCACAATGAGCGGGATTCCAGGCGGATACAGATATGCATATTCCGCTGAAATCTGACCGACTGCCTCATCCCATCGAACCGACTTCCGTCTTTGCTCCCGATTTCTCCTGTTCCATACATCCCCACTGCTGCAAATTTGCTCTAACTGCGGAAGTATTCCGATCTTCACACTCTTTACAGACAAATCATCTGTCGTCTTCTGAACTTCCCAATTCATATCAATTTCAAATAAAGCGTCCTCAAGCCGTTCCATTCCGGCATCTGTATCACCGATCGACGTCATTGCAATGATATAAGCCCCTGCCGCCATCTCCATCTGCAAATGATAATGTTCCAACAATTCTTCATACAGCTGCTTTCCTGTAAGCATTGTATTTTTTGTGGAGATCACGATTTTGGATCTGTCAAAATGCTCAGATTCTTCTAATTCCAGATTTTTCAGTTTTCCCAGTTTCTTTCTCGTTCTTTGCAGACGGTCCGCATATTTTGAAAACAATTCATCCGCTTTCGTCTCAAGAAGTCCCATACATGCATCGATACCTGCCATCAAGATATACGAAGGACTGCTGGATTGAAACATATGCAGATATTTCCGTACAGCCTCCCGATCTGCCAGATTCCCATTCATATGAAATAAGGCCGTCTGGGTCGGAGCAGGCAGCGTCTTGTGGACACTGTGGATCACCACATCCGCCCCCTGCTGATTTGCATTTTCCGGAAAATATGGATGAAACCCGAAATGTGCTCCATGAGCTTCGTCAACGATCAACGGAATGCCGAATTCATGAACTGCTTCTGCAATCGCCCTGATATCCGAAACCACTCCGTCATAGGTCGGGGAAGTGATCATGACCGCCTGGATTTCTTTCCCATATTTCCCAAGTGCTTCTCTCACAGCTTCCACTCGGATTTCTCCGTTTAATCCCGTCCTTTGGTCCATTTCCGGATATAAATAAACAGCATGCAGTTCATTGAGCTCAATCGCATGATACACCGATTTATGACAGTTTCTCGCTATAAGAATCCCGCCGCCTCGTTTTGTGCATCCCATGATCGCGCTCAATATACCGGCAGTGCTTCCGTTGACGATCCAGCACGTCTCTTCCGCATGATACAGATTTGCCGTACGTTCCTGCATTTCTTTTAAAATTCCCTTTGCATGATGAAGATCATCAAAGCCATCTATTTCCGTAATATCTATCCCGTAAGGCAGAGCCGCTCCGGTCAATCCTCCGTTCCGCTTATGTCCCGGCATGTGGAATCCGTAAAAATCAGATTGTTCGTATTTTTTTAGTTCGTCATACAGCGATTTCATAATGTCCCCCGGCAACTCCTGTCTTTATTCATTTTATTTTAACATGGTCAAAATCCATTGTAAATGATTCGTTCTTTTACAAAAAATTTTTAAAAAAGTCAATAAAAATTCCGGCAGACTTTACATCCACCGGAATCCTACATTCCTCTTAATTATGCCAACGCCGATTTTTTAACTTGTCCAAGTCCTTTTACAACTGCCGGAATACTTATGATGATGACCGTGATCACAGCTTCCGCAAGCAGAAAGCTGTAATTATATACGATCGGATAAACCGCTTTTAATGACTGCGGGAAATTCTCCGGCATATAATCCATCCAATACAAGTATCCGCCTAATGCATGAAACGCACCTCGGGCGATCACCGCAGCAATATATCCTTTCAACAGTCCGTGACTGCTTTTTGCAAAAAATCCGGCAACTCCAAGCGCTGCAAACGCAAGGATATAATCACAGCATACCTGGAAAAATGAAAGTACATAAGGCTCCTGCAAAAACTGCATAATCCCATATGCCAGACCTGCAAAGATCCCAGTCTGAACGCCGTACCAATTTCCGATCAGCACGATAAAAAGCATACTGCACAGAGTCACACTGCCTCCCCATGGAAGTGAAAATAATTTCAAATAGGACGTCACATATGCCAAAGCAATGGCCATTGCACAAAATACAAGCTGTCTTGTTCCCATTTTCTTTTTCTCAGAATTTCTTCCCGCAAATAAAATTGCCAGTACAAACAATGCGATCCCCGCGATCGCACAAACGACATATCCGGCTGTCGTCAAACCCCCCTCCGCATTTACCAGTAAATCAAACATAAAAAATCCTCCTTATTTTCTTTGATTGAAAACAAGGAGGACTCATCTTTCGTATCGTATCAATAATAAAATCTGATCGAAAAATCAGCACACCGGTATAGACATATCCTACGTTGGCATTATCCAAATCAGGTTATGGGTCGAAGTCTTACGCTTCCTCTCAGCCTGCAACACAAGCTCCCCTTGTCATCAACTTAACAGGTTTAATCTTATCTTTTTTTCCGGTTTCTGTCAATATACTTTTCTCACTTATCCACAAACTTTTCCAATATCGAGAAAGTTTTACACATTTTACTTTATTTATCCTCACTATGCACTTATCTCACAAGCGACTTATCTTTCCATTTTTCACTCTTAATTCTCAAAAATGAAACACTGGCTCCAACACCCCATCCAATCGGTATAGACCACCAGATCGCACTGGATCCGATAAAATGTGCCAGTAAATAAGCTATAAATACGCGCACAAACAAATTAGACATAGAACTTATCATAAACGCTTTCATATCTCCGGCGCCGCGAAGAAGTCCGTTTCCCACAAACAAAAATCCCATCAGCACGTAAAACATAGATACTGTTTTCATGTAACTCATTCCATATCCCATTGCACTGCCTTCCGCCCCCGCATTTAAGAAGAGTCCCAACAAATTTGGACCAAATAAGAAAATTACTCCCGTGATGATCAGAGAAAAGATCAATACCATTAACATACTTGCCCGATACCCTGCCGTTACCCGCTCCGGTTTATCTGCACCGATATTCTGAGCCGTATAGCTGGACATCGCATTGGAAAAATTCATATTCGGAAGCATCGCCAGAGTATCAATTTTTGTTGCCGCGGTATATCCTGCCACAAAAACTTTTCCATAAGAATTGACAAGTCCCTGCATCATCATCATACTCAACGAAACCATAGACTGCTGAAGCATGGACGGAATCCCGACACGGGCAATCCTCGCCGCTGCAGACCGCTCAAACAGCTTTGGTTTGATTCCCTGGCATTCTTCCTCACTTTCCATCCGCTTTAGTCGTTTCATCAAAACAACAAAAGAGATTACAGCACACATCCCCTGTGCGATCAATGTCGCCCATGCCACTCCTGCTACTCCCATATCAAACCGTATTACAAATAAAAGATCCAATCCAATATTTGTAAGCGCAGATACCATTAAAAAACGAAGCGGTGTATTACTGTCGCCTAATGCATTATAAATCCCATTTAATGTATTGTATAAAAAAAGAAAAATTGCCCCTCCGAAATAGATTCTCAAATAAGACAACGAATCATTCATGATATCCGGATCCGTTCCGAGAATTTTTAAAAGCGGAGACGCAATCAATTCACCAATCCCCATAATTCCCAGACCGATCACTCCAAGAAGTATCAATGCAGTAAAAATCGTTGTTTTCATAACTTGAATCTGACCAGCTCCATATAGCTGTGAGATCACAACCGTACATCCCATTGATAATCCCGACGCGATCGCCACTGCCAGGAATACGACCGGAAAAGAAGATCCTACTGCCGCTAATGCATCTTCTCCAACAAATTTACCAACAACCATAGAATCTACCATATTGTAAAGTTGTTGGAATAAATTGCCTAATATCATCGGCATCGCAAAAAGAAACAACAGTTTTAAAGGTTTACCCTCCGTAAGATTTTTTACCATTTCCAAACACTTCTCCTCTTTATATTTTCGATCTCCATGATATATTTAACAGCAAAAAACAGCGGAAACCCTTGCTATGCTTGAGTTTCCGCTGTTCTTCATTCATGAGCGTGCGGGGATTCGAACCCCGGACAACTTGATTAAAAGTCAAGTGCTCTACCAACTGAGCTACACGCCCGTATTTCATTATATTGTCCGCCTGTTTCTGGCAAACAAAATGCCCAGAGCCGGAATCGAACCAGCGACACGAGGATTTTCAGTCCTCTGCTCTACCAACTGAGCTATCTGGGCATAAGACTTAACGTCTTGAGTTGCGGGGGCAGGATTTGAACCTACGACCTTCGGGTTATGAGCCCGACGAGCTTCCAGACTGCTCCACCCCGCGATATTAAATTATATTATCTCTTTTTGAGATAAAGCCGATGATCGGACTCGAACCGATAACCTGCTGATTACAAATCAGCTGCTCTGCCAATTGAGCCACATCGGCTTACTATGAGCCTTTACGGCAATGATGATCTGAATCATCAAATGGATGGAGAAGGATTCGAACCTTCGAAGGCGTTGCCAACAGATTTACAGTCTGCCCCCTTTGGCCACTCGGGAATCCATCCATATAAGTGGGGCCTACAGGGCTCGAACCTGTGACCCTCTGCTTGTAAGGCAGATGCTCTCCCAGCTGAGCTAAGACCCCATGTCATCTGTTACCAGATAACGAACGACCCAGAAGAGACTCGAACTCTCGACCTCCGCCGTGACAGGGCGGCGCTCTAACCAACTGAGCCACTGGGCCGTATTTAATTGTTGAAGGTATGTACCTTCAAAACTACATACAAAGAATAAACACCACTTTGTTCCTATCACCTGTCTGGTTATGCCCTCGACCTATTAGTAACAGTCAGCTCCATGTGTTACCACACTTCCACCTCTGCCCTATCTACCTCGTCGTCTTCAAGGGGTCTTACTAACTTGACGTTATGGGATATCTCATCTT
>NZ_JADMSO010000011.1 GCF_015560805.1 Mediterraneibacter glycyrrhizinilyticus | reverse complement strand
AAGATGAGATATCCCATAACGTCAAGTTAGTAAGACCCCTTGAAGACGACGAGGTAGATAGGGCAGAGGTGGAAGTGCAGTAATGCATGGAGCTGACTGTTACTAATAGGTCGAGGGCATAACCAGACAGGTGATAGGAACAAGTGATGTTCATTCTTTGTATGCAGTTTTGAAGGGACATATTTTTTGAATATGGGATGAGAGAGAACAGTATCAGTGATGGTACTGTTTTTTTTGTACTTCAAAAATGAACAAATGGTATTCTTGCAAGAAAAGGCAATATGCACAAAAAGAATTTGAAATTCCTATGATTATTTATTGAAATTTGTATACTCTGCTGGAATTTGTTATAATGGAGAAAATTAGACATTTGTCCTTTTATTCTGTGATGATATATCTATATAATAAAGGAAAGAGGTGATAGTCCCATGGATGTGTTCAATGAATTGCCACCGAAAAAGCGGGCATATATGAATCTTTTATTTCAGAATTGTTCAGAAGAAGTAAAGTATTATATGACGTTGACGGAGGTGGAGGCGGACACAACATTGATTAAAGCTGGTGAGAGATGCAACAACATTTATATTATTCTTTCCGGGAAAGTGACAGGTATTGACTGGCCGATCAATGAAAGAGCATATTCTTTTAAAGATTTTGGCCCGGGAGATTTTTTCGGAGAGATCGAATGTTTTGCAGATCTTTTATATTACAGGATCAGTGTTGTAACCGTTACAAAGTGCCGTGTGCTTACGATTCCGGCTGCGTTTTATATGGAATGGATCCAAAATGACGCGGAGGCGCTTTATTCCAGAACAAAGGTAAATATGCGGCGTCTGATCACACAGACGACAGATGCGAGACGATACCTGTTTTTGGAGGCAAAAGAGAGGCTTGTATTATATCTGGTGAGGAAATACGAACAAAAAGCGGCGAACAGTAAGATTATCGATATGAACCTGAATCAGACGAGAACGCAGCTTGCAGAAGAGATTGGCTTTTCGACAAAGACTTTGAGCAGAAACATCAAAATCCTGGAGGAGAAAGGATTTATCCAGGTGAACAAAGGGAAAATATTAATCACAGAAGAAGAGTACCAGCGAATGAAACGTTATATTGACCAACACATTTACGGGGAAATATAAAACGGTGAAATTTGTTTCAAATGTATGGACTTAAGGAGGGAAAAAGGATGTATGTAGGGAAAAAAGTAACCCGTGTCGATGCATATGATAAGGTGATCGGACGTACGCGATACACGGATGATTTATGTGATAAGAGTGCATATATTGCAAGAATCCTGCATTCAACGGTTGCAAACGGACGCGTCGTGTCGATAGACGTTTCTGAGGCTGAAAAGATTCCGGGCGTTGTAAAGGTGTTCACTTGTTTTGATGTGAAAGAGAAGCATTATTTTCCGACTGCAGGTCATCCGTGGTCAACAGATGAGAGCCATCAGGATGTGGCAGACCGGCTCGTTCTGACAGAACGCGTAAGATTTTACGGAGACGACATTGCGGCTGTTGTAGCGGAAGATGAGGTCTCCGCAGCGCAGGCGCTTCGTGCGATCAAAGTAGAATATGAAGAATATCCGTTTGTATTGGATGTGATGGAATCGATGAAAGACGGAGCGCCGCAAATCCATGAAGAATATCCGAATAATATCTTGAAACATACGACGATCCAGAAAGGAAATTACGAGGAAGCGATCAAGGAACCGGGACTGATCAAAGTTGAGGGATGGTACAGCACGCCGACCGTTCAGCATTGTCATATTGAGAATTTTATCTGTTATGCAGAAATGGAGGGAGACCGGATCAAAGTGGTGACATCCACACAGATCCCTCACATTGTCCGGCGTGTAGTTGGGCAGGCGCTTGGCGTAGACTGGGGAAAGATCCGCGTCATCAAACCTTACATAGGCGGAGGATTCGGAAATAAACAGGATGTATTGTATGAGCCGCTTTGTGCATGGCTGAGCATGCAGCTTGGAGGGCATCTTGTGAAGCTGGATGTACCGCGTGAAGAGACATTTGTATCCACCCGTGTCCGCCATGCGATCAAAAGTCATATCATTTCCTGGGTAAGACCGGATGGTACATTTGCCGCAAGGAAATTGGAAGCATTTTCCGATCAGGGAGCATACGCATCACACGGACACAGCATTGTAGCAAAAGGCGCAGGTGCATTTCCGCAGCTTTATCCGTGTGAAAATGTGGAAGTAGACGCTTACACCATATTTACCAATAAATCGGTTGCCGGCGCGATGCGAGGATATGGAATCCCGCAGGCAATGTGGGCGGTGGAATGTCACACAGAGGAAGTTGCGGCAAGACTGGGAATGGATCCGATCGAATTCCGAAGAAAGAATCTGATGCCGGTTGGATACACAGATCCATTCTCAAAGAATGAACTTTATACCGACACCTTTAACCAATGTATTGAAAAAGGTATGGAAGAAATCGATTACAAACGGAAATATGCAGAATATCAGAATCAGACAGGGGATATACGAAGAGGAATCGGAATGGCAGTATTCTGGTATAACACCGCGGTATGGCCGATCTCGCTGGAGACATCTTCCTGTCGTATGGTGCTGAATCAGGACGGATCCCTTCAGGTACAGCTCGGTGAGACCGAGATCGGGCAGGGAGCGGATACCGCATATACCCAGATGACGGCAGATGTGCTTGGGGTTCCGTTGGAATATGTACACGTTGTTTCCTGTCAGGATACGGACGTGACGCCGTTTGGAACCGGTGCTTATGCATCGAGACAGACGTATACGGCAGGTTTTGCGATCCGTCAGACCGCAATGCTTTTAAAAGAACGGATTTTGGAATATGCACATGAACTGACAAGAATGCCGGCATATAATCTGGATATTATCGATGGTAAGATCGTTCGTGTAACGGATGGCAGAGAGCTGATGACATTAGGCGAACTTTCCACAGAGGCATTGTACAGCCTGAACCATAGTCTGCATTTGTCCGCGGAAAGTACCTCGCAGATCAAATCCAACGCATATTCGTTTGGATGTACATTTGCAGAAGTGGAAGTCGATATTCCGATGTGCCAGGTAAAATTACTGGATATCGTCAACGTGCATGATGCCGGAACGATCATTAACCCGGCGCTTGCGGAAGCGCAGGTTCACGGCGGAATGAGCATGGGAATCGGATTTGGTTTATCAGAGAAACTGATGTATGACGAGAAGACAGGTCGTGCATTGAATAACAATCTTTTGGATTACAAACTGTCTACATTTATGGATCATCCGAGACTTCGCGCATACTTTGTAGAAAATCCGGAACCGACCAGTGCATTTGGAACAAAGGCGTTGGGAGAACCGCCGACATGTTCGATTGCACCGGCAATCCGAAATGCAGTATATCAGGCGACCGGAGTTGGGGTAAATGATGCACCGGTCAATCCACATAATCTCTTCCGGCAGATGAAGGAAGAAGGAATGATTTAAGGAGGCTTAGGCTATGTATGATATGAAAGCGCTTTATGAGGCAGAGAGTGTAGAACATGCGGTTGCGCTCCTTGTAGAACATCCGGAAGCACAGATCATCGCAGGAGGAAGTGATGTGCTTGTACAGATGAGAGAGGGAAAACGTGCCGGAAAAGAGTTGGTGAGCATTTATATGCTCGATGAGATGCGTGGTGTGTCTTACGAAGCAGACGGAGCGATCCGGATCGGATCTCTTACGAGTTTTTCCCATATTACAAAAGATCCGATCATCCAGGAACATATTAATGTTCTGGGAGAGGCGGTAGATATGGTCGGTGGTCCGCAGATCCGTAACATCGGGACAATCGGCGGAAATACATGCAATGGTGTGACATCTGCGGATTCCGCTTCCACGCTGCATGCCTGGGATGCGATCGTGGAGATCACAGGACCGGATGGCGTAAGACGGATTCCAATCCATGATTTCTATATCAAGGCAGGTGTTGTAGATTTAAGACCGGGAGAACTGCAGACAGCGATCATTATTCCGAAAGAAGCATATGAGGGATATAAAGGACATTACATCAAATATGCGATGAGAAATGCAATGGATATTGCAACGACCGGCTGTTCCGTTAATGTAAAATTGTCTGCGGATAAGAAGACGATGGAAGACGTCCGCATTGCATATGGCGTGGCAGGACCGGTTCCGATGCGCGCTCCGTCAGCGGAGGCGAAAGCAAAAGGAAAACCGACGACGAAAGCGGCAATCCGGGAATTTGCAAAAGCGGTATTGGAAGATATTAATCCGCGCGACAGTTGGAGAGCGGCAAAAGACTTCAGACAGCATATTGCCGTAGTACTGGCGGAACGTGCGTTGACAGAGTCGATCCGGCTTGCGGGAGGTGAGATCAATGAGTAGTGCACAGTATAAATTATTGAGATGTACGATCAATGGAAAAAAAGTGGAAAAAATGATCGATGTGAGAGCTTCACTTACCGATCTGCTCCGGGATGATTTCCGTCTGACAAGTGTAAAAAAGGGATGTGAAGTCGGAGAGTGCGGCGCGTGCAATGTCATTGTAGACGGAGAATGTTTTAACTCCTGTATTTATCTGGCAGTCTGGGCAGAGGGAAAAGAAATTCTTACGCTTGAGGGGCTGGCAGGACCAAACGGAGAGATTTCCGATATACAACAGGCATTTATCGATGAAGCTGCCGTACAGTGCGGATTCTGCACGCCGGGATTTATTATGAGTGCAACAGAGATGCTTCAGTCGGGAAAAGAATATTCCGATGAGGAAATCCGGAAACTCATGTCAGGTCATCTCTGCAGATGCACCGGTTATGAAAATATTTTCAGAGCCGTAAAGAAAACGATGTTGAGACGACTCGGTAAAGAGGCGGAGGCAGATGCTGTTTAAGAGGAAAATTATCGTAATGTGAAATATATTTACAAATTTTTGACGGAAACAGTACTGTATAAGAACATCAGCAGACCTTATAGATCAGAATAAAGAAATGGAAAAGTGTTACTTCCATTGACGGATTGGAGACCCATAGGATTCTGCTGGTGTTTTTTATACCCTAAAATAAGGAAAATACGAAAAATGAGGAGGGCAAGAAAGCATCATGGAAAACGAAAAAGAGAAAGCTGTTGCAGCGGTGAGCGCGGAAAACATTTATCATTTGAACGGACGCGTGCCGCTTGGAAAAGCGATTCCGTTTGGTCTGCAGCATGTGCTTGCAATGTTTGTGGCGAATCTGGCGCCGGTTCTGATCGTCTGCAGTGCGGCGATCGTGCGTGATACGGGAAACCATCTGACGCCTGCGGAGATCACAAGCCTTTTGCAGTGCGCGATGTTTGTGGCGGGAATAGGAACCTGTCTGCAGCTCTATCCAATCTGGAAGATCGGTTCCAAACTTCCGATCGTTATGGGAGTAAGTTTTACGTTTCTCGGAAGTCTGCTGATGATCTGTACAAATCCGGAACTCGGTTATGAGGGAATGGTCGGAGCCGTGATCCTGGGCGGTATTTTTGAGGGACTTGTCGGATTGAGCGCACGGTATTGGAAACGATTCCTGACTCCGATCGTGTCGGCGTGTGTCGTTGTAGCTATCGGTCTGTCTCTGCTTCCGGTCGGAATGGATTCGTGGGGCGGCGGAACCGGAAGTGAAACCTTTGGAGCATGGTATCATCTGCTGGTTGGCGCGATGACGCTGATCGTCTGTCTTGTATCACGTTATCTGCTGAAAGGGGTATACAAAAATCTGAATATCCTTGTAGGACTTGTTTTCGGATATGTGATCTCCGCAGTCTTTACCGCAGCCGGAATTGCTCCGATGATCGATTTTTCGGGAATCACGAAGACGATCGGGGAAGTCGGATATTTCAGTCTTCCGAAACTTGTGTTCTTGACAGGACATAAACCGGTATTTGATATCGGTGCGTTCTGTACGATCGCCATTGTCTTTCTTGTGTCGGCTGCTGAGACGACCGGAGCTACGACGGCGGTATGCAAAGGAACATTGGACCGTGATATTAAGATGGAAGAATTACAGGGATCTCTCGCGGTGGATGGATTCTCCAGCGCGATCTCCGGATGCTTCGGATGTCTTCCGCTGACGTCATTCAGTCAAAATGTCGGTCTGGTGACAATGACCGGAGTGATCAACCGGTTTACGATCCTGATGGGAGCGTTGATCCTGATCCTTGCATCATTGTTCCCGCCGCTGGGCGCATTTTTCAATTCTCTTCCACAGTCCGTACTCGGCGGATGTACCGTTATGATGTTCGGATCGATCATGTATGAGGGTGTGAAAATGATGAAAGACTGTGAGTTTAATGACCGCACAATGATCATTGTTTCTCTGGCATTTTGTGTCGGTGTCGGTCTGACACAGACATCCGGAAACTTCTTTGCGGCATTCCCACAGCCTGTAGGGGATATCTTCAATGGAAATGCGGTTGCGGGAGTATTTGTTGTTTCCCTGCTGCTGAGCCTGTTCCTGCCGAAACAGAAAACGGAGACAGCGTAAAAGATGAAAAACAGTGTCTGAAAAGTCGGGAGATCAATGAAATCTCAAAGGAGCTTTTCGGGCACTGTTTTTGTATAGGTAACGAGCCAAAGTTCGGGCTTGCCCGAGACCTTGGCGACTGCTTACAATCCCGGAATGTGCCTTTTGGCACTTCCGGTGATTCTGTAAATCAAGAACGGACTGAGGCGAAGAGCCGTATCAGAAAATCAGGCGTATGCGGAAGCGCGGTGCGGATAGCGCTGCAGATAGATTCATAGGATGGTAAAGTATCAGTATAGATTGGATGGATGCCGGACGGGTGATTTCCGATCGCGACGGCACCATAGGCGGTTCCGCCGGAGGCAATCTGAGCGGCAATCGCTGCCCCACCGATAGAATAGACTCCGATCGCGCAGCCGCCGCAGGCAAAAATTCCGAGTGCAAGACCGCTATTTTAGTTGCCGGAACATTTCAAGAAGATCGAGATCTTCCTGTTTCAATTTCAAATTAGATTCGTAACGTCGACCGTCCGGAGTTTTGACAGTGATCTCTACGATCGTTCCGTTCTGCATGGCATTTTTCTGGATTGTATCTAAAAATGCCGGAAATTTCGGATGATTGGCACGGAAACGATCCAGTGAGGTCTTTGCTTTTTGTAACATTGCCAGTTGATTTAGATTCATATTCATAAAAAATCTCCTTTTTAAATGGATGTAAAACCGGGGCATATCCGCAGTGATCCGAAGATATTTTACGGATGTCGAATATCGTATTGCCCGATGAAGATATAGTAACATAAAATCGATCGAAGTTTACAGAAGATTTTGAAAAGTATTTTGGGAAAGTATTTGAAGAACTTTGAAGAAAGAAATAAGACCTGCGGTTGTGTGAGCAGGTGGGGTGTGATAAAATGTATTTAGATTTGTTTTTATGCAGAATTTTACAATCGATAAAAAGGAGGGCACAAGATGAAAGCGGAAATCTTACAATTTGTTCAGGAAAAAACGAAAGAACTGATCCAGGCGCCGACATGCAGTGCAGAAGCGAGAAAAGCGGCGGAACAATGGCTTGCGTTAGTGGGCACAGAGCGGGAAGCAGAAGAAACAAAAGCATATCTCGCAGAGCTGGAGGAAGATATTGTGACAGTGGACGGCTTGATCACATTTGCGGAATCTGAAGCGGGGGCAGCGGTGTTTGGTGCGGATCATGCAAAAGAAGTGGCTGCACATGCAAGAGAGCTCAAAGCGGCAGGAGCGGCATATTGTGATTGTCCGGCCTGCGCGGCAGTGGAGGCAATCTTGGAAAAGAAAGAATTTCTTCTGTAAATAAAGGAATGGAATCATTTAGGCAACATGAAATTATAGGAGCGTAAAAGGAGACATAAAATGAAACAGGATATGATCGTAATTCTTGATCTTGGAAGTACAGAAAACACGGTGTTGGCAAGAAATATTCGTGATCTCGGCGTTTACAGTGAGATCCATCCTCATGATATTACCGTGGAAGAACTGGAAAATCTGGATAATGTAAAAGGAATTATTTTAAATGGAGGGGAGAACCGTGTTGTAGAGGGCGCTGCGATTGATGTCGATCCGGCAATTTATAACTGTGGTTATCCGGTGATCGCAGTAGATCATCCGACCGCCAAATGTGCAAAAAATTATGCCAAACTTCCGACAGAAGAATTGAAAGCATTTTTGTTTGAGGAATGTAAGGCGGAAGCCAACTGGAATATGAAGAATTTCATCGAAGATCAGGTAGAACTGGTGCGGCAGCAGGTGGGAGATAAGAAAGTCTTGCTGGCACTTTCCGGCGGCGTAGATTCCTCTGTTGTAGCCGCGCTTCTGTTGAAAGCAATCGGACAGCAGCTTGTATGTGTACATGTAAATCATGGTCTGATGCGGAAAAATGAATCGGAGAGCGTTGTGGAAGTATTTAAAAACCAGCTGCATGCAAATCTGATCTATGTGGATGCGACGGAACGTTTCTTAGGTAAATTGGAAAATGTATCCGATCCGGAGGAAAAGAGAAAGATCATCGGCGGAGAATTTATCCGTGTATTTGAGGAAGAAGCAAGAAAACTGGACGGAATTGATTTTCTCGGACAGGGAACCATTTATCCGGATATTATCGAAAGCGGAACGAAAACAGCAAAGATGGTAAAATCTCATCACAATGTGGGCGGTCTTCCGGAAGATCTGCAGTTTGAGCTGGTAGAGCCGTTGAAACAGTTGTTCAAAGATGAGGTGCGTGCCTGCGGTCTGGAGCTTGGTCTTCCGGCAAATATGGTATATCGCCAGCCGTTCCCGGGACCGGGACTTGGCGTAAGATGTTTGGGCGCGATCACGCGTGACCGGCTGGAAGCAGTACGTGAGTCCGATGCGATCCTCAGGGAAGAATTTGAGAAAGCCGGACTGGATAAGAAAGTATGGCAGTACTTTACCGTTGTGCCGGACTTCAAAGCCGTCGGTGTCAGAAATAATGCCCGGAGCATGGGATATATGGTTGTCATCCGCGCAGTTAATACGATTGACGCAATGACAGCTTCGATCGAGCGGATTGATTACGATATTTTGGAGCGGATCTGCGCAAGGATCAGCGCGGAAGTGCCGAGCGTGAGCCGGGTGTGCTATGAGATCACACCGAAGCCGGTGGCCACGATAGAATTCGAATAATATACAAGCGTGTGCGAGGGAGATTGTGGATAAAGGGATGATTTATCAATAAGAAAAGGTGTATGGTGGAAAGCAAGTCTGAAAACAAAATGATTAGGCGTTGTCAGATTCGAATAACAGACAGAAAACCTCGGATGCCCATTTTCTAAGGGTTTCCGAGGTTTCTTTATGCCTGTTGGATCTATTTCTTTTGACGGAGTATTTTTTATGCGTTAATACCGAAAAACTTCTCCATATCCTCTTCCACAGTGCCAATTCCTGCAATGCCGAAGTTCTCGATCAAGACCTTTGCAACATTCGGGCTGAGAAATGCCGGAAGTGTAGGGCCAAGGTGGATATTCTTCACGCCAAGATATAAAAGAGCCAGAAGAACGATAACTGCTTTTTGCTCGTACCATGCGATATTATAGATAATTGGCAGATCGTTAATATCGTCAAGCCCAAAGACCTCTTTGAGTTTCAAGGCGATTACAGCAAGGGAATAGGAATCATTGCATTGACCTGCATCCAGAACACGTGGGATGCCATTGATATCGCCTAAAGGCAACTTGTTATATTTATATTTTGCACAACCGGCAGTAAGGATGACAGTGTCCTTCGGCAGAGCCTTAGCAAATTCTGTATAGTAGTCGCGGCTCTTTGCTCGACCATCACAGCCCGCCATAACCACAAACTTTTTGATAGCACCGCTTTTTACAGCTTCTACAACTTTATCTGCCAAAGCCAGAACTTGTGCATGGGCAAATCCGCCGATGATTTCACCGGTTTCGATTTCACTCGGAGCGACACATTTTTTTGCATGCTCAATAATCGCAGAAAAATCTTTTTGTTCGCCAATTTCTCCCGGAATATGTGTACATCCCGGATATCCCGCAGCGCCGGTAGTGTAAAGCCTGTTTTTGTAACTATCCTTAGGAGGAACAATGCAGTTGGTTGTCATTAGAATAGGACCGTTAAAGGATTCAAATTCTTCTTTTTGTTTCCACCAAGCATTCCCATAATTACCAACAAAGTTAGGATATTTTTTGAAAGCGGGATAATAATGAGCTGGCAACATCTCGGAATGCGTATACACATCCACTCCAGTTCCCTGTGTCTGTTCTAACAGCATTTCCAAATCGCGCAGGTCGTGGCCGGATACCAGAATGCCGGGGTTCTTTCTGACACCGATATTTACTTTTGTAATTTCGGGGTTTCCATAGCTGTCTGTGTTAGCCTTATCCAGCATTGCCATACCGGATACTCCGTATTTTCCTGTTTCCATTGTTAGAGCAATCAGATCTTCTATACTAAGGTTGTCATTCAGCGTGGCAGCCAGTGCTTTCTGAAGAAATGTGTCAACTTCATCGTTGTCCTTCAACAGCACATTTGCGTGCTTCGAGTAAGCGGAAAGTCCCTTCAAACCGTAGGTGATTAACTCGCGCAGAGAGCGAATATCCTCGTTTTCGGTAGAAAGAACACCGACAGTTCTGGCTTTTTCTTCCCAGTTTTCAGATCCGTTCCATTTTGCAGCTTCAGGCAGAACAGTCAGATTGGTAACTTGCTTTAGCAGAACTTCCTTTTCGGTCAGTGTAGCACGGATTCTTGATTCAATGCTCTCTTTATCAAAATTTGCGTTGGTAATGGTAGTGAACAGATTCAGAGTAATCAAGTGATTGATTTTGGCAGATACCTGCTTACCTTCCTGACGCAATGCAGTCGTAATAGCCGAAATTCCTTTTGTGACATAGACCAACAGATCCTGCATGGCCGCTACATCAGGTTTCTTTCCGCATACGCCGGACATGGTGCAGCCCTTGCACCCGGCGGTTTCCTGACACTGATAGCAAAACATTTTTTGTTCCATAATATGCCTCCTAAAAACTATTAAAATTTGAAATAATGTGGTTTCTTCTCAATCAAAAAAGCATATAGACGCGTTTGAATTAATCTTCCCAGGCGATTGCAGACACAGGACACGAGTCGATGGCCTCCTGTACAGCACCTTGATTTTCAGCGTCTGCTGGTTGACACGCTTCCACCTTTCCCTGCTCGTTCATACGGAAAACCTCGTCGCAGATCCACAGCAAAGCCCACAGCCAATGCAGAGATCCTTATCTACTTTTGTTGCTTTCATAAAATCACCTTCCTTTGTCAATTTTGCGTTTGATTAAAATACAACTACTAAAAGCATCTTGAACGCTTCCTGCCCATATACCGCATGGGGATGGCCTGCTGGCATGACAATAGATTCTCCTTCGTGCAGCAGATATTCAACGCCATCAATCGTGATTTTTCCGATACCATCCAAGCAGGTGACGAAGGCGTCCCCATCCGATTCATGGGTGCTGATCTCTTCGCCCTTTGCGAATGAGAACAGGGTAATACTTACTGCCTGGTTTTGTGTCAAAGTTTTGCTGACAACCTGCCCCTCCTGATAAGAAATTTGTTCTCTCAGCGTCAGTACTTCTGATTGAGCAATGTTTTTCATCTTTTTACTCATAGTATCTCTCCTTTTATTCCAAAATTTTACCACCCAACGAAATCGTAACAATCTGCCAAGGAATGAATTTTCCGCTTGCCTGCAACGCTTTTTTGGCAGCTAATTCCAGACCGCCGCAGCAGGGAACTTCCATGCGTACAACCGTCACACTTTGAATGTTGTTGTTTTGAATGATCTGCGTCAGCTTTTCGCTGTAGTCTATGCTGTCAAGCTTTGGACAGCCGATAATCGTAATTTTCCCACGCATGAAATCCTCGTGCATTCTGGCATAGGCGTATGCACTGCAATCCGCTGCAATTAACAATTTTGCGCCGTCAAAATATGGTGCATTAGTCGGTACCAGTTTGATTTGGCATGGCCATTGTCCCAACTGTGATTCTGTCTGTACCCGGGCAGAAGGAGTTGTTTCTTGTGAATGTTGAATACGCTGCATTCGACTGCCGGGGCAGCCTGTATGGGGAACAGCGGCATGATTGCTTTTCGCTTTTTTCCTCATATTTTCCTGCACAGCTTTTTCATCATAGGCGGAAGCTTCTCTCTCCACAAAGGAAATTGCACCTGTCGGGCAGGTTGGCAGACAATCTCCCAAACCATCACAATAATCATCTCGCAGAAGTGTTGCTTTGCCGTTTACCATGCCGATTGCACCCTCGTGACAAGCTTCGGCACACGCACCACATCCGTTACATTTTTCTTCATCTATTTGGATAATTCTTCGAATCATTTTATACCATCCTTTCTCTTGCCTTTCTGGGCATAGTATATTATAATTAAAAATAAAAATCTGTTGTTATAACAACGAAAGGGTAAAAAATATGAAATTATCCGATATGCAGCTATTCCGTGGGTTAGAAGAAGATGACATCTCCTCGCTTTTAAGCTGTTTGAATAGTGTAAAACGCAATTATAAAAAAGGAGAAGTAATTCTTTCAGAAGGGAGTATTATAGAGAATATCGGCATTGTACTGTCAGGCATGGCAATGATATCTTGTAACGATATTTGGGGGAATACCAGCGTTTTAGGAAGTGTTGCACCTGGTTCTGTATTTGCTGAGGTATATGCCTGTATTCCGGGACAGCCGATGCTGGTTACAGTGTCTGCCGTGGAAGATACCTCTGTGTTGTTTATGAATGTGGGTCGTGTTCTGACTACCTGCACAAACGCCTGCCCTTTTCATACAAACCTTGCACGAAATCTACTGACTGTCTGTGCTCATAAAAGTCTGCAACTTTCACAAAGGATTTTGCACACCAGTTCCAAATCCATACGAGGCCGATTGATGTCTTATTTTTCAGAATGCGCAAAACATGCCGGAAGCAATTCTTTTCTGATTCCATATAACCGCCAGCAATTAGCAGATTACTTGAATGTTGACCGCAGTACTATGTGCAACGAGCTTTCTAAAATGCAGAAAGATGGCATGATTGAATACAAAAAAAATCGTATTTTGCTCAAAGACTGAGATTTAAGGAATGGTATGAATTTGAATAGAGATTGATTTTTTAAGCAAAATCGCTTATGATCTGAAATAGAATATAGTGCTATTATCCACAGTTACAGAGCAAGTGTTATCAACACCGATAACAAAATGATAACATTAGCCTGTATAGGCAGGATAATATGGATAAATCAAATAATCAAAAGAACTGTAAACACGACAGAGAATAATCTCTAAACAAAATTGATTAGTAATTGCCGAGTTTGAGTGATTGAAAAATTTTCACAGATTATTTTACATATCAGGTAATTTATATGATAACTTGAATTGATTTAAAGTAATGCGCTATCAAAACATTGAATTTTTATTAAATGAGGTTATGCAATAAGTTTTGAAGAACGAACATTATCGGAAAAGGATTTGATTTCATTATTTGCAATAGAAGAAAATCACTTTAATGATTTTAAGTCAAAAGATATTGAAGGGAAGAAATTGAGTCGGACAATATCTGCATTTGCAAATGCAAGTGGAGGCGATGTTTATTTAGGGATAAGAGAAGAAAATGAAACCAAGATAAAGCATTGGGAAGGATTTAAATCGATTGAGGATGCTAATGGATTTATATAGATGATATCAAATTTGATGGTAATGACAAATAATTATGAGGTAGTGTTTTTGAAACATCCAGTACTTGCAACATATGTATTACAAGTTACTATTTTTAAAACACAATCTATAGTATATTGTACTGATGGAAAAATTCCTTATGTTAGAAAAGGGGCTCAAAATTTTCCTTGCGATACTCCGGAGAAGATAAGACGTTTGGAATTGGACAAGGGAATTTCTTCCTTTGAGAATGAGGTGGTTGCTGAATCAGATTTTTCGGATGTAGACAATTCTGCAGTTTGGGAAAAGTTTAAAAATAGCATTGTGCCAGATACAAGTACTGAAGCATGGTTAAAAAAACAACGATTGTTTGTTGATAAGAAGTTAACTGTTGCGGCGCTATTGTTATTTTCCGACGAGCCGCAGATTTGTTTGCCTAAGCGTTCATCCATAAAAATTTTTCGATATCAGACTAGTGGGGAAGCGGAGCGGGATACGTTAGTTGGCGTCCCAGTTACAGTTGAGGGATGCGCGTATAGTCAAATTTATGAGGCTGTTAGTAAAACAAAAGAGATTATTGAATCAATCAAAAAATTTGGCAAGGAATTTGAAACTATAGAATATCCAGAAGAAATAGTTGTCGATTATTTACTAAAAAACGATAGTATAACAAATCGGATAGGTAGAAATATTACAGGAATAAAATCTGAAAATAGCATGAAAAGAATATTTTGGAAACTTAGAGACGCAGGAATGTTATATATGATAGGAGCAGGTTCTGCTGCAGCTTGGAAGAAGACAGATGATTTTGAAAGTAAAGCGAAAACCTTGAAGGTCAATAAGAACAAAGAAGATTAAGTTTTACATCGAAATCAACTGTTAAGCCGATTGTGGCAACATTTTGGCAACAGAAAATCAGCAAGCCAGAATAATTGATGTAATTGAAGTAAAAAATGGCGTGTATCTGCATAAAACTTAAACAAATATAGTTAAGAACAACAAAGGACACGCCGAATTCGAGTAGCAAAGAAAAGGGGTGAAAAGATGAGTGGATTTTCTTGCAGATAATTGAAACGATACAATAATTCTGTTTTACGGGATTATTGTGTCCATTGCAAGAAAGTTACAAATCTATCACTCATTATATAGAATGATCCGTGTTTGAGCATGGATTTATATCGAAGATATTGAGCTGCAGGAGTTACTTTCTTGCAGCTTATTTTGATATAAATTTTAGGATGGAGGAATGACATTATGTCAATGATCAAAGTGGAAGACCTGACATTTTCTTATCCGTCAAGCTATGATCTGATATTTGATCGGGTCAGTTTTCAGATCGATACGGATTGGAAGCTTGGTTTTGTAGGAAGAAATGGAAGAGGAAAGACAACATTTTTAAATCTTTTGTCAGGGAAATATGAGTATCGTGGAAAAATCACCAGTAATGTGCGTTTTGATTACTTTCCGTATCCGATCACTGATAAGGAAAGGCAGACTGCGGATATTTTACAGGAAATATGTCCGGATGCAAAAGAGTGGGAAATACGGAGAGAGCTTTCATATCTCGATGTGGAGATGGAGGTGCTGTGGAGAGCTTTTGAGACGCTTTCAAACGGAGAACAGACAAAAGTTTTGTTGGCGGCGCTGTTTTTGAACGAGGGCAATTTTCTGCTGATTGATGAACCTACCAATCATTTAGATACAGCTGCACGGAAAAAGGTATCGGAGTATCTTAATAGGAAAAAAGGCTTTATCCTTGTATCACATGACCGGCGATTTCTAGATGGATGTGTGGATCATATTTTATCGATAAATCGCACGGATATAGAAGTGCAAAGCGGAAATTTTTCATCCTGGATGGAAAATTTTGAGCGGAGACAGGAATCGGAACTATTACAAAATGAGCGTTTAAAAAAAGATATAGGACGGCTTCAGAAATCGGCGGAACGTTCCGCAGGATGGTCCGACCGTGTGGAAGCTTCTAAAATCGGTGCGGCGGATAAAGGGTATGTCGGTCATAAATCGGCAAAAATGATGAAACGTTCCAAGACGATTGAGAAGAGAAAACAGCAGGCAATCGAACAAAAAGCCGTTCTGCTAAAAAATGTGGAGTCTGTAAATGCATTGAAAATGAATCCGGAATCGTATCATTCAGATATGCTGGTTTCATTTTCGGAGGCGGCTGTCATTTATGAAGATCGAGTGGTCAGCAGACCGGTTTCGTTTCAGGTGAGAACAGGAGATCGTGTGTTCATTGAGGGCAAAAACGGAAGCGGGAAAAGTAGTTTGTTGAAGTTGTTGGTGGGAGAGCCGCCGGAACATACCGGCATAGTAACGGTGGGATCGGGACTTCGGATTTCTTATGTACCTCAGGATACTTCTTATCTGACTGGAACTTTGGAGGAATTTGCTGAAAAAAATAATCTGGAGGAGAGTCTGTTTAAAACCGTTTTGAGAAAAATGGATTTTGAGCGGGTACAGTTTGAAAAGGATATGAAAGAATTTTCGGGAGGACAAAAGAAAAAAGTCTTGATCGCGAAAAGTTTATGTGAACGTGCGCATTTGTATGTATGGGATGAGCCGCTCAATTTTATTGATGTTTATTCCAGAATGCAGATTGAACAACTGATAGAAAAATTTTCACCGACAATGCTTTTGGTAGAACATGATATGGCGTTTCGGGATGCGGTTGCAACAAAAGTGATTGAGATCTAGGGGGGATGTATTATTCATTCCCCCATATTTTCAGCGTTTTCAGCAGCTTTTCTTTACTTTCCGGGTCCATTTTCTGAATCTGTGTAAAAAGCTCCCGGTCAAGTGCCGTTTCCTGATAATCGGAATCAATCTTTCCGATGAGAGAATCCAGAGAAATCCCGGCTAATTTTGCATAATAGATCAAAATGCGAAGCGACATGGCAGTCCGGTTATTTTCAACATTACTGATATAGCCGGGGGTGACTTCCAGAGCGGCAGCGACATCAGCCTGTGTGAGATTCATTTGGATCCGCATATCCTTTATTTTTGAACCTAAATTTGTGTAATCTTCTTGTTTCATTTTAATCCCCTTTCTGATGCAATTGTTGTGTAGAGTCATATAGCATAAAAATGAGTTTGATATATTTTATCACTATACAAAGTATACATAAAATATATCTTGAAATAAACATAGTAATTATATATAATGTATACTATAAATATATCAAAAGAAAAATGAGGAAAGGAAGAGACGCGGATGGGTGTTTGTATATCTTTAAGTATTTCAAAGGCAGTGACACCGCAGGAGTGGCGAGAAGTATATGAAGAAGCACTGTGTCTGGCAAAAGAATTGAATTTGGCAATGCGTAAGGAAGTAAGGATTCATGGAATTGATACGATCTGCCTTGTGCCGGTAGATGAGTTTGAGCAGACTTCGGGTTGTAACAACGAGCACATGCGCTATTTCTGGAGTGCGGATGGAGATTATCTTTATATGCGCACTGCTGAGTCCTTTTCAATGCCAAGAGATCTTGTTAAGCAGGAGGATGTGGATCCGGATGCCGGAGATGCGATGATCGCTAAGTTACCGGAGTATCTGGATTATCCATGGGACGATTCGGAATTTGACAATGCGTATTGTCTGTGGAGAGGCAAGACACAGGGAGAACCTTATCATATGTATTTGCTTGCGATCGCATGCTTTATCGAAGTAAAATTAGGTACAAAAGCCTTTGTTTCCGGGGATATTACGAGAAGTCAGTGTAAGCGTGCTGTTGCGATCGCAAACCAGTTTTTGAAAAAGCCGATCGATATGCCGGATCGCTGTTATATGGAGCGTTTTTGGAAGCGTGTGTCAGTTTTACCGTTTACAGAAGAAGAGAAGCTTGAGATTCTCCGAAGTTTTTATCTGGGAATAAAAGGAGCTGAGTTCGGAGCGTTTATACGCAAAGTATATTCGGAGGAGACCATTGACACAGTATGGAAAAAAGAATTTCGCCATCTAAAGATTGGAACGATTGGATTTTCTGACAGTTTTTCTGCGTATATGATTCAGGGGTTCGATCTGCAGAAACTATGCGAATTTGTACAATTTAAAGATGAACAAGAGAAAACGGAGACGCAATATGAAGCATTTGTGAAGCTGGTTATGGATGCCAAGCTTCATATACCGGAGAAAAGCTGCGTGGATATTTGGGAGACTGATCAGAATGTGGAGACACCATATGGTATCGATTTTTTCATACATCAATTTTGGCGTAGTACTTTCGGAAATGAGAACGTTGATCGCTATATCCCGTTGGAGGAGATACGGATGGCGCTGCTCATGGGAATTGGGGAGAAGTGCGATGTGAATCGGATGATAGATACATATTTGGAAACAGAAGCGAAAGAGCGGAATACGTCTTTCGAGGAAGAATTGTTGGTTCATGAATCGGGACAGGCAGAGAAGAAAGAACATTATGACATTAACAGGTTGGATGAATTACAATTTTATGAGACAGGAAGTACGATCACTCCGGGTATTAGAAAAGCGATCGGAAAATTAATACGATTTTCAGAAGACACATTGAAAGAAGACACTTATAAAAAGCTGATGGAGGAGAAAACTCAAAAACGAAAAGAATGGATGATCAGGCAGAACAGATCTATTTTGATCCGTGATAAAGACTGGGAAAAGATTTTTTTTGATATTGAAACAGACGATAAATCTTTTGCCCGTTATTATCCGATGGTTCGGATTAAAATAACGGACAGTACATGGGAGATAGTGAAAGCGCTGCTGATCAATGATGAATTGTATGAATATAGCAAAGAATTGGCAGAGCAGTATACGGACGAGGAGGCAGATTCGGTACCGGTATAGTGGAAAACAGCATAGATATACAAGGAAAAACACTTTCGGACTTCAAAGTGTTTTTGACGGCGAGTGTACAGTTTTCCGATAAGAAAGTGGTGTTTCACCGGCATATTTTTTGAACTGTGTACAAAAATAAGAGACAGAGTGAAATGCCAGCCGTTCGCTGATTTCCTGGACTTCCATGGAGGTTGTATCAAGAAAGATTTTAGCTAGTGCTATTTTTTGCTCCAGAATATAGTTTTTTATGTTTTTACCGGTATCTTTCTTAAATAATGTTGTGAGGTAGTATGTATTATAGCCGAGTTCCAAAGCAATTGTATTTAGGGAGATCACTTCGAAAATATGTTTTTCGACATAAGTGCAAATGAATCGGACAATCGGAGAATAATTTTGAGTGCGGATCTCGTGAACCTGTTTTACGAATGTATGATATATCTTACCGGATAAGGTGTATACTTCATTTTCTGTGTTACAAAGTTCCACTTGCTGGATATAGAAATCACTGAGTGAATAGGCGGCTTCCGAAGGCATGCCTCCGTCGACGGCAGCGCGGGTGATCAGTGTTGTCTGGGTAATGATCAGGTTTTTTGCCTGACGCAGCGGATCATGATTGGAAAGGGTTCCCACGACAGTGCCATCGTTCATATCGGAATAGGGGGGCGCAGTAACATTTCCGCAGCGCACATTTTCCAGCATTGTTTTTTCGGCAAGCTGCGAACCATGAGACTTCGGAATATGATATTTTTGATTATTGCTTGTATTCATCAGTTCAGAGAGTGTGATATTCTCAGCAAGGGATTCTTTTGTTGCCTGATGTGTGGAAATAATAGTGGCTGAATCCAAGTTCCGGTTATAAAGTCCATAATACACCATGGCTGCATATTGTTGAAACTGCATATAAGGGACAACGGGAATATCTTTCAGCATTTTTAAAAAACGGATCTGAGAGGAAACAGACATATTTTGGAAATCCAATTTTTTCTGAAAATAGACCGGAGTAACTTCTGTTTCAAAAACTGGTCCGAATACGAGAAAAGATTCTGAAGCTGTAAGTGGAAAGATAAACCAATTCAAATGTAGTACATCTGAAAAATAAAATGGTGCATGTGTTTTGGATCCGGCGAGATCTTCTGGGGTGAACGGACAGTTGAGGAAAAAGAAGTTGCTGACGTAATTCTTCCAGTTGGAAAGAGAAGAGAGAAGATGAAACTCTTTATCAAAAAGACTGAAAGAAATTTTTGTTGTAGCATGGATGTTGTTAAATAAAAATGTTAAATGGGATTCAAAATCTTTGGAAAGAGGATCGTGTGAGTTTTTCATATCGGCATGAACTTCCTTTATTGTTTTTTAATATCTTTTTACATATTATATCATGAAAAAATAAAATAAAAAATGAAAAAACAAAATCATGAAATAAAAAAATAGTGTAAGATGATAGACAGATAACCGGAAGCAAAAAGGAGGAACTTAGAATGTTGAGAATTACGGAAGAGACCGTACAGCCTTTTGAAAAAGAACACATTGATCTTTTGAGAAAAACAGCACCGGAATGTGCATTGTTCTTAAAAAGAGAAGATGATACGTTGCCGCTTGCGCCCGGAAAGGCTGCATTGTACGGAAGCGGGGCAAGAAAGACGATCAAAGGAGGAACCGGATCCGGTGATGTCAATGTCCGTCATTTCGTAACCGTGGAAGAGGGAATGGAACGCGCAGGATTTGAAATCGTGTCGAAAGCGTGGCTGGATGCTTACGATCAGGTACTGGTTGATGCCAGAGCTGTTTTTGTAGAACAGATAAAGAAAGAAGCCGCAGAACTGGGAATCAATGCAGTAATGTATGGAATGGGAAAGGCAATGCCGGAACCACAATATGAGATTGCCATGGATGCAGAATGTGATTTGGCAGTCTATGTACTTTCAAGAATTTCCGGAGAGGGTGCAGACCGTGATGTTTCGGCAGGAGATATTAATTTATCGGAGACAGAGATCCGCGATATTTTGTATTGCAGCAGACACTATAAAAAATTTGTACTTGTGCTCAATGTCGGGGGAATGGTCAATTTGGAACCTGTTATGGAGGTAAAGAATATCCTGCTTCTTGGACAGCTCGGAACACCGACGGGAGATGTATTGGCAGATATTCTGACAGGAGTAAGTAATCCATCGGGAAAACTGGCGATGACGTGGGCGCCGATCGAACAATATCCGTCGACAAAAGGATTCGGAGATATGGATGATACGGTTTATAATGAGGGGATTTATGTCGGATATCGTTATTTTAAGACAGCCGATGTGACACCGACTTTCCCGTTTGGATATGGGCTTTCCTATACGAAATTTGAGATTGGCACAGCAAGTGTAGCGGCAGATGAGAAAAAAGTTTCTGTGACAGTTCCGGTCACGAATGTCGGGACATGTGCAGGAAAAGAAGTGATCCAGCTGTATGTAAGCAAGCCGTATGTAAAGTTAGATCAACCATATCAGGAACTGGCAGCATTTGCAAAGACGAGCGAGCTGAAGCCATCAGAAAATGAAGAAGTGACGCTTACGTTTTCGCTGCGTGATCTGGCTGCATATGATGAAGAATTGGCAAGTTATGTGCTGGAAAAGGGTGTTTACTGGCTGCGTATCGGTAATTCTTCAGAAGATACGGTTGTATGCGCGGGATTAAAACTGGATGCAGATGTGATTGTAAAAGAATGTAAGACAATCTGCCCGGGAGCAGATATTCCCAAATTCATCCCGGCGGATGGAATGGAAGCGCAGGAAAGGGATGCACAATTGAAAAAAACGGAAGCTCCAGTGTACGAGCTTCATGCAGAACTGTTTCAGACAGAAAAAGTTACATATTCGGAAGAACCAACAGAAATTTTAAATAAAGGAACCGGTAGTTTTGAAGATGTAAAAAGCGGAAAAATTTCAGTGGAGCAATTCATCTCATCTCTTACAAACGAGCAGCTGGCATATCTGAGTATCGGGCTGTACGAAGATAATACAGGAATGGGATCGATGATAGGAGCAAGCGCTCAGACTGTGGCGGGAGCAGCAGGAGAGACGACAAAGAGACTGGAAGAATTAGGCGTTCCGAGTCTTGTGATGGCAGATGGACCTGCCGGCATCCGTATTTGTAAGATATACAAGATTGTAGATGGAAAAGCAAAAGGAGTGGACAATCCGCTGGCAGGAATGATGGAATTCATGGATCAGGAACAGCTTCAGATGATGGCTGCGATGGCGCCGAAGCCGACGGAAGAGGAAGAAAAAGCTCCGATCCATTATGCGTACTGTACAGCAATCCCGATCGGAACAGCGCTGGCACAGAGCTTCAATACCGAGATGTGTGAGAAACTTGGCGATCTGGTAGGAAAAGAGATGGAACAGTTCGGAGTTCATTTGTGGCTTGCACCGGCGATGAATATCCAGAGATCCCCGCTTTGCGGAAGAAATTTTGAATATTATTCCGAAGATCCGGTTGTAGGCGGACGGATCGCGGCGGCGATCACAAACGGAGTTCAGAAACATAAGGGATGTGGAACGACGATTAAGCATTTTGCATTGAACAATCAGGAAACGAACCGGATGGCATCCAACAGTATTGTATCGGAGCGTGCACTTCGTGAAATTTATCTTCGTACGTTCGAGATCTGCATCAGAGAATCTGCTCCGGCAGCAGTGATGAGTTCCTATAATCTTGTAAATGGTGAACATGCGAACAACAGTAAAGATATTCAGACTCATGTCCTCCGAGATGAGTGGGGATATGAAGGAGCGGTTATGACAGACTGGTATGCGGTTGGCGGAATGATCGCGGCAGCAGGTGGAAGAGAGAACAAGCATCCGGCAGGTCTTGCATCGGGATGTATCCATGCGGGAAATGATCTTGTTATGCCCGGAATGGAAGCGGATTTTGAAGAAATGTTGAGTGCTGTTGATAATCCGGAGGCAAAATATCCGATTACAAGAGCGGAACTTCAAGTGACTGCGAAGCGAGTATTGGAAATGATCCTCAAACTGGCTTAGTAAGATTTACGGTCGGCAAAAGAATTTCTTGGTAAAGTGACTTCCGGCGTGGTATAATAACTTTCGATGTAAAAGAGAGTATCGGTGTACAAGGAATAATAGGTTTTTGTACACGGATGCCGGAAACAGTACAGAGGAATCAGAAAATTCACTCACCACTTACACGAGAGGAGATTATAATGATTAAAGTACAGGAATACAGAGGTCATATCCGTAATTGGGAATCACTTTGCCGGGAACTGGGAATCGATACAGGTCTTTCCAGAGAGGAACGTGAAGAACAGATCTTAGTAAAGGCATATGAGACTTGGGGATGCCATATGGCGGATCATATGCATGGAATGTTTGCGTTTGCTTTGTGGGACGATGAAGAAAAGGAATTGTTCTGTCTGCGGGATCAGTTTGGAACAAAACCATTTTTCTATTATGAAACAGCAGACGGAGATCTGCTTTACGGAACATCGATCCGTCAGATCATGGAGCAGCCGGGATTTGTAAAAGAGCTGAATGAGGAGATGCTGCAGCTTTATCTGACATTGACATATGTGGCGGGAGAAAATACCTTTTTCCGAGGCGTGAAGAAATTACTTCCGGGACGCTATCTGATCTGGAAAAACGGAAAAATGAAGATCGCGCGTTACTGGAAGCCGGAATTCCATCCGGATGAAAGCAAATCGTTGGAAGAATGGGCGGATGAGATACACACAACGATCCAGACGATCATGCCGGAAGTGAAAGCGGCAGATGAGACTGCGGAATCGTTCCTGTCCGGAGGGGTGGACTCTTCTTATGTGCTGGCAATGTCGGATGCAAAGATGTCGGATTCCTGTGGTTATGAAGAAGCACGTTTTGACGAATCCGGTCTGGCGAAACAGACTGCGGATATACTTGGAAGAGAGAATTCAAGATGTCTGATCACACCGGAGGAATATTTCGGAATTGTACCGTGGGTAATGTATAATATGGAACAGCCGCTTGGTGATGCATCTGCAATTGCATTTGCGCTGGCATGCCGGGCGACGGCGGAGCACACAAAGTTGTGTTATTCCGGTGAGGGAGCAGATGAATTTTTCGGCGGTTATAATATGTACCGCAATGCAGAGCGTTATGGTGAGAATCTGAAAACGTTCTATGTCGGAAATACGAATATTATGAAAGAGGACGAGAAGCAGCGCATTTTGAAACACTATGATCCGGAT
Organism: Mediterraneibacter glycyrrhizinilyticus; assembly: GCF_015560805.1. Lineage (GTDB taxonomy): Bacteria > Bacillota > Clostridia > Lachnospirales > Lachnospiraceae > Schaedlerella > Schaedlerella glycyrrhizinilytica_A. The sequence goes on along the minus strand of NZ_JADMSO010000011.1, from coordinate 76,084 downwards.
GTACTGCCGATCGAACTGGTGACAAGTATTTATGAAGAAACAGAAGACTTGGATCCGCTTTCTAAAATGTCCAATATCGATATTCAAATTTGGCTGGAAGGCGACATTTATTATAATGTAGACAGAATGAGCAGTGCAGCCGGTTTGGAAATCCGAATGCCTCTTACAGACCGACGGATTTTCGATATAGCATCAAGAATGCCGTCATGTTACAAAGTCAATGAAGAACAGAATAAAGTTGCATTCCGTACCGCGGCGGCAAAAGTTCTGCCGGAAGAGATTGCATTCCGTAAAAAACTGGGATTTATTGTGCCGATCCGAATCTGGATGGCAGATGAACGTTATAATCAGGACGTACAGGCAAAATTCCATAGCGATTATGCGGAAAAATTCTTCAATCTGGATGAGATCAATGCGATTTTCGATGACTATGTCGGAGGAAATTCAGATAATTGGAGAAAAGTGTGGACAATCTATACATTCCTTGTATGGTATGAAGAATATTTTGTGAAAAGATAAATATGAAGAGAATGGGGGATTTTTAGGAACAAAAATATTCCATTCTTTTTTGTCCTGATTTTAGATAGAAGAGAAAGATAGAAAAAATAAAAGAGGAAAAAAGGAGAATTATAGGAATGGTTTCTGTATCAGAAAATTTTATAATAATCAATAAAAGAAACGTATCAAAATGAAATTGACATTACTGGCTCAACGGGAATATCGCAACGAAGATATATAGAATGACACAGGTGGAAGTGAGGGCTTGATATGAATGTTCTTCAGAGTTTGACGGAATTATACAATCATCTTTCATTGGATAGTACATATAGAAATGTATGTAAAGGGATTCTGGAGAATCTGGATGAAGCGGCAAATGGAACTGTTTATGATATAGCAGAATTAACAAATTCATCCAGAACGACAGTATGGCGAATGGTACAGAAATTGGGATATAAGAATTTTACAGATTTTCATCATGAGTTGAGGAGAGCGGTCAAGCACTACACTTATTACAACAGACTTCTTCCCTCCGAGCAAAGTCAGGATGCCGCCAGTGTAAAGGAGTTTATGTTGAGGCAGGTCATGCAAACTTATGAATTGATAAAAGATCAGATTGATACAAAGGAATTAGAACAGATTGCAGAAGATTTACATTTGGCAGATAAAGTAGTTTTTTATACACCCTATAAGAATAGCGCAATTTTATCGTTACAGCAGAATCTTGCAATGGAAGGACAGGAAACAGGATACTATTGCCTGCTTCCGGATATGCTTGAAGACAGCATAACATTGACGGAACAGAGCATTGTGATTGTTAATATGATCGAGCATGTGGAAACGATGGATATGGAGCTTGTATTTAATAATATTAAGAAAAAGAGAGCGAAGATATATGGCGTGTCAACACGATATGAGAAGTACTTAGATAAAGAATTATTTTATTCAGATAAGGATAAGATCGTAACAGGAGTATTGATGTTTGATTTATACTTTTTGATGTTGAGCGAGATATATCGGATGAAGTATATTGGGTAGATAGAAAAATAAAAGGGAGGACATTGGTTTCAAGATTGGAACTAATGTCCTCCCTTTTATTATATTATGTATTCCGTTGCAAGAGTAGATTTGGTTCCGGTGCTTATGATGCTTCCATCATGTGGTGCAGTAATTGGGATTCTTATATCTTCTCAACTTTTTTATAATTTATCAGATGAGGAATGTGCAAAAATACGACAGAGATTAGATCAGAAAGAAGCGCTTAGAAATAAAGCAGAACATTAAGAGGAACTTTGGTTTCAAATTTAGAACCAAAGTCTTATTGGCGAAATAATGTTGCGGAAGAGGAACGCTGATAAAAAAGATATTTTCTATAATAAAGGCACAAAGAAGAAAAAGAAGAAAATGAGGAAATGAAAGGAGATATTCAGAAATGAAGTATAGTTTATGTGCAGATATTATGTTCGTGGCAGTTGGAGAGAAAGGACCAATTTGGCCGGATACGGATGGCATCATTGAAGCCATGAAATTAGCAAAGAAGAACGGATTGACCGGAATTGAAATGTTTGGTCTGGAAGGCAGGGATCTGGAGCGGATTGCCGCTGCGAGCAGGGAACTGGGAATAGAGATCAGAGCGTGTGTTTCCGCAGGAGCTGCACTTTTAGGAAATCCTGATAAGACAGAAGAATTGGTTTCACTTTTTGAGCAGAGTGTTCCAAAGGCAAAACAGATCGGATGCAGTAACTTGATTTTAAATGCGGAGGAGTATGCAAGAAATCTTTCGTCGGATGAGGTTATCAAAGTTATGGAGGATGCGCTGAAACGTCTTGCCGTTATTGCTGAGAAAGAGGATGTAACTATATTGGTTGAGCCAGTGACAGGGGGATTCTTCACAAGTTCTAAACAGGCATTTGGTCTGATAGAGAAAGTGGGAAGCAACAATGTAAAACTTCTTTATGATATTTTTCATTTCCAGAACATCGAAGGTCAGATTACAGAGACCATTAAGGAAAATCTGAATCTGATCGGAGATATTCATGGTGCAGGAGCACCGATGAGAGCAGAACTTACGGTAGGAGAGTTGGATTATACATTTATACTGAATACAGTAAAAGAACTCGGTTATGAAGGCAATTTCTGTTTGGAATTTTTTACATTTGAAAATCGTGATATGAAAGTAGAAGCATCTTGTAAAGTGCTGCCGGCATAATAAAAAAATAGAATATGTAAGGAAAAATATTTAAAAATTCAAGGAGGAAAATAAAATGGCAAAGAAAAGAATTGGAATTATCGGTGTTGGTGAGATTGGAACAACAAAACATTTGACACAACTTGTAAAACATTCAGAAGAGGTAGAAATTGTTGCATTATGTGATATTCTTACAGAAAGATGCGAGAAGGCAAATAAAGATTTCGGTCTTAATGCTAAGATTTATACAGATTATAAAGAAATGTGTGCGGCAGAAGACATTGATGTAGTGCATGTTTGTACGCCAAATCCTCTTCATTGTGAGATGACAATTTATGCATTTGAACATGGAAAAGATGTTTATTGTGAAAAACCACTTGCATGTACATATGCGGATGCAGAAAAAATGCTTGAAGCGCAGAAAAAGGCAGGAAAGAAACTGACAAGTGGTACGCAATGGCGTTATAATACAGCACCGATGGAAATGAAGAGAATGTATGAGGCAGGTGAATTTGGAGATGTATACTATATCCGATCTTCACAGCTTCGTCCGAATCGACTTCCGGCATATGGTGTATATACAAACAAAGAATTAAACGGAGGCGGTGTATTAATGGATGGAGGTCCGCATTCTATTGACCTTCCAATGTGGCTGACAGATAATTATGAGGTTGCAAGTGTACGCGGAGTTACATTCGATAAGATGAAAAATTTCCCGGAAGGAAATCAGCTTGGACCATGGGATCCAAATAATTTTGATGTAGAAGATACTGCAATGGCTATGATTACAATGAAAAATGGCGCGATGTTTTATGTTGAAACTGCATGGAGAACAAATATGCAGCAGGAAGCACCCGGAATTATCTGCTCCGTAGCAGGAACACTGGCAGGTGCCGATATGGTAGGTCCGGGATTTGAAGATAGTGTCCGCATCACAAAGATGGTTAATGGAGAATTAAAAACGGAGATTACAAGCCCGGAAGCAAAGTATGATATGTGGGACTATGATATGACAAAATGGGTAGACTGCATTACAAAGGGAACGGATCCGGCAGTTCTTCCAGAACAGGCAGCAGTTGTCACTCGCGTCATTGAAGCGATTTATAAGTCAGCGGAAACAGGCGAGACTGTCGTATTTGATTAATGGCATTAGTGCCCTGGTTTTCCGGGGCACTAAAGTCGGTGAAACAGATTATGTAATAATGTTTAAATTCTTAAAAATATCGAATGTGATCTCCGCTGCATGGCTTCCGGTGGCATTGGTGTTTGCGCGGATATTAGTTGCAAAAAAATAGGTGGTATCTGTTGTTTCAACATAGCCGATAAACCAGCCGCTTATGTCTTTTTCGTTTACTCTTCCTGTTCCTGTTTTTCCGTAAAGTGCATAAGTATCGGACGAGGAAATGCATAGAGCATTTTTGACAGCCGTTATATTTTCAATGGAAAAATCAAAATTGTTGTTGTACAGATCAATCAATAATTCTACCTGTTCAACCGGGGAAATCTTCAGTGCGGATTCCATCCAGTAAGAAGAAAGATCTCCGGTTATTCTTTTATTTCCATAATTAATCTGTTCAAGATAAGACGTGATACGCTCTTTTTCCAGCTTTTTGTCGATTGTTTGAAAGTACCAGTTGACAGAAGATGCCATGGCGCTTGCTAACGTCTGATCTTGGTTCCATTCGGCAAAAGGATAAGTTTCTCCGTTCCATTTTATAGAAGTGTTTTCAGGGGAAATGGTCCCTTCTTCTAACCCGAAAAGCGCGCAGTATATTTTATAAGTGGAATCAGGGGCGAGCCTTTGCAATGCCTGCTCTTTATTATAAATATTCCAAGAATTTTCTTTGCTGTTATACAAAACAAAAGATCCGTTGTAATCACCGAAGATTTCCGAATGATCAGAATAGATAAGATTTTCGGTATCGGGATTCCATTGGTAACGATCATCATCCGCAGCGGTTGTGAAGATGAAAGGAACAAATCCGATGAGAAGCACAGATGTCAGAATGAAGACAAGGGTACTTTTCAGTCTGCGGATCCGATCGGGACGTTGATAAGAAGCAATATTTAAAATCCTGCGTTTCATTTGCTTTCGATTACCGCCAAGACCGGAAGTAAACGGAAATGGTGTGCATGCCAGTTTTTCGGCGAAATTGAGGAGCGTATTTCCATAATCGATATAATCTTTTTCGTCAAGTATTTGCAATACCGAAGCGTCACAGGCAAGCTCTCGTTCATTTCTCATTTCTTTCAGTGCAAACCACACGAATGGATGAAACCAATAAACAATACTTACAAGATTCATCAGACAACCGATGAGAGAATCCTTATGTTTGTAGTGCTGAAGTTCATGCAGCAGCATATATCGAATGTCATCATTACGAATAACCGTGTTATGATCGGAAATCAGATGAATGGGGAGATAAATTCTTGGTCTCCAAAATCCGACGATCATCGGAGATTTTAAAAATGCAGTGCTGTAAACAGGAATTTCTTTCGAAATGTTTAATTTGTGAAGACATTCCTCGTACAATCTGTAAATCAGTGGATTTTGCAGAGAAAGTGCAGATTGTTCAATCCGGTGTAATTGTATTGCAGATCGAAAGAGCAGAAACACCATGAACAAAATTCCTAAAATCCAAATTCCGAAAAAGAGTAAGCTGATTGTCGGGGAAATCTGATCGTTTACGGAAAGTGCGAAATCATTCATCCAATCAGTTGTATGAGTCAGCGGTTGGGACACGGCGGAATCGATCCCGGAAGTAGAGGGCAAAATCGGAAACACAGCCTGTTCCATACCGCTTAAATAGGAGTTTAAGGAAAACGGAAGAAATGGAACAGTAAGTAAACCTAGTAAAATCAAACATAAATTATATTGCATGCGATTTGATAGAAATCCTCGGAACAACCATTTGATTCCAAAAAGCAGACCAATGATCCCGCTGAGAATGAGATTGCAGATCCCAAATCGAACCATGAAACCGGCAAGGGGTTCAAGCATCGGCATCACCGCCTTTTTTCACACTGTTTGAAAGAAGATCCCGGAGAGTGTCGATTTCAGCGTTGGACAACTGATCCTGTTCCAGATAAGAAGAGACCATGGCACTTAGATGTCCGTTAAAGAACCGATCCAGAAAGGAGTTGCTTTCCTGACTGATATAGTCGCTTTCCTTTACGAGCGGAGTATACACAAAAATACGTCCTTGTTTTTCATAAGAAAGAACCCCTTTTGTCACAAGACGTTTGATCAGCGTCTGGATCGTCTTCGGACGCCATGAAGTCGTTTTCAGCAAACGTTCCGTAATTTCATTTGTGTTGATCGGAGCATATTTCCAGATGATTTTCATCACCTCAAATTCTGCTTCCGAAATTTGCGGCAGTTTCGACATAAATCAGATCCCTCCAGTTTTTAACGTGAAATTCTTACACTTGTAATCAGATAGTATAACATTTTTAGCAAGATGTCAAATCCTTAGAAAGTCCTTAGAAATATCCGTTATTTTAATTTTGTCAAGATGAAAACGGCATAAAGGAGGAGAAAAAATTGGCTGAAAATATGGTGGAAGTAAAACATTTGACGAAAGTATTCGGAAAACAAAAAGCGCTGGATGATGTGAGTATCCATATTCCGGAACATTGTGTATATGGTCTGCTCGGTCCAAACGGAGCGGGAAAATCTACGTTACTGAAAATGTTGACCGGGATTCTGAGACCGACAAGCGGAGAGATCACGTTTGACGGACATCCATGGTCGAGGGAAGATCTTTGGAACATCGGATCATTGATCGAAACGCCTCCCATTTATGAAAATCTGTCGGCATGGGAGAATTTGAAAGTGCGTGCGCTGATGCTCGGCGTTTCCGAAGCAAGGATGCGGGATGTACTGGAGATTGTCCGTTTAGGGGATACCGGGAAGAAAAAAGCGGGAGCGTTTTCACTTGGAATGAAACAAAGACTGGGGATTGCGATCGCACTGCTGAACCGACCGCGTTTTCTTGTACTGGATGAACCGGTCAACGGTCTGGATCCGATCGGTATCCAGGAACTCAGGGAGATGATCCGTTCGTTTCCGCAGCAGGGGATCACGGTACTTGTATCCAGTCATATTTTGAGCGAGATCGAACAGACGGCAGACCGGATCGGGATCATCGTCGGCGGGAAACTTGGTTTTGAGGGGTGGATGGATGAATGTGAAGATCTGGAAAAATTATTTATGAAGATCGCGGCAGAAAAAGGAGGGACACGGAGATGAAAAACAGGGATCAAAACAGCAGGCAGCAAAATAACATACCGGGGATGCGGAATAAGAGAGGTAATTATCTGCAGGCGGAATGGTTGAAGTACAGACATTCTTCCGCGGGAAAGCTTTGTATTTTTATGCCGCTTGTTACGGTGATCACGTCTGCATTTATGACGCATAAGTTCTTTACGGTTGACAGTTACAACTGGTGGTATACGATGATGTTTCCGGGGATGCTTTCGCTGCTGTGCGGGATTGTGATCGGAAAAGACCAGAAAATGAAAAATCATTCGCTTTTGAGCATTCCCTGCGACATGGGGCGTGTCTGGGATGCGAAAGTGTTTTGTGCGGCGTCATTTGGCGGAATCGGATGCCTTTTTCTTGGAAGTCTGACGATCCTTGTCGGTTATCTGTTGGAGTGGGGATTGCATTTTCAGTTTCAGATCCGCCCGTCCCTTGGGGCACAGATGCTTGCCATTGTTTTGATCTGGATCGGCTTTTTATGGATGGTACCGTTTGGGCTGTTTTTAACGAGGATGATCGGGAAAATCCCGGCGACGATCGCGTTGTTTGTCATGGCGATGGTCGTGGATACTTCGTATTCGCTGACGTCGTATTATTGGGTACTGCCCGGCGGAGTTACGGCAAGAATGATGTGTGTGGTACTCGGCGTATTGCCGAACGGTCTGCCTGCCAGACCGGGGGAAATGACATGGACGCCGCAGGTGATGGATCCGAATTCACTCTGGATCGGTACGATCTCTGCAGTGGTATGGTTTCTCATTTTGTGGATCGCAGGAAAAATCTGGTATGAAAGGCGGATGAAGAAATGAGTCGGGGAAATGTTCAGAATCATGTGCAGAATAATATTCAGAAAGATCTTCAGAAGAATATACGAGGGGGAGGCATACATATGATGCGGGCAGAGTGGCAGAAAATGCGGCATACGATCTTGCTGCCGATCCATGTGGTTGTCCCGCTTTTGGGGAGCGGTGTTTTTCTTCTTTATTATTGGATGGGAAACCGACATGGGATCACGGAGATTTCCGGTTTTATGCAGATCATGGGAACTGCGTTTCCGTTTCTTGCTGCAATGGTCTGCTCGCGGAGCATACAGCTTGAGGAGGATAATCATTTTCAAACGTTTCTCGGAACAACGAAGCGGTCAAAGGCGCTGTTTGCAAAATGTGCGGTGCTTCATATCCAGAGTCTGGCGGCAGTGCTTCTTGCTATCGGAAATTTTGCGGTCGGATACTATGTGTTGTTTTACGCAGAGATCATGAAGAACGGCGGGGCGGTATGGGGACAAAGCATCGGATGGATCTTCTGGGAGTTCTGGGGAATGGCGGCGCTTGCAATGTGGATGGGAAGTCTTCCGCTTTATTGGATCCATTTGTTTTTAACTCTGCGGTTTTCCAAAAATCTCTCTCTTGGATTCGGGGTGGCGGAAATGCTGATCTCGGCTCTGCTTCTGACCGGGCTGGGAACCGGGATATGGTGGTTTTTCCCGTGTTCATGGGGATCTCATTTCAGTACGGAAGTCCTGCAAAGATATATGGATCCAAATGGGTGGGAGACATGGGGGAATCTCCCATGGATCAAAATTTGTCTCTTGATTGCGGCGGCGCTTTGTGCCATACTTTTTTTATGGTTTCATCAGTATCAAGGGAGAGCGTGTGATGAGTAAAATATTGATCATAGATGATGATTTGGAGATCTGCTCGCTTGTGAAACGGGCATTGGAAAAAGAGGGGCATCAGGTGACGAGTCAGCCGGATCCCATACAGGCGGAGTCCATGCCTCTGGATTTGTTTGATCTGATCCTTTTGGATGTGATGATGCCCGGCAAGGACGGTTTTACTCTTTGCCGGGATATCAGGGAGCGGGTGGACTGCCCGATCCTGTTTCTCACGGCGAAGACCGAGGAGTGCGATCTGATGCAGGGACTTGGGAACGGTGGCGATGATTATATCACGAAACCGTTTGGCATTGGAGAGCTGCGTGCCCGTGTGGCGGCACATCTGCGGAGAGAGACGCGGGAGAAAAAGCACAGGATGTCGATCGGGGTATTTCAGTTTGAACTTGGGGCAAAGAAAATGTTTTGCAGGGAAAAAGAGATCCTGCTGACCAAAAGTGAATATACGATCTGTGAGTATCTGGCGTTGAACTGCGGGCAGGTATTTTCCAAAGAGCGGATTTATGAGCATGTGTTTGGCTTTGACGGGGAAAGCGATTCGTCAGCCATTACAGAGCATGTGAAAAATATCCGTGCGAAATGCCAGAAGTCAGGAGAGAATCCGATCGAGACCGTATGGGGGATCGGGTATCGGTGGAAGAAAGGATGAACCGGGGAGGAAACGAATGGACAGGAAACGGAAAACATCAAATAGAAAAGAGACGTCGATCGCGCAGCTGTTTCTGCATTTTATCGTGCTGTTCTGTATCGGAGCGGCAGCAGCGGCGGGCATGTCTTTTTTGCTGATCGTACTGTTGGAAAATGTGGGAGGGATTTATCCGGCTAATTATGCGGAGACATTTCTGAGTGAGAGGCAGGAAGAGATCCGTACAGCAGATTGGGTGGAAGAGACGATGATTCCTCCCGGAAGCGACTATGGCGTTTATGAGACGGACGGCACATGGGCATATGGAAGTTTTGACGAACAAGAGCGGGATAAAGCGTGGGAAGCGAGCGGAAGAAGCGATACATTTGCCGGGGAGGGATACTTCTACCGGTTTATTTTGCGTGAGGATCAAAAGCGGTGTATTGTGCGCTATCGTCTGGAAATGCGTTATCGATCGGAAGTGATGAACCGGATTTTACCTCGTCCGGAATGGGTGTTGATCGGTACATTTTTGTTCTTGTTTTTCGGGCAGACCGCATGGCTTGTCCGGTATTTTTCCGGAAAATTAAAAAGAGAACTTTCCGATTTGAAAGAGATCACCGATAAAATAGCAGAAAATGATCTGGAATTTACCGCCGTATCTTCGGAATTGACAGAAGTCAATGAAGTTGTCGCTTCGCTGGCACATTTAAAAGAAGCGCTTCAGGAATCTCTGGAGAGACAGTGGGACATGGAACGGGAGAAAACGCTCCGGCTGCGGGCGCTCTCGCACGATATTAAGACGCCGCTTACGATCATACGCGGAAATGCGGAATTGATGGCGGAAGAAGAGATTTCCGGAGAACAAAAAAAGTGGAATAAGACCATTTTGGAAAATACGGGGCAGATCGAGTCGTATTTAACGGCAATGCGAAATGTCCTGAAAGAAGAAAACGATGCGGAGGAACTCATCAGTGTATCGGCGGATTCGTTACAGCAGATGCTGTTTGCACAGGCAAGGCAAATGGCGGAGGCGAAACATCTTCCGATCGAAGTCGTACGAATGGGGGCTCTCTCTCAAACGGAGGCGAAATTCCGGATCCGAAAAGTACAGATTTTGCGGGCATGGGAAAATCTGGTCGGCAATGCGCTGGAGTATACCGATCCGATGCGCGGTATCCGGGTGGAAGCAGAGGCACAGGAAACGACGGCGAAATCCGGAGCATGCTCTCTGCGATTTTGCGTGATCGATTACGGCAATGGATTTTCCCGAAAAGATCTGCTGTATGGAACACAGGAATTCTACCGGGGGGACGACAGTCGTCATGACCGGAGTCATCAGGGGCTTGGGCTTACGATTGCAAAACGTTTTATCGAAGCCCAAGGAGGAAAACTGGAATTGAAAAATTCAGAATGTCCGCAGGAGGGCGGACAGGTTTCTCTCTATATTGCAGGGAATAAAGACGGGAAACTTGATCTTTTTTAATGAAAACTTAACCAATTTTGTCATTATCGATCAATTTGATTGACAAAAACAGACATCCACGTTATTATCTCAAACATGAAATACAGAGCGCGCTCTGTTATCTAGGAGGTAAGGATTATGAAAAATTGGAAAAAAATGATGTCCGCTGCATTAACAGCAGCAATGACCGTGACAATGCTTGCAGGATGCGGCGGTGGAGAAACAGAAAAAGGAAGCAGTGATACGATTAAGATCGGTGGGATTGGTCCGGTGACAGGAGATGCTGCAATTTATGGTGAAGCAGTAAAAAATGGTGCGGAACTGGCAGTAAAAGAGATCAATGAAGCAGGCGGGATCAACGGCGCGCAGATCGAATTTAATTTTCAGGATGATGAAGCGGATGCGGAGAAAGCGGTCAACGCTTATAATACATTGAAAGACTGGGGCATGCAGGCGCTGCTCGGAACTGTAACGTCCGCACCGTGTGTGGCTGTCGGGGAAGTGGCACAGGCAGACAATATGTTTCTGCTGACACCATCCGGAACCGCGGTGGAATGTGTACAGTATGACAATGCATTCCGCGTATGTTTCTCCGACCCGATGCAGGGAGCGGAGTCCGCGAAATATATTGCAGACAATCAGTTGGCAACGAAGATCGCGGTGATCTACAATAGTTCGGACGTATATTCGACGGGAATCTATCAGGCATTTGCAAAAGAAGCAGAGACAGAAGGTCTGGAGATCGTAGCGGCAGAAGCGTTTACAGCAGAGAGTAAGACCGATTTTTCCGTACAGCTTCAGAAAGCAAAAGATGCGGGAGCGGAACTGGTATTTCTTCCATTCTATTACTCCGAGGCAGCCCTTGTACTCCAACAGGCGGCAGGCATCAATTACAGCCCGATCTTCTTTGGATGTGACGGTATGGACGGAATCCTCGATGTAGAGGGATTTGATGCGGATCTTGCGAACAACCTGATGTTCTTAAGTCCGTTTACCCCGACTTCAACCGATGAAGCGATCCAGAAATTTGTAACAGATTACAAAGAAGCTTACGGCGGTACGCCGAACCAGTTTGCGGCAGATGCTTACGACGGAGTCTATGCGATGAAAGCGGCAATGGAGAAAGCCGAAGTGACGCCGGATATGAGCGCATCGGACATCTGCGACGTTGTCAAAGGCGCGATGACCGAGATCACGATCAGCGGCGTAACGGCAAAAGAACTGACTTGGGAAGCAAGCGGAGAGCCGAGTAAAGCGCCGATGGTCGTAAAGATCGCGGACGGTGATTATGCGGTAGTAGAATAAGCCGTGATACCTAACGGATATATAGCTGAGATAAAAAGCTGAGACACAAAACGAAGACAAAAGGTTATCTTTCGGGATAACCTTTTCTGATAAAATGAGAGACAGGTGGAGGATCTATGAGTTTTATTTCTTATTTGATAAATGGAATCAGCCTGGGCAGTGTGTACGCGATCATCGCATTGGGATATACGATGGTTTACGGCATTGCAAAAATGCTGAATTTTGCACATGGCGATGTGATCATGATAGGCGCGTATGTTGTTCTGACGGCGATGACTTCCGCAGGGCTTCCGGCATATGCGGCAGTGCTGATTGCAGTTGTTTTTTGTACCCTGCTTGGAATGCTGATCGAACGGGTTGCATACAAACCGCTTCGGAATGCGGCGTCTCCGCTGGCAGTGCTGATCACGGCGATCGGAGTCAGTTATCTGCTCCAGAATATCGCGCTGTTGATCTTTGGAGCAAATACCAAATCATTTACTTCCGTTGTTCCGATCCCTCCGGTTGTTTTGGCGGACGGAAATCTGACGATCACCGGGGAGACGATCATGACGATCGCAGCATGTATCGTGATCATGATCGGACTGACAGTATTTATCAAGAAATCAAAATCCGGTCAGGCAATGCTGGCTGTCTCGGAGGATCGGGGCGCAGCGCAGCTGATGGGTATCAATGTCAATAAGACGATCGCGCTGACATTCGCGATCGGATCTGCATTGGCGGCGATCGCAGGCGTATTACTCTGTTCGGCATATCCGACGCTGACTCCTTATACCGGAGCAATGCCGGGAATCAAAGCATTTGTGGCGGCGGTATTCGGCGGGATCGGTTCGATTCCGGGCGCAATGATCGGTGGGATACTGCTTGGTGTGATCGAGATTTTCGGAAAAGCATATATTTCATCCCAGATGGCGGATGCGATCGTATTTGGCGTACTGATCATCGTGCTGCTCGTAAAACCTGCCGGAATCCTCGGCAAGAATATTCAGGAGAAAGTGTAGGTGAGCGGAATGAAAAAGATGAAAAAAACAACAAAAAGCAATCTAATCACTTACGGATTGGTGATCGGTATTTATCTGGTGACGCAGATTTTGATCATGACAGGAAGTATTTCCAGTCTGCTTCAGGGACTCTTGGTTCCGCTTTGCTCTTATGTGATCCTTGCGGTTTCTTTGAACCTGACGGTCGGGATCCTCGGGGAACTGAGTCTTGGTCATGCGGGATTTATGTGTGTGGGTGCGTTTACAAGCGCTTTTTTCTCAAAATGTATGGTGGATGCGATACCGGTTGCGGGAATCCGCTATTTTCTGGCGCTTCTGATCGGAGCGGCAAGCGCCGGGATCTTCGGTATTTTGATTGGAATCCCGGTATTGCGGTTAAAAGGGGATTACCTTGCGATCGTGACGCTTGCGTTTGGTGAGATCATTAAAAATGTAGTCAATATTTTATTTATAGGAAGAGATTCCAACGGATTTCATTTTTCGACGAAAGATGTGATGTCGCTTGGCATGGAGCCGGACGGACAGGTCATCATCAACGGACCGCAGGGGATCACGGGAACTCCGAAAGATTCCACGTTCACGATCGGTGTGATTTTAATTTTGATCACATTGGTTATCGTGCTGAATATGATCCACTCCCGGAGCGGACGTGCGATCATGGCGGTGAGAGACAACCGGATCGCAGCGGAATCGATCGGGATCAATGTGACAAAATACAAACTGATGGCATTTTCCGTATCGGCAGCGCTTGCAGGCGTGGCAGGTGTGATCTATTCTCACAACCTGGCGACGTTGACGGCGCAGCCGAAAAACTTCGGATATAATATGTCGATCATGATCCTTGTCTTTGTTGTACTCGGCGGAATCGGAAATATCCGGGGTTCGATCATTGCGGCGATCGTATTGACATTGCTTCCGGAAATGCTCCGAGGTCTGAATGATTATCGTATGCTGATCTATGCTGTCGTGCTGATCGCAATGATGCTCTTCAACTGGAGCCCGAAAGCGATCGAATGGAGAGAAAAACATTTGTCAAAGAGAAAATTTGCGAAGAAAAAATGTGCGGAGGAGGTTTAAGTATTATGGCATTGCTGGAAGTAAAAAATCTTGGGATCTCCTTTGGCGGACTGCGTGCAGTCCATGAGTTTCATATGAAGATCGAAAAAGGACGGCTGTACGGTCTGATCGGTCCGAACGGCGCGGGAAAAACTACGGTCTTCAATCTTCTGACCGGAGTGTATAAGCCGAACGAGGGGATCATCACACTGGACGGAGAAAATATAGTGGGCAAGAAGACGACGGAGATCAACAAAGCGGGAATTGCGCGGACGTTCCAGAATATCCGTCTGTTCAAAGATCTGACAGTGCTCGATAATGTGAAAGCCGGACTTCATAATCATTACAAATATTCTACTTTTGCGGGAATCCTCCGTCTGCCAAACTATTTTAAAGTGGAAAAAGCGATGGATGAAAAAGCAATGGAGCTTTTGAAAGTTTTTGATCTGGACGGCGAGGCGCAGACACTGGCGTCCAATCTCCCATATGGAAAGCAGCGGAAACTGGAGATCGCGCGTGCGCTGGCGACGGAACCGAAGCTTCTGCTTTTGGATGAGCCGGCAGCGGGCATGAATCCGAACGAGACAAAAGAACTGATGGAGACGATCCATTTTGTGCGGGATACATTTGACATGACGATCCTTTTGATCGAACACGATATGAAACTGGTATCTGGGATCTGTGAAGAACTGACGGTCCTCAACTTCGGTCAGGTACTGGCGGAGGGAAAAACCGCGGATGTGCTGAACGATCCGGAAGTCATCAAGGCATATCTGGGCGAATAGGAGGGATAAATCATGGCAATGTTGGAAGTAAAAGATATTGAAGTATATTACGGGATGATCCAGGCGCTGAAAGGGATTTCTTTTGAAGTAAATGAGGGAGAGGTCATCGCGCTGATCGGGGCGAACGGCGCCGGAAAAACAACGACGCTGCACACGATCACGGGACTGCTTTCCCCGAAAAAGGGATCGGTCCTGTTTGAGGGGCAGGACATTACGAAAGTACCGGCACATAAGATCGTTTCCCT
The DNA here is from genome assembly GCF_015560805.1 of Mediterraneibacter glycyrrhizinilyticus. Lineage (GTDB taxonomy): Bacteria > Bacillota > Clostridia > Lachnospirales > Lachnospiraceae > Schaedlerella > Schaedlerella glycyrrhizinilytica_A. The sequence goes on along the minus strand of NZ_JADMSO010000011.1, from coordinate 60,980 downwards.
TGGGATGGCACATGTTCCGGAGGGGCGGCGTGTCTTTGCGGAACTGAGCGTGTACCAAAATCTGAAAATGGGCGCATACACGAGAAAAGATAAGGACGAGATCGCGAAGACGCTGGAAATGGTCTATAAGCGGTTCCCGAGACTGGAAGAGCGAAAGAATCAGCTTGCCGGAACATTAAGCGGCGGAGAACAGCAGATGCTCGCGATGGGGCGCGCGCTGATGTCGCATCCGAAGATCATTGTGATGGATGAGCCGTCGATGGGACTTTCGCCGATCCTGGTCAATGAGATTTTCGATATTATCAAGGAAGTCAGCGCCAGCGGAACGACCGTGCTTCTCGTCGAGCAGAATGCGAAAAAAGCGCTCTCGATCGCGGACCGGGCATATGTGCTGGAGACCGGAAAGATCGTACTTGAGGGGGACGCAAAAGAATTGATGAATGACGATTCGATTAAGAAAGCATATCTTGGAGAGTAGGGGGGCGAGGAGATGGATAATATTGTAGTGACGATCGCAAGACAGTATGGAAGCGGCGGCAAAACGATCGGTGAAATGTATGCGAAAGAGATGGGGATTCCGTGTTACGGTCGAAATCTGCTCCAGATGGCGGCAGATGAAAGCGGCATCAGCGAACAGCTTTTTATGCAGTTGGATGAAAAGCTGCGCAACAGCCCGCTCCTGCGGATGACGATGGACGTGTATGACGGAAAGGTGATCCCGCCGGGACATAAAGATTTTGTCTCCGCGAAAAATCTTTTTAACTATCAGGCGGAGATCATCAAGCGGGTGGCTAAGACGGAAAACTGTGTGATCGTCGGCAGAGCGGCAGATTTCGTGCTGAAAGATTATCCGAATGTGGTCAGTGTGTTCGTCCATGCGTCGCCGGAATTTAATCTGGCGCGCGCCATGGAGCGCAACAGTATGACGACGGCAGAGATGGAGAAATTTATTGCGTCGACGGACAAATACCGCGCGGAATATTACAAGCATTATACCGGACGGGAATGGTCGGATGCTAGAAATTATGATCTCTGCTTAAACAGCGGAAAACTTGGGTTTGAGAAATGTGTGGAGGAGATCAAAGCGTATATCAAGGTAAGATTTTCTTAAGGTTGTCATTTCAGAGAAGAAAAATTCATAAAAAGTTTAGAAGCGTTTTCTTGATTTTAGAAAAGAAATATGTTAGCGTCAGTGTACAAGGCGTATTTTCCCTTGTACACTGACGCTAAAGTCAATAATATACACGATGATTTCAAGAGAGGATGTGATTGCATACATGGACGACAGTTCGGATGATGAATGTGAGATGAATAGGACAAACAGAAGAGTGACTGTGCCGTGTAGTGCGATGGATAGATAAAAGGTACAGTCTGGTCTCAGTGATCGGGATCAGACTGTACCTTTTCGCGCATTGATACGAAGAAATGAAAAGAAGCCGCACGGATAAAAATGGACGGCGGTATGCTGCCGCGGATGCGGCAGGAAAGAGAAACAGGAGGAAATTTTGATGTTACAGACGTTTTTGTTATTTTTATTTTTGATCTTTTTAAATGCGGCGTTTGCCAGCGCAGAGATCGCCGTGATCTCGATCAGTGACGCAAGACTGAAAAATCTGGCGGACGGCGGCAACAAAAAAGCGGCTCGGCTTTCGGCGCTGACGGCACAGCCGGCAAAGTTTCTCGCAACGATCCAGGTGGCGATCACGATGGCTGGATTTTTACAGGGAGCGACGGCAGCCGATCAGTTTTCTGAGATTTTGGTTTCATTTTTAGTAGACAGCGGGATCGGAATTCCGGAACAGATCCTTGCTCCGGTGTGTCTGTTTGTGATCACCGTTGTGCTGGCATATTTCAGTCTTGTATTCGGAGAGCTTGTCCCGAAACGTGTGGCGATGAAAAAGCCGGAAAACCTTGCGCTTGGGATGTCGGGAATCCTGCACGTTGTCTCGAAAGTATTTGCACCGTTGGTATGGCTTTTGACCCTTTCGACTAACGGCATCTTGAGGCTGATCGGGATCGATCCGAATGAAGATGACGAGATGGTGACCGAAGAGGAAATCCGGATGCTGCTTTTGGAGGGACAGGAACAAGGTGTGATCCCATCTGAGGAAAATGAGATCATCCAGAATGTATTTGAACTGGACGACCAGACAGTGGAGGAAATCTGCACGCACCGGCGTGAAGTGATCGGTCTTTCGCTCAAGGATACGGAAGAAAAATGGGAAGAAACGATTTACGAAAGCCGACATACATATTATCCGGTGTTTGGGGAAAATAAAGACGATATTGTCGGGATCCTCGATACGAAAGATTATTTCCGCATGCAGGAAAAAGGGCGGGACGCTTTGCTTGACCATGCGGTAGATAAGGCGTGGCTGATTCCGGAGAGTATGAAAGCAAATCTTTTGTTCAGGCAAATGAAAGAGAAACGGAGTTATTTCGCGGTGATCCTGGATGAATACGGCGGGATGTCGGGAATCATTACGCTGCATGATCTGATGGAGACGCTGGTCGGGGAGCTGGAAGACTGTGAAGAACCAAAACATCCGAAAGAGTTGGAACAGATCGGAGAGAACCGTTGGGTGATCCAGGGCTATGCGGATCTGGAAGATGTGGCGAAAGCGATCAAACATGATTTTCCGGTGGAGGAATATGATACGTTCAGCGGATATGTCTGCGGTGTGATCGGGCGTGTGCCGGATGATGGGGAGAGTTTTGCATGTGAGGATGGAAATTTGTCCATTCATGTCAAAAGTGTGCAGCGGCATATGGTGGAAGAAGCAGTGGTGGAACTATACAGGGAAACGATTGACAACGAAAGATTACAGATGTAATATTAAAGCGGAACATGTTCAGTGACATTTGCTGCAAAGAGATCATGCGGAAAGGGGCGTAAGATGGCAAAACAAAGGGGTAAGAAAAGAGCGGGAAACAGAAAAGCAGTAGATAAAAGAGCAATAGGCAGGCACGAGAGAAATAAAAAAATATGGGGAGCAGTCATCGGTATTGCTGCGGTACTGCTTATTACGGGGATCGGATGCGCAGCGTTCTTTTTGAAGAGCGGGAAAACACCGGAAGAGACGCTCGTGGCATACGGTGAATTGGTCAATCAACGAAAATATGACCGGATGTACGAAATGCTGAGTGAACAGGCAAGAGAACGTATTTCCGAAGAAGAATTTACGGAACGGAATCAGAAGATCTACGAGGGGATCGAAGCGGAAAATCTGACTGTTCAGTGTGAGGAAGAACCTGTATTTGAGAAAGGGAAAAAAGAAGCGGAGCTGTCTTATACTTGTGAAATGGAATCGATGGCAGGAAAGATTTCTTTTGTGAATAAAAGCACGTTTGTAAAGGAGCGCGGAGACTGGAAGATCAACTGGGATTCGACGTTTATTTTTCCGATGCTCAAAGAGGATTACCGGGTGCAGATCAACACCCGTCCGGCAGTGCGTGGAAATATTTATGATCGGAACGGCGTTCTGCTTGCCGGACAGGGAACGGCAACGGAAGTCGGCGTTGTGACGGGGAAGATGGAAGACCGGGACGTGGCAGTGGAGCAGCTTGCACAGATCCTCGATATGGATGCCGATACGATCCGCACGAAAATGGAAGCCGATTATGTGCAGGATGATACATTTGTTCCGCTGAAGATGATCGCGAAGACGGATACGGCAAAAGAAGAAGCATTGCTGCAGATACCAGGTGTGCTTTTAAATGACGCCGAGACGAGAGTCTATCCGCTTGGAGCCGCTGCAGGACATCTGACCGGATATGTGCAGTCGGTAACGGCGGAAGATCTGGAAAAACTGGAGGGGAAAGATTATCACGCGAACAGTCTGATCGGAAAAGCCGGACTGGAGATGGCGTTGGAAGAAACACTGCATGAACACGACGGATACAGTATTGACATTGTGAATGCGGACGGTATTTTGATCGAGACGATGGCGCTTAAACCGGAAGAGAACGGAAAAGACGTCTATACGACGATCGATGCGGGCGTACAGCAGAGCGCATATGAGCAGTTTGCGGCAGATCCAGCGGTGACGGCTGCCATGGATCCGACTACCGGAAAGATGCTTGCGCTCGTCAGTACACCGGGATATGATCCGAATGAATTTATCATGGGACTTTCGGATGCGAGATGGAAGAATTTGAATGAAGATCCGAATAAACCGTTAATGAACCGGTTCGAGACGACGTGGGTTCCGGGCTCGACATTTAAGGCGATCACGGCGGCAATCGGTGTGGAGAGCGGAAAATTAGATCCGAATGCCAATTTCGGCGACGTGGGATTGAGCTGGCAAAAAGACGCCGGATGGGGAGATTATTATGTGACAACGTTGACCCCGTATGGATCGGAGGTGAATCTGACCAATGCGATGACGTATTCGGACAATATTTATTTTGCGCGTGCGTCACTGGAGATCGGTGCCAAGACCCAGGTGGAGTGGTTCCGGAAAATGGGATTTAAAGAAGAAATGGATTTTCCGGTATATCTGGGCGCTTCGAGTTATGATTCGGATGATTCCGACGGAGAAATCGCATCGGAAATCCAACTGGCGGATACCGGATATGGTCAGGGAGAGCTTCTTGTCAATCCGGTGCATTTACTCTCGATGTATTCGATGTTCGTAAATGGCGGAAATATGATCCTTCCGGTTTTGATCCAGGAGGAAGAACAAACGCCGCAGTATTGGAAAGAACAGGTGATCTCGCCGCAGACTGCGGAGATCGTGAAACAGGGCTTGATCCAGGTGATCGAAAATCCGACCGGAACTGGTGCGAGTGCAAAGATCGAGGGCATACCAATGCTTGGAAAGACCGGAACGGCGGAGATCAAAGAAGCACAGGATTCCACGGAGGGAGTGGAGCGGGGATGGTTTATCTGCGAGACTCTTGAGGGAGTGGAACGTCCGCTTGCAGTCGTCGGAATGGTGGAGGATGTGAAGCCACATGGCGGAAGCGGATATGTGACTGCGAAAGTGCGTGCGATCGTGGAGCAGTACTATGGGAAATAGAGAAAGCGATTTTGGGAGCGATTAAAAATTTATAAGAAATGAGATGATAGCTTGAATGTATAAGATCAGTTCGTAAAAACAATTTTACTAACCACAGAAAAGGAAAAGCCCTGTCAAGAGCCTTGCCACCATTGGTGGTGCTTTGCACTCTTTACGGGGCTTTTTGCTTGCTGTATCTTTTTGTAATATGAGATACCTGTGTTGCTCTTCACAGAAGTTAGATACCAAATTCTTTGAATAGTTTCCTGCGATACCCTTCGTCCAATGTCGCACGTTCCAAATCTGAAAAACGTTGTTTTTGTGTCAATTCCAATACAAGTTTTGCCATACGAGTTTCGCCCTGTGATTGCCCTTGAGCAAGTCCCTGCTGCATTGCTTCTTCACGGATCAGCCTGTCGCGTTCTTCCATCTTCATATATTCCACTCCAATCTGTACGCTGGATTTAATTTGACGGATTTTATTATGCAGATTTTTCAAACGTTCGTCACAGCATTCCGAAATGGATTCATCTTCACTATTTTCAATATAATTTAGAAAATCGACCAGATTAGACTCTACTTCATTTTTGTTATTTCCTTTGGTATTCAAAATGACCTTTTTACATTCATCCCCCAGTGGAAGGGAGAGATCTTCCAAACATCGATTTTCAAATGTATATCGGTACTTTCCATAGCCATAGAGATCAAATCCACATATCACAATGATGACAGTCGGACGTAGATTATCAAAACCTCGCTCCCCGCTTTTCAGCATTGGGCTGTCTACAAGTGCCTGATAAAATCGTGTTCGCTTAGGGATATTTCCCTCGTTTCGTTTCTGCATTTCTACGTCAAATACGGTTCCGTCTTCTGCCACGGCATAGAAATCCATGCGGATGCCGCGATATCCGGGCAGATTGTGGACGACTTTCTGTCCCTCTCGCCAAGAGAGCTTTTTAATACGAATACCAAGGGACAGTTCCAGTATAATTTTACAGGTTTCCAAATCTACGGTTGCCACATCAAAAAGAAAATCATCCAGCAAATTCAGCTTTCTGAGCGGCTCAAGAATTTCCTCTTCGTTTGAAATCTGCATATTCAGTTGTTTATTTACACTCATGTGTTTTCCTCCTTTGATTATAAACGCTGCAGGTGTCATTTGCAATCAGATCATAGGCAATCCCTCTTTCCGCTTCGCAAGTTCAAAAATAATTGTCGAATTGTGTAAGTTGGCTGAATCAGCCGGAATGTAATAGATCAATTTCCGGAATCGGAAACAGATAAGAACAGTCTAACATAGAAAGAGCAGAAATTCTATCAAAATGAATAAAAAATACGGATTCATCGAATTTATAAAAACGATGAATCCGGATCGTAGGATGAGCACATCAGTGCACGGAGGTATGAAGTTTTTTATTCGCCCATCTCGCCGAAATCCGACAGATGCAGATCTACCATGCGGATTCCGAAGACGCTTTTCCGTTCGCAGACAACGAGTTCAGCATCAAAATAGGCGAGCTGATATAGTTCCTCCACCACTTCAATATCGGTTTCTGTTCCGTCTTCAAGCCGGACAGTCAGGACATAGTCGGGAGAATCTTCGTCTTCGTCCTGTTCGATCTCCTGAGAAACGATCTCTGCCGGATAATGTTCGGCAGGAGTACATAGCGCAAGATTCAGCCCGTACGCCATTGGATAGGAGAACAGAAGCAGCAGGATAAGGAAAATAAAAGATCCTTCGCCGCGCAGTCTCTTTGGAGTGCGGAAGAAATACAGGATTCCGAACAAAGCACAGATCACAAGCCAGAGCACAAGAAATTTTCCAAAATCAACCACGGTCAATACAACGTCGTTAAATCCATAGAAGAACATTGCGATAAGCCATAGTCCCGGGATCAGGAGCAGTGGGGCGGAAAGATTGGCGTGCATCGAAATCCATTCTTTTGTCGCGCCTTTCGGTTTTCCGTTCAGATTGATGACGGGTGCAAAAATCAAAATGTAGATCAAAAGCGGAAGCGGCGACAGTGCGGACAGGTATACCGTTGAACTGAATTTAAAATCCGTGCGTATATACAGGATGAACGGCAGGACGCTTCCGATGAGCAGGAAAAGTACTGTTAAGATCAGACCGAACCGGATCGGTTTGATATGATCGTGCATCCATGAACGATATTCTTCACGCCATTGTTTCGGTTCTACAATTCCTGCGTCCTGAATCACTTTTTCTTCCATCTGTTTTGTCAGACCGAAAGAAATATCGTGTGTTTCGATCCAATTTACGAGAGCGTCCATGCTCTGCATATTCTTTTCGACAGAGAAAAGTTTTCTTCCGTCTGCATTCAGAAATTGAACCGATCCGTTTACGGAAAGCCGGATCGAAGCGATTTCTTTTGCGGAAAATTCTTTCAGGCGTCCGAAGCTGGTAAGATAACGGACATTTCCATTTTCATAGAGAAAAAGCGCCCGGTTTTTGACTGCAAGAAGCGCCCAGATTCCACACAGGAAAAAGGCGAGTCCGGCAGCGTACAGAACAAGGACAAGCACCAGGTCAAGCGGAGGTACTGCGCATACCGCAAATGCCATAAAGATCAACGCAATGCCGAAGACCCATCCGATGAATCCCACGATCAGGATGGAGGGGCGTTCGCGGATCACCGCCTGCGGACGGGTAAATTCACTTAAGTGTGGCATACCGCAAATAAACAAAGCTACGACGAGAATGACCACCGGAATATGAAGACATACCCCTGTTATAAGGTTAACGAGCGGTATTTCTGAAACGGAAGTCACAAAAAACAGTACGATGACCGCAAGATAGAGAAGAAGCAGGAGTCCGGAAATCCTGCATGCCCATTTGCCGCGTGCCTTGGGAAATGCTGTGGGAAGCGGGGCGGAAGATTCTGCGGCGGATTCTGTACCGAAAGACGGCTCTTCCTGAGAGAATGAGCCGGATTCGGCGTCTTGTTCAGAATCAGATCCCGACTGAGAGTCGGTCTGCGACTCGGCATATGGCTCCGGGATCGCTTCGGTTTCCAGATTATTTTTACAACACGGGCAGTGTGCGACATACTGGATCGCCGGGGAAAATCGAGTGCCGGATATTGGCAGTGCATTTTGACAATGCGGACAAATCCAGTGTTTCTTGATGCAGGCGCGTTGGATCCATGAGATCGGAATCATTGCAAGGGACGGCACGAGCAAAAATAGGATGTAGTGCAGTGTGCTTCCACCGAAAAAGAGCGCGCTTAAGAAAATCAGGACTTCCAAAGTCCCGAGTGCGAAAAGGAGACGCTTCCCATTCTTTTGCAATGCTTCTGAGGCAGAACGATAGGTCGGGTTTCGGCGCAGCTTGTCGCTTTCCGGCTGTGCCGCTGCCGCACCGCCCTCTTTCAAATAAAGAAGAAATGCTTCCATTTGCTCATACAGATCATCGTCATTGGCTATGGTGACTTCCTGTATGGGCTGTCCGTCCTCCTGAAATTCTGTGCGGATACCGTCGGCGAGTATCGTCCCTTTTCCGAATTTGACGGTGAGCTGTCCCGGAACATAGGAAATATGGCAGTCGCCGTAATTTGTCTGGAGACGGTCGCGGAGTTGTTTTAAATTGTTCATAGGCTGTACTCCTTTTGGTGTAATGGTATAGAATGCGATTTCATTTGTATCAAATGATATATACGATATTATCATAAGAGGCGGAGAAAAACTATCTTTGAACGGGTGTTTTTTTGTTCGATTTTTTGTTAAGATAAAAGCTATGAAAAACAGGCAGGAAAAGAGACAGGAAAGCAGGAGAAGAGGATATGGGATTACAGTTTATTTTCGGAAATTCGGGAGCCGGAAAATCGAGTTATTTATATCAGACGGTCATAGAGGAGTCTCTGGAGCATCCGACGGAAAATTATCTGGTGCTTGTGCCGGAGCAGTTTACGATGCAGACGCAGAAAGATCTTTGTATGGCACATCCGAGACATGGGATCATGAATATCGATGTGCTGAGTTTTGTGCGTCTTTCTCATCGTGTATTCGAGGAATTGGGATGTGAGACGAAACAGGTTCTGGATGACGAGGGGAAAAATCTGATTCTGAGGAAAATTGCGGGAAACTATGAAGACGATTTAAAAGTGCTCAAAGGAAATTTGAAAAAACAGGGCTATATTAGTGAAGTGAAATCGGTCATCTCGGAATTTACACAGTATGGCATCGGATTTGACGTGCTGGATACTTTTCTGGAAACACTGGAACCGGAGAGCTATCTGGCGTATAAACTGCGTGATATCCGGAAGTTATATGAGGGATTTGAAGCGTATCTGGCAGACAGGTATATTACAAAAGAAGAGATATTGGATCTTTTGAGCAGTATGGCGGCGAAATCAAAGATCTTAAAAAACAGCGTCGTGGCATTGGATGGATTTACCGGGTTTACACCGGTACAGGTCCGTCTGCTCGGAGAATTGATGAAAGTATGCCGCAAGGTGATCGTGACTGTTATGATCGATCCGAAAGAAGATCCGTTCACATACAGACATCCGTATCAATTGTTTGCGATCAGTAAAGAGATGGTTTTTTCTTTGGTGAAGAAAGCGGAAGAATGCAAGGTTTTGATAGAAGATCCGATTACATTGTGTGAGACACCGACGCCGCGTTTTCGGGAGAATCCGATGATGGGATTTCTGGAAGCGGAATTATTCCGGTATTCGTCTAAGACTTATCCGGTCAGTGGGGATACATCGGATGCGCTGTCGCTCCATGTGGTGCGGAATCCAAAGGAAGAGGCTGCGTTTGTAGCGGCGCAGATCCGGCGGCTTGTACGGGAATCCGGTTATCGTTATCGGGATATTGCGGTAGTGGCAAGTGATCTGAATACTTATGCCGCACATTTGGAAAAGCAGTGTGAGCTTTATGGAGTACCGATCTTTCTCGACTATAAGAAAAGTATTTTGCTCAATGCATTTGTAGAATATGTGCGGAGTCTTCTGGCTATGGCGGAACAGAATTTTTCGTATGAAAGTGCGTTCCGTTTTCTGCGGACCGGGATGAGCGGATTTTCCGGAGACGAAGTGGATCGGATGGAAAATTATGTGATCGCGCTTGGAATCAAAGGCTACAAAAAATGGCAGAGCGCCTGGGTGAGACGATGCGGCGGAGTGGACGAAGAAGCGCTTGCACGTTTGAATCATCTGCGGGTTCAGTTTGTGGAAAAATTAGATCCGCTTGTGACGATTTTGAAGAAAAGAAAGAAAACCGTGCGGGATATTACGATGGCTGTGTATGAATTTCTCGTACAGGAACAGATGCAGGAAAAAGTACATGCGATGGAACTGCGATTTCAGGAAACAGGCGAGCTGGCGCTGGCAAAGGAATATTCACAGATTTACCGGATCGTACTGGAATTATTCGACAAGTTTACCGAACTGCTCGGTGAGGAACCGATTTCGATGAAAGAATATTGTGAGCTTCTGGATGCGGGACTGGAAGAAGCGAAAGTCGGCGTGATCCCGCCGAGTCTCGACCAGGTTGTCGTGGGAGATGTAGAGCGTACGCGTCTGAATCATTTAAAAGTCCTGTTTTTTGTCGGGGCAAACGATACGCTGCTGCCCGGAAATCTGGGGCAGGGAGGTCTTTTATCGGAGCGCGACCGGGCACATTTTTCGGAGAAGAAGATCGCGCTGTCACCGGGGGCGAAAGAAAAAACGTATATTCAGAAATTTTACCTGTATATGAATTTGACGAAACCGTCCGACCGATTGATCCTTTCATGGGCGAAAGCGTCGGGAGACGGAAAGGCGCTTCGCCCGGCTTATCTTGTGCAGGATCTGCGGCGGATGTTTCCGGGGATCGCCGTGCAGGATGAGGATGCGAGGACGTTGTCGGAGCAGGAGCTGACCGGACGTGGTATGGCACAATATCTGGCGGCGGGACTTCGGAACCGGCAGCAGGGGATTTCCGATTCCTGGAAGCAGCTTTACAGTTGGTATCTGTCCGTGGAAGTGGCGGAGAAATCCATCGCAGAACGGGAAACAGAACAGGCAACAGAGTCGGCAGCAGAACCGAGGAAAGATCCGACCACAGAAGCAGTGGAACGGATGGAACCAAGAGAAGCGGGACTTCTGCTTGACGCGGCATTTTACCGGAAAGAGCCGGATCGGCTGAGGGAGGAGACTGCCGGGGCGTTGTTCGGAGATCCGAAACGGGTAAGTGTGACAAGGCTGGAACGATTTGCCGCTTGCGCGTATGCTCATTTCCTGACGTATGGACTGCGGCTTTCCGAGCGGGAGCAGTATCAGTTTGAGGCGATGGATCTGGGGAATATCGCGCACCAGTCGATGGAACGTTTTGCAAGAAAAGCGGATGAGCATCGGACAAAATGGACGGAGATGGATGAAGCTGTGCGAAGCAAACTGATCGATGCGAGCGTAGAGGAAAGTATCCTTGATTATGGAAATACCGTGCTTTACAGCAGCGCCCGAAATGAATACATGATCACGCGGATCAAAAAGCTGATCCGGCGTTCAGTCTGGGCATTGACGAAGCAGATGGAACAGAGTGATTTCCTGCCGAGCGGATATGAACTGCAGTTTGGAAGCGGGAAGATCGACCGGATCGATACTTGCGAGGATGAGAACTGTATTTATGTCAAGGTGACAGATTACAAAACAGGGATGAAGACGTTTGATATTACCGCGTTTTATCATGGTCTGCAGCTGCAGCTTCCGGTTTATCTGAATGCGGCGATGGATCTGGAGGGACGGAAAACGAAAGCAAAAGAGATCGTCCCGGCGGGAATTTTCTATTATCGGATGCAGGATCCGCTTGTGGAAAAGGAGAGGGACGATCAGATTCTGGAGACGAAGATTTTAAAAGAACTGCGGTTGGATGGCCTGGTCAATGCAGAGGAAGAGGTTCTGGCACATTTGGAGAAAAATCTGAGCGGAAATTCGGTACTGATCCCGGTCGGACGTAATAAGGACGGAAGCCTGAGCAAAACTTCCAAAGTTTTGACACAGGGAGAATTCGCAGGATTTCTTCGTTATACAAAAGAAAAAGAACAGGAATTAAAAACAAAGATTTTTGAGGGACATGCCGAGGCTGCGCCTTATGAACTGGGCGGAAGTACGGGATGTGATTACTGTGCATATCGGGATATTTGCGGATTCGATCCAAGACTGGACGGTTATGAATATCGAATCCTGGAGAAACTTTCCCGGGATGAGGTGATCGCGCAGATCTGCAGCCGGGCGCAGAAAATATCTGACCGCGCAGGGGAAGGCTTCGTAAACGAAGTGTGCAAGAATGGAAAGGAGGGGCAGGCATGAGCGTAAAATGGACAGAAGAACAGCAGAAAGTGATCGACCTGCGAAACCGGAATATTCTTGTATCGGCGGCAGCAGGATCGGGTAAAACCGCAGTCCTCGTAGAACGGATCATCCAAATGCTGACGGATCGGGAACATCCGGTGGATGTGGACCGGCTTTTGATCGTGACCTTTACCGAGGCTGCGGCAGCGGAGATGAAAGAACGGATTCGGGAAGCGATCGAAAAAGTGTTGGAGGCAGATCCGGGAAATGCGAATCTGCAGAGACAGGCAACGTTGATCCACAGTGCGCCGATCACGACGATCCACAGTTTCTGTCTGTCGGTGATTCGGGATCATTTTCATGTGATCGATATCGATCCGGGATTCCGGATCGCAGAAGAGGGAGAATTGAAGCTTCTGAAACAGGATGTACTCGAAGAATTATTGGAAGCATGCTATGCAGATGGGGCGGAAGAGTTTCTGGAAATGGCGGAAAAGTTCGGCGGCGGAAGAAACGATAAAAAGCTGGAAGAACAGATTTTAAAGCTGTATGAGTATTCCCGAAGCTATCCGCAGCCAAAACGATGGTTGGAGCAGTGTGCCGAACAGTATAGAAATAATGGAAATGAACCGGAATTTATATTGCAAGCGATGAATCGGATCGGTCAGTATCTGAAAGATATACTGGAAGTCCTGCGGGAGGGAATCCGCATATGCGAAGAACCTGACGGTCCATATATGCAGGCGGATATTTTGGAAGCGGATTTGAAGATGTTGGAGAGAGCGGCGGCAGCCGTTTCATTTTCTGAAATGTATGAACAGCTTTCTTCTTTAAAATGGAAGCGGCTTTCCACGAAGAAAGATGAAAGTGTCTCGCCGGAAAAAAGGGAGCAGATCAAAGCTTTGCGCGGTGAGGTGAAAAAGCTTGTGGGAGACCTTACGGAAGCCTATTTTTACGAAGCGCCTGAGGAGATTTTTAAAGATCTGGAAGATTCCTACAAGACGATGTGTACATTTACGGAACTGGTGAACCGGTTTGCGGATGCATTTGCGGAGAAAAAGCAGAGTAAAAATCTGATCGATTTCGGAGACATGGAACAGTTCGCACTTCGTATTTTAACAGAAGAAGTGGATGGGGAATTGAAGCCGTCCGTGACGGCGAGAGAATATCAGGAGCAGTTTGCCGAAGTGATGATCGATGAGTATCAGGACAGCAACCTGATCCAGGAGGCGATCCTGACAAGTGTATCGACGGTGAGCCGCGGAGACTATAATGTTTTCATGGTCGGGGATGTGAAGCAGAGTATTTACCGGTTCCGGCTTTCCAGACCGGAATTGTTTATGGAGAAATACGACACATACAGTTTGGACGACAGTGTGTGCCAGCGGATCGATCTTCACAAAAATTTCCGGAGCAGGACGGAAGTGCTGGACGGAGCAAATTATATTTTCCGGCGGATCATGCGAAAGGAACTGGGAGGGATCTGCTACGATGATCAGGCGGCTCTTTACCCGGGAGCGGCATTTGAACCGGTGATGCGGAGGGACGGCATATCGGAGTTTGAGGCGGAACTTCTGCTTGTAGATCCGACAGGGGATATGGAAGCAAAAGAACTGGAAGCGCGGATCGTTGCGCATCGTATCCGGGAATTGGTGCAAAATGGTGTGGTGACGGATAAAAAGACCGGAAAGCTTCGGAGGGCGCAGTACAGGGATATTGTGATCCTGACCCGAAGCATCAAAGGCTGGGCGGATGTGTACGCATCGGTGCTTGCTGAGGAGGGGATTCCGGCTTATGCGGGAAGCCGGGAGGGATATTTTGAAACGTATGAGGTCAGCGTTCTTTTGGATTATCTGAAAATTCTGGATAATATGCGGCAGGATCTTCCTCTTGCGGCGGTGCTGACATCTCCGTTTGTGGGACTGAACGCACAGCAGCTGGCAGAGATCAAAACGGCGGCAAAAGCAAAGGCGTGCGAAATGGCAGATGATGAAAAGGCGCATGAAACGGCACATGAAACGGAAGACGATGAAAAAGCATGTGAATCGGGAAATTTCTTTTATGAAGCGGTACATCGTGCGGCAGAAGAACATACCGGAGAAATCGGCGCGAAACTTCGGAAATTTTACCGGCAGGTTGAACGTTTCCGGGAAATGATCCCTTATACGCCGATCCATGAATTGTTGTGGCGGATTTTGGAGGAGACCGGATATGGACTTTATATCAGCGCAATGCCGGGCGGAGAACAGCGGGCGGCAAATGTGGAGATGCTCGTGGAGAAAGCTGCGGTGTTTGAGGGAACAAGTTATAAAGGTCTGTTTCATTTTGTGCGGTATATTGAACAATTGCGGAAGTATGACGTGGATTACGGGGAGGCAAATATTGCCGATGAACAGGCGGATACGGTGCGGATCATGAGTATCCATAAGAGTAAAGGTCTGGAATTTCCGGTCGTGTTTGTGGCAGGAATGGGAAAACGCTTTAATATGATGGACATCACAGGAAATCTGATCATCCATCCGGAGTGGGGCGTGGGGATCGATACGGTCGATCTGGAAAGGAGGACGAAGATCCCGACACTTCTGAAAAAAGTGATCCAGCAGGAAGTAAAGCTGGAAACTCTTGGGGAAGAACTGCGCGTGCTTTATGTGGCGCTGACCCGTGCGAAAGAAAAACTGATCATGGTAGGAACTGTTGATGAAAAGACTGCGGAATATGTATGTAAGATGCAGGAAACGGAACAGGAACAGCCGGGGAAAGCGGGATATGAACAGCCATGGAAAACGGAACAGGAGATCACACCGCTTTCTTTCCATCAGCTTACGAAAGCCAGATCGTATATGGACTGGGTGACGGCGGCGGTTCTCGGAGAAGAGACGCCAATCAAGGTGGAGGTTGCATCGCTTTGGGATGTGGAACTGGAAAATCATGCAGAGGAAAAAGGCGATGAGATCGCACGGGATGTATTGGAACATTGGAACACGGAGACCGTTTATGATGAAGAACTTCGGAAACATCTGGAAGAGCAGGGCTCTTTTTCTTATCCGTATCGGGAAGAACAGAAAATGCAGTTGAAATTTACCGTATCGGAATTGAAAAAGCATGCGTATCTGAAAGAAGAAAGCGGAGAAATCTTGTACGAGGAACCGGAAATGGTTCCGCTGATCCCGAAATTTATGCAGGAAACCGAAGAATTAAAGGGCGCGTCTAGAGGAAGCGCTTACCATAAAGTGCTGGAACTGCTGGATTTTTCTGAGGAATATAAGGAAGAAACATTCGGCGTACAGCTTGGAGAACAGATCCGGCGATTTCAGGAAGAGGGACGGCTGTCGAAAGAAATGGCAGACTGCATCCGACTACCGGATATTCTGCGGTTTTTGAACAGCGGAGCCGGAAAAAGGATGCGGGCGGCAGCGAGAGCAGGATGCCTCTGGAGAGAGCAGCCGTTTGTGCTTGGAGTTCCGGCATCAGAGATCTATCCGGAGATCCAAAGTGAGGAAATGATCCTTGTGCAGGGGATCATCGACGTTTGTTTTGAAGAAAACGGAGAACTGGTCGTGCTGGATTATAAGACGGACCGGGTGCGTAAGGCGGAGGAACTGCGGGAAAAATATCATGCGCAGCTGGATTATTATGCGGAGGCTTTGGAACAGCTTTTAAAGAAACCGGTCAAAGAGAAGATCATTTATTCCTTTACACTGCGGGAGGAAATCAGATGTTAGTGTTTTATTTTGTGTTTCTCAATCTGTTTACATTTTTTCTGTTTGCGGAAGATAAGAAACGGGCGAGAAAAGAAATGTGGCGCATTCCGGAGCGTACGCTGCTTTTGTTTGCATTATTCGGCGGATCTGTCGGCGCGCTTGCAGGAATGTATCTGTGCCGACATAAGACAAGGAAGTGGAAATTCCGGATCGGTGTGCCGGTGATGCTGGCAGGGCAGATCATGCTGGGGGCGGTTGTGCAGATGAAAAAAATGGGAATGTGGTGAAGATAGGAGGGAGTCGGAGTGATCTGACTCTCTTTTCTTGTATAGGCAACGAGCCAAAGTCCGGGCTTGCCCGAGACCTTGGCGACTGCTTACAATCCCGGAATGTGTCTTTTGGCACTTCCGGTGATTAAGAAAATCTTTGGATTTTCTTTCAAATTTTTGTGTTGACAAACAATATTATACAACATATAATATAGACAAATAAATAATATTAATGAGGTTACAATATTGTAAAGGGGTGATTCAATGGTTTTTAATACCGGAGCAGCGCTTTTGGACGCCATTGTGCTGGCGGTCGTGTCACGGGAAAAAGACGGAACCTACGGATATAAGATCACACAGGATGTACGAAAGGCGATCGATGTATCGGAGTCGACATTATATCCGGTTTTGAGAAGACTTCAAAAAGATGAATGTCTGGAAGTTTATGACATGCAGTTCGACGGAAGAAACCGACGATATTATAAAGTGACAGAAAAAGGAATGGCACAGTTGAATTTATATAAGATTGAGTGGAAGAATTATTCTAAGAAGATTCGAGATATTTTTGAGGGAGGTGTTGCTGAATGAATCGGATCGAATTTATGGATCAGCTGAAAGACTTGCTCCGTGAGATTTCAGCAGAAGAGCGAGAGGAAGCATTACAGTATTATGAAGATTATTTTGCAGATGCGGGAGAGGAACATGAGGCGGAGGTGATCCGGGAACTGGGAAGCCCGCAGAAAGTAGCTGCTACGATCAAAGCAGATCTGAAATGCGGAAGTACCGACGCCGGACTATTTACAGAATGCGGATATGAAGATGAACGCTTTACCGCAAAGGCAACGCCGGCGAAGAGAAGCGATGGGGATGAAAAGCAGGAAAGTAAGCAGGAGAGCGAAAGCGGATACCGATACAATCGAGGAACAGAAGCAGAAAGAAACGGACAGGAGAAGAGCGGTTATACTTACAGGAATCCGGATCCGCAGGAGCAGAAGAAGCCTGCAACAAGTCTCGGACTTAAGATTTTGTTGATCATTCTGATCATTTTGATCGGAATCCCGGTTGTGATCCCGATCGGAATCGCACTGATCTGTCTTGTGATCTCACTGGTAATTGCTGCATATGCATTTTTTGCAGGTTTGGTACTCGGAGCAGCTGGGATTTTGATCGCAGGGATCGCGGTAACTGCGATCGGAGTAATGTTGTTTACAGTAGCCGTTCCGGCGGCGCTTCTGACAACGGGAACGGGCGTATTGGTCACAGTGGTAGGATTGATCGCAACTGTGGCAACCGTGAAACTTTGTATCGTGATGTATCCGGCAATGTTCCGTATGATCGTGAACATTTGCAGGATGCCGTTTCATAGAAGAAAGGTGGTGTCTTAATATATGAAGAAAGGCTGGAAGATTTTTTGGATCATTTGTGCAAGCCTGACCGGGATCGGTGCGGCGCTTTGTATCGGCGGAGCTGTGATGGGAGCAGATTTTTATGAGGTAGAAGCAGCGCTTAATACACGTTCCGGGTGGGGATGGATAGATGAGAACGAATATTATGATGACGACGACTATGACGATTATGCAGAAACGGAATACTGTGACGGAACAAGACAGAATGCGCCGCAGCAGGCGGAGGAAAGTATGACGTTTTCGGGAATTAAAGAATTGGATGTGGATGTCAATTATCTGAAAGTCTGGATCCGGGAGAGTGAGGAAAGTGAAGTGAGAACAGAACTTTCCAATATCCCGGGAGATATGACGGATAATCTGCTGCTTTATCAGGAGGGCGCGGAACTCAATGTGGAGATTCGCGGTCAGAACGAATGGACAAAAAGGATGAAAAATTTTGAAGAAGATGCGACACTTACAATCTGGATTCCGAAAGATACCAAGTTGTATTCTGCTTCGATTGCCTGTGGCGCCGGAGAACTTTTGGTAGACAATATTCAGGCGACAGAACTGGAATTGGAAATCGGAGCAGGCTTTGCAGAAGTGGCGAATTTTACAGTAGATCAGTTGGATGTCAGTTGTGAGGTTGGAGAAGTAAGTCTTTTTGGAACTGCAATGCAGGAGAGTCAGATTGAGTGTGGAATTGGCGCGGTTGGATATCAGGCTGTTGGCTCAAAGGGTGACTACTATTATGATATTGAATGTGGTGCAGGAACGATCACCATCGGCGAGGAAGAATTCAGTGGTATATCCACAGAAAAAATGCAGGCGGGAGCCGGAAGTAAGATGGATGTGGAATGCAGTATCGGTACTGTGACAATTACATTTACAGAATAAGAAGAGGTGTATATAATTATGAAGAAACTATTTCGTTCAAGAGAAAACAGAATGATCTGTGGTGTATGCGGAGGTGTCGCGGAGTATTTTAATATCGATCCGACGCTGGTACGGCTCGGCTGGGTGCTTGTTGCAGCATGCAGTTTCGGAACAGGGATCATTGCATATTTTGTCGCGGCAATCATTATGCCGGATGCATGAATTTCTTATAATTCCAGAAACAGTGTTGACAAATCCTTTTTTGCCCGATATGATAGTCTTTAGTTGATTTTTCAATACAGCAAAAGACAAAGTGGTAGTGAGGAAGAGGAGTACACATACTCTGTCTGTCAGAGAGAGTTGTCCATCGGCTGAAAGGCAGCTTCAGAATCAGGATTGTGGAAGGTAGCTTCTGAACCGGACAGTCGAACCGAAAGCGTGGGAATCAGGAAGAACCCGGCAGAGGATGAGGTTGTTTCGTGGTGGTTTACGTTACAGAACCAAGAGTGACAAAAAAGGTGGTACCGCGGATATGTTTCGCCCTTTGCAGCAATGCAAAGGGCTTTTTCTTTTGAAAATGTGAAAAAAGAGTGAAGAAGACAAAAAAGCGGGGGAATTTGTAAAGGAGGCACTATGAATAAAGAATTGGCAAAAACTTACAATCCAAAAGAGATTGAAGAAAAATTGTATGAGAAATGGTGTGAAAATAAATATTTTCACGCGGAGGTAGACCGCAGCAAGAAACCGTTTACAACGGTGATGCCACCTCCGAATATTACAGGAAAGCTGCATATGGGACATGCGCTCGACAACACATTGCAGGACATTTTGATCCGCTATAAGAGAATGGAGGGGTACAATGCACTTTGGATCCCGGGAACGGACCATGCGGCGATCTCAACGGAAGTAAAAGTAACGAACCAGCTCAAAGAAGAGGGAATCGATAAGAAAGAACTGGGACGCGAGAGATTTTTGGAGCGTACATGGCAGTGGAAAGAGGAGTACGCGGGAACGATCGAGGGACAGCTGAAAAAGCTGGGCGTTTCCTGTGACTGGGACAGAGAGCGTTTCACGATGGACGAGGGCTGTTCCAAAGCGGTAGAAGAAGTGTTCATCAAGCTGTATGAAAAAGGATATATTTACAAAGGATCCCGGATCATCAACTGGTGTCCGGTCTGCAAGACGTCCCTGTCCGACGCGGAAGTAGAGCACGAGGAACAGGACGGACATTTCTGGCATATCAAATATCCGATCGTCGGAACAGACCGTTTCCTTGAGATCGCGACGACACGTCCGGAGACGATGCTCGGGGATTCCGCGATCGCAGTACATCCGGATGACGAGCGGTATAAAGATATTGTAGGCAAGACGGTTCTGCTTCCGCTTGTAAACAAAGAGATTCCGGTTGTTGCGGATTATTATGTAGACAAAGAATTCGGAACCGGAGCCGTGAAGATCACGCCGGCACATGACCCGAATGACTTTGAGGTTGGAAAACGCCACAATCTGCCGGAGATCAACATCATGAACGATGATGCGACGATCAATGAAAAGGGCGGAAAATATGCGGGAATGGATCGTTATGAAGCGAGAAAAGCGATCGTCAAAGATCTGGAAGAACAAGGATACCTTGTGAAAGTAGAACCGCATTCCCATAATGTAGGAACGCATGACCGCTGTGGTACGACTGTGGAACCGCTGATCAAACAGCAGTGGTTTGTAAAGATGGAAGAACTGGCGAAACCGGCGATCGAGGCATTAAAGAGTGGGGAATTGAAATTCGTGCCGGAGCGTTTTGACAAGATTTATCTGCACTGGCTGGAAAATATCAAAGACTGGTGTATTTCCCGTCAGATCTGGTGGGGACACCGGATCCCGGCATATTACTGTGACGAGTGCGGCGAATTTGTTGTGGCAAGAGAAATGCCGGAGAAATGCCCGCACTGCGGATGCACGCATTTTACACAGGATGAGGATACGTTGGATACATGGTTCAGTTCTGCGCTGTGGCCGTTCTCCACATTGGGATGGCCGGAAAATACAGAAGAGTTGGACTACTTCTATCCGACAGACGTACTTGTAACCGGATATGACATCATTTTCTTCTGGGTGATCCGTATGGTATTCTCCGGACTGGAACATACCGGAAAAACGCCGTTCCACACCGTATTGATCCACGGGCTTGTCCGGGATTCTCAGGGGCGCAAGATGAGCAAATCTTTAGGAAACGGGATCGATCCGCTGGAGATCATCGACCAGTACGGCGCGGATGCACTGCGTCTGACGCTTGTAACCGGAAATGCGCCGGGAAATGATATGCGCTTCTACAACGAACGTGTGGAGGCAAGCCGTAACTTTGCCAACAAAGTATGGAATGCGTCCAGATTTATTCTGATGAATATGAAAGAAGAGGGCGTGACGAAGCCGGATGCGTCGCTTCTGACAACAGCGGACAAATGGATCCTCTCCAGAGTCAATACGTTGGCAAAAGATGTGACGGAGAATATGGACAAATATGAGCTCGGGATCGCGGTACAGAAAGTATATGATTTTGTATGGGATGAGTTCTGCGACTGGTATGTGGAGATGGCAAAATATCGTATCTATCACGCGGAAGAGAATCCGGAAGCTGCAAACTGTGCGCTCTGGGTACTGAAAACGGTTCTCGGCAATGCGCTTAAGCTTCTGCATCCGTTCATGCCGTTTATCACAGAGGAAATCTACGGAGCGCTTGTTCCGGAAGAGGAATCTTTGATGATGTCCTCCTGGCCGGTTTACAAAGACGAGTGGAATTTCCCGGCAGACGAGACAGCCGTAGAGCATATTAAAGATATCACAAGAGGCATCCGGAATATGCGCGCGGAGATGAATGTGCCGAACAACCGCCGGACAAAAGTATTTGTCATCAGTGAAGATGCAGAGCTGCTTGCCGGTGTGGATGCGATGAAAGATTCGGTTCTTCCGCTGATGCTCGCAAATGAGATCGTAGCGGATAACGAGAAAAAGGATGTTGCCGAAGACGCGGTATCGATCGTTGTTCCGGGAGCGACTGTTTATCTGCCGCTTGAGGACTTGGTTGACTTTGAGCAGGAACTGGAACGTCTGAAAAAAGAAGAAGAAAAACTGACAAAAGAGATCGCGCGCGCCAAAGGAATGCTTTCCAATGAGCGGTTTGTCAGCAAAGCGCCGGAGGCAAAGGTACAGGAAGAGAAAGAGAAGTTAGAAAAATATACGCAGATGCTTGCGAATGTACAGGAGCGGATGAAAGGACTTGCGCGGTAGTCTTTAGAAAAACAAAAAGAGTTTTGCAGGGGGCGGAACCGGAAGATTAGAGAGCGGCTCCCACAGTTTTTGGTGGGAGCCATTAGAAAAGAGAGGTTACTGATGAAGCAGTTTCATATAAAGAAACCGAATGTCAAAGGTTTTTTTCAAAAAATGAGACAGATGGATAAGGAAACGATGAAAGCTGCATGGCAGGCGAAGAAAGAGCGGAGAGCCCGGATCTTGGAACAGCGGCGAAACAGCCGGTTTGCAAAGAAAATGCAGCCGGTTTACCGTTTTATGAACCGGACGTCTCTGATTTTTCACTATTTGCTGGCATGTGTGCTGAACTTTTTTATAGAAGTGATTTCAAGACATTCCCTGTTTGAAGCCTGGGATTATATGGTAGGAACGCCGAAAGTATTTCTGTTCAATGCATTTTTGATCTTTGCAACATTTTCAATCGTGTATCTTGTGAAGCGGCGTGTATTTGCCCGGATCCTGCTCAGTGTGTTCTGGCTGTTTTTAGGAGCGTGCAACGGATATTTGCTGATGAAGCGTGTAACACCGTTTAACGCGCAGGATCTCAAAGTACTTTCGGACGCATTGTCTTTGACCGGAAATTATTTTAATACGGTGGAGTTGATCCTGCTGATCGTCGGGATCGCGGCGGTCGTACTCTGGGTGATTTCGATGTGGCGGAGAGGCGGACAGTATACCGGAAAGATCCATCGTGTGATCGCGCTTTGCGGTGTGGCTGTCTCGGTGTTTGCTTACGTTGCGCTGACTGACATTGCGATCGATAAACGTGTCATCTCCAATTATTTCGGAAATATCGCGTTTGCATATGAAGATTACGGATTCCCGTACTGTTTTACCGCCAGTCTGTTCAATACCGGAATTTCCGAACCGGTCGGATACAGTGAGGAGACGATGGCAAAGATCGGCAATGACGGCGCGATCACAGTCAATGAAACCGGAAGAAGCGAGGAAGAACTGCCGAACATTTTATTTGTGCAGCTGGAATCCTATTTCGATCCGACAGAAGTGGAATGGCTGCAGTTCTCGGAAGATCCGATCCCGAACTTACGGGAAATGTACAGCAAATATTCCAGCGGATATTTCAAAGTACCGTCGGTCGGAGCAGGAACCGCGAATACCGAGTTTGAAGTATTGACAGGCATGAGCATGCGATTCTTCGGTCCGGGTGAATATCCGTACAAGACGTATGGAAAGACGAAAGTGATCGAGAGCGCGGCGTCGGCGCTTGGCTCCCTTGGATATGGGACGGAGGCGCTGCACAACAACGGCGGTAATTTTTACAGCCGTGCACAGGTATTCAACCATATGGGATTCGATCATTATACAAGCAAAGAGTTTATGAACATCCTGCGGATGACGCCGAAAGGATGGGCGACCGACGACGTGTTGATCCCGAATATCCTGGATTCGATGGATACGACCGAGGGACAGGATTTCGTGTTTACGATCAGCGTGCAGGGGCACGGTGATTATCCGACGGAGCCGACCTTGGAAAATCCGACGATCAAAGTGGACGGCGTGGAGGACGAGGGCAAACGCAATGCGTGGGAATATTATGTAAATGAAGTCTACGAGATGGACAAATTTGCAGGAGACCTCGTGGCGGCACTGGAAGAACGCGGAGAGCCGACCGTCGTCGTATTTTACGGGGATCACCTGCCGACGATGGATCTGGAAGCGAAAGATCTGAAGAGCCGGTATCTCTACAACACCAATTATGTGATCTGGGATAACATCGGTCTGGAAAAGAAAGACGGCAATTATGCGGCATATCAGATCATGGCGGAAGTATTTGAACGGCTGGATATTCATGCGGGAACGGTATTCAACTACCATCAGACCCGCCACCAGACGAAAAATTATCTGGCGGATCTGGAACTTCTGCAGTATGACATTTTGTATGGCGATCAGTATATTTATGAGGAAAACGGAAAACCGATCACCGAGGGGCATATGGTCATGGGCGTGAACGACACGATCATTACCGATCTCGTGGAGCAGGCAGACGGAACGTACAGTATTTACGGTGAAAACTTCACGAAGCAGACAAAAGTCTATATCAATGGAGAGAAGCAGCCGACGTCATTCTTAAATAATACGAGAGTGGATCTGAAGAAGTCCGAATTAAAGGACGGCGATATTGTGATGGCGGCTCAGGTCGGATCGAGCAATACGATCTTTCGGACTTCGGTGGAATTTGAATACAACGACGGCACATTGACGGAACTTCCGGCGGATCCGGATGCGGTGGAGACCGGAAGAAATGCATTTGCAGAGGCGAAAGAATAATGGAGTATCGAGAGGCAGTCAATTATATTCTGGAAATTCCAAAGTTTACAAAAAAGAATAAACCGGAGCATACAAAAGATTTTCTTTCCTATCTGGGAAATCCGGAGAGAAACTTAAAAGTGATCCATGTGGCCGGAACGAACGGGAAAGGCTCGGTGTGTACTTATCTGGATGCGATGCTCCGTGCGGAAGGGAAGAGAGTGGGATTGTTCACCTCTCCCCATCTTGTAAAGCCAAATGAGCGGATCGTGATAGACGGGGAGGAATGTTCGGATGAGCAGTTCCTTTCCGTTTTTGAAAAGGTGATGGATGTGGTGCGGGTGATGGAAGCGGACGGGCTTTTTCACCCGACATTTTTTGAGTTTTTATTTGGAATGGCAGTGACGGCGTTTGCGGATGCAGGCGTCGAGTATGCTGTGTTGGAGACCGGACTCGGCGGCAGGCTGGATGCCACCAATGCGGTGGAAGCGCCGGTATGTTCCGTGATCACCTCGATCGGATGGGATCACATGGCGCTGCTTGGCAATACACTGGAAGAGATCGCGGCGGAAAAAGCAGGGATCTTAAAACCGGACACACCGCTTTTCTTTTTTGAAAATGGAAACGGAAGCGATACCGTGATCGAAAACCGTGCGGAAACACTTGGGATTTCCTGTAAAAAAATCGGGAAAAATGCGTTCAAAATTCTCGGAATCGAACAGAAACGTATTGCATTTTCCTGTGTGAGTGCGTATTATGAAGATATTATCTGGAGTCTTCATAACACCGGGATCTACCAGCCGGAGAACGCGATGCTTGCGTTGGAAGTGATGCGGATGCTCTTCGGTGAAGATGGGAAGAAAGAACGCTGGAGAAAGGCGCTGGATGATGTAGTCTGGGCAGGACGGATGGAAGAAGTACTGCCGGACGTCTTTGTAGACGGAGCACATAATTTAAGTGCAGTGGAACGGTTTGCCCAGAGCCTTGAAGCGCTGGATCAGTGCGGAAACGGGCAGGATGCAGCCGGACGGATGCTTTTATTTTCCGCCGTGGAAGATAAAGATTACGAGGAAATGATCGCATGTTTGTGCAAAAGAGTACAGGCGGATGTGTACATTGTGACGCAGATCACCGACAGCCGGGCTGCCGGACTGGACAGGCTTTGTGAGACATTCCGCAAATATACAGAACAGCCGGTTCTGATGTTTGAAACACTGGAGACGGCGTGGAATTATCTGCTGGAGAATCAGGGAGGACGGAGCATTTATTGTCTCGGATCTCTTTATCTGGCGGGGATGATCGAAGAACTGATCCAAGAAAGGGGGTCTTTAGGATGCTGGATTATGAAGAAGAACTGAAGAAATTCAAACCGAGCTTGGAAGTGGAAGATATTGAGGATGCCGTTTATCAGGAGGATCTGTCGGACATGACGGATCTGCTGAAACAGGTGATGGATCAGAACAATAAGTAACGAAAAAGTGACGTTGGAAAGATTACGGTGGGTATAAATGGATTATACAAAGAAGATCATGCACCAGTCGAATTACTGGTACAATGATGGATTGGGAAAGGCAAAGATCCGCGATATGTCGGGGGCGATCGTATCCCTCCGGCGGAGTCTGCAGTATAACAGGGGAAATATTGCGGCAAGAAATCTTCTCGGACTTGTCTATTATGGAAGAGGAGAAGTCGCGGAAGCGCTTGTGGAGTGGATCATCAGTAAGAATTTAAGACCGCGGGATAATATTGCAAATGAATATATCCAGCGGATCCAGGATGCGTCGGGCGAACTGGAAGTGATCAACCAGGCGGTGAAAAAATACAATCAGTGTCTCGCTTACTGTGAGCAGAACGGGGAAGATCTTGCGTTGATCCAGCTAAAGCGCGTGATCACGGATCATCCGACGTTTTTGAAAGCTTATCAGCTTCTTGCGCTTCTTTATTTACATACGGAACAGTATGCAAAAGCGCGTCAGGTTTTGAAATCGGCGCGTAAGCTGGACACGACAAATGATCTGACGCTGCGCTATATGCATGAGTTGGCGCAGAACAGAGGACAGAAAGCGCGGAAACAAGAGACGAAGAAAAAGAGCAGAGCCGTCGAGTACAGTCTCGGCAATGAAACGATCATACAGCCGGCGCAGAATGCGATGAAGCTGCTGGCAGGAAAGTTTACCGTGATCAACATTCTGATCGGAACGCTGATCGGCGCGGCAGTCGTGTGGTTTCTGATCGCACCGGCAGTGCAGGAGAAGAAGAATGACGAGACGAACAAGCAGGTGATCGAGTCCAGCGAGCGGATCAATGCTCTGGAAGCGCAGGTCAGCGCTCAGACAAGGATGCTGGATCAATACCGGGCAGCCGGAGCAGATACCGAGGCGGACGCGCAGAATGCGGCGACGACGGCAGACAGCTATGAGAATCTGATGGCGGCGGTCGAACAGTACGAATCAGAAAGCTATACGGAAGATGTGATCGCAGATACGATGGTGCTGATCAATCGGGATACGCTGGGGGCGTCGGGGCAGGCGAAATATGATGAACTTGCAGCGGCAATTTTCCCGGCGGCGTGTCAGACCAAGTATGAGACAGGAGTAGCGGCATTGAATGCGGCAAATTATGAGGGCGCGATCGAAAACCTGTCAAAAGTTGTGCAGATGGATGCCAACTATGACACCGGCGGCGCGCTTTTGAATCTCGGACTGGCATATATGAGAAGCGGAGATTCGGCGACGGCAACGACGTATCTGCAGCAATGTTATGAACAGTTTGCGGACAGCGAATATGCGGCGGAAGCGAAGACGAATCTGGACGCGATCGCGCAGGCGGCAGTGGAGGGCGCGGTAGCGCCGGAACAGCCTGCACAATAAAAACGGAAAAACAAAAAAGAAATCAAGAAGAAATTCAAAAAGAAATTACGAAAGAAAAGGATGCATCCGGAAGCGGGGATGCATCCTTTTCTTTTGCAAAAACGGAGGGAGAATATCATGAAATATCAGGTACAGGAAAACTGCCTGACCATTTTCCTGCCAAGGGAGGTGGATCATCACCATGCCGAGGAAATCCGTAAAAATGCGGACATGGTGATCGAGAAAAATCATATCAAATATGTAATTTTTGATTTTGAGAGAACCGAATTTATGGACAGTTCCGGGATCGGGGCGATCATGGGAAGATATCGGCTGATCCGGCTTGTGGACGGGGAAGTATGGGCGGTCCACACGTCCATGCGGATCAAAAAAATACTGACGTTGTCAGGCGTGACAAGAATAATGCAGATCTATGAGGAGGAACAGAGATGAGAGACACCAATGAAATGGAAGTGATTTTTGACAGCCGTTCGGAAAATGAGGGATTTGCCAGAGTTGCGGTTGCGGCGTTTCTGACACAGCTGAATCCGACGGTGGAAGAGGTATCGGATGTAAAAACGGCGGTATCGGAAGCTGTGACCAATTCGATCATCCACGGATACGAGGGCGATATCCGGAAAATCTCGATCCGGTGCAGGATCCGGGAAAATACATTGATCGTGCGGATCCGGGACGAGGGATGCGGCATGGAAAATGTGGAACAGGCGATGCTTCCGATGTTCACAACGAAGCCGGATCTGGATCGATCCGGAATGGGGTTTGCGTTTATGGAGGCGTTTATGGACCGCATCGAGGTGGAGTCGGAGCCGGGAGTCGGGACCACGGTGACAATGGAAAAAACAATCGGAAAAGGAAGGAACATATGGACCACACAATCGATCTGATCAGGAAGTCGCACGCAGGGGATAAAGAGGCGAGAGAACGATTGGTGGAAGAAAACGTAGGTCTGATCTGGTGCGTTGTCAAACGATTTGCAGGGAGAGGAACGGAAGCCGAAGATCTGTTTCAGATCGGAAGCATCGGTTTGCTGAAAGCGATCGACAAATTTGACTTGTCATACGACGTGAAATTTTCAACGTATGCAGTTCCGATGATCACCGGGGAGATCAAACGTTTTTTGAGAGACGACGGGATGATCAAGGTGAGCCGTTCGCTGAAAGAATTGTCCTACAAGGCATATCTGAAGCAGGAAGAATTACAGGAAAAAAACGGACGGGATCCGACGATCGAAGAATTGGCGGAGGCGCTTTCGGTATCGACGGAAGATCTGACAATGGCGATGGAGGCGAGCGGAGATATTGAATCTCTGCAGAAATCGATTTATCAAAAAGACGGACAGGAGATCCGGCTGATGGACAAGCTGCCTGGGGAAAAGCGGGAGGAAGAGCGGATTTTGGATCATCTTCTGCTGAACGACCTGCTCAATACGCTTGGATCCAAGGAGCGGAAGATCATTTATCTGCGGTATTTTGCAAATCATACGCAGAGCCAGATCGGAAAAGTGCTCGGTATTTCCCAAGTGCAGGTGTCGAGAATGGAAAAGCAGATCCTGAAAAAAATGCGGGAAAACGTATAATGCCGGTTTCTTTTTCAGATACTAATGGAAAATATAGAAAAAGAAAGTTGAGGTACAGTCGCATGGAAGAGGGAAAGAAGAAAATCAGGATCTGTCTGATTACAATGGTGCTTGCCGCAGTGGTCATCGGCATTTTTTATTATTACTATCATGAGGGGGATGCGGTTTCCGGAAGTGAGGGAACTCTGATCCGGCGACCGGAGGTGGCGTCTTATGTCGTCTAACCCGGATACGCTCTATATCAAGGGAGAGCGCGATGTTGAAGTGACAAAACGGGAGGTGACGCTTGGGGATATATTGTCATTTGAATGCAGCAACAAAGCGCTGATCCCCAAAGTGAAAGCACTGAAGATTCTGAAAATACCGGAAAATGGGCAGAAACGTTATGTGATCTCGATCTTAAAAATTATTGCCTGTATTCATGCGCAGTATCCGGGGGTGGAGATCCGGAATTTGGGAGAAAGTGATCTGATCGTTACTTATGAAAATCAGAAGACGCCGGGGATGGCGGTGCATCTGTTCAAAACTGCATTTGTCGTTGTGCTGACGTTTATGGGAGCGGCATTTTCGATCATGGCATTTAATAACGATGTGTCAGTGCCCAAGCTGTTTGATCAGATTTATCAGTGGGTAACCGGAATAAAACCGGATGGGATCACGATCATGGAGATCAGTTATTCGATCGGCATCAGTATCGGAATCCTTGTCTTTTTCAATCATTTCGGAAAGAAACGGTTCAGTGTCGATCCGACGCCGATGGAAGTGCAGATGCGTCTCTATGAGAATGATATTCAGACAACATTGGTGGAAGATGCTTCGAGAAAGGAGGAAGAGCTGGATGTGGGCAGAGCAAATCATCCTGGCGGTCATCGGGCTTAGTTCCGGAGCTGTAGTGGCAGGGGGATTGTTTGCATTTTTGATCGAGCTGGGTGTGATCGCGGATTTTGCAGACCGGACGCATACGGCGGATCACCTTCTTCTATATGAAGATGCGGCAGCGCTTGGCGGAATTGTTGGAAATCTGTTCTTTTTGTTCCATGTTCCGGTTCCGTTTGGACGGTGGCTGCTGCCGCTGTTCGGACTGCTCGCGGGGATGTTTGTCGGCTGCTGGTCGATGGCGTTGGCGGAGATCTTAAATGTATTACCGATTTTTGTGAGACGGTTGAAAATTGTGCGCTATATTTCCGCATTTATACTCAGCATGGCGCTCGGAAGAGGAGTGGGAGCAGTGCTGTATTTCTTTAAAAACTGGTAGCGCCGAGGAATAAGGGGCGGTTATCCTGTATATATTGACATCAGTAAAAGGAACAGAAAAAATAACGGGAGAGGCATCAGACCACTCCCGTTATTTTTCCGATCCAGTAGAGAAGACCAAGCACGCTGCTTGTAACGATCCCGTACAGGATGACCGGACCGGCGATCGTGAAGATCTTGCAGCCGATTCCGAAAACCTGCCCCTCTTTTTTGTATTCGATCGCAGGTGCTGCGACGGAGTTGGCGAATCCGGTGATCGGAACAAGCGCGCCTGCTCCGCCCCATTTTGCGATACGGGGATAAAGGTTCATACCGGTCAGGATCACGCTTGCAAGGATCAGGAGCAGAGAAGTCCAGCCGCTGCACGCGTCTTTGGACAGGCTTTGAAGCTCACAGTAATTGTAGATCGCCTGCCCGATGGTACAGATGATACCGCCTGTCAAAAATGCTTTCAGCATGTTTGCCCATACATTATGTTTCGGCGTCTTCTGAGTTACATACTCTTCATACTGCTTTTCTTGTTTCATTTTTTCAAGATTGTCCATAAAGAAATCACCTCAAAGGTAGTATCCGGAAAAATCAGAGAAATATACATAGACTGTGCGGGAAGCCATATCCCGATATCCATGGGGCGGTCATTGTGCAAAGCGGCGCGCAAAGCATCGGAGGACGGAAGAGCAGGTATAAAAATTTCCTGCGGAAGTCATACTAAATGATAGCCGGAAGAAGCAATGCGGAAGTTACGCAGAAGAAACGCGGAAGAAACGGGGGAAGATCATGAATCAGAAAAGTCAGAGTATTGCATTTGAGAAAGCGCCGTTTTTGATCGGGGCGGCGTCGGTTGCCGGAAGCAAGGAAGCGGAGGGACCGCTTGGAAAATTATTTGATATGACGAATCAGGACGATCTGTTCGGTGCGAAAACGTGGGAGGAAGCGGAAAGCAATATGCAGAGGGAAGCCTGTATACTTGCACTTGGAAAGGCGCATAAGAAGCCGGAGGACGTCCGATTTTTGTTCGGCGGAGATCTGCTCCGTCAGGGGATCGCCACATCCATGGGAATTGAAGCACTCCATATTCCGATGTTCGGCTTGTACGGAGCATGCTCCACGTCGGGAGAGGCGCTTGCGCTTGCAGCGATGAGTGCGGCGGCGGGATACGGAGACTGTATGCTGGCAGTGACGTCCAGTCATTTCGGAAGCGCGGAGAAAGAATTTCGTTTTCCACTTGGATACGCATCCCAGCGCCCGCTTTCCGCACACTGGACGGTAACGGGAAGCGGCGCATTTCTCGTCGGGACGGAGAAAAGCCATGTGCGGATCAGCGGCGTTACGGTGGGAAAGATCGTGGATTACGGATTAAAGGACTCCCAGAATATGGGAGCCTGTATGGCGCCGGCAGCGATGGATACGATCGCGCAGAATTTCAAAGATTTCGGAAGGACGGCGTCGGATTATGACCGGATCGTCACCGGAGACCTTGGATATGTGGGGCAGGATATTTTGTTCGATCTGCTGGAACAGAAAGGCTATGACATTCAGACGAAACATGTGGACTGCGGCATGACGATCTTCGATCAGAAGAGTCAGGATACCCATGCAGGCGGCAGCGGATGCGGATGTGCGGCAGTGACGCTGTCCTCGTATATTTTGCCGAAGATCCGGAAAGGGGAATGGAAGCGCGTCTTGTTCGTGCCGACCGGAGCGCTGATGTCTACGGTCAGTTTTAACGAGGGGGCGAGCGTTCCGGGGATCGCCCACGGGATCGTGCTGGAACACGTCAACTGACCGGTCGATGAAAGAAGAGGAGGAAAAAAGAATGGACTATATCAATGCATTTTGGGTGGGAGGTCTGATCTGCGCGCTTGTGCAGATCCTTTTGGACCGGACGAAGCTGATGCCGGGGCGGATCATGGTACTGCTTGTCTGCAGCGGCGCGGTGCTCGGATTTTTAAATATCTATCAGCCGTTTCAGGAGGTGGCGGGAGCAGGTGCGAGCGTCCCGCTGCTCGGGTTTGGAAACGTGCTCTGGAACGGCGTCAAAGAGGCGGTGGATAAAAGCGGATTTTTAGGCATTTTTCAAGGAGGATTCAAAGCCAGCGCGGTGGGGATCAGCGCGGCGCTTATCTTCGGCTATGCGGCGTCGTTTGTTTTTGAGCCGCATATGAAAAAATAGTTGTTTTTTGTCGATGATAATGGTATCGTAAAGGGGATAGAGATGTGATATATGGGAGGATGCGTAATGGATTACGTTGGTATTATTATCCCCTTTGTAGGGGGGCTCGGGATGTTCATCTACGGGATGCAGATCATGGCGCAGGGATTGGAGAATGCAGCCGGCAGCCGGATGAAGACCTTATTGGAAGCTCTGACGAGAAATAAGCTGATGGGAGTGCTTCTCGGTGCGCTGATCACGGCAGTGATCCAGAGTTCATCGGCAACGACAGTCATGGTCGTCGGTTTTGTCAATGCCGGGATCATGAATTTAAGCCAGGCGATGGGCGTGATCATGGGCGCCAACATCGGTACGACCGTGACCGGATGGCTCGTATCCAGTGTGGAGTGGGCGAAGTTCTTAAGTCCGGGCAATCTGGCACCGATCGCGATCATGGCAGGTGTGATCGTGATGCTGACCGGAAAGAGACGTTCAACAAAAGATGTTTCCAGCATTATCATCGGATTCGGTCTTTTGTTTGTCGGAATTACAACGATGTCATCTGCGGTAGCGCCGCTTCAGGAGTCGGAGATGTTCCGCAGCCTGTTCGTGACATTGGGACACAATCCGTTCCTCGGAATCCTTGCGGGCGCAGGCGTGACGGCGATCATCCAGAGTTCATCGGCGTCGGTCGGAATCCTGCAGAGTCTTGCGGCAGCGGGACTGGTTCCGTTTAATGCGGCTGTCTACATCATCATGGGACAGAACATCGGTACTTGTGTGACCGCGATCATGTCCAGTATCGGTGCGAAGAAGAATGCGAAGACCGCGGCGATCATGCATCTGTTGTTTAATATTATCGGAACGATCATTTTCAGCATTGCGGCGATCGTGATGTTCAAAGTATTCTTTGTGGAAATGGGCGCCGGAATGATCACACAGACCGAGATCAGTCTGGTCCATACGATTTTCAATATCGGAACGACGGTTCTTTTGTTCCCGTTCTCCGATATGATCATCAAGCTGGCGAAGAAGCTCGAGAAAGAAGACGACAGCGAGAAAGACGAGAGCCGTGTTCTGTTGGACGAGCGTATGATGGAGACGCCGGGAATCGCCCTGCAGTCAGCAGTCAGCGAAGTGATGCGTATGGGAAGTATCGTTATGCGTACGATGGACAAGGCGAGAGAAGTCATGTTCACGAAAGACTATCAGCAGATCCTCGAGATCAAAGAGGAAGAGCAGACCGTGGACCGGCTTTGCAGCGGGATCAACAATTATGTGATCAAATTAAGCTCCCTGTCGCTCAATGAAAAAGAGCATCAGCATGTGGCGAGCATTCTGCAGATCCTTTCGGATATCGAACGGGTAAGCGATTACTGTGAGAATATTTCCGAATTTGCGGAGACGCTGACCGAGCGTAAAGCGGTATTTACCGAGATCGGTACAAAAGAGATGCGCGAGATGATCGAGACTTGTGCGGACAGTTTCAAGTATGCGGTCGAGGCATTTACGGAGAACGATAAGGATAAGGCGATGAAAGTCATCGAGAAAGAAAGTCAGGCGGACGATCTGGAGATCCGTCTCAGAACGGAACATATGAAGCGTCTTGCCAATAATCAGTGTAATACAGACGCGGGAATCGTTTACCTTGACGCGCTTGTGGCGCTGGAACGTATCTCGGATCATTCGCGGAACATTGCGGAGGAAGTGCTGACGGCATACTGACCCTGATATGTAAAAGAAGTGAAAACGGATGGGATTTTCCAAAGAAAAGGAAAGTTCCGTCCGTTTTTTGTATAGGCGACGAGCCAAAGTCCGGGCTTGCCCGGGGCCTTGGCGACCGCTTACAATCCCGGAATGTGCCTTTTGGCACTTCCGGTGATTGTGTAAAAAAATCTTTACATACATTTAACAAAGAGCAGATTTTACATTTTACATGAGTTCTTTATGATAACTACTGTGCTGATAAACAAGAAAAACACAAAAGACACAACAATATGGAAAGTAAAGGAGATTTGTGTGAAATGAAAATGAAAAAGTTAATTGCGGTTTTATCAATGGTAAGTATGGTGGCAGTTGCAGCGGCAGGATGTGGAAACGGAAGCGATGAGCAGGCGGCTGATACAACAGAGACAAAAGCGGAAGCGAACACAGAGGATACAAAAGAAGCAGGCGCAGAAGCGGGAGACTGGGATTCTTCCAGCGACATTACGATCGTTTCCCGTGAGGACGGTTCCGGTACAAGAGGCGCGTTCATCGAATTGTTTGGAATCCAGGAGGAAATGGACGGAGAGAAAGTGGACATGACGACCGAGGAAGCGCAGATCACAAACAGCACTTCCGTTATGATGACGACGGTTGCCGGAGACGAATATGCGATCGGCTATATTTCACTCGGATCTCTCGACGAATCGGTGAAAGCACTGAAGATCGACGGTGCGGAGGCGACAGCCGAAAACGTGAAATCCGGCGATTACAAAGTATCCAGACCGTTTAATATCGCAACGAAAAAAGATCTGGACAATGAAGTGGCAAAAGATTTTATCAATTATATCATGAGTGCAGAGGGACAGAAAGTTGTAGAAGATAACGGATACATTGCGGTTGAGGGTGCGGAAGCATTCGAGGGAACACAGCCGTCCGGAAAAGCGGTTGTAGGCGGATCTTCTTCCGTATCGCCTGTTATGGAGAAACTGGCAGAGGCATACAAAGAGGTAAATCCGAACGCAGAGATCGAACTGCAGACAACGGACTCCACAACAGGTATGACGTCTGCGATCGACGGAAGCTATGACATCGGAATGGCATCCCGTGAACTGAAAGAGGAAGAAATCGCAGAGCTTGATGCAAAAGTGATCGCAACCGACGGAATCGCAGTGATCGTGAACAACAACAACGCGATGGACGAGCTGAGCAGCGATCAGGTCAAAGCGATCTACACAGGCGAAGCTCTTACATGGGATGAGGTAGTCGAGTGAAATGAAATCAAAAGCATGGACTGAAAAATTCATGCAGGGAGTCTTCTTTATTGCCGCCTGCGCCTCGGTGCTGGCGGTAGCTCTCATTTGTATCTTTCTTTTTGCAAATGGAGTCCCTGCGATGAAAGAGATTGGATTTGTAAAATTTATCACCGGAGAAATGTGGAAACCGAACAACAAGATTTTCGGGATCCTGCCGATGATCGTCGGAAGTATTTATGTGACGGCGGGAGCGATTCTGATCGGTGTGCCGATCGGAATACTGACGTCTGTTTTTATGGCGATGTACTGTCCGAAACGGATTTATAAACCGCTGAAAGCGGCAACCGAACTTCTCGCAGGGATTCCGTCGGTTGTGTACGGATTTTTCGGACTTGTCGTGCTGGTTCCGGCAATGCGTGATTTCGGTAAAATGCTGCACAATGCGTTCCCGGCGCTGTTTCCATCCGGGGGGAACGGAAACAGTATGCTGACCGCATCGGTCCTGCTCGGCATGATGATCCTGCCGACGATCATCGGAACGACCGAAGCGGCGATCCGCGCCGTGCCGACCCATTATTATGAGGGATCTCTCGCGCTGGGAGCGACCCATGAAAGAAGTATCTTCCGGATCGTGATCCCGGCAGCCAAATCCGGTGTGATCGCGGGGATCGTACTCGGCATCGGGCGCGCGATCGGCGAGACGATGGCGGTGATCATGGTAGCCGGAAATCAGGCGAGAATGCCGGTTGGTATCTTAAAAGGCGTGCGGACACTGACTGCAAATATCGTGATCGAAATGGGATATGCGACCGATCTGCACCGGGAGGCGCTGATCGCGACCGGCGTGGTACTGTTTGTATTTATTCTGATCATTAATTTCAGCGTAGCGCTGTTGAACAGGAGGAGCGGACGTGAGTAATCGAAATACGTTAAAGCAAAAAATGAAAAATTACCTGAATCATCCGGGCTCTCTGATCATGATGCTGCTTGTGATGTTCGGAGCGATCCTGACATTTCTTGTACTGATTTTTCTGATCGTTTACATTCTGGTACATGGAGTTCCGTACTTAAAGCCGTCGTTGTTCTCTCTGCATTACACGTCGGAGAACGCTTCGCTAATGCCGGCGCTGATCAACACGGTCATTATGACGGGACTGTCGCTTTTGATCGCTGTGCCGCTGGGGATTTTTGCGGCGATCTTTCTTGTGGAATATGCCAAACGCGGCAATAAATTCATGGGAGTGATCCGACTGACAACGGAGACGCTTTCCGGAATCCCGTCTATCGTGTACGGGCTGTTCGGAATGTTGTTTTTTGTCAATACGCTGGGCTGGGGATTTTCCCTGCTGGCAGGAGCGTTCACCTTGTCGATTATGATTCTTCCGCTGATCATGCGTCAGACCGAGGAGTCTCTGAAATCGGTTCCGGATTCTTACCGGGAGGGAAGTTTCGGGCTGGGAGCGGGAAAACTGCGCACCGTATTTCGGATCGTGCTTCCGTCTGCCGTACCGGGAATCTTGGCGGGCGTCATTCTGGCGATCGGGCGGATCGTCGGGGAGACAGCGGCATTGATGTACACGGCTGGAACCGTGGCGAAAGTACCGTCCAGCGTGATGGGATCCGGGCGGACATTGGCTGTACATATGTATAATCTCGCAAGCGAGGGACTCTACATGGATCAGGCGTATGCGACGGCCGTGGTACTGCTCGTCCTTGTTGTAGGGATCAATACCCTTTCGGGTGTCATTGCAAAACGCCTGACAAAAGCATAACGGACAGAGAACGGAACAGATGAAAGACAGAAAAAGAGAGGATGGAAACATGTCAAAGATAAGCATCAGAAATCTGGACTTATATTATAGTGATTTTAAAGCCCTGAAAGATGTCAGCCTTGAAATAGAGGAAAATAAGATCACCGCGTTTATCGGACCAAGCGGGTGCGGAAAATCCACGCTGTTAAAATCGATCAACCGGATGAACGATCTTGTGGAGGGATGCCGGATCGAGGGGCAGATTTTGTTGGACGGACAGGATATTTTTAAAAATATGGACGTCAACTTATTAAGAAAACGGGTGGGAATGGTGTTCCAGAAACCGAATCCGTTCCCGATGAGTATTTATGATAATGTGGCGTATGGACCACGCACCCATGGGATCCGTTCCAAAGCAAAACTGGATGAGATCGTGGAGCGGTCGCTTCGCAATGCGGCAATCTGGGATGAGTGTAAGGATCGTCTGAAAAAGAGCGCGCTTGGGATGTCCGGCGGACAGCAGCAGCGTCTTTGTATTGCGAGAGCGCTTGCGGTGGAACCGGAGGTGCTTCTGATGGATGAACCGACATCCGCGCTGGATCCGATCTCCACATCGAAGATAGAAGACCTTGCGATGGAGCTGAAAAAAGACTATACTATTGTCATGGTCACGCATAATATGCAGCAGGCA
This sequence comes from Mediterraneibacter glycyrrhizinilyticus, assembly GCF_015560805.1. Taxonomy (GTDB): domain Bacteria; phylum Bacillota; class Clostridia; order Lachnospirales; family Lachnospiraceae; genus Schaedlerella; species Schaedlerella glycyrrhizinilytica_A. Next base: position 23,629 of record NZ_JADMSO010000011.1, on the reverse strand, counting down.
GTCCGCGTATCAGACAATACCGCTTTTTTCCTGCTCGGCGAGGTAGTGGAGTACAACGATACGGAGAAATTATTTTCGATCCCGGCGGACAAGCGGACAGAAGATTATATTACAGGGAGGTTTGGCTGATTTATGCGGAACAGATTTGACAGACAATTACAGATTTTGGATGAGCAGCTTACTCATATGGGCGAACTTTGTGAGGTCGCGATCGCGAATGCGACGAAAGCGCTCCGAGAGGGGGATGCAAAGCAGGCGCGGGCAGTGATGTCCGCAGACGAGGAGATCGATCAGATGGAGAAAGACATCGAGCGGCTTTGTCTGAAACTGCTTTTGCAGCAGCAGCCGGTGGCAAAGGATCTCAGGAGGATTTCCGCGGCGCTCAAGATGATCACGGACATGGAGCGTATCGGGGATCAGACGTCGGATATTGCGGAGATCGTACTTTCCTCCAACGGATATTCCGAGGATGAACTTGTGACGATCGGCGTGATGGCAGGGGAAGTCAGCAAGATGGTGCGCGACAGTGTCAACGCGTATGTATCCAAAGATCTGGAACTTGCAAAGAATGTGATCCTGGAAGACGATGCGGTGGATACCTGCTTTGAGGAAGTCAAGGAGCAGATGATCGCCTATATCAAGGAAGAAAAAGGTCAGAGAGGCAAGCAGATCTTCGATCTGATCATGGTGACCAAGTATCTGGAACGAATCGGGGACCATGCGACAAACATTGCGGAGTGGGTGGAATTTTCCATTACGGGCGTGCACCGCAACAATGCAATGCTGATGAAAGAAGACTAGGACGTTTGCCCAAAGGGACGGCGAAATGCACAAAGCAGGAGTAAATGGATAAAGGAGCTTAAAAAATGATCTATTGCGTAGAAGATGACGACAATATCCGGGAACTGGTGATCTATACATTGGAGACAACGGGGCTGAAAGCGAAAGGATTTGCGGAGGGAGCAGAATTTATGGAGGCGCTGGCATTTGATACGCCGGAATTGATCTTGCTTGATATCATGCTTCCGGGGGAGGATGGTCTGGCAATTCTGCGCAAGCTGAAAAGTTCTTCGAAGACAAAGGACATCCCGGTGATCATGGTTACGGCGAAAGGTACCGAATATGATAAAGTGATCGGTCTGGATTCCGGAGCGGACGACTATGTGACAAAGCCGTTCGGAATGATGGAACTGGTATCGCGGATCAAAGCCGTGCTCCGCCGTTCCGGTCAGACGGCAGATAAGGCGGATTTGGAGATCGACGGTGTGAAGATGAATGTGAAAAAGCATGAAGTAACGGTAGACGGTCAGACCGTAACCTTGACATTGAAAGAATACGAGCTGCTGGAGCGGCTGATGCGTAACCGGAATATCGTGCTGACAAGAGATCAGCTTCTGGAAGATATATGGGGGTATGATTTTGACGGAGAGACCCGTACCGTAGATGTACATGTGCGGACGCTCCGTCACAAATTGGGAGAAAAAGGCGCGATCATCGAGACCGTGCGCGGTGTCGGTTATCGGATCGGAGAAGCGTATGAGAGCTAGAATACAGAAAACAATGGTGCTAATCCTCGGATTGGCACTGCTTCTTTCTTATGGATTTTTTTCGTTTATTGTCTATTATCAGAATTTAAGCCTACTCAAATCCGAGGTGAAGCAGGAAGCGCGTTATATCCGGACTGCCGTGGACATTGTCGGTTCGGATTATTTGGAACGTCTGGATAATGTAGAAGTGAATACGCGGGTGACACGGATCGGGGCGGACGGAACCGTGCTTTATGATTCCGGAGGAGACGAGCGCCTTTTGGAAAATCACAAAGGCAGAGAGGAAGTAAAGCAGGCGCTTGCTTCCGGAGAGGGCGAGATCACGAGAATGTCGGATACACGGGACCGGGAGATGTATTATTATGCGACGATGCTGGACGACGGAACCGTACTTCGCGTGTCTAAGAATATGGAGAGCCTTGCGGGAACAGCGTTTCGGATGCTTCCGGTCATGTTTTTGATCGCGGCAGTGATGATCCTGCTCACGGTCATTCTTGCAAGCTGGCAGACACGCAGGCTGATCAAACCGATCAACGAACTGGATATCGAACATCCGCTGGACAATATGGTATATGAGGAACTGACTCCGCTTTTGACTGCGATGGATCAGAGCAACCGGGAAAAAGAGGAAGTCTCGAATATGAGAAAAGAGTTTTCGGCAAATGTTTCCCACGAGCTGAAGACGCCGCTGACCTCCATCTCCGGTTATGCGGAGATCATGAAAAACGGGCTCGTAAGACCGCAGGATATTCCGAACTTTTCCGAGCGCATATATAAGGAAGCGCGACGTCTGATCACACTGGTCGAGGATATCATCAAATTATCGAAGCTGGATGAGGAGTCGGTGGAACTGGAAAAAGAAGACGTGGAGTTGTATGGACTTTGCAGAGAGATCGTAAGCCGCCTGTCGCCGCAGGCAAATGCGCGCCGTGTTCAGGTGAGCGTGCAGGGAGAGCAGGTCGTTTACCGTGGAATCCGGCAGATCCTGGATGAGATGATCTATAATATCTGTGAGAATGCGATCAAGTATAACAATGAGGGCGGACGTGTGGTCGTCTGGTGCGGAAAAACTCTGAACGGAGCAAAGATCAGTGTGACAGACAACGGGATCGGGATTCCGGAGGAACATCTGGACCGGATTTTTGAACGTTTTTACCGGGTCGACAAAAGTCATTCCAAAGAACGGGGCGGAACCGGGCTTGGCTTGTCCATTGTCAAACACGGCGCGATCCTGCACGGGGCAAACGTACAGGTGGAGAGCAAGGTCGGAGAGGGAACGCGGATCGATATCTTATTTTAGACCGCAGATCAGAGGTAAGAATGAAGTGGATAAGCGTGAAGTGATTCAAACTTTCATTGACAAACAGAACCTGAATCGGTATGATGTTCTGATATAGAGAAATCTCTGCAGCCAATTTAGAAAAAGCAGCGGATTTGTCGGTGATACAAAGGAGGAAATAGTTTGAATTACACAGCGTATGATCTGTTGTGGTTTTTCCTGATTTACAGTGTCCTCGGATGGGGCGTCGGAACAGCGGCAGCGGCGATCAGAAAAAGAAAATTTATCGACGTAGGTTTTTTATACGGTCCATGGTGTCCGGCATACGGATTCGGGGGGATCGCCTTTGCGGTACTTTTAACGGAACTGCGGAATGATCTGCCGTTTTTATTCTTAGGCGGTATGGTTGTGGCGTTTATTGTCACATATATGACGGGGGGAATATTGGAATATGTGTTCCACCGCAAATGGTGGGATTATTCGCGGAAGCGGTTTCAGTTCGGCGGACGCGTCAATCTGCCTTATGTGGTTGTGTGGGGCGTGGCCGCGGTCGGAAGTATCTGCTTTTTCAATCCGCTTTTAATGCGCGGGATCGCGATGCTGCCGCGCTGGGCAGGCGATATTTTACTGCCGGTCATTTATGTGGTGCTGTTTCTGGATTTTGTCGGAACGGTCAGCGGTGTGCTGGCAGCCAAATCCAAACTCCGGAAAAACGGGCTGGTAGGCACGGTTTCCGAGAGTCTCCAAAAACAGGCAGATTTCTTAGGTGAAGGTCTGACTGGATTTGTCCTGCGGCATTTCGGAAATCGTTATCCGGAACTGAAGATCGAGAAGCTTTTGGAAGCGGAACTGGAACGGGAGAAACGGCTGGAAGAAGAGAAAGAAAAAGCCGGCAGATTTGCGGTCGGTTGCGGATTTTACAAACTGGTCAGTCTGTTTTTTATCGGCGCATTTCTGGGGGATGTGACCGAGACGATCTTCTGTCTTGTGACAAGCGGTCGGCTGATGAGCCGGAGCAGTGTGGTCTACGGACCGTTCAGTATCGTATGGGGGCTCGGAGCCGTTTTTCTGACGATGATCCTTTATCAGTACCGCAATAAAAGCGACAGTTTTATCTTTGTGTTCGGAACCGTGCTGGGCGGTGCATATGAATACGCCTGTAGCGTATTTACCGAGCTGGTGTTCGGAACCGTATTCTGGGATTACAGTAAGATCCCGTTCAATCTTGGCGGCAGGATCAACTTGCTGTACTGTTTTTTCTGGGGAATCGCGGCGGTTGTATGGATGCGCGTTTTGTATCCGAGACTGTCGGACTGGATCGAAAAGATTCCGAAGAAAGCCGGAGAAACCGCTACATGGATCTTAGTCGTTTTTATGATATTCAATATCCTGATGTCGGGAATGGCGCTGGGACGATATACCGAACGCCATACCGGAGAAAAGAAAGCGGGAAATGCAGTCGAAGAATTTCTTGACGATCATTTCCCGGATGAACGGATGGAGAGGATCTATCCGAATGCAAAAGTAGTAGAATAATCACATTCGGCGTTTCCGTTTAGGATCATGGCTTTGCCGTCCGTGCGGGAACGCCGAATTCTGCTTTATAAGCTCTCGCAAACGTCGTATAATCCCGGAATCCGGATGAAAAACAGGCTTCCGTTACATTCATGCCGGAGGCAATGGAATCCCGGGCGAGCAAAAGCCGGCGATAAGTGATATAACTTCCGATCGTGTATCCGGTTTCGGATTTGAAAAGGCGCATCATGTGATATTTGCTGAGATAGAAAGTCTGCGCCAGAAAATCAATGGGGAGGGGTTCCGTCAGATGGGAGTTGATATAATTTAAGATCTCTACGATCTTCGGATTGGCCAGACCACGATCCAGATAGCCGATCCTGCGGTTTTGGACCGCACGGTTCAGTTGGATCATAAATTCCAGAAATAAAGTCTGCCTGTACAGTCCGGAAGCATAGCCTGTGTCTTCAAAGGAATGTTCCAGCCGGTGGATCGCGTGCAGGAGCGCACTCTTTTCCGGGGAGGGGATGCGCAGTACATGGGAATGCTTTGTCTTTGCGCGAAGAAAGCAGTCGCTCAGATCATACTCGTCTGTCCGATAGGTTTCCATGAATCCCGGTGAAATGTAGACGATGATCCGTTCGTAGGGGACGGAAGCATCCGTTTCCACCCGATGGATATCGTTCCGGTTGACGAGCACAATGTCGTAAGGCTCCAGTTCATAACATGTTCCCTCTATATAATAACGCACGTTTCCTTTCAGAAAAATAGTGATCTTGTGAAATTCATGATAATGAAATTCAAATTCATTTGCCAGTTGATCTTTGAGATGAAAAATGCGGAAATCGCTGTTGAGATAGCCGCGTTTGCCGTATTCTTCGGTCGGGTATCTTTCCGACATGAGCAATGGTCTCCTTTCTTGGCATGTAAATCAGGTTTCATTTTTAATATACAGCATTATTTGCAATATAAAAAGCACTTTATATATATTTCTGACAAAAAATGCCTGATATAATAAAAGAAACCATTCATATAATAAAGAAGAGATTTATGGAAAAAGAACGGAATGCAGGCGCAAGGAGGTCATATCATGAAGATGGTGTTGGAACGGTATCATGGACTGGGAAATGATTATCTGGTATTTGATCCGAATAAAAATGAGCTGGAGCTGAACCCAAAGAATGTATCGATGCTTTGTAACCGGAATATGGGACTTGGATCGGACGGTATTCTGGAGGGACCGATTCTCGGTGAAAAACATATGGCGGTGCGGATCTGGAATCCGGACGGAAGCATTGCACAAAAGAGTGGAAACGGCGTCCGCATTTTTGCGAAATATTTGAAAGATGCGGGATATGTACAAAAGAAAAAATACGAGCTTTTGACGGACGGCGGGGAAGTGGAGATCACTTATCTCAATGAAGACGGAAGCAGGCTTCGTGTGTCGATGGGAAAACTTTCGTTCTGGAGCGATGAGGTTCCGGTGACGGGAGAGCGCCGCGAAGTGATCAATGAAGATATGGTATTCGGTAACACACTCTATCCGGCAACATGTGTGTCTGTGGGAAATCCGCACTGTGTGATCCCGATGCGTGAGATTTCCAAACCGCTTGTATGCAAGATCGGAAACTTTTCCGAGATGGCGAGATATTTTCCGGAGCGTGTGAATACAGAGATCATGCGTGTGGACGATGAGAATCAGATCTCGATCGAGACGTATGAGCGCGGAGCAGGATATACGATGGCGACCGGGACCGGAGCCTGTGCGGCTGCGGCGGTGGCGTACAAACTCGGGATGACCGGGAATAAAGTGGTCGTGCATATGCCGGGCGGCGACCTGCAGGTGGAAATTGATGAGGACTGGCAGGCATATATGACCGGAGATGTGTTCTATGTGGCGAAAGTGACGCTGAGCAGTGAATTTGCGGAAAAACTGCGCGCATTATAATGTGAGAAGAGAATCGTGAGAGAATCAAAAGGTCTGTATATCGGCAAAGCTGCGGGGACAACATGAAAAATCCCGTGGAGCCGGTATACAGGCTTTTTGTCTGTGAAGTGATATGGGGGCTTCTTTCACTCTGTGCTTGCGTGGGGCGGTGGATTGTGCTATGATACCTATAACAGTGTCGGCAGTTTCCGCCCGGATAAAGTTTTCGAGGGAACGGCGCTGTACAAAGGAGAAGATGTTATGTTGATAGAGGTTGATTTTAACAGCAGCGAGGCTATTTATATCCAGCTTCGCAACCAGATCATTCTTGGGATCGCCACATCTACGATACAGGAGGGCGATTCGCTTCCGTCTGTGCGCCAGCTGGCTGAGACAGTCGGTGTGAACATGCATACAGTGAACAAAGCATATAATGTGCTTAAGCAGGAGGGCTTTATCAGTCTTGACAAGAGACGGGGAGCGGTGATCGCGTTGGATGCCGATAAGCTGAAAGCGTTGGAGGAGATGCGTGAACAGCTTCGGATCATTCTTGCAAAAGGATGCTGCAAGAATATTACCAGAGAGGAAGTGCACGAACTGGTGGACGAGATCTTTGAGGAATACGGAGCTCTCGTATGACAGAAATAGGAAAACAGGAGATAGAATTTATGCAGAATCGTTATACAAAGCAGGCGGAGGGAGCGATCCGATATGCGGCGGCTTCGGCAAAGAAGCTGAGACATCCGTACATCGGAACGGAGCATCTGCTGCTTGGACTTCGGAAAGAGTATACAGGTGTGGCAGGGCAGGTACTGGCACAGCATGGTGTGGATGAAGAAAAGATCCTGAAGCTGATGGATGAACTGATCGCACCGGAAGAGGAGGGCATACAGGGAAAACGACCGAAAGAAAGCCCACGGTTTCACTATATTATGGAGGACAGCGCCAGGGAAGCCGGACATTTTCATATGAAAGAGATCGGAACGGAGCATATCCTGATGGCGATCATACGGGATGTGGAATGTGTGGCTGCCCGGATCCTGATCACACTCAACATCAATTTGCAGAAAGTATTTCAGGATATTTTGTATGCGGCGGGGATCGATCCGAAAGAGTACCAGGATGAGATTCAGGAGGAGAGCCGGGGCAGGGGCGGCGCGTTAGAGCAGTTCTGCCATGATCTGACGGCGGCTGCCGAGAACGGAAAGCTGGATCCGATCGTCGGGAGAGAAGAAGAGATCTTCCGTCTGATGCAGGTTTTGAGCCGCAGGACGAAGAACAATCCATGTCTTGTCGGCGAACCGGGAGTCGGAAAGACAGCTATTTTGGAGGGACTCGCACAGCGTATTGCGATCGGAGCGGTTCCGGAAAGCATGCGGGGCAAACGCATTTATACATTGGATCTGGCAGGGCTGATCGCAGGCTCCAAATACCGCGGGGAATTTGAAGAGCGGATGAAGCGGCTGATCACAGAAGTGGAATCGGATCCGGATGTGATCCTGTTCATGGATGAGCTGCATACGATGATCGGCGCAGGAGGCGCGGAGGGAGCGATGGATGCGTCCGGCATTTTGAAACCGGCGCTTTCCAGAGGAGAACTGCGTCTGATCGGTGCGACGACGATTGCAGAATACCGCAAATATATCGAGAAAGATGCGGCTCTGGAGCGGAGATTCCAGCCGATCACGGTGGAAGAACCGACGAAAGAAGAGTGTACTGCGATTTTAGAGGGATTGAAAACACGGTATGAAGCACATCACCATGTGATGATCCAAGATGAGGCTGTCCGGGCTGCCGTGGAGTTATCGGAACGATATATCACCGACCGGAACCTGCCGGACAAGGCGATCGACGTGCTGGACGAGGCTTGTTCCAAAGTGGGACTGAAAGGCTATCAGGCTCCGGAACAACTGATGCAGCTGGAAGATCTGATCAAATCACTGATCCGGCAGAAAGAGGACTGCATCCGCGAGGGGAATTTCACCGAGGCGGCGCTGCTTCAGAAAGAGCAGGAAGAGGCATTGAAGAAATTCCGGAACCAAAAGAAACGTCTTGAAAAAAAGAACCGGTCGGCACATCCGGAGGTGGGAGCATCCGAGATCGCGGAAGTTGTTTCCGCATGGACAAAGATTCCGGTGCAGAAACTGGAGGAAAGCGACGCACAGCGTCTGCAGAAATTGGAAAAGACGCTTCACAGACGCGTCATCGGGCAGGAAGAGGCAGTCAGCGCCGTTGCGCGGGCAGTCAAGCGCGGACGCGTCGGATTGAAAGATCCGAGACGGCCGATCGGTTCATTCTTATTCCTTGGACCGACAGGAGTCGGAAAGACCGAATTATCCAAGGCGCTTGCTGAGACACTTTTCGGAAGAGAAGATTCGATGATCCGGGTCGACATGTCCGAATATATGGAGAAACATTCGGTGGCGAAGATGATCGGATCTCCTCCGGGATATGTGGGACATGAAGAGGGCGGACAGCTCAGCGATCAGGTCAGAACACATCCGTATTCGGTGATCCTGTTTGATGAGATCGAGAAAGCGCATCCGGACGTGTTTAATATCCTCTTACAGGTTCTGGATGACGGACATATCACAGATTCGCAGGGAAGAAAAGTAGATTTCAGCAACACGGTGATCATCATGACTTCCAATGCGGGGGCAAAGGCGATCGTGGAGCCGAAAAAGCTTGGATTTGCGGCAAAGGAAGACACGAAAGCGGATTATGAACGTATGAAGCAGAATGTGATGGAAGAGGTCCGAATGATCTTCCGACCGGAATTTCTGAACCGTATCGACGAGATCATCGTCTTCCATCCGCTTGGCAAGGAACATATGAAGCAGATCGTCAGCCTGTTGTGCAAAGAATTTACCGCAAGGGTCAAAGCACAGTTGGATATAACGCTGCATGTGCGGGATTCCGCGAAAAATCATATCGTGGAAAAAGGAACGGACGCCAAATACGGAGCGAGACCGCTGCGCCGGGCAATACAGACGGAACTGGAAGACAAACTGGCGGAAGCGATCCTGGCAGGTGAGGTTGCGCCGGGACAGCAGGTAGATGTGGGAGTTTCTAAAAAGGAAATTAAATTTTATCCGAAGCAATAATAGCAGTAGAAAAAACGAAAGAATTATTATATACTGTGGATATGCCGAATGAAGATGGCAATTCAAAGTACGCAGGAGGAGTAAAAAGATGGCAACTGTAAAAGAATTATTACGCGCGGAAGAAGACGGAACACTCAGCTTTGGAGATTACACACTGGCATCCAAGACGAAGCTGGACAATTACGAATTTGAGGGCGATCTTTATAAAGTGAAGACATTTTCAGAGATTACGAAGTTGGAGAAGAACGGAATGTTCGTTTATGAGTCTGTACCGGGAAGTGCGGTGGAGAATTTTAAGGAGACAGAAAAAGGGGTATCTTTTCAGGTATCCGCACCGGAAGATGTACAGTTTACTCTGGAACTGGAACCGGAGAGTGAATATGAAGTGCTGATCGACGGAGAATCAGCCGGAAAGATGACGACGAATTTAAGCGGAAAACTGAGCGTGAGCATTGAGTTGAATCCGGATGAGAATGCATCTGTAAATGTTGTAAAATGCTAAAATATAAATAGTAAGCAATACACAGTGAGCAATAAACAGAGGGGACAGAAAGCAGAGCGTTTCTGTTCCCTTTTTCAGCATATTAAAAGGAGAAAGACGTGGCGAAAGGAAAAAAGACAGTTTATTTTTGTCAGAATTGCGGACATGAGGAGACAAAGTGGCTCGGGCAGTGTCCGGCGTGTAAAGAATGGAATACATTTGTGGAAGAGAAAGTGATCGCTTCTTCGGTGACTTCCGGTAGCAGGACGGATCGGGAAATACAGATCGTATCATTGTCAGAGGTGAATGCGGATGATCAGGACCGCATTACAACCGGGATGGCGGAATTGGATCGGGTGCTTGGCGGCGGGATCGTGCCGGGATCGTTGGTTTTGGTGGGCGGTGATCCGGGGATCGGAAAATCAACGCTGCTTTTGCAGGTCTGTCAGAAACTTTCCGAGAACCGTTCGGTGTTATATATTTCCGGGGAGGAATCTCTTTCCCAGATCAAACTCCGTGCAAACCGGATGGGGACGTTTCAGGAAAATTTAAAACTTTTGTGTGAGACGAACCTTGCTGCGATCCGTTCCGTGATCGAGAAAAGGAAGCCGGAACTGGTCATCATAGATTCGATCCAGACGATGTACAGCGAAGAAGTGACATCTGCGCCGGGAAGTGTCTCTCAGGTGCGGGAATCGACGAATGTATTTATGCAGCTTGCAAAAGGCTTGGGGATCACGATCTTCATTGTCGGACATGTGACAAAGGAGGGAACGGTCGCCGGACCGAGAGTGCTGGAACATATGGTGGATACCGTGCTTTATTTCGAGGGCGACCGGCATGCGTCTTACCGGATACTGCGCGGCGTCAAGAACCGGTTTGGATCGACCAATGAGATCGGAGTTTTTGAGATGCGGCAGAATGGTCTTGTGGAAGTAGAAAATCCGTCGGAATATATGCTGAGCGGGAAGCCGGAAAATGCATCGGGTTCGGTGGTGGCTTGTTCGATGGAGGGGACACGTCCGCTTCTGATCGAGATCCAGGCTCTTGTATGTGAGAGTAATTTCGGAATGCCGAGACGGACGGCGACCGGAACCGATTATAACCGCGTCAATCTGTTGATGGCCGTTCTGGAGAAGAGGATCGGTCTGCATCTCGGAAACTGCGACGCATATGTCAATATTGCGGGAGGGATCCGGATGAACGAGCCGGCCATCGATCTGGGAATCGTGATGGCAATCGTATCCAGTTACAAGAATCGTCCGATCGATGAGAAGATGATCGTATTTGGAGAAGTCGGATTAAGCGGCGAGGTGCGTGCGGTCAATATGCCGGAACAGCGTGTCGCCGAGGCGAAGAAACTGGGATTTGAGACATGTGTTGTGCCGGAAGTGTCATTGGATATGGTAAAAGGGATCCGGGGAATCAAAGTGATGGGTGTGAAGAATATCAGTGATGCGATGAACCTGATTTAAAATACAATGGGTGAAGAATTCGAGTGAAAATGTTGAAAAGTTTCGGATCGGGTATTATAATACTTTCTATAACAAAGTACCTTGTATAGAAAGAGGGATGAATATGAGATTTTTAAACAGCAGAAAAATAGCGTGGGGAATTTGTATTGTCGGCTGTCTGGCAGCAGTCATCAGTTTGCTTTTCCTGCCGGATCTGATACCGATGCATTTTTCAAATGGAGTTGCGGATGATTTCAGCGGAAAGATCCAGATTTTCCTGTTTCCGGTGTTGGAAGTTTTTATTGCATGGCTGACAGGCAGGGAAAAGGTAAAATATGTTCTGACACATTCCAAGGCGTTTTGGTCGGATGTGCAGTACAATTGGATGATCAATGGTGTTTTGGGTTTCGTTCTTGTTACGGAATTTTGGGTGATCTATATGGCACTGCGGTGAAAAGGTAAGGAAGCGTTGGATCGGGTGAATGACCGGATCCGCCGGGAACTGGGGATGTATTATGATTCGGAGTATCATCTGGTGATGAAAAAGTAAGATTGTATGAAGCGGCAGTTTGTGAGGAACTGCCGTTTTTTTCGTAAAAATGAAAAAACGCTTGACTGTATGAGTGGTATACACTTTAAGATAGGAGCATAACAAGCAAAGGAGGTGAGGGTGTGAACACAAAACAGGTGGAAGAGCTGACCGGATTGACAAGGCAGAATATCCGGTATTATGAGCGTCAGGGGCTTTTGGAGCCGGCGCGGACGGATGGGAATGATTACCGGGATTATTCCCAAAAAGATGTGGAGCGCCTTAAACTGATCAAGATGCTTCGGATGCTGGATATGCCGCTGAAAGAAATCGAACGCGTAGTAAACGGAGAAGTTTCGGTGAAAGAGGCGGTTGAGCATCAAAGAGAACAACTTCTTTCACAGAAAGAGCAGCTGCAGGCTGCGATCGAAGTATGTGCCAGTATCCGGAAAGAGAAGAATGCGGTTATTGATGTGAATGCTTATCTGGAACGGATGGAGCGTATGTCCGGAAGCGGCGGTATGTTTGCACAGATCGTGAATGATTATAAGCAGATCGCTCAGGAGGAAAAAGAACGCAGATTTTCATTTCATGTGCCATATCCGATAAATACGGAGGGGACACTCCTGCAGGCGATACAGGAATATGCCGCGGGACATGGGATGAAACTGAAAATCATAAAAAAGGGGCGATACCCGGAGATCAAGCTTGACAGTGTCAATTATACGGTTGTCTCTGTTCTGGAAGAAGATCCAAAGACAAAATGCATGGGAACAAAGATCATATGCAGACGAGAAAAACGGACGCGCCCGGATCAGACGATCTCGCCGGGACGGCAGAAATTATTTCAGGGAATCCATTTGATCGGTATGAACATACATAGGCACCGTACAAAAAGTATATTGAATCTGACTATTTGCTTTTTGACAGTGCTCGTACTTACATTTTACCTTGGAAATTTGATCCGCACACAGGCACAATTTGACGGTCTTGCGGAGAAGATCCCGGTGACAGCGGAAATCGCAAGTCCAAACGGAATGTTGAAAAACGGTCTTTTTATACGAGAGGAAGTATTGGATGCGTTATATAAAAACGGAAATGTAAAAGATGTAAAAGAAATTGTAGAGTTGCTTGGTAAAGTTAAAAGTGATAAAAATATCTCTCCGGATCAAGAAAAAACAGAGACGGGACAGAAAGCGATACCGGCAACGGAGGAAACAAAAATATGGGGTGTCAGTTCAGAAGCATGTACGAAGAAGATCGCCGAAAAATCAGTACAGTGGTGTGAGGATTGGAATTGGGATCTTTTTAAAGACGAACGGGAAGTCTGTATTGCGGATAAGGCGTTTCTGGAAAAGTACGGATATGAACCTGGAGAGATGATCACATTGGATCTGGGACGTTACAAACAGACATTGTCCGGAGTATATTTGGAGCGGGAAGAGATGAGTACGGAAAACATGACGATCGTAGGAGTGATGGAGCGGTCGGATACATTGGCGGAAGCGCAGCCGCCGGAATTGTTGATTCCTCTTTCTTATGCAAAGCAGTTGTTTGAAAAGAATGATAAAACGTATTTTGCTTCCGCGCTTTCATTCACCGTGAAAGATCCGATGGAATTAAATGCATTAAAGCAAGACTTGAAAGATGCCGGGATGAAGACGGTTGTCACTGCGGCGAAAGATTCGTATGCAGGATCCGCGATCCGGTTTGATGATGCGGTATTTATAGAAACGGCAGGAAATCTGGATCGGACATTGAATCTGCTGAAAGGCTATCTTCCGTTTTTGTTTCTGATCGTTCTTCTGACAGGTTATGTTGTCCCGCATTTGCTTCTTCAGGGAAGAAGAGAAGAATATGCAGTGATGCGGGCGCTTGGAACAAGTAAAAAACGATGTATCCTTTTGTTTTTTTCGGAACATATCCTGCTGGCGGCTTTCGGCGGAGGACTCGGAGCGATTGCGGGAGTTGCGGCGGGCGCTGCAAAGATAAGGCATGCCGGGTTGATCTGGGTGATCTTTCTTGTGTGTTATCTTCTGGGAGCGGCGGCAGCGATGTGGATGTTTGGACGGATCAGTATAGCGGCTGTGTTGGCACGCCGGGATTGAGAGGGAAATATGGAACAGATCAAAGTGGAACATATCAGTTATTCTTATCAGAATCAATATCAGAAAATCGAAGCGGTCAAAGATATTTCGTGTGGGTTTGAAGCCGGCAGTCTGTATGCGATCGTCGGAGAATCCGGGAGCGGAAAAAGTACATTTTTGTCGCTGCTGGCAGGACTGGATGCGCCGGATTCCGGGCGAGTGTTGATCAGGGGAACAGATCTTGCAACAATGGATCGGGATGCGTACCGCAGAAAGCAGGCGGCAGTCGTCTATCAGGCATTTCATTTGCTTCCGCTTCTGACTGCGCTGGAAAATGTGATGTATCCGCTGGAATTGAAGGGGATATCCAGAAAAGAAGCGATGCAGCGCGCAGTGGAAAGTCTGGAGGAAGTCGGATTGGATCAGAAAATTTTCCGCCAGTATCCGAAAATGATGAGCGGCGGGGAGCAGCAGCGGGTTGCGATCGCGCGGGCAATGGCAGCGGGCGGAAATATCCTGCTGGCTGACGAACCGACCGGCAACCTGGATTCGGAAAATGAGGAACATATCGTACAGCTTTTGTTGAAACTGGCGCATGAGATGGATTATGTGGTGATCGTGGTGACACATAATCCAATGGTGGCATCTTCGGCAGACGTAAAAATGACGATGAAAGACGGGAGATTGTTATCGATAAAAAAGCAATGAGGTGAGAATGATGACATTTTATTATAGTATGAAGCAAATGCTTCGGACGCCTCTTCGGAGTATCCTGTTTTTCGTGCTTGTCGGAGTTTCCGCATTGCTGCTTGCTGTGGGAGGAAGTCTTTGGTATCAGAGCAGTGGGATGGAACGGGAATTTGAAAAAATCTATACGACCATTGCGACCGTAGAACAGAAACAGGAAGAAGTCCGGACAATTCCGGTTTGGGATGAGACGCTTCAGGATTACTATTATATCAATCATGGTGTGTATGGGGAGCGGATTTCGGATGAGGTATTGGATTTCGACGGGGCGCCCTATCTGACAGAGGCGAAATTAAGACCGCATTTGGGAGCGTACGTCGAGCAGATGTATCAGGGGATCGGGAGAACAACGGTGATCACGGTGGAGGCAGAGGTGTCAGAGACAAGGACGGCGACCGAGTCGATCCCGCTTCGGATCACAAAGGTTTTGGAGGGGGCCAGAGAAGAGGGGGAGATCATCTGGTTCTGCGATGAACATTCGGAGAAACCGGTGACACTGGAAGCAGGAAAGACCTATATCATGCAGCTTCGGGAACAGGGCGTTGTGCATGGAGAACTGGCGGCACAGAACGCATTGGATCCGTTTGAATTGGAGTATGGATTTACAAATGGAATTGTGTCCAGTCAGTTTACACCGGAGGGAGAGCAAAAGCCGGATCCGTATCTAGAGAGTGGGGAGAACAAAGGCGTTCGTTATGATGAGGTAACGGATGGATTTTATGAGA
Organism: Mediterraneibacter glycyrrhizinilyticus; assembly: GCF_015560805.1. Taxonomy (GTDB): domain Bacteria; phylum Bacillota; class Clostridia; order Lachnospirales; family Lachnospiraceae; genus Schaedlerella; species Schaedlerella glycyrrhizinilytica_A. The sequence goes on along the minus strand of NZ_JADMSO010000011.1, from coordinate 8,234 downwards.
CAGAGAGTGGGAAGCGGTGGCTGAATGTCGCACATACTCAGGAATATGAAAACAGGACCATCCCGGTCACTCCGGTGGGGGCAACGAAACTGTTACTGCCGTTCTACCGCGGCGAGGCAGTGATTGAGGAGGGGCGTGACATTTCCGGAGAAGAGTATGAAACCGGTGCGGACGTGTGTCTGATCCCACGGCAGCTTGCAGTGCTTTTACAGAAAGAAGTAGGAGATCGGGTGACATTGCCGCTCTATTATGCAGACTATTCTTATATCGGCGGAAACGGAATGTCCGCGCCCACGATCCTGAATACGGATGGAGAGATTTATCCGGTATTTGATGAGCGGGAATATGAGATCGTCGGTATTTATACGGTCAGTCAATCGGCGGAAAAAGATGATTCGGAATTGGGGATGTATGAGGTGATCATCCCATGGAACACCGTGCCGGAAGAAGCATGGAGTGAAAATATCACGGGAACAGGAGCCGGATATATGAAAAGTTACAATACATCTTTTCAGATTCCGAACGGTTCGATCGCGGAATATATGGAGGGATGGAAGAAGCAGGGGATCGATGGGCTGGAGATCAAATTCTATGATAACGGTTATACGGAATTAAAAGAGGATCTGGAAAGCAGAAAAATGACGTCGAAAATCTTTCTGACCGGCGGTCTGGCAATGGCATTTTTAATCTTATTGTTTTTCGCAAATCTCTTTATATCCGGACAGCAGGAACGGATCGCAGTCGAGCGGCTTCTCGGAAGAATGAAACGTCAGTGTGCGGTTTCCGTATTATCGGGAATGTTAGTGCTGGCAGCCGCAGGTATCTTTTGCGGAAGTGCGACCGGCTATGTGACAGCCGGGATGGTCGGACAGCAGACAGAAACCGAGTTGAAATTTGATACGACTTACAGTAATGCGGCGGTTCAGGCAGTACAGGAAGAGGAGGAAAAAGAAGCCCGGGAAGAGACGGAAGAAGAGACGGAAGAAGAGACAGAAGAAGAGACAGAAGAAGAGACAGGAAAAGCAAAAGAGACAGTGGAAAGCCGAAAAACAGTGGGGGAGAAGAAGCCTCCGGTTTCTTTGGCGGTCGGAAGCGGCATCGTACTGTTTATCCTCACAGTTTTGATCTCTGCCGGATATATGAAAGCGACATTAAAAAAAGAAGTGCTTCAGATGCTGGGAGAATCGGAAGAAATCTGAACTTCGATAAATTACGGAAAAATCAAAAAATCCAATCCATTTCTTATTGACAGAATTAATTGGTTAGTGTATGCTAACACGTAAGTTAACTAATACTAACTAAGCGGATAAGGAAAGGAAGAAGCGTATATGAGTGTTGTGATCGTAGGCGGGCATGACCGAATGGTAGCCCGGTATAAAAAAATCTGTAAGTCATATAAATGCAAAGTCAAAGTATTTACACAGATGAGGGCTGATTTCAATAAACAAATTGGTTCACCGGACGTGCTTGTCCTGTTTACGAGTACAGTGTCTCATAAGATGGTGCGGTGTGCACTGGATGAAGTGGACAGCGACAGGACGGATATCGTACGGTGTCACACAAGCAGCGGAACAGCGCTGACGGAGATTCTGGAAGAATGTTGTTGCAAATGTAGTAAATGTGGGGGAAAATGCGACGGGGAGTCTGCTTGACAAGAAAAGGATGCATGCTATAATATACGAATGAACGAGTATTCATATATTGAAGCGTGGCATATCCGAAAGAATTGTGAGGTGGACACATGGAACGAAAAGAAGTGGAATGTTGTGAGTCGTTTGAACTCCATGAGAATCTTTTGAAAATCGTGCGGGAGACGATGCCGGAAGAGACCGAATTGTATGATCTTGCAGAATTGTTTAAAGTGTTTGGAGATTCTACAAGGATTCGTATCTTGTTTGTTTTGTTCGAAGCGGAAGTATGTGTCTGTGATCTGGCGAGCGCACTGAACATGACGCAGTCTGCAATTTCGCACCAACTTCGGATCCTGAAGCAGAACAAACTTGTGAAGAGCAGAAGAGAGGGAAAATCCGTCTTCTATTCTCTTGCAGACGATCATGTACGGACGATCATCAATCAGGGTCGGGAACATATCGAGGAAGAACCCCGCGGCTGAGCTGTATCGGGAAAGAAAGCGTGGATTTGCGCAGAAGCATAATAAGAAGCATAATAAAAAGAAGCTGAGGAAAGTTATATCTGGATTTGCTTTCAGCTTCTTTTTGTTTCATGATGTTCCGTTTTAATCAAAGAGAATCTGCATCATGACCGGTATAGGTGATATATTGTTTGATCGCAAGAAAGCTTTCTTCGCTGATATCATGTTCCATCTTGCAGGCATCCTGAGAGGCTGTTTCGGGAGCGACGCCGAGACGGATCAGCCAGTCGCGGAGAAGAACATGACGCTCATAAGTTTTTAGAGCGATCTCTTTGCCAAGATCGGTCAACGTGATATATCCCTCCGGGGAAACTGCGGCATAACCGCGTGCACGGAGATTTTTCATAGCGACGCTGATGCTTGGCTTGGAATAATGTAGTTCTGTTGCAATATCGACAGAGCGGACAACAGGGAGCCGCTGACTTAATATATGAATGGTCTCCAAATAATCTTCCACAGATTCTTCTGATTTATGTCGTATATAATCCATAAGGGAATCCTCCTTTCATTCGATGTATATGTGTATAATGGTAGCATTTTCAGAGGGAAAATGCAATGTTCATATAAAAAGCTGAATTAAGAAAATTGCGAAAAGGTGCGCCGGATAATAGAGGTAGAAAAACCATTTTGAAATTTTGAGGTTGGACTTTGTATGAATGTAAATAAACGGTAAAGCCAACAATGCGAAAATTTCAAACCCTATGGCATGTCCCCCTAGTTTCAGTGCAAGCGGATCTTCCATGTGTCCATTCAGCGCAGGCAGGTAGGAAAGTGTATAAATAATAATCCCTAACCATGGCTTGTTTCTGTAAAGATAGAAAATCATCATCAGAATGAGCCCTGTCATCGCGTAATCAAAATTGTAGGGCGAAGAATGTGATTGACTTTCCAAAAGGATTAGTATAAACTAACTATAGAAGAATGATAGAACAAAAATTCAGAGAAAAGGAGATAAAGATATGGGAACATTTGTGGTTGGAGCGATTTTAGTCGGAGTTGTGGCGTTTGTGATCCGGAGCATAATCCGGGATAAAAAGAATGGAAAATCAATCCAATGCGGCGGTGACTGCAGCCACTGTGGCGGACATTGTCATTAAAAATCAACGGCGTCGGTGCACAAGGGCGTTTTTCTCCTTGTACGCTGACGCTTTCATCTGTGCAGAGAAGCGCATAGAACACTCAAAGGTCTGTTCCTTTTGGAGAAAATATGCTAAAATTGTCAGTGGAAAATTATGCAGCATATAGAATAAGGAGGAACGGGATATGAAGCAGATTACGTTGGGAAGCACCGGGATCACGGTCTGTCAGAATGCGTTCGGGGCGCTTCCGATTCAGCGGGTAGATATGGAGACGGCAGCGGGGATCCTGCGCCGGGCATATGAGGGCGGAATGCGGTTTTTTGATACCGCGCGGGCATATAGTGACAGTGAAGAAAAATTAGGAAATGCGTTTGCCGGCATGCGTGACAAAATTTATATAGCAAGCAAGACAATGGGGCGGACGCCGGAAGAGTTTAAAAGTCAGCTGGAGACTTCTCTGAACATGCTTCAGACAGATTACATAGATATTTATCAGTTTCATTGTGTAGACATGTGTTATCGTCCGGGAGACGGAACAGGGATGTATGAGTGTATGTTGGAAGCGAAAGAGCAGGGGAAAATCCGGCATATCGGAGTGACTGCGCATAAGTTAAATGTAGCGAGAGAGTGTGTGGAGTCCGGTTTATATGAGACGCTTCAATATCCGCTTAGTTATCTTTCTTCGGAAAAAGAAGTGGAGTTGGTGAATATGTGCCGTGAGCGGAATATGGGATTTATTGCAATGAAAGGTCTGGCAGGCGGATTGATCAACAATTCCAAAGCAGCATTTGCATATATGTCGCAGTTTGACAATGTACTTCCGATCTGGGGAATCCAGAAGATGGAAGAACTGGAAGAATGGCTTGGATATATGACAGAGAGCCCGGTTTACGATGAAGAGATCAAAGCATTTATCGAGAAAGAAAAGGCGGAACTGACCGGAGATTTTTGCCGGGGATGCGGATATTGTATGCCTTGTCCGGCAGGGATCCAGATCAACAACTGTGCGAGAATGTCGCTGATGGTACGAAGAGCGCCGTCGGCAAACTGGCTGAACGAACAGTGGCAGGAGAATATGAAACAGATCGAGAATTGTCTTGACTGCGGACAGTGTAAAAGCAAATGTCCGTATGAACTGGATACGCCGAATCTGCTTCGGAAAAATTATGAAGATTATAAAAAAATCCTTGCCGGAGAAGTGGAAGTGTGATGTAAGGCAGCAGTAAAGCAGTACATAAATATGTCGTAATATATCGACAGGCAGAAGATAAAAGAGACCTGCCATACAGAGGAATGCGAAGCGGTGATACGCTCGGATTTTCTGTATGGCAGGTCTTTTTGTGAAGAGTGAAGTTTGACTATCGGTCGCTGTATACGAGGTCACCGCGGCAGACGGTATATTTTACCTTTCCGTACAGTGGAGTTCCGGTGAACGGAGTGTTGCAGGATTTGGAACAATATTTGGCCGGCGTCCAACATTCTTCCGGATCAAAGATAACCAGATCCGCAGCGGCGTGCTCTTCGATCTTTCCGTAAGGAAGCCGGTAAAGTCTGGCCGGATTGATCGTCATTTTTTCAAGAAGCTGCATCAAAGTCAGATGTCCCGGACGGACAAGGGATGTAATGCCGAGCGCTAGTGAAGTTTCCAGACCGATGATCCCGCTTGGCGCTTCCGAGAGCGGTTTTTGCTTTTCTTCGATACTATGCGGTGCGTGGTCGGTTGCGATCAGATCGAGCGTTCCGTCGGCAAGTCCCCGGATGATCGCCAGACGATCTTCTTCGGATCGAAGCGGCGGGTTCATTTTCGCCAGAGTACCGTGCCTGAGGACTGCGGTATCGTTCAAAGTAAAGTGATGCGGAGTCGCTTCGGCGTGGATTTTTGCGCCGAGAGCTTTGAAAGTACGCACAAGTTCTACGGAATAACCGGAGCTGATATGCTGGATCACAACATCTGCGCCGGAGCGAAGTGCAAGCATACAGTCTCTTGCAACGAGGGATTCCTCGGCGATCGACGGAGAACCGTAAAGTCCAAGCTGTTCGGAAACCGGTCCGTGGTTGATCCCGTTGTTTTTGATGAAAGATGGATCTTCCTCGTGGAGACTGATCGGGAGATCAAGGGCGGCAGCCTGTTTCATTGCTTCATAACAGAATGCTGCATTTTTCAAAGGGATTCCGTCGTCAGTAAATCCGCAGGCGCCGGCAGTTTTCAATGCCTGCATATCGGTCAGCTCTTCTCCTTTGAGGGAGCGGGAAACGGCAGCAGCCTGACAAATGCGGATCGCTTCTTTTTCTGCACGATTGAGAATATCTTCCAGTACAGTGACCTGATCTACGGTCGGGGAAGTGTTTGCCATGCAGATGACAGTGGTAACTCCGCCTTTTGCGGCAGACAAAGCTCCGGTATGCAAATCTTCTTTATAAGTAAATCCCGGATCACGGAAATGAATGTGTGTATCGATCAGTCCCGGAGCAACGATGAGACCGTCGGCGTCGATCACAGCCTCCTGTGAAAATTCAGGTGATGTAAGCAGGTCGAAGGATTCCGGTAAAATCTGTTCGATACAGCCGTTTTTGATAAGAAGGTCCGCTTTTTTGTGTGTAAGAGTTAAAGGGTCCATAATGGTTCCGTTTTTAATGATCATAAGATAAAATTCCTTTCTTTTTCAAATTATTATATCATTAGAAAAATGAACAGTCATTTCTTTTCTGAATAAAATATGTGATATTATCACAGAAAAAGAGATAAATAATCTTTAATATACAATATATCAGGAGATGAGAACAACAAATAAGAATAACAAATACGAATAACAGGAGGGGTTCAATATGGGAATTTTGGATTTTTTACGTGTCCCGAATATGGATCAGGGAGTAGTGGAATATAAAAATACGGAGGGAGCAGTTCTTTTGGACGTCCGTACACCGCAGGAATATAAGGAGGGGTATGTGCCGTCAAGTAAGAACGTGCCGCTGCAGTCATTGGGGCAGCTTGAAAGAATCGTAACGGATAAGAAGAAACCGCTTTTTGTATATTGCTACTCGGGAAGCAGAAGCAGTCAAGCGGTTAGAATGCTTGGAAAAATGGGATATTCGAATGTAAAAAATATCGGTGGGATAGCGTCCTACACGGGAAAGGTGGAACGATAAGATGAAAGTGGTGATCGTAGGAGGTGTCGCAGGCGGAGCAACTGCGGCTGCAAGAATCAGAAGATTGGATGAAGAGGCAGAGATTGTTGTATTTGAACGGACCGGATATATTTCTTATGCAAATTGCGGGCTGCCCTATTATATCGGCGGCACGATCGAAGATGCGGAAGAGTTGACGCTTCAGACGCCGGAGAGTTTCTGGAAGCGATTTCGTGTCCAAATGAAAGTACACCATGAAGTGACGGCAATCCATCCGGAGCGGAAAACAGTTTCCGTTAAAAATCTGGAAAATGCGGAAGAATTTGAAGAATCCTATGATAAGCTTCTACTTTCACCGGGAGCAAAGGCGGTACTTCCGAAGATTTCCGGTATCGGAAATGAGAAACTATTTACGCTTCGTACCGTGGAAGATACATTTAAGATTAAAAAATATATCGAAGAAAAGAAACCGAAGTCCGTGATACTTGCAGGCGGAGGGTTTATCAGTCTGGAACTGGCAGAAAATTTACGGGAATCAGGAATGGTGGTGACGATCGTTCAGCGCCCGAAACAGTTGATGAATCCATTTGATCCGGATATGGCATCTTTTATCCATAATGAAATGAGACAGCATGGCGTGAAGTTATATCTTGGTCATACGGTGGAAAAAGTAGAGGAAAATGAACAAAGCATAAATGTTTTATTAAAAGATGGCACAGCTCTTCAAGCGGATATGGTTGTAATGGCACTTGGGGCCACACCGGATACGAAGCTTGCGAAAGCAGCGGGGCTGGAACTGGGAATAAAAGAAAGTATTCTTGTTGACGAGCGTATGGAAACGTCGGTTGCAGATATCTATGCGGTCGGGGATGCGGTGCAGGTGAAACATTCTGTGACCGGAGCGGATGTATTAATCTCACTTGCAGGACCCGCAAACCGTCAGGGGCGTATCGCAGCAGATAACATTTGCGGTGGTAAAAGCATCTATCATGGTTCTCAGGGAAGTTCTGTTATCAAGATTTTTCGCCTGACCGGAGCTACAACGGGGATCAATGAGAGAACTGCAAAAAAAGCCGGAATCAATGTAGATAAAGTGATCCTTTCTCCAATGAGCCATGCGGGATATTATCCGGGCGGAAAAATGATGACAATGAAAGTGATTTTTGAGAAAGAAAGTTATAGGCTTCTTGGTGCACAGATCATAGGATATGACGGTGTGGATAAACGGATCGATGTGCTGGCGACAGCAATCCATATGAAAATGAAAGCGACTGATTTAAAAGGTCTTGATCTTGCGTATGCTCCTCCGTATTCTTCGGCAAAAGATCCGGTGAACATGGCCGGTTATATGATCGATAATATTTCGAAAGGGATTTTAAAACAATTTCATATAGAAGATATTGAAAAGGTAGTCCAGAAAGAAAATATAGTACGTTTGGATGTGCGTACACCGGAAGAATATGCGCATGGGCATATCGATGGTTTTCGGAATATACCGGTAGATGAATTGAGAGAACGTCTGAATGAAATAGATACGGATAAACCAATTTATGTAATTTGTCAGAGCGGACTGCGAAGCTATATTGCCAGCCGCATTCTTTCGGGGAAAGGATTGGAGTGCTATAATTTTGCCGGAGGATTTCGTTTTTATGATGCGGTGATCCGTGAACAAAGTTTGATCGAGACGTCATTGCCGTGCGGGATGGATCAGAGGAAATAAATCTTTCTATAAGTACATAAGCAGGAAAAAGCGGTGGAGAAATGAAAGAAACTCATTTCTTTACCGCGAACATGTAAATGAACTCGGCAACAGAAGAAAAATGCGACAATTATTCCGTTTAAAACCGGGAAATCCTATTATTGTCTGAATTGCATGA
>NZ_JADMSO010000010.1 GCF_015560805.1 Mediterraneibacter glycyrrhizinilyticus | reverse complement strand
AAACTCCACCTCGTGGAATTTAGTCCTACAAGGTGGAATTTAACTTTACAAAGTGGAATTTACTTTTTCAATTGACCTTTCTTTCTTTTCTTTCACCCTCTCTCCTTTCAGCCTCCGCCCATATTTATTGCCAGACACCGATATATGCCATTCTCATCGTATATAATAATACATTTTACATGAGCAGAGGCTTGATATCCTCTCTTTATTTACTTATTGAATCAGACACATTCTCCGTCAACGCGACGTAAAATCTTTTTGATCTCCGGAATTGTCTTTCCTGCTTCTCGGAAATTCCGAATCATTTGAATCCGTTCAACACTTTCCTTTCTTTGATAACGTCTTGTTAATTTCTCTTCTTCCTGTTTAAACGGAAGCATTCCCTCTTCTGTATAAAATTTTAACGTACTGTAACGACATTCGGTCAAACGGACCAATTCTCCTATCGTTACATATTCAGAAGCCAGAATTGCCTCCATGGTTCTTTGCCTAGACATTTTCTTTCATCCTTCTTTACCAATAAACCGGAATTAGATTCACTCCCTGAATTGGGACTCTCTGACACACTCTCGTTGTCGGGAATATCCGGTAATAAAAACTATCGATCTTAAGCAATGTTTCCGATCCGTTCTTTACCTGCTCTACATAATGCCCTTTCTCAATCAAAAACTGAACAACAGCTTCTCTTCTTCCTTGAACACTTGTTCCAAACACAACCATGTCAATAAAAATCGCCTGCCGTCTTTCAATAAATGGAAAGATCATATTCACACCTTGTAAATATGGATTCTGAAATAATTTGTGTTTTGCTCTCAGAAAATTTCCAACCGCATTCTCTATCATACTGTGAAATTCACTCTCCCACAAAATACGATAAACCGGATTTGCTGCCGATACAGAGATCATTTTCTTCTGGATCTGCCTTTGTTCCTCGACAGAAAACAGATCATGAATACATCCGCTCTCTCTACATAGCCATAATAAAAGCATCGGTTCCAGACTCACCGGTCCCTCTTCAAGCATCTCTGCACGTATTCCATCTACAATCTGCCAACGCGTCTTTACATCACTCCGATATGCCATCAATTCAACACCGGATGTATAATAATTAATATCACATCCTAAAAGATCAGGAACCTGTGTCATAACACCTGCTTCTCCAAGACACGCATAGATCTCTTTTTCCATGATCTGATCATCTTTCTTTTTGTGATGTCTGATTCTTTCCATACTTTCTTGAAGCATTTTTGAAAATGTATCCGGATCCATATCTTCTGCTACATTTTCAAAAATCTTTTCCAGCTCTCTTGCGACAAAAATCCCTCTGATCACTGCATTTTTTGCAAAAGATGAATGAAGACTCTCAATTCCATCCAAACCTAGTATTGCATACTGCTGCGATAATGTAAAATCTTTCATCTGAATTCCTCCATTTCAAAATGCACTTTTACTTCTCATGGTTCTCATTTTACTTGCTACTTATTACTTACTACTTACTATTTATGAATTTATTATAATCCGCTAAAATAAAAAATGCAACTTTTTTCTTCCTCTCAATTCCATAATTTCATCAAAAAAGCAGCATAACTATTGTCAGTCATACTGCTGTCTGTATCATAATATTTTTATTCTTCTACATGATCATAAATCATTTTTTGAATACGATCCTGAACAACCTGCGCGATTTCCGTTGTTTTCATTTCTTTATAATCTTCATAATACAACGGCTCTAAAAAATGCACCTGAACTTTTACCTGTTCGATCGAATTTGTATCAAATGGCTTAAACGCATTGATCAACGCCACCGGAACGATCGGACATTTTGCTTTTGTAGCAGCCTTAAAGCTTCCTCCTTTAAATTCTCCGACTGTATTTCCGTTTTTCGATCTGGTTCCCTCCGGAAAAATAATATAATTCCGCCCCTCTTTTACTTCTTTTGCCACCTGCATGATTACTTGAAGAGACTGCCTGATATCTTCGCGATCCATCATTTTTGCTTTGACACAGGAAAAAATCTGTTTTAAAAATGGAATATTTGCGACTTCTTTCTTTGCAACAACAGAAAACGGGACCGGTGCGACTTCCATGATCGCCAGCACATCGTACATGCCCTGATGATTTGGGTAAAAAATAAATCCGTTTTCTTTTGGGATATTTTCAATTCCTGATGCGACAATCTCTACATTTCCTGCTTTATTTGCCCTGTGGTCAATAAATTTCAGCATCTTAAAATGTTCCTGCTCCGTATATTTATCCGGATGTGCCGCATGATAACACAATCTGATCCACATCGGCAGAACAAGTACTATATTTCTGATCACCATCAACAATATTCGTTTCATTCTTCTTCCTCTCGTCTGCTTTATCGCATTTATCTATCGAATCTCTGCATCATCGCTGTATGTGCAGTATTCTTTTATCGCTGTCTCATAAAGATTATTTCCGTCACTGTCGATCACCACGATCACAGGAAAGTTTTCAACTGTAAGTTTTCGGATTGCCTCCGTCCCAAGATCGTCATAGGCGATCACTTCTGATTTTGTGATACATTTGGACAAAAGAGCTCCCGCACCTCCTACTGCCGCAAAATAAACAGACTGATTCCGCCTGATCGCCTCAATCACTTCCGGGCTCCGTTTTCCTTTTCCGATCATAGCTCCAAGTCCGAGATCCAGAAGCTGTGGCGCATATTTATCCATGCGGCTTGCCGTTGTCGGACCTGCGGATCCGATCGGACGCCCCTCTCTTGCCGGAGACGGCCCCATATAATAGATCATCTGTTTCTGAATGTCAACCGGAAGTTCTTTTCCCTCGCTCAATGCCTCATACATTCGTTTATGCGCCGCATCTCGTGCTGTATAAATTGTTCCGGTGATGTACACATAATCTCCTACTTTTAGTTTTGCCGCAGCTTGTTTTTCGATCGGCGCCTTGATATGTTTTTCCATAATGCTGATCCCTCCGCTTTTTACAATTCCCGAATAACGTGCCGGTTCACATGGCAACAGATATTGACTCCTACCGGAAGTCCGGCAATATGTGTTGGATATGTATTGATATTTACTGCCAGAGCGGTTGTTGTACCTCCAAGTCCTCCCGGACCGATCCCAAGGGAATTGATCTTTGAAAGCAATTCTTCCTCCAACTCTCTGACATATGGGATCGTAGAATGACTTCCCACTTCCCGGGTCAATGCTTCTTTTGCCATCAACGCACATTTTTCAAATGTTCCGCCGATTCCCACGCCGACGACCATCGGAGGACAGGCATTCGGACCCGCATCCTTTACGGCTGTCAGCACCGCATGCTTCACTCCCTCGATTCCCTCCGCAGGTTTCAGCATAAAAACACGGCTCATATTTTCACTTCCGAATCCTTTCGGAGCCACTTTGATCTTTACCCGATCTCCCTGTACGATCTTTGTATGAATGACTGCCGGAGTGTTGTCTTTCGTATTTTCACGGATCAACGGATCTTTCACAACTGATTTTCGCAAAAATCCATCCACATACCCCTGGCGCACGCCCTCATTGACAGCATCTTCCAATGATCCTCCCTCAAAATGCACGTCCTGACCGATTTCTAAAAAAATAACTGCCATTCCGGTATCCTGACAGATCGGGATCATGTCTTTTGCTGCGATCTGCAGATTTTCCTGGAGCTGTGTTAAAATCTGTTTTCCAAGCGGCGCTTTTTCCGTCTCAACAGCCTGCTTCATCGCCGCATCCATATCCTCTGAAAGATAATGATTAGCCTCGATACACATCTCTTTTATGTTTTTTGTAATTTCTTCTACATGCACAGTACGAATCATAATGTCTCCTTTTATGCTTGTATCTTTTCTTCTCAAAAAGGCAAAGTAAAAACTCTGCCTTTTCTTAAAACCTATTTACTTTTTATTCCTGTTCTTCCGAAATCTCTTCTCCGTCTTCATCAGAAATATCGATTTCTTCTCCGTCGATCTCAGTTGATGCTTTCCTTACTTTTGCTACACTGACTACGGTTTCATTTTCTTTCAGGTTGATCAGCTTCACGCCTGACGTAATTCTTCCAAGTTTGGAAATCGTATCGCACGCCATACGGATAATGATTCCCTCGCTGTTGATCATCATGATCTCATCGTCTTCATTGACCGCTTTCATTCCGATCACATTTCCGGTCTTTTCGGTGATCTTATAGCATTTCACACCTTTACCGCCGCGGTTCTGATTGGTGAATTCTCCCATCGCAGTGCGTTTACCCATACCTTTTTCTGATACGACAAGCAGACAGTCACCCTGCGTGTTGACCTGCATTCCGATCACTTTATCTCTGTCGTCAAGATTAATTCCGCGAACTCCCATCGATGTTCTTCCGGTTGCCCTTACATCATTGACGTCAAATCGGATACACTGTCCGTATTTTGTAACGAGAAGAATATCTTTCTCATTATCTGTGATCTTCACTTCGATCAACTGGTCATCGTCGCGCAGTGTGATCGCCGCCAGACCTTTCTTTCTTACATTGACATATTCTCGGAGCAGCGTCTTCTTCACAAGTCCCTGCTCTGTCGCCATAAATAAATACTGATCGTCATCATATGCCTTGATCGGAATCATCGCCGTGATCTTCTCTTCCGGCATCAACTGCAGCAGATTGATGATCGCAGTTCCTCTCGATGTTCTTCCTGACTCCGGAATCTCATATGCTTTCATACGATACACACGACCGGTATTCGTAAAGAACATGATATAGTTATGCGTGGATGTCACGAACAGTTCCTGGATGTAATCCTCATCCAGCTTCTGCATGCCCTTGATTCCCTTGCCTCCACGGTTCTGACTCTTGAAATTGTCCATCGTCATCCGTTTGATATATCCCATCTTTGTCATGGTGATCACAACATCTTCTTTCGGGATCATATCTTCCATGGAAATATCGAACTCATCATAGCCGATACTTGTTCTGCGATCATCGCCATACTTGTCGGAAATGATCAGGATTTCTTTTTTGATCACACCGAGAAGCAATTTCCGGTCTGCAAGGATCGCACGCAGTTCGTCGATCTTCTTCATCAGTTCCGCATATTCTGTCTCCAATTTCTCTCTTTCCAATCCGGTCAGAGCACGCAGACGCATATCCACGATCGCCTGTGCCTGCACTTCCGAAAGTTCAAACTGTTTCATCAACTCTTCTTTTGCGATCTGAACGTTCTTGGATCCGCGGATGATCTTGATCACTTCGTCAATATGATCCAGCGCGATCAACAATCCTTTTAAGATATGCGCGCGCTCTTCCGCTTTATTTAATTCATATTTTGTTCTTCTTGTCACAACTTCTTCCTGATGTGCCAGATAATAATTCAGCATATCAAGAAGATTCATGATCTTCGGCTCATTGTTGACAAGCGCCAGCATGATCACGCCGAATGTATCCTGAAGCTGTGTATGTTTGTACAACTGATTTAAAATAATATTCGGGTTGACGTCACGACGCAGTTCGATACAGATCCGCATTCCCTCACGGCTGGACTGATCGCTCAGATCTGTGATTCCGTCGATTTTTTTATCTCTTACAAGTTCTGCGATCTTTTCGATCAGACGCGCTTTATTTACCATAAACGGAAGTTCCGTTACGATGATCCGGTTCTTTCCATTCTGCATCGGTTCGATATTTGTCACTGCACGGACACGGATCTTGCCGCGTCCTGTCCGGTAGGACTCTTCGATCCCCTTTGTTCCGAGAATCTCCGCTCCGGTCGGAAAATCAGGACCTTTGACGATCTCAAGTATCTCGTCGATCGTTGTCTCGCCCTTTTCTTCAATCTGATCGTCGATGATCTTGACAACGGCTCCGATCACTTCCCGAAGATTATGCGGAGGAATATTCGTCGCCATACCAACGGCAATACCGGAAGTTCCATTGACAAGGAGATTCGGAAATCTCGCCGGAAGCACAACCGGTTCTTTTTCCGTCTCATCAAAGTTCGGTGCAAAATCAACGGTATCTTTGTTGATGTCCGCTGTCATCTCCATGGAAATCTTACTCAAACGGGCCTCAGTATATCGCATGGCCGCCGCGCCGTCTCCATCCACAGAACCAAAGTTTCCGTGACCATCAACAAGAGGATATCGCGTGGACCAGTCCTGTGCCAGATTGACTAACGCTCCATAAATGGAACTGTCTCCATGAGGATGATATTTTCCCATCGTATCTCCGACGATACGCGCACATTTACGATGCGGTTTGTCCGGTCCGTTGTTCAACTCGATCATGGAGTACAGGATTCTACGCTGTACCGGCTTTAATCCATCTCTTACATCCGGAAGCGCACGAGATGCGATAACACTCATGGCATAATCGATGTAAGATTTTTCCATCGTCTTCTTCAGATCGACTTCATGGACTTTATCAAAAATATTATCTTCCATTCCTACTCTCCTTTAAGTCACTTAAACTCTGCTATATATCCAGATTTTGTACAAATCTTGCGTTTTCTTCGATAAACTCACGACGAGGTTCTACTTTATCCCCCATCAAGGTTGTAAACGTCAGATCCAGTTCGGAGGATGTCTCGTCATCCATCGTCACACGAAGAAGCACACGGTGTTCAGGATCCATTGTCGTATCCCAGAGCTGTTCCGCATCCATCTCTCCAAGTCCCTTATAACGCTGGATCTTGTTGTTACCGTCACGTCCGACTTCCGTAAGGATCTCGTTCAACTCGTCGTCACTGTACGCATACCATACTTTTTTATTTTTCTCTAACTTATAAAGCGGCGGCTGTGCCAGATACACATATCCCTGTTTGATCAGTTCCGGCATGAACCGATATAAAAATGTCAGAAGCAAGGTACTGATATGGGCGCCGTCCACGTCGGCATCAGTCATGATGATGATCTTATGATAACGAAGTTTACTGATATCAAAGTCATCATGGATTCCCGTACCAAATGCTGTGATCATCGCCTTGATCTCCGCATTTGCGTAAATCTTATCGAGTCGCGCTTTTTCCACATTCAAAATCTTTCCACGAAGCGGAAGAATGGCCTGTGTCGCACGGTCACGGGCTGTTTTGGCCGATCCGCCGGCCGAATCTCCCTCGACAATGTAAATTTCACAGTTTACCGGATCTTTATCAGAACAATCGGCCAGTTTTCCCGGAAGCGACATCCCCTCCAGAGCCGATTTTCTTCTCGTCAGATCTCTTGCTTTTCTCGCCGCTTCTCTCGCGCGCTGTGCCATCACGGATTTTTCAACCGTCATTTTTGCAACGTTCGGATTCTGTTCCAGGAAAATCTCAAGCTGTGAACTTACGACACTGTCCACCGCACCTCTGGCTTCGCTGTTTCCGAGTTTCTGCTTTGTCTGTCCCTCGAACTGCGGCTCTTCCAGTTTTACGCTGATGATCGCTGTCAATCCCTCGCGGATGTCCTCTCCCGAAAGATTTGGTTCACTGTCTTTTAATAATTTATTTTTTCTTGCGTAATCATTGAAGGTCTTCGTCAGCGCATTTCTGAAACCTACGATATGGGTCCCGCCCTCCGGCGTCGTAATGTTGTTTACAAAACCGTATGTGTTGTCGCTGTACGAATCATTATGCTGCATCGCAACCTCGACGTATACGTTGTCTTTCTTTCCCTCACAATAAATGATCTGATCATAAAGAGCCGTCTTACTCTTATTCAGGTAAGACACGAATTCTTTGATTCCGCCCTCGTAATGAAATGTTTTTTCGATCAGTTCTTCCTGACGTTCATCCCGCAGCACGATCTTCAGTCCGCGGGTCAAAAATGCCATCTCGCGGAAACGCTGTTTGAGCACATCGTAATCAAATACGGTCTCCTCAAAAATTTCCGCATCCGGGAAAAATGTAACCTTTGTTCCTGTCTTTTCCGGATCGCATTCACCGATTACTTTCAGTTTGTAAATGACTTTTCCGCGCTCATAACGCTGCTTATATATTTTTCCGCCCTGATAAATCTCTACTTCAAGCCATTCTGAAAGGGCGTTGACAACGGATGCACCTACTCCGTGCAGACCTCCGGACACTTTATATCCTCCGCCGCCGAATTTTCCGCCTGCATGAAGTACAGTAAATACAACTTCGACTGCCGGAAGTCCCGTTTTATGATTGATACCGACCGGAATACCACGTCCGTTATCAATGACAGTCACTGAATTATCTTTGTTGATGCTGACAAAAATCGTATCGCAATATCCTGCAAGCGCCTCATCGATCGAATTGTCTACGATCTCATATACAAGGTGATGAAGACCTCTTGCCGATGTGCTTCCGATGTACATTCCCGGTCTTTTTCTGACCGCTTCCAATCCCTCCAATATCTGGATTTGATCCGCGCCGTATTCAGCATCAAATTCTGTACCTGTTGCACCCATTTAACAACCTCCTAATTTTCCTTTGCCACTGTTCCGTTTTTTACATAAAAGATTTTATTGATAGAAAATCTGTGATTCACAAATTCATCCAGACCTGTACATGTAATGACAGTCTGGATATCATGAATGCTGTCCAGCAGATAATTCTGCCGGTTTTTATCCAATTCCGAAAGAACATCATCCAGAAGAAGGATCGGTGTATCATGAATCAGCATCTTTACCAATTCAATCTCCGAGAGCTTCAAAGAAAGCGCCGCCGTCCTCTGCTGTCCTTGGGATCCGAATTTCCGGATATCAAGATCTCCCACCCGAAAACAAAGATCATCCCGGTGAGGTCCGGCAGACGTACTCTTAAACCGGATATCGCGCTCCCGGTTTTTTCGAAGCATTTCCTCCATGGAAAGTTCTCCTGCCGAAGACTCGTAGGACAACTCGATATTTTCTCTCCCGCCGGTCAGTTTCTCATGGATTCCTCCGATGATCCGGTTCACCTCATCGATAAATTTTTTCCGGCGCTCTATAATCTTTGTCCCATACTCAGCCAATTGCATATCCCAGATATCCAATGTATCGATCAGATCTTTTTGATAAACAATTTCTTTGAGCAAGGAATTTCTTTGATTGATAATACGATTATAGTTAGACAGATTACTGAGATAGACCTTGTCAAGTTGGGATAATTCCAGATCGATAAATCTCCTCCTGCCTGCCGGTCCCTCTTTGATAATATTCAAATCTTCCGGAGAAAAAAATACAAAATGAACGATTCCAAACAGTTCTCCCGCACGCCGGATCGGAATCTTGTTGATCGCAATTCCTTTCGGACTGTTCTTTTTCAAATGCATGTCTATCTGAAAAAGAACGCCGTTTTTCTCAACCACTGTTTCCAGATGGGATTCCTCCCGCCCGAACTGGATCAAATCCCGGTCCTTTGTACCTCTGTGAGATTTCGTAGTTCCCGACAAATACAATGCCTCCAAAATATTCGTCTTTCCCTGTGCATTGTCCCCATAGAGGATATTTGTCTTTGGATCAAAAGTCAGATTCAGCAACTCATAATTTCTGTAATTCTTAAGCTTTAATGACTTAATTACCATAATATCTCCATCAGTATGTAACTATTTTACACTCTTTTTCTTTATTTTTCAATTTTTATTTGTTCTCCGTTATATTCGGCCACGTCCCCCGCATATAATTTTCGGCCACGTCTGGTGTCAACTTCTCCGTTTACAGACACCCGGCCCTCCTGGATCACTTCTTTGGCCTCAACTCCGGATTCTACCAGACCGGCTGCTTTAACCGCCTGCCCAAGCTTGATAAATTCATCCTGTTCTCTTAATTTGATCATTTCCATAATTTTCCCTTTCATACAAAATCTGTCAGACTATTGTAGCAGTTCAAAACACTCCTCATAACTATTTTGCCGCATGCATGACAAGAAAAAGTTCGCTCACGGTGCATTTCCCGCAAGCGAAACTTTTCTTCTCCCGCACAGCTTATGCCACGGCGTTAAAGTTTACCGGAAGGATCAGGTAAATATAAGACTGCTGTTCGTCTTTAATAAAGCACGGAGCTTTTGCATTCATAAAATACAGATCTACTTCTTCATCGTCAATGACACGAAGCGCATCGATCAAAAACTTCGGATTAAATCCGATCAAAAGATCTTTTCCCTCTTTTGTGATCAGAATCTCTTCGTCCATTGATCCGATCTGGGACTTGATCTGCAGCTTCATCGATTCATCCCCGATATTGATGATGATCGGCTTCTTTTCGCCCTCTTTGATCAGCAGCGTCGCACGGTCAATACAATCCAGCAGTTCTCTCTTATTGATCCGAACTTTTGTCTCATAATCGCTGGAAAGCATCTGATCAATCTTAAAATAATCCCCTTCGATCAGCCGTGATACGACCAACGTCTGGTCAAACTCAAATACGATATGATTTTTCGTAAATGAAATCTCAACACTTGCTTCAGCTTCTCCGCCGATGATCTTACTGATCTCCTGAAGTGTCTTTCCCGGAACGATCACTTTTCTCTGTCCGTAAGAGTCACTCAGTTCGATCTTACGGATGGAAATACGATGCCCATCCAGAGATACTACTTTCAGGACGTTCTCATCGATTTCAAATAATTCTCCGGTCATCATTTTGTTTGTATCGTTGTCCGCGATTGAAAAAATAGTCTGTCGGATCACTTCTTTCAAAGTAAATTCGGATACAGCGATATTGTCTTCTTTTTCGATCACCGGAAGATAAGAGAAATCTTCGCCAGACTGTGCGGCTATATTAAACTTTGCTTTTTCACAGGTGATCATTGTCTGATTGTTCATGTCTGTTTCGATCACGATCTCATTATCAGGAAGTTTTCTTACGATCTCAGAAAAGATCTTTGCATTCAAAGCTATGATACCACGATCGATGATCTCACCTTCAATGCGTGTTTCGATTCCAAGTTCCATATCATTTGCAGTCAGTTTGATCACATCCGTAGTTGCATCGATCAAAATACATTCTAAGATCGGCATTGTTGTCTTAGACGGAACTGCTTTCGATACAATACTGACGCCTTTTGCAAGATTGGATTTTGTACAGATTATTTTCATAATAGTAAACTCCTTTCAATTCTGTCTTATTGCGGAATAACATCATGGTGTGGAAAAAGAGTTTCACACACAAGCTGTATGTATTTATATATAAAATAATTTCGTCTTCTTAGTATTAGGGGCTGTGGATATGTTTAAAACTATCTCCAGCCCTTGATTTATAAGGCTTTGTCGGCTTTGATAACTCTGTGGAATCCATGTTTGAAGTGTTGGGATAACGTGTGGATAATTCTGAGAGGAAAGAATTAAAAAAATTTCTCAACTGCAATATCCACAGCTTATTCCGTAGTTATCAACAGGTTATCCACAACAAAAAAGTGACTTATTCCCTTCAAAGAGGATTGATTTTCTTCTTAATGATTGAAATTGTATTGCTTAAGGCCTCATCTGTCTTAAGATCGGCCGCAATTTTCTTTACGCCATGGCTGATCGAGGCATGATCTTTGCCGCCAAGAAGTACACCGACTGCTTTCAAAGGCGTGTCGGTCAGAGCGCGGCAGAGGTACATGACGATCTGACGCGGAAGTACGATCTCAGCAGTACGTTTCTTTCCTTTTAATTCGCTGACCGGTACATTAAAGTGTTCGGAAACGACTTCCATGATCAGTTCCGGTGTGATCTCTCTTGCATCGTCCGGAGAAACCATATCTTTTAAAGCTTCGGCAGCCAATGGAATATCGATCGGCTTGTTGACAAGTTTGGCCAATGCGATCAGTTTATTTAAGGAACCTTCGAGTTCCCGGATGTTCGACTTGATGTTGTTGGCAATATACTGCAGGACATCGTCCGGTATATGGTAGACTTCCAGATGATCCAGTTCGATTTTATTCTTCAAAATGGCCATTCGTGTCTCATAATCCGGTGCGGAAATGTCGGCCAGAAGACCCCATTCAAATCGGGTACGAAGCCGGTCTTCCAGTGTCTCAATGTCTTTCGGCGGTTTATCACTGGAGATGATGATCTGTTTGCCTGCACCGTGAAGATGATTGAATGTGTGGAAGAATTCTTCTTGGGTACTTTCCTTTCCGATAATAAACTGGATGTCGTCGATCAGAAGAACGTCGTTGTTCCGGTATTTTTCACGGAACGTAGTCATGGAAAGTTCATTGCCGTTTTTACCGATCTTCAGCGCATCGATCAATTCATTGGTAAAAGTCTCACTTGTGACATACAGCACATGTTTATTCGGTTCATTCTCAATAATGAAATGAGCGATCGAATGCATCAAATGGGTTTTGCCGAGTCCGGCGCCTCCATATATAAAGAGAGGATTGTAAATCTCACCCGGAGATTCGGCCACGGCCAGTGAGGCCGCATGGGCAAAGCGGTTGTTGTTTCCGACTACGAATGTATCAAATGTATATTTGGGATTCAGATTGGCTTTCTCAAATAATACATTCGCTTTCTTTTTCTGGACGGTATCCTGTTTTTTCTGGTGGACGACGGTCTGATCTTCCGTAACAAAAGAAACCTCATACTCTTTTCCGGTGATCTCGGCGATACAAACCTTAAAAGGCAGGAGATATTTTTCTTCAATATGTTCCAGACTGGCCTTGAGTCTGACAAGAATATAGACGGTCGTCTCATCCACTTCATAAACTGTAAGAGGGGCGATCCATGTATTGTATGAAATATTCGATGAGCAATACTCAACTTTCATTTTATTGAGGATTTCGTCCCAATTTTCTTCCACAATGTTCATCAAAAGTAACTCCTAATCAATGTAATCAGAGTGATTTGTAAACAAAAAACTCTCTTCACCATTTTACATCAAATCAATAAGAGAAGCAATCAGAAAAGATGTGGATAACTCAATGCACACTATTCACATTAAAAATCCCTTGATTCTTAAGGAAAAAGGAAACAAAATAATTTTTTGTTCACAGGTTATTTTTTGCTTATCCACTGAAAAACGGCCGGTTATCAACACGTTATTCACAAAATAGTTTCTTTGTGGATAAAAATTGTGGAAAATGTGGAAATATGATAGTTTCTCGCGTATTTACGGCGTTTGCAGGCGTTTTTGTAATGTGGAAACTTTAAAAATGACGGATTTTACCTTGACTTCTTGACATTTTCAGAATATAATTAAGAGCAGTGTCTTTTTGTCTTCTATGATATATAGGGAAGAAAAGAGATTCAGATATAGGATTTAAGGACACCGCAGTGTTCTTTGACACTTAAAGTATGGAAAGAGAGGTGTATGTATAATGAAGATGACATTTCAGCCGAAGAAGAGATCCAGATCCAAAGTTCACGGATTCAGAGCAAGAATGAGCACAGCAGGCGGAAGAAAAGTATTAGCTGCCAGAAGAGCAAAAGGAAGAAAACAGTTATCAGCTTAGGCCGCATATATGTGGCCTTTTCTTCTACTCTGATATAAAAAAGGCAGGAGGCTTTCGATGAAATTTTCCGAATCTTTAAAGAAGAATAAAGATTTTCAGATTGTATATCGAACCGGAAATTCCCTCGCCAACAGATCTCTTGTCATGTATAAAAAAGAGAATGGACTTGGGAAGAACAGACTTGGTATTTCCGTAAGTAAAAAAGTAGGAAACAGTGTTGTGAGACACCATCTTACAAGACTGGTAAGAGAAAGTTATCGGCTTCAAGAAGAACATTTCAAGTGTGGATATGACATTGTCATTGTGGTCAGAGTCAGCGCAAAAGAAATCACATATGCAGACATGGAAAGTGCGCTGATCCATCTTGGAAAACTTCATGATATATATAACATTTCATAAGATGTGTGCACAATGGGGAAAAAGCAACTCTGACAGGCACACCGTACAAATGTGCAAGGGACACATTTGATCAAAAAGGAAGTGACGCAGATGAAAAAAATATGCATAGGGATGATCCGGTTTTATCAGAAATATCTGTCCGGATTGAAAAGACAGTATCACTGTATTTATATACCGACCTGTTCTCAATACGGAATCGAAGCGATTGAGAAATACGGCGTGTTGAAAGGTGGTCTTTTAACTGCATGGAGGATTCTGCGCTGCAATCCATTTGCAAAAGGCGGATATGATCCGGTACCTTAAGGAGGACAAGAGATGCAAGGTGTTTTAGCTTCAGGTTATGCAGATTGGCCGATCATTCATCAGATAGCTTGGCTGCTTGGAAAGCTGATGGATGGAATCTACAATGTGATGGATGGATTATTCGGTATCCAGAATATCGGCGTCTGCATTATTATTTTCACAATTATTATTTATACGTTGATGATCCCTCTTACGATCAAACAGCAGAAGTGGTCGAAGATGTCATCCGTAATGAATCCGGAGATTCAGAAGATTCAGAAAAAATATGCCGGAAAACGTGATCAGGCATCCATGCTGAAACAGCAGGAAGAGATGCAGATCGTTTATGAGAAATACGGAACTTCCCCGACAGGCGGATGTCTTCCGATGTTGATCCAGATGCCGATCCTGTTCGCGCTGTATCCGGTCATCTCCAACATTCCGAATTATGTAGAGGGTGTTAAGAACGTTTATATGCCGGTTGTAAATCAGATCATGGCAACAGACGGATTCCAGAAGATCATGGAGGGAATCGGAAGTGCGAAACCGGTTCTGATGAGTCCGCAGAGCTTTGATTACTCTCAGGCAGAGACTCTTGTGAACGTACTTTATAAATTCCAGGATTCTACATGGACTACCCTGGTAGACAAGATGCCGTCACTGGAGGGAATCGTGGCAAATACGACTCAGGCGATGGGACATCTGAATAGCTTCCTTGGAATCAACATTGGCGAGACTCCGATGACAATGTTAATGACAGCTCTGGCAGACTTCTCCATTATCGGAATCATCCTTGCAGTGATCATTCCGGTTCTTGCAGGTCTGACACAGTTCATCAGTGTAAAACTCCAGCCGCAGCCGGCAACAGATCAGGAAAATCCGATGGCAAGTTCCATGAAGATGATGACATATACAATGCCGTTGTTCTCTGTATTCCTCGGATTTACACTTCCGGCAGGTCTTGGTCTTTACTGGGCGGTCAGCGCGATCGTCAGATGTGTTCAGCAGCTTGCGATCAACAAGTATCTGAGTAAGAAGTCCACGGAAGAATTGATCGCTGAGAACCAGAAAAAAGCGGCGAAGAAGCGTGAGAAAAAAGGTACCTCCGCACAGGAGATCAATAAGATGGCGACGACAAGTACAAAGAATGTAACGGCAGTGAAGAAATCGTCGATCTCTGAAGATGAGAGAAAACAAAAGCTGGAGAAAGCGGCAGAATACAGCAAGAATGCAAAAGAGGGAAGTCTTGCATCAAAAGCAAATCTGGTAAGCAGATATAACAGCTCGAACAGCAAAAAGTAGACGTAGAACCTTACGATAAAAGGAAAGGGAGGATTCGGAAATGAACGGCAGTATCAGAGTGTCAGCAAAAACAGTAGACGATGCGATCACAGAAGCATTGATCCAGTTGGGAGTTACAAGCGACTGTCTGGAATATGAGGTCATTGAAAAAGGAAGTGCCGGATTTCTTGGAATCGGTATGAAACAGGCTGTCATTGAAGCGAGAAGAAAACCGGGAACTGCGGAAGAGGAAGAAGATACCAAGATCAGATTCGACGTTTCTTTGGAGCCTGAGAAAAAGGGAAGAAAAGAAAAAGCAAAAGAACATAAAAAAGAAAAGAGAGAGCCGGAGAAGAAAGCGGAACCTAAGGCTTATGAGAAACAGGATGCAGAAAAGGAACTTCCGAAAGAAGAGAAAAAAGAAGAAGTTGTAAAGGCTCCTGTTGAGAAAGAGGAAAGTGTTCCGGCAAGAAAAGAAAAAGAGACAGCAGTGGTCACAGAAGAATCAAAAAAAGCTGTGGAAGCATTTCTTTTAGACACATTGAAAGCGATGGGAATGGAAGTGGAAATCACTTCCGAGGTGGATGCAGACGGAGCACTCAGTATTGATATGAAAGGTGAGAATATGGGAATCCTGATCGGAAAAAGAGGACAGACTCTCGATTCCCTTCAGTATCTTGCAAACCGTGTGGCAAACAAACATCAGAGCGGATATGTGAGAGTGAAACTGGATACGGAAAATTATCGTGCGAGAAGAGAAGAGACGCTGAAGCATCTCGCAAAGAATATCGCACACAAGGTAAAAAGAAACAGAAAGCCGGTTTCTTTAGAACCGATGAATCCGTATGAAAGAAGAATCATCCATTCGGCACTTCAGTCCGATCCGTATGTAACG
This sequence comes from Mediterraneibacter glycyrrhizinilyticus, assembly GCF_015560805.1. Classification (GTDB taxonomy): domain Bacteria; phylum Bacillota; class Clostridia; order Lachnospirales; family Lachnospiraceae; genus Schaedlerella; species Schaedlerella glycyrrhizinilytica_A. The sequence goes on along the minus strand of NZ_JADMSO010000010.1, from coordinate 88,577 downwards.
ACACACAGTGAGGGAGAAGAGCCGTACAGAAAGGTCGTAGTTACTTTAAAAAGATAGTAGCGCCGACGAACAACATGGTATATAATGATTGAAGCGAAAGAGAACGTTTTACGCTTCACGAGAACTTTCGTGAAGTGTAAAACGTTCTCTTTATCATTGAGAGGTAAGAGATGTTAAATAAAGAGACGATCGCAGCAATCTCAACGGGAATGTCCAATTCGGGAATCGGAATTGTGAGGATCAGCGGAGATGATGCATTTCAGATCATAGATCGGATTTATAAAGGAAAGAAAAAATTATCAGAGGCAGACAGTCATACGATCCATTACGGTTTTATAAAAGACGGAGGGGAAACCGTCGATGAAGTTCTCGTCAGTGTCATGCGTGCACCGCGCACATTTACCGGGGAAGATACGGTAGAGATCAATTGTCACGGCGGTGTCTATGTAGTGCAGAGAGTATTAGAGACAGTCTTAAAAAACGGTGCGAGACCGGCAGAACCGGGAGAATTTACCAAGCGTGCGTTCTTAAACGGAAAGATGGATCTTTCTCAGGCCGAAGCGGTGATCGATGTGATCACATCCAAGAATGAATATGCGCTGCAGAGTTCGGTCAGCCAGCTTCGCGGAAGTGTCAAAAAGAAGATCGAAACAATGCGGGAAACATTGCTGTATCACACGGCATTTATTGAAACAGCACTGGATGATCCCGAACATATCAGCGTAGACGGATATGGAGAGACGTTGGAAAAGGAATTGATTCCGATCAGGGAAGAATTGAAAAAGCTGATCGATTCTGCCGGAAACGGGCGGATCATCAAAGAGGGAATCCAGACTGTGATCCTCGGAAAGCCGAATGCAGGGAAATCGTCTCTGCTCAATGTACTCTCCGGGCGGGAACGTGCGATCGTGACGGAGATCGAGGGAACAACGAGAGATGTTCTGGAAGAGCAGATTCATTTGAACGGGCTGAACCTGAATATGATCGATACGGCGGGAATCCGGCAGACGGAGGATGTCGTCGAAAAAATCGGCGTAGAAAAAGCACGGGAATATGCAGAATCGGCCGACCTGATCATTTATGTGGCCGATGCTTCGAGAAAATTGGATGAAAATGACCGTGAGATCGTACAGATCATCGCAGGAAAAAAAGTAGTAGTTCTGCTGAATAAAAGCGATCTGGAACCGGTTTTGACACGAGAAGAGCTGGGCATATTTTTAGAAGATGAATTTCCGGTGATCGAAGTATCTGCGAAAGAAGAGAAAGGGATCCGGGAGCTGGAACAGCAGTTGAAAACGATGTTCTTGAGTGGGGATCTTTCGTTTAATGATGAGGTCATGATCACAAATATGCGCCAAAAATCAGCGCTTCAGGATGCTTATATGTCGCTTCGGAAAGTACAGGAAAGTATCGAGGATCAGATGCCGGAAGATTTCTATTCCATCGATCTGATGGATGCATATGAGGCGTTGGGAAGTATTACAGGTGAAACGATAGGAGAAGATTTGGTCAATGAAATATTCAGTAAATTCTGTATGGGAAAATAAAGATCAATATGACGTTGCAGTTGTCGGAGCCGGACACGCAGGATGCGAGGCGGCACTTGCGGCTGCAAGACTTGGATTTCGGACGGTTTTGTTTACCGTCAGTGTGGATAGTATTGCCCTGATGCCGTGTAATCCGAATATCGGGGGAAGTTCAAAAGGACATCTGGTGAGGGAGATCGACGCTCTCGGAGGCGAGATGGGAAAAGTGATCGACCGCACGTTTATCCAGTCAAAGATGTTGAACCGTTCCAAAGGTCCGGCTGTGCATTCACTCCGTGCGCAGGCGGATAAATCCGCTTACAGCAGAGCGATGCGTCAGGTATTGCAGGAGCAGGAAAATCTGGATATCCGGCAGATGGAAGTGACGGATATTTTAACGGAAACCAACCCGGAAAGCGGAAAGCGGACTGTGACAGGTTTACAGACGTATTCCGGCGCTATTTATCGATGCAGAGCGGTTGTTTTGTGTACGGGAACGTATTTGCGTGCGCGCTGCATTTATGGGGACGTGAGTATGCAGACAGGTCCAAACGGACTGCAGGCAGCAAATTATCTTACAGAGAGTTTAAAATCTCTAGGAATTGAAATGAACCGCTTTAAGACCGGAACTCCTGCGAGAATTGATAAACGGTCGGTTGACTTTTCAAAAATGGAAGAGCAGAAAGGGGATGAACATGTCGTTCCGTTTTCATTTACGACGGATCCGGACAGCGTACAGATCGATCAGGTTTCGTGCTGGCTGACGTATACAAATGAAACGACACATGAAATCATCCGAAATAATCTGGATCGATCCCCTTTATTTTCCGGGATGATCGAGGGAACAGGTCCGAGATATTGTCCGTCAATTGAGGATAAAGTTGTTAAATTTTCAGATAAAAAGAGACACCAGGTTTTTATCGAACCAGAGGGGATCGAAACAAATGAAATGTATGTAGGCGGTATGTCAAGCTCACTTCCTGAGGATGTGCAGTATGCGATGTATCGCAGTGTTCCGGGACTGGAGAATGCTAAAATTGTACGAAATGCATATGCAATTGAATATGATTGTATTGATGCGCGTCAGCTGAAAAGTACATTGGAATTTAAAGAAATCGACGGATTGTTCAGCGGCGGTCAGTTTAATGGAAGTTCAGGGTATGAGGAAGCGGCGGCGCAGGGATTGATCGCGGGGATCAATGCCGCGCGGAAACTTCAGGAGAAAGAGGGGATTGTGATCGACCGTTCTCAGGGATATATCGGCGTTCTGATCGATGATCTTGTGACAAAGGAGAGTCATGAACCGTACCGGATGATGACGTCCAGAGCAGAATATCGTCTGCTTCTTCGTCAGGATAATGCGGATCAGAGATTAACGAAGATCGGCTATGAGATTGGTCTGGTCAGTGAAGAACGTTATGAACATTTGAAAGAAAAAGAGAAGATGATCGCAGCGGAAATCGAGCGTGTTAATCATGTCAATATCGGCACTTCCGAGAAAGTGCAGAAGATTTTGGAACAGCATGGAAGCACCGCACTCGTATCGGGAACAACACTTGCCGAGCTGATCCGCAGACCGGAGCTTTCTTACGAGGTTCTTGCAGAGATTGACGAGGAGCGAAAAGTACTTCCGGCGGAGGTAATTGAACAGGTAAATATCAATATCAAATATGACGGATATATCAAGCGTCAACAGAGACAGGTAGAACAGTTTAAAAAGCTTGAAAATAAGAAAATACCGGAAGAAATTAATTATGATGAAATACAGAGTCTCCGTATAGAGGCGAAGCAGAAATTGAATGCGATTCGTCCGGCGTCGATCGGACAGGCATCGCGTATTTCCGGTGTTTCTCCTGCGGATGTATCGGTACTCCTTGTATATCTCGGAGGAAAGAACCGGGAATAAGGAATAGAAGAATAAGACAATAAAGCAGGAAGAATCTTTTAGGAGGGACAAGACAGATGGCAGATCGATTTGATACACAGCTCATCGAGCTTGGCATCACATTGACAGAAAAACAAAAAAGACAGTTCCATCGGTATTATGAATTACTCGTTGAGTGGAATAAGGTGATGAATCTGACCGGTATCACAGAGTATGATGAGGTAAATGAAAAGCATTTTGTGGACAGTCTGGCAATCATAAAGGCGGTTAATATGGAGGAAATTCAGTCTGTGATCGATATCGGAACCGGAGCAGGTTTTCCGGGAATCCCCTTGAAAATTGCATTTCCGCATCTGAAAGTCGTGCTTCTGGATTCCTTACAGAAGAGAATCCGATTTTTGGATACGGTTATAGAGGAACTGGGACTCGAAGATGTAGAGACGCTGCATGGAAGAGCAGAAGATTATGCGAAGCGAAAAGAGTATCGGGAACAATTTGATCTCTGCGTTTCCCGCGCAGTTGCAAATCTGGCGACATTGAGCGAGTATTGCATTCCTTATATTTGTGTCGGTGGATCCTTTGTTTCTTACAAGAGTGGAAATGTGGAAGAGGAGTTGGACGGATCAAAAAAGGCAATCCGCTTGCTTGGAGGAGAATTGACAGGTGTCGTAAAATTTCAGCTGCCGGGAACCGAGATCGGAAGATCATTCGTAAAGATAAAAAAGAATGAAAGTACAAAGAAACGTTATCCGAGAAAGGCAGGACTCCCTGTAAAAGAACCATTAGTGTAAATATAATAAAAAGCACCGCAAGTTTGTGAACATTCCCTTTTGGAATGATACAAACTTGCGGTGTTTTTTTATAAGTATAGAGATTCCAGGTTCTCTGTAAAATCTTCGGGGCGTTCCATATGCGGAAAACGTTTTGTCTTTTCCAGTTCGATAATATGTGTATCAGGGAGATAATTCTGATATTGATTTGCCGCGAGGATATTTTCCGGATTTTCTTTTCCTGTAAAAATGTAAATAGGTTGTGTTATATTACGAAGACCATGAATAATATTCGTGTTGGTAAAACAGGAATTTATATTTGCATACAAATATTTTCCTTTGGTATGCTGCTTTTGTGATGCTTCATAAAAATACATAATATCTTTTTCTGTGATTTTATTTTGATCGTAGTAATAATCCAGACGGAAATCTTTTTCAATTGTCTTTTTATTGACCATTATATTATAAAGAAATGTTCCAATTATAGGTGTACAAATTACAGTCCTATATAATTCCGCAAATTTGTCAGGAGTCTTTGAGGAAATAAGCAAATTTTCCGGATTTACGAGCACAGCTTTATCAATCCAATCATTTTGGACAGAACAAGCCATCAACAGAATGCCGGAAGAAGCACCGGAAGATACAATATCTGTTTTTTCTCCAATGACATCCTTTATGAAATCTAAAATAAGTTGCACATATAAGTAATTTGTGTAAGTGAGGTTAGGTTTATCTGAATTACCGCATCCGAGGAGGTCAATCGTATATACTGTGTGATTGGAACTTAAAATCCTTTTTACATGATTCCACTCATAAGAACAACTGCATACGTTCAGATCATGGATCAAAAGTATCGGAGAGCCCTCTCCTTGCCTGGTATAAAAGACATTTCCTAACTTCCACTTATAATACTCTGCATCTTTTGCAAAAAGTCTGTTTTCAAATGTTGATACATGGTAGGAAACTCTGTTTATCAAGTGCATTGCACCCAGAGCAGCCCCGGAAAAAATTGTAATCTTTTTAAGATTCTTTTTAAAATTCAAGTGATCACTCCCTTATCTGATTCTAAAGAATATATAAGCTATTATACTACAATGGAAAACTCTTAGAAAGGACTATTTTCTTAAGAAAAAGAGAAGAAAATTGAATGTTTCACGTGAAACATTGTATCAGTCTTTTTTACTTTTGAAATTCAGAAAATGTTTCATGAAAAATCAGTTGGAAAACAAATTTTGAAAAATAACAAGAAAAATGTTTCACGTGAAACATTCTGTTGTAGATTCTTAGAATGTTTGGTGATATAATAGACAAGTATGGAGGAAAGGAGTTATATAAATGGGTAGAATTATTGCTATCGCCAATCAAAAAGGCGGAGTAGGAAAAACAACGACGGCAATCAACTTATCCGCATCTCTCGCAAGTCTTGGGAAAAAAGTACTTGCTTTAGACCTGGATCCGCAGGGAAACATGACGAGTGGATTAGGCGTAGATAAGGATCAAGTTGAAAATAGTGTTTATGATTTGATCATAGGTCAAACAGGAATAGAAGAATGTATTTGTAAAGAGGTAATTGAAAATCTTGATGTCCTTCCTTCTAATATTAATTTGTCGGCTGCAGAGATTGAATTAATCGGCGTAGAAAATAAAGAATATATCATCAGAAATGAGATGGAAAAGGTAAAGGAGCGGTATGATTTTGTGATCATCGATTGTCCTCCGGCGTTGAGCATGCTTACGATCAACGCTATGACAACAGCAGATTCCGTTCTTGTTCCGATACAGTGTGAGTATTATGCATTGGAGGGGCTAAGCCAATTGATCCACACGATCAATCTTGTGCAGGAACGTCTGAACCCGGCATTGGTCATTGAGGGTGTCGTATTTACTATGTATGATGCGAGAACGAATCTGTCTTTGCAGGTTGTTGAGAATGTAAAGGATAATTTAGATCAGACGATTTATAAAACGATCATTCCGAGAAATATACGGCTTGCAGAAGCACCAAGCTATGGAATGCCGATCAATCTCTATGATCCAAAATCGACAGGAGCAGAGAGTTATCTGCTTTTAGCGGAAGAAGTGATTCATAAAGGGGAGGAAGAATAATGGCAGTAAAGCGAAATGGTCTTGGAAAAGGCCTGGATAGTTTGATCCCGGATAAAACCAGTAAAACTGTGAAAAATGGAACATCAGGAAGTACGCAGAAAAAAGAAAAAAAGATTTCGGATAAACTAGCTGACATAAAAGAGTCCCCGAGCGGCGAGGTGTTTTTAAAAGTTAACGAAGTCGAGCCAAATCGAGATCAGCCAAGAAAAGAATTTGATGAGGATGCGCTGTTGGAATTGGCAGATTCTATCAAACAGTACGGTGTTTTACAGCCTTTGATCGTTCAGAAAAAAGCGGGATATTATGAGATCATTGCGGGAGAAAGAAGATGGCGCGCAGCCAAACTTGCGGGTGTCAAGGAAATTCCTGTGATCATCAAAGAATATACAGAACAGGAAATTGTAGAAATTTCTCTGATTGAAAATATTCAGCGGGAAAACTTGAATCCGATTGAAGAGGCAATGGCTTTTAAAAGATTATTGGAAGAATTTCAGTTAAAACAGGATGAAGTTGCAGAGCGTGTTTCTAAAAGCAGAACGGCAGTTACTAATTCTATGCGGTTATTGAAATTGAGTGATAAAGTACAGCAGATGATCATAGATGATATGATCAGTACGGGACATGCACGTGCACTGTTGGCAATTGATGATCCGGAACAGCAGTATATACTGGCAAATAAGATTTTTGATGAAAAATTGAGTGTAAGAGAGACGGAAAAACTTGTAAAATCTCTGAAAACACCGAAAAAGGAAATAAAAAAGCCTTCAGAACATACGTTTGTATATAAAGACATTGCAGAAAAGATGAAAAATGTAATGGGGACAAAGGTCAATATCAATGCAAAAGCAAATGGAAAAGGACGCATTGAAATTGAATATTATTCTGAGGAGGAGTTGGAAAGACTATATGATATGATCATGTCGATCCATCATCAGTAATATATAAGGGAGGCACGCAATGCAAACAGATTTTCTTGGAAATTTGGGAATTGACGCGGGATATCTGATTGTATTATTATTTATGATACAGATTTTGCTGTTCATTCTATTAATCAGTGTCAACATGAAATACAACAGATTAAAAAGAAGTTATTCAACGTTTATGAAAGGAAAAGACGGAAAGAATCTTGAGGAGAGCATTTTTGAACGTTTTGAAATCCTCGATGAACTAAATGAACGGACAGCAGAGAATCAAGAGAAGATTGATAAATTATATAAAAAAGTGAAACGAACATATCAGAAAACCGCATTGGTAAGATATGATGCATTTCATGAAATGGGTGGAAACTTAAGTTTTGCTCTGACAATGCTGGATGAGGAAAACAGTGGATGGATCTTTAATGCGATGCACAGCAGAGGAGGATGTTACACCTATATAAAAGAAATTGTAAAAGGCGAGAGTTATATTGAACTTGCAGAGGAAGAAAAAGAATCTCTGGAACGGGCAATTTTTCAGGAAGCCTACGATATAAGGGATGCAGAGTTTGCAAAAAAGAAAAATAGAAAATGAGAAATGAGCAGGAGGAAAAGTCATGTTAGATATTAAATTTGTAAGAACGAATCCAGAGGTGGTAAAGCAGAATATCCGGAATAAGTTTCAGGATGAGAAACTTCCGCTTGTCGATGAAGTATTGGAATTGGATGTGAGAAACCGCGAGATCAAACAGGAAGTAGAAGCGCTTCGTGCGGAGAAAAATAAAGCTTCCAAACAGATCGGTGCATGTATGGCACAGGGGAAAAAAGAAGAAGCGGAAGAGATGAAGAAAAAGGTTAGCGAGAGCGCAGACCGTATGGAAGCTCTTTCCAAAGAAGAAAAAGAAGTAGAAGAAAAGATCAAAAAGATCATGATGACGATTCCGAATATCATCGATCCATCTGTTCCGATCGGAAAAGATGACAGTGAAAATGTAGAAATCGAGCGGTTTGGAGAGCCTGTTGTACCGGAGTTTGAGATTCCGTATCACACAGATATTATGGAGCGGTTTAACGGAATCGATCTGGACAGCGCCAGAAAAGTAGCCGGAAACGGATTTTATTATTTGATGGGAGATATTGCACGACTGCATTCCGCAGTAATCTCTTATGCGAGAGATTTTATGATCAACCGAGGATTCACATATTGTGTGCCTCCGTTTATGATCCGAAGCAATGTCGTGACAGGCGTAATGAGTTTTGCCGAGATGGATGCAATGATGTACAAGATCGAGGGAGAAGATCTTTATCTGATCGGTACAAGCGAACACTCTATGATCGGTAAATTTATTGATACACAGTTGACAGAAGACCAGCTTCCGCAGACTTTGACAAGCTATTCTCCGTGCTTCCGGAAAGAAAAAGGAGCACATGGCATTGAAGAACGCGGCGTATATCGAATCCACCAGTTTGAAAAACAGGAAATGATCGTTGTATGTAAGCCGGAAGAAAGTATGGAATGGTATGACAAATTGTGGCAGAACACGGTGGATCTGTTTCGTTCCATGGACATTCCGGTTCGTACGCTGGAATGTTGTTCGGGAGATCTGGCAGATCTGAAAGTGAAGTCTGTAGACGTGGAAGCATGGTCTCCGAGACAGAAAAAATACTTCGAGGTTGGAAGCTGCTCCAATTTGGGAGATGCACAGGCAAGAAGATTAGGAATTCGCGTAAAAGGTGAAAAATCAAAATATTTTGCACATACACTGAATAATACAGTTGTCGCACCGCCGAGAATGCTGATCGCATTTTTGGAAAATAATCTTCAGGAAGACGGAAGCGTGAAGATTCCAAAAGCATTGCAGCTATACATGGGCGGAATGGAAGCGATCGTTCCGAAAAAATAAAAATGATATATGAGAGTGACATATAAGAGGATTGCGCAATATGTGCAATCTTCTTTGTGCAAGAAGAAAATGGAGAGAATATGCATCAATATTTGAAAGCAATTGGTTTTGAAAACCTCAAAACGAAAAAAGACCTGCGGCAGTTGTTGGAACAGGTTGAGACAGAGTTTACACATCAGACAGTTGTTTCTTATACGGAAGAAGCAGATTTTTGTGAACTGCAGAAAGAATATGCACAGGGAATAGGAATCACACTGTGCGGAGAACTTGATGAGGAAGAACGGTTTGAACCGGAATATTATTTTCCATATTTTGAGGGAAGCGGAATTACGACTTACGCAGATGTGACCGTGGAAAAGAAAATTGAAAAGGAAATGTATGTCGGCGTCTGTGAAGATCCGCGGGTCGGGATCAGTCTGATTTTTCATTTGCAGAACGGAATCGAATATATGAAAGAATGTCAGCTCGGAATGTTCCCGAAAATGAACACTTCCGTGACCCTTTCCGGTCTGGCTCTTTCCGGAAAGATCCTTCTTCCGGTGCGAAAGAGCGAAATGCAGGTGAAAAATGAAATTGAGGCGTCAAATAATCGAAAACAGCTTTTAAATGCAGCAAGAAGCGGTGATCAGACAGCGATGGAAAGCCTGACGCTGGATGATATCGATACATATTCTAAAGTGTCCCGGAGACTGGTGAGTGAAGACATTTTTACGATTGTGGATACTTATTTTATGCCGTATGGCGTAGAGTGTGATATGTACTCGATTCTCGGTGAAATCCTTGCGATGAGGGAACGAAAGAACAGCCTGACCGGAGAAGAAGTATATCAGATGAAGTTGAATGTAAATGAACTTCAGTTTGATATTTGCGTGCCGAAAGCACAAGTATTGGGGGAACCGCAAATCGGAAGACGATTTAAGGGAACGATCTGGCTTCAGGGAATGATCAATTTTTAGAAAGAGAAATGAAATGTAGAAAGAGAAATGAAATGTATGAAGATTGCAGCGTTTATTGAAGAGCCGGAAATTCTTTCCGGATTATCTTGTGAAGAGGAAGCAAATCTATATCAGAGGATGAAGCAGGAAAGCAAAGCAGACGCATTGATCGCCGTGATATGCGGAAATTTTCGGCAGGATGGGAGTTGGATGCAGGAAGCACATGACAATCGGGCGAAGCATTTGCAGAAAAAGGGTGTGGATCTGGTTGTGGAACTTCCGGTATACTGCACATTAAATACATTTGATACATATGCGTTTTCCGCAATTTCAACACTGGAAAAATTGAATTGTGTGGACGAATTACTGATTTTGTGCCGGGGTGAGGAAGAACGAATCAGGAAAGAAATCACACAATTTTTGTTCAAAGAGTCTGAAAATGTTGCGTGTGATGACATCAATTCCCATGCGGTGGAGTTTGGAAAAGCAGTAAAACGTCTGTATAGCACGATGAAAGTGCGCTTCCTATCGTTAAATCCATTCAATGGGCAGGAGAAGCCTGATGAGAATCAATTGAGTTCATTTGAAATCAGATTATGGCAGGAATTAAAGAAAAAACTCGGAGAAATAGAAGAACAGAAAAGAAAACAGTATCTAAATGAAATCTCCGGAGGATATGCGCCGATGACGGAGAAGATACTCGAGGCATATCAGAATGATGCAGAGATGAAAGTTTTAGATGAATGTCTTGTGACGGAAAAAAGGTCGCGAGGAGATCTCAGACGATATTTTCTGAGGGCATTGCTCGGGATCCGACAGGTTGAAATTTCAATCTGTGGGTTATATAGTTATGCGCTCTATGTAAATGTAGCAGAGAGTATATCAGAAAAAGAAATCAAGCAGGAATATGAATTTCAAGAAGTGCGTGGGATGCAGATGTCAGATATTGTATTCAATCTTGCGAAAAAAAGTTCCTGGATACCCGTTATTGTAAAAAATCATTCCGGGATCACAAATGGAAGTGCGGCAGGAAAATATACAGAGGGGATGGAACAGTTGGATGAGTCCAGAAACATGCTGCTTTCGATCGAAGATAGGGCAGAAGTATTGTATAAAAGGCTGGTGGAATTATGAAAGCTGTAATTGCAATAGATTCTTTTAAAGGAAGTATGACATCCCTTCAGGCAGGAGAAGCGGCAAAAAATGGGATTCTTCGAGTATTTCCGGAGAGTGAAACGGTGGTATGCCCATTAGCAGACGGCGGAGAGGGAACTGTGGAAGCGCTGACACTTGGAATGGGCGGAGAATTGCAGAGCGTTATGGTGAAAGGTCCGCTGGGAGTATTGGTCAATGCAGTTTACGGAATCGTAGAAAGGGAGACAAAGACTGCGATCATGGAAATCGCGCAGGCTGCAGGCATCACATTGCTGCCGAAAGAAAAATTGAATCCGCTTATTACAACAACATTTGGCGTAGGCGAAATGATCTTGGATGCGATTGAAAAAGGCTGCCGTAATTTTATCATAGGAATTGGCGGAAGCGCGACAAATGACGGCGGAGCAGGAATGCTTCAGGCACTTGGATTTGAGATGTGTGATAAAGATGGAAATGAAATTTCTCTTGGAGCGGTCGGATTGAAAGATTTGGAGTTGATAGGGAAAGAACATGTGATTCCTGAATTACGGGAATGCCAATTTCAGATTGCATGTGATGTGACAAATCCACTTTGCGGACCGCAAGGATGCAGTGCTGTTTACGGACCTCAAAAAGGAGCGGATGCAGAGATGATCCGACAGATGGATGCCTGGCTTTCTAACTATGCTGGGATTGCTCTTTCATTTAAGGAGGAAAGGAAAGCAGAAGATGCGTCTGTAAATCTTGTGAATGTTGGTGTGGACGCTTCGTTTCCGGGTGCAGGTGCTGCCGGAGGGCTTGGATTTGCATTCCGCGTGTTTATGAATGCGGAGCTTCAGTCAGGCATTCAAATAGTACTTTGTGAAACGGAATTGGAAGAAAAAGTGAAAGATGCGGATTATGTGATCACCGGAGAGGGGCGTTTGGATGGGCAGACTGTGATGGGAAAAGCGCCGATCGGAGTTGCGGAGATTGCTAAAAAGTATGGAAAACCGGTACTTGCTTTTTCCGGATGCGTAGCGGAAGACGCCGGAGTATGCAATGAATATGGAATTGATGCATTTTTTTCAATTCTTTGTAATGCAGGAACAATTGCTGAGGTATCAGAATGCGAACAGGCAACGTGGAATATGACAACGACGGTGGAACAGATCTTCCGATTGATTAAAACATTAAAGCATTAATTAAGGGAGTAAGCTGAATAAAGCGGTTGCTTTTCAGTTGGCATGATGATAAAATAAGTAAGTATAAGTGATTTGTTCCATTAGTTAAATGGATATAACGGATCCCTCCTAAGGATCAATTGGGGGTTCGATTCCCTCATGGAACGGTTAACCCAAAGCGTTCGATTATTTGCGGAAATGCAAATAATGGGATGCTTTTTTTGTAAAAAATAACCTTGGGAATAGGGGATGGATAAAATGGTAAAACCAATTATGAAAGATATATTTTTTCTGGGACAAAAATCTGAGCCGGCGACAAAAGCTGATCTTCAAGTAGGAAGAGATTTAATGGATACGTTAGCTGCAAACCGTGAAGGGTGCGTTGGGATGGCAGCGAATATGATCGGCGTGAAAAAACGAGTCATCATTGTAAACATGGGATTTGTGGATGTGGTAATGTTTAATCCTGTATTGCTGAAAAAAGAAGTGCCTTATGAAACAGAAGAGGGATGTTTATCTCTTTCGGGAGTGCGTAAGACAACAAGATATCAGACGATAGAAGTTGAATACTTAGATATGAATTGGAAGAAACAAAATTTGAAACTTGACGGTTGGACTGCACAGATTTGTCAGCATGAGCTGGATCATTTGGAAGGTATATTGATTTAAGGAGCGAAAAATTTACAGGAGTAGTGATACTTTATGGGATCGGAAAGAACATAATCTTACTCAGCTTGTATTTCACAGGTAGATATGGTGACAGAGGTATCTTCCTATATTATTGACGAGGAGTGAAGACGAAACACAGAATTGTTGTTTCATATTTTAAGAATTTTCCGACAGTGTCTGACCAGTTCTTCATCATTCCGGTTTTCCTCGGTGATTTCAAATACATGCACCTGCGGATGATGGCGAATTTTTGTCAAAAAAGGAGCCTCCGTTTTTTGAAGTACGCCGAGGATCGGAACAGATCCGTCCAGTGCAGAAAAGACAGCTCTTTGAAAATCAAGCGCTTTTCCCTCATTGGGACCGAGTTCATCCATGATCATCAGGGATGGAGCATCGGAGTGCAAAAGTGCGGCACAACCAAGACGATTGAAACGTTCGATTGGATCATAAGCAGGATTTCCACATAGGAAAAGAAGATTTTCTTCTGTGGGAATCCTTTGTTTTTCCGGCAGTTTTGCAGAAAAAAGATGGACAGAATAGGAAGTTTCCAGAAAAGCATTGGTGCGAACGGTGTAAAAGCCGGCGGGACACTTCGGATAAACGGCGAGTACTTTTTTCAGGAATGTGGATTTCCCTATTTGTTTTTTCCCGGTCAGAAATACATGATTGACAGAACATTGATTCATATTCAGATCTCCTTTTTCGCTTTTCTATGCGGTTATACCGGCAGACAGATAGTACGTTTGGCGCCGTGGCGGTTTGTGACAGTCAGAACATCCATATCAATTCCATATACCTGTTTCAGGTTTTGTGGTGTGATAACCTGACTTGAAGTTCCAAAAGAAGCAGATTTTCCATCTTTCATAAGCAATACGAGGCTGCCGAGAGAGGCCAGATGTTCCGGGCTGTGAGTGGACATGATGATACAGTATCCATTTTGTGCAAGAGAGCGGATTACATAAGTCAGGCGCTGCTGGTTTGCATAGTCGAGACTGGCGGCAGGTTCGTCCATGATCAGTATTTTTGCAGACTGGCAGATTGCCCGGGCGATCAAAATGAGCTGCCTCTGACCTCCGCTTAAGGAAGTATAGGGACGATTGGCAAGATGCAGTGCATTGACTTTTTCCAGCGCATGGAAGGCTGCCTGACGGTCAATGGATTTCGGCATTTTAAATGCGGAAAAATGGGAAGCCCGTCCCATGATCACGACCTCAAGAGCGGTGTAGGAAAAAATCGGCGTATGATACTGTGGAATGTATGCGATCAGATTTGCACGCTCTTTTGGTGAAAGAGTCTGAATATCAGTCCCATCAATGAAAATGTGTCCGTCTGATAGAGGAAGAGAACCGAGGATCAGACGAAACAGTGTTGTCTTTCCGCAACCGTTCGGACCGGCGAGGCAAACAATATCTCCATGATCTGCATGGAAGTCTACCCCTTTTATGATTTCTTTTTTTCCATAGCCTCCATGTACACTTTGTAGTTCTAAAAGCATTTTTATATTACCCCCTACGTTTGATGATCAGATATACGAAAAAAGGAGCCCCCATGATCGAAGTGATCACACCGAGCGGAAGTTCCATGGAAAGCAGAGAACGTGCAAGGTCATCCATTAAGATCAAATATCCGGCGCCGAGAAGTGCGCTCGCAGGAATCAGGCGTTCATAAGCGGCGCCGACGAAAGCGCGTGCCATATGCGGGATCATCAGCCCTACCCAGCCAATCAGACCGCCGAGGCAGACAGCGGCAGCGCTTAACAGCGTAGAAGCTCCGATAAAAATAAGCCGGTAAGTGCGTATATTGATTCCCAGACTTCGGGCTTCTTCCTCATCCAGAGTCAAAAGATTCATGCGCCAGCGAAGCAGAAAAATGATCAGCAGACCGATCAGCATCGGGATGATACTCCAGAGGAAAGACTTCATTGTTGTTTTGGTCAGACTTCCCATGAGCCAGAATGTGATCTGTTGAAGTACATCATTGGGATCGGCAATATATTTGATCATTGTAACACCGGCATTGCAAAGCGCCATGATCATGGAACCTGTCAGTACAAGGCTTAATGTCTGGGAATGTGCGGATTTGCGGCTGATCAGATAAGATGCCGCAACCGCAGTGATTCCGCCGATAAATGCAAAGATCTGTACCAGCCAGTCTGTGCATCCCATCAGGATCGCAAATGCAGCACCAAGACCAGCGCCGGAAGATACGCCGAGAATATCCGGCGATACAAGCGGATTACGGAACATTCCTTGATAGGAAGAGCCTGCGACTGCGAGGGAAGCTCCGATAAAAGCTGCCGATAAAATCCTTGGCAGACGGATATTCCAGAAAATCGTGACAGCCTGCGGAAGTATTTCTTTGGAATACCCGAATTTGGACAGGAAGGCTTCCACGACTTGAAGCGGAGAAAGCGGATAGTATCCGATCCAGAAAGAACAAAGAAAGATTGCCAAAACAACGGCGAATAAAACGAATAAAAGGACGCGATATTTCCGTCGTTGTATTGTATTAGTTGTATATTCGGAATTATTCATAGGTTATGATCTCCATTCAAGTGAATCTGTTTACTCGCTTGACTTCTATTATTTGTTGTGCTAGTCTCATATCAAACGAATATTTTTTAAAAAGTATTCGATAAAAACAGAATAGCGCAATTCCATGGGAATGTCAATGAAAGCAGGAGGAAGAAAATGAAAAAGAGGGAAAGAAAAGAAAGAAAAAGAAGCATTTCATTAGGAATCGTATTATTTCTGATGGTAGGAGCATTGTCCGGATGTGCAAAAAATGCGGAGCAAGGGGAAAAAAATGTAGTTCAGGATGAAAAACAGGAGACCGAAGCAAAAGAAACGAAAGGTTCGGAAGAGGTACGGGAAATCACAGATATGGCAGGAAGAACCGTGAAAGTTCCGGCGGAGATCGATTCCGTATTTTCACCAAAGCCTACGTCTGCGATTTATTTGTATACGCTGGTTCCGGATAAGCTTTTGGGATGGAATTATGAACTGAATGATATAGAAAAAAGCGTGATCCTTGATGAATATGAGACGCTTCCGAATTTCGGGATGGGGGATTCGATCAATTACGAAGCTGTCATTGCAGAAGAACCGGAAATTGCCTTAAATGTAGGCACGATCAACGATGCATTTATTTCGGAGTGTGATGCCTTATCGGACAGTCTGGGCATCCCGGTTGTCGCGGTGGATGGAGACCTGATGGCAGCTCCGGAAGCTTATCGTTTTATGGGAGATGTATTGGGAGCAGAAGAAGAGGCGGAAAAGTTAGCGGCTTATGCAGAAGAAACGTTTGAAGATATTGCTGAAATGAATGTTCCGGAGGAAGAAAAGATACGGATTTATTATGGAAATGGTGAAGATTCTCTGGAAACCGCGCCTGCCGGAAGTGAGCATGCACAGATTATCGATATGATTCATGCAGTCAATGTGGCGGATCTGGAAATCGGAGACGGATCCCGCGTGCAGATTTCTGCAGAGCAGCTTCTCGCATGGGATCCGGATGTGATCGTTGTAAATGGAGAGCCGAAAGCAGATATGAGCGGAAGTTCTGCGGCAGATGCAATTTTGAACAATCCGGATTATGCTTCTTTAAAGGCTGTGCAGGAGCAGAAAGTATACGGTACGCCGAATGCGCCTTTCAGTTGGGTGGATCGTCCGATTTCAGTGAACCGTCTTGTAGGTGTGCGCTGGTTATCCGGTTTGATTTATCCGGAATATCTGAATTATGATGTTGACGAAGAAGTGTGCGAATTTTTTAAATTATTTTACCATGTAGATTTGACAGAGAAGCAGTTGGAACAGATTTATAACGGAGAGATTACCCAAAGCGAACACTTTTAAACCAGTCTCAAGAATCGTGTGCAGACCATTTACTACGTCAGTATCATTTGGTGTACCCCCTGTACGCCTCAATCTACTTCCTTGTAAAATGATACTGCACACGATTTTGAGACCCTGCGGCATGAAATCTTTCAGAAAAAGCGATTTTCAAGGCAGACAAATGAGCTGTACTGGACGTACAGCGATTGCGGATAACGCAGAAAATCGCTTTATATGGAAGATTTCATGTGTATTGAAAGTGTTCGCTTTGGGTATGGAAAAAGAATAAGATTCTGTTTGATGAACCGTACCGGAGGAAGAGGGACATGTGAGAAAAACGTGTGTCTCTCTTTTTCTTTGAGTAATGAGTTTCATTTTCGCGGAGCATTTGATTGGAGAATTTTATCTGATTGACATAAAATTTAAAAAAAAGTTATTGATTTATAATAGAAGTAAGTGTATACTAACTGCATATGAAAAAGAAAGCAGGTGGAGGATATGCCTTTGACAATGGCAGGAATCGGCACAGAAATGCAGATCAAAAAGATCAATGGAAGAGATGAAACAAAGAGATTTCTGGAAAATCTCGGCTTTATTATCGGCGGAGAGATCATGGTCGTCTCCACGATCAATGGGAATCTGATCGTAAAAGTGAAAGATTCGCGTGTGGCGGTCAGTAAAGAAATGGCAATGAAGATTATCGTTTAGTAGGAGGGAAGTACAATGAGGACATTACGGGATATGAAGTGCGGACAGAGTGCAAAGGTTGTGAAACTTCACGGAGAGGGCGCGGTAAAGCGCAGGATCATGGATATGGGAATTACAAAAAATATTGAGATTTATGTGAGAAAAGTCGCTCCGCTGGGAGATCCGGTTGAGGTAACAGTCAGGGGATATGAGTTATCTTTAAGAAAAGCAGATGCAGAAATGATCGAAGTACAGTAGCAGATTGCGGGTACTTATTTTTTTGAATGACAGTTAGATAAAACTAATATTTATTTATTATGTGTAATATGAAATCCTATAATATAAAGCAGGAAAAGAAAATGTTCCAACATTCAGATGAGAAAGAGAGGATTAAAATGAGAGTAAAAATTGCACTGGCCGGAAATCCAAACAGCGGAAAGACAACATTGTTTAATGCACTGACCGGTTCGAATCAGTTTGTAGGAAACTGGCCGGGAGTTACGGTGGAAAAGAAAGAGGGAAAGATCAAAGGATATACGTCGAAAGCGGAGGAAGCGATCCTGGTAGATCTTCCGGGGGTATATTCCTTATCGCCGTACACATTGGAAGAAGTCGTTTCCAGAAATTTTCTGATCGGGGAGAAGCCGGATGCGATCATCAATATCATAGACGGAACGAATCTGGAACGAAATCTGTATCTGACAACGCAGCTTACAGAACTTGGCATCCCGGTTATTGTCGCAGTTAATATGATGGACCTTGTCAGAAAAAACGGTGAGGTACTGGATATTGAAAAGCTTGGAAAAGATATCGGATGTAAGGTAGTGGAAATTTCAGCTCTGCGCGGAGAGGGGATCGATCAGCTTGCACAGAGAGCGGTTGCGATCGCGAGAGGAAAAAAGAAAAATCAGCCGGCGCATCGTTTTGACGGATGTGTGGAACATGCGCTTGCACATATTGAAGAGGCGATCGCAGGGCGCGTAGACGAAAGTATGGAGCGGTGGTACGCGGTAAAATTATTTGAGCGAGATGAAAAAGTAAGGGAAAGTCTGGATTTGGATCCGGCATTGATCCGGCATATCGAGGAGGATATTGTAAGCTGTGAAACGGAGATGGATGACGATGCGGAAAGTATTATCACGGGAGAGCGTTATAATTATATCGGGAACATTATTGAAGACTGTTATAAAAAACGTGTGAAAAAGACAATGTCAACGTCCGATAAGATCGACAGTATTGTAACGAATCGGTTTCTGGCACTTCCGATCTTTGCGGCAGTCATGTTCCTTGTATATTATGTATCGGTGACGACAGTCGGCACGCTCTTAACGGACTGGACAAATGATACGTTGTTTGGAGCATGGATCATCCCCGGCGCACAAAGTGTATTGGAAGCGATCGGGTGCGCGCCGTGGCTGACCGGACTGCTTGTGGATGGAATCATAAGCGGCGTCGGCGCGGTACTCGGGTTTGTGCCGCAGATGCTCGTGCTGTTCCTCTTTCTTGCGTTTTTGGAGGAATGCGGGTATATGGCGCGTATCGCATTTATTATGGATCGGATTTTCCGGAAATTCGGATTGTCGGGAAAGTCATTTATCCCGATGCTGATCGGAACCGGATGTGGTGTCCCGGGAGTGATGGCTTCGAGAACGATCGAAAATGACCGGGATCGGAAAATGACGATCATGACGACGACATTTATTCCGTGCGGGGCAAAACTTCCGATCATCGCACTGATCGCAGGCGCATTGTTCGGCGGAGCGTCCTGGGTAGCACCGAGCGCATATTTTGTAGGGATCGCGGCGATCATCTGCTCCGGTATCATTTTGAAAAAGACAAAAATGTTTGCGGGAGATCCGGCGCCGTTCGTTATGGAACTTCCGGCATATCATCTTCCGACCGTTGGAAATGTACTGCGGAGCACTTGGGAGCGCGGCTGGTCTTTCATCAAAAAAGCGGGCACGATCATTTTGCTGTCAACGATCTTTATCTGGTTTGCACAGAGCTTCGGATTTGAGGGCGGAACGTTCAAAATGGTTGAAAATATGGAGAACAGTATTTTGGCAGCGATCGGTTCCGGAATCGCATGGATCTTTACTCCGCTTGGCTGGGGGAACTGGAAGCCGGCAGTGGCGGCGATCACCGGTCTTGTGGCAAAAGAAAATGTAGTCGGAACGTTTGGAATTTTATATGGATTTGGAGAAGTGGCCGAAGACGGAGCGGAAATCTGGGGAACACTCTCCGGGGCGATGACGCAGGCAGCGGCGTATTCATTCCTTGTATTTAATCTGTTATGTGCACCGTGTTTTGCAGCGATGGGAGCGATCAAACGGGAAATGAACAACGGGAAATGGTTCTGGTTTGCGATCGGATACCAGACCTTGCTCGCGTATACGGTTTCACTTTGTGTGTATCAGATCGGAACTTGGGTGAGTACAGGTCTATTTGGCGCAGGAACCATTGTGGCGCTTATTTTAATCGCAGCGTTTCTATGGCTTTTGTTCCGACCGTATCAGGAAAACAGAATGCGGAAAATGTCCCAAAATGCGGCGGGAGAAATAAACGCGTAAAAAAATAGAAAGTATGTATTACCGCTGTATGAATGATGGATTTTATGATTCGTACAGCGGCTTTTTTTGGAAAATTTTCAGAGAATCTCTTTAAATATTGCGAAATACTCTTGTAATCTTTTCTTTACATATCTTATGATATGGGATAAAATCGGGTAGAAATGGAAAGTCTAAAAGCAATGGAGGCATACTATATGAGGAAAAAACAGATCCTGCCGTGTGCACTTGCCATTCTGCTCGCTGCGCTGCAGCCCGGGATGACAGTGTTTGCGGATGAGACGACGATAGAAAATACAACCCCGGTGGAAAATGGGGCGGAATCGGCGGCATCTGCGGAGGGAGAGCAAGCCGGAACAACACCGGAAGAAGAGAAAACTCCGGAACAGATCGCAGAGGAAGAACGGGCAAAGCTGGAAGCGGAGAAACAGGCGTCTCTCGAAAGCCAGGCAGATACAAATCTTCTGCCAGGGTGGCCGCAGGGACCGGCAGTGTATGCACATTCGGCCGTGGTCATGGATATGAAAAGCGGCGCGATCCTCTATGCAAAGAAACCGGACGAACAGCATTATCCGGCAAGTATTACGAAACTTTTGACGACACTTGTTGCATTGGAGAATGCGGAACTTACAGAAAAAGTAACATTTTCACAGGACAGTGTGGACATTTTAAACTGGGATGATGCACATATCGGGATGAAACCGGGAGAAGAAATCAGTATGGAAGACGCGCTGTATGCTGTTCTTCTTGCTTCGGCCAACGAAGTATCTTATGCTGTGGCCGAAAGTACCGGGATCAACCGGATGAACGGGGATTACAGTACGTTTATTGCAAGGATGAATGAACGGGCGAAAGAGCTGGGATGTACTGGTTCAAACTGGGTGAACCCGAATGGACTTCACGACGAACAGCATTATACAACCGCACATGATATGGCGCTGATTGCTTCGGAAGTTTATCAAAAAGAACAGTTTCGGAAGATTATGGATACATTGGAGTACCGGATCGGAGTGACGAATCTGACGCAGGAAGAACGTGTATTCCAGCAGAATCATAAGATGCTCTGGTCGGAAAATGCGTACTATTACGAATATTGTACTGGAGGGAAAACCGGATACACAGATCAGGCGATGACAACGCTTGTGACGATGGCAGATAATGGAGAAATGGAACTGGCGGCAGTGATCCTTTATGATTACGGCGTGGATGCATATACCGATACAAGAGCAATGATGGATTATGTATTTCAGAACTTTTCCAAAGTCCCGATTACAAAACTGGAGCAGCCGGAAGAAGTCGCAAAGTATACAAGTGAGGATGCATACATCGTGCTGCCGAATGGAGCAGATACTTCGCAGGTCAAATGTGAGATCACCGAGGTAAAGGGAGAGAAAGGAACAGCGGTTTTTACGATACAGGGGCAGAATGTCGGAAGCACGGAAGTTCTGCTGAGTGATGTATATTTTCAGAAAGAGAAAGACGTACAGGTTTCTGACAGTGACAATAAAAATATTACTGCTGTGACAGGGGAACAAGCGAAAGAGAAACGTCCGGTGAAAAAAATGGTGCTGATCGGGGCATCTGCGGCTGCTGTGCTTGCGGCTGCAGTTGGAGGTCGGATCGTATATGTCCGGTATCAGCGGAATAAGAGGAGAAAACAGAGACGCCGGAGAGTCGGAAGAAACTGTAACGAAGATCATTGAAGAATTGGGAAAATGATCGATTTGAATGAATAGGATGTTTGTGAGCAAAGTGTGTGTGGCTGTATAGGGAAAAGAGCAGATTCACCTCTTGACTAATAATGGCAAGTTTCGTATAATATTTTCTGATAATGATTGAAAAAGACTATGATGAAGACAGTAAGTTTTATCGAAAGTCCCAGCGAGCCGGAGAGGGTGGGAGTCCGGTATGAGTAAGGTATTTCTGAAGATCACTTCTGAGTCGCGGCTGGCGAAACAAAAGGAGTAGGAGCCGACGGAGTTCCACCGTTACCGGAACGCATATAAACGGCGGAAAGCCGGAGTATGTTGTAAAAGGTGGTAATAAGCGAAGTTTCAGACTTTCGTCCTGTTTACAGGACGGAAGTCTTTTGTTTTTTCCGAAGTATGTTTCGGAGAGAAAAATACACTTTTTGCAAAATCTCATGATTGTTTCAATGAATGAAACACAAATGAATCAACAAATGCGTCAAAAAAGGAATCAAGAAGAAAGGATGAAAAGACATGTACAAGAAAGTATCTACTGACATGAATTTTGTAGAGCGTGAAAAAGAAGTAGAAAAATTCTGGGCGGATCATGATATCTTCCAGAAGAGCATGAAAGAGCGGGAGGGCAATCCGATGTATACATTTTATGACGGACCTCCGACTGCAAATGGAAAACCGCATATCGGTCATGTGCTGACCCGAGTGATCAAAGATATGATCCCGCGTTACCGCACAATGAAAGGATATCAGGTTCCGAGAAAGGCAGGATGGGATACCCACGGTCTTCCGGTAGAGCTGGAAGTGGAAAAGCTGCTCGGTCTTGACGGCAAAGATCAGATTGAAGAATATGGTCTGGAGCCGTTTATTGACAAATGTAAAGAAAGCGTCTGGAAATACAAAGGAATGTGGGAAGATTTCTCAAGTACCGTTGGTTTCTGGGCTGATATGGATAATCCGTATGTCACATACGACAACAACTTTATCGAGTCCGAATGGTGGGCATTAAAACAGATCTGGGACAAAGGTCTGCTCTACAAAGGCTTTAAGATCGTACCGTACTGCCCGCGCTGCGGAACTCCGCTTTCCGCGCAGGAAGTGGCACAGGGATACAAAGACGTAAAAGAACGTTCCGCGATCGTCAGATTTAAAGTAAAAGACGAAGACGCGTATATCCTGGCATGGACAACAACGCCATGGACACTTCCGTCCAACCTTGCGCTTTGCGTAAATCCGAAAGAAGATTATGCAAAGGTGAAAGCTGCCGACGGCTATACTTATTATATGGCATGTGCGCTTCTGGATACCGTTCTCGGCAAACTTGCTGACGGAGAAGAAAAGAGCGCATACGAAATTCTGGAGACGTACAAGGGAACAGATCTGGAGGGCAAAGAGTACGAACCACTGTATCAGTGCGCGGCAGATCTTGCAGAAAAACAGAAGAAAAAAGCATTTTACGTTGTATGCGACGAGTATGTTACGTTGACAGACGGTACCGGAGTTGTTCATATCGCGCCGGCATTTGGTGAGGACGACGCAAATGTAGGAAGAAAATATGATCTTCCGTTCGTACAGCTTGTCGATGAAAAAGGAAATATGGCAGAATCCACTCCGTTTGCAGGATTATTTGTAAAGAAAGCGGATCCGGAAGTATTGAAAGATCTGGAATCAAGAGGACAGTTGTTTGATGCTCCGAAGTTCGAACATAGTTATCCGCACTGCTGGAGATGTGACACACCGCTGATCTATTATGCGCGCGAATCCTGGTTTATCAAGATGACAGAAGTAAAAGACGATCTGATCGCCAATAACAATACGATCAACTGGATTCCGGAAAGTATCGGAAAAGGCCGTTTCGGCGACTGGCTGGAAAACGTGCAGGATTGGGGAATCAGCCGTAACCGTTACTGGGGAACACCGCTCAATATCTGGGAATGTGAGTGCGGACATATGCATTCGATCGGAAGTATTGAGGAACTGAAATCGATGTCTGATAACTGTCCGGATGATATCGAACTTCACCGCCCGTATATCGATGAAGTGACGATCCGTTGTCCGAAATGCGGAAAACCGATGCATCGCGTACCGGAAGTGATCGACTGCTGGTTCGACAGCGGTTCTATGCCGTTTGCACAGCATCACTATCCATTTGAAAATAAAGACCTGTTTGAACAGCAGTTCCCGGCGAAATTTATCTCCGAGGCGGTGGATCAGACGAGGGGATGGTTCTATTCCCTGCTCGCGATCTCCACATTGCTGTTTAACAAAGCGCCTTACGAAAATGTAATCGTTCTCGGACATGTACAGGATGAAAACGGACAGAAGATGAGTAAGTCCAAAGGAAATGCCGTCGATCCGTTTGACGCGCTGCAGACTTACGGAGCCGACGCGATCCGCTGGTATTTCTATGTAAACAGCGCGCCGTGGCTGCCGAACCGTTTCCACGGCAAAGCGGTGACAGAGGGACAGCGTAAATTCATGGGAACTCTGTGGAACACGTATGCATTCTTCGTGTTGTATGCCAATATCGATGAGTTCGATGCGACAAAATATACATTGGAATATGATAAACTCAGTGTTATGGATAAATGGCTTCTGTCCAAACTGAATACACTGATCAAAACAGTAGACGATCATCTGGCAAATTATCGGATTCCGGAAAGTGCAAGAGCGCTGCAGGAATTTGTAGATGATATGAGTAACTGGTATGTCAGAAGAAGCCGCGAACGTTTCTGGGCAAAAGGAATGGAACAGGATAAGATCAATGCATATATGACATTGTACACAGCGCTTGTGACCGTATCGAAAGTGGCAGCTCCGATGATCCCGTTCATGACAGAGCAGATCTATCAGAATCTGGTCGGAAGCATTGACGCATCCGCACCGGAAAGTATCCATCTGTGTGACTTCCCGACAGTCAAGGAAGAGTTCATCGATGCGGAACTGGAAGCGAACATGGATCATGTATTGAAACTGGTTGTGATGGGACGTGCATGCCGTAATACATCAAATATCAAGAACCGTCAGCCGATCGGTCAGATGTTTGTAAAAGCAGGATTCGAGCTGCCGGAGTTCTATCAGGAGATCGTTGCGGATGAGCTGAATGTGAAGAATGTGAAATTTACAGAAGATGTGCGCGACTTTACTTCTTACAGCTTCAAACCACAGCTTAAGACGGTCGGACCGAAATACGGAAAAATGCTGGGCGGAATCCGTCAGGGACTGGAACAGCTGGACGGAAATGCGGCAATGGATGAGATCAATGAGACCGGTTCCCTGAAACTGGATGTAAACGGACAGGAGATCACATTATTTAAAGAAGATCTTCTGATCGATACTGCGCAGATCCCGGGTTACGTTTCTGAAAATGACAACGGAATCACCGTAGTACTGGATACCAATCTGACAGAAGAACTTCTGGAAGAGGGATTTGTGCGTGAGATCGTCAGCAAGATCCAGACAATGCGTAAAGAAGCAGGATTTGAAGTGATGGATAAGATCACGGTAACTTATGAGGGCAGTGAAAAAGCAGAGTCTGTTTTTGAAAAGCACGGAGAAGAGATCGGAAACGAAGTTCTGGCAGTTGCAGTGACAAAAGCGCAGCCGGCGGGATATGTAAAAGAGTGGAAGATCAATGGCGAAGCCGTAAATCTTGGCGTTCAAAAAGAGGAGAGATAGCAGTATGGCAGAAAAGAGCGATATTCAGCTTAGAAAAGAATTTGATAAAGAAACATTCAAAGAGATGGTCAAAGAAAATGTGAAGACTTTGTACCGCCGGACGATTGACGAGGCGACACAGCAGCAGTTGTTTCAGGCCGTTTCTTACGCGGTAAAAGAGGCGATCATCGACGACTGGCTGGCAACACAGGAAGCTTACAAGAAAAGTGATGCGAAGACCGTTTATTATATGTCCATGGAGTTTCTGATGGGGCGTGCGCTTGGAAATAACCTGATCAATCTGACAGTTTATGACGGTGTAAAAGAAGCCCTGGAAGAATTGGGACTGGATCTGAATGTGATCGAAGACCAGGAGCCGGATGCGGCTCTTGGAAACGGCGGTCTCGGAAGACTGGCGGCATGCTTTCTGGATTCGCTGGCAACACTGAACTATCCGGCGTATGGATGCGGAATCCGGTATCGCTACGGCATGTTCAAGCAGAAGATCAAAGACGGTTATCAGGTGGAAACACCGGATAACTGGCTTAAAGATGGCAATCCGTTTGAACTGCGCAGAGACGAGTATACAAAAGAAGTGCGTTTCGGCGGAAAAGTACGGTTTGAAAGAGATCCGGAGACCGGAAGAGACAAATTTATCCAGGAAGATTTTGAGTCTGTACTTGCGATCCCTTATGATATGCCGATCGTAGGATATGGAAATCATGTCGTGAACACACTGCGTATCTGGGATGCGAAAGCGATCACAGACTTCCAGCTGGATTCTTTTGACAGAGGAGATTATCACAAAGCGGTTGAGCAGGAGAATCTTGCGAAGACGATCGTCGAGGTACTGTATCCGAACGACAATCATTATGCGGGAAAAGAACTGCGACTGAAACAGCAGTACTTCTTCATTTCCGCAAGTTTGCAGGCATTGATCGAGCGTTATAAAAAAGAGCACGGAGACATCCGCAAGCTGCATGAAAAAGTTGTGATCCAGATGAACGATACGCATCCGACGGTTGCGGTTCCGGAACTGATGCATCTTTTGATCGACGAAGAGGGACTGACATGGGAAGAAGCATGGGATGTAACGACGAAGACGTGCGCATATACCAACCACACGATCATGGCCGAGGCATTGGAAAAATGGCCGATCGATCTGTTCTCCAGACTGCTTCCGCGTATTTATCAGATCGTACAGGAGATCGACCGCCGCTTTGTAAATGAGGTGCGTGCGAAATATCCGGGCAATGAGGAAAAAGTGCGTAAGATGGCGATCCTCTGGGACGGTCAGGTGCGTATGGCCAATATGGCGATCATCGCCGGATTTTCCGTAAACGGCGTTGCAGCGCTCCACACAGAGATCTTAAAGCATGAACAGTTAAAAGATTTTTATGAGATGATGCCGGAGAAATTCAACAATAAAACAAATGGTATCACACAGAGACGATTCCTTGCACACGGAAATCCGCTTCTTGCAAACTGGGTGACGGAGAAGATCGGCAACGGATGGATCACGGATCTGTCGCAGCTGTCCAAGTTGAAACCGCTGGCGGACGATCCGAAATCAAGAGATGAATTTATGCAGATCAAATATCAGAATAAAGTACGGCTTGCAAAATACATCAAAGAACATAACGGAATCGATGTGGATCCACGTTCGATCTTTGACGTGCAGGTAAAACGTCTGCATGAGTATAAACGTCAGTTTTTAAATATCCTGCATGTGATGTATCTGTATAATCAGATCAAAGAGCATCCGGAATTGTCTTTCTATCCGAGAACATTTATCTTCGGCGCAAAGGCTGCGGCAGGGTATCTGCGTGCAAAAGAGACGATCAAGCTGATCAATTCCGTTGCAGACGTAGTCAACAATGACAGAAGTATCAACGGAAAACTGAAAGTCGTATTTATCGAAGACTACCGTGTATCGAATGCGGAACTGATCTTTGCGGCGGCAGATGTCAGCGAACAGATTTCTACGGCGTCGAAAGAGGCATCCGGTACCGGAAACATGAAATTTATGCTGAACGGAGCGCCGACGCTCGGAACAATGGACGGAGCAAATGTGGAGATCGTGGAAGAAGTCGGAGCGGAGAACGCATTTATCTTCGGAATGAGCTCGGAAGAAGTCATCAATTATGAGAATAACGGCGGCTATAATCCGACGGATATTTATTTCAATGACTGGGAACTGAAACGGGTGATCGATCAGTTGATGGATGGCACTTATGCGAATGGCGACCACAATATGTACAAAAATCTGTATAATTCTCTTTTGAATACACAGTGTACAGACCGCCCGGATATGTATTTCATCCTGAAAGATTTCCGTTCTTATGCAGATGCGCAGAGACGTGTGGAGGAAGCATACAGAGATAAAGACAGATGGGCGAGAATGGCGCTGCTCAACACGGCAAGCTGCGGAAAGTTCTCATCAGACAGAACGATCGAGGAATATGTAAGGGATATCTGGAAACTGGAAAAAGTAGAGGTTGCGTCCAAACAGCCGGAATAGGAGGTGCCTATGGGATACTATGATGGTTACAGTTATGAAACGACCGTGTCAGGCGGTGACGCCGTCGGCATAACGATATTATTGATTTATCTGATCGTTTTACTTGTATGGGGACTTGTTTCGCTGGCAGGTTATATTTTAAAAGGGATCGGAATGTACACGATCGCAAAACGGCGTGGAATGGATTATCCGTGGCTTGCCTATGTCCCGTTTGCCCGCGCATATCTGCAGGGAGAACTGGGCGGAGAGATCGTATTGAAAGACAAAAAAATCCAGAATCCGGGAATCTGGCTTCTGGCGCTGCCGTTTATCCACGGAGCAATTTTCTTTATATTTTATATTATTTTGTGGGCAGTCGGGATCGGAGCTTTGATCTCCGCAATGAACAGTTACAGCGGACCGGGAGTCGGATCTGTTATCGCACTGCTTGTTGTGGGCGTTTTGTTTATCGGAGTGATGGTCGTATATTCCGGAATTTATAAGATGCTCCAAGTGTTGGTGGATCATCAGATTTTGGAAAGATTTACTTCAAAAAATATGTCCATTGCTCATGGCGTACTGTCCGCGGTGATCCCGCTTTATGAGCCGATCTGTTTCTTTGTGATGCGGAATAAACCGTTCCGTCCGGGAATGGAACCGGAGGGGATGACATTCGGATTCGGGGGAATGAACGGAGACGGATCCGGGCAGAACATGCAGGGAGAAAATGCACAGGAAGCTCGATTTGAATCGAGTGCTGAGACGCGGCAGGAAAGTGGTTTTGTACCGCAGCGAGGGCTTTTGAACGGTATGCCGGAGAAGCCATCGGTATCGGAGCAGTCTGCAAAGGAGAATGCTCCGGTGATCGAATTACCCGACCTGTCAGAAAATTCGGATATGGAAAATGTATCAGAAAATCCGGAAGGAAATAAAGCAGAATAATCAAAGACAGCTCTTCATATCGTATGGTATGGAGGGCTGTTTTTATTCAATAGGAAAATGAGACCTATTGTGAATAAAGACACTCCGTGGGATCGCACTGTGTCAGAGTAGAATATGGCTGTTTTACAGCCCTGCCGCAGGCGGAGAATCCTGCGGAGCAGAATTCTTATTTATGAGACAGGAAATGATGCGGCAAAGAAGAATACAGCAAAAAATGCGTTCGATGGGAGCGTTTCTTTTGATTTTGATCTTGCTTCCCTATGTGGCGACCGTATTGATCCATGGGGCGGACAGACGAAGTCTGACTGAGAATAGGGACTGTTATGTCAATGTGAAGATCGATGGGGAAAATGGGAACGAATTACGGGCTGTTCCGTGGCAGGAATATTTTCTCGGGGTGCTTGCACTGGAACTTCCGGAGAAAAAAGAGACGGAATTTTGCAAAGCGCAGGCAGTGCTGATCCGGACGAAATTGTATGAAGAACTGAATAGAAAACGAACTGCCGGTGAAGATCTTATTTTGACGGATCGGTATTTAAGTATGGAAGAATTAGAACAGAAAGGCGGAGAAGATTATAAAACATATTATAAAGAATTAAGACGGGCGATGGAGGAAACGGAAAATCAGGTTTTGTTTTATCAGGGGAATTATGCATGGACGCCGTTTCATCAGTCGAGCAGCGGAATGACGAGAAGCGCGCAGGAAGTGACCGGAGAGGAGAACTTTCCCTATCTGGCTGTGCGGGAATGTCCGCTGGATAAGGAAGCAAACGACGAAATGCAGATTTTAGAACTTCCTTATAAGGAAGTACAGACAAAATGTCAGCCTTTTCTTGTTGCGGTGGAAGAGGAACAGGCAGGAAAAACCTATACATTTCCGGATTTTGAAATCCTTTCCTACGATTCGGCAGGATATGTGACGGAATTGCGGATCGGCGAGACCGTCTGTACCGGAGATCAGTTCCGGGACGCATTGTCTCTTTCTTCGAGCGCATTTTCCCTGCAGGAGGGGGAGGAGGGGTTAAAAATCACAACAATGGGAAACGGGCATGGACTGGGAATGAGTCAGTGGACTGCAAATGAGATGGCAAAAGAGGGGAAGACGTATGAAGAGATCCTGCAGTTCTTCTTTGAGGGAACAGAATTAGCGGACGGTGGGGATATGGAGACAATGGTTCATCCCGGAGAGGCATCTGAAAAATGAAAATGAGATAAAAGCGGAAAGAAATATGGTATAATATTTCGGAAGAAAAGTTACCATGCAAAGAGTATAAGTCACCTCATTTCTGGCAAAAATACAGGCAGAGGTGATGAATATGAATAAAAATGAAAAGCCGTCTTTCTTAAAAGGGAAAGGCGCAGCAGTTGCGACGGTCATCTGTTTTGTTGCAGTGATCACAATGGTAGGTGCATTTACATTTCGGAATTATCAAAACCGGATGGAGCAGGAACTTGCCAAAGCAGAGACGGCGGCTGACGAGGAGACAAAAGAGAACAGCGAAGAGACCGCGACGAACGAGATCGTTTTGCCGGAAGCAGAGGGAACGGAAGATGCAGAGACAGCGGAGGAAGACGCTGCGGAAGATGCAGGACAAGCTGCAAACGATGCGCTTTCGTTGGAAGATGGCAGCGCAGAAACAGCGGGGGCGGCAGCCGATGTGTGGTTCAGTGAGGAGAGTATCCTTGAATGGCCGGCGAGCGGAGCGGTTCTGATCAATTACAGTATGGACAAGACTGTTTATTTTGCAACATTGGAACAGTATAAATACAATCCGGCTCTGATCGTAGGCGGTGAAGTGGGAGAGATGATCGGCGCGTCGGCACCGGGTGTTGTGACGAACATCGAGCAGGATGCACAGACCGGTCTCACGGTGACTCTGGATATGGGAAATGGTTATAGCGCGATCTACGGTCAGTTGAAAGAAGTGCCACTGGAAGTGGGGGCCTATGTCAATACAGGGGAGACGATCGGTTATCTGAGCGAGCCTACGAAATATTTTGCAACAGAGGGAGCAAATCTGTATTTTGAAGTACAGAAAGACGGAGCTCCGGTAAATCCAATGGATTTTATGGAGGGGTAAAATGCTGTAACGTGTGTAAGATCATACGGATCAGAGCAGATGAACCCGGCACAAGGTCAGAAATGTGAAATTCCGAAGAAAAGAGAAAACGCGTGGATTTTCATATTTCTGACCGGTGATGCCAAAAGAAACGGAAAGATGACAGAGGATAATGAGAAATGAATTATACATATATTTTACAGTGCAGTGACGGAACTTATTATACAGGCTGGACCAACGATCTTGAGAAGCGGCTTGACGCTCATAACACCGGAAAGGGCGCAAAGTACACAAAAACGCGAAGACCGGTGACGCTTATGTATTATGAGATGTTCGCGACAAAAGAAGAGGCGATGAAAAGGGAGTATGCGATCAAACAGCTGAATCGGAAAAAGAAGACGGAATTGATTGAAAAGTGGAGAGGGGAAAATAAAAAAAACAACGTTCTGCAGGAAAAGTGATGATCCGGCAGAACGTTATTTTTTTAAAGAGAAGAAAGTGAATCTGCAAAACATACCTGCATTCCCTCCGCTTTCAAATCTGAAAGAGGATTTCGGTCGGCAGTTGAATCTGTAATCAACAGATCGATTGCATTTAAATCCAGACTTTTGAATGTGTATGTTTTGCCAAGCTTGTTTCCGGTGGCAACAAGAACAATTTTTCCGGTACAATTGCGGGCGATATTTTCATATATTTTCGCTTCCTGATAAATATTTGTGGTGACTCCGTTTACAGCGTCAATTCCATTGGCACCCAGAAATGCCATGTCTACAAAAATGGAATTGATGACATGTTCCGTATAAGGACCGATGAGCGATTTTGCTTTTAACCGACATTCTCCACCACATAAAATTAACGTGATATGTTCATTTTCAGTGCAGGTTGGAGCGAGCGCGTTATTGGTAACAATCGTAACACGTTTGTTTCCTAAATGTTTGATAATGCTCAATGTAGTGGTACCTGAACCAAGGAAAATGGTAGAGTTGTTGGGAACAAGGTCGGCAGCAGCTTTGCCGATCAAATCTTTTTCAACGGAGTAATCCAGTTTTTTTGCATCGGCAGGTTGTTCGTTTCCAATTTGGATCAGACGAGCTCCGCCGTGGAAACGTTCGATTACATGTTCTTTTTCTAATTCTTCAAGGTCACGGCGTATAGTCAGTTCAGATACTTGCAGTATATCTGAGAGAAAAGAAACACGACAACTGGAATGTTCCTGCAATAAAGTGATCAGATTGCGCCGTCTTTCTTCAATTTGCTTTTTGCTTTGTTTCATGAGTCCTCTCCTGTTCAAATAAATGTACTTTTGTAGAGTTTTATGAATGTTTGCAAAGATGTCTTCAGCTATAAGTATACATGGAAATATATAAAAGGAAAACAAAAAAATGCATAAATTTTCCAACTGTTTTTTGTGCAAAAATAATAAAAGTAAATAAAAAGTTCTTAAAAAATGGGTTAAGAACAATAAATTGTGAAAAAACAATAAAATTAGAATATCTCTGGAAATAATAATTCGTAACTGATGACAATTGACGAAACATTAGTAAAAAGATACAATTAAAACAACAAAAGAACAATTATAGATTCGTAAAGACTGTTTTGAACAGAGAAAAGGAGGAAACAATGAAAAAAGCATTGAAAAAAGGGATTGCCTGTACGCTGGGAGCTGCAATGATATTTTCACTCACAGCTTGTGGAGGTAGTTCTGGCAATGGATCGGAAAAAGGTGATGGATCAAAAGGCGAAAATATTGAGATTCGCTTAACGTCACGTTGGGGTGGAGAGGAAACATTGTCTAAGTATTTTAATCAGAAGATAGAAGAATTTAATGAACTTGATAATGGAATTACAATTGTAGCGGACAATGTAACGGACGAACAGCAATACTTTGATAAGTTGAGTTCTCAGTTTGGTGCAGGAACACAGCCTAATGTTTTTATCAACTATGGTGGAACAAGCATTAAGGACTACATAGACGGTGGTGTCCTGTTAGATTTGGAACCATATTTTGAGGAAGATCCGGAGTGGCGTGATTCATTTCTTCCATTGTTTGATAACTGGCAGGATGGAGAGGCAACTTATGGCGTTCCGGTAATGTTGTATCAGATTTTGTTATATTACAATACGGATATTCTGAGTGCAAATGGAATTGAAGAGCCTAAAACAATCGAGGAACTGGAAGCTGCCTGTGATAAATTAGTTGCAGCAGGAATTACACCATTCCAGTTAGGAGAAAGCAGTAATTTCCGGGCGGGACATTTATTGAATAATCTTTGTTATAAAGCATACGGCGGAGACATTGCTGATAAGCTGGCAAGCAGAGAAATAAATTATGATTCAGAAGAAATGTTGGAGATGTATGCAAAGATTCAGGAATGGAACGAGAAGGGGTATTTTGGAAGTAATCCACTTAGTGTAGACAATAATGGTGAGAAAGCAGCGTTTCTTTCCGGTGAAAGTGCTTTTCGCTATGATGGAGCATGGTTTGTAGGTGAGATTACCGGAACAGAGGTAGATGGAAAAGTAGATGTAACTGCATTTCCGTATTTTGCAGAGAAAGAAGAATATAAAGCTTGTGTACAGGGCGGATCCGGACAGGGATTTTCCATCACGGACAGCGGAGATGAAGCAGTGAATGACGCCGCAGTTGAAGTTGTAAAATATCTGACATCGAAAGACTATTATGCCGGATTGGAAAAGGCAAGCAATGGCGGTATTTATCCGGTGAAATTTGAGTCAGATCCGGAAACAGAGATTGACGATATGACCGTAAAAATCAAAGGGATTGTAGATGAAGCAGAAGAATTTCACGGTGATATGCAGGAAATCGATCCGGAAACACATATGTTAAATACAGTAAGAACCGCGCTGCAGGGATTATTCCTTGATGGAACACCGGAGAGTTGCGGAGAAGAAATCGTTTCACAAGAAGAAGTAAAGTAAAGCACGCAAGAGTATATAAAATTAGCAGAGAGGGGAGCTGTTGCAACAATACCAGACAGGTTTCGCAGCAGCTCCTGTTTTTTACAAAAAAGAGGATAGTGTCGGTGTACAAGGGGCGGAATGCCATTTTGCTCCGATCGTAAGGAAAATTGTAAGGAGAGGAAGAATGGATAAGAGATTTCAACATGTAAAATGGATGATGGACGCCAGATTTGGTTTGTTTATTCATTGGGGGCTATATTGCATCAATGGTGTGACGGAGTGGAAGCGCTCCTATGAACGTTTATCGATAGAAGAATACGAACAATATTTTGAGGAATTTAATCCGGTTGACTTTAATCCGAGAGAATGGGCGAAGATGGCTAGAGAAGCAGGGATGCGGTATGCGGTTTTGACAGTCAAACACCATGAAGGATTTTGTCTTTTTGATTCAGCATACACGGATTATAAATCAACAAATACAAAATGCGGGCGCGATCTTGCAAGAGAGTTCGCGGAAGCCTTTCGGGCAGAGGGACTTGGTGTGGGATTTTATTACTCGTTGTTTGACTGGCATCATCCGGATTATCATCATTATGGAGATCTGTATCATCCAATGAGGGATAATGAAGCGTATAAAGATTATCAATATGATTTTAACCGGTATCTGGAATATATGCATAATCAGATCCGTGAACTGTGCACGAATTACGGGAAAATAGATATCTTATGGTTTGATAATTCCTATGGAGAAATGCGGGGAGAAAAATGGAAAGCAACAGAACTGGTTTCTATGATCCGAAGTCTTCAGCCGGATATAGTCATAAACAACCGATTGGAATGTAATGCTTCGGCAAAAGGCAGTATCAGCACTGCAAATCCTACGGTATATGCCGGTGATTTTGTGGCGCCGGAACAGATTATTCCACCGGAGGGGATTCTGGATGATATGGGGAATGATCTTCCGTGGGAAGCTTGCTGCACGATGAATAATAGTTGGTGCTATACTCCGAATCCGTATAATTATAAAGATGCGAAATGTCTGATCCGTAAATTAGTGGAATGTGTCAGTAAAGGAGGCAATCTTCTTGTTAATATCGGACCGAATGCGCGTGGAAAATTTCCGAAACCGGCAATGAAAGTGTTGAGTGATATGGCGGAATGGTTTGAAGATTATGGAAAATCTATCTGGAATTGCGGAAAAGCAGGGCTTGGAAAACCGGATTGGGGATATTATACAAGAAATGGAAATTATGTATATGCGCATTTACTTCAACAGGAAATAGGACCGATCGCCTTGAATATACCGACAGAAAAAATAAAAAAAATCAGAAGAGTATCAGATGGATCTGAGGTATTGATCGTCAGACCGTGGGTGACGGAGCTATTTCCAGAGTATACATTCATTAATTTTCAAGAACCGATTCAGGGAACATTTCTTTTGGAAAATGAAATTGATACGGTGCTGGAAATTGAGTTAAAAGAAGAATACTGAAAGGAGAGAAGATCATGGTAAAGAAGAGGAAGAATCTTGTCTGGTCGATTGCATTTATCTTGCCGGCCCTCAGCTTGTTATTTGTATTTTTGCTTTATCCCGTTTTTGAGGCGGTAAAACTTTCCTTTTATAAGTGGACGGGAATCGCAAGTGCCAAACCGATTTTTATCGGATTGGAAAACTATAAGGCAGTATTTCAGTCGCCAAATTTCTGGCTGTCGATGCGAAACGCCTTGTTCTTTATGATTGGAGGATTTTTAATTTTGATGCCGCTTGCGTTTTTGCTGGCAAAAATTATTACATCAAGTATCCGTGGAGTGAAATTTTTTAAAGTATCTTATTATCTTCCGGTCATGCTTCCGGTAACAGCAGTTGGCTTGATATGGGTTTATATGCTTCAGCCGGATTGGGGATTGGTCAATTCTCTTTTGGAAAAGGTTGGACTTAGTGAATGGGCAATGAATTGGCTGGGAACGCCAACATTAAATGTTGTTTCGGTTGTTCTTGTCAATGAATGGATTTTTGCCGGATTTAATATGCTGATTTTTGCGGCGGGTCTTGTTTCGATTCCGCAGGATGTGTATGAATCAGCAAAAATCGACGGAGCAAGCAAGTTTAAAACATTAATCTATATTACGCTTCCGTTGATGAAAGAATCATTTAAAGTATTTTCTGTTCTTTGTATCTGCGGATGTTTGAAGACGTTTGATCTGATGTTTGCAATGACAGGCGGCGGACCGAATCACACATCGGAAGTTCCTGCTACATTATTGTATACGGAAGCGTTTAGTTCTAAGAATTTCGGACGGGGAAATGCGATCGGGGTTGTGATCCTGGTGCTCGGAATGGTTTTGAGTATTGGTTTGAATAAAGCGATGAAATCAGAAGATTAAGGAGGAAAATACCATGAAAAAATTAAAAATATCAGATGTTATATTTCGTATATTTGCATGGTTTTGGGCGATCGTAACGCTTTATCCTCTGCTTGTAACCGTGCTTTGTTCATTTAAAGACAACAATGGAATTTATGGGAATATGTTTGCATTTCCGGAAAAGTGGGAGTTTGCGAATTACAAAGATGCTCTCTTATCGGCAAATATGCTGCGGGCAATAGGAAATTCATTGTTGCTTGCTATTTCTACAACGCTTTTAGTTGTTATTGTGGGAATGTTGGCTTCCTATATTTTTGCAAGGATGAAGTATAAATTTTTGACACCATGTTTTATGTTGTTTATGCTGGGCGTTATGATTCCGATCCATACGACGGTAATCCCAATTTCAAGGATTGCGGCAAATTTAGGTGGATATGATAAATATTGGATGCTTGTTCTTGTATATACGACATTTCAACTTCCACAGGCTATTTTTTTGATGACGGGATATATCAGAGGAATCAGCCGTGAATTGGATGAAGCTGCCGTGATCGATGGATGCAGTATGACGCAGATTCTTTTTAAGATCATTTTACCGATTTCCAAACCGATCATTGCAACAGTATCTATCATTTCTTTTGTATATGCATACAGTGAATTGATCTTTTCGGTTATTCTGTTGTCAACGCCGGATAAGTACCCGGTATCCAGAAGTCTGATGTATTTTAAAGGTGATTTTTCCGTACGAATGGGACCGATTTTTGCATCGATCGTTTTGGCGGTACTTCCTTTGACGATTATCTATTTGATGTTCCATGAAAAAGTACAGGCGGGGATGCTTTCCGGTTCTGTGAAAGGATGAGAGAGATATGGAGCAAAACGAAAAAAGGTGTGCAACTCTCGTGATCGATATCGGAACATCAAGTGCAAGACTTCTTGTTATTGACCGGAAAGGAGTGATTTGTACAAAATTTCAGAAAAATTATCCGCTGTATGTTCTGAATGAAAGTACGGCTATTCAAAAGCCGGAAGAGGTTATGAAAAAAATATGGGAAATGTTAAAAGCTGCAGGAGAATGGCTGGGGCAGAATCAAATGGAAGCCGAAGTGATTTCGGTGACGGGGCAGCGTTCTTCTGTTATTCCGGTAGATGAGTACGGAAGTGCAATGACGGAGGCAATTTCATGGCAAGACCGGCGTGCGGCGGAGATTTGCTTAGAATATAAGAACGAATGGAAAAAAATCTATCAGATTACGGGAATGAAATTATCGCCGGTGTTTTCTGCGCCCAAAATGGTCTGGCTCAAAAAAAATAAACCGGAGGTATATCAAAGAGCGTATAAGTTGATTGGATTTCAGGAATATGTGATTTATCAGCTTACCCACCAATTTGCAACGGATCATTCCATAGCCAGCAGGACATCACTTTTTGACATTAAAAAGTTGGAATGGTCAGAGGAACTTCTTTTAATATTTGGTGTAAAAAAAGAAAAGTTGTGTTCGTTGATACCGGTTGGTGGGATTGTTGGAAATACGATAGATGAAGTTTCCAAGTGTTTGAAACAAAGAACATCGATCCCGGTAATTTCAGCCGGAGGGGATCAGCAGTGTGCAGCGCTTGGTCTTGGATGTCTGGAACATGGGGATATGGAAGTGAATTCAGGAACGGGGGCATATGTGATCGGATTATCAGATGTTCCGGTTTTGGATAAAAAGATGAGTGTAAATTGTAATGTTTCAGCAATACCCGGAAAATGGATTGTGGAGGGCGCAGTATTGAGCGCAGGAAAAGCAGCGGCGTGGATGAATGAACAGTTTTTCCCGGAGTCAAAGGGAGATTTTAAAGAATTTTCAAAAGTGTTGGAAGAATCCTGTCCGGGAGCGAATGGCGTAATTGCGTCTACATCATTTTCAGGAAAAGGGACACCACGTTGGAATCCAAGTGTACGGGCAGGATTTATGGGAATTGGATTTGAGAACAATAAGGGAGATTTGGTACGTGCACTCTTAGAGGGAATTGCAGCAGAACTTTCGGAATGTGTGAAAGAAGTAGAGCGTGTCGTTGGCGGAAATCAAAAAAGTATTCTGGCTGCGGGTGGAATGACAGGAAATCCGGTTTATTGCCAGATTCTTTCGGATATGTTTCAAAAAGAGGTGAAAAAACCAAAAGAAATGGAAGCAACCGGGCTAGGTGCGTGGATTTCTGCACAAAAAACGTTGGGAAATGTGGATAATTATCAGGAGGGATATGAACGTTACGCTGAGAATGGAGAGGATCTTTGTTATGAACCAGATCCGGATACAGAAATTTTATATCAAAACACAAATAAATTAAGAAATTACTATGAAGCATTTTATGAGTCATATGAAAAGAAGGAGGCAGAATTATGAGTAGAATTGAGGAGATCACAAGAGAAAATTGGATATTGAATACATTTCCGGAATGGGGAACGTGGCTAAACGAAGAAATCGAAATGGAAGATGTAAAACCGGGAACTGTTGCGATGTGGTGGCTTGGCTGTACCGGAATCTGGGTCAAGACACCGGAAGATTGTAATATCAGTATTGATCTTTGGTGTGGGAATGGAAAGCGTACTCATGGAAATGGAAAGATGGCAGTTGGTCATCAAATGGCAAATATGAGTGGTGCACGGATGATGCAGCCGAATCTTCGGGCAGTTCCGTTTGTACTTGATCCGTTTGCAATTCAAAAAGTGGATGCGGTTCTTGCAACACACTATCATCAGGATCATATGAGTGCAGAGTATGCATCTCATGTGATCAAAGCTGAATTGACAACAGTTGATGAAGATGGAAAGAAAATTCCGGTTCCATTTATTGGTCCGAAAAAATCAGTAGAAACATGGATGAAGTGGGGGGTTCCGGAAGAGCGATGCATAACTGTGAAGCCGGGAGATACGATCAAGATCAAAGATATCGAGATTGTGGTTCTGGATTCATTTGATCGGACCTGCCTTGTGACAACAGACCGTACCGATGAGAACAGAGAGGAACTGACCGGAATTTGTCCGACAGATATGGACGATAAAGCTGTAAATTATTTGATAAAAACTCCGGGGGGAAATATTTATCACAGTGGAGATTCTCATTATTCCATTTATTATGCAAAACACGGAAAAGATTATGACATTGATGTTGCGCTTGGATCATATGGTGAGAATCCTCCGGGAATTATGGACAAAATGACATCCGTAGATATTCTTCGCATGGCGGAAGCACTGCGGTGTGAAGTTGTGATACCGGTACATTATGATGTGTGGACCAACTTTATGGCGGATGTTGACGAGATCAAAATGTTGTATGAAATGAAAAAAGATCGACTGAATTATAAGTTTCATCCATTTTTCTGGGAAGTTGGAGGAAAATATGTATATCCAACCGATAAGGATAAGAAAGCATATCATCACAGACGGGGGTTTGAAGACTGCTTTGAAGCGCCGCAAAATATCCCGTTTCGTTCTTGTATGTAGAAAGAGAGGGGAAAAGTGTGAAGATTAACAAAAAGATTATTTCAAATTTAACAAAATGTTATTCAATAGCACCGCTTCATTATAAAGGAAAGGATTTTTTCCTT
This sequence comes from Mediterraneibacter glycyrrhizinilyticus, assembly GCF_015560805.1. Taxonomy (GTDB): domain Bacteria; phylum Bacillota; class Clostridia; order Lachnospirales; family Lachnospiraceae; genus Schaedlerella; species Schaedlerella glycyrrhizinilytica_A. The sequence continues at coordinate 48,742 of NZ_JADMSO010000010.1, read as the reverse complement.
GTGGCGGCGGAGAAAACAGATCGCTGTATTCTATTTGATTTAGAAGGAAATGAAGTTGATACAATATGGGAACAGCCGGGTGGCGTTATGAGTATGGTTCAAGTTCCGGGTAGCGATGGTGTATTTCTTGCGACACACCGCTTCTATTCTCCAAATGATTCAAAAGAAGCATCGATCGTTCTTGTCAGACCGCCAAAAGAAAAGGAGAAACAGTGGAGCGTGGAAACACTGGTTTCGCTGCCACATGTACACCGATTTGATATTATAGAGCGGAACGGTATTCATTATTTGATTGCCTGTACATTAAAATCGGGACATGAATATAAGGATGACTGGTCATCTCCGGGAAAAGTATATGGGGCGGTATTACCTGAAAACTTGGGAGAAACCGGAGAGGAACATGCTTTGGAACTTTTTGTGATCAAAGATCAGATGTTAAAGAATCATGGATATTATCGGGTCCGTGAAAATGGATATGATACCAGTGTGATCTCGTCAGAGAACGGAATATTTCGTTTTATACCGCCGGAAAAAGCCGGAGGGGAATGGAAGACCGAAACATTACTTACGATACCGGCAAGTGATGCAGTGCTCGTAGATCTTGATGAGGATGGCGAAGAGGAGCTTGCGGTAATCGCCCCATTTCATGGGGATCAGATCAAAATATACAAAAGGGCGAAAGAGACAGGAAATTTTGAATGTATTTACTCATATGAAAAAACGGCAGAGTTTTGTCATGCGATTTATGGTGGTTCCTTGTGCGGTGAAAATGCGCTTGTGATCGGACATCGAAAAGGAAACAGAGATTTACTTTGCTTTTCTTATGATAAGGAAAAACAAACATATCAAAGTGATGTTATTGATCATGACTGCGGTCCGGCAAATGTCTGGCATTTTGTGAGGGATGGAAAAGATGTGATTGTGTCGACAAACAGAGAGACAGATGAAGTGGCAATGTACGAAATAGAGCGTTGAAACAGTGAGAAATAAGAAGAGAGAAGACCAAGATATACAATTCTCAGTCTTCTCTCTCTTTATTCAGCTGAATCTTAGCCGAAGTATCTCTTCAGAAGTCCCTCGAAAGCTTTTCCGTGACGAGCTTCGTCTCTAGCCATCTCGTGAACTGTATCGTGGATAGCGTCAAGGTTTGCAGCTTTCGCACGTTTAGCAAGGTCAAATTTACCAGCGGTAGCGCCGTTCTCAGCTTCTACTCTCATTTCAAGGTTTTTCTTTGTGCTGTCTGTTACAACTTCTCCAAGAAGCTCAGCGAATTTTGCTGCGTGCTCAGCCTCTTCGTAAGCTGCTTTCTCCCAGTACAGTCCGATTTCCGGATATCCTTCTCTGTGAGCAACTCTAGCCATAGCAAGATACATTCCAACTTCGGAACATTCTCCCTCGAAGTTAGCTCTTAAGTCAGCAAGGATGTCTTCGCTAACGCCCTGAGCAACACCTACAACGTGCTCTGCAGCCCACTCTCTGTCTCCTGTCATCTCTTTAAATTTATCAGCTCCAACATGGCACTGTGGACATTCTGCCGGTGCTGCTTCTCCTTCGTAAACATAACCACATACTGTACATACAAATTTTTTCATAGTTTTGATCTCCTTTTCTTATAAAATATATTGTTATGACTTCTTAATGCAGTCACTGCATTCACCAAAAAAGATGGTGTTGCTGGAATGGATGATGCCGTCGAAGTTATCTGCGGCAGCCTGGTTGATCATCTCGATCTTTTTCATATCCAGATCCAAATCCAGAATTCGTTTGCACTTTGTGCAATAAAAATGATTGTGCGGCTGAGTGCATCCATCAAACCGGTCACCGCCGTCAGGGGCGGTAATCTTGATCGCTTCGCCTAAGTCGGTCAGAAGCTTTAGGTTTCTATAAACTGTTCCCAGACTGATGTTTGGAAACTCCTCCTTCACATGTGTGTAAACTGTGTCGGCAGTTGGATGTTCTTTCGTAGTCGCTAGAAAATGTTTGATGGATTCTCTTTGCCGGCTATATTTTAAATTAGCCATCGGGAATCCTCCTTTAAAACAATAATAGTAACAATTACTGTAATTAAAATATACATGATTAAGAGGGAAATGTCAACCTATTTTTTTCAAAAATTCAGTAAAAATTTTTATCACATTAAGATAGCGTCGGGGTACAAGGGGAGAAACGGTCGATGAAGAGCAAATCTCAGTCTCTTTTCGACTCGCAGACCTCAACCGCGGGTATTTCCCCTTGTACTCCGACGCAACGTAGTTTGCGATCTTTTGCCGCTGACATCTTAATATAGAAGAAATACATTTTTTTCGACAGAAGAATAAAATTTTCAAAATGTTACAAAATAATTAATAATCATTTCTTTTTGATAAGAAATGTTAAAAATAATTATAGAAAATGTCGAGCTGTGATGTATGAAAAAGGCTTTAAACAGGTTGACATAGAGTGAGTGAGTTGTTATAATGACAACGTAATAAAATTTAATAAATGTGTAACATTTAGAACTTCCTACAAAAGATAAAGACAGAACAAGGCAGGAGGTTTTATATGAGAACTACACACAAAAGGCAAAATTGGATTCTGCCCGCAATCGTAGGGGCAGTGATGATCCCGGGGAGTGCAATGACGGCTCAGGCAGCGGAGGAAGAACATGGAACTTCTTCACCTTTGCCGATTGCAGGGATCGAATCGGTACTGGAAGAGTGTTATGAAGTAAATGTGAAAGAAAATATAGATTTGTATCTGGTACCGACAGAACAGGGTGAGTATGTGAACAGGGCATTTTCTAATACAAGTGATTTTACTTATATTAGAAGTGCCCCGGATGAAACAAGTGACTGGACCGGAAAACTTTACAGTGATTCGACGGCAACGGTGTTGGAGTACAGCGACGGCTGGATAAAGATCCAATCGGGAAATGCAGTCGGATATGTTCCGGATTCAGCATTATATACAGGAGATGAAGCGCAAAGACGCGCGGAAGAATATGAAAAGCCGGAAGCGACTGTTCTCGCGCAGGTATTGAATGTGAGAAGCGGGCAGGGAACGGATACTGCAATTCTTACACAGGTCACATTCGGTCAGCAGTATGAAGTGACCGGAGATGCGGTGGATAACTGGTATCCGGTGAAAGCAGGAGCTACGGATGGCTGGGTAAGCGGAGAATATATAGAAATATCAACAGATTATTCTTATGGAGAAACAAGAGAAGAGGAGAGTAGACGGATCGCGGAAGAAACAGCGGCGGTTACGGTCTCTTCTACAGAAGCTATAGATACCGAGGCAGTTTTGGCAGGAAAAGTGACTTCCGGGGTCGGGAATACAGAAAATGCGACCGGAGGTCAGGCGGTGATCGACTTTGCATGTCAGTTTATCGGAAATCCCTATGTGTGGGGTGGGACGAGCCTGACAAATGGGGCGGATTGTTCCGGATTTGTTCAGGCTGTATATGCGAATTTCGGAATCAGTCTTCCAAGAACGACATGGGATATGGTCGGGGTAGGTTATGAGGTAAGTTACGATGAAGCGTTGCCGGGTGACATCGTTCTTTACGATGGGCATGTGGGTCTCTATATGGGAGATGGAAATATCGTCAATGCGATGAATGAGACAGATGGAATTGGAATCTGCAGTGCGCAGTATGCGCCGATCGTCACAATACGCCGGGTTTTATAAGAAGAGAAAACAGGAAGACATCACTTTTTTATGAGGTGATGTCTTTCTTTTATAAGTAGAAAAAGAAATTCACAGATAACTTGTTTTATGAAAAAAGAAAAAGTATTTTGCAGTTTTAAATGCATGAAAAAATGATAATATGCAAAGTGCACAAATTAAGGTGAAAATGTAAAAAAAAGTCGAATGAACGAAAAGAATAGTTTTCAACTTATCCACATTCAAAATATCAAAAAATGTGGAAAAAAAGTGTGTTATACAAAAGTTATCCACATTATCCACATAAAAAGGTGTGAATTATGTGAATTACTTTGAATAAAAAAAGAACGCGTGTTTTGGTTACATATCATGAAAATTATATTTTGTCGAAAAAAAGAAAGAAAGATGTTGACTTTTAAGTAGTCTAAAAGTGATATGCAGAATATAGACAATTCAGAATATTCACATACTTATAGTTCGTGGTTGATAATTTTAAAATTAGAGATTATAATAAACCGTAGTGTTGTTAAAACAACTGAACAATAAAGGAGGAAATAGAAATGGCAGAGATTTCTAAGAATACAACAATCGGTGAACTGTTAACAGTATTTCCGGAGGCTGCTCCGATCCTGATGGAGATTGGAATGCACTGTCTTGGCTGCCCGTCTGCACAGATGGAATCTTTGGAAGAGGCTGCAATGGTCCATGGAATCGATGCAGATCTGCTCGTAGAGAAGATTAATGCTGCAAAGAAAGCGATGCAGGCTTAATCTTAAAATTTAAAGAAAAATATCGAATAAGAAAAACCGCAGCAGAAATCATTTCGGAGGTCACAAAGGATCTTTTGTTTTTGATTTCTGTTGCGGTTTTCGTTATGTGAATAACCGATATGTTTTTAACTTAGAGTGCGGATAATTTTTGGATTGCATCAGCCGCAATGGTGATTTCACAATGCTCTTCCAGAAAAGCGAGCACGGAAGCACTTGCTTTTTCCTGAGCGCCGAATTCAGAGAGCATGTTGCAGACTTTGCTGAACTCCTGTTTTGTGTGCTCGGATGGCGTAAGAGCAAGAAGATACATGTCATTTGCCGAATCACGATATAAAGTGTTGGCGCCCTGATACATCGGTGCGATCAGGCGTGCTGCACAGATGACCAGATCGATCGTCTCAAAGGAGAAAAGCTTTACAGGGATCGGTGTAGGTTCTGCACTGTCTGTTTTCCTGGAAGCAGATTTTTCTACGCTGGACGCTGCATCTTTTACTTTGTTGAGCAGATCCATAAATTCTTCTGCACCCTCCAGCTTGCTGAGCGGTTCGCGGGTCTTTCCATCCGCATCTCCGGCAGAAGTAAACTTGGAAAATCTGGTGTCTAATTCTTCCGGATCCTCCACTTTCGTTATGATCAGGACAATCGAATCAGCAGAAGCAGGAATCGCTTCGATCATCAGTGGAATATCTTCAGCTTCAAAACCAAAGTCAAAAGATGCCTGCTGCATCATGTCACGAAACAATGACTTCGCTTTTTCCGTACCATATGCAAGTTCACTTAGTTTTAGATGGCGTTCCGCCAGATCAGCATGTGTCAAAGTGCAGCGAATCTGATTTTCATTCAGTTTTTCAATCTTCATATGATCACATCCTTCAATGATTAGAAAATATATTTATTCCATAATAGTATAAACAAAAATTTGCAGGATGTAAAGAAAAAAGAAAAGGAAGAAATTGACATTGGAGATTTCTTTACACATGATGTGAATAAAATGAAATTCCGTGCAACGTATTTATCAACAAATTCACAACGGTTTTAAACAAGAAACACATTGAAAAAGAGAAAAATGCGGATATATAATAGCGGCACAGAGGATAGCTTTTGATCAGTGAGTGTCAAAAAATCATGAAAGGAGGGGCACGGAGATTGCTGTATCAGTGAATCTGGCAATATTCTGTTAATAGTTCAATATATTTCGATGTTCCGTTTTCTGGAACAAATCAAAAGAATGTGAGAAGTTAAAGAACGACTCTGCTATCTTCCTGCTGCATGAACATTCAGCGGTATGTCACGAAACTTCCGGTTGGTCTGTAAGATGCAGTTTTTATAGCTGATCCGAGTCGTTATGGAAAGGAGCAGTGTAATGAAAAAAGATAGTGCGGTATATGAAAACCTGTATACGGAACTGGAGGATTATGAGAAGAAAGGAGTCTGTATATTGATTGACGGGAACAGTGCGAGTCCGATGCAGGTAGTACGGCAGCATATGGTTCGTGAAGCCGGAAGTTATATGCGGGATTATGAAATTGATCCGGAGGGTCATATTGAATCACTTTCTTTTGTAAATATCAACGAAAAGTATCGAAAGAACAGAAGACAGAAAGGTCAAAGAGCAGCCAGACGCAATTCCCCCTTTATTCAGAATGGTTGAAGACTCTGTATTCGAGGAATAAAAAGCGTAACATGTAAAGAAGTTCGTTAGAAATAGTTTGAATTGGCTGAAATGTTACAAAATCTTTGCTAAAATAGTAAAATTATAATGACGTATAAAAAAAATATGATATAATAAGGTCTAACAGGAGGTGCCGCATGGACGAAAGAGGAAACAGAGAAAATGATTTCCTGAATCAGAGGACCAGGCAGCAGGGTACAGTCAGACGCCCAGGCAGCAGCGACCAAAGACCGGGAAGTTCAGGAACAGGAGAATATAGAATATCAGGCAGCAGGGAAACGACCCAGCACGATGAAAGCTGGCGCGGAATGTCGAGCCGGAATCCGTCAGCATCTTATACGCAGGACGGAAAAGAATGGAGCAGAGTGAATGCTGGAAACAGACAGCGGATTGGCGGAACCGGTGCAGAGCCTATGAGGAATGGCAGTACAAATTCCGGATCTTCGAGAAGCGGATCTGCGAATGCGGGCGGAAATCGAAGCAGAAATGTCAGTCGCAGCAGGGGTAGTGCAGGAGCACAGCCGGGCGGTCAGCGTCCAAAGAGAAGAAGCAGCCGGGCGAGGAGAAGAAGACGCAATCTTCTGATCAGGATGTTTTTGCTGATTGCTGTCATCGTAGGAATTGCAGGAGGCGTTTTTATCTGGCAGCGATACGGTCCGTCGAAAGAGAAAGCTGATTTAGAACAATATTACGGGCTGACAGGAGAAGACTCTCTTGCACTTGTTGTCAACGATCAGGTGATAAAAGGAGAAGACAGCGGTCATGTAGTCGGAAAGATGATCGATGGAGAGCCGTATATTGAATATTCTGTGGTAAGAAAGTTTATCAATGAACGTTTTTACTGGGATCCGAACGAAAGTGTTATGCTTTATACGTTACCGAATGGGAATGTTTCGGTTACTGTCGGCAGCAAAGAGTATACAGAAGTTACAGAAAAGAAAAGTGAAGATTTTATAATCCTGAAAACTGAAGGAAGAACAGCATATATCGCACTTCCGTTTATTCAGCAGTACACCAATCTGGATTACAGTGTTTATAAGAATCCGGACAGAGTCGTCGTTACGAGTGACTGGGGTAAGATCCAGACTTCGGTATTAAAACGGGATACAGAAGTACGTTATCAAGGCGGAGTAAAGAGCCCGATTCTGACGGAAGTCAAGAAAGCAGATAAAGTTACGGTGCTAGAAGATGAAGATGATTGGAAGAAAGTAGCGACAGCGGATGGATTTATCGGATATGTGAAGACGAACGCTTTGAAAAAAGTTGTGGAGGAAGAAACTTCCAGAGAGTTTACAGAACTGGAGTATACGAATATTTCAATGAATCAGACGATCAATATGGCATGGCACAATGTGGACAATGCAGAAGCCAACAGCTATGTACTGGAGACGATCGCAGGAACCAAAGGTTTGACGACGATCGCTCCGACTTGGTTCAGTATTGCCGATACAAACGGTAATATCAATTCTCTTGCAAGTTCGGATTATGTGAATTATGCGCATCAGTCTAATTTGGATGTATGGGCAGTGCTTCGAGATTTCCATGGAGGAATCAACTCATATGAGGAGACGTATGAAGTGCTCAGCTATACGTCAAAGCGCGAGACATTGATCAATCAGGTGATCGCAGCAGCTCTTCAGTCGGGAATCGACGGGATCAATCTGGATTTTGAACTGATCTCCGAAGAGTGCGGCGAGCATTATATCCAGTTCGTCCGTGAACTGTCGGTAAAATGCCGTCAGAATGGACTTGTATTTTCAGTGGATAATTATGTACCGCAGCCGTACAATGGACATTATAGTCTGGAAGAACAGGGAATCATGGCAGATTATGTTGTGATCATGGCATATGATGAACATACAGAGGGATCTTATGAAGCCGGCTCAGTGGCATCGTATGGTTATGTAGAACAGGGAATCAAAGATGCTTTGAAATCTGTGCCGAAAGAGAAAGTGGTTATCGGCGTTCCATTGTATACACGGTTATGGTTTGAAACACCGAAAACGGATGCAGAGATGGATGCGAGTGAGGGAGAGGCAGCAAATTATGCCAATAAAGTCACAAGCACAGCGATGGGTATGGATGAAGCACAGCAGATTTTGCAGTCGGCCGGCGTACAGGCAGAATGGAATGATACAGACAAGCAATACTATGCGGAATGGGAAGCAGACGGCGGAGTCTATAAGATCTGGCTGGAAGATACCGCTTCTCTGGAAGAAAAACTGAAACTGATCAAGAGCAATCAGCTTGCAGGTGTTGCAGAGTGGAAACTTGGCTGGGAAAATTCCAGCATATGGGATTTGATTCTCCAATATGTAAATTAACGGAAAAGGACATCTCCTTTTGGCATATATATGGAATATATGTATGCGAAAGGGGATGTTTTTTTGCGTTTTAAAGGAAAAATGAAAGAGAAGATCAAAGGGAAAAAAATAGTAGTCGTCAGGAAAATGGGGATTCTGTTATTAATGGCTGCGCTTGCCGGGATCATCGTAGTCAGTCAGAAAACCGGGGAATATCTGAATTCCCGAAATAAAAAAGAGGTGGAAACAAGCGGAAAATTAAAGGAGAAAGCAGAGAAAGAAGAACAGACGGTTATTTTGGATTCCGGGCATGGGGGGCGCGATCCCGGAAAAATTGGGACACAGGGAACAAAGGAAAAGGAAATGAACCTGTGCATCGCAAAAAAAGTAGAACGGCATCTGAAAGAAGCTGGGATCACGGTGATCATGACGAGAACGGACGATGCCGGGATGGCAGATTCACAGGTGGAAGATTTGAAAGAGAGAGTAAAACTGATCAATGAAACGAAACCGGTGCTTGCAGTCAGTATCCATCAGAACAGCTATCCGGATCCAAGCGTTTTCGGAACACAGATTTTTTATTATACACATTCAAGGGAGGGAGAAAATGCCGCAAAGGTCGTACAGGAAGCACTTCAGAAAGTGGAACTGCAGAAAAACAGGGAAATAAAAGCAAACGATACATATTATATGCTGAAAAAGACAGAACCTCCGGTGCTGATCGTTGAATGTGGTTTTTTGAGTAATCCGGAAGAAGAAGCGTTACTTTGCGAGGATGCATATCAGGAGAAGCTTGCGGAGGGGATTGCAAACGGAATTTTATCGTATTTGCAAATTTAGTTCGTCTTTCTGCCATAATAATGGTATAATGAAAAACATGGAGACAATAATAAAAAAAATAGATAAAATGAATATAGACCAGAAGACGATACAGGAAGCTGGCGAGATACTGAAAAAGGGCGGTCTTGTGGCATTTCCGACGGAAACCGTATATGGGCTGGGAGCGAACGCACTGGACGAGGAGGCGGCCAGAAAAACGTACGCAGCCAAAGGAAGACCATCGGATAACCCGCTGATCGTACACATTTGTGAAGTTGATGCATTAAATCGGATCGCAGTGAACATTCCCGAAGAAGTGGGGCGGCTTGCGGAAAAGTTCTGGCCGGGTCCGCTGACATTGATCCTGGAAAAAAGCGATGAAGTGCCTTACGGGACAACCGGAGGGTTGGACACGGTAGCAGTGCGCATGCCGAGTGATTCGATCGCCAGAGAACTGATCCGGGCGGTGGGCGGATATGTGTCTGCGCCGAGCGCTAATACATCCGGGCGACCAAGTCCGACAGCAGCGGAGCATGTCAGAGAAGATCTGGACGGTAAGATTGAAATGATTTTGGATGGAGGAAGCGTAGATATCGGTTTGGAATCTACCATTTTAGATATGACGGTCACACCGCCGATGATCTTAAGACCGGGAGCGATCACCGCAGATATGATGGAACCTGTTGTGGGGCATGTCAGTATTGACGAGACGCTTCTCGGCAGGGAGACAGATAAGGCGCCGAAAGCGCCGGGAATGAAATACCGCCATTACGCGCCGAAAGCAAAATTGATGATCGTTGAGGGAAATGTAAAAGAAGAAGTTCTTGCAATCCGACAGTTGTGTTACGCAGCCGTCCGGGAGGGAAAACGGGTCGGCGTCATCGCAACAAATGAGACTTATAGCTATTATACAAACGGAGTCGTAAAAAATATCGGAACCCGTGAAAATGAAAAAACAATCGCAAGGAATCTGTATGCGGTACTGCGTGAATTTGACGACGAAGAAGTTGACGAGATTTACAGCGAATCTTTTGCCCTTCAGGGAATCGGGAACGCGATCATGAACCGTCTGGAAAAAGCCGCGGGACATCTGCGAATTTCCGCCGCGTCTGTTGTAAAACAGCAGAAATACAGGAGAATTATATTTGTAAGTATGACAGATACCTGCCGGGGACCAATGGCTGCGGAAATGCTGCGAAGAGAAGATCTGCATCAGGAATATGTGATCGATTCCAGGGGGATGGTCGTTCTATTCCCGGAACCGGTGAATCAAAAAGCAGAAGCCGTGATGAAAAGTGCGCAGATGACGATGGCTTCTCATACTGCCGTTGCATTGTCTGAGGCAGAGATGGAGGGGGATATTCTGTTATTGACCATGGACGAAGAGCAGAAAATAAAGCTGACAGAACAGTATGGTGATAATGGTAATATTTACACACTTAAAGAATTTACGGGGGAAGAGACAGACATACCGAATCCATACGGGAAACCGCTGAATGTATACGGGGAATGTCTGGAAACACTTTCCAAGTTAATTCATAAATTGACAGAAAAATTAAATTCATTTACAGAAGGAGGAGCATAATGTCAGAAGTATATGTAATGGATCATCCGCTGATTCAGCACAAGATCACACATATCCGGAAAACAGATGTGGGTACAAAAGAATTCCGGGAGGTTGTCAGCGAGATCGCAGGTCTGATGTGTTATGAGGCAACAAGAGATTTGAAATTACAGGATGTTAAGATCAAAACGCCGCTTTGCGAGATGGTAGGAAAGGAACTGACAGGAAAGAAGCTGGCGGTTGTGCCGATTCTTCGTGCGGGTCTTGGAATGGTGGACGGGATCTTATCCCTGATCCCGGCTGCAAAGGTGGGACATATCGGACTTTACAGAGATCCGGAAACGCATGAGCCGGTAGAATACTACTGTAAACTTCCGGCAGACTGCAGTGAACGGGAAGTTTTTGTGGTAGATCCGATGCTGGCAACAGGCGGATCCTGTTCTGCTGCGATCCAGATGTTAAAAGAAAAAGGGGTCAAACATATTCGCTTTTTGTGTATCATCGCTGCTCCGGAGGGCGTAAAGCGTATGGAGGAAGATCATCCGGATGTTCCGCTGTATATCGGCGCTCTGGACGAGCGTTTGAATGAACATGCGTATATTCTGCCGGGACTGGGAGATGCGGGAGACCGTATTTTCGGCACAAAATAAAATAAAGGAGGACAGGATGATGTCGGATAAGAGACGGGATTACTTGTCCTGGGACGAGTATTTTATGGGGGTTGCGATGCTTTCCGGGATGCGTTCAAAAGATCCGGGAACACAGGTGGGCTGTTGTATTGTCAGTCAGGATAATAAGATCTTATCTATGGGATATAACGGATTTCCGCTGGGGTGTTCCGATGATGCTTTTCCATGGACAAGAGATGGTGAGGATCCTCTGGAAACAAAATATGTTTATTCTACGCACAGCGAGTTGAATGCCATATTAAATTACAGTGGTCCGGGAAGAGAACTGGTTGGCGCTAAAATGTATGTAACATTGTTTCCATGCAATGAGTGCGCAAAAGCGATCATCCAGTGTGGAATCAGGGAACTGATCTATGATTGTGATAAATACGCAGATACGGCTGCGGTGATCGCATCAAAAAGGATGCTGGACGCGGCAGGTGTAGAGTATCGTAAATATGAACGAACCGGTCGGAATATCGAAATAGGCTTATAAAAAAGATCCGCATTTGTTCACAGTGGTGTGAATAAATGCGGATCTTTTTGAATATAAATGAAACATATGAAGGGAGGGGAAACACATGGAACATAAGTTATCAACAATGGTGGTGAATTTTATCATTCGTGCAATTTTTGGATCGGGTCTTATTATTTTTATCAATCAGTATATTCTTACCGATCAGAAAATATTGAATGTCGGTCTGAATGCATTATCTGTTTTAACATCCGGAACTCTTGGAATTCCCGGGGTGTGCCTCCTTTATGGAATTTTATTCTATCAAAATTTGTAAGTATTTAACAAAAAGCTACAAATTTAGAAATGGCTATGGACATTTCAGAATGACGTGTTTATAATACAACTCACACAGCAGACATCAGTGCTGCTGTCACATCTGTTTTCGTTTTTGAGACAGATATATCTTAGGCTGATATAGATCTGAATTCAGCCGTCATGTAAGGATCATGCTGCATATTCGCAGCAAAATTATTCGAATTAGAAAGTGAAAAAGAAGAACAGGAGGGATAGGTTGTATGTAAAAAATATTGTGATCTGCGACTGTGAAAAGCAGTATGCAAAAAATCTTCTGCAAATATTCAGTGGGAAAAAGGTAGCCGGGATTCGCTTGTATCTGTTCGATACAGTAGAGGAGGCGGCAGAATTTTCAGAAAAAGAGACGATACATGTTCTTCTGATCGCCGGCGAATATTTTCAGAAACTGGAATCTCCGATCCCTGCGAAGACCTGCTTTTTGCTGACGAGAGAACTTTCTGAAAAGGCTGGAGCGGGAGGTCGGGAAATCTATCGCTACCAAAGTGCGGAAGCAATCTGGAATCGTATGATGGAGGCAGAAAAGCAGTGTATCGATAAGAAGTATTTTCCGGAGGAGGAAACAGAGGGAGAACTGATCGGAGTATATTCTCCGATACACCGCATTGGGAAAACCCGGTTTGCAATTGAATTAGGCAAGAGACTGGCGGAAAAAGAACCGTCGATCTATTTGAATCTGGAGGAATATTCCGGTGGGAATTTGTATTTTCCGGGGGAACAGGATCAGACGTTGGGCGATCTTCTTTATTACTGCAGTCAAGAAAGAAAAGATTTCGGTCTTCGTATCAGTTCCATGACAGGACAGGCGGGAAAGCTGGATTACGTGTATCCGATTGCCTGTGTACAGGATCTTCGGGCAGTAGAAGAGCGGGAGTGGCTGACATTGCTTGAGTGCATTTTAGATCAGTGCGTTTACGGAAAAGTGATTCTGGATCTTGGAGACAGCATTACAGGGTTATATTCTATTCTGATGCGATGCGATACGATATATACTCCGGTGATCGAGGAGGCAGCCGCACTGGCAAAGATGTCACAGTATACGGAGAATTTGCGGAAAATGGGTCTTGAAGAAGTTTTGGAGAAAACGGTACAGGTGAAGATGCGGAGAAAGATCGGAGCAGGGAAAAAGAAGTGAGGGAAGAGCAATTATATGAACGCGTATTAGAGCGGATCGATCTGACACGGGATATATCGGACGAGGAACTTACCGATCTGATCAGAGAAGTGCTTCAGGAAGCGGCCGAGGAAGAATATATACCGTTGCGCAGACAGATTTTGCTGAGCCGTCAGTTGTTTCATTCATTTCGAAAGCTGGATATTTTGCAGGAACTGATTGAGGATGACACGATCACGGAGATTATGATCAATGGTACGGATGAGATTTTTCTGGAACGGGATGGTCGGATCGTGCGTTCTGACCGGCGTTTTTTATCACAAAACAGATTGGAGGATGTGATACAGCAGATCGTTGCCGGTACGAACCGCTATGTAAATGAGAGTTCTCCGATCGCAGATGCGCGTCTGGAAGATGGATCACGGGTAAATGTTGTGCTGAAACCGGTCGCATTGAACGGACCGATCGTGACGATCAGGAAGTTTCCGAAAGAGGCTGTTACGATGGAACAACTGATCTTATGGGGAAGTCTCCCGAAAGAGGCGGCTGACTTTTTGAAAATTCTGGTGCGTGCCAAATATAACATTTTTGTGAGTGGAGGAACCGGAGCTGGAAAGACAACGTTTTTAAATGTGTTGTCTGATTTTATTCCGAAAGAAGAACGGATCATAACGATCGAAGATAATGCGGAACTACAGATACATGGAGTTCCGAATCTGGTACGGTTGGAAGCGAGAAATGCAAATCTGGAAGGAGAAGGCGCGGTTACGATCCGGGATTTGATCCGGTCTGCGCTGAGAATGCGTCCGGACCGGATCATTGTAGGAGAAGTTCGGGGAGAAGAGACTGTAGATATGATTTCTTCCGCGATGCTGAACGGACATAGCGGATCTATGTCGACCGGGCATGCCAATAATCCGGCAGATATGCTGCACCGTCTGGAAACAATGATGATGATGGGGATTGAATTGCCGCTTGCTGCAATTCAGCGGCAGATTGCTTCGGCACTGGATATTATCGTTCATCTTGGAAGACTTCGGGATAAGAGCCGGAGAGTTTTGGAGATAGCAGAGGTCATGGGAGTTGAGGATGGTCAGATCAGGCTGCGGACTTTGTATGAATTTCGGGAGGAGGGAATGGAGAATGGAAAAATTAAGGGAACATTGGTGAAGGTGGAAGAACTGGCTTTTTGGGACAAGTTGCTGGCAGCAGGATATCAGCCGGAGGGAGTATGTGGCGGCAGCAGTGCAGTCTGTGTTACTGGTGGGGACTGCGGCATGGCTTTTTTATAATACATGGTTAGCGGTCACGGCGCTTCTTCCGGTCGGAATCTGGTACTGGCATGAGTGGAGAGAGGAGTGTTGTAAAAGAAAAGAACAACTTTTTCGTGAACAATTTCAAAATGGGATCCAGATTTTATCGTCTCTTTTAAAGGCAGGATATTCTGTTGAAAATGCGATACGCGAGACGGAAAAAGATTTGCGTCCATTGTACCGGGAGGGCAGTCGGATACGGACAGAATTTGAAAGAATGGTCAGAGAACTTGATATGAATCTTACGGCGGAACAAGTTTTGACTTCATTTTCAAAAAGAGTAAATCAGGAGGATGTGAATAACTTTGTGACGGTATTTGCGGCGGCGAAAAGAACAGGAGGGGACAGTATCTCTATATTGAAAGAAACGGTTCGGATCATAGGCGGAAAGATAGAGACAGAACGCGAAATACAGACGGTTCTGGCAGCAAAACGATTGGAATTTCATGTGATGTGTGTGATTCCTCTTGGGATGATCGGTTATATGCGCATGGCATTCCCGGAGTTTCTAAATGTATTGTATGGAAACATTCCGGGAGTATTATTGATGACGGGATGTATGGTCGTATATCTGTTTGCCTACCGGCTTGGAAATCGGATCATAAAAATTGAGGTATAGAAGAATGAAGAAACCGGGAAAAGAACTTTGCAGAAAAATAATCTTGATTTTTCTTGGCACGGTAGGAATCGCATTTCTTGTATTTATGTCGGATAACGGAAAGAAACTTTTGCAGGATGAACATGGGCAGAGCGTTTTGCAGAGAAATGCGCCCGGGATGGGAAGCCGGGAAGAAGATCTGGAAGTGCAGATCGGGGATGTGAAAGAATCCGTGACTGTGAAAGTCAGCGAGGAAAAATATACCAAAGAAGAGTTGGAGAATGTATTTGAAGAAGCTGCAAGGAAACTGGAAACACTTATTCTGGGAGAAAACAAAAGTCTGGATGAGGTAAGAAGCGATCTGGATCTGATTACGGAGATACCGGAAACAGGGATAACGATCGCGTGGGAATTGGATAATTATGAGGTGATGGATCAACAGGGAAAACTGCGTCAGGAGGTGGTGGATGCATCGGGAATATTGTTGAAGTTGGATGCTGTGTTAAGTTATGGGGAAGAAACATTTTATCATACATTTTATGTGCATATATATCCCACGAAACTTACAAAGGCGGAGAGATGGTTACAGGATCTGAAAGCAGAAACGGAAAGACTGGATAAAGAACAGGCAACAAAGGACAAGATGTCTCTTCCGACCAGTGTGGACGGACAGCAGGTCATATGGAAATATGTGACGGATTTTCGGGCTGTGGGGATCCTTCTGCTTGGAACCATACTTGCGATGTTGTGTTATGCGGCGGAAGGACAAAGGAAAAAAGAAGAAGACAAGGCGCGGAAAAAGCAGATGGAATTCGACTATCCACAGTTGATCAGCAGATTTACGCTTTATTTGGGGGCTGGTTTACCGGTGAGAAATGCATGGAGTAAAATTGTCCAGTCTTATGAAGAAGAGGAAAAAAGAAACGGGCGCAGGGAAATTTATGAGGAAATGGCATATACAATGCATGAAATCAGCAGTGGAGCGTCGGAAAGCGAATGTTATGAACGGTTTGGAGAACGATGTGGACTCACGAAGTATCGGAAATTCGGAACATTGCTTTCACAGAATCTGAAAAAAGGTTCCAGAGGAATTTCTGAACTGCTGAAGCAGGAAGCATTTCAGGCATTTGAAGAACGGAAAGACTTTGCAAAAAAACTTGGAGAAGAAGCAGGAACAAAAATGCTGGCTCCTATGTTCCTGATGCTGGGAGTTGTGCTTGTTATCATCGTTGTTCCGGCATTCTTTTCCGTACAGATTTAAAAGGCTGTTGTGCCGGTAAAGGCGGAAGATGGAGGGAAGCTTATGAAAAAAATACAGAAAATGAGACGGATGATCCAAAGAAAATTCCGGGAAGGGATTGCGATTTTAAAGGACAACTCGGGGTTATCAGTGATAGAAATGCTGCTTATTTTGGTGGTGATCATCGCCCTGATTTTGATATTCAAAAATCAACTGATCGATTTAGTCAATACGATTTTTGATAAGATCACAAGCGAAAGTGCAGGCATTTAGGAAAGAGAATGAAGAGTAATCGGGAAAGAGAAAAGAAAAGGACAGTACGAGGTGAGATTACGGCATTTTTAAGTCTGGTTTTTGTACTGCTGGTATCTTTTATCCTGGCATTGACAGAAAGTTCCATGATCCAAACTTCAAAGAATCAAAAACGAATGGATGTAGATCGGGCGCTCTATTCTGTTTTCGGGGAATATCAGAAAGATTTATTGGAGGACTATGATATTTTTGCATTTGATATGTCATACGGAAGCGGGCAATTCGAGGAAGATCTGTTATTAAATCGGATGGCATATTACGGAAATCCGGGAATAGAACAGGAAATCACAGATCTTCAGCTTCTGACAGATAATGGTGGACAGGCATTTCGTGAGCAAGTGCTCGCGTATATGGAAAGTAAGGACGGAATTGACCTGATTCAGAATCTTGTCGGATTATCGGAAAAATGGGAAGAACAAGAGATCAAAGGTGAAGCGGTATCGGAGGAGATCGATCAGTTGATCGGGCAGAATGAGGAGATACTTCCGGAAGAGTTTGATGGAATCACAGAGGCGAAAAAGTCTGGTCTGTTGTCATTGGTACTGCCGAAAACATTCATTTTATCATCAAAATCGATAAATCCGGCAGAAATGTTGTCTGCCGGAAATAAGGAGTCGGGCTGGGGGAGTTTTCCCCAGCGCTCCAATACCGGGGGAGTCAAGGGAAAAGTATTGTATGAACAATATATTCTGGAAACGTTCGGATCTGCAACAGAACCGCACGGAAAAAATCGAAATCTGGATTACGAGATCGAATATATGATCAGTGGTAAAAGTAGCGATGAAGAAAATTTAAGGTCCGTAGTCCGGCAGCTTTTCTGTTTCCGGTTAGCGATGAATTATGTGTATTTGTTGTCTGATGCAAAGAAGCAAGGCGAAGCGGGAGCCTTGGCGCTTGCCTTGGCAGCAGTTGCATTGCATCCGGAGGCGGCAGAGGGGTTAAAACAGATTTTGTTGCTCTTATGGTGCTTTGGGGAAAGTGTGATGGATCTGCGGGCACTTCTCTCGGGAAAGCGAGCAGCTTTGATGAAGTCGGAAGAGACATGGCAGCTGTCATTGGAGTCTGTATTCCGGATCGGTTCGGGGGAAGACGGGATGGAGGGGATGGATGCAGAGGATGGAATGACTTATATGCAGTATTTACAGATCTTGCTTTTTATGAAAGGAGAAGAAGAACTGACAATGCGGACTTTGGACCGAATTGAGCAAAATATCAGATTTGAAAAGGGACATTCTCATTTTCATGCAGACCAATGCGTTACAAAATTAAAGGTAAAAAGTACTGCCGAAATACGAACAGGGATCACATATTCATTTCCGGCATATTTCGGATATTCTTAGCGTTGATGAACAAGCGTATTTCCCGTTGTACATCGACGCTGGCGGCAGTGTGTAAAGGGCACATTGTTCTTTGCACATTGCTGCTGTAACAAATCTTTGAATCTGATGCAGGCGCCTTTTCATCCCGAGACTGTCTGTTCCCCACAGATAGAAACGCCAAAGTTACTACAAAAATAAAAAGAAAGGAAGACTGCGATGACACAAATAAATAGAAACCCATCCATATCCGATCGGGAAAGGGCGTCTGCATCAGATTCAAAGACAAGGATCAAAGGCAGTGTAACCGTAGAGTCGGCATTGACAATTCCATTATTTTTATTCGCGATTATGTGTCTGGTTTATCTCTTGGAAATACAGGCTATTCGGTTTTCAATCGGAACGGCAGCGCATGGAGCGGCAAAAATCGCAGCGGAAGATGCTGCCATTCACCCATTTTTTAATCCGGTCAAATTTCAGGCAGATCTGGTGAATCTAGCGGAAGCGGAACGGTTGGACCGGAGCATTATATCAGGAGGAAGCAGCGGTATCCGCTGTTGGGCGACATATTATGATTCGAACGACGAAGTGCTGCACATTAAAGTTTCGTATAAACTGCAGCTTCCGTTTCCTGAATATACAGGGATCCGGTTAAAACAGGAACATGAGTTTCAAGTAAAAGCATGGACGGGATATGCCGATCAGAATGAAGCGGAAGGGGAGGAACGTATTGTTTATATTACGGAGACAGGGATTGTGTATCATACCGATTATCGGTGCTCTTATCTTCAGCTATCCGTTCAGTTTGTTCCGGCAGCGTCAGTAGAAGATCTCAGGAATGAATCGGGAGGAATTTATCATGCGTGTGACAAATGTGTTCACGGAGAATCGATGGCGGGGGTTTATATTACAAATTATGGAACTAAATATCATAATTCACTCAACTGCAGTGGCTTGAAGCGTTCAATCCGGGCAGTGAAAAAATCAGAGGTTGCGGGAATGGGGGCATGCAATAAATGTGGAAAATAATCCAGATCACGTTTTTTATATATCTTGTCATACTTTCTGTGTTGGATATACGAACCAGAAAACTGCCGATGTGGTTATTGGCGGCTGGTGGGATCTGTGTCATACTTTCTCAGCTTATCAGAAGAGAGACTCCATGGGAACTTTGTTTATTCGGGGCGGCAGCAGGCTGTATTTTTTTAATGATAAGTAAAATGACGCGGGAAAGTTTTGGATACGGAGACAGTTTATTGATCTTGCTGTTAGGTGTGGCCGTTGGATTTTGGAATCTGATCAGTTTGCTGGCAATCGCATTTTTTCTGTCAGCAGTGGTTTCTGCTGCGGCATTGGTATTTGGAAAATTTCATAGAAAAACGACAGTTCCATTTGTACCATTCTTGGGGATTGGATATTTTTTTGTAAGAGTACTTGGAGGTGTGGGATGAATCATATGAAAGATAAGAAAAGTAAAGCAAAGAGAACGGTGAGCGGAGTGATCACCGTGGAGATGACATACATTGTGCCTATGATATTTTTTATTTTTGTAATGATCATATACACCGTATTTTATTATCATGATAAAAATATTTTAATAGGTGCGGCGGGAGAGACTGCGGTCGTGGCAGTTCAGATGACCAGAAAGCCGGAGACAGATGGAAAAGCGGATCTTACAGAATTTTATCGGGAACGCATACAAGGAAAATTGATTTTATTTCCTCACACAGAAGTTTCTATTGAAGAAAGTGAAAAGCGAGTCCGTGTGAATGTATATGCAGAGCGAAAAAGGATGAAATTACAGATCAGACAGAGTGCCTCGATTGTAGAACCGGAGAGAAAAATACGCAGAAAGCGGTTGCTGGAAGAGGTGAAAGACAGCATAGGAAGTGAAAGTACAGTGGAAAAAGAAAGAGGAGGGATGTAAAAATGGAAGAGCATATCCACATGGAGTATGAGACAAATTTGAGTCAGGCTTTTTTCAGAGTGACGGTGGCAGAACCGTATACAGAAGATTACCAGATGCCTATGCTGCAAAGGAATCCAATAGATGGGATTTTACCCATAGAGGGGTGCGGAGTGAACGGTGCAAGCTGCTATACATATGGTGTAGGCGGATGCGCTTCTATGAGTGATCTGTATGCGAAAGATTGTATGAAAAAAGCAGATATTCAGGAATTGATCGGACGACTGCTCGAGGTGATTGAAATTTTACAAAAACATATGTTGAATCCGGATTGTCTCATGCTGGAACCGGAGTATCTTTTTCGGAAAGCAGGAAAATGGTGGTTCTGTTATTTGCCGGTACAAAAGAAAAAACTGTTGCAGTCTTTTCATGAACTGTCCGAATATTTTGTGAAGACTTTAGATTATGAAGATGTCGAAGGAATTTTTTTGGCATATGAACTTCATAAAGCAACATTACAGGAAAAATATGATTTGAAGACAATTATGGAGGAATATGAGATTCATGAGGAAGAGCGAAAAAAAGAAGAGATACAGGAACCGGATGTACAGCAGGAATTCGGGAATGTATTTATGCTGTCAGATGAGGAGGAATGTGAGGAAGAAGAATATGTACTTAAAAGACAGTTTCATCAGAAATGGAGGCATAAAGTTATTTCCCATGCGGAGATGATACGAGAAGAAGATGGATGGTACAATCCCTGGAAGCGATCCATATGGCATTCACCCGGAAAAAGCTGGGGGGAATGGGATGATCTGATGACGGAAACAGATGGACAAGAAGAATCCACTAACCTATAATAGAATCATTGAATTGAAATAAGAGAAAGAGGATAGGTTTTGCAGGGAAAGAAAAAAGCCATTTGTACAACGGGATTTATTATTGTCAATATCGGGATCTTTTTAGGAATCATGTTGATCGGTAAAGACGGAGATACGATGTTTTTGCTGGAACATGGAGCGATGTACGCCCCATATGTTCTGGAGGGGAAAGAGTATTATCGTCTGGTGACCAGTATGTTTCTGCATTTTGGGATGCAGCATTTATTAAATAATATGGTAATGCTTGGTGCTCTCGGCTGGAATTTAGAGGCTGTCACAGGAAAAATACGTTTTATTTTGATTTATATGTTCAGTGGGATCGGAGGAAATCTGCTTTCACTTTTTCTGAATAGAAATTCGGGAGTGTATGTTGTCTCAGCGGGAGCGTCCGGCGCGGTATTCGGGTTGATGGGAGCGTTATTATTTGCCGCGATCCGTAATCGGGGACATGTTGGGAGAGTGAGCAGAAGAGGATTGTTCTTCATGGTTGCTTTAAGCCTCTATTTTGGTCTGAGCAGCAGTGGAGTTGACAATGCTGCTCATATTGGTGGCTTGATCTGTGGATTTCTGCTGGAAGCGGTGCTTGGGGAAATATGGCAGATTTTTCGTAGAAGCAGATACAGATCACATAGGGAGTCTTAAAGTGAATAAGGTTTCTTTTCCGGGAACAGAGTTCACAGAAATAGTTCCGCCATGAGCTTCAATGATCCGTTTGGAGAGGGAAAGTCCGAGACCGGTTCCATTTTGCTTGTAGGTAGTAAAGGGTTCAAAAATGGATTCTAAGTGATCTGCGGAAATTCCACATCCATTGTCAGTGATTTTGATGATAAGCATATCGGCGATCTGTTCGGCTTTCATATGGATAGAACCATGTAAAGTGTCCGTCGGAATTGCTTCCTGTGCATTTTTCAAAATATTCAGCAGGACTTCTTCCAACTTGATCTTGTCACCTGTAAAGTCGTGAAGATCCGGGGCTATATCAGAAGAAAATTCAATATGGTTGTCGTGCTCATCCAGAGAGATCGCAAATGAAACGGCAATATTTTTTAAAAGCTGCCCGATGGAAAAAACAGAATAGTGCAGAGAATCACTGTTGTTGAACGAGGATAATTCATTCAGCAAACTGCACATAAAATCAACATCTTCATGCATCTGTGACCAGTGTGAAAAATCTTTTACTTCCGGATGCTGTATTTCCATGACTTGAAGTGCGGAAGAAACAAGGGTCAGCGGGTTTCGTATTTCATGCGCAATGGTAGAAACTGCGGTATGGTGGTTTTCGAGCAGCTGGCTGATAATCTGTTTTGCGTCTTTATTTTCTTTCATGAGTTGATTCATTTTGTTTAAATCGATATTATGTAACATAGTATTTCCTTTCGTATTCGTAGTAAAAGTGGTAAGTTTAACTGATAACACCCTCAGTCTAGCATGCGGACGTGTGGGATTCAATAAAATCAGTGAGACATATTTCGACAAGAATTTTGCCGGGAAAAGCAACAGATTGAAGAGTGGGAAGAAGAGCCGGGAAATTGATTTTGACTTCTCTTTTTGGAAGAAATAGGATATACTACAAGAAATAAAAGTTACAGAAAGAGAGTGGATACTATGAGAGATGACAATTGTATTTTCTGCAAAATAGCGGCAGGAGAGATCCCGTCGGCAACACTTTATGAAGATGATGATTTCAGGGTGATCCTTGATCTGGGACCGGCGTCGAAAGGACATGCGCTGATCCTGCCGAAGGAACATTACAGAAATTTGTTTGATCTGGATGATGAACTTGCTGCAAAAGTAATGGTTTTGGCAAAGAAGATGGTCAATCAACTGAAAGATGTTCTTGGATGTGATGGATATAACATTGTACAGAATAATGAAGAAGTGGCAGGTCAGACCGTTTTTCATTTTCATATGCACCTGATCCCGAGATACGAGGGCGATCAGGTTGGCTTGGGATGGAAAATGGGAGAACTTACAGAGACAGACAAAGAAGAGATTTTAATGAAGTTGAAAAAATAGCAGAACTACCGGAGATAGAATGTTGATAGAGAATCACGAGTTTAACGAGATTTATGAGAAATATAAGAATCTTGTTCTGAAAGTGGCATATCAGGTTAGCGGTGATCTGCAGGCTGCAGAAGATATTATGCAGGATATATTTTTGACTTTATACAAAGAACAGGGAACGGAATATCGGAATATAAAAGCATGGCTCTGCCTGAAAGCAAAGCATCGCGCACTCAATTATAAAAAACGGTTTTCCCGTGAGTTTGCGGAGAGCACTTCGGAAGAAAAGATATCATTTACAGAATCGATGAGGGAAAGCTCAGAGGAAGAATATATGGGTGAGTATACGGAAAAGCAAAGAGCAAAGCTTCATGAAACGATTATGACAGCATTGCTGGAAAAGAATCCGAAGTGGTACGAGGCAGTTATGCTGGTATGTCTTATGGAATATCCGCAGGAAGAGGCGGCAAGGAAAATGGGGATGAAGAAAGACGCCTTTTATGTTTTACTGTACAGGGCAAGAAAGTGGATCAAAAAGACATTTAGTGTGGAATACGAAGAGTTGAAGCACTTATAAGAAAACAGGTGCGGGGAAAGCACCTGTTTTCTTTCAGATTGAAATGGTCTAAGATACGACAATGCAATACTGGTTTATTTGGAATGATCCTGGATCAGCTTGATAATGGTATCAATGGAGTTTTGCTGACCGGAGTTTTTCATCGCATCGGTGAAGACCTCACGGTTTTGATACAACTGTTGTACAGCAGAAAGAAGCGTTTCTTTATTGACAGCTTCTTCTTCCAGAACCATGCTGAATCCCTGACGTTCAAAAGAACGGGCATTGAGAATCTGATCTCCGCGGCTTGCATTTGCGGAAAGCGGAATCAGGAGATTCGGTTTGCGCAGTGCTAATAACTCGCAGATCGCATTTGCACCGGCACGGGAAATCACAATATCTGCCAAAGCAAAAATATCACGAAGTTCTTCACTGATGTACTCAAATTGTTTATATCCTTTTTGGTCGGTCAGTGATTCATCCAGTTTTCCTTTTCCGCAGAGATGGATGATCTGGAATGTTTTAAGCAGTTCAGGAAGCGCAGCACGGACTGCGGTATTGACTGCGACAGAACCAAGGCTTCCGCCGATTACGAGGATAACCGGTTTGTCCGCGGTAAATCCACATAAGTCCAGTGCAGTGATGCGATTTCCTGTTAAAAGTTCCTGACGGATCGGAGAACCGGTAAGCACAGCTTTTTCGGCAGGAAGATAGTTCATAGTCTCAGGAAAGTTGCAGCATACCTTTGTTGCGGAGGGAATGGCAAGTTTATTAGCCAGACCGGGTGTCATATCCGATTCATGGATAATGACCGGAACTTTATTTTTCTTTCCGGCAAGAACAACCGGAACGGATACAAAGCCGCCTTTTGAGAAAATGATATCAGGCTTGAGTTCGCGTATCAGTTTTTTAGCTTCGCTCAATCCTTTTAATACACGGAATGGATCCGTGAAATTTTGCAGACTGAAATAGCGGCGTAATTTACCGGATGAGATTCCGTGATATGGAATACCGAAAGGTTCAATGAGTTCTTTTTCAATCCCGTTATAGGAACCGATGTATTGAATATCGTAACCTAGTTCGCGAAGTTTAGGAATCAGTGCAATATTCGGAGTGACATGACCGGCAGTTCCACCGCCGGTGAGTATGATCCGTTTCATATAAAATCCTCCAGATAGAATATATTCTTTAGGACAAATAGATCGTATTCATTTTGCTGTATGTGCTCGGCAGAAGTGAAAAAACGAAAAGTCCTAGATTCATATTAACCTTATTTAAAGAAAAGTCAAGAAGAAAGTAACGATAGAATTAAGGGGCAGCAGAATGGAAAAAACAAGAAAATTATCGATAAAAGACGAATCAGAACAAGAAGTTCGGCAGATTGAAAAAGAACTGGACGATCATCCTGAGTTAGATAACATTCAGGTGACAAAAGAAATGGACGATGCCCTTTTTGCAAAAATCCGTGAATTGGAAGAAAAGGAGTATCGAAAAGAAGAACAAGAAAATAGAGTAAGTGAGCCTGAAAAGAGATACCGGAGAAAAAGGACAAAACACTGGTATCTTGTTCTGGCGGCAGTACTTGTGCTGGTGTTTGCTTTTGGAAGTGTCAGTGTTGGCAGCAAGTCTTATTGGAAAGAATTGCTGGATGTGATCGTGGGTGATGAATCTGTAAAAGTGATCAATGTGGAGGACATGGATAAACAAAGCACAGGAGATGTTGATGAAGCAAAAGCGTATAGTGAAATTAATGAACAGTTGGGGATTACAGTAGTTCAACTTCTAAATAAACCGCAGAGAATGAAACTTGTGGATTATTCTATTGAAGAAGAAATCGGGCAAGCTAAGTTGTTTTATAAGTATAAGGATGAATCTATACGATATACTATTTATGCGAATAATGAGGATTCATCTAAAGGAGCGAAAGAAGAGGATGAATTAGTTGAGCATTACGTTGTTGATTCAGATAAGACGAAAATAGAAGTAGATGTATATAAGCTTCCAGAAAATGAAAGTAGATATGTGGGATCATTTGAATATCAGGGGATACATTATGAGCTAAAGGGGACGATGGAAAGGCAGGAATTTGATAAAATTTTAAAAAATTTATATTTTTTATAAAAAATGCGTAAGTTTTTTGCTTTTCAGTTGTCATATTAATGTAACGAATTGAATATATATGAGAAGTAGGGGAAAAGTAGCATGAAAAAGAGACTTATATCGATGCTTGGAACAATGACTATGTTGTGCTTGTTGATTGCAGGAAACGTACTGGGAGTATCCGCACAGGATAAGGAAAAGATAGTGGATGGCTCTTATCTGACGGATGCCGAAGAATCGCGAGGAACGGTTTCGGAAGATGCGCTTTTAAGAGGAAAGCATCTGATGGACGGAGAAAGCGCAATTTCAAAATCCGGAAGAGGAAGGATTTATGCGTATGGGGCAACGACGGCGAACCATGATGTGGATAAATTGGCTGTACTTGTTTATGTGGATCAGTATAACGAAGAGACAGGTGATTGGGAACAGATTTATTCTTGGGCAAAAGATGCGGAAAATACATATTATGTGTCAACCGGAAAAACATTACAAGTGCCACGAGGATATTATTATCGAGTGCATTGCTATCACTATGCCGGAAATGTAGATGATCTTCCATACGATGAAGCGTATTCTTTCACCGATGGTATCAAAGTAGACTAGACAAGCTTGATTTCCCACAAGTTTAAGCAATGAGAGCAGTCACTGTATTCGTAAGCACATGAAGCAACTATAAAAATAAGATGAAAAAGAGTATAGCAGCTTGTACCGGGAACGCCACAATTCCGTGCTACATAACAGTGACTGCTCTCATTGCTTAAAGGAACGCGTGGGAAGACAGCGCAAATAAAAAGGCAGACAACTCCATAAAAATAAGAAAGAAGCAACCGTGATTATTTGCCGGTTGCTTCTTTTAATGCTTTTGCGAGCTGATCCGGGCAGGATGTGCTTTTAAAACCGCAACGGATTCCCTCGATTCTGGAAATCGCTTCGTTGACATCCATTCCCTCGATCAAACGGGAAATTCCCTGAAGATTTCCGCTGCATCCGCCGACAAATGAGACGTTTTTCACTTTGTTATCTTCGATATCAAAATCGATGGATTGGGAACAGACTCCCTTTGGTCTATACTGCATGAGAAAACTCCTCCTTTTTGAAAAAAGTTTGTATTAAATGTAATTGTTCACAACTGCAGTGTGGACATTGTGTGAACATGAGTTGATTATAACAAAGTTCTTATTTTCTGTAAATGTCGCTTTTTGAAGAAATTTCCGGATTTTCAGGAACGTGATTTTCGGGGATTTCTCAGAGATTGATTTTTCACGGTATTTTTCACAGATGATCTTCGGCAATCGGCAGAAGAAGTAAAAATGTGCATCCGCCGCCCGGGGTATCTGTTAAGGTCAGAGAACCTTTTTGCAGTTCGGCAAGTTCTCTGGCAATGGAAAGTCCAAGCCCGAAATGTTCTTTTTCTTTTCTGGATTTATCGCTTTGATAGAAGCGGTCAAAAATCCTGTCTTTTTCCTCGTCGGGAATCCCTTTCCCGTGATCGGCGACCAGATAACAGATTTTTTTCTTTTTTGATGAAATTTGCAGATCGATCGTTTCATCGGGGGCGGTGTAGGCAATGGCGTTATCCAGAAGAATTGTGAGGATCTGAATGACGCGGTTTTTATCACAGCGGACATGGGGAAGTTCGGTATCCGGAAGAAGCAGATTCAGCCGGATGTTTTTATGACGGCAGACAGGTTCAAATGTCTCGTATACATCCAAAAGCAGGGTGTCGCTGTCGTAAGTTTCCAATGTAAGCTGCCATTTTCTTGAATCGGATGCCGCCAGCACGAGGAGATCTTTGATCAGATTGCCCATGCGCGTACACTCTTTTTCGATATTGGAAAGCATTTGGTCTGCATTTTCCGGGGAAGCGCGCACAGCGGAAGCGCTTGCCTGAATGACCGCAAGAGGGGAGCGGAGTTCATGGGATGCGGCGGCGATAAATTCTGCCTGTTTTTTTTGATTTTCTTTTAGAGGAATCAGCGTTTTTCCCACTGTATGCCAGCTCGCCAGATAAAGTAAAATAATCCCTGCGATTCCGGTGAAAAGAAAGAAGCATACCTGCCACAACAGTTGTCTGGAAAAGGAACTGACATCCTGCATGACAAGCAGGGATTTACCGCCGGAAATGCCTGCTTCCACGAGATACATACACAAATAGGAATCGTTGGCATTTCCTTTTACGGTGAAAGAGGAGGTCTGCAGGGGAGAAGAAAAAGTAGCTGTCTGCAAAGTGATCCCCATATCCGCGGCTTTTTTGCGGGCATTTTCCAGCAGGACGTCCCGTTTCGTATCAGGGGAAAATGCGCCCTGAAAAAATAAAGGTTTTCCGTTTTCTTCGATATGGATCAGGAGATGGTTGTCTGATTCCATTTGCGCCAGCCAAGAATCGGTAAAAAAAGACTCTGTTTGAAACCGATTGGATATTGTGAGAAAAATATCGGAAAATTCGGCTTTGTATCGTGCTTCTACGGCAGTTTTCATATAGAAAAAGCAGATAATGAGAATCACGGTCAGAATCGTACCGGTGGTCAGCGTGTATAAAAAAGTCAGCTTTTTTTGAAGTTTTTTAAACATCACAAATCCTCCCCGCAGGCATTTGCTTCAGCGGATTTTTCTTCCAGGCGGTAGCCGACGCCATGGATCGTTTTTATTTGGACGTTACTTTTCAAAGTGCGCAGTCTGCGGCGTAAAAAATAAATATAATTGTCGAGGTTGCCTTCTTCGACTTCTGCATCCGCTCCCCAGACATAAGAAAGCATCAGATTTCTGCGCAGATTCTGTTCTTTATTTTTCAGCAGATATTCCATGAGACCGGCTTCTTTTTTGGACAGGGACAGTGTCTTGTTCGATACGGTGAGTTCCTGTTTTTCCGGATTGAAAGACAAGTCTCCATAGGAAAGCAGCGGACTGTCATTCAGAACTGCGGGACGTCTGGATAGAGCCCGGATCCTTGCGAGAAGTTCCTGGGCATCGAACGGTTTGGTGATATAATCATCCGCACCGCAGTCCAATCCGTTGATCTTTTCCTGAAGCGAGTCCATTGCAGTGGCAATGATCACCGGCGTAAAAATATTTTTCCGGCGGATAGCGGACAAAAGGGTCAGACCGTCCAGTTCCGGAAGCATACGGTCTAAAATGATCACATCATAAGTGTTTTGCAAGGCATAGGAAAGACCGTCCGTACCATTGTGACAGACGTCCGTTTCATATCCCTCGCTGCGCAGATGAATCATCAGTGCGTTGCAGAGTGAGATATCATCTTCGATCAATAAAATTCTCATAAGAAAAATCCTTTCCTGAAATGTTATGAAAAACTTGTTTCAGATTATTGTATCATACAAATCTCTAAAAATTCTCCAAAAACATTTCGGATTCTTTAAAGATTTTTAGAGAATCTTTGTTTATGATAAATGATAACGTTAGCGTCGGTGTACAAGGGGGAATATTTCCTGTACATTGATGTTAAGCAGCAAACAGGCGGGTCAGAGAGGAGATGGACGTATGAAATTAAAGAAAATACTTGCACTTGTACTTTGCGGGGCGATTACCGTCGGATTACTTGGCGGATGTTCCGGGAGTGAAGATAAAAAGGAGGAAGACGGAAGTAAAAAAGAAGCAAAAGGTGGTTATGTGGAGAAAGAAATCGAAGGACCGTGGGGAGAAGAGGAAATTTATCTCGGCAGCTTTTTAAACGAGGAAAAGAAGCTGGAAGTATATACCCAGACCGGAGGAGAAGAGCCGCAGGTATATTCATATACACAGCAGGCGGAAGATGACTGGGAAAAAACAGAAGAAGTTTGGGTCGAAGAGCGGATCGATGTAGATACTTATGTGAATTATCTTTTGCGGGGAGCCGATGATAACCTGTATCTGATGACGACGGACATTGTAGATACCGGGGAATCCGACCAGATTACTTCGACGGACGGAGAGTTTGTACTTCCGCCGCAGCCGACGTATCTGTATCGGCATACGCCGGAGGGGGAAACACAGGAGGTCATGCTGGAATGTATGGATCTGGAATATCAGAAGCAAAACGGCGGCTTTCTTCCGTATTATCTGGGCGTTGTGGAAAACGGAGATGTTGCGGTTGTCGGGGCGGCAACGACCAATATTGTATTGTATGACGGGGCGACAGGAAAAGAAAAATATACGTTGCCGAGCCACCAGATCCTGACGAACAATGACGGTATGATCGCGGTTCGGGAAAATACGATCGTGACACTGGGACAGGATCAAGAAAATCTGTTGAACTACGATGCGCTGACAGGAAAGCAGTCCGGGGCAACACAAGTGGAGGCGCTGGAGAACGGAATCGGTTTTCTGACAACAGATGAGAACGGAACTTATTATATTGCGACGAAAAACGGAATTTCTGTTTATCAGGAGAACGGAAGCATCGGCGAGCAGATTTATGACGGAAGCCGCGGAAGTTTAGGGGAGATCGAGAACAGTCTTGTCATGAGGAATTTTATGGCGGACGGCGATCAGAATCTCTATGGAGTTTATGAGAATTACCAGACCAATACATTCCATATCTGCCGTTATTATTATGACGCCGAACTCAGTACAAAAACAGAGAAAACATTGTCGGTATACGGACTTTATGAGAGTAGGATGGCAGAGGCGGCAGTCCGGGCATTTGAGAAAGAACATCCGGAAGTAGACGTCGATTATCAGTATGCGCTCGGGCAAGGGGCAGACGGAAATCCGGCAGACTATATTGATGCGCTGAATACAAGCCTGTTAAATAAAGAGGGGGCGGATGTTCTGTTCCTAGATGATCTTCCGGTCGATTCTTATATCGAAAAAGGAATACTGGAAGACATGACTGATCTTGCAGAGAAAAAAGTAAAAGACAAGACATTGCTGGAGGGAGTAATAAACGGAGTAAAAAAAGAGGGAAAGAATTATGAGATTCCGGCTTCTTTCCGGATGCCTGTATTCTATGGAACGGAGGAAGCACTGGCAAGACTGGACAGTCTGGAATCTGTCCGGCAGTTTTTAGAAGCACAGCCGGATGGAAAGGTGATCGGAGCCGCGGCTTACGGACAGATGGCATATCTTTTATTTGCGTCCAATTATGAAGCATTGAAGACAGAAGACGGAAGCTTTTCAGAGGAAAAGATACAGGAACTTTTGGAATTGTCCAAACAACTTGTCGATAATAATCCGTCAGAAGATATGGAACATACATGGTCAGAGAACTTCAGAGGTCTTATGACATCCGGCAATACGATATCGGCATTTTCTGGGATCGGCATGTTGGAATTATATGAGCAAACGGATATTGCGGGCGTGGATGAAATATATGGATTATCCAGGATCGCACTTGTGTGTGATATTTTGGAGAAACAACAGGGATTGTCTGTGGTAAACCCACATGGTCTCTATATACCAATGAACCGCATGGGTATCAATGCGTCTTCCGACGAAAAGGAACTGGCGCAGGAGTTCATAGAAACGATGCTGAGTGATGAGATCCAGCAGCAGGAATTCATGGAGGGGCTTCCGGTTCGTACGGAAAGTCTGGATAAGCAGGCAGACATTGCGGAAAAAGGCGGGCAGGAAGATTTGTTCTCCATTGGATTCAGCGATGGGGAAATGCATTCGTATGGTTATCCGAGCAGAGATCAGATCGCACCGATCTTGGATCTGGCAAAGGGCGCAGACACACCGCTCATCATAGACCTGTCAGTGAGAGAGGCATTTTTAGATTGTGCGGATCAGTATTTTGGAGGAACGATCAGTGCGGAAGAAGCAGCGAAAACATTGGGTGAAAAAATGGAACTTTACCTTTCCGAGTAAAAAGGAAAGCTGGATTCCGTGGGTTTTGCTGGCACCCAGTCTGACCGGAGTGGGGATCTTTATCCTCATTCCGTTTGCAGATGTGGTGCGGAGATCTTTTTTCAATGCGGTGGGCAGTGAATTTGTCGGTCTGGAAAATTATCGGGGAGTGCTGGAAAATGAAGCGTTTCGGCTGGCAGCGGGCAATACGGTCAGGTTTCTGATCGTTTGCCTGCCCTTGCTTTTGGGCAGCTCGCTGTTTTTCGGCATCCTGCTTTTGAATACAGGCAGGAAAAGCGGTATATTGAAATCCGGTTTTTTACTTCCGATGGCGGTTCCGGCAGGATCGGTCGTTCTGTTTTGGCAGCTTTTTTTTGATCAGGGAGGGATTCCGAATGAAGCGCTGCAGAAGTTTGGAGTCCATGGACCGGATTATATGAACACACCGAAAGCATTTGGCGTATTGGTCGTGGTATATATCTGGAAAAATCTCGGATATGATATGATCCTCTGGCTTTCGGGACTGCTGGGGATACCGGACAGTCTGTATGAGGCGGCGAGGATGGACGGAGCAGACGGCTTAAAATGCTTTTGGCATATTACTTGCCCGCTTTTGATCCCAACGGCATTTCTTACAGGAATCTTATCTCTGGTCAATGCGTTTAAAGTATTTCGGGAGGCATATATGATCGCGGGAAATTATCCGCATGACAGTATTTATATGCTGCAGCATTTATTCAATAACTGGTTTTTGAAGCTGGATATGCAGAAAATGACGGCGGCTGCGGTGATGCTTGCTTTCATTTTGGGGCTGATCCTGATCGGAAGCCAGAAGATCGAGGAGAAACGGAGGACGAACATGTGAGGAAAAAGAAAACGGCAGTCCGGATCGGCGTAACGTTGTTTGTCCTGATCCTGATTTTTCCGATCCTGCTTTTGGCGGCAGGTTCTTTGATGGGACCGGCAGAATTAAAGGAAAGTTACGGCAGTGTCCTTTACGGAAGCGGCGGTGAACTTCAGTGGAAATTATTTCCGCTTTATCCGACATTGAAAGCGTATCTGCAGCTTTTGCTGGACAGTCCTGATTTTTTCGTGATG
This sequence comes from Mediterraneibacter glycyrrhizinilyticus, assembly GCF_015560805.1. GTDB lineage: Bacteria > Bacillota > Clostridia > Lachnospirales > Lachnospiraceae > Schaedlerella > Schaedlerella glycyrrhizinilytica_A. The sequence goes on along the minus strand of NZ_JADMSO010000010.1, from coordinate 16,250 downwards.
TTCTGGAATTCATGCAGACAGACGTTTACGGTACTGGCAGGACAGCTTTGTGTCGGGCTTCCGGCGGCGTGGGCGCTTGGACGGTACAGGTTTAAAGGACGAAAACTCGTGCTTTATCTGTATATGATCTTAATGATACTGCCGTTTCAGGTCACGATGGTTTCCGGTTATACGGTGTTGTCTTTTCTGAAGATACTGGATACACACTGGGCGGTCATACTTCCGGGGATTTTTTCCACTTTTCCGGTGTTTCTGATGACGAAGTTTTTTCAGCAGATACCGGATTCGCTGCTTGAGGCTGCAAAAGTGGACGGTGCGGGCACATGGGAAGTATTTTTCAGGATCGGACTGCCTCTCGGAATGCCGGGAGTCGTCTCTTCGCTAATCCTGAATTTCATGGAATGCTGGAATGCGATCGAGGCGCCGATGACATTTTTGAAGACGAAAAGTCTGCTTCCGGTCTCATTGTATTTGTCCAATATTACGGCAAATGATGTTGCAACCGCTTTTGCGGCTTCGATCCTGATCATGGCGCCGTCGGTATTTTTGTTTGCCTGCGGGCAGGATTATCTGGAGCAGGGGATTCTTGCATCAGGGCTAAAGGAGTAAGTACATGAAGAAAATGAAGATCAGTAAAAAAAAGACAGCGGCGACCGCATTTGCCGTATTTTTTCTTGTGATGGCGGTCTGCACCGCGGTTTCCCGTGCGGCGGCATCTATGGTCGTGCCGACGGTGACGACAGGCAGGGTGCAGGAGGGAAAACTCAACATTCTGATCCGTGGGAACGGAACGGTGGAGACAAGATCGGAACATCTGCTTGCACTGCAACGCGGACTGCGTGTGGAAAAGGTACAACCGACCGGATCGGCTGTAAAGCAGGGAGACGTGATCCTGCAGTATGATAAGGCATATTTGCAGGAAAGCATAGAGAAGAAACAGGCAGAGATCACGAAACTGGAGCTGGCAGTCGGACAGGCTCAGCTCACGGGAGAACCGCCGGCGAGAGTGGAGGCTTCCGAGGGTGCAGCAAGAGACGTACAACTGGCAGAGGAAAATTATTCCAAAGCATGGGAGGCCTATTCCTCGGCGGAGCGTGCGTGGAATGAGGGAACCGCACAGCAACAGCAGATATTGGATGCGGAAATACAGGCTGCGGAAACGGAAAAAGAAGCGGCAATGCAGCAGGCACAGCAGATGGAAAGTGAGGGAAAACCAGAAGAGGCAGAGAAGCTGCGCCAACAGGCAGAAGCAGCGGCAGTGGAAAGAAAAACACAGGCGCAGGCAGTCTACGACGGAGCAGTGCAGGAATTGGAGGCACAGAAAACACAGGCGGAGACGGAACTTCAGAATCAGGAGTCGGCAAGAACCCAGTCGTATAATGCGTATCAGAGCGCGCAGGAGCAAGACGCAGCCGCGGCGGAAAATGACCAGAAGACAGCGGAAGCTGGCAATTACAGTGTACAGTCGGCGCAGGTGGATCTGGATCTTGCAAGGAAAGAACTGGAAAAACTGGTACAGATGCAGAATGAAAACGGAGAAGTCAAAGCGCCTGTGGACGGTGTATTAAAAAAGAGTTCCATGACAGCGGGAAATGTGACGGATGATACTTCCTTTCTGATGCTCGGCTGTGGAGGATACCGGATCAAGGGCGCTCTGACGGCGGAAGATCTGTCTAAGATCGAACAGGGGGACGAAGTGTCGGTGACGGTTCCGGGAAAAGGAAAAGCATTGAAAAAGAATGTAGAAGAAGTGCGGTTTGGAGCGGATGCCTCTTTCGGAACAGCGGGAGAGAAGAGTGCACAGGGAGGTGGAAGCGCATCGGGCGGACAAAATATGGCGGGAGTATTCTATGTACCGCTGGAAGAAAATGAAGCCATGTACGGCAGTGAGGTCTCGTATGAGATCAGCAGACAGACGGAGTCGGCTTATCAGCAGATTCTTCCGCTTTCGGCAGTCAGAAAAGATTCGGACGGTACATTCTGCCTTGTGGCAGAACAGGAGGAAACGATACTCGGAAATGAGTATAAAGCAAAGCGGGTTCCGGTGACGGTACTTGAAAAGGATGGGAGCAGCGCGGCGGTAAACGCAGCGCTTGATCCGGATGACAAGGTGATCATCGGGAGTAGTAAAGAGATTGCGCCGGGAGATAAGGTGAGGCTTGAAGAATGAAAAAGAAATGGATCAAAACAGGCATCGTCTTTTTGGGAGCAGGGTGTTGGTTTCTGGCACTTCTGTTTTATGGAGAGACCGAAAAAAAAGCGGGATGTTTCAATGCATATTATGATACGCCCGTTCTCACCCGGAGCGCATTATCCGCGTTCACAGAACAGGCAGAACAGAAAGAACCGGGAGAACAGGCGGATGTATTGCCGCAGACGACAGGATGGTCCATGGAAGAAATGCAGTCTGTAAGCAGTGAAGTCCGGGAAGTGGTAACAGCTGATGTATGGAAGATCGCAGGAAGTATGGAAAGCTTCTTTGCGGGACAACTCGCCGGCGGCAGTTATCCATGGGAAGACGATGTGCAGGGCTGTATGGTGAGTACAGCGCTTGCGGAAAAATTATTTGGAACAAAAAACGTACAGGGAAACCGGATCACGATCGCGGGAATGGAGTATTACATTCGAGGATGTGTGAAAAACGGAAGTATATTTGCGGCTGTCCGGGCAGAAGAGGAAGAGGGACTGAACGGGATTTTTCTGGAATACGGGGAGAAATCGAAGCCGGCTTCTTCCGCACAAAGTCTTTTGATGCAGATGACCGGAAAGGAAGCAAACGGTTTTTTTGAGGGAAATTTGTACAGCGCACTTGCAAGGGCTATTGTTTCGCTTCCGTTATGGCTATTGTTTTTTGTATACATAAGAAACGGATATCGCCAGTTGAACCGGATCTCAGGATCCGGCATCCGATTTTTGGCAAAAATGCTGGTCGCAGGGGCAATTTGCGGGATGACGGCAGCAGGGCTTGCGTGGACATTTCGGTTCAGCGGCGATTATCTGCCCACAATGTGGTCGGATATGGGATTTTTTCCACGGCTGATTGCCGAAAAACGGGAAGTATTTAGGGAACTTCAGCGCTGCTTGTTGTGCCCGGGAGACGAACGGGTCTTTTCTGATCTGAAAAATACGATCCTGTTTACGGGGCTCACGGTTTTGGCAGAAATAATCTTCGTATCGTCAGGCAGCCCAAAACAGATGGAGAGCCGCAAAGATGGGAGGGAATCGTAAGTCAAATTTCCCGAAGAAGTGCACAAATCTGACAAGAAAGTCAGGAGAAAACGGAAATAGAAACTACGGAACTGTATTTTTAGACAAAAACTGCGGCAGATGTAGAAATGTGTCAAACGGTTATGGAAGAAATTGCCGGATATTTGAGATATAATGATTTCGGACACAATCCCGGATCATTGTGCATAAATTTCATAACAGGAGGATTTGGCTATGTTTTATGAAGTCATCACCGGCACCGATATTATGTTTTATCTGATGATAGCGGTCGGAGTCATCGGAGGCGTGGCAAAAGTTGTAAATTTGTTTACGCTTCGTCGGATGGCACGGGCAGCCGGCAACATGTCAAAGAGCACACACAGACTGATAAGACTGGTACGCGCGAAATATGAGCACGCGTGCATGCTGCACGACAGAGTAGAAAATGCAGAAGCATTTGTGGAAAAATACATATATGAATACAGGGGGATGGGATTTCGGATCCATACCTGGAGACAGTTGGAGGTGCAGTCCATCTGGTTTGCGGGGATTCTGGCGGCGCTTGGAGCTGTTTTCAATTACACTGCATTTGGAATGGGCGAACGTGTGTATCAGTTCGCAGCGCTTGGAGCCGCGGAGATGGTCCTGCTGTTTGTGATCAGTCAAGTATCGGACGAGCAGTATCGGATGGAAGCGATCAAAAATTATATGGTGGATTATCTGGAAAATGTATGTGCCTATAAGTACCGAAAGCTGCGTCAGAGCGAGCGGGAACAAAAAGCAAGGATCGATGTGATCCAGCCGGAAGCAGCTGTGCGCGGCGCCGGAAATACACAGGGAAATGTACAGGGAAATCAGCCGGGGAGCGTACAGGAAAAAGAGGCTGTGGAATGCAGCGCAGCCAATGAACCGGCGGCAGGACCGCTGAAAAGTGTGAAGCGAAAGGAAATGAGATCCCGGGCAGGAAGAGGACAGGAACGTCCCGTTTCCCGCAGAAAAGTGCAGGAGGCAAGGCGGCAGGAAACCCGTCAGAAACGGGGAGTTCCGGAAGAGGGATTTTTGCAGGCAGAGCAGGAGCAGGAAGAACGCTTTCAGGAAGAGCGGTACAGTGAAGCTGCTCATTATATAGAAGAAACGGAGACAGAACTTCCGATCAATATTGAGGGGGAACCAAGAAATGTGGAGAACGGGGAGAAGAGACGTTCTCCGGCAGAAAGACGTGTGAGCCGGGAAACAGACGGGGAGGATCGGCCGGCGTTGAAAGAGGCGGCGATCCGGCAGATCCTGGAGGAATTTCTGGCATGACAGAGTCTGGCGTCAGTGCGCAAGGGAAAATACGACCGTTTTCCACTTTGTACACCTGCGCTACGCATATCGAAGTAAAAAACAGGGGAGCGGAAATGTGCGGGTGACGGACAAGCCCGCGGATGAGTATGAATAAGAGGTTGCGGAAATGCGGACGAAAAGAGTTCGAGTGACATTACATTGAGAACGGTGGGAGAGGATCCCGCCGTTTTTTCTTGCCTGCGGTGAAAAAATATAGTAAGATAAAATAAGTTTAAAAGGAGATGAACGTATGTGGTATTGGATTGTGATGGGGATTTTGATCTTTGTTGCGGTGCTGCTCATTGTGATCATCATTGTAGCGCTGAAAAAAGAGAAAAAGACGCAGGACGGTTATGACTACGACGAGGAGTACGAAGATGATCTGGAAGATGACGATTATGAGTACGAAGAAGAATATCGCCAGCCGCGCCGTGTAAAAGAAACAGTGGATCACAGGGAAGTGCCGGGGCAGACAACGCCGTTTCCGGCAGCAGGCGAGCGTGGGAAAGAACTTACGTCCAAAGGTCCGGTGAAAAAGCAATGGAAACTGATTCTGGAGAATCTCGATACATGGGAAAAATTTGATTTCATTTTCTATGACAATATCGGGATCGGAAGAAGCCGGAACAGTTCGGAATTTGAGAGGTTCCTGTCGGTACAGGATGATCCGAGAGTGTCAAAACTGCACTGCGCGGTCATTCGGAAAGAGGACAAGCTGTATCTGAAAGATATGGGTTCCCGAAACGGTACATATCTGAACGGACGCAGGATCCAGCAGCCGGTTGTGATCCAGAGAGATGATGTGATCGGGGTTGGAGAGACAAAGATCGAGGTAAAAAAAGTACTGCGCGAAAGAGATTAGACGCAAAGAAAAACACCGTGCATACGGCGCAAAATAAAGGAGGATTTACATGATCAAATTATATGACAACGGAGTATATCTGCTCAACGGAAAAGAACTTGTAGAAGACAAAGCGGGAGTGCAGGCTCCGATTTCTAAAGAAGAAGCGGCGAAAAATACGATGGCATACAGTATTTTGAGTGCGCACAATACATCGGGAAATATGGAGAATCTGCAGATCAAATTTGATAAGCTGACTTCCCATGATATTACATTTGTCGGGATCATCCAGACAGCCAGAGCGTCAGGTCTTGAGAAGTTCCCGATCCCGTATGTGCTGACAAACTGTCACAACTCGCTTTGTGCGGTCGGCGGTACGATCAATGAAGATGACCATATGTTTGGACTGACTTGCGCAAAGAAATACGGCGGCGTATATGTTCCGCCGCATCAGGCAGTCATCCATCAGTATGCAAGAGAGATGCTTGCAGGCGGAGGAAAGATGATCCTCGGTTCCGACAGCCATACCCGTTACGGTGCGCTCGGAACGATGGCGATGGGCGAGGGCGGTCCGGAGCTTGTCAAACAGCTTCTGAACAAGACTTATGATATCAAGATGCCGGGAGTGATCGGTATTTATCTGGACGGCGAGCCGATGAAAGGCGTTGGTCCGCAGGATGTGGCGCTGGCGATCATCGGGGCGACATTTAAAAATGGCTATGTAAACAATAAAGTAATGGAATTTGTCGGACCGGGCGTTGAGAAACTGAGCGCGGATTTCCGTATCGGAATCGACGTAATGACGACCGAGACGACTTGTCTGTCCTCGATCTGGAAGACAGATGAAAAGATCCGTGAATTTTATGAGATCCACGGAAGAAGCGGCGATTATAAAGAACTGAATCCGGGAGCATGCGCATATTATGACGGTATGGTTTATGTGAACTTAAGCGAGATCAAACCAATGATCGCGATGCCGTTCCATCCGAGCAACGTATATACGATCGATGAGCTGAATGCAAACCTCAAAGACATTCTTCACGATGTAGAGCAGAAAGCGCTTGTCAGTCTGGACGGTGCGGTCGATTACACACTGCAGGACAAGATCGTAGACGGAAAGCTGTATGTGGAGCAGGGAATCATCGCAGGATGCGCGGGCGGCGGATTTGAAAATATCTGCGCAGCGGCAGACATTATCCGCGGAAAGAATATCGGTGCGGACGAGTTCACATTCAGCGTATACCCGGCAAGTACGCCGATTTATATGGAACTGGTGAAAAACGGAGCGGTTGCAGATCTGATGGCAGCGGGAACGATCGTGAAGACGGCATTCTGCGGTCCGTGCTTCGGTGCGGGAGATACGCCGGCCAACAATGCGCTTTCCATCCGTCACTCGACAAGAAACTTCCCGAACCGTGAGGGATCCAAGCTGCAGAGCGGACAGATTTCGTCCGTAGCGCTTATGGATGCACGTTCGATCGCGGCAACGGCGGCAAACAAAGGATTCCTGACTCCGGCAACGGCGATGGATGTGGAATATAAAGGACAGAAATATCATTTTGATTCCAGCATTTATGCGAATCGTGTATTTGACAGTAAGGGTGTAGCAGATCCGTCCGTGGAGATCAAATTCGGACCGAATATCAAAGACTGGCCGGCAATGTCCGCGCTGCCGGAGAACCTGATCCTGAAAGTTGTTTCCGAGATTCATGATCCGGTGACGACGACCGATGAGCTGATCCCGTCCGGAGAGACTTCCTCTTACCGTTCTAATCCGCTGGGACTTGCGGAATTCGCACTTTCCAGAAAGGATCCGGCATATGTGGGACGTGCGAAAGAGGTACAGGCAGCACAGAAAGCGATCGAAGCAGGAAATTGTCCTTTAGATGCACTGGAAGAACTGAAACCGGTTATGGAGACGATCCGGAAAGCGTATCCCGAAGTCGGAGAGGGTAATATCGGTGTCGGAAGCACGATCTTTGCGGTGAAACCGGGAGACGGATCCGCCCGTGAACAGGCGGCGTCCTGTCAGAAAGTGCTTGGCGGCTGGGCAAATATTGCCAATGAATACGCAACAAAGCGGTATCGTTCGAATCTGATCAACTGGGGAATGCTTCCGTTTTTGACAGATGCGGATCACGAAGCGCTTCCGTTTAAGAACGGCGAGTATCTGTTCGTTCCGGATGTGAGAAATGTGATCGAAAAGAAGCAGTCCGAGGTAAAAGCTTATGTGGTCGGCGCAGAATTGAAAGAGATCACACTTCGCCTGGGCGACATGACAGATGCGGAAAGAGAGATCATTTTAAAAGGATGCTTGATCAATTATTACAAAGGTTAGAGATGAATAAGCGATACAAAAAGAGATGATACAAGGAGCAGGGAGTGATTCCCTGCTCTAATAGTCTAAAGAATCATAATCTGAAAAGGGAAAGGTGTACGAAGCGCATGGGAAGCGAGAAAGAATTTCTGCAAAAATTAAAAGAATTATTGGATATTGCGGCAGTCAGCGGCAATCGGATCACAACAGAAGAGGTCGGAGCATTCTTTGGGGACAGTGAATTGTCAGAGGAGCAGATGCTGCTTGTATATGATTACCTGCTCACGCAGAAGATTTCTGTGGTCGGATACATGAAAGGACAGGAATTGACGGAGAAAGCGGAGAAAGAGACAGCGGCGGCATATACGCCGGAAGAAAAAGAGTATCTGGAAGAATACCGCAGGGAACTTTCCGGAATCCGTCCGGCAGAAGCAGGAGAAAGGGAGAGACTTTTTGAAGCTGCGGCGGCAGGAGATGGGCTTGCGAAGAGCCGTCTGACGGAATTGTACCTTATGACGGTGCTTGGCATTGCGGAGCAGATGCACACGAAAGAGGTATTTTTAGGGGATCTGGTACAGGAGGGAAATGTCAGTCTTCTGCTTGCGCTGGATCTTCTGGACGGTGCGGAAAATGCGGAAGCATTTTTGCTGGATGAAATCCGTCAGGGAATGGCACAGATGATCGAAGAACAGCAGGAACAGAAGCGTTGCGACAGAAAGATGGAACAACAGGTCAATCATCTGGATGATACGCTTCATCAGCTTGCAGACGAGAAAGGCCGTGCGGTAACGATCGACGAGCTGGCAAAATATATGAAGATGTCCGAAGAAGAGATTTTGGATATTATGAAGCTGGCAGGGGAAGATTTATATGAGAAATACAAGAAAACGGATGATAAAAATCCGGACGATACAAAACCGGAACTGTGATCCGGAATTGTAAATCTTATTGCATTATAAATTTTTTGGATTTCTTTGCAACAAAGCAGACTTTTTTTGACTCTAATAGATAAGAACAGTAGAAGCGGACGTATTTTGTCCGGAAAGAAAGGAGGGGAACGGATGAAAGATTTTGAAAACTGTTCGGAAACAGTATTGATCCGCAGAGCACGCCGGGGAGATATTCAGGCATTCGGCGTATTATATGGGAGGATTTATAAAGAACTTTACCGATTTGCATTGTATACGATGCGCCATAAGCAGGACGCGGAAGATGTGGTAAGCGAGACGGTTGTTGCAGCCTACGAGGGCATCGACCGTCTGAAAAAGGAGGAATCTTTCCGAAGCTGGATCTTTACGATCCTGGCGAATCAATGCAAAAAGCGTTTTTTACGAAAAGGAGAGACGGAGGAACTGAGTGATGAGCTGATCGCAGAAGAGCCGGATCACGCATCAGACCATGATGTGAGGGAAGCTTTGATGCTGCTTGGGGAAGACGATCGGCTGATCGTTGCCTGGTCTGTGCTCGGAGGATATTCCAGCGAGGAGATCGGGAAGATTCTGGAGATGAATCCGGCAACGGTTCGTTCCCGGAAGTCGAGAGCATTGGAACAGATGCACCGGATCCTTGAAAATTAGGGTGAAAGAAAGGGGATTTCAGTATGGAGATGGATGGGAAAAACATCAAAAAGCTGATTGATGAACAGACTGATAAATTAGAAGTTCCTGCTTCTTTGCAGCCGGAAGCAGTTGTTGAAAGATTAGAAGAAAAAGCAAAGAAAAAGAGAAGATCCTACTATAAGAAAGCGGCAGCGTTTGCAGCCTGCGGCGTGGTCGTACTGGGGATCGGAGCAGTCGGTATGTGGAATCGACTCAGCCCGGACGATGGAGAAACCCTGTATAAGACAGCAGACAAGGGGGAAAAGACCGAAAGCGGTGAGGTCACAGCCGGCAGGATTGATACAGCGGAAGATTTTGATCAGATCTATGGATTTATAAAAGCAGAGAGGGATGCACAGGAAAAGGATGCTGCGGCTTACGGAGCGGAAAAGAACGCCGTGAGCGATACTGCCTCAAGTGCACAGACCATGGAGGCAGACAGTACGGGCGGTGCGGGATATTCGGATACGAATATCCGGCAGGATGGCGTCGGAGAAGGTGATATTGCGAAAACAGACGGAGAGCGGCTGTATATTTTGAATAATCAGACGATCGAGATCGTCGGGATCGAGCAGGAGACGATGGAGAAGATCGGGGAGATTCCGCTGAACGGAGAGGTTCATTTTTCCGAATTTTTTGTTGAGGGGGACCGTCTGGTTGCCGTGTATGGAGAGTATCCGGAGGAGACAGGCCCCACCGGTTCGTATCCGTACAGAGAATATACGACAGCAGAGACTTTTGACATCAGCGATCCGGAAAATCCGGTTTCATTGGGGAAGATCACACAGAGCGGAAGCTATCATACGATGCGGATCGTGGACGGATATGTGTATCTGTTCAGTGATTTTCGCGCGGATATATCGGTGCTGAGAACGGATCTTTCGGGATATATTCCGACGATACAGGGCGAATATATGGACAGCAGTAATATTGTGATCCCACCGGTCAAACGCGGAAGCAGCTATACGGTGATCACTTCATTTTCGCTGCAGGATCCCGGGGAAGAGACGGATAGTAAAGCGGTATTCGGAACAGCAGGTCTCTGTTATGTGAGCGGAAAGAACATTTATATCTGTGAGACGGAGTATGCATCAAAAGAAACAGAGACAGACGCAACATGGATCCGAAAATTATCTTATGAAAACGGAGAATTAAAAGCTGTGGCACAGGCAAAGGTTCAAGGTGTATTGAATGATTCGTTCAGTATCGATGAATATGAGGGAAATCTTCGTCTGGTGACAACAGTGACGCCAGGATTCGGAAATTCCGTTATGCCGATCTCACAAGAGGAAGACTCTGTTCAGACAACGGAAAAGACCGTTACTACAAATACACTGTATGTTTTGGATGATAAGTTAAAAGAATTGTCCAGAATCGAAGAACTCGCTCCGGACGAAAGTATATATTCCGCACGGTTTATCGGAAATACCGGATATTTCGTAACATTCCGTCAAATGGATCCGTTGTTTTCCGTAGATCTTTCCGATCCGAAAAAGCCGGAAATACTCGGTGCACTTAAGATTCCGGGATTTTCCGAGTATCTTCATCCGTATGGAGACGGTCTGCTTCTCGGGATTGGAATGGATACAGATCCAACCGGAATGACGACAAACGGGGTGAAATTATCTATGTTTGATGTGAGTGACCCGAAAGACGTCAGGGAGATTCAAAAGTATGTGATCGAAGGTGCGTATTCCACAGATGCTGCTTACAATTATAAAGTGGTATTGGCGGATCCGGAAAAGAACCTGATCGGATTTACCGTAAATGCAGAGACGATCAGCTATTATGTATTTTCTTATGGAGAAGATGGATTTACATGCCTGATGCAGCGGGATATGACAGGTTATGCAACAAATGTACGTGCTTTTTATGTAGGGGATAGATTTTATCTTATTGCAGGAAATACAGTGGAAGCTTACGACGTGCATACATTTGAAAAGCTGGATGACATTGTGCTATAATAGATTTCAAATGTCAGGGTCAAAAGGTCATAAAACCACCTTGTGCTTGCACATAGGTGGTTTTATGACCTTATAATTCCCCGGTTTTTTAAACAATATTTTTTTGGATCCGGTTTTTACCGGATCACTGGAGGATCATAGCGATGATAATTGATACACATGCACATTATGATGATGAGCAGTTTGATGCGGACAGGGAAGCTTTGCTCGGCATGATGCAGGAGAACGGAATCGGGAAGATCGTAAATGCGAGCGCCGCGATCTCATCCTGGGACAGCGTGATAGAATTGACAAGGCGATATCCGTTCGTATATGGAATGATCGGTGTTCATCCGGATGAGGTCGGAGGACTGGATGAGGAGAAGTTGTTCAGGATGGAGCAGCTTCTCAAGGAAGAGAAGATCGTCGCGGTCGGCGAGATCGGTCTGGATTATTATTGGGATCAGGAAAGTCACGATGTGCAGAAAAAGTGGTTTGTCCGACAGTTGGAACTGGCAGAAAAGCTGGGAAAGCCTGTCAATATCCACAGCCGGGATGCGGCGGCGGATACAATGGAGATCATGCGTGAATATGGAAAAAGACTGCGCGGGATCATACACTGTTATTCCTATTCGCCGGAGATGGCGGCAGAATATGTCAAGATGGGATATTCGATTGGGATCGGCGGTGTTGTCACATTTAAAAACGGACGGAAATTAAAAGAAACTGTTCAGGAAGTTCCGATCGAATCTCTTGTGCTTGAAACAGACTGCCCGTATCTTTCGCCGGAACCGAATCGGGGAAAGCGAAATTCTTCACTGAATTTAAAATATGTAGCAGCGGCAATCGCGGAGTTAAAGGGAATTACACCGGAAGAAGTGATTCAGATCACATCGGAGAATGCAGAAAGGATATACGGGATATGAAAGAGCCAACGCTGGGAAATCCGCAAAATACAATTGCGGTACTCCAAAAGTATAATTTTTCGTTTCAAAAGAAATTCGGACAGAATTTTCTGATCGATACACATGTACTGGATAAGATCATCCGTTCAGCAGAAATTACAAAAGAGGATATGGTTGTTGAGATCGGTCCGGGAATCGGAACGATGACACAATATCTGGCATGTGCGGCGGGGAAAGTGGCTGCCATTGAGATTGATAAGGCGCTGATTCCGATTTTGGAAGATACGCTGGAGGGATATGAGAATGTGCAGGTTATCAATGACGACGTACTTAAAGTTGACATTGCAAAATTAGCGAAGGAAGAGAATGGCGGACGACCGATCAAAGTGGTTGCAAATTTGCCGTACTATATTACCACCCCCATCATTATGGGATTGTTTGAAAATCATGTACCGTTAAAAAGTATCACAGTTATGGTACAAAAGGAAGTAGCCGACCGGATGCAGGTAGGACCCGGAACAAAAGATTACGGCGCGCTCTCTTTGGCAGTCCAGTATTATGCGAAGCCTTATATTGTGGCGAATGTTCCGCCGAACTGCTTTATGCCGAGACCGAAAGTGGGATCTGCGGTCATCCGTCTGGAACGGTATGACGAACCGCCGGTACAGGTAGAAGATGAAAAGTTGATGTTCCGTATCATACGGGCGTCGTTCAATCAGAGAAGAAAGACACTGGCAAACGGTCTGAAAAATTCTCTGGAGCTTCAATTTTCAAAAGAAGAAATAGAAAAAGCAATCGAGGGAATTGGAAAGAGTGTCAGTGTGAGAGGGGAAGCGCTGACCTTGGAAGAGTTTGCCGCACTTTCCAACCTCTTGTGTGAAAGTGAAAGAATGCGTACGAAAGAGTGATTTTGTAACGATTTTCTCATAAATACTTAATAAACATTTTATTGTACAAAAAATGTGTTTTTTAGTATAATAAAAAAGTATATAAAAACGGAAAAAGGAGGAGCGCATATATGCAAAAGGATGTAGACAGCATTTTCTTTGAGAATACTCCCAGAATACAGGAACTGGCCCGTAAGTGTGAAGAGAATAATGCAATAGAAAGAGAACTGTATACTCAGTATGAGGTGAAGCGGGGACTGCGGGATCTGAATGGAAAAGGTGTGCTTGCAGGATTGACGAATATTTCAGATGTCTGCGCAAAGAAAGTAGTGAATGGTGAAGAAGTTCCGTGCGAGGGAAATCTTTATTATCGTGGGTACAATATCAAAGATATTGTCAAAGGATTTTTGGAAGCACATCATCCGGGATTTGAGGAGACAGCGTACCTGCTTTTATTCGGTGAACTGCCGACACAGAGTGAGTTGAAAGACTTTCAGGCGATGTTGGCAGAGCGAAGAATGCTCCCTCCGAATTTTGTAAGAGATATCATTATGAAAGCGCCAAGCAGGGATATGATGAACAACATTTCAAGATGTATCCTCCAGCTTTACAGCTATGATGCAAAAGCGGATGATACAACCATCCCGAATGTTCTTCGGCAGTGTCTGAACCTGATCAGTCAGTTCCCAATGCTGATGATTTACGGATATCATGCATATAATTACAGAAGAGGAAGAGATCTGTATATTTACGCTCCGGATCCGTCGCTTTCCACAGCGGAGAATATTTTGATGATGCTTCGGGAAGATCGGCAGTATACGGAACTGGAGGCAAAGATTCTGGATATGGCTCTTGTTCTTCACATGGATCACGGCGGTGGAAATAACTCTACGTTCACAACACACGTTGTAACGTCTTCCGGTACGGATACATATTCGACGATCGCCGCGGCGATGGCTTCCTTGAAAGGACCAAAACATGGCGGAGCGAATGTAAAAGTAACACAGATGTTTGATGATATGAAGAATACGCTCACAGACTGGGAAGATGAAGATCAGATTCGTCGTTATCTTGAGGCACTGCTTGATAAAAAAGCATTTGATCAGAAAGGTCTGATCTATGGAATGGGACATGCGATTTATTCGATTTCCGATCCGAGAGCAGATATTTTCAAAGGCTTTGTACAGCAGCTTGCAAAAGAGAAGCATCGTGAACAAGAGTATGCGCTTTATGAGAAAGTAGAACGTCTGGCGCCGGTTATTATCGGTGAGAAGCGTAAGATGTATAAAGGGGTTAATGCAAATGTAGACTTTTACAGTGGGCTTGTTTACAGTATGCTGAACTTGCCGCCGGCATTATACACACCGATTTTTGCTGCGGCGCGTATCGTAGGATGGAGTGCACATCGTTTGGAAGAGCTGAAGAATGTAGACAAGATTATTCGACCGGCATATAAGCCGCTTGCACCGCATCGGGAATATATAAAATTAGATGATAGGTAGAGAATAAAATGAAAGACGAATTTTATTTCCCGTCAAAAGATGGGAATACAGAGATTCATACGATTGAGTGGAAACCGGAAGGCGATGTGAAAGCAATTCTACAGATCAGTCACGGAATGGTTGAATATATAGACAGGTATCGTGAGTTTGCAGAGTATCTCTGCTCAAAAGGATATTATGTTGTGGGAAATGACCATTTGGGACACGGCAAGTCTGTACAGTGTAAGAGTGAATACGGATTTTTCCATGAAAAGTATGGGAATGCATGTCTGTTGGGAGATATGCATACACTGCGACAGCGCACAATGAAAAAATATCCCGGAGTTCCGTATTTTATTTTAGGGCACAGTATGGGATCTTCTCTGGTTCGTCAATATATTCAGATGTATGGAAACGGACTGGCAGGGGCACTGATCATCGGCGCTGTGGCTGAACGTCCTCAAATTGTCCTTAAGTTTGGAAAAAGACTGTGCCGTGGAATAGCAATGGTGCGCGGCTGGCATTTTAAAAGCAAACTGGTTGACAATATGGTGGTCGGATCTTTTAATAAAAAATTCAAGCCGGCTCGCACACGGGCTGATTGGGTGACAAGTGATCAGGAAAAGCTAGATGAGTATGTGGCGGATCCGCTTTGTTCGTTTATGTTTACTGTGAATGCTTATTATCATATGTTCAGCGGAATGATCGGTATGCAGAAAAAGGAGAGTGTATTTACAATTCCTAAGGCGATGCCGATCTTGATGGCGGCAGGAACGGAAGATCCGGTTGGTAAGTTTGGAAAAGGCGTCCGGCGTATCTATGAGAAATACAGAGCTGCCGGAATACAAGATGTGACGCTTCAATTATATCAGGGAGATCGGCATGAATTGCTGAATGAACGGGATCGGAATCAAGTGTATGAGGATTTCTATCGCTGGATGGAAAGCAAGATCAAATAATAAACAACGAATAAAAAAGGGAGCATATCAACAGTGTGATTTTGCGGTTGATATGCTCCCTTAAAAAATCAGGAAGATCATTTGATTGCATTATCCATACTTTTCTTTACAGAAGATAAGGTTCTTGCAAGAAGCGTTTCGATTTCATCGGATAAAATCTGCATTGCTTCCATATAAATCTCAGCTTTCAGCTCGCAGTTCTGGACAGAGCAATGGGCTGGAGTGCAGTCATTCCGACGATGTTCTTCCTGCTTTAATCTCAGGTAGAGAGTTTTCAGCAGATTCGAATTCTGTGTATTAACTGTATCAAGATATTTGTTGACCATATCCTGATTCCCTTTCATAATAGCAGTTTCAAAAGCATGACGGATTGCCCTTTCAACACGGGAAGAGGTTGTGTCGTTCTTCTTGGCAATGTCAATATACAATGCAGACATTTTCCCATCTGCATAATATGGATCCGTGTCGAATATTTCAATTGCATCACATATATACGAAAATCCCTTTACACCTGCCGGAACTCCAACATCTAGTAGTACATCAATAACTTTATCCCTCATTTGTGGCACCTCACTTTGTTTCTCTCTTTGAATCGTGCAAGTTATAGTTTACGATAAATACCAAAAAATGTCAACGAGAATTACAAATTTCTTGCAAAAACGGCTTGAATTTTCAAGAAATTTGTAATACACTTTAAAGTGTGAAAGTGAATGAAAATCCTAATCCCCCAGCTATGCTGGGGAGAATGGAGTAAGCAGTAGCGTGTAGGATAATAATAAAAAGCCT